>NZ_CP035490.1:4150833-5442500 GCF_004135205.1 Hahella sp. KA22 | reverse complement strand
GCAGGTACGAAAGTAGGTCTTAGTGATCCGGTGGTTCTGTATGGAAGGGCCATCGCTCAACGGATAAAAGGTACTCCGGGGATAACAGGCTGATACCGCCCAAGAGTTCACATCGACGGCGGTGTTTGGCACCTCGATGTCGGCTCATCACATCCTGGGGCTGAAGCCGGTCCCAAGGGTATGGCTGTTCGCCATTTAAAGTGGTACGCGAGCTGGGTTTAGAACGTCGTGAGACAGTTCGGTCCCTATCTGCCGTGGACGTTGGAGATTTGAGGAGAGTTGCTCCTAGTACGAGAGGACCGGAGTGAACGAACCGCTGGTGTTCGGGTTGTGATGCCAATCGCATTGCCCGGTAGCTATGTTCGGACGGGATAACCGCTGAAAGCATCTAAGCGGGAAGCCCCCTTCAAGATAAGATCTCCCTGAGGACTTGATCCTCCTAAAGGGCCCTTGTAGACCACGAGGTTGATAGGCTGGGTGTGTAAGCGCTGCGAGGCGTTGAGCTAACCAGTACTAATTGCCCGAGAGGCTTGACCATATAACACCGAAGTAATTTACCGGTATTGATTGAGTATAACTGCTTATCCAAGTTAAAGGTCTTCTGACCAAGCGCCAACTAGACAAGCTAGACTAAGACAAAGCTTAACGGTTTTGCCTGATGATCATAGCGGACTGGAACCACCTGATCCCATTCCGAACTCAGAAGTGAAACAGTCCAGCGCCGATGGTAGTGTGGATTACCCATGCAAGAGTAGGTCGTCGTCAGGCTCTTAATACGAAGAACCCGTCCTCGTGACGGGTTTTTTTATGTCTGAAATTTATCGCAAGGCCTAGCATATAAACTCGCTCCTGGCCTCTCAAAGTGGAGCCTGAGTCTCTCTTACTATTCCTGTACGCCTCCTCTCCTACCTCTAATTTCTATAATTTCTATAATTTCTTGCGAGTGGGTTAAATTTTTGAAAAAGAAATACCATTAAATTTATGTAGTTATAAGTGTTTTCTACTGGAAGTTATCAACACTTATCGACTATAAATAATAGAGTCTATAAAATAAGCGATTCTGCCCTACTAAAAAGTAAATTATCACGGCGGAACTTGTTTGAAGCAGCAGGGACGCAAAATGTCATTGACGACGAAAATATAACCTCATTGTCGTTCTGCTATGCGTGTAAATTGGTTGTGGACAGTTTTGGCGCTGATTATTGGCGTCCTTCAATTCCGTCTTTGGGTGGGCGAAGGCTCTTTCGCTCAGGCATGGGTGCTTGATCGTCAGGTTGAGAGTCAGAAAGAAGAGAACGAGCAATTGGCGGAGAGGAATCGCAGGCTTGAGGCTGAAGTCATGGAGCTAAAACTTGCACAGAGCGCGATAGAAGAGAGAGCTCGCAGCCAGTTGGGGATGGTGTATCCTGACGAACAATTTTATTTGCTCATCGAAAACTGAACCTTTCTTGATTTTCCTTATTCGCTTCACTGATACTAGCCCGGTTTTTGCAGAAATCGAGCTTGGTTAGTATTAGTAGACAGTATGGAAGAGCATAAGCTTTGGGTGATAGTGCCCGCCGCTGGCGTTGGCTCTCGCATGGGGGGCGAATGCCCTAAGCAGTATTTGAAATTGATTGATCGAAGCGTTCTTGAGCATACGCTGGACCGACTATTGTCAGCGCCTGGAGTATCGCAGATCTATTTGCCTCTTCACCCGCAAGACAAATGGTGGCCTGAGATTGCTGACCAGTATATTGGAAAAATAATACCAGTAGCTGGTGGGACTGAGCGGTCGACTTCAGTACTCAATGCTCTAGAGAAGATAGAGCCTCATGCCTCTATTGAAGACTGGGTGCTTGTCCATGATGTGGCTCGTCCCTGTTTTCGCATCAATGATATTTCCAACCTGATGCAGTCGTTATGGAATACTCAATCCGGCGGGCTTTTAGGCGTGCCTGTAGCCGACACAGTGAAAAGGACCAGTGCGGCAGGTGATGTGTTAGAGACTGTGCCCCGGGTTAATCTCTGGCGGGCTTATACTCCACAGATGTTTCGGTTTGGCATTTTATTGACGGCCTTAAAGCAAGGACTAGAAGAGGGCGTTAACATTACCGATGAAGCTTCAGCGATCGAAGCTTTGGGTTTGAGGCCGGTAATGGTAGAAGGGCATAGCGATAATATCAAAATTACCCATCCTCAAGATTTACCTCTGGCGGAGATATTTTTACGCCGCATTATGCAGGAAGAAGAATGAGTTTGTTTCGAATTGGGCATGGCTTTGATGTCCATGCGTTTTCTGAGAGTGGCGACTTTATTGTCATTGGCGGGGTGAACATTCCCTTCGATCGCGGCTTGCAGGCGCATTCAGATGGCGACGTCTTACTCCATGCGATATGTGACGCCTTACTTGGTGCGGCGGCCTTGGGGGATATTGGTAAGCATTTTCCTGATGACGATCCCTCGTTTTCCGGCGCGGATAGCCGGAACCTGCTTCGCTCTGTGGTTAGCAAACTGCAAGAAAAGGGCTACAAGGTAGGGAATATCGATGGGACTATCGTTGCACAAGCCCCTAAGATGGCTCCTCATATAGAAAACATGCGGATCAATATCGCCTCTGACTGCAATGTTTCGATTGACTGTATAAACGTAAAAGCCACTACCACAGAAAAACTGGGTTATACCGGACGTAAGGAAGGCATTGCCTGTCATGCGGTAGCATTGCTTGAGGCGCAAAAGAACTGATATGAATTTTGATCTTAACTTCCCTGGACTTTGGACTGACTCGGCCCCTGGAATATGGCGTCAAACGCCAGAAGACTTCGGCGTAGACGAACTATGGACGCCTCCGGACTCAGGAGGAGAGCATGTTTTATTACATATTGAAAAACGCGGGCAGAATACCGAGTGGGTATCTCGTAATCTCGCGCGTTTTTGTGGTGTGCGTGACTTTGATATCGGGCTAATGGGATTGAAGGATCGTCATGCAGTGACGAGACAATGGTTTTCTGTTTATTTGGGGAAACGTCCTGAGCCAGATTGGAGTCAGTTACAGATTGAAGGCGTAGAAGTTCTCAGTGTTACTCGGACGCAAAAAAAATTACGTCGTGGGGATCACTCAGGAAATGCGTTTAAGATCTGGGTTAGGCAGGTGGATGGTGTTCACGAGCAAATCGATGAAAAGCTTTCATACATTCAGGCGAATGGTTTTCCTAACTATTTCGGAGACCAGCGCTTTGGTCATGATGGTTATAACTTACAACGCGCGCATGCATGGTTTGTAGAAGGCCAAAAGCCGAAAAAGAAGGCCCATCTGGGGATGTATTTGTCTGCGGCGCGCTCTTATCTATTTAATGAAATTCTGGCTGAGCGCGTTCGTCGAGGTGACTGGTCAACCATGATTGATGGGGATGAAGGCGCTCCTGCCGCCAGCTCTGTCGTGTCTGAATCCACTGTGCCTACAGGCCCTATGTTGGGAGGCCCGGAGTTTTTGTCTGGGACGGCCGGAGAAATTGAACAACTGAGAACGGCATCTTTATCAGAATGGCTGACCGCTATTCACAAAGACGGCGCGCGGACAGCACGGAGGCCTTTTGTCGCCAAGCCTGTAGAGATGAGTTGGCAGTGGGTCGGCGACGATATTGAGCTGACGTTTTCTCTTGGTTCCGGTTGCTTTGCTTCTGTGTTGCTGGACCAAGTATTTAGATTAAACTGATTCCAGCCAAACCTGTTTACTAATAGCTTCTCCCATTGTCACTACCATTGATGCAATTGACTGCAAAAGGCAGATGATGAGGGAGTAGCGAATAAAGGAAAAGCGGTAGTGAAATTATTATTGTCCAATGACGATGGCGTGCATGCGCCAGGTTTGTCGGCTCTGGCGGATGAGCTAAAAAATATTGCTGAGATTCGAGTAATCGCGCCAGATAGAGATCATAGCGGAGCGAGTAACTCGCTGACGTTGACACGCCCTCTGATTCTGCAGAAAACCTCACAAGGTTTCTTCGCCGTTGATGGTACGCCGACAGACTGTGTGCATATGGGACTGAGTGAGATGTTCGGTTATGACGCAGAGCGCGTTGTCTCTGGCATTAACTCCCACGCCAATCTGGGAGATGACGTTTTGTATTCCGGCACCGTCGCTGCGGCGATGGAGGGCCGTTTTCTGGCGCAACCCGCAATTGCTGTGTCATTGGTAAATCGAGGGCAAGAAAACTACGCTACTGCGGCGAAAGTGGTCGCCAACTTACTGCTTAGACAGCTGAAGTCGCCGATTGCCCCGCGTACGGTGCTGAACGTGAACGTTCCCGACGTGCCTTTAGACGACATCCGCGGGATTCAGTTGACCCGTCTGGGGCATCGTTTGAAAGGCGGGGAGCCTCACGAAATTGTGGATCCCAGAGGTCGCAAGCGTTACTGGATTGCAGCGGCGGGGGAAGGGGATGATGCTGGACCAGGTACGGATTTCTACGCGGTGGAGCACAACTACGTCTCCATTACGCCTATTCATGTTGATATGACTCGCTACGATGCTTTTAACCAACTACAGGATTGGCTGGGAGATACTGAGTGAACTTCGACTTGCAAGGCATAGGCATGACATCGCGGCGCACGCGTCTGCGTTTGATTGAGCGCTTGCGGAAAAACGGAATTCAGAATGAAGCGGTGTTGGAGGCGATGACTGAGGTTCCTCGGCATATTTTTGTCGACGAGGCTCTCGCTCATCGCGCCTATGAAGATACCGCTCTGCCTATAGGACACTCCCAGACGATCTCGCAGCCTTATATTGTGGCTCGAATGACTGAGCTGCTGTGTAGTGGTTGGAAGCCGAAACGGGTATTGGAAGTTGGCGCTGGCTCGGGTTATCAAACTGCGATTCTAGCCCGACTCTCCACACAGGTTTATACCGTTGAGCGGATTGCGCCACTGCTGGAAAAAGCGAAACTGAGATTCAAGGCGCTAAAGTTAAATAACGTTAGCGCGAAATTATCCGATGGACGTTGGGGATGGCCTGAACAGGGGCCTTTCGACGCAATTATGGTGACAGCGGCCCCGGAGCAGACGCCGTCGGAGCTGTTGGAGCAGCTGGCGGATGGCGGACGTCTCGTCATTCCGGTTGGCGGCGGCAACGAACAGATGCTGAAAGTCTATAAGAGACAAGGCGCGGAAATAGAGGAGAGCAGTTTGGAGCAGGTTCGATTTGTGCCTTTGTTAGGAGGCGTTGTTCGATAACATGTGGAAGACTTATTTGAAAGGCGTGGCCATGGGAGCTGCGGATATTGTTCCTGGCGTGTCCGGCGGTACGATTGCATTTATTTCCGGTATTTACGAGCGGCTTATTTCAGCTCTCGGGCGAATTCGCCCGGGACTGATTAGCATCTGGCGCACGCAGGGATTTGCAGCGGTTTGGAAAGACATTGATGGAACCTTTTTGGCGACATTGTTCGCTGGCATTCTCACTAGTGTCTTTACGTTGTCCAGAATCATCAGTTCTCTATTGCAGAGCCATCCCAATCTTATATGGGCTTTCTTCTTTGGATTGATTCTTGGTTCTGTCTGGTTTGTAGGTAAGGCAATCAGAGAGAAGAATGCGCTAACTGCGTTGTTGATCGGGTTGGGCGCTGCAGTGGCTTATGCGCTGACGGCTTTGAGCCCTACCAGCCTGGAGCCGACCTACCTGAACTTGTTCATAAGCGGAGCCATCGCCATTTGCGCCATGATTCTTCCCGGCGTTTCAGGCAGTTTTCTACTGTTACTTCTTGGTATTTACGGTCCGGTCCTGGCGGCGGTGAAAGGCTTTGAAATTCTGCCTTTATCCATCTTCGCCTCAGGATGTCTGATTGGCTTGCTGTCTTTCACCCACCTGCTAAGCTGGTTATTAAGACGTTACCACGACTACACCCTCGCTGTTCTGACCGGCTTTATGCTGGGCGCTCTCAACAAAGTCTGGCCATGGAAGTATACGCTGGAATATCGTATTGATTCTCATGGGGCCCAGGTCCCCCTTGTGCAGGCGAATGTTTTCCCCTCTCGCTACGAGGTGATTACAGGCGAGCCGGCGCAAGTGTTAACGGTGGCGGCTTTGTTCGCTATCGGCGCATTGATGGTGGTTGCGCTGGAGAAAGTGAGACTTGGTTATCAAAAATGAGAGATCACTTTTAGGAAATTAAATCACGTTAGTGTTACTTATTTTCCTTGTTGGTGTTACCTCTGGTATCAGGTATAACGAGCGAACCCGACGGCATTGAATCTATAACTCTACAGAATATAGTTGTAATTTAACTACTTAGGAGTTCAATTTAGAAACTTTTGTAAATAATGAGAATAATCTAGGCTGTATTAATTCCTTTTTGTTTTAAAAAAAGCTAAAAAGTGCATTGTCTAAAATCCCAAAAACACAGGTTTTGTAACAGACTGTATACTGGTAATGGCATTTTTTATGCTTTGAGATCGGTCGCTTTGTCGATCACGCTATTCTTGTGCGCCTGCACCTCGCCTTCTATATATAGAGACCCTGCATTTAACCCTCCGGTGTACTGGGGGAGCCATGTCGTCGAGAAAGGCGACACTCTCTATTCTATCGCCTGGAGATATGGTCGGGATTATAAAGAGTTGGCTCGTATCAACCGGATATCCGCTCCATACATGATTAAGCCGGGGCAGCGGATTTCCTTGGTTGTGCCGGATGGCTATCAGACTGCGAGCACGCAGCCATCCAGGAAAACTAAAAAGACGACTGTCAAAACCAAGAAAACTTCATCAGTTAAGCCCAAGAAAACTACTCCGCCTAAAACTGCTCAGGCTCCCGTTTACAAAAATACACAAAAGAAAAAAGCTCCTGTAACCAGTAAAACGGATCGAATTGTTACCGGATGGGGGTGGCCCCATCATGGCCCGATTATTGATACTTTTTCTATTGCAGGCGACATCAATAAAGGTGTTGATATCGCCGGCAAAATCGGCGACCCGGTTTTAGCAGCGGCCAGTGGCGAAGTAGTGTATGCGGGTAATGGTTTGCTAGGTTACGGCAAGCTGGTGATTCTGAGCCACGGCGATGAATACATCAGCGCTTACGCGCACAACAGCAAGATACTGGTCAAGGAGGGTGACTTCATAAACCGCGGACAGAAGATAGCCGAGATAGGTGAGACAGGGACCAACCGACCGATGTTGCACTTCGAAATAAGAAAAAACGGCAATCCGGTTGACCCTCTCAAATACCTACCAAAACGATAAAACTTGCGCCTGAGCAAGTGCAAAACGTCATCAATACCCCGCAAGGGGTTAACGAGAGCAGGGCATCATCATGGCAGCAGAACGTGAATCTTACGCAGAAGATTTAGCTTACGATGTTGATATCGATTTGGCTGAAATTGAGGCTGAAGAGTTTGAAGACGATGAAAGTGATGTTGTTGTCTCGATTGATCAAGGACGTACCGGTCGTTTCTCCCTAGGCGAAGGCCAATCTTACAGAAATCTCGACGCCACTCAGATTTATCTGAACGAAATCGGTTTCTCCCCATTATTAACCCCGGAAGAAGAAGTTCATTTTGCGCGCATGGCGCGTCGTGGCGATGAGAAAGGCCGTAAGCGCATGATTGAGAGCAATTTGCGCCTGGTTGTGAAAATCGCCCGCAGATATGTGAACAGAGGCCTGAGCCTGCTTGATCTCATTGAGGAAGGCAACCTGGGTCTGATTCGCGCCGTTGAAAAGTTTGATCCTGAACGCGGCTTCAGATTTTCAACCTACGCGACATGGTGGATTCGCCAGACGATTGAGCGCGCCATCATGAATCAGACAAGGACGATCCGTTTGCCGATTCATGTAGTTAAGGAATTAAATGTATATCTTCGCGCGTCCCGCGAACTGACCCAGAAACTGGATCATGAGCCCAGCGCTGAAGAAATCGCCGACTTGCTGGAAAAGCCGGTGAAGGATGTCAAACGTATGCTCGGCTTGAACGAGCGCATCACTTCCGTTGACTCGCCGATTGGCGGCAACGCGGAAAAATCCCTTCTTGATACCGTCGCCGATGAGGCGAGCAATGATCCTGCCGAGCTGTTGCAGGATAGCGATCTTAAAGGCTGTCTGGACCGTTGGCTTGACCAATTGTCTGACAAGCAACAGGAAGTTATCGCCCGTCGTTTTGGATTGCGCGGTTATCCCATGAGCACATTGGAAGAAGTAGGGCAGGAAATTGGCCTGACTCGGGAAAGAGTGCGTCAGATTCAAGTAGAAGCGCTCAAGCGCATGCGCGAACTGCTGGAGAAAGAAGGTTTGACCGGAGACACACTGTTTAAGTAACTTTTAGTTACACAGTCGTAACAGTAAAAAGGGCGCATCCAGCGCCCTTTTTTAATGGACCGGTTAGACTTGCTGTCAGGAATGTCTTGCGCCTATAGTTGCGAACCAGCTCGCATAACCCGGTATAACTACCTGTTTTACCCTATCTACCGCTTTTGCGGGCTGCCTATAATGGAGCCCGCTCGCCGATTCGGAATTACCCTGAACCGTTGAGCGCTTACAATCAATAAACAGCAAATAATTTAAATAACAATCAATGCAACTAGGGATGAAATATGAAACAACTAATTTCTGCACTTGTGCTCTTGCTGGTCCTATCCCCTTCCTCCCAGGCCGCCAAAGTGGCTGGCGTCGACATTCCCGACACGCTTAGCGCTGCGGGGTCTGAATTAAAGCTCAATGGCGCCGGCGTGCGCTCCAAATGGTTCATTGACGTATATGTGGGCGGTTTATACCTGCCGCAGGCGAATAAGGACGCTTCTTCGATTGTGAAAGCGGATGAGCCTATGGCGATCAAACTGCATATGGTTTCCGGTATGGTGACCAGCGAAAAGATGCAGAAAGCCACCACTGAGGGCTTTGAGAACGCGACCAATGGCAATACGGCTCCAATTAAAGCAAATATCGATAAGTTTATTGGCGTGTTCGATGAAGAGATCCAGGAAAATGACGAATTCGACCTGGTGTATCTCCCAGGCAAAGGCGTAGAGGTGTATAAAAACGATGCGCTTGCGGCCACTATTGATGGCGGTGTTGCATTCAAAGAAGCCTTGTTCGGTATCTGGTTATCCGACAAGCCGGCTCAGGAAGATCTCAAAAAGGCGATGCTGGGCGCAAAATAGTCGCGACAATATCTTCGCGATCACACGTCACAGCCGAAGGCGGCTGGCTTTTCTGGTTAAAGGCGGGAATCCCCGCCTTTTACATTTCCAACGATCCCCTTTGTTACCTCAAGTTGCCATCGCCAATGTTCGCGATTGGCGATTTCGCCCTTTTTATTCAGTTAGGGTTAAGCTGCCGCGGGGTATAAATAGACTCATATCAAGGCAGTGGCGATAGGGCCGAGTAGTGAAATCAGGTCCCGTCGTAATTTCGAAAAATATGAGAATGGTGTAGGAAGATAATGTTGTCGAATCGCTTCAAAAGGTTTGCGGGAGTAGCGTTGGTGGCTTTGGCTGTAACAGGATGCGCGCACCGTAACCTGATCAAGGATGGGGAAGAGTTTTACACTCAAGGCCGTTATGAGCTGGCGGTTGAGAGGTATGAAGAAGCCTTGAAGCTAAAGCCCAACGATAAGGACACCCAGAATAGGCTGCAACAGGCGCGCAGAGATTTTACCGCGTGGCTGAGTCAGGTAAGAAGCGCCGCTAACACAGCCTATGACCGTAATAATCTGGGCAAGGCCATGCTGCTTTACGGCAAAGTGGCGCAGGCGACGCATGAACAGTCTGCCTGGGATAGATATAACTCTGCTTATCAAACGATAGCGACGCAGCACCAGTTTCGCATTAAGTTGGACAGCGACCGGCGCGTTTTTGGCGATGATCTGGGGTATGGCGTAGCCGGACTGCAATTGGTCAATAAAGTAAACAGTAAACTTGGCAATGAGGCGCGCGTGAGCATGTCTCGGGCGCCGGTTCACTATAATCTGAGCGAGTCTGTTGTTCCGGAGGTGCAGCAGTATGTCAGCGGGCAGGTGATGGTGAGCAACCCGGACTTTATTCGTTTGCAGGGAGATGTGTCTGACCAGCGATATCAGCTGGATCGCGCCAAAGACAATCTGCGGGACGCCCGCCGTGACTTTAAACGGGAGCGGCGTGAGCTGGAATCGGCGGAGCGGGACCTGGCGAAAGAAGAAGGCGCGCTGAATAAACTTAACATCACAGATCCACAATATGACACACAGAAGAGAGAAGTCGACCGCCTGAAAGATAAGGTCTCCCGTCAAAGGGAAGAGGTGCGTAGAGCTGATGATGAAGTCGACAAGAGAGGCCGCAAACTGGATCGAGCTGATCACAAGCTGGACTCCTTGTTGACTGAGTTCTCGATTGTTCCGCCAACCGTGATGGAGGATGTTTACTCCGACTACCACTACGAGCGATACATTTTGACCAAGACCGCCAGCTCTGCATTAGTGATGGAGGTAGATGGTCGCCGTAGCGATACCCCAGTGAATGTCGTCTCCGAAGACGACTATTACGATGACCACTATACGATAGGCTTGTCGCGAAAGTCGGCGATGGTGGAGTCTGATCTGGATATGGAAAGCCGTCTCAATAGTGAGGTGCGTATCGCTGCCCAAAACAGACTCAAGGCATTGGTGTCGGACTATAAACAGTCGCTGTTACTGGAAGCGGCGCAGGTAGTGGGTAACGACGATCGCTTTGACGCCTGGGTGGCCCATGGCGTAGCCGGCTCGCCCGGTGTGGACGGTTTCCTGGCGGACAAAATGCGCCAGTACCTTGAGCTGGAGCTGGGAAGAGGCGGGGAGCTGGATATCAACGCATTACTGACCCTGCACCCTGGCGCATAAGGGATCACTATTTGATGAAATGAAAAAGGCGGTATTACCGCCTTTTTTGCGTCTGTCGCCAGGAATACAACTAAGAGGTTTTAATACATCAGACGACGTTGGCGCAGTTCAGGGGATCAGACGAATAATCTGGTCGGCGATTTGGCCTTGCATTTCGGTCAGATCCCGAATGCCCCGGTAGGTTTTATGAATCATATTCTGCTGCAATACCCTGGCTTGATGGGCGACGCCTTCAAAAGGCTGGATTTTACCCAGCGCCAGCAGCGGCTTTTCCGCTATAGATGTGTGAATGCTTTCAAGTCGGATCAGGGACTTCTCGGTGGTGTCCTGCAGACGGTCCTTAACGCTTTGGATTCTACTCATGGCTTGACTCTCCTGTTCTAGCTGAGGGCGCTGATGCGCTGATGCGCCAGCTCATGGTAGAGGTGTAGCAGGCGCGCTGGCAAGCTGTCTATTCACTCTAAACACCATGGATGCAAATGGAGGCTGACAGGTGAATATCAGGCTTGCTCGCAGGCGTTTCCGGGGCGAGCGGCGGCTTGTCCAACGTGTTGCAATACGACTTTGACGACGCGGGCTATCAGCGGGGAAGGGAAATCGTGACCCATACCGGCGATGACTTCAAGCTGCGCGTCACGGATGTTGCGGGCGCAGGCGACGCCCTCTGAAAGAGGGATGAGAGCATCCTCATCGCCATGGATGACCAGAGTTGGCGTGATGATGCTCTTTTGCAGCTCAACCAAAGAGCCTTCGGCAAGAATGGCGCTGGCCTGTCTTTGCAGCCCCTCGTGGTCGATGCTGCTTCTGTCGAGTACTTTTCCTACACGCTGTAATAACTCTGACCGAGAGGATGGATAGCTGCGGCTGCCGATACGACGTATCTGACTGATTTTGCTTTCAATAACCTCCTCCCGCGACTTGGGACGCGTTGGCTTGATAAGCGCCAGCAGATTGGCTGGATTCAAGGCGGGGAGGCGGCTAAAACCGGGAGCTGACATGATGGAAGTCAGACTGAGCGCCCGTTCAGGATATTTTGCGGCGGCGATTTGCGCGATCATGCCGCCCATGGATGCGCCGACAATATGAGCGCTGGCGACCCGCAAGTGATTCAGCAGACCTATGGCGTCGTTGGCCAAGTCGCTCAGTGTGTAAGCGCTTTTCACCCGCAAACCGAACTGCTTGCGGAGAAAGTTGGTGACTGGACGGGCATGTCCCGCGCCATCGCTTTTGCTGGAGAGACCAATATCCCGATTGTCGAAACGCACCACGAAATACCCGTTTGCAGCCAGGCGTTCGCACAGGGCGTCCGGCCACACCAGCATTTGAGCGCCAAGGCCCATGATCAGCAGAATGCAGGGATCTTTTTGCGAGCCAAAGGTTTCATAGGCGAGCTGGATATCGCCGACAGCGGCATATTTAACAGTCATTTTTGTACAACTTGGGCGGGGTTGAAACTAAAACACCATTAAATTGTAATATTGATGGTGTATAAGAGCACGCTGTTCATAAAAGATTCAATTTACTGTCATCTAACTGTCACTTGAACTTCCTGGCTATGAACAGCGCGTTTCGCTTAGGCGAAGCTTTGGGTGATGGCGCCCATTAACGGGCCTTGGCCAAAATTGCGGGTATTACGGTTTTGGTTCACCCAGGAGCGAAACATCTCCACATATTCCCCTTTGCGCCAGTCATACAGAAACTGGCAGAGAATCACCAACGCCATATTACCGCAGTTGCCGGTCAGGCCGCTGACCCGCGCTTCCATGTCCGCTGGCCGGAAGCTGTAGAAGTAAGGCGTGTTGGCCGGAGAGTGCGGTCCCAGGTCGGATCTGCCGATGAGCGATGTGATCAACCCATCGAAATCCTGGGCCTGATTCTGAGTGACGTTGATTTCGTAACTGATCGCCGTTGGGTCCTGAATCATGGCGAAGTCGTCGTACCATAATCCCCTGACGGTGATGTTGTTGCCGCGGGTTGTTTGTAATAATCCGACAAGCAGGTAGGACTCAGGATTAAATCCCACCACATGAGTGACGACGCCTCTCTGGCGAACGACCAGAGCGGTATGGCCATTCTTGAAGTAGCCGACGCAGCCTTTCGGGGATTGCCAGGAAAAGGTGGACCATAAGCGATACAGGTTGCTGGCGCCGGCGCCTTCCTGCTGAACATTCAGGCGGCGAGGCGTATGCCGCAACCAACCTTGCCAACTGGAGACGGCGACCAACCCGACGGAGTAATCTTGGTTATTTCCGTTATTAGCTTGAACTGTCATGCGAATATCCCTATTGGTTATTGTTTTTGTTAAGGAAACCGTTGCTTCCACAACGACTTCATCATGCCCGTAATCGGATTGGCCCGCTGTTTCGAATTGTATACGGGGCTATTCAGAACTCTCGCAATGTTCGTTTGATTACCCCGACTCCCTGAGTGATCTCCGTTGGCGTCAGAGTGGCGAATCCCAGTAACAGACCTGCTGCGGGAGGCTCTCCGTGATAGAACGGATGTATGGGGTAAACGCGGACGCCTTGCGCTTGTACTTGTTCAATAAACGCGGAGACGGCGCTCAGCGGCAGACTGGGCATCCAGCACACCAGATGCAGGCCGGCGTTATCACCCTCCACCAGAATTTCTCTGTCGCCCTCCTGGCGCTGTAACGCCGTCGCCAAAGTCTGTTGGCGAATCGCGTAACGTTTGCGCATTCTGCGCAGATGACGCTCGAACTCCCCCGTCTGCATAAACTCGGCGAGGATATGCTGCTCTAACCAGGGGGAGTGGCGATCCGTCACTTGCTTGGCGTAAGTGAGCGGCTCCAGCCAGCTTTTGGGGAGCAGCAGATAGCCCAGTTTGATGGCGGGGAACAGGACTTTGGAAAAGGTGCCGGCATAGATAACCCGTTCGTGATGGTCGAGACCCTGTAAAGATTCAATCGGCTTGCCGCAATAGCGAAACTCACTGTCGTAATCGTCTTCGATTATCCAGGCGTCGTTCGCCTGCGCCCATTCCAGCAGCGCCAGCCGTCTGCGCAGGGACATCACACAACCACTGGGAAATTGATGCGAGGGCGTGACGTATACCAACTTGGGCGCTTCCACGCCTTGTGGCAGATCCTCTACTTTTAACCCTTCCTCGTCGACAGCGATGGGAATCAATTTGGCGCCGAGAGCGGTGAGCAGCTGTTTGACTCTGGGGTAACCCGGGTTCTCCACCGCAACCCTGTCGCCCGGATTGATCGCCAGTCGCGTAATCAGGTCGAACGCCTGTTGTCCGCCGGAGGTAATGGCGACTCTGTCGGGATGGCTGCGGCATGCGCGATTGAGTTGCAGGTAAGCGGATATCGCCTCCCGCAAGGCCGGTAATCCCAGCGTGTCGCCATAATGACGGCCTTGCCGGTACGCCCAGTGACGAGCGGACTTTGTCCAGATATGCTGGCTTTTCTCGTCAAGATCCACATTGCCATACTGGAAATCAATTACCGTCGGCGGCGGGATGGATTTGACGGGACGCTGGCGCATCAGGGCCTCACCCCAGAACGACAGACTTGGTGCTGGACCAGAGTGATGCGTCTGTGGCGGCGAGGCGGTGGGAAAATCCACGCCAGGCAGCGGTGAGGCGACATAACAACCCGACCCGCGACGACTGACGATATAACCTTCGCTCAGCAACTGGTCGTAAGCGCTGGTGACGGTGGTGCGGGACAGGCCTCGCGCGTCCGCCATGCTGCGGGAGGACGGCAGCCGTTCTCCTTCCGGCAGCAGGCCCGCCAGGATGGACTGCTTTAACTCTTCATACAGCGATAGATAGCGGGACTTTGCGTTTTGCGTCGGGGCGGTCATTTTCTTTCTCTAAAGTGGACTCTTTATAAATGTTTAAAGTGGACATTAATAGATATCCAATTTCAAGCTAATCTGCCTGCATCAATAGCTTGATGTGATTGGAAGGAGTAAGTTCGATGACTGACGATGTGCTGCCGATAACCCCCAAGACCGCCTTTTCCCGCAAACGGGACCGGGCGGGTTACGAGCGCCGCGATATCTACAGTATCTTGGATGCGTCTGTTCTGTGCCATGTAGCGTTTATGTTTGACGGCGCGCCCTTTGTGTTGCCAACCGCCTACTGTCGCTACGGCGATAATTTGATTGTGCATGGCGCGGTAAACGGACGTTTGTTTAAAAGCCTGGCGGACGGGCGTGAGGCGTCGGTATGCGTCACGTTACTGGATGGGCTGGTACTCTCTCGGCGGTCGTTCCATCACTCCATGAACTATCGTAGCGTCGTTTTGTTTGGACAGTTCGAGGCGATAGAGGACCCGGATATGAAGAATGAAGCGCTGAACGCTCTGGTGGATCACATCATTCCCGGCCGCTGTTCGGACGACATTATCCCCAATACACGCAACGAACTGGCGGCGACGGCGGTGCTGGCCATGCCCATCGTGGAGGCGAGCGCCAAGGTCCGTAGCGGTCCGCCCAGAGACAAAGAAGAGGATATGGATCAGCCGGTTTGGGCTGGAGTGGTGCCCATGCGCACGGTCTATGGCATGCCAGAGGTGGACCCGGAGACCCGTAGTGACGTCAGGCTGCCGGATTACCTGCGACACCTAACTACAGGGCAGTAGAGATTAGCTTGCCCACTGCGCGCCGGCTGGCAGCGGATAGTCGCTGAATTCTACGTGGAGAATACGACGCTGGTTGGGCGTCGTTCCCTTGCTGGAGGCGTGCAGCAAGTGAGGTTTCATTACCAGGATGTCGCCTGCCTGGGCAGCGCAGGACAAGGGCTTCGACGATGCGGCGACTTGCTGGATACGTTCATGGGATAACAGTCCCTCGCGGTGAGACCCCGGTATGACTTTCAAGCAGCCGTTGCTTTCGTCGACAGGGTCCAGATGGATGCGAAACGCCAGCATGCGCTCCAACGTCTCTATGGGAGGCTGCACATGCAAAACACCATCTTTCTCAGACCATGGCCCCCAATCTGGCGCATCAAATCGTTCTTTGACGCAAACGGTTCTATCTTGATGCCAGGTCACCAGCCAGTTTTTGCGCGGCGACTTATTGAACAGGATTGTCCGAACCTGCTGTGGAGCGCCCTCTAAATACCGGCAGGCCAGCCGCGTGAGGTCGCCGCCGGCCAGCCACTCCTTCAGCGTTGCATACTTGCGATCTGCGTTACGCACGCCGGAGCCGGAGTTAACCTCATCATCACAGGTAATTTCCTGCAGGATGGCGTTGATCAATGACGCAGGCAGTGCGTCCCGCAGCCACACAAAGCCATCGTGGTGGAAGTCGAACGCCATCAATCCAGCACTTTTTCTTTGAATTCGCACAGATCAGATATGACGCAGGCGCCGCAACGGGGTTTGCGGGCAGTGCAGATATAGCGGCCGTGCAGAATCAACCAGTGATGGGCGTCCATCAGGTATTCTTTGGGGACGTGCTTCATCAGCTTGTGCTCCACTTCCAGCACGTTTTTGCCGGGGGCGATGTTGGTGCGGTTGGAGACTCGAAATATATGCGTATCCACCGCCATGGCTGGCTGGCGGAAAGCGGTGTTGAGAACGACATTGGCGGTCTTGCGGCCGACTCCTGGCAGCGCTTCAAGCGCTTCCCGGGTTTGCGGCACTTCCGAGTTGTGCTGGTCGATCAGGATTTTACAGGTCTTGATGACGTTTTCCGCTTTGCTGTTGAACAGGCCGATGGTCTTGATGTACTCCTTAAGACCCTCTACACCCAACGCGTAAATGGCTTCCGGCGTATTCGCCACGGGGTAAAGCTTGCGGGTGGCTTTATTAACGCTCACGTCAGTGGCCTGAGCGGACAGAACTACCGCAATCAGCAGTTCAAAGGGGGTGTTGTACTCCAACTCCGTGGTCGGGTTGGGATTTTCCGCTTTTAAGCGGGCGAATATCTCCGCTCGTTTTTGCTTATTCATCAGTCTTCTTATGGCTTGTATTCACAGTCGAATGCGGCGCCCCATTTGTAATGCGGCGGGCAGCGAGAGAGACGCTCGCGGCGCGTCAGGATATCTTTCCTGTTACTCGCACGCGTTTGCCGCCGGAGACAGGCTTCTCCAGTTTCACCGCAGCGGCTTCCTTCAAGCGTTTGTCGATCACATTTTTTAGCGCAATCAGCAGGCCCATGCCGACAAAGGCGCCGGGGGGCAGCACGGCGAACAGAAAGTCAGGGTAGTTGGCGAACAACTCAAGCTTCCAGCTCCGCGCAGATTCGCCAAACAGCAGGTCCATGCCTGAAAACAGCGAGCCTTGTCCTATTACCTCGCGCATGCCGCCCAGCACCATCAACACCAGACTGAAACCCAGTCCCATCATAAAGCCGTCGAGCATGGAGGGGAGAATTGGATTTTTGGAGGCGAAAGCGTCTGCGCGTCCAAGGATGGCGCAGTTGGTGACGATCAAGGGGATAAAGATGCCGAGAATTTCATACAGCTCATAAGCGAAGGCCTGCATCAACAGCTCGGCGCAGGTCACGAACGAGGCGATGATCATGACGAATGCAGGCAGGCGTACGGATTCGGGCACGTAGTTGCGGATCATGGAAACCGCGGCGTTGGAGCCGGTCAGCACCAGCGTCGTGGCCAGTCCCAGGCCGATGGCGTTGACCACGGTGCCTGTCACCGCCAGCAGGGGACAAAGGCCCAGCAGTTGCACCAGCGCCGGATTGTTTTTCCACAATCCGTCCCGAACTATTTCTTGATAGCTTTTCGCCATTATGCAGATCCTGGATTCATTCGGTCATTCATATTCGATACGCTCGCCGCCCGGCTATTCTTGTGTCGCGGTTGCAGTATTCACGCCGCTATTGCTCCGCAAGAGCTGATCGCGATGACTTTGAAAATAGGTTAGCGCATTACGCACCGCCTTCACTACCGCTCTGGGCGTGATGGTGGCGCCGGTCATTTGATCAAAATCGCCGCCGTCCTTTTTCACCTTCCAGCGTTCTTCCGCGGGAGAGCTGAGCGAGCGCCCGGGAAACTGCTCCACCCAGGGAGATTTCCGCGCTTCAATTTTGTCGCCCAGCCCGGGGGTTTCCTTGTGGGCGGTGATACGGACGCCTTTGACCGTTCCATCAGGCTGTACGCCAACAATGCCCTGGATTTCGCCGGTGTAACCATCCGGCGCGACAAAGGGCAAAATCACCGCCACTGGCGAGCCGTGAAAGGTGGCCAGATAGGCTTCCGTTGTGTCTTTGGCTCCGAGCAGAGGGTCAGGGTGCAACAGGATGGGGGCCGCCAACATGTCGTTATCGTGCTCCTGACGTGGAACAACTTCATACAGCGCTTTGGCGCGGGCGTGCTTTTCCGCATCTGCGATGCGACCAGCGGTGCTGACTTGAGTTACTGCGATCAAACCGGCGGTCACCACGGCGAATATCGCAAGTCCGATGCCGCCCCGAAGAATGGATGCCTGTAATGCGTTCATGGGCGTCTCCTAATCCTGTTTCACACCGCGACGGGCTTTGCGGTGGCCGTAAGTACGGGGCTGGGTGTAGTAGTCCAGGAACGGCGCGGCGAAGTTCATCAACAACACGGCGAACGCCACGGCGTCCGGGTAGTTGCCCCAGGTACGAATCAGGTAAACCAGAATGCCGACGCCAGCGCCATAATAGAGCTTGCCGAGTTTACTGGTGGCGGCGGAAACCGGGTCGGTGGCGATGAAAAAGGCGCCCAGCATGGTGGCGCCGGCGAGCAGATGCAGCTGAAGCGGCGCATATTTATCTTCATCCCAGCCCAGTAATAAAGAGCACAGCGCCATCGCGGCGAGCATGCTGACTGGAATATGCCAGGTAATGATCTTGCGCCAGATAAGCAGTAGTCCTCCGGCGAGGAAGGCCAGATTGACCCACTCCCAACCCAGCGCGGTGCGTGCGCCGAAGACGGGCATGGCGAAGACTGCTTCCGCAGTGCCGGCGATGATCTCGTGCTTGTAGGTGTCCAGGGGCGTGGCCATGGTGTAACCATCCACGCCGATTTCCGCTCCCCAGAAGATATGGGCGAAAGCGTCCATGAATCCTGGGATTTCCGCCAAGGGACGCGGCGTCGCCCAGTTAGTGGTCATTGCGACAGGGAAGGACACCAGCAGCAGTGCGTAACCCACCATGGCGGGGTTGAATGGGTTATTGCCCAGACCGCCGTAAATCTGTTTGGCGAAAATGATGGCGAACGCCGTTCCAACAAATGTCACCCACCAGGGGGCGTAAGGCGGCAGCGCCAGACCCAGCAACACCCCGGTGAGAACGGCGCTGTAGTCCCGCAGATAAAAGGCCAAGGGGCGCTTGCGCAGCGTCAGCACAAAGGCTTCCGCCGCCACGGCGGTTAACGACGCCAGGATGACGTTGATCAGGGTTCCCCAGCCAAAGAACCAGGTCATGGTCAGCAATCCGGGGATGGTGGCCAGGATCACCCATTGCATGATGGCGGTGGTGCGCGCAGGGCCTTTCAGATGAGGGGAGGTGATGCGAAGAAATGCCATGGGTTAAGCGCCCGCTCCGTCAGTGCTAGTCTGATTTTCCGCCGCGTCGCCGCGAGCTTCGTTAAGTGTGGCGCGGGCGGCGGCGACCCGGTCCTGGTTTTTTTCCACTGCTCGGGATAACTTCGCCACTTTCGCCTCGTCCACGGGGGGCTCCTGTTGGGCTTCGTTGAGCATGTTCTGCATCATGGCGAGTTTATCCTGCGCTTTCTCCAGAGCAGAGGTCAGAGCCTCAATCTCCTCAGGCGATGCTGCTTTAACGGCAGAGCCGCCGGCTTGTGTCCGGGCTTCTTCCAGCGTTTTTTGCGCTGCGGCCAAACGCTCCTGATTCTTTTCCACCGCCCGCTGCAATTTGGCGATTTTGGCTTCGTCCGCTGGTTGCTCCGCTTTGGCGTCGTCCAGCATGCCCTGCATCATGCTTAACTTGTCGCGGGCTTTATCAACCTGAGAAGACAATTCTTCCAGGTTGGGCGCCGGCGGCTCATCGGTTGCTTTATCTGTCGGGGCTGCCTCCGCTTCCAACTCCGCCAGCTTCGCTCTGGTTTTCTCTACAGTCTCGGACAGTTGCGCCGCTCGTTGTGGGTCTGTTTCGCGACAAGATTCTATCGCTTGCGTCAGAGTCTTTATCTTGTCCCGCGTGCGAGCGATAGCGCGCGCTTGTTGCTCCGGCTCCGCCGCCTGTGTCGCAGGCGTTGCGTTTGAGGCGGCAGGCGTCGCTGGCGCAGAGTTCTGGGCGTCGTGAAGCGCTTTTTCCGCCGCCGCCAGGCGTTCTTCGTTTTTGGCGATCGCGTTGCGCAGCTTTTCCTGCATGGCGGCGTTGGCTCCATCGGATTCCGCCAGCGTTTCGCGTACTTTTTCCAGCTTTTCCCTGGCCTTGTCCACATTGGTTTGCAGTTCGGCGATATTGACCCGGGGTTGGGCGGGCGCCGGCGTGCGCTTGGCCTGGGCGCGTTTGATGGCCGCTTCTATCGCCGCTTTCTTTGGATCTACATCCGCTGGCGCATCCTGTTGTTGGGCCGCTTTCTCCGCCTGGGCTTTCGCGGCGGCTTCCGCACGGGCCTTGCGCTTGGCCTCTTTCTCTTCTTTCTCGCGCTCAAGGCGGGTCTGTCGGAATTCGAAGCGCTCACGCGCCTTATCGGACTTCTGCTGTTCCTGCGCCGTCACCCGGATTTGATTCTTGGCGTAACGGTAATATTGCACCAGCGGAATGCTGCTGGGGCAGACGTAAGAACAGGCGCCGCACTCGATGCAGTCGAACAGGTTATAGTTTTCCGCCTTATCAAATTCCTGGGCCTTGGAAAACCAATAGAGCTGTTGCGGCAGCAGCTCCGCCGGGCAGGCTTCGGCGCACAGGCCACAGCGGATGCAGGCCTGTGCAGGATCGGGCCTGGGAAATTCCTTTGCGGATACCGCCATAATACAGTTGCTGGTTTTTACCAACGGCAAGTCTGGATCAGTTAAGGTGAAGCCCATCATCGGACCGCCCATGATCAGACGATCCGTTTTGCTCGCGTCGAATCCAGCCTGTTGCAACAGGTCGGACATGGGCGAGCCTAATAAAACTTCAAAATTACCGGGCGTAGCGACGCCATCGCCTGTCACAGTGGTGATGCGAGAGATCAGCGGTTCGCCGAAACGGACGGCGCGGTACACTGCCGCCGCGGTGCCTACGTTTTGGCACATCACGCCGATATCAGCGGGGATTTTGCCGTGGGGCACTTCCAGCCCGGTGAGGATTTTGATCAGTTGCTTTTCGCCGCCGGACGGATATTTGGTCGGAATGACGACTACTTCGATATGAGTGCCGGAGGCGGCCTGCTTCAGCGCCGAGATCGCTTCCGGTTTGTTGTCCTCGATGCCAATCAGGCACTCTTCAGGCTCCAAAAGCTGAGCCATGATTTCCATGCCGCGGATGACTTCGTCGGCGCGCTCGCGCATTAGCATGTCATCGGCGGTGATGTAAGGCTCGCACTCCGCCGCATTCAATATCAGCGCATTGACCTTGTCATTGCGAGGCGGGTGCAGCTTGATTGCGGTGGGAAAACCTGCGCCGCCCATACCGGCGATACCGCCCTGACGAACGCGCTCCAGCAACTGCTCTGAGCCAAGTGAGCGATAGTCTTCGCAAGGCGTCAGATCTGTCCAGGCGTCTTCCCCGTCGGTCTCGATCACAATGCAGACATCGCTAAGACCGGAAGGGTGTGGCACGGGACGTCTTTCCACGGCGGTCACTGTGCCGGAAGAGGAGGCATGAACCGCTACGCTGACTGGTCCTTCCGCAGTGGCGATGACTTCGCCTTTCAACACCTTTTGGCCGGGCTCCACCAGGGCTTTGGCGGGCTGGCCAATATGCTGGCTCAAGGGAAGTATCAGCGTTTTCGGCAGCGTCGCTTTTTGGATCGGTCGGCTGGTGGATTGGCTTTTATTTTCCGGAGGGTGTACGCCGCCGTGGAAATCCCAGATTTGTCTCATGCTCAGGCCTTACTTCCTCACGCCGCCATACCGTTATTCTGATCTGTCGCGATGATTGCGCCGCCATTGGTCGGCGGCTTGGGCATATCCCAGGCCCAGTCGCGGATGCCGCTGGGGGCGGGAATCATATCTATGCAGTCTACAGGGCAGGGATCGACGCACAGGTCACACCCCGTGCATTCGCTGACGATCACTGTGTGCATCTGTTTGGCGGCGCCGAGAATGGCGTCCACCGGACAGGCCTGTATGCATTTGGTGCAGCCGATGCATTCATCTTCGCGAATATAGGCCACCTGTTTGCCCTTGCTTTCACCGTGTTCGGAATCCAGCGGTACGGCCTCCACATCCAGCAGGTCCGCCAGGGCTGTGATGGTGGCTTCCCCGCCGGGAGGGCATTTATTGATACCGTCGCCATTGGCGATGGCTTCCGCATAAGGGCGGCAGCCCGGGTAACCACACTGTCCGCACTGGGTTTGCGGTAACAAGCCGTCGATCTGGTCGACAATGGGATTGCCTTCCACTTTGAATTTGACGGAGGCGAAGCCAAGCACGGCTCCGAAGGTAAGCGCCAGCGCGGAGAGCGCCAATACGGCTATGACGACAATACTCATCTGCGGAAGGCCTCTAGATATTAACCAGGCCGGTGAAGCCCAGGAACGCCAGCGACATCAGGCCAGCGGTGATCATCCCGATGGCTCCGCCCTTGAACGGTTCCGGCACATCGGCGGCGGCGATACGTTCACGCATGGCGGAAAACAGCGTCAGCACGAGGGAGAAACCGACAGCGGCGCCGAACCCGTACAGGATCGACTCCATGAAATCATTTTGCTTTTTGATGTTTAACAGCGCGACGCCAAGCACGGCGCAGTTGGTAGTGATCAGCGGCAGAAAAATGCCCAGAACGCGATAAAGCAAGGGGCTGGTTTTTTTGATCACCATTTCCGTGAACTGGACGACAACTGCGATCACCAGAATGAACGTGATGGTTTTCAGAAACTCCATACCAAGCGGCGCCAGCAGGTATTCGTACGCCAGATAGCTGCACAGTGAGGAAAGCGTCAACACGAAGGTGGTGGCCAGGGACATGCCCATGGCGGTTTCCAGCTTGTTGGACACGCCCATGAAAGGGCACAAGCCCAGGAATTGGACCAGTACGAAGTTGTTGACCAGTATAGTGCTCACCAGTATCAACAGGTATTCAGTCATCAGCGCCTCTTATTCAGGATCTTCACCAGCTTTATCCTAATGCTATCCAACGCGTCGCTTATGGAAGCCCGCCGCGCAACAGATCGCCAGCTCCCGGAATTCCCTGACTCTGGCGGTTATTATCTGGTTGTGTCGCCGTGCGTTCAAGGCTGCGCCGGTCGCCCTTGCGCGGATTTAGCGCAAATTTGAGCTGGCGCAGCAAAACGGCGCCTGAAAGCGCCGTTGTGTCGGTTATTTAACCTGCATGCCCGGCTGCGCGCCGCTGTCCGGCTGCAACAACCAGATGTCTTTGCCGCCGGGACCCGCCGCCAGCACCATGCCTTCGGACATGCCGAACTTCATCTTGCGCGGCTCCAGGTTGGCGACCATGACAGTCAAGCGACCCACCAGGTCTTCCGGCGCATAGGCGGATTTGATGCCGGCGAATACCTGGCGCTGTTCACTGCCGATATCCAGTTGCAGGCGCAGCAGTTTATCGGCGCCTTCTACATGCTCTGCGGAGACGATTTTGGCGATGCGCAGGTCGATCTTGGCGAAGTCGTCGAACTTGATCGTTGGCGCAATCTCCTGTTCGGATTTCGCCTCTTTCTTGTCCTTTTTCGCTTTGCCGTTGTCTTTGGGCGCCTGGTCCATGTTGTCTTTGGAGGCTTCCACCATGGCGTCCACGGCTTTGGGATCAACCCGGGAGATCATTGGTTTGAACTCATTGACGGCATGGTCGGTCAGCGGCTGCAGTGGCTTGTTCCAGACGATGGGCGCGTTCAGGAATTCTGCGGAAGCCGCGGCGACGCCTGGCAGCACTGGGGCCAAATAGGTGATCAGGATACGGAACAGGTTTACGCCAACAGAGCAGACGTCCAACACTTCCTGTTCTTTGCCTTCTTCCTTCGCCAGTTTCCAGGGCGCTTTTTCATCGATGTACTTATTGGCGAGGTCGGCCAGCGCCATGATTTCCCTGACGGCTTTGCCAAATTCGCGATCTTCGTAGGCCTGGGCGATAAAGTCGGATTTGGACAGGAACTGTTCAACCAATTCAGGCTCGCTGATCTGAGACGACAGTTTGCCTCCCGCCTTGGTGATGAACTTGGCGCAACGGCTGGCGATATTGACCAGCTTGCCAACCAGATCGGCGTTTACTTTCAGCGTGAAGTCCTGCAGGTTCAGGTCCAGATCGTCCACGTTGGAGGTCAACTTGGCGGCGAAGTAATAACGCAGGTACTCTGGATTCAGATGCTCCAGAAACGTCCGCGCCATGATAAAGGTGCCGCGGGACTTGGACATTTTTGCCCCATCCACAGTCACAAAACCATGCGCATAAACGGCGCTGGGCGTTCTGAAGTCCGCGCAGCTCAGCATGGACGGCCAGAACAGTGCGTGGAAGTTGATGATGTCCTTGCCGATGAAGTGATACAGCTCGGCGGTGGAGTCTTTCTTCCAGTATTCGTCGAAGTCCAGATCTGCGCGACGCGCGCATAGATTCTTGAAGCTCGCCATGTAACCAATTGGCGCGTCCAGCCAGACGTAGAAGAACTTGCCGGGTTGATCTGGAATTTCGAAGCCGAAATAAGGGGCGTCGCGTGAGATATCCCACTCCTGCAGGCCTGCGTCCAGCCACTCCGCCAGTTTGTTGGCGATCTGTGGTTGCAGGGTTCCGCTACGGGTCCACTTCTGCAGGAATTCCTGGAAGTCGGGCAGTTTGAAGAAGAAGTGCGTGGACTCTTTTTCAATGGGCGTCGCGCCGGAAATGGCGGAGCGGGGGTTGATCAGCTCGGCGGGCGTATAAGTGCTGCTGCATACCTCACAGTTATCGCCGTACTGGTCTTCCGCTTTACACTTAGGACAGGTTCCTTTGATGAAACGGTCCGCCAGGAACAGGTTCTTTTCCGGGTCGTAGGCCTGGGTGATGGTGCGCGTAGCGATTTTACCCGCGTCCACACAGGCTTTGTAAATATAGGATGACAGCTCCCGGTTTTCTTCCGAGTGCGTGGAGTAGTAATTGTCGAACTCGATCAGAAACTCAGCGAAGTCGCGACGATGGTCTGCGTTCACTTGGTCGATCAGTTGCTCCGGAGTAATGCCCATCTGCTCGGCTTTAAGCATGATCGCTGTGCCGTGCGCGTCGTCGGCGCAGACATAGGTGCATTGATGGCCGCGAAGCTTCTGGAATCTTACCCAGATATCAGTCTGGATATATTCCAGCAGGTGCCCAAGGTGAATAGGGCCGTTCGCGTACGGTAAAGCGCTTGTGACGAGAATTTTTCTAGGCTCTCCGGACATAATTCTTTCCGTTATTACTCATATAAGGCTTGTCGCCAAGCCATGGACAATAGCCGTCGACGCTGGTGCGTCGGCGATGGTGACAAAACGCGGGACGGATGTCGTCATCAGGATTCCCGCGAGGGGCGCATATGATACCGTTTGAAAGCCTGATTTTCATCCTGCCGGGCGCGATTAAATTGAATAAAACCATACTGATTCAGTATAGTATTGCCCCATCTTTCCTCTATATATCCCACCTTTTCCGGAGAACAGAATGAGCAGCATTGACAGATCTGCAGTGGAAGCCGCCATAAAGGGCTATAAGGACCCCTATCTGAAGGAAGATCTTTTCGCTATCGAAGCGATAAAGTCGCTGGATATTCAAGGGGATACCGTCAAGCTGGAGGTGGAGCTGGGCTATCCGGCGGCGGGCGTCGCCGGCGGGTTGAAGCAGATCGTCGGTTTGGCGATTGAGGATGTGGATGGCGTTGAGCGCGCAGAGGTTAACGTCAGCTGGAAAATCCTGCCGCATCAGGCGCAGCGCAATCTGCAAAGCATTAAAGATGTGAAGAACATTATCGCTGTCGCTTCCGGCAAAGGCGGCGTGGGGAAATCCACCACCGCCGTGAATCTGGCGTTGGCGCTGCAGAAAGAGGGCGCCAGGGTGGGCGTGCTGGATGCAGATATATACGGCCCCAGCCAGGGCATGATGCTGGGCGTGGCCGACGGGTCCCGTCCGGATGTGCAGGACGGGCAATTCTTTATCCCTATTCGCGCTCATGGCATGCAGGTGATGTCCATGGCGTTTCTGGTGACGGAGAAAACGCCGATGGTGTGGCGCGGCCCCATGGTCAGCGGCGCGCTTCTGCAATTGCTGACGCAAAGCCTGTGGGAAGATCTGGATTATCTGGTTGTGGATATGCCCCCCGGCACCGGCGACATTCAGCTCACGCTGGCGCAAAAAGTGCCGGTGACCGGCGCCGTCATTGTGACCACGCCGCAGGACATCGCGCTGCTGGATTGCAAGAAGGGCATTGAGATGTTTCGTAAAGTGGATATTCCGGTGCTGGGCGTTGTAGAAAACATGAGCATTCATATCTGCAGCAACTGCGGTCACCACGAGCCCCTGTTTGGCGCAGGCGGCGGTGAGCGCGTCTCGGAAGAGTACGATACGGAGCTGCTGGGGCAACTGCCTTTGCATATGACCATCCGAGAGCAAACGGATTCAGGATCGCCGACAGTAGCGGCGGAGCCTGACTCCGAAGTCGGCCTGATTTATCGGGATATTGCGCGCAAGCTGGGGGCGATATTGTCGCAGCGGGCCAAGAACCAGGCGCAAATGTTTCCAGAAATCATTATCAAATCGGACTGATGTCCCGTTAATAGTTGATATAGCGCGCTGTTCCGGCATGGGGCCTTTGTCTAAAACCGGCTATCCATGTATGATTGCGCGCTTATCGATCAACCAGTGCAGAATGAGTAAGAGATATGGCGATTAAGTCGGATAAGTGGATTCGTAAAATGTCCCTGGAGCATGGCATGATCGAGCCGTACGAAGGGAGCCAGGTGCGCGAGTCGGAGAATGGCAAGATCATTTCCTACGGCGTTTCCAGTTATGGCTACGATGTCCGCTGCAGTAACGAATTTAAAATTTTCACCAATGTCCATTCTGTCACCGTTGATCCCAAGGCCTTTGATTCGAAGAGTTTTGTGGATTTCGTCGGGGACGTGTGCATTATTCCTCCCAATTCTTTCGCCCTGGCGCGCACAGTCGAATACTTCCGTATTCCCCGCAATGTGCTGACCGTTTGTCTGGGCAAATCAACATACGCCCGTTGCGGCATTATTGTTAACGTCACTCCGCTGGAGCCGGAGTGGGAAGGGCACGTGACTTTGGAGTTCTCCAACACGACCAATCTGCCCGCGAAGATCTACGCCAACGAAGGTGTGGCGCAGATGCTGTTTTTTGAGTCTGATGAAGTGTGCGACGTCAGCTACAAGGACCGCGGCGGCAAATATCAGGGGCAAGTCGGCGTTACTCTGCCGAAAGCCTGATCTGATTCCTTTGAGGCAGATGACGTAACGGATACACACCGTTCCGTCGTCTGTGGTGTTGGTGAATATCTGAATAACCGGTTCGCAATATGGCGCAAGAGGGTGTCATTAAATTTGATCTGCGGCACACGCAGCAACCGCTGCCTGAGCAATTGGATCTTAGCGAGCTGGAAGCCTGGCGAGGCGTGCTGTTTGAACATGGCCTGATTGGGCAAGACCCTTTCCGGTATGATGGCCTGGGCTATGGCAACATCAGTATGCGGGCCGATCCAGGGGGCGCCTTTATCGTCACGGGAAGCCAGACAGGAGGCTCCTCTCATCTCGAAGCGAACCAGTATGCGCTGGTGATGGATGCTGAGGTGGGCGCCAATCGCCTGACGTCACTCGGTGAAATCAAGCCTTCCTCAGAATCTCTGACCCATGCGTTGTTATATGCGCTTGACCCCGAGATCAAGGCGGTGGCGCACGTGCATTCGCCGGAAATCTGGCATAACGCAGCGGCTCTTGGTCTGACGACCACGCCGGAAAGTGCGGAGTACGGCAGTATGGATCTGGTCGACGCCATTAAGGCATTGTGGCGTGACGGCAAGCTGAAGACACCAGGCGTTTTCGTCATGCTGGGGCATCAGGATGGCGTAGTGGCGTTCGGGTCCTCGTTGAGAGCGGCGACCGGCATTATTTTGAACGCCCATCACCAAGCTATATTTGGTGTTCCAACCTCACCCGGCGGCGACCGCCGTCTTTGATTTCCCTTATACTGGAGCCGAAGCATTCGGCCCATTCATTTAACTCTGACTAACTATCCCCGTTAAGGAGACTCCTGGTGGCGTCTTTAAAGCATTTTAAAAAACTCGAAAGTCTGCGTGGCTGGCGGCAAGTGGTATTTGTCTTATCTCTGGCGGAGCGGGCGACCCCGAACCTGAAGTTGTTCGTCGAGTCTCAGGAGTTGACGCTGTCCCGTGAAGTGAAAGGGGCTCTGGGCGCACTCTGGAAAACGGTGCAGGAAAACGCGAAGCTGCAAACTTTGCCCTATGTGGAAAAGCTGGAAGAGTTTCTCGATCAACTTGGCGACATTGACGCCTATGGCGCGCGCCCAGCGTCTGACTGGGCGCAACTGCTCTTGCTGGGGCTGCAATTGTGGGATGATGACAAAAGCAAAAAGGCGCGCGAAGCTTCTGAAATCTCTTTCCGCACAGTGACGGATTTTGTTGAGTTTTCCGAAGGCGAGGGGCTTTCCGACGACGATCTGGTGGCCTTGTGGGATAAACACCCCTTGGTGAAGGATGAATTGGCGTTTCACGATGAGCTGTACGCCAAACTACAGGAACTGCGCGCGCCTACCGCTGAGGGGCTGGCGGAGATACGTAAGCTCAGTCGCCAGGGTGGAGTGAGTAACATTGGCATATCTCTGGATGGATAGACGCAGTCAGCAGGCGCATCCGTAAAAATACAATTGTCTGCATTCAGCTAAAAATTGTAGTCTCTGACGCTCCCCGTGGAGGTTCTCCGCGGGAAAAAGCCTTAAACTAAAACTAGCCGGCGAAGTTTTCCGGTCGTCGGACGCCATTAAAATAATGAGTCGAGCGTAAGGGGAGTGTCATGTTGTTATCGGAATTTGGAACCAAGTTTACCAGGGAAGCTGGCATCAATTCGTTAATGGAGGATTTGGGGAACGCCCTTGCCGGAGGCGACATGATCATGATGGGGGGCGGCAACCCTGGCAATATCCCCGAAGTTCAAGCCGCGTTTCAAGACCAGTTAGCGCGCATCAGCGCTGACGCAGACGAATTCCGTAAGTTAACAGGCATCTATGACCCGCCTCAGGGCGAGAAGCAATTTATCTCCGCTCTGGCCGAGTTGCTGAGCCGGGAATACGGTTGGCCGATTAAACCGGAAAACATCGCCCTGACCAATGGCAGCCAGTCCGCCTTTTTTATTCTCTTCAACATGTTCGCCGGTCGCTATCCCGATGGCGGGCATAAGCGCATCATGCTGCCGATGACGCCAGAGTACATTGGCTATGCGGACGCTGGGCTCAGCGAAGATTTCTTTATCTCATCCAAGCCGACCATCGAAATGCTGGATGAGCATACTTTTAAATACCACGTTGATTTTGACCATCTCAATATTGATGAGAACGTCGGTGCGATGTGCGTATCCCGTCCGACCAACCCTACGGGCAACGTACTGACCGACAATGAAATGGCGCGCTTGATCGCTATGGCGAAAGAGCATGACGTGCCGCTAATTGTTGACGGCGCCTATGGCCTGCCGTTCCCTGACTTGGTGTACATCGACGCCAAACCTGTTTGGGATGAGCATTTGATTCTGTGTTTGAGTCTGTCCAAGCTTGGCTTGCCGGCGGTGAGAACGGGAATCGTGATAGCCCAGCCGGAAATCATCAAAGCTGTAGCGTCGGTTAATGCGATCGTTAATCTGGCTCCGGGCAGCTTCGGCGCCATGTTGACTAAAGACTTTGTCCGCAGTGGCGAAATTCTGCGAATCAGTCGTGAAGTGGTTAAGCCATGCTACCAGGCCAAGGCGGAGAAGGCGGTGGCGACGCTGCATCGAGAGTTGGATGGCTTGCCATTTGCGTTGCACAAAGCGGAGGGGGCTATGTTCCTGTGGCTATGGCTGCGCGATTTCCCGCTTTCCAGTCATGAGCTGTACCAGCGCCTGAAACAAAAAGGCGTGTTGGTGGTGTCTGGTCACTATTTCTTCCCGGGATTACAGGAAGAGTGGGAGCATACTCATGAGTGCCTGCGAATTACTTATTCGCAGGACGAAGAGCTGGTGGAGAAGGGCTTGAAGATTATGGCGGAAGAGATTCGTCGCCTTTACGCTGAAAAGTCCTGATTGATGAAATCCGTGCTGGCCGAACGCTTTCGCCCGGCACGGATGAATAATAAAGAGTGTTGCTTCAGGGTTTGATGACCCTGTCGCCCACTTTGGCCTTTTCCAGATAGATTTCGTACTTCTCTCCATCCGGTTCAATCTGCACCATTTGCACCAGCAGGTAATTCCAGTCCTTAGCGAACCAGAGGCGGGTTTGGCGGTCGCTGTCCGGCTTGCGAACTTTTTCCACGACGATGCAGTCAATTTTCCCCAGGCGGGTATCCAGCTTTTCTTCGCCGATCACACTGAAGACGAACTCCTTGAGATGTCCGCCATCTGCGACCTTATAAGTCAGGTCGGTTATTCCTTTCGCCAAGTCCAGACGTAGCTGTAACTGGTAGCTGAGCTTGTCCAGTGTCTGCTCTGGAATGGTCATGCTCCATGGCTTGTTCTCAACATTGTTGCGAACGGACATCTTAGTCCAGTCGAAGTCCACGGTAGCTTTCTTGTCCTTGACCCAGCCGCTCCGTTCATAGGAGTAGTTGGTGGGGCGGATGTAGTCGTTAACCCATTGGAAATTAACGCGTTCGTTAATATCCACGATGAACGAGTTAACATCGAAATTGTACGACCAGGAGCCATCCTCAAGCTGTTTCAACTCCCTGACGGCGGTGCCGCGAATGGGAATGCCTTTCTTATAGGAAGCCTTATATTCCGCCTTGGTGGGGATTAACTCCTGATTTGCGTAGGCCTGACTCGGCGCTGTTACTGCAGAGGCCGCTACCAAAAATAACGAACATGCAACAGGAAGCCTTAGTGTATCTGCGAGCGCCCTGAGGTGTCCCCGCATATATGGTTCTCCGTTGTTTAACTGACAGATCAACATTAAGCGCTCAGGCGCCTGGGATCAAGCGTCCCCAGGCGTTATCGCATTGCTGATTTGTAATCCGGCGGGAGGAAGTTCGGCGTCATCCAGACAGGCGCGTTCGTCGCGCATGACCAGTCTGCCTTCGCAGAACCAGCGCACTGCTTGTGGATAGATAAGGTGTTCCTGTAACTGCACGCGATCCGCCAGGCGCTTGGAATCGTCGCCGGGAAGAATGGGAACAACCGCCTGGATAATGTTGGGGCCGCCGTCCAGCTCCTCCGTTACAAAGTGCACGGTGGCTCCGTGTGTGGAATCGCCAGCGTCCAGCGCTCTCTGGTGTGTGTTGAGTCCTTGATATTTGGGCAGCAGTGAAGGGTGTATGTTGAGCATGCGGCCATGATAATGGCGCACGAACTCGACTGTAAGAATACGCATGAAGCCCGCCAGCACCACCAGATCGGGAGCGTGGCGATCTATCTCCATCATCAACGCCTGGTCAAAATCAGTGCGGGTTTCGAACTGTTTATGGTCGACCACTGTCGTGGGAACGCCCGCCTTGGCGGCGCGCTCAAGGCCGTAGGCGCCCCCTTTATTGCTGATGACACTGACAATCTCGCCGTGAACGGTATCTGCGATGACGGCGTCCAGCAGCGCTTGCAAATTGCTGCCGGAACCGGAAATTAAAACGACGATTCGCCGCGGCGCGGATTCAGTTGCAATAGTCACGCTTAGTCAACCAGACCTTTCATTTCGACGACAGGTTCTTCTTCCGTGTGAGCTTCAATGGTTCCCAGACGGAACACAGTTTCTCCCGCTGCGCTTAGCAATTCCTGTGCTTTTTCGGCGCTGTCCGCGGGTACGCAGACCACCATGCCGATGCCGCAGTTGAAAGTGCGGAACATTTCGTTCCAGGCGACATTGCCGTTTTCCTGCAACCAGCCGAACAGAGCAGGGATCTCGAAGGCGCTGACGTCGACCACCGCCTTTGAGTGTGCAGGCAGTACGCGTGGAAGGTTTTCCAGCAGGCCGCCGCCAGTGATATGGGAAAGCGCGTGGACAGGAGTCTGACGGATCAGCTCCAGCAACGGTTTAACGTAAATGCGAGTAGGCGCAAGCAGCGCTTCGCCCAGGGTGGCGTCGCCAAATGGTTGATTCAAATCTGCGCCGCTGACTTCCACAATCTTGCGCACCAGAGAGTAGCCGTTGGAGTGAACGCCGGAAGAGCCCAGTCCAAGCAGTACGTCGCCGGGTTTGACCAGACTGCCGTCGATAATTTTGGATTTTTCCACGATGCCAACGCAGAAGCCCGCCAAATCATAGTCGTCGCCTTCGTACATACCGGGCATTTCTGCAGTTTCGCCGCCGACCAGGGAGCAGCCTGCTTGACGGCAGCCTTCGCCGATGCCGGTGACGACGGTCGCCGCTACATCAACGGACAATTTGCCGGTGGCGTAGTAGTCCAGGAAAAACAAAGGCTCCGCGCCTTGTACGATCAGATCGTTGACGCACATAGCCACCAGGTCGATGCCGATGGTGTCGTGCTTATTCATTTGCATGGCCAGCCGCAGCTTGGTGCCCACGCCGTCGGTGCCGGAAACCAGGACCGGCTCCTGATAGCCTTTCGGCAGTTCGAACAGGGCGCCGAATCCGCCGAGTCCGGCCATCACTTCCGGACGGCGCGTCGCCTGTGCGGCGCCCTTGATGCGCTGCACCAGCGCATTGCCAGCGTCGATATCAACCCCAGCGTCACGATAACTTAAAGAAGGCTTGTCATTGGAAGCGGTCATAATAGGTGTCTGCCCTATAGCGTAGGTCCACGGAAAGGAGGCGTATTTTAACAGCCCAGTTCTCCCAGCGCCAATGCAGTAAACAATAAGTCGTAGCGGCTGTTCGACCAAGGTGTGGAGCCGCATTGAAGTTAATCGGCTTTAATAGTGGAGAAAAGTTAAATGGTGTATCCTTGCCTGTCGTGCTTAGGCTCCGTAAATCACCCGTCCGGCGATACTGTGGCGGAAGGGGCGAAAAGGGCGCTCCCGGGTAATGTCGTCGGGTCGTCCGTAGTTTGAAAAATACGGGAGGATGGCTTGAAACAGGCCTCTAGATTGTTGTTCCGGGCGATCGTCCTGAAACGCCGGATACTGTCGTTTTTATCTTTATTATTGCTGTGCGGTTATGCCCATGCCGTCGCGATCAGTGACATTTATGACGTGGAAGTACCTGTTTCCGGGCAGGACCCGAAAGAGCGCGCCGAGGCTGTTGAGAAAGGCGCAGGTATGGTCATGGATCGCGTCGCAGGTAACAGCGGATGGCGCAATGTATTGGACACGGCGGTGTTGGCGGAGCAGGCTCCGCGTCTGTTGGAAGAATACAGTTATGGTTACGCGGTGGTGGATTCAGGTTCCGGTCCGCGTCGTCTGCTTGTATTGAAAGCGCACTATTCCGCACAAGGGTTTGAGAACCTGCTTAGTCAGTACAAAGTCCCCGTGTGGGGGCGTAATCGACCGCAGGTATTGGTATGGATGGCGGTGGAAGGCGATCGTGGACGCGAAATCCTGGGCGAAGGCGCTTCGCATCACTTGGTGGCTGCGGTGAAGTATTCTGGGCAGCGTTGGGGGGTGCCTCTATTGTTGCCGCTGATGGATCTGCAGGATGCGTCCAGTCTGAATACTTCGGATTTATGGGGCTTTTTTGCGGAGCCTGTTGAAGCGTCCTCCACGCGTTACAGTCATGACTCAATCCTGATGGTGCGCGCTTACCCAAGGAGTGGTCGTTGGAGCGGTTTGTGGCAGTTGCGCGTCAGCGGCCAGAAAATCGCGGAAGAGAGTGTCGAAGCAGACACGGTCAGCGCCATGGCGGATAAGATGATGGAGTCCGTCGCGCTGTCGCTGGCTCATAAGTATGCGGTTAATCTGGGGGCGGACGCCCAGGGCGATGAAGTGACAGTGGAAGTGTCGAATGTTACGGACTTCCGCGCTTATGCGGATATTCTCAAGTATATGCGCCAACTGGCGCCAGTGAAGAAAGCGGAACCTGTGTATGTCGGCGAAGACATCGTACGTTTTCAATTGAAGCTGAATGGTTACCCTGAACAGCTGGCGGAGCATCTGGCGCTGCAACCGAGACTGCGTCCTGAGTTAGGTCCATCCACGCAGGAAGAGGTCGGTCGCAGACTCTATTATTCGTGGGCGGGCGATCGCTAGGCAGACTAGAGACCGCGGCGTCTCCCTGGCCGTGGTCCCTTGGGTCAAGACTGCATCTGAGCAATATTGAATTGGCGCAACGCCCGTACGCCGGGCCGTCACACGGAATGACGACACAACAAGTTTCCGGATAACTTCAGATTTTTTTATGGCCGGAGGAAAGCAGGATTTGCGATTAGAGTGGCGACATATTCCTAATGTCATAACCGTGTTGCGCATTTTCCTGGTGGGGCCGATCGCGTATTGCCTGGCCCGTGAGCTATATCGGGAAGCTATGTGGCTGTTTTTTGTCGCAGGCGTCTCCGATGCGTTGGATGGCTTTCTGGCGCGGGCTTGTAAATGGTCGAGTCGTTTCGGCGCCGTGACTGACCCGTTGGCGGATAAAGCTTTGCTGGTCACGGTGTTTATCGTGCTGACTTACAATCAGGTTCTACCACTTTGGTTGACCTTGTTGGTCTTCGCGCGGGATGTGATCATAGTGGCGGGAGCGTTCACCTACCACAAACTGGTCGGCGCCTATAAAATGCAGCCCTCGCTGTGGGGCAAGCTCAGTACGCTGAGCCAGATTACCTTTATCCTTGCGGTGATTTTGAATCTCGCGGGAATAGCCATGCCTCCATGGGCTCTTGAGGGCGGAGTCTGGGTTGTCGCGCTGACCAGTTGCATCAGCGGCGCGCACTACGTGATTCTGTGGGGAGGCAGATTTTATCGCGCTCGCAACGGACTGGCCAAGTGAAGGCGCTTTAACTGCTTATTAGACTTTGCGTAGAAGATGCGGAAATCAGAAAACACACAAATGGCGCTGCGGCTGTCGAATGGCGAAAGCGCTACGCTGGAAAACTTTTTCGAGCCTCCCTCCGGCGTTGTGGTGCAGTCCATTCAACGCTTTCTCACTGCGTCTGAAGATACTGTGTTTTCCATCTGCGGCGCTTCCGCTCAAGGTAAAACCCACCTTCTGATGGCCGCTTGCAACGGCTTCCATAACGCGAAATGCTTTTATCTGTCTTTGCGTGAGTACGCGGACTTTGGCGTGGATGTGCTGGCCGGGTTGGAGTCTTTCGATGTGCTGTGTTTCGATGACATTGACGCCGTCGCCGGGCAGCCGGAGTGGGAAGAGGCGTTGTTCCACCTGTTCAATCGTTGTCGCGATCGCGGTTGCAAGTGGCTGATCACGTCGGCGGAAGCGCCTTCCCAAACCCCATTTTCACTGCCAGACCTAAAGACCCGTCTGGCCTGGGGAGAGTGCGTGCGCCTTCCCGAACTGGACGAGGTGCAGCGCATCAACGTTCTGGATATCAAGGCGGCCAATATTGGCTTTCGTCTTTCCGATGAAGTTAAGCAGTACATAATGCGCCGCGCCCCACGGGATCTAAGCTCGCTTTCCCTGATTCTGGAGCGTCTGGACAAGGCCTCCCTGGTGGAAAAGCGCCCCATAACCGTGCCCTTCGTCAAATCTGTGATGAATTGGTGACCCTTCTAGTCCTTAAAGTCTAACTTTTTGCCTGTTTGGCTGGCAAAATCCCCCCTGATCAGTAAGAATTTTCAGGATATAAAAATAAGCGGGGGGATTATGCGCAGAGTGGTCTTTAATCAAAAAGGCGGAGTGGGTAAATCCAGCATTGTCTGCAATCTGGCCGCCATCAGCGCCGCGCAGGGCTCCAAGACCTTGGTCGTGGATCTGGACCCGCAAGGCAATTCAAGTCTTTATCTGCTGAGCCGCAATGTCGTGGAATTGAAGGACACCGTGGCGGACTTCTTTGAGCAGACTATGGCTTTCAATCTATTCAATAAAAAGGTGGACGACTTCATTCACGCCACCCGCTATCCCAACCTGTTTGTCATGCCCGCCAGTCCCGAGCTGGAGTTTCTGGAGCGTAAGCTGGAGGCGCGGCACAAGATTTATAAGCTGCGTGATGCGCTGGTGAAGTTGGGGGATGTCTTCGACCGAATCTATATTGATACCGCTCCAGCCTTGAATTTTTACACCCGATCGGCGTTAATCGCCGCCCAGCGCTGCCTGATTCCGTTTGATTGCGATGATTTCTCCCGGCAGGCCTTGTATTCCATTCTTGGGGAAATCCAGGATTTGCAGGAAGATCACAACAAAGACCTGAAGGTAGAGGGGATTGTCGCCAATCAGTTTCAGCCGCGAGCGAATCTACCGACGCAGATTATTGAATCCATGAAGGAAGAAGGTTTGCCGGTATTGCCGGTGCGCCTGAACGCTTCTGTGAAGATGAAGGAGTCTCATCAGGCGCATGAGCCTCTGATACATTTCGCTCCTAAGCATCCGCTGACGCAGCAGTTTCAGGAATTGCACACGATGCTTCAGGGAGCGTCTGTTTTGTCCGAGGCTTGATTGGCGCGTGTCAGGGCATTCATTTTTTCGAGTACGTAATTGTTGTAAGAGTGGGCAGTAGTGAAAGATCAAGTATATGTAGAGTTGGCGGATGTCCTGTTGGGGTTGGAATTGGAGCTCCGAAATTTAGGTCTGTGGCGGGAAGATCAGCCTCATGAGGAGGCCCTCGCCAGTGTGACGCCATTTTGCGCAGACACGCTGGAGTTCCATGAGTGGCTGCAATTTATATTCATTGAGCGCATGAAAGTGATTGTGGAGTATCGTGCGCCCATGCCGCCTATGCGCAGCGGAATCGAGCCGGCGGCGGAAATGGCGTATCAAGGACAACTGGGTAAAGTGAGCAGACTTTTAGTCTCATTGCGCAAGGTGGACGAAGCCGTCAACAACGCGCGGGATGTCTTGTCTGGCGGCCAGGGATTCAGTCGGAACTAAGCAAGTCGTGCACGTGATTCCGTACCTGGGGAATCACCTCTCCTTCGAACCAGGGACGCTGCTTCAGCCACAGGGTGTTGCGAGGTGAGGGGTGCGGCAGCGGGATCAGTCGGGGATACCAGTCGCGCCAGTGTTTAACGTTTTCCGACAGGCTCTTGTAGGCGTTTGGCAGGTAAGCTTGTTGCGCATATAGCCCCACCAGTAGAAACATCTCCAGACGAGGCAGTTGCGTCAGGATTTTCTGGTGCCAGTGCTCGTAACACTCTTTTCGCGGAGGGAGGTCGCCGCTGCGGCCTTTCCCGGGATAGCAAAAACCCATCGGCATGATGGCTATCTGGTTCGTATCGTAAAAAGTCTCTTTGTCCAGGCCCAGCCAGGTACGCAGTCTTTCGCCGCTGGGGTCGTTCCAGGGAATGCCTGTAGCGTGTACGCGAGTCCCTGGCGCCTGGCCGATGATCATCAGGCGGGCGGCTGCGCCTACTTTCACTACAGGGTTGGGCTCCAAGTGCTGCTCACACAGGCGGCATGCGCGAACATCCTGCAATAGCCGGCTTAGGTCGTTGTCGTTATCTGTTATGTTTATCCGTCTTTGCGTCATCGTCTCGCTGAGATAGTGGTTTCGGTGTCAGCGACCCCGATTCATCCATGTAACGAAGACTGTTCCTGGACAGGGTTGCGCGTACTTACTCGTTGGTCGGTTCAGGTTGTTCCTATCAGAACTTCTACACCCTGATCAGCGTATATCTGCTTGATTTTCATTAGGTCGTCCAGCAGGGATTCCGATGGGAATATTTTGCCGAGAATGCGTCCGCGCTTACGTTTGCTGTCCGACATCATCAGGATGATCGGCGCGCCGGCTGCTTTGGCGATATGCCAGAATCCGGTGCGTATAGGTTTGCGTTCTTCCTTCATTTTGTTGCGTGTGGCCTCTGGCGCGATGGCCAGGGTAAAGGTGGCGCGCTTGGCGAATTCCTGGCGCATTTGATCGACAAGATTGGTTTTGGAGCTTCTGTCTACGGGTATACAGCCGAACTTGGACAGGAACCAGGAGAAAGGCCACACAAACAAATCCTTTTTGACCAGCGTGTGCAGCTTGCGGCGATAAATCCAAAACAGCGCCAGGATGCGCACCCCATCCATGTTTGTGGTGTGAGGAAAGCCGATAACTACTTGCTTATCTTCCCACAGCTCTGGTTTCTCGTCATAAGTCCAGCCGCTGAATTTGAAAAGAAGTTTTGAAAGCAGGTACAACATTGCTGTTATTTCCGGGTAAAAATGGTGTGGATCTGAGCCACTTTTAAGGTTTCAGCCCGCTATTGTAACTCACAACCGCCGGAGCGGGTACTTAAGGAACCTCTGAAAACTTTTGACGCAGCAATGGCAACGCAGCCAGTTTTTCAGAGGTTCCTTAAGCCCATAGTCGCCTGACTTTGATAAATGGAGCCGTTCTCTCCCTGTATGCTTTGGTAGAGTTCAACGGCTTGTACGTCAAACTGGAGCGGAGCGATCAGGTCGGCTCGCAAATCCAGGCGCTGACGTCGGGAGCGCCCTCTGGCCAGGGTGAGGTGAGGGCGAAAAGCGCGTTCGTCGACAGGTTCCCCAGCCTGGGTTATGTGGGACTTAATATGTTCATGCAGCGCCAGCAAACGATCGTTGGCTGTAATCTGCGCAGCCAGGTATCCCGCGCGCTGGATGCTGGGAAAGGGAGTGATGGCCTCGAATACGATAGAAAATGATGGGAAATTCAGCAGACTTTCACGGAGGTCTTCCACAAGGCGCTGTGCGACTTCCGGATCAAGATCGGCAAAGAAATGCAGTGTGATATGCAGTTGCTCTCTTGACTGCCAGCGATAGTGGCGCGACAGCTCCGGGTGCTGCGTTTGCAGACGCTCGATATCCATGAGCAGGCGCTCTTTGACGCTGGCGGGAGGGACCAGGGTGAAAAAGCATCTCATTGTGTTGGTATGGTCATTGGCGTTGTTTAAGTTGCTTCAGCAGGTCCCGCTTCTGCGCTGAAGAATAGCTGCTCCAGGCCAGTATTTCCTGCAGTGTGCGTTTACAGCCGCAACAGACGTCGTTCTCGTCCAGGCAACAGTTGCGGACGCAAGGATTGGCGGGCTCGCCGTTGGCGTCGGTTTGACTGGGCGCTTTGCTCGCGCCGCTCCACCAATCTTGCGGAGGCGATGATGGGGGCCAGCGTTTGGACATAAGCGACTCGCTTTGGCGGCTCGTCTCAGTTTAGTGGGAGGCCGATTTGGCCGCCTTCCGAGTTGAGTACGCCTTGTTTTAGGGCGTTAAAGAATTCGGGCAATTGATCGGAAGGCATGGGCAGGGAATACAGATGTCCCTGCACGTAACGAACGTTGTGATTGCGGAAGAAGGTTTCCTGTTCGGTTCTTTCTATGCCTTCCACAATGACACGCATATGCATGCGGCTGGCGATGCTGAGCAGGGTCTCAAGAATAGCGGCGTCATAATCGTCTCCCGGCACATTGCGGGTGAGGGCGCGGTCGATTTTTACCGCATCCACCGGTAGCCGGGCCAGATTAGACAGCGAGGAGAGGCCTGAGCCGAAGCTGTCGATAGTGATGTTGACGCCGATCTCTTTAAGTCTGCCGAGGATTTCCGCCGCCTCAGCGGGGTTGCTGACCAATACCTGTTCGCCAATCTCCAGGTTGAGGAAGGCGGGATTGACGCGTATTTCGGCGATGACTCGTTTCAGCGTATCCACCATCTGAGGATGATGCAGCTGGCGTGCGGAAATGTTGATCGCCACTTGCACATGGGAGCGGCTCATCGCTTGTATCGCTCGGCATTGCAGGCAGGCGTTGTAGAAGATCCATTCGCCCAGGGCGGGCAGTAATCCGGTTTGCTCGGCTACGGTGATGAATTCATGGGGCGCCAGCACGCCACGTTTAGGGTGACGCCAACGCAGCAAAGCTTCCAGTCCGACGATATGCTGGTTTTCCAGGTCGATCTGCGGTTGATAGTAGATATCGAACTGATGTCCGGAGATGGCGGCGCGCAGTTCCTGCTCCGTGTTGATCTGGTGCGTCAGCTCGTCGTTCATCTCCTTTTGATACATCTGAATATTGTTGCGACCGGCTTTCTTGGCCCGGTACATGGCCATATCGGCGTTTTTCAGCAACACGGAATATTCCACGCCATCCCGGGGCGATACAGTGACGCCGATACTGGTGGTGATCACCAGTTGCTGTCCCGGCAGTTCGACCGGCTTGGTAATGGCTTCCAGCAGGTTGCGACCCACCAGCTCGCAGTCTTCCGCTCCGTTTACCCGGTTCAAAAGGATGGCGAATTCATCGCCGCCAAGCCGCGCGATAGTGTCTTCCTCCCGCACGCAGGACGCCAGGCGACGGCAGATTTCTTGCAGTAGCGCATCGCCGGCGTCATGGCCCAGAGTGTCGTTGATGCGTTTGAAATGGTCTATATCCAGGCTGATCAGGCCAACGTCATGTTGGCGACGGGAGGCCTGCTTCAAGGCCTGGCGGCAGCGGTCTTCAAACAGGCGGCGATTGGCGGCGCCTGTCAGCACATCGTAATGGGCGAGGAAGTGCAGTTGATTCTGGGTTTCGCGAATGGTGGAGATGTCCTGGCCGATGATGATCGCCTGGGTCAGCTCTTCATCTACGTCCACCACGCGGTTGATGTTCCAGAGCATGACGTGGGAGCCGCCATCCGCTGCTGTCATTTCGCTTTCCAGGTTTTCCACCGGGACGCCGGTTTCCAGCACCTTGGTGATTTTCCAGGCGGTTTCATCCTGAAACGCCTTCGGCACGAAGCAGGTGATGTAATTCTTACCGTAGATGTCTTCCCGATGGTAACCGAACAGTCGACTGGCGGCGCCGTTCCATTGAACGATGCGGAAGTTCTTGTCCATGACGATGATAGGGCTTCCCGCTGTTTCAATAATGGCGCGGTAGCGACGGGTCGAGGTGCGAAATGAGCGTTCCGCCTGCTTGCGAATGTGCACCTCATCCTGCAGCTCCTGATTGATGGCTTCGAGTTCGTGGGTGCGTCGTTGCACCAGTTGCTCAATAGCGTCCTCCACCCGGGCGCGGTCGGCGGCGAGCGCAGACAGATAGAGGCTGAATATGGTCATCACCGCCACTTCGCTGTGAAACAGATTGAAGTGAGCGAGAGAGCCATATCCCGTATCGCCGTAGCCATAAGCCAGCAGCGCGGCCAGTCCTGACAGGCAGATTGCGAGCACACCGCCGAAACGGCCAAAGCGCAAGCTCGACCAGGCGAACAGAGGCAGAAGTAAAAACAAAGCCATGCCGCCGTTTTTGATCAGCAGCCCTCCCGCCATGAGGAGCAAGGCGATCCAGACCAACACTTCCCAGATCCGGGCGACAGCGAGGGTGTAGAATTCTTTCCTGCGACGCCATTGGGTGTAAACCGGGACCGTCAACAAAATGGGCATGCCAATGCTGTACAGAAGATACAACGTTGTTTGCAGCAGCACTTCTCCAGGCATCGCGCCGCCCACCAGTAATGCGATAGGCAGGCCGGCGGCCAGGGCGCTCAGAAACAGACTGGCCAGCAGATTCCATAAGCGGGTTTCCGAGTGGGGCGGAGCGACGTTTGTCTGCAACAGCAGATACAGGCGCTTAAATAAAATTGGTTGTGCGCAAAGCAGAGCACTGATGGCGATGATAAGGGGGAGTGCGGTAATCAGCGGATGAGACGTTTCCTGGAGCCATAACGCCAGCACGCCGGTAAACGTGGCGATGATAATAAGCGGCAGAGCGCGCAGCTCGTAACGGAAATAGGCGATGGCGCAAACGGCGGCGCTGGGCCAGATCCAGGGAAGAGATTCGACAGAAGTGAATAAACCAGCGGAAAGCGCACTGATGGCGGCGGCCACGCCAATAATAAGCAAAGTCCGCCATTCGCCGCGTCCCGACGGTGAGGGGGAGTCGTTGCTTATCAGGCCGTTGTCATCTGGCATGTTGTGTTAGGAACCGGATGCTGCTGTTCCCTGTGTCCCTGAGTCAGTTTTAGCGCGAATTTGCGACCGTATAAGGAAACTATAGTGTAATCAGACTGCTTCCGACGATATCACGACTGCAACGATATGTATCCTCATGTAACTGAGTGTAAAGGAATTTGCAGTGTGCCGTCGGAAGCTTGCTGGCGCTGTCTCCTCAGATCAGGCGCATGGAAAGATCGATGGCGCGGCAGTGTTTGGTGACGCCGCCAATGGAGATGAAGTCCACGCCGGTTTCAGCGATCGCCGCCAGGGTTTCTGAGGTGACGCCGCCGGACGCCTCAAGTTTGGCGCGCCCCTGATTAACGACGACAGCATGCGCCATTTGTTCGATGCTGAAGTTGTCCAGCATGACGATATCGGCGCCGGCGCTCAGGGCTTCCTGCAGCTGTTCCATGGTTTCCACTTCCACTTCCACCGGTTTGCCGGGAGCGATGCGGTGAGCTTCTTCCACGGCGTTCTGGATGGAGCCGCAGGCCATGATGTGGTTCTCCTTAATCAGGAAGGCGTCCCACAGGCCGATACGGTGATTACGACAGCCGCCGCAGGAGACGGCGTATTTTTGCGCGACCCGCAGTCCCGGCAGTGTTTTGCGAGTGTCCAATACTTTGGCTTTGGTGTGGCTGACCATGTCGGCGTACTGGCGCGCCAGGGTCGCCACGCCAGACAGGGTCTGCAGGAAGTTCAGCGCGGTGCGTTCCGCTGTTAACAGCGATCGGGCGCGTCCGCTGACGGTGAACAAGACGTCATTGGCGCGGGCCTGATCGCCGTCTTTGAATTTCCAGTCCACTTTGCAGTCCGGGTCGACCTTGGCGAACACAGCGTTAACCCACTCTACGCCGCAGACGATAGCGTCCTCCCGAGTGATGACTCTTGCTTCGGCGCGCTGTTCCGCAGGAATGAGCATGGCGGTGATATCGCCGGAACCGATGTCTTCCGCAAGGGCTTTCTCTACGTCTTGTTGAATGGCGGGCTGAATGAGTTGTTCCAACATATATAAAGGCTCAAAGTGTAGTGTGTGTATTCGGCGATAAAATCAGCGTGCCGTTACGTTGGGTGAACGACAGTCTCTGCAATGCGCTCATGCCAAGCAGGATTTCATCCTCCTCCGTCATGGAAGAGAGAATGCTGGCCTCGACGTTATGCAGTTCAAACGGGCCGATAGTCAGCGTTTTTAAATAAGTGCGCGTGGCCTCGACGGCGCCGTTGGCGGTCTGTACGTAGCCCCGGCTCAGTTTTGGCAGTTGCAGACGCTCCGCCAGTTCGGCGGGCACCGCCACGGTAGTGGCGCCGGTATCCAGGAGGAAGTTCACTTCCTCCCCGTTAATGAGTCCGGTGGTCAGGTAGTGGCCCTGATAATTGGATTGTAAGACCAATTCCTGCGCTCCGTTGGCGGACTGGATTATCACGGGAGACTGATTGGGATTCTGCCTCTTCTTTTCCCAAAAGTCGAAAAACTGGGTTAGCAGGAGAATGCCGACGATCCAGGCGGCGATGAACATTCCTTTTCCGATTCCGCGGACCTGTGAGGGATTATTTTGACTCATAACTGCGGGCTTGATTTGGATACCGGATAATTCTTCAAGGCAGGTCATAATAACCTATAAACGGAGTCTCACAAGAGGCAATTAATTCAAGGGTTTCAAAGCGGTATCGGTTAATGTGTGATCAGCGTCACCCGGCAACAATTTGTGACAAAAGACGGTATAGTGACGGTATATACTTGCACCGTGGACAATATTACGTCGCTTTGTGACGCATTTTGTCAAGCAATGCATGTGGTTAGCTGTTGTCAGGAAGTGCTAGTTGGGAGAAAGTATGTCAACGAGTTCGAAAGTTGTCCGTCTTGACGTTTCAAGGAGTCAGCAAGAGGCTGTCAAGGGTGTGAAATTACCGGCACTGTTAATTAAGTTGCGCGACCGTTGTGGCGAGCACAACCGTAAGCTCCTGGACAGGTTATTTGAGCAAGTTGACGACTCGTTTTTTGACTTGGCGGACAAGTCCGCGACCAACTCTGAGCAGGCGTTATTCTTTGACGCCATGCGTGAAATCCGCCTGAAAAAAGAGCGCATCGCCGCGCTTTTCATGCAGTATTACAACCGTGACTTTCAGTTCCCTGAAGCGCAAAAACCAGGGATGCTGAAAGCTAACTTCGATCCTCAAAATCTGACGCTGGTGCAGGAAGACAAGCTGGAAGAGCAGGTGGCCATCGACAACATGGTGAACCGCTTTAAAAGCGAAATTGGCCGTGACCTTGAGCACCTGACCATTCGTTTGGATTCGTTGCTGTTTGACGTCAGCGTGGAAGAGGAAAACAACCCGCTTGGCCCCCAGCGCATGGTCACCAATTTCGTTACCGCCTGCGCCGAACTGGAGATGGGGATTCGCGCCAAGCTGGTGTTCTTCAAACTATTTGAAAAATACGTGCTGACGCAGAATAAAGCCGTGCTGGAAGCCGCCAACAAGTTTTTGGCGGAGCAGGGCGTAATGCCTGATCTCAGCGCCAGTCGCAGCGTGCGCCGCACAGGGGTTAACTTGCCTCACGCCAGCGGCTCTGTGATTGATCAGAACACAGGCGCTGTCGGTGAATACAACGAAGGCGGATGGGACCCTCAAATTGATCCGCTGCAATACATGCGTCAATTTTCTGACGCTCAAATGGCGAACGCAGCGGGGGCGGCGGTAAATTTACCTGTTGTACAGCAAACTGCGTTATTAAATTTACTGTCCCGCCTGCAAACAACTAATAAGGCGCCAACAGCTGCGTTATCTGATAACGGCCTGATCAACTTTATGGGCCTGATGGAGCGCGCCGTTCTTAGTAAGGAAGGGCAGCCCCGCGCTTCCGTAGGTCGTTTGGACCAGGATGTGATGAACCTGGTCACCATGTTGTTCGAATTCATTTTGGATGACCGCCAAATACCTGCGGCGATTCGCGCAGTGATTGCGCGCTTGCAGATTCCCATTCTGAAAGTGGCGTTGCTGGATCGCACCTTCTTTAATCAAGGCGGTCACTCTGCGCGTAGATTATTGAATGAAATGGCAACCGCCTCTATTGGCTGGACGGAAAAAGCGCCGGGCGAATCTGATCCGTTCATCTCCAAGCTGGAGGAAGTGGTGCAGCGTCTGGTGACGGAGTTCGACAACGACATCACCATCTTTGACGAAGTGCTGGAAGACTTCATTCGTTTCCGCGAGAGCGATAAAAAGCGTCGCCATCTGCTGGAGCAACGCACTCGCGACGCGGAAGTCGGGCGGGCCAAATCCGACGCGGCCAAGAAAGTGGTGCAGGATGTCCTGAACGATATGTTGGCCGGCAAGAACATTCCTGCTCTGGTCATGGAAGTATTAAAGGAAGGCTGGAGCAATTATATGGTGTTGCTGCAGCTAAAAAGCGGCAGAGAGCATCCCGATTGGTTGCAGGCTCAGTCCGTTGCGGCCCGACTCATTCAGGGGTGCGACCCCGATGACACCAGCGCTGAAGCGCCGGAAGTCGCGGCGGTGGATAAATTGATGGAAGAGTTGCGCACAGGGCTGCAACAAACCGCTTACAAGCCGTTTGAGCTGGATAAGACTCTGCGCCTGTTGCAGAAGGTGTTGTCGGAAACCACACAGCAGCGTCTTGCCAAAGAGATGACGCTGGATGATGAAGACATGGTGGAGGTGGATTCGCTGGAAGTAGCGTCTGCGCCCGCCGTTAAGAACGAAGACGCTTATATCCAAGCGGCCATGCGAGTGCTGAAAACGCCAGAGCCGCCAGTGGCGTCGCGCAAAGAGCAGGAACTGAAGCCAGAGATTGCGCCTGAACAGGTAGCTGAAGTCGCTGACGCTAAGCAGGCTGAGCCCGTGGCGCAGGCGTCCGCCCGTATTGTCCTGATTGAAGAGGACAACGAAGAGCCGGCGGTGGAAGTAGAGGCGGATGAAGATAGTCTGAAGCTGGTTGATCGCCTGAAGATTGGCACCTGGGTTGAGATCAATGAAGGCGATGACAAGAAGTATCGCTGCAAGCTGGTGGCGATTATTCAGACAACTGGCAAGTACATCTTCGTAAATCGCATGGGCGTCAAGGTGGCGGAGAAGAGCCGTATGGGGCTGGCGATCGCCCTGAAGAGCGGCGGCATGTCGCTGCTGGATGACGGTCTGCTATTTGACCGTGCGCTGGAATCCGTTATCGGCGCCCTGCGCAAGGAAACCCCCAAAAAATCCTGATTCGCCCACCGGTCCCATTAAGGGGATCGGTGTCTGCATGAAAGTGATAATTTGTCCTCATTGTATTCCCTCTCATACACACTCTTCCCAGCCTAATTCTTTCGACAGGCTTGATCCACGCCTAAACTCTATCTAAAGTTCTGATTTCGCTGCGCTTCCTAAGCTGGGCCAAAACCTGTGGAAAATTCTGAATTTACAATAGACGCTCAGGGATGGTTGAGTCTGGTGAAGCGAATGCCTTCGCCTAATTTCAATCAACGACCGACAGGCGCGGAGATCAGCCTGTTGGTGGTGCACAATATCAGTTTGCCTCCCGCTCAGTTTCGTGGTGAGTATGTCTGTGATTTTTTCCTGAATCGTCTGGATTGCGAGGCTCACCCTTATTTCAGGGAGATTGGCCATTTGCAGGTTTCCTCGCATTTGTTCATCCGTCGCGACGGCGAAGTTATTCAGTTTGTATCGCTGCATGACAGGGCGTGGCATGCGGGGCGCTCTTCCTGGCTTGGGCGGGATAACTGTAACGACTATTCCATCGGCGTTGAGCTGGAAGGCGCGGATGACATTCCCTATGAGGCGATTCAATATCAGCGACTGGCCTGCATAGCGAGGACCATATGCAGGGCCTTTCCCCTGATAACGGCGGATAGGGTGGTTGGTCACAGCGATATCGCGCCGGGCCGTAAAACCGATCCCGGACCTGCGTTTGATTGGCCTAAACTTAGAAAACTGATGTCGAACGAAGAAGGATAATCAAATGAAATTTCTGGTTTTGCTGCTGACGTACATCATGCAGAAGAGGCTGAACCTGACTCTGAGTCGGCGGCACGACCAGTGGGCGAAAAGCTTTCTGACCTTTTTCGAACTGCGCCTGCCGGTGATCCGCAACAGCGCGCCTTTCTATCTGCTGATCGCACTGGCGGCGCCGGCGCTGGCGTTGTTTATCGTTCTGCGCTTGACCGATGACGTCTTCTTCGGCTTTCTGACGTTGTTCGTGCACATCGTCATGTTGTTTCTTTGCCTGGGATGCGGCTTTCTCAAGCAGTCAGTGGATATCTATCTACAGCAATGGCGAGAGGGGCGTTTTCAGTCGGCTTTTCGAACTCTGGAAGAAGCGGAGATCCATATTGGCGACGCTCAGAATATGAGCCCCGCGCAGCTCCATTACGCTGCCTGCTCACAGTATCTGTATCAAACCTTTGTACGCTATTTCATGGTGATTTTCTGGTATATGGCGATTGGGCCTGTTGGAGCGCTGCTCGCAAGACTGGCTCATGTCGCCGGGCGTGACCCTTCTGTTTATGTGCCGCAACAGATGACGACCGTGTACAAAGCTTTGGAATGGATACCTTCACGGTTGTTGGCATTGAGCTTTGCGTTGGCGGGCAATTTTGGCGGGGCTATTAAACAGTCCGCCAACGATATGATCGATCCCCATTCCGATGCATTCACCGTCTTGCGCAAGGCGGCGGGAGGCGCGGTGGAGATTTATCCGCTGGCGGCGCCCAGTGCTGGGGGAGTCCAGGACGTTGATTTGGAAGTGAAGCAAATGTGCGCGATTAGAGACTTACTCAATCGCGCCATGATTATCTGGTTCATTCTAATCGCGTTGCTGACGGTGGCGGGACATATGGGGTAGATGCCCCGTAGAGGAGGACGGCTTACGCCGTGTAGGGCGTAAGCGTCGGCTCCAGCTCTCTGAGCCATTCGCCGAGGCTGGCGGCGAGCGTGCGTTGCGGCGGCCGGCCGGCTTCTTCCAGATAGACCTCCCCGGAATGATTGTCCACCGTGACGATGCGGTCATCGGCAGTGAGCCCGATGAACAGGGTTAACCCCTGACGGCGTTTACTTTTCTGAAAGGCGTGGCCCAATAGATTCTCCCGCAGAGTTTCCATGTCTTCTTCATTCCACAGTTGAATCAGGCTGACTTCTCCAAACGGACTTGAGCACCAAAGGCCATCGCTCCAATAGCTACCGTAAAACGCCGTAATGGAGGGGTGAATGGCGACTTCCAGACCTTGCTCTAACCCGTCGAAGAGGGTGAAGTCCATGTGCGGCTTGGGCGTCCAGTAGAATACGCCGGCTTCTTCATCAACGTGCTCCACGCAGGGGGAGTCCAGCATGTAGCGAGTCTCCTCATTGAGTGGAATGCAGGGACGCTGTCGCGACGAAGAGTGGTGGCGCTCGATAAATGTATTGGTCAGCTCGCCAAGGCGCGCAGTAACTTCATGTTGGCCCATATAACCTTTCTAAAGATGCGTTAAATTACAAAAAACTTGCGAAAGAATGCAGGACTCGCCGGGAACCTGCAAGTTCCTCCCAATATTTAAGCTAAACTTTGCAGAAAGGAAGCAACTATAAAAATACGGATATAACTAAGCGGCGCGCATTAAGCGTCGAAATGCGTTCAATAATAAGTCCTTCCTTGCAGAAGAAGGCGGAGAGGTGATCAAGTGAGGCGGATTCTCTGGCCTGCTATCAGGCTCATGAACCAGTTGAAACTGATCTACAAATTTTTGCTGATCAGCGTTCTGTTTTTACTTCCGATAATCGCGCTGGGTTATAGCCTGGTCAGTCAGCTCTACGATGATGTCAGACAAATCGAAAATGAAGTCGAAGGCATGGCGGTCATTGAACAGTCCGCTGAGCTGTTGAAGTTGGCGCAACAGTACAGAGACTATCGCAGCGTGGCGAAGCTGCGGCAGGCGCCTGAGCTGGAGCAGCGCACCATGGAAATCCGTTCCTCAATCGATAGCGTTTTGGCTAAGTTGGACGCGGCAGAGTTAAACTTCGACGTCAACCATGATTTGCGCAAGCAACTGGAGGATCTCACCGCCTCCTGGCGCAGCCTGGCTCAGGGGGATGAAAACCAGATGTCGCTTGATCCGCAGATTACCTACTTCAATTCTTTTGTCAGTAAAGTCGAGAGCTTTCTCAGCAGTGCGACGCAGGTTTCCGGCGTGGCGCAGGACTTGTCTCGTGAAGTGCAGTTTCTGATGAAGTTGGCGGATGGACAAATTATTCGCGCGAGTAATGTCATGGGGCGCGCTCGCGCCAGTGGCGTTTACGCCGCCCTGGAGGGGCAGGTGGGGTTTGACGTAGGCGACGTCCTGAACAAAATCTTCGATAACTTGACCGCCCTTGGAGATAGCTTCTCCAATCAATTAGAGGTCACGCTCAACGCCAGTCCGATGATCCGTGAGGAGTTGTCGGCGGATGCGGACAGCGTCCGCAATGTGATTATTGAGACCCGGGATTATCTGGATCAGCACATCGTCACGCCCGTAGCGCCTGAAATTGAGTGGCCTGTATTCGACAAAGCGTTGACTGCGAATATCGATGCGCTGTTGCAATTTAATGGTCGCATTTACCATCTGACGGAAACCATCCTGGATCAGCGTTTACAGGAGCGTGAGACCGCCATGTTGTGGATATTCCTGGTGCTGGGCGTTCTCTTGTTAATCATCGTTTACTTGTACATGGGCTTCTTTGTGTCGGTGAAATCCACCATTGAGCATTTTTCCGTCGGCGCCAGAAAAGTATCCGATGGTGATCTGACGGCGCGATTAGAGCTGGATAACCGGGATGAAATGGGTGATCTGACTCGCGCTTTCAATCATATGACAGAGAAAGTGCACACACTGATGACTGATCTGGTGAAGACGGCGGGCAGCGTGGATCAGCAGGCGCGTCGGGTGAATGCCGTAGCGGTGTCGAGCAGCGAAGCTTCAGAAAAGCAAATGCAGGAAACCAGGCAGATCTCCGAATCAATGCATCAGATGGTGGATACGGTGGCGGAGGTGGCGGGCAGTTCGCAAGGCGTTGAAGATGCGGCGCATCAGGCGGACACCGAAGCGACCAAAGGCAAGCAGGTAGTGGACGCGACATTGCAGACTATCAGCCGTTTATCGGGGGAAATTGCGGCGTCGGTAGAGACCATTAATCGCGTGGCGCGGGATTCGCAAAATATTTCCCAGATGCTGGTGGAGATCAAGGCGATTGCGGAGCAAACCAATCTGCTGGCTCTGAATGCGGCTATTGAAGCGGCGCGCGCTGGCGAGCAGGGGCGTGGTTTCGCGGTGGTGGCGGACGAGGTGCGCACGTTGTCGCAGCGTACGCAGAAGTCCACGGAGGAGATTGAGGCTATGGTCTCGCAGTTGCAGGCTGGCGTTAAGGAAGCGGTGAACTCGATGCAAAGCAGCCGCTCAGTGACGGACGCCACCGTGGCGCAGTCCCAGGATGTCTCTGCGGCTCTGGATCACATTGTGGCGGCCATCGCCAGCATTGTGGATATGAGTCATCAGATTTCTCAGGCGGCGGAGGAACAGTCCGCCGTCGCCAAAACCATCGATGAAAATGTCGGCCATATCAGCGGACTGGGACGGGAGACCGCGGAAAACGCCAAGGAAACCCTGGCGTCCAGTCGTGAATTGTCTGCGCTAACCGGAGCCCTTCACGATCTGCTGGGGGGATTCAAAATATAGCGCGCTACGCTTCCCATTTGGTTTGGGTCCACAATATTTCTTCGCCGTCTTTGCGTCGCGCCAGTGTTCGCGCGGCGACGAAGAGGTAGTCAGAAAGTCGGTTCAGGTAGCCCTGCAGGCAGGGATTTAGCTGTTCTTGCTGCGCCAGGCTGACCACTGTGCGCTCCGCGCGACGGCAGATGCTGCGCGCCATATGGCAATGGCTGGCGGCGCGGTCGCCTCCCGGTAGAATGAAATTCTTCAGGGGCGGCAGTTCGTCGTTTAGCTGGTCCAGCCATTCTTCCAGTCGAGTGATGTGCTTATCGATAATGATGAGGTGGCCGGGAATGGACAGTTCGCCACCCAGATCAAACAAATCATTCTGAATGCTTTGCAATTGGGCGTGAAGCGGGTCGTCTTGCGTAAGTTCGCAGATGACCACGCCCAGGACGCTGTTGGTTTCGTCGACGGCGCCCATCGCCTCCACCCGCAACGCATTCTTGGCGATACGTTCGCCATTGCCCAGTCCGGTTGTTCCTTTGTCCCCTGTGCGGGTGTAAATCTTGGAAAGCCTGTGGCCCATATATCCCCCTTGGGTAAAATTGCTGTGGTCTACGCGCTCTGGTCCGAATGGGCGCTCAGAGCAAGGACGCCTGCGGTCAGCTCGCTATTAACGGGGTGAGGCTGGCCATGGGCGTCCGCATAATCGCAAATGAATCCGTTGATGGCGCTGATCTCGGTTTGTCTGCCGGCGCGAACGTCCTGCAGCATGGATGAGATATTGTTCGCGGTGCCCTGAGCAACCGCGACGATTCGCGCTTTGATGCTGGCGGCGGGTTCGCCGTACCCCGCCGCGAATAGCGCCGTCGACAACTCTTCACAAAGCGCATCGATACGCTTCTGGAAGTAGCTATGTTCGAGAATATCCCCGTTGCGACAGTTCAACAGGGCGGTAAAGGGGTTTACGCCGCAATTCACGCTGAGTTTGCGCCAGAGCTGCTCGCCGATATCCGCCGTTGCGTCACTGCGGAAACCCGCCTGCTTTAGCAGGGAGGCCAGAAGTTGCGCCTCCTGAAATGTGGCGCTGGCGGTGAGAGGCCCCAGCCAGGTCTGGCCATGACCAGCGTGGATGATATGTCCTGGTTTCGGCTGATTGGCGCCTTCTGTTGTGGAGGCGGCGTAAACCGCCATGTCAGCGTATTCCTGTGCGATCTGCGTTTGGCTGCCCATGCCGTTTTGCCACAGCAGAATGCGGCATGCCGGAGTGAGTCGGTGTTTGACTGAGTTCAGGGCGGCCACAGCAGAATAGCTTTTGGTGGTGATAAAAAGGGTGGAAATTGGATCGGCTGCGCTTGCGGTTTCCCAGTGTAGTGGTCTTGTCATGCTTTCGCCTGCTTGATCAAGCGTTAACGCAATGTGCTCATCACTGGGGTGGGAATGGAAGGAAGGGGGGCTGCGCAGAATCAGGCGCACATCGGCGAAAGGGAAGAGCCGGCAGGCCAGCAGGCCTCCCAGCGATCCATTTCCCAGAATATGTATCCGGTGTCGCATACCGGTGTGTCCTTAGTGCGTCAGTCGCAACCCCTTTAGCCTGGAGAGTTAGATTGACTCAATGCGGGATACTTGGTCACGCAGCTGAGTCAGCGCAGCTTCTACATCCGCCAGTTTTTCTTTCTCTTTTGCGACGACGGCTTCCGGCGCTTTGCTGATAAAGCTTTCGTTGCCCAGTTTGCCTTGCAGGCGCTGCTGTTCTTTCAAAAGCTTGTCAATTTCCTTGCCCAGACGCGCCAGCTCGGCTTCTTTGTCGATCAAGCCTGCCATTGGCACCAGCACCTGCATGGCTCCGACCAACTGAGTGGCCGCCATCGGCGCTTCTTCGTCCGCCGCCAGCCAGCGGATGGACTCCAGTTTGGCCAGTTTCATCAGGAAAGACTGATTGGCTTGCAGGCGCGCTCTGTCGCTGTCATCGCCTTGCGCAAGAATAACGTTGATGGCTTTGGCGGGAGAGATATCCATCTCGCCGCGGATATTGCGCACAGCCAGAATGACGCCCTTCAGCCACTCAATAGAGGCTGCTGCTTCCTGATCAATGCGAGAGGCGTTCGCCACCGGATACGGCTGCTGCATGATGGTGGGTCCGGATTTACCGGCAAGCTCTTTCACCTTCTGCCAGATCTCTTCCGTGATGTAAGGCATGAACGGATGCGCCATGCGTAGTGCGGTTTCCAGCACGCGCACCAGAGTACGGCGCGTGCCGCGCTTCAGTTCGGCGGAAGCTGTGTCGTCCCAAAGAACCGGCTTGGACAGCTCTAGATACCAGTCACAGTATTCGTTCCAGATAAACTCGTAAATAGCTTGCGAGGCCTGATCGAAGCGGAAGGCGGCAACGGCTTTTTCCACTTGCTGCTCTGTTTCCTGCAGACGGGAGATGATCCAGCGCTCAGCCAGACCCAGCTCGTAGCTTTCGTTATTTTGACCGCAATCCTGACCTTCGGTATTCATCAGCACGTAGCGCGCTGCGTTCCAGATCTTGTTGCAAAAGTTGCGATAACCTTCGATACGGCCTACGTCGAACTTGATGTCGCGACCTGTGGAAGCCAGGGAGCAGAAGGTGAAGCGCAATGCGTCAGTGCCGTAAGAGGCGATGCCTTCCGCGAATTCACTGCGGGTGGCTTTTTCAATTTTCTGTGCGTCCTGGGGCCGCATCAGGCCGCTGGTGCGCTTGGTCACCAGAGGCTCCAGCTCGATGCCGTCAATCAAGTCGATGGGGTCGAGCACGTTACCTTTGGACTTGGACATCTTGGCGCCTTGCGAGTCCCGCACCAAACCGTGTACGTAAACGGTTTTGAAGGGAACCTGAGGCTTGCCGTCCTCGTCTTTGATGAAGTGCATGGTCATCATGATCATGCGCGCCACCCAGAAGAAAATAATGTCGAAACCGGTCACCAGCACTGAGGTGGGGTGATAGGTTTGCAGCTCGCGAGTATTTTCCGGCCAGCCCAGCGTGCCGAACGTCCACAGCGCGGAGGAAAACCAGGTATCCAGAACGTCTTCGTCCTGATGCAGCGCGATGCTGTCGTCGATGCTGTACTTGCTGCGCACTTCTTCTTCGTTGCGGGCGACGTATACATTGCCCTGGTCGTCATACCAGGCGGGGATGCGATGGCCCCACCACAACTGACGGGAAATACACCAGTCCTGCAGGTCGCGCATCCAGGCGAAGTACATGTTTTCGTATTGCTTGGGCACGAACTGGATGTCGCCATCTTCAACGGCTTTGATGGCGGGCTCCGCCAGAGCCTTCACCGCTACGAACCATTGGTCGGTCAGGTAAGGCTCGATTACAACGCCGGAACGATCGCCGCGAGGCGCTTTCAGGGCGTGGTCTTTGATTTCTTCCAGGTAGCCCAGCGCTTCGAAGTCGGCGACGATTTTCTTGCGCGCGTCGTAGCGGTCCAGGCCGGGATAGCCGGCGGGAATCGCTGCTTGCATGTCCAGGTTGGGCGTGCCGTCGCTGTTCACCACTTCGCCTTCGTCGCGGATGCTGGCGTCAATGGTGAAGATGTTGATCATGGGCAACTGATTGCGCTTGCCCACTTCGTAGTCGTTGAAGTCGTGAGCTGGTGTGATTTTTACGCAGCCGGTACCGAATTCCATGTCTACGTAGCTGTCGGCGATAATCGGAATTTCACGATTAACCACAGGCAGAACCACGGTTTTGCCGACCAGGTCGCGGTAGCGGTCGTCTTCCGGGTTAACGGCCACGGCGGTGTCGCCCAGCATGGTTTCCGGACGCGTTGTCGCGACAACCAGATAGTCTTTGCCGTCCGCAGTTTTTACACCGTTAGCGAGGGGATAGCGGAAGTGCCACAGCTTGCCTTTCTCGTCTTCAGAGATAACTTCCAGGTCGGAAATGGCGGTGTGCAGTTTCGGGTCCCAGTTAACCAGACGCTTGCCGCGGTAAATGAGTTTGTCGTCATACAAGCGAACGAATACTTCCTGCACCGCCTTGTAGAAGCCCTCGTCCATGGTGAAGCGTTCGCGGGACCAGTCCACGGATGCGCCCATACGACGCAACTGGCGGGTAATAGTGCCGCCGGATTCCGCTTTCCACTCCCAGACTTTATCAAGAAACGCTTCGCGACCCAGGTCGTGGCGGGTTTTGTCTTCTTCCGCCGCCAGTTTACGCTCGACCACCATTTGAGTGGCGATGCCGGCATGGTCTGTTCCAACCTGCCACAAGGTGTCGCGGCCCTGCATGCGATAGTAGCGGGTCAGGGCGTCCATGATGGTGTCCTGGAAAGCATGTCCCATGTGCAGGCTGCCGGTGACATTGGGCGGTGGGATCATGATGCTGAAGGGCTCGCCCTGCTGACTGGGTTTGAAGAAGCCTTGTTCTTCCCAAAAGGCGTACCACTGACTTTCAATCTGGCCGGGTTGGTAGGTTTTTTCCATCATGACGTATATGTATTCGTTTCGCTCAGGTGCTTGATTCTAGGATCTAAGAATAATAGCCGAAAGAGGCCGCTAAATGGGCGTCTGCAACGGGTGAACGCACGGGTGCGGAATAGTGGGTGCTAGCGCTGATCAGACGGCCCTGGAAAAGGCCGCATTATACACACCCATGGGATCTTCTGATAGCCGCATGGGCGCATATCGGGCCGCGCCGCATCCCGCAGCGTGGCCGTTATCGGAGGGGATGCTCAGCTTATTTGGATAAGTTGAGGCTGTTCATATGACGGATGACCTCGGCGCGGACCCTTTGCTCGATCTGCGGCATGTACTCCGCCACCACTTTCTGTGTAGTGAGGTGGACAATCCGCTCCAGATCTTTGGTTTCTTTCAAAACCGAGCTGGCTGCGGCGTGCGTGCTTTGTTTCTTGAAAAAGGCTTCAAACTCCTTCTGAAACTCCATGCGCTCCAGCGCCAGCTTTTCCAAGTGCTCATAGGGCAAGAATGGATTATTGCCCCGCAGACTGGTCGGTTTTACGTCAACCTGTCCGTTCGCGGGTGTCATCTCCATACTTTCACACTCCTTGCTAAGTTGCGTTTGGGGTTGATTGTTCTGAATTTCGGTAAGGCCGGGATGGGAAGAAGCCAGCTCCGAATCATCAATCACTATTTCATCCAACAAGGGAATGAGATCACTTTCACTGTCAGCTACAGGAGAACTCATCGGTTATATTCCTCGTAAATCCCAAGTTTCAATTGTAGTTATTAATCAGGCTCCGATTAATTTAATTATTATTTAGACCTCTTTGGGTCTTTATGGAAACGATGACTTACTCGTCGCCGAGAAATGACTCCCGTTTCCTACTCAATATTTAAGCAGATTCGATGTTATAAGTCTGCAACTCGAAGCCTAATTGTTTATACAGTTTATACACTTTTCTGGATTTCGCACGGGCGTCAGGATCGCCGGTTACGAGTTCTATCACTCTGTCCGCCTTGTCTGGCGGGGCTTCGGTGAGATTTATAACAACTTCGGTGGAAATTGTTTCCGGCAGGCGGGTGCATAAAAAAACTGGTGTGTCGGAAGAGGGGGATTCAGGTTCAATACTATGTGGAATAAAGCTTTCCGGCCGAAAGGAATATAATAAATCGTCCAAATGTTCTAGTTCTTTTGAGTCTTTGCATAGGATATATATCCGATGTCCTAATCGATATATCTTTTCGCAAAGTCTACAAAGATAAAAGTCCCTTTGTGCAATGTCGCCGGAAGAAAGCAGATGGAAGTCGGCTTTTGGCATGTAATGTATATAATTAATCGGAATAATTAAATAACCATGGTATCCGAATCGAATACCATGGTCTGTGACAGGGATCGCTTTATATGTGTCGCAATCAGCCTTTAACTTGACCCAGCAGATACTCGGTCAGCAAAGGTACTGGACGGCCGGAGGCGCCTTTGTCTTTACCTGATGTCCAGGCGACGCCAGCGATGTCCAGGTGGGCCCAGCGATACTTCTTGGTGAAGCGGGACAGGAAGCAGGCGGCGGTGATGGTGCCGGCGGGGCGTCCGCCAATGTTCTGCATGTCTGCGAAGTTGCTGTCCAGCTGGGTCTGGTACTCATCCCACAGCGGCAGACGCCAGGCTCTGTCGCCAGTGCTTTCGCCGGCGGCGAGCAGTGCGTCAGCCAGTTTGTCGTCATTGGCCAGCAAACCGGTGGCGTGGTTGCCCAGTGCGATGATGCAGGCGCCGGTCAGAGTGGCGATGTCCACCACGGTTTCTGGCTTGAAGCGTTCGCAATAAGTGAGGGCGTCGCACAACACCAGACGGCCTTCGGCGTCCGTGTTGAGAATTTCCACTGTCTGGCCGGACATGGTAGTGACGATGTCGCCGGGTTTGGTGGCTTTACCGCTGGGCATGTTTTCCGCCGCTGCGATGACGCCGACGACATTGACTGGCGCTTTCATTTCCGCCAGCGCCAATAGCGTTCCAAATACGCTGGCGGCGCCGCACATGTCGTACTTCATTTCATCCATGCCTTCGCCCGGCTTCAGACTGATGCCGCCGCTGTCGAAGGTGATGCCTTTGCCCACCAGTACATGGGGCTTTTGTTTGTCGTCGCCGCCTTTATATTCGATGACAATCAGGCGGGCGGGTTCATCGCTGCCTGCGGAGACAGAAAGGAAAGAGCCCATGCCCAGTTCTTTCATCTCTTTTTCACCCAGGGCTTCCGCTTTCAGAGATTTGTACTCTTTGGCGAGCGCTTTGGCTTGTTTGGCCAGATAATCCGGAGTGCAGACATTACCGGGCAGGTTGCCCAGGTCTTTGGTCAGACTCATGCCCTTGGCGACCGCGCCGGCTTTGGCGATAGCGGCCTCAATGGCGCTTTTATCGCGCTTGTCGCCAGCGACTTTAACCTGGCTGACTTTGGTTGGCGTGGCCTTCTCGCTTTTCATGTTGTCGAAGATGTAGCAGGCGGATTCCAGTGCAATCACCAGTTGCTCCGTCGCCCAGCCGGCTTTCAGCGCATTCAGGGTTAGGCTCGACAGTGCGACCACTGCGTTGCCCGCGCCGCTTTTGCTCAGGCTTTGCATGGCGGATTTTGCGGCTTTGCGGAAGCCCGCTTCGCTTAATTCTTTCTCTTTACCCAGGCCGACGAACAAAAGACGTTTGACGCCGCCTTCCTGCGGATAAAACCAGCTGGTGGCCGCCAACTTGGAAGAGATATCGCCAGAAGAGAGCAATTTACCCAGAACGCCTTTGCACTGTTGGTCTAGTTCTGTCCAAACTGCCGACTGGGATTTGCCTTCGACAACGCCGACCACAAGGCAGTCGCTTTTTTGTTTTATCGGGTCGGTGGAAAGAGCGGAATAATTCATAGTGGTTGCGAATCCTCTTAACCTAAATTCATTGGGCTTTGTTCTCCATGCCGGACCAACGTCCGCTTGATGGAAGGCGCCGGAGGCGTTCCCTGGGGCGCCGCAGAAGTCTCATTCGATGCGGGAGCGTCGCCCGCCGTTGCAAGAGGCAATCTATATGAGACGTATCCTATACGCAATCAAGTCTACGTTAAGGCTATGAAATTTGCATGTGAGTCTGGTATCTTGCGTCACTTTGACGCGCGCTCAAAAACGCAGCGCCGCTTAACCTGTCCTGACGCGCCGTTCCGCGCGCTTCGGTTGATATTGCGGAAGAACTAAATAGGTAATTTCGTTGTTTATTATCCTTCGTTATCTGTCCAGGCAGTTGCTGGTCAGCATGGTCGCTGTCGCTGGCGTGCTGCTGCTTATTTTTATGAGCGGACGGTTTATCAAGTATCTGGCTGACGCCGCCCAGGGCAAGCTGTCGGCGGATGTGTTGTTCGCCATCATGGGATATCGCCTGCCGGGCTTTCTTGAATTGATTCTGCCCCTGGGTTTATTTATCGGGATTCTGCTCGCCTACGGCCGCATGTATCTGGAAAGTGAAATGACGGTGCTGTTCGCCTGCGGCATGAACCGTTTTCAGCTTATCAAACTGACAATGGTCTCCGCGCTGCTGGTGATGCTGGTGGTCGGCTCCATGAGCCTTTACGTCAGCCCCTGGGGACTGCGTCAGGTGGATGAAATTTTTTCGGACCAATCCAGAGTCACGGAATTCGAATTGCTGGCGCCGGGGCGTTTTCAAAGCCTGCGTTCAGGTGAACGGGTGACTTACACCGAAGGGCTGAGCAGCGACAAGCGGGAAATGCAGAACGTATTTATCGCGGAACGGGACTCGGAAAACGGCAGCATCTCTGTCTTGGCCGCCAAGCGGGGCACACAGCTGGTCGACCCCAACACCGGCAGCCGCTTTGTGGTTCTGCACGAAGGCGCCCGTTATCAAGGGCGTCCGGGAGAAATGGATTACCGTGTGATTGAATATGACGCTTATGGCATCAAGATCGCGGAACCTGACGCAGAGGCGGAGAAAACCCGGGACGAAGCCAAGCCCACCAGTGAGCTGTGGCGTTCCGACAATCCCAAGGACAGAGCCTTGCTACAATGGCGTATCTCCATTCCTTTATTGGTCCCTATCGTTGCGCTGCTGGCGATCCCCCTGAGCCGGGTGAATCCCAGGCAGGGGCGCTTCTTCCACTTGCTTCCCGCCATGCTGATTTACATCACTTATCTGGGGCTGCTGATCGCCAGTCGTAAAAGTCTGGAGAAGGGGCGCATCAGCGAATGGATAGGCATGTGGTGGGTGCATGGAACTTTTCTGGCGATCGCGCTGGTGTTGATGTTCGGCCCTGACTGGCGGCAGAAGAGGAGGATGACGCGTGCGCAAAATTGATCGTTATATTGTCGCCACTGTCGCCTCCGCCATGCTGCTGGTGCTGCTGGTGGTGCTATCTCTGGACCTGGTGTTCGCGTTCATCGCTGAAATGGACGAATTGAAGAACGACTACCAGACTTTTCAGGCGATGAAATACATTGTCTTCACGGTACCCAGGCGTATCTATGATTACTTGCCCCTGGCTGCGTTTATTGGCTGTCTGGTGGGGCTGGGCGTGTTGGCCAATAACAGCGAGCTGACAGTGATTCGAGCCGCCGGCGTTTCCGTGGTGCGGGTGGTCTGGTCCACCATGAAGCCTGCCTTGGCGGTGGTGGTTGTCGGCATCCTGGTGGGCGAGTTTGTGGCGCCGCACACGGAGCGTATCGCGCAGACGCAAAAGGCCTTGGAGCAGGGCGCGGCTGAGAACGTGGCTTCTTCCGCCGGTATGTGGCGGCGTGAAGGCAATGTGTTTATGCACTTCAATGCGGTGGAGCCGAAAGGCGTGCTGCATGGCGTGAGCTTGTTTGAATTCAATGATGAACGTCGCATGGTGCGCTCCACCTTCGCCAAGCGCGCGATTTATCAGGGCGATCATTGGTTGCTGCAGGATATTGAACGTACGGAAATTAAAGATGATGGCAGCAATGTGCAGACGTTCGACTCTCTGCGCTGGAATGTCAGCTTATCCCCCAGCATTCTGGAAGTACTGATCATCAAGCCTGAATATTTGTCTATCAAAGGTCTGTACACCTACGCCCAATATCAGGAAGAGCAGGGGCTGGACGCGAATTCTTATTTGATGGCGTTCTGGAAGAAGGTGTTGCAGCCGGTGGCGACCTCTGTCTTAGTGCTGGTGGCGATCTCTTTTATTTTCGGACCGCTGCGTTCGGTCACCATGGGTTTCCGCGTATTCTGCGGCATCATCATCGGACTGCTGTTCAAGTACATGCAGGATCTGTTGGGCCCGGCCAGCCTGGTATTCGGCTTCAATCCTGTCATTGCGACATTGGCGCCGATCTGCATATGCGCTTTGCTGGGCGTGGTTCTGTTGCGTCGAGTACGTTAGCGCTTACCCTCTCTTACTCATCATCCCTCCTCAACAGGCGCCGGATATAACCGGCGCAGTGCACTATTTCAAAATCCGTCTAAGCTAAAGAATAAAGCCTACTCCGATTACGCTTACATCATTGTTCGCAAAGCGCTTTATCGGCTCCGGCCGAGCATGGCTCAGGGGGCTTCTTCCACAGGATTTATTTTGGAGTTCTGACGCATGAATTTAGCTATGCAGTTCCGGCATAAGATTATCATTCTGAGCGGCGGGATACTGCTGCTCTCGATTGTCGCATTCGCGGCCAACAACTATTACTTTTTGGCCGACCAAACCAAGAAAGACCTGGAAGGCGGCATGCAGGAATTGTCCGGGGCTGTATCCGGCAGCATCGCAAGCTGGCTGAATGGGAAGCTCGATCTGGTGCGTGGCGTGGCCTTGAAGGCGGCGCAAACCACGGATGTGGAGACCATCAGGGCGTACGCCCAGGTCGGGGCGGTCTCCGAAGAAGTGGCGGGCATGTACGCTGGTTTGTCGAATGGGACATTTATATACAACGACGCCAATGAATCCTTTCCCTCGGATTACGATCCCCGTAAACGTCCCTGGTACACCACCGCACAGCAAAAGGGTTCGCCGACTTTTTCAGAGCCATACCGCGATGTGCTGACGAAAGAATTGTTGATCACTGCGGCGGCGCCGTTTTCAGGCTCCAGCTCAGGCGTAGCGGGGGCGGACCTTAATCTGGATGTGGTCACGAAGATGGTCAACTCCGTGGACTTCTTCGGCTTGGGATACGCCTTTTTAGTGACGGATAAAGGGAAAGTTCTGGTCCATCCCGATGTGAAGATGGTCGACAAAAATGTCACGGACTTGTTCCCCAAGGAAACACCTAAGCTGAACGCCAGTGACTTGCAAGAGACTACCAGCGACAAGCAGTCCGTACTGGTCAGCTTCTTCCCCATTTCCGGCATCGCCTCAGTGTCCTGGCGGCTGGGGGTGGTGATAGATAAAGAAAAAGCGTTCGCCTCATTGGCGGATTTCCGCAACTCCGCCATCGTTTATGCGATTATCGGGGTGCTGGTGGTCAGCACTCTCATGGCATTATTGTTGAACACTTTAATGCGTCCAGTGATTCGACTGGGCGACGCCATGGAGAATATAGCGGAAGGCGAGGGCGATCTGACGCAGCGTCTGGATGTATCAGGCAAAGATGAATTCACTCGTCTGGCCACCAACTTCAACGCTTTCGTGGCCAAAGTGCAGAATCTGGTTGGCGATATCAAAAACTCTATTGAGAGCATGTCCTCCGCTGTCCGGGAGATGAAAGGCTTTGCGGCGGAGACCAGCGAAGCGGTGGCCTCGCAGCAGCAGGAAACCGAAATGGTGGCGACGGCGGTGAATGAAATGTCCGCCGCCGCGCGCGAAATCGCCCAGAATGCGCAACAGGCGGCGGAGGCGGCGCAAGAGGCGGATGACGAAAGCGCCAATGTTAAACGCATTGTGGACGACGCCATCAAGTCTATTGAACAACTCTCCACCCAAATCGGCAGCGCCTCGGAAGTCATCAACGCTCTGGAAGGGGATGTTAACTCGATTGTGTCAGTGCTTTCCGTTATTCGCGGCATTGCCGAGCAAACCAACTTGCTGGCGTTGAACGCAGCCATCGAAGCAGCGCGGGCAGGTGAAGCGGGACGCGGATTCGCCGTCGTGGCGGATGAAGTACGGGCGCTGGCCAGCAAAACCCAGGAAAGCACGGAAGAGATTCAGGCCATGATCAGCCGCTTGCAGGACGGCTCCAATAAAGCCGTGGGCAGCATGGAGCAAAGCCGCAACAACGGGCAGGCGGCGGTGGATAAGGCGCAGTCGGCGGGCTCGTCGCTGAATGCGATTGTTTCCGCCATCACCACCATCAGCAGCATGAACACCCAGATCGCCGCCGCTTCCGAGGAGCAGACTGCGGTGACCGAAGACATCAGCCGCAGCATCACCTCCATCGCCGACGCGGCGGAGCAGACTGCGCGGGGAACTCAGGAAACCGCCAATACCAGCACGCAATTGGCGGAGTTGGGCGAGCATCTGCGTCAGCAGGTGGCGCGCTTCAAAGTGTAAGTCGGGATCTTGTTTTCTTCCTCGAATGGGCGGTAGACCCGACTGCCGTCCGTTCGCTTTTTTATCTGCTTGGTGCGGCGTTTAATTGGGAACGTAGCGCTGCAGAATGTCATGCATCTGACCGCTGAGCTTCAAGTAATCCAACGCTTTCTGAAATGATTCAATGATGCGGTCGTCCACGTCCAGGTTGAAAGCGAAATACTCTGAAGACTCGGTGACCGTCATCACCTCTTGATAGTCGCGGGCGTCCAGTCCCAATTGTTGCAGATACCAGTTGGCGGTTTGCGAGCCGTACGCCCAATAATCGACTTCGCCGTTGTTCAGCATTTGCCCGCAGGTGAGCGGATGCGTAGTGGCGGTCAGGTTTCGTTCTTTGACGCCGGCGCTGACCATCAGTTGATGGCCAACGTCATCCTGAATCACGCAGATGCGCTTATGACCGAGCTCTTTCAGATGGATGGGCTCCGATTCTTCGGCCTCAACGTCATGGCGTTTCCCCATCAATACTACTTTGGAGCGATAGATGGGGCCGACCCATTTGAATTTATCCTCTCTCTGAGGCGTACGCGTCATGGTGAACAGCGCGCTGCGGTTTTGGCTGGTTGCGGCTTTGTAAGCTTCCGGCCAGTTCATGAAATGCACGTCGCTGCGGCTTTTATCCGCGCCGATGGTTTCCATGATCGCATCGAAAAGGTCCAGGGCGATGCCTTTGGCCACGCCGTTTTCGCGATAATTGAAAGGAGCGTAGTCCTCGCTGTAAAAACTGAGCTGCGAGATGCCGTTGATGACGTCAATGTTGTTAAGAATACGCGAGTAATCGCCATTGCGCTTGAGGCGTTTCAGACCCTGATTGAAGATCGCGACGTAGCTGCGGCTGTTAGGGCCATTCTTGGGGAACATTACGGATAAACCGTCCTGAATCAGGGGTTTTTCGTCATAGGTGAACAGGCGCTGATATTCCGGCAGTTCATGTTGCAGCAGATATTCCCCGACTTTGGCGTCCAGGGGAAACAAATCGATTTCACGTCGCAGCAGTTTGACCAGATTTTGCCGGTCATTCACGGCGGGGATGACCTGCAGATTCTGGTTGGCGATGGCGTTATCGAACGCTTCGCCGTAACTGTAGCCGACGCTGACTCCAACCCGGTAGGGCGCAAGGTCCTTCAGCTCGTTCCAGGTGAAGTCCTGATCTTTCAGGTGAAATAATGCGCTGCTGCTGTAAATGATGCGATCGCTGAACCAGAAATTACGCCGTCGTTGCGCATTGTCGACCCAGCCCACGGCGCCGTCCCAGCCGGGCTTGCGGGCGAACTCGTAAGCCCGGGCCCAGGGCATGAAGTCATATTCGACTTCAATGCCTTCAAGAGCGAAGGCTTCGGTCACCAGTTTGGGCAGCAACCCTTTGTAGGGCAGGCTTTCCGACGCGTAGGGCGGCCACTCTCCGACGGTCAGTCTGATCGCGGCGGCAGAAGTTGAAAATGTGGCGCACATCACAAGTCCGAGAAAAAAGCGCCATCTTGTCGTATTCATCGGCATCCAGGGTTCCGACTTGTCCATGGTTTGTTGCTTATTTAGCCCGTTAAACAGGGCGCTGATAACGGGCGTTATTGCGTCCGTCGTCAGGCCGCGAGTTTAAAAGCCTAATGGAAATTGCGTGAAAATCCGTCAACCGACGTGCGTCGGCGTCCATCCGAAGCGACCCGGCGCGAGTATAGCGCTATAGGGCGGCGGAGGTGTGTTTTGATTTGTTTCCGTATTTTCATATTAGACTAAAGGCTAATAAGGTCGTCATTTTTATTACGCTACTTTACCCCGCTCCTGGTTACAACTACTGTAGTCAGCACGCCGGTTTCAGGGAATGTTTGAAGCCGGTAATCACAAAACCTCTATCAACCCGATTTGCTTACAAAAAAAATTGAGGGTTCTCTGTATGCGCTATATCTGGAAGAGCATTGCGCTGCTTTGCCTGTTAGTTAGTGGTGAATTACTCGCTGCTCCATCCGTTAAAATTGGTCTCAACTATCCCCAGACTGGACGATACCAGGAACAAGGTCTGGCCCAACGCAGGGCGGCTTTTATGGCTGTGGATGAGATAAACGCCGCCGGCGGCATTCTTGGTCGGCCGGTGGAACTGGTGATTAAAAATACCGGATCCAAACCTGATCGCTCTGTGCGAAACGTTGAGCAATTGGTGGACGAAGATGGCGTTGTCGCCATATTCGGCGGATCATCCAGCGCGGTGGCGATCTCTGGCGGTAAGGCCGCCAAATCAAGGGATCGCATCTATTTCGGTACGCTCACCTACTCCAATGAAACCACTGGCACAGAAGGGCATACCCACATGTTCCGGGAGAGCTATAACGCCTGGATGGGGGCGAAGGTGCTGTCCAAGTACCTGAAAACCAATTACGCCGGTCAGAAATACTTCTTTATCACCGCTGACTACACATGGGGGTGGAGCACGGAGCGGTCGATTCGTATCTTCAGCAACACCCAGGATAAAGAGAGTCATCCTGGCGTGCTGACGCCATTCCCCACCGCTTTGCAGAAAGACTTCGTCGACGCCTTGAATCAGGCGCAGGCCAGTGACGCCAAGATACTGGTGCTGGTGTTGTTCGGCGACGATATGGTGCGCGCCCTGGAGCTGGCCACGTCCATGGGCATGAAGGACAAGATGAAAATCGTCGTGCCGAACCTGACGTTGGGCATGACGAAGGCGGCGGGCCCTGCGATTATGGAAGGCGTTGTCGGCGCGGCGCCCTGGACCTGGGAGGTGCCTTATATTTTCAACCATCCCAAGGGGAAAGAGTTCGTCGAGAGATTCTCTGAACTGTACGGCTTGCGGCCTTCCTCATCCGCCGCCTCCGCCTACAGCATTCTGTGGCAGTACAAAGAAGCGGTGGAACGCGCCGGTACATTCAGAACCGCGTCCGTCATTAAAGAGCTGGAAGGGCATCGCTACACGCTGTTGAAAGACGAACAGTACTGGCGCGAGTTTGACCATCAGAACGTGCAGACGGTATACGCCGTGCGTTGCAAGCCTCGTTCGGAAGTCATGTTGGATGAATTTAACGAAGACTACTTCGAAATCATCGACAGCATGCCCGGAGACGAAGCGGCGCAGACCTATCAAGAGTGGCTGGCGGAGCGTCGTTCCGCGAATAAGTCCGATCATCTCGAATAATCCTGTCAAAAGCGGCGTTCTTGCATAGAGCGCCGCCTTTTCTCTCCGTCTTTCTCTATTTTCTTTTATTTGTTTACCAATATGCTTTTTGGCGCCGATGGGTCTCTGTAGTAACCCACTACTACCCCATGTCGGAAAAAGGAGCCTAGACTGGTAGTCTGCTTAATGACCCTCGGCCAGGCGGCCGGGAGTTTTGACAGGCGAGCGATGTCCGCAACCTTAGACGACAAGGAGATAGAGGTATGACTAAAAAAATACTGATCATTACTGGCGACTTTGCTGAAGATTACGAGTTGATGGTGCCGTTCCAGGCGCTGCAGGCGATGGGTTACGAAGTCGCGGCGGTGTGTCCGGACAAGAAGCAGGGCGACAGCGTCGCCACGGCGATTCACGACTTTGAAGGGCATCAGACCTACACTGAGAAACCCGGACATAATTTTACGCTTAACGCCACTTTCGCCGACGTGCGCTCCGAGCAGTTTGATGCATTGTTGCTGCCGGGCGGACGCGCTCCCGAGTACCTGCGGCTGAAAGAGAGAGTGATCAGCCTGGTGCAGGAATTCACGCAGCAAGGCAAGCCAATTGCGGCGATTTGCCATGGCGCGCAGATTCTGGCGGCGGCCAAGGTCATCGAAGGGAAAAAGATTTCCGCTTATCCGGCCTGTGCGCCGGAAGTGCAGCTGGCGGGCGCACAGTATGCCGACATCGCTGTGGACGAATCCGTGACAGACGGCCAGTTCGTCACAGCGCCAGCCTGGCCTGCTCACCCGGCATGGTTGGCGCAGTTCGTCAAACTGCTATAAGCCCCGCGCTGTACTTCCTTTCCAGATAAGTCGCGCAAACCACGCGCAATAGAGAGGCGAAGTTACCGACTTCGCCTCTTTTCTCTACGACTTCATCATACAGCTTCGCCATGAACTGAGAAGTCGACATGCACTCAGACTCCGCAATTTCCTCCAGTAGCGTCCAAAAGCGCTGCTCCAGTCGCACGCTGGTGACAAACCCACGCAGACGCACCGACTTCGAGTGCGCTTCATACAACTGTGGATCGGTGTTGGCGTATATCTCGCACATAGGCGTCTCCGACATTGAAACGGGGTAAAATTACTGAAGACCCTAGCAACTGGCGATTGGTTTTGTAAATGCGGCGTAGGCCTAAAAAAGCAATGTTGACAGTTCACACTTCCGGGTGTGAGCAGTATGATGCATTGGACTGGCGACGACGTATTATTAACATGGCAATGATATTGGCATGTTAATCACCAGGCGCATGGACGCGCCTGCGCGGCGACAAGCCGCGGGAGACAGGGCCTGACCTGTGCAGGCCCTGTCGTTGCAGACAAATAGAAGGAAGCTATTTGTCTGCCGGATTAATAAAACAATAATCAGGAAGGAGGCTGGAGAATATGGTCAGAACGGGAAAGCGTTACCGTAAGAATCGAGCGGACGATCACTATGACGTGATCATCATCGGATCAGGCGTCGGCGGACTATGCAACGCCGCGTTGTTGTCACTGATCGGTAAGAAGGTCTGCGTGCTGGAACAGCACTACACCGCTGGCGGTTATACCCATAGCTACGAACGCAACGGCTATGAATGGGATGTCGGAGTGCATTATATCGGCGAAGTGCACAAGCCCTGGTCCATGATCCGTCGGGTGTTCGATCTGATCAGCGACGGCAAGATAGAGTGGGCGGAAATGGACCCCTGCTACGATCGTATTTTCATTGGCGAAGACAATTACGACTTCATCGCCGGCAAAGAACCGTTCATCAACGAAATGGCGCGACGTTTTCCCGGCGAAGAAGACGCCATCCGCCGCTATGTCGATTTGCTGTACTCGGTCAGTCGACGCATCCCCAAGTTTTTCGCCGGGCAGGCGTTGCCCAAGATCGCCGCCTGGGCTTATCACAAGGCCCGCCGTTTTCTTCTGCCGGATTACTTTTTCAAGACCACCCGTGAAGTGCTGGAAGGCCTGACGCAAAATCAGCGCTTGATCTCCGTGTTGACGGCGCAATGGGGCGATTACGGCCTGCCGCCCACGACTTCTTCCTTCATGATGCACGCCATGGTGGCGAAGCACTACATCACGGGAGGCAACTATCCGGTGGGCGGCTCCTGGCGCATTGCTGAAGAAATTATTCCGATGATTCGCCGCAGCGGCGGGGAAGTGTTCACCTACGCGCAAGTGGCGGAGGTGCTGGTGCGCTCTAATCGCGCTTACGGCGTGCGTTTGAGCAATGGTGACGAACTGCAGGCGGACGCTGTGGTCAGCGATGCCGGCGTCATACCTACCATCAAGCATCTGCTGCCCGAGTCCGCCGCGTCGAAGGGCGACTTGCTGAAAAAGCTGGAGGGTCTGGCGCTATCCGCGTCACATCTGTGTCTCTATGCAGGATTTCGCGGCTCCCCGGAAAGTTTAGGCATGCCGCGGAGCAACTTCTGGATATATCCCTCCGATGACCATGACGGTAACGTCGCCCGCTTTATGGAAGATCCGTCTGCGCCTTTTCCTGTGACCTATGTGTCCTTCCCTTCCGCGAAAGACCCCACCTGGAATTCACGCTATCTGGATCGCTCCACCGTGGAGATCATCGTCCCCGTCAACAACCAATGGTTTGATAAATGGGCGGGATCGCAGTGGAACAAGCGCGGTGAAGATTATCTGGCCCTGAAGGAGCAGTTCTCTCACCGGATGCTCGATGAATTGTATAAGCGCCTGCCGCAATTAGAGGCGGCGCTGGACTTTTACGAGCTATCCACGCCGCTGTCGACGCAGTGGTTCCAGATGAACATGGGGGGAGAAATTTACGGGGTGGATCATACTGTCGAGCGCTTCCAGCAGGACTGGCTGCACCCGGTGACGCCCATCAAAAACTTCTATCTGACCGGTGCGGATGTGGTCACCGCCGGTGTGGGCGGCGCTTTGATGGGAGGCGTCATGACCAGCTTCGCCATGCTAGGCAAAGAAGGCTACAAGCTGGGGCGTCTGCTGAAGCAGGGGCCGCAACCTGCGCAGCCGGCCTCGGAAGTCAGGGAGGCGGGATAATCCTCCTGGGGATCGAATCCCGCCGCAGAATGCGTTATGTTGTTGATCCGCAATTATAACTGCTAAGGATCAATCATATGGGGCATGGCCGGGGCGGCGTTGGAGCCGGCGTAGTTTGGATTCTCATCTTCTTGGGCGTGCTGGTCTGGTCGGGACTATGGCCGAAAGACCGGTTTACCTGGATGCTGGAAGTAGCGCCGGCGGTGATCGCCGCCTTCATTCTGGCGTCCACCTACAAGCGATTTCCGCTGACGCCTCTGTTGTATTGGTTGATCTTGATCCACTCGGTCATTCTTATGGTGGGCGGGCACTATACCTACGCGGAGGTGCCCCTGTTCGACCGCATTGGAGAAATCATGGGGTGGGGAAGGAACAACTACGACAAGGTCGGCCATTTCGCCCAGGGCTTTATTCCTGCGATGGTGGCCCGGGAAATTCTGCTACGTCTGCGGGTTGTGAAAGGGCGTGGATGGATGAACTTCTTTATTGTCTGCATCGCCCTGGCGATCAGCGCCTTCTATGAGCTGATTGAATGGTGGGTGGCGGTGGCCAGTGGAGACTCCTCCGTCGCTTTCCTGGGCACCCAGGGCTACGAGTGGGATACCCAGTCAGACATGTGCTACGCCCTGGTGGGCGCTATCACTGCTTTAGTGACCCTTGGGCGGGTTCATGACCGGCAGTTGTATCGCCTTAAACGGGCGCCGGTGGCGGCGCCCTGAGGTTGGAAAGATCAGGCGGACGGCAGGTTTTTAAGCAGAAAGTCGCGGATATTTTCGCCCATTATCCTGCGAATCTGACGTTCGTTCAGCCCCGCTTTCATCAGCGCTTCGGTTAAGCCATCCAGTCGGGTGACGTCGAAAGGCGTCGCCACAGCTCCGTCGAAATCCGACCCCATCGCCACGTGTTCCACGCCAATCAGATTGACCGTGTATTTGATCGCGCGGGCGATGGACGCCGCATCGTGTCCGCAGACCGCCGTCGACCAGAAGCCGATGCCGACGATACCGCCGTTGGCGGCGATGGCTTTTAGCTGAGCGTCGGACAAGTTGCGGTTGTTGTTGCAGGTTCCTTTGACGCCCGTGTGCGACACGATAACGGGGCGTTTGGCCATGGTGAGCACGTCAGAAATAGTTTTGGCGGAAGCATGGGCCAGATCAATGATCATGGACTTGTTTTCCATGGCTTTCACCCACTGTTTCCCCAGTGCTGTTAGCCCCCCCTTGTTAACCCCATGGGCGGAGCCGGACAGTTCCGTGTCGAAGAAATGGGTAGGGGCAATCATGCGGAAACCCGCTTCATACAGAGCATCCAGATTCTTCAGGTCGCCTTCCATCGCTTGCGCTCCCTCCAAGGTGAGCCAGCCGGCGAGGGCGTCCTTGTCGGTTTTTCGCCGCGCGATGAAATCCTGTAGATTCTTGCGGTTCAGAATGAGTGTGAATTTGTTGGCGGGCGAGTCGGCGATATCGTGAAGCATCCCCGCCTGACGCTCGGCGCGGCTCAAAAGGCTCTGTAATGCGCTGGGCGACCAGGCCTGCGACAGTCCCAGCCAGAATATCATGTCGCTATCGCCGGTATTTTTCTGGATGTTCAGGCCGAAGGGAACTTTGGTCACCACCGAGAACGCCTGCAACGCCATGCCTCCCTCCCGCAGCCGCGGCAGGTCCATGTGACCCCGCTGATAGCCTTTGGAGAGGTTGCGGCCCCATAACAGTGAATCCGAGTGCAGGTCGGCGATGAACAGAGACTGGTGCAGGCTTTTGACTTTATCCGTCGCCGGCTGCGGCGGTGAGCTTGTGAGCTGATTGCTGGCGTTATCCACCAGCGGCGGAACCAGGGCGAAAAACGAAAGAACTGCGATGATCAGGGTAATCAGCAGTCCAGTCAGTATTTTTTTCTTCATGATGTATTGAGACCTTATCCATCAGTAAGCCGGATTGCTCCGAGCGGGCGTCAGTACCTTACCCAAAGCGAAAGGGGATGCCAACAAGACAAGGGTTGAACAAAGTGTAGACAGAATTAAAAATACTGTATAAGATTACAGTACTGTATGTTTAAACACTTCCCGGCGTCGCCGCACAAGCAGGAACGCTGGCACTGTTATATGAGGGCTTGATTATGCAGGTTTCGTCTGACGGAGATATCATTCGCATTCAAATGCCGGTTAGCACATACATGATGGCGTTCTACTACAAATGCGTGGATGGCGAGTGGGTGCGTTACAAAAGAGAGAGACTGGGGACGCTGCACTAGTCACTCGTCCCAGTCGACGCATTGACCGCTCTCGCTATGTGCGAACGCCATAAGGACATGGCTTTCTGCAAGCGTCGCCAGACCTTGATCAATACCTGAACTGGACGACTAGCTGTCTAAGCCGGGTCACCATTTGCTTCAGGTTGTCGCTGGACTGGAAGTTTTCCTCGGCAGCGGTATGCAGAGTTTGCGACAGTTCACTGATGGCTACAATGCTGCGATCAATACTCTCAGCCGCTTCTCGCTGCTCATAGGTGGCTTGCGCCACATACTGGTTGGCGTCATGCATGGAGGTGACTGCGGAGAGCGTCTGATCAATAGATTCGGCGGCCTGACTCGCTTGAGTAACCGTGCCTTCCGCGCGTTTGCAGCTTTGCTCCATTCTGGAGACGGCTTTATTCACTCCGGCGCGGAGCTGTTCGATCATTTTTTGTATTTCATCAGTGGAGTTGCCGGTGCGTTGCGCGAGCGTGCGCACTTCATCGGCCACTACGGCGAAGCCGCGTCCCTGATCCCCTGCGCGTGCGGCCTCTATGGCGGCGTTTAACGCCAGCAGGTTGGTCTGTTCGGCGATGCCGCGAATCACGTCGAGAACGGCGCCAATGGATTCGCTTTCCCTGGCGAGCTGGCTGACCGAATCTGATGTTTCATTGATGGCCTGAGTCAGCTCATTGATGCGTGTGGTGGCGCCGTCCACCGAGGCTTTTCCGGATTCGCAGGCCTTGCGCGCTTCCAGAGCGATATTGGCGGCATTGTCCGTATTTTCATTGATGCCTTTGACGGTCGCCGTCATTTCATTAGATGCGGTCGCCACCTGATCGGTTTCGTGACTCAGTTGCTCGGCGGACTCTTTAGTTTGCGCACTAATGCGGGCGCTTTGCTCAGAGGAGGCGGAAAGTTCGTCCGTGGTCTTCGCCAGATCGCCCACGATGACGGAGAACTTATCCATCATGGCGTTGAACGCCTGGGCGATAGCGCCAATTTCATCCTGGCGGCTGTAATTCACCCGTTTGGTGAGGTCGTTGGTGTCCTCAATCTCCGTAATCACCCGGCGTAGACGATGAATGGGCTGGGTGATGGAGCGGGATAATAAGAAGCCCACCAGCAGCGAAACCGTCACCGACACTACGAGGATAAACAACACTTCCTGCTGCAAACTGCGGCCGGCGGCGGCGACAGAATCGTTAGCCTCCAAGACCTGGCTGGCGGCGACGGACACTTCCTGCGCCGCCTGCCCAACTCCCTTGTTGGCTTCCGCCGCGGCTTTGGCGGCTTCTTCCAGTATGATCTTGAAGGTGGAGCTCATGGCCATGCTGGCGGTGCGGGCCTCGCCGATCATCGCGCTGACGCGCTGGCGGGAGTCATTGTTGCGGGTGCGTTCCACTGCTTCGGCGATGGATTTGTTGAAGTCATCCAGATACATCAGCACGACATCCGCGACATCCGCCATTTCCTCGTCAGTTCCAGCGATTTTGTCCAAGGTGTTGCGCAGGTTTTTCTCCGCCTGGTCGCCCTGACTGATGGAGCGTTCTTCTGCGGTGGTGGCGGAGTCCAGGCGCCAATAGAGGTACTCGGAATACTGGGCGAAGGCGGTTTGACTTTCCGCCAGCAGCGCATTGAGGTGTTGTTGCTGGCTGACTAGTTGATTCTGCTTGGCGACGGCGGTGTTCTGCTGCTCCACCATACTGCGCTGGCCTTCGATGGTGCTGAGCATGTCGTGCACCGCTCCCAGCAAGTACAATAGTGCGCAGGTAAGAATGATGGCGAACACGGCGCTCATCATTAATGCGCGATGGAAAATGGTAATGTGTCGGGTTACCCGGCTGAAGATGTGAGCCATGTCGCTTCCGTATTTGAATTTAGTTCAACTGGCGGCGGGAGTTATACTTCGCGGACGAATAGGATAAGCTCCGTAACCGCTGGACGCGACCTCGCCATCCCGGCATCGCCGAGGCGGTCTTTAGATGGTTTTGTCGCAGCCGCTTAATCTATTATTACTCTTATTTATAGCAGAAATTCTCAGCTCCGCCCGGCGGCGGGCTGTCGGGTGTGAGGAATCGGTCTTGAGCTGCAAACTGGGCGTACTGTTACTGCCGGGATTCTCCATGCTGTCCTACGCCAGCCTGGTGGAGCCGTTGCGGGTATGTAATGAGCTGCTGGACGAGCGCAAGTATCGACTGGTGCGGCTGGGAGCGGAGCCGGTGGTGACGTCGGGAGACGGCGTGGCGGTGTCTGTGGACCGCTCTCTGGCTCATGCCGCCGGCCTGGACGCGCTGGTTGTCTGTGGCTCTGTCGGACTTTATAAAACGCCGCTGCTGGAAAAAGAATGGCTCGCCACGCACAGCAAAAGCCTATCCTGGCTGGGAGGCGTGGCTAACGGCGCGGCTTTGCTGCTGGAACTGGGACTGTTGCGCGGAAAAAAAGTCTCTTTACAAATTCCTGATGCATTTGCTGCACAGGCGCAGGCATGTTTTCTATCTCAGGATGTGTTTTCCGTTGACGCTAATATCTGGACCTGCCGCGGCGGCACCGCCGCGCTGGACATGGCGCTGTTTATGATTGGGCGTCATCATGGAGTCGAGCTGGCGGAAATGGCGTCTCAGGCCATCATGCGGGAGCGTCTTGGCGGCGCCAAAACCACCGGGCGCAAGCGTCCTGACCTCGTGGCGAAAAGAGAAGCGCCGGCGCTCTGTGATGCGGTGCAACTGATGGAGAACAATATCGAAGAGCCGTTAACCACGGACGATATCGCCAAGCACCTGGAGATCTCACGGCGCCAGCTTGAGCGTTTGTTCAAACGTTATCTGGACTCCGTGCCTTCCCGTTATTATTTGCAGATTCGCCTGGAAAAGGCGCGGGACATGCTGTGCTCTTCCCCTTTGAGCATCACCGAAATTGGTTTGAAAACCGGCTTTTCCTCCGGCGCGCATTTTTCCACTGCTTATCGCAATCTGTACGGGCTGACGCCCAGTGAGGAAAGAGCCGGTCAGCCTTGATGGCCGCCGGCGAATAATAGCGGTTACTGCTCGACGGTCTTCAATGCATTGCGAGTAGGCGCTTCCGCATGGGGGATGGCGCGAAACAGTTTGCGCACCACGTAGTTGACCGCCGCGGCGCGATGCCGCATCCACAGATGGCAATCCACAGGTTTGGCGCCGAGATTGGCCTTGGGCTCCAGTGCGGTTCGGCCCAGGGATACTTTGCCGCAACCAAACTGGCAGCCATGTTCAATGGAGAGCTGTAGCAGGCGGAAATACAGGGGCAGGTCGGCGTTAACGTCGTAATCCAGCCCGACGTAGTAGGCCATGGATGTGTCGCGGTCTTTAACAGAGGTGACGAAGCCTACAATCCGACCATCCATTGACAAAGTGGTGCAGGCGAAACGGTCTCCCAGCGAATCCGACAGCGCTTTGAAATACCCCTTGGGTAATGTCGCCAGACGGGCGGCGGCGCGGTTCTCCACCTGCAGGTAGAGAGCGTGCAGCGCTGCATCCTGTTCATCGCTGATGCTGTCCAGGGTCTGCGTTTCCACGCCGGCGTCCTGCAGCTTCTTGATGATGGCGGTAATGCGCTTGCGGTACTTGCCGGTGAGGCTTTGCAGATAGTCTTCGAAGGTCCGGGTTCCCGGCTCCAGCGTCAACACCATTTCCGGGTCAGTCTGAATGGATCGGTAACTGTAGCGTTTCAGGATTTCAGACTGCGGCAACATATCGCTGTTGAAGTCCTTGAGCATGACAAAGTCGATGGAGCCCCCCAGCTTTTCTCCCCGACGGATGCGGTACAACAGCTCCGCCAGGGCGCGCCATCCCAGCTCCGCATCGACGCCCTCGGCGAAGGCGACGCCATGGAGGCCGCAGGACACCAGATTGCCGCAAACCAAAATGCGTTCCTGATACTTCTGACTCAATTTGGCTTTGGCGTTGTCGGGCTTTTCGCTTTTCATCATACGGTCGCCGGACACATCGGCGATCTGGCAGCTGACCACGCCGATTGGAGTACGGTCTTTGTATATCAGGCCGTAGCGGGGAGATACATTGTCCGGCGCGTTGAGCTCCAGCGCCTGTAGATAGTCCCGTTGCAGAAATACGGATGCGGCGTCGGCGACACGGTCCCAGTCCGCCGCATTGAGGAAGTTGATGCTGTCGGCGATAGCGAACTCCAGTCCCAGAGGCGTGCGGCGTTCTTTATGTCGATTTTTTACGTCCTTGATCTTGGCGAGCGTATTTTTCATGGTTATTCACACCCTTTATAGAAAGCCTTCCTATACTAAGCGAGACCGGGACTGTCGCGCGACAGTATTATTCTCTGGCGAATCAATACGCTATAGCCCATTGAAATTGCCTTAATTACGTATGGCGGCCTGCGTCGGGGTGCGCAAATCTGTAAATTCATGTCGCCTTTGCGAAATCCTTCTATTTCTTTTGTTCCTAAACTAACTGACATTGGGCCTGACAGGCCCGTAAAAAATAACTTCGCCGGAGACGCTGCGGAGCGTTGGCCGGCTCACCCGAATGGAGAAGATGAATGACCTCTAGCCAAGTCACCAGAGAAATGTTTGATCAGGTAATGGTTCCCAACTATGCGCCGGGCCCGATTATTCCCACTCACGGCATCGGCTCCCGAGTCTGGGATCAGGCTGGCAAGGAATACATCGATCTGGCGGGCGGCATTGCGGTAACCGGTTTGGGCCACGCTCACCCGGAACTGGTGACGGCGTTGACTGAACAGGCGCAAAAACTGTGGCACCTGAGCAACGTCCTGGCGAACGAGCCGGCGATTCTGCTGGCTAAAAAACTGACAGAGATGACTTTCGCCGATCGCGTATTTTTCTCCAACTCCGGCGGCGAAGCTAACGAAGCCGCGTTCAAGCTGGCGCGTCGTTACAGCTGGGAAAAACACGGACCTCATAAACACGACATCGTGGCCTGTAACAACAGCTTCCATGGCCGTACGCTATTCACCGTCAGCGTGGGCGGCCAGGCCAAGTATCGCGAAGGGTTCGAACCGGTTCCCGGCGGCATCAAGCATGTGCCTTTCAATGATATTGCTGCGCTGGAAGCCGCCATTGATGAAAACACCTGCGCATTCGTGGTTGAGCCCGTACAAGGCGAGGGCGGTGTGACGCCAGCGGATGAAGCCTACCTGAAACGCGCCAGAGAGCTTTGCGACCAGCACAACGCATTGCTGATTTTTGATGAAGTTCAGACTGGCGTTGGCCGCACCGGAGCGCTGTATGCGTACATGAAGTACGGCGTGACGCCGGACATCCTGACCACCGCCAAAGCGATGGGCGGCGGTTTCCCTATCGGCGCCATGTTGACCACCACGGAAGTAGCGAAGAGTCTGGCGGTGGGCACTCACGGCAGCACCTACGGCGGCAACCCGCTGGGCTGCGCGGTAGCGAACAAGGTTATGGATATCGTCAACACGCCGGAAGTACTGCAAGGCGTTGAGCGCAAGCATGAGCTGATGGTAGCCGGGCTGAAGGCGATTAATGAGAAATATGGCGTATTCAGCGCTGTTCGCGGCATGGGCCTGTTGATTGGGGCGGCGCTCACTGACGAGTGGCAGGGCAAAGCCAAGCAGTTCATGACGGCGGCGCTGGAAGAGGGCGTACTGGCGTTGATCGCTGGACCTAACGTGTTGAGACTGGCTCCTTCTCTGATCATCGGCGACGACGAGATCAAAGAAGGACTGGCGCGCTTCGAAAGAGCGGTAGCCCGCGTCGCGCAAGGGCAATAAGGAAAGTTAAAGGGAACTAGCTTGTACAACCTGTCAGTCTGAATTAATTGGAGGGAATGAGAATGGTGATTTTTCGCCCCAGCCGTTTCGCCGACCTGCCCGGCATTGAGAAGTTAATAAACGAAAGCGCAGCGCAGGTATCTACCCTGCCTGCGGACCGCGACAAACTGGGCGAGAAGATCGACCAGTCCTGTCGCTCCTTCGCCGGCGATGAGTCCATGGCGGGCAAGGAACGCTACCTGTTCGTGCTTGAGGATACCGAAAGCAAGGAGATCCTGGGGACGTCAGGCATCGACGCCTGCGCCGGCAACGGCGCGCCGTTTTATAACTACCGGCTGGATGAACTCATTCACTCCTCCCAGCAACTGGGGGTGTTCAATAAGGTTCCCATCCTTTATATGACTCATGAGCTCACTGGTTCTCCGCTGCTGTGTTCGCTGACTATTTCTCCCCGTTATCGCAAAACGGAATATTTCGATCTGCTGTCGCGCTCACGCTTCCTGTTTATGGGACAGCATCGCGAACGCTTCCAGTCCCGCATTATTGTGGAGATTCAGGGCAAGCAGGGCGATAACGGCGACTCTCCTTTCTGGGACAGCCTGGGCCGCCACTTCTTCGATATGGATTTTGCGACGGCGGACTACTACTCCGGCATCAAAAGCAAAACCTTTATCGCGGAAATGATGCCGCCTCATCCGATCTATGTGAACCTGCTGACCAAAGACGCTCAGGATGCGATCGCGCAACCGCATTCTGCGGCCAGGGACAATTGCCAGTTCCTCAATCGGGAAGGCTTCCGCATGGGACGTTACATCGATATTTTCGATGGCGGCCCGACTCTGGAAGCGGATTTAGACAATCTGACCACCGTGAAATCCACTAAAACCAAACAGGTCAAGCTGTCGGACAACCAGACCGGCCTGCAATACCTGATGTGCAACACCCTGTTCGAAGACTTCCGCGCCACGCTGGCCAATGTAACGGACGGCATGGGCGACCTGCTGCGCCTGAAACGCAGCACCGCCGAGGCGATATTGGTGTCGGAAGGCGACAACGTTCAGTTCGCGCCTCTGTAATCGGCGTCGGGACTAACACTTTAAGCGAAGCATAAGACAGGGCCGGAGCAAGAGGATTTCAACATGATGATTATTCGTCCCATTAGCAGCAAAGATTTGGATGCGGTATACGAACTGGCGAAAAGCGCGGGCATTGGCGTAACGACGCTGCCCGCCAACCGCGAACTGTTGTCACAGAGAATTGAAGAATCGGAGCGTTCTTTTTCTGAGCGCATCGAGCAGGAACATGCGTATTACATGTTCGGGCTGGAGGACACTAAGGCTGGAACCATCGTCGGGGTCAGCGCGATAAAGGCGCGAGTGGGTCTGGATGAGGTCTGGTATAACTATCGGGTGTCCACCACCGTGAATGCGTCCAAAGAACTGGGCATTCACAAGCAGACGCCGACCTTGTATCTCACCAACGATATGACCAACTGCAGTGAAATCTGCACGTTGTTCCTGCATGAAAAATATCGCAACAGCTTTAACGGACAACTGTTGTCGAAGTGCCGTTTCCTGTTTCTAGCGGATTTCTCCGAGCGTTTCAGCAACAAAATTTTTGCGGAAATGCGCGGCTATACTAACGCACAGGGCGAGTCTCCGTTCTGGGAAGATCTGGGTCGCAAGTTTTTCAGCCTGGAGTTTTCTCAGGCGGACTACTTGTCCGGCATCGGCAATAAGGCGTTTATCGCTGAACTGATGCCCAAGTATCCGATTTATGTTCCGTTTTTCAGCCAGGAGGCCCGTGATGTGATTGGTCAGGTGCATGAGCACACCAGACCGGCGCTGGCCATGCTGGAAAGCGAGGGCTTCAACTTTAACGGTCTGGTGGACATTTTTGACGCCGGCCCGCTGGTGGAGTCCTTCGTCCATGGCATTCGCAGCGTGCGCGACAGCGCCAAGCGCTTCGTCATGCCGGTACAGAAAACCGGCGTCGACGAGATTGCCGAACCCTATATGATTTCCAACCGGTCCTTCTCCAACTTCAGGGTGGGACTGCTCGACAGCGACCAGATCAAGTCCGACACCGTCTCCCTCAATCATGATCTGATGGATCATTTGCAATTGGGCGCAGGCGACACCGTACGGGTGGTTGCGTTGAAAGCGAAGAGGAGCGATGCATGACTGTACGTGAAAGCGCATTTATAAACGGCGGCTGGTTAGCCGGCGGCGGCGTAGTATTTGAATCTCTGGACCCAGTGACCCAGGATTGTCTGTGGAAAGGCGCAGCGGCCTCCGATGAGGTGGTTGCGCAGGCGGTGCAGGCGGCGCGTCAGGCGTTTCGCAGCTGGGGGCGTCTGGATGTCGCCAAGCGTATCGACATCGTCAAGCGCTTCGCGGCGTTGCTGGAAGAAGACAAAGAACGTCTTGCTGAAGTGATCGGCAAAGAGACCAGCAAACCTCTGTGGGAAGCGCGCACTGAAGTCGCCAGCATGATCGCCAAGGTGGGCATTTCCGTTCAGGCGTTTAATGAGCGCACCGGCGTAACCGAACAGGACGTGGCGGCGGGACATGCGGTGTTGAAACATCGACCCCACGGCGTGCTGGCGGTTTTTGGTCCCTATAACTTCCCGGGTCATTTGCCCAACGGTCACATCGTTCCTGCGCTGATTGCAGGCAATACGATTGTCTTCAAGCCAAGCGAGCTGACCCCTTGGTTCGCGGAAGAAACCGTGCGCATCTGGGCGAAAGCCGGCTTGCCGGAAGGCGTGTTGAACCTGGTGCAAGGCGCACGGGAAACCGGCGTGGCCCTGGCCGCCAGCGAGGATATAGACGGTTTGTTGTTTACCGGCAGTTCGCCGACCGGGCACAGCCTGCACCGTCAGTTCGGCGGTCGCCCCGAGAAAATCCTGGCGTTGGAAATGGGCGGCAACAATCCATTGATCATTGCCCCGCCTTATGACTTGAAAGGCGCGGTGCATCATACGTTGTTCTCGGCCTTTGTTTCGGCGGGCCAGCGTTGCACCTGCGCGCGTCGCCTGCTGGTTCCTGATACCGCGGAAGGCAAGGCGTTTCTGGACGAGCTGGTCGCAGCGGCGGCCAATTTGCAGGTAGGACGCTATGACGCGGACCCTCAGCCTTTTATGGGTGGAGTGATTTCCCTGCGTGCGCGGGATCAGATGCTGGCGGCGCAAAGCAAACTGGCTGCGGAGGGCGGACGCATTCTGCTGGAGATGCGCAGCCTGGAGGAAAACGCGAGCCTGTTGAGCCCAGGCGTCATCGACGTCACCGATGTGCAGGAACTGCCGGACGAAGAACACTTCGGACCCATGTTGCAGGTATTGCGCTACCGTGATTTCGATCATGCACTGGAATTGGCTAACAAGACTGGATTCGGTCTGGCGGCGGGTCTGATCAGCGACTCTCGCGAACTGTATGACCGTTTCTGGCTGGAAGTGCGCGCAGGCATCGTCAACTGGAACAAGCCTCTGACCGGCGCCAGCAGCGCAGCGCCATTCGGCGGAGTGGGCGCCAGCGGTAATCATCGCCCCAGCGCCTACTATGCGGCGGACTATTGCGCGTATCCGGTTGCTTCTCTGGAAGCGGATCAGGCGCAGGCGCCTGGGCAGTTATCGCCGGGCATGTCCTTATAAGTTTTATGGCATGCATAACAGCAACGAACTTAAACGAGTAGAAGAGGCGGATAGACGATGAAGGCATTTGAAGTCAATTTTGACGGGCTGGTAGGGCCGACTCACAACTATAGCGGGCTTTCCTACGGCAACGTGGCCTCAGAAACCAATATTCGCGATGTGTCCAACCCCAGGGAAGCCGCCAAGCAAGGGCTGCGCAAAATGAAGGCGCTGCACGACATGGGCTTCAAGCAGGGCGTATTGCTGCCGCAGGAGCGCCCGGACATCGCGACTCTGCGTCGTCTGGGCTTTACCGGGTCAGATCGGGAAGTACTGCTGCAGGCGGCGCATCAGGCGCCGGTGTTTCTGGGCGCAGTCGCTTCCGCCTCCTGCATGTGGACGGCGAATGCGGCGACCGTCTCGCCCAGCGCCGACACCACTGATGGTCGGGTGCACTTCACTGCAGCGAACCTGAATGCGAAGTTCCACCGTTCGATTGAGCACCCGACAACGACCCGTATCCTGCAGGGCATTTTCAATAATGATCAGCACTTCGCTCATCACAAGGCGCTGCCGCCCACCAGTCAGTTCGGCGACGAAGGCGCGGCTAACCACACCCGTTTCTGCAAGAACTATGAAGACAAGGGAGTGGAGCTGTTTGTCTATGGCAGAGTGGCTTTCGACGAGAATGCGCCGCGTCCGATGAAATACCCTGCGCGACAGACTCTGGAAGCCTGTCAGGCGGTGGCGCGTTTGCATGGACTGGCCGACTCGTCAGTGGTGTACGCGCAACAGAACCCGGCGGTCATTGATCAGGGCGTGTTCCACAATGACGTTATCGCGGTAGGTAACCGCAATGTGCTGTTCTACCACGAACAGGCGTTTGTGAATACGTCGCAAATGCTGACCGAGCTGGAAGCGAAACTGCAAGGCTGTCTGCTGAAGGCGGTCAAAGTGTCTGATAGCGAAGTATCTGTGGCGGACGCGGTGTCCAGCTACCTGTTCAACAGCCAGTTGTTAAGTCTGAATGACGACGACATGATGCTGGTGGTGCCTCATGAGTGTCGCGACAATCCTAACGTCAAAGCCTATCTGGATGATCTGGTTACTCGCGGCGGCCCCATTAAGCGCGTGGAAGTTTTCGATCTGAAGCAAAGCATGAAAAACGGCGGCGGCCCGGCCTGTTTGCGTCTGCGTGTGGCGTTGACGGAAGCGGAGCTGGCGGCGGTGCATCCCCATGTGATGATGTCTGACACATTGTTCGACACGCTTAATGCCTGGGTGGACAAGCACTACCGCGACCGCATCTCCCAGCAGGATCTGTCTGACCCGCAGCTGCTGACCGAATGCCGCACGGCGCTGGATGAACTGACCCAACTGTTGCAATTAGGCTCGCTGTATCCTTTCCAGCTGGCGTAACTCCCTCCTTGACCAGGCGCATGGACGCGCCTGCGCGGCGACAAGCCGCGGGAGACAGGGCCTGACCTGTGCAGGCCCTGTCGTTGCAGACAAATAGAAGGAAGCTATTTGTCTGCCGGATTAATAGTTGTGTCGTAACACAACAATATGTAACGAAACTTAAACTAATTTATCTATAAGTTTCTCTAAGTGTCCGTTAATCTCTGCCTAATCGGCTGATCGCCTTTTTCATCAGAATTAAAGCAGGGATACTCAGCGTGGCGGCGAAGCGTCATTCGGTTTTCAACAATGTGCGCCGATTGCTGGCGCGCGCATACAGCTTACGTACAGTGGTCATTGCGGCTGCTTGTCTTGTCGTGCTCGCGCCACAACTGGCCCGTCAACTTCCTTCTCTGGATACCTGGTTATATAACGCCGCCTGGAGCGTCAACAAGAATACCCCCATCAAGCCGGCCGACGATGTTCCCCTGGCGCAAAGGCTGATGCCGGGACTGGCCCCGTCTCCCGTATTCTTTTTAGACCCCTATCTCGCTCCGGCGAAATGGGACGCCGCCAGCCAAATTGAGACCAATGCTTTCCGCGTGGCGCCGGGACTGGAGACGCCGCCCTGGTTTTTCCTGGCCGAGAAAGCGCTCATTTTGGTCTGTATGCTGTTACTTGTGGCGGCGTTGCCCCGAATGACGTGGCCAGCGGGATTTTTTACTGTCGCTGTGCTTGTGGTCTCTCTCGCTGTTATCCAGATAGGCATGCAAGTGGCGCAGTCCAGATGGCTGCCGCTGGGAGTGACGATTCAGTTTTTGGCGGCGGGCTATCTGGTCATGGCCTTCTGGCTGAAACAGCAGAAACAGATCGAAGCGTTACGGGAAGCGCGTCAGGATGTCAGTTTACGCCTGGGTAAAATGCAGTTAAAGCAAGGGATGCTGGAAGAAACGCTGACGACGCTGCGTCCGTGCCTGTCCAGAGAGGACGCCTGCGCCATTGTGTATGACGTGGCCGTGCAGCAGGAGAAAAAGCGTCAATATGACGCCGCCGCCAATACCTATTTGTCCATAGCCGCCGCCAACCCCAAATTCCGCGATGCGGCGGAGCGGGCGAAGAAACTGGCGAAATTCGAAACCATGCAGCAGGCGGGAGACACCGAATGGGCGGCGACACAAACGCTGGCTACGCCGGCGGACATATCCCGTCCGGTGTTGGGGCGCTATGAAATCGTGCGGGAACTGGGGCGCGGCGCCATGGGCGTGGTGTATCTGGGGCGCGATCCTAAAATCTCCCGTCAGGTTGCGGTTAAAACACTGAATTACAGGCAGTTCGATTCCCATCGTCTGGCTGATCTCAAAGCGCGTTTCTTCCGAGAGGCGGAAGCGGCGGGCAGGTTGGATCATCCCAATATCGTGACGGTTTATGATGTCGGCGAAGAAGCTGATCTCGCCTTTATCGCCATGGACTATATCCAGGGCAAGAGCCTCAACGCCTACGCCAAACCAGGGCGGTTGCTGCCTGTGGAAGTGGTGTACATGCTGATGGCGAAAGTGGCGGAGGCTCTGGAATACGCCCACCAGAAAAATATCGTGCACCGTGATATCAAACCCGCGAATATCATCTTCAACCCGGATAACCAACAGGTTAAAGTAACTGATTTCGGCATTGCGCGGATCTCCGACAAGTCGAAAACCCGCACAGGGCAGATGCTGGGCAGTCCGTTGTATATGTCGCCGGAGCAGTTGAAAGGCGGCAAAGTGAACGGGGTCTCGGACATATTCAGTCTGGGTGTGACATTTTATCAGTTGCTGACCGGAGAGCCGCCTTTCAACGCGGATTCTCTACCTGAACTGACCCAGCAGATTCTGAACAAAAAGCACCGTAGCGTCAGAGAACTGAGGCCGGAGCTTCCCGCAAGCGCTGTTCGAATTACCAATAAGGCGTTGCAAAAGGACCCTGCCAAGCGATATGCCAATGCAGGCGAGATGGCGGAACAACTAAGGAGATGTTGCATGAACGAGTTTGGAAAAACCGCCTTATGCTGACATATAAAGTAAGTGGACAGAGCCATGTGGGCTGTGTCCGTCGGGCGAATGAAGATTATATCGGCTGGCGCGTTTCCACCGATGGAAGAAGAGCGCTGGCGGTTTTGGCGGATGGTATGGGCGGCCACGCGGGGGGCGCCGAAGCCAGTCGCATTGCAGTCGAAGCCTTTATTGAGTGCGCCATCGATCTGATGTGGCGTAATGTCGAATTATCCGAATACCTGATCCGTGAACGGCTGTTGGATGCGGCGGAAGCCGCCAACGAGGCGGTGTGTGTCGAACGCAGGCTGAACGAGGCCTTGTCTGGCATGGGAACCACGCTGGTGGCGGCGTTTTCTTATGATGGCGAGGCTTGTGTGGTTCACGCTGGAGACTCGCGCTGCTATTTGGTGTCGCAATCCGGGGAACTGAGACAGCTCACCCGGGACGACAGCGTGGTGCAGCAAATGCTGGATGACGGCTCCATTACAGAACAGGACGCACCGCATGTGCCGTACCGTAATATGCTGACCAAAGCTCTGGGGTGTCAGGAAGACCTGCTGTTCAGTTGCATCAATGTCAGTCTCAAAGAGGGGGAGCGCCTCCTGCTATGTTCCGATGGCTTGTTCAACATGTTGCCTCATGGCGTAATCGGCGATCTGGCCAGCGGCGTGCGTCCGCAGGAAGAGCGCGTCGACAGCCTGATCGCCGCCACCTTGAACAAGGGGGCCGAAGATAACGTCTCCGTATTAATGGTAGAAGTGAGCGGCGTAGCCATCGACGCTTGATGTGATGCGCCGCAGAGAAAAGAAGTGATAAACAGGACTATGTTCAGCGGAAGGACCGCAAGAAGTGAGGTAAATGTGAGTATGCCCATGCTAGCGCAACTGATTGATGATGTGGTGGCGAATAAATTTCTTCTGGAGAAGCGGGAAATCGTGATCGGCAGGCATCCCAACTGCGATATCCAGATCAACGACATCGCCGTCAGCGGTAAACATGCGTTGATCGAAGTGGAGCAAAACCAATATATGGAAGGTGTGCTGGATGTCTTTATATCAGACAAAGGCAGCACCAACGGCACCTTCGTTAATGACGAAAAAGTCAGCGGCAGACGCCGCCTGAACAACAACGATGTGGTCAGAGTGGCCTGGAACGCCTTTACCTATATCGAAGGCGCGGAAAACACCTTAGAGAAAACCGCTTACACATTGGACGACTGATCGTTCAAATTCCGCTTGGCCGCAGGGAAGCGGCCGCTCAATGTCACAGACAGGTGGAGCTACGTATCCTGGCGCTGAGCGGCTCGGCGCAAGCCCTGCAGGCTTAGCGTGTTGGCCTGTCGCAAGAATCCGCTTCCCTTATTGCCATTTTTCGCCATAATTCGCCCGCATAATTCCCTAAACCTTTGTTACGCTGATACAGATCACCTGTTATCGGGTGTTGGCAGAGTGCGGCGATATCCTTCAAAAAAACGCTTATCAAAAATCGCTACGACTAACCTCTTCTAAAGGACAGTGTATGAGAGAAGTTCTAACCCGCTGGGCATGGGGCTTACTATTGGTGTTGATGGTCGGCTGCTCCGGTGAGTCCGGTAATGACGAGGGCGGCAAGACCGCACAGTCGCAGCCGGCCGCTGCTGAGAAAAGACCCGTTATTCCGTCTCCGCAACCCGAAGCTAAAAAGCCGCCGGTTAAAGTGGACCGCGAAACGCTGAAGAAAGAATACGCGCAAACGCCGTTCAAAATTCTACGTATCGGCGAGCAGCCCTGGGACGATGGTCCCGCACTCTCTGTCACCTTCTCTGCGCCTTTGGATCAGGACACGATGCTGGGTCGCTATCTGACCGTAGCGGATGAGCAGAATCAGCCTGTCGCCGGCGACTGGATTCTCAATCCCGTCGGCACAACGGCCTTCTTTCCTTTTGTTGAGCCGGAAAAGCATTATAAGGTCACCGTATCGCAAGGCTTGTCAGCCATCACCGGACGCATGCTGGAAGAGGGCGCGAGTCAGGATATCACCACGCGTCGTTTGGACCCCAGCGTGCGTTTTATCAGTCGCGGCGCGCAATTGTCGCCGGAGCTGACTGACGGTCTGGAAATCGAAGCGCTGAATATCGACGCGGTCGATATGGATATCTGGCGCATCAACGACGATAAAATGACTGACTTCGTCAGCGGCTATCTTGGCCGCAGCTATTACGAGCTAGAGCAACTGCGTTCCTGGGGCGAACTGGTGTACGGCGGACGCTTCGACCTCAATATCGATGTGAATAAACGCAAACGCCGCCTGATCGACCTTTCCTCTGTCGAACCTCTCAAGCAACCGGGCATCTTTGTCGCCATTATGAAAGGCGCCGGGCATTACCCTTATGAATATGTCACGACCTGGTTTACCGTCAGCGACATCGGCTTGCAGGTGCGCACCTATCAAAATCAGATGTTGGCGTGGGTGAACGGACTGGCTGACGCCAAGCCTCGCAGCGGAGTCAGCATTGAGTTGATCAATCAGCAAGGCAAAATGCTGAGAAACGCCAAGACCGACTCCGATGGCGTCGCCACTTTCGAAGGCGCGGAAACCTCCGCGGTGCTGGCGATTGCGCGTACGGACAAGCAACTGGCGCTGGTGCGGTTGAATCAGCCAGCGATGGATCTGACTGAGTTCAAACTGCCGAGTCGCAAGCAAAACCCGCTGGAGCTATTTTTGTATAGCCCGCGCGATCTCTATCGTCCCGGCGAGACCGTACATATCAACGCCTTGCTGCGCGACCATGACGGCCGCAAGGTTACCGCCATGCCGATTCAGGCGGAGCTGACCCGTCCAGACGGGCGCGTGCACACCTCGTTCACCTGGCAGGGGGACGAGCAGAGTTTCTATACCACTACGTTTTCATTGCCTGAAAACACCCTGACAGGCGACTGGTTCTTCAAGGCCACCCTGGGCAATGGCGATTACTTCCTGTATCGCCTGCAAGTAGAAGACTTCCTGCCTGAACGCATGCGTTTAGAAATAAAACCGGATGCGGAAAACTACAGTACGTCCGATACCATCAATCTGCAGTTGCAGGCGGAATATCTTTGGGGAGCGCCTGCGTCCGGCAACCGTGCGGAAACTACTTTGCAGATTGCGCCAGCGCGTACTGTCTCCGAAACTTTTTCCGATTTTATCTTTGGCGAAGATAATGATGCGCTGAAAGAAACACTGTCTTTGCCGCCTGTAGACCTGGACGAGGAAGGTCATTACTCCCTGGAGCTTCCCAACCATTGGTCTGATGCGACCATGCCTGTGCGGGTGCGCGCCAATGTCAGCGTGTTTGAGTCCGGCGGTCGTCCCGTCGCCAGACAGTGGCAACAGTCTCTGTGGCCCAGTGAGAGCCTGGTTGGCGTGCGGCCTTTGTGGGATGGCGACATCGCCGACCCTGAAACCAGTGTGGCATTTGAGCTGATTCATATTAATCAGGCGGACGAATTACTGGGCATGGAATACCTGGACGCCACCCTGATTCGGGAAGATTCCGCCTATTACTGGCGCTGGAGTGATGACGGGTGGGACTACGAGACCACGGAGCGTAACCAGCCAGTTTACAATCGCGTATTGAAAATCGAGCCGGGCCAACGTTTGACGGTGTCCGTACCGGTAGAGTACGGCAACTATCGTCTGGAGCTGCGCGACAAGCAACAGAATCTGCTCAACGCTTATAAGTTCTTTGCAGGCTGGACCTGGGACGGCGAACGCGGCGGCAAAGGCCCCCGCCCGGAACAGGTTGAGCTGCGCTGGGATAAGAACGCATATCTGGGAGGCGAGACCGCCAAGCTGATGTTGCAGGCGCCGTTTGACGGACGCGCCATCGTCACTGTGGAAGCAAACGAGCTGCTGTGGCGCGGCGCAGTGGACGTCAAAGACGGCAAAGCGGAGATTAATGTGCCGGTGAAAGACGTCTGGACGCGTCATGATATGTTCGCCACGGCGCTGGTGTTGCGCCCCGGTAAACAATCCGCCATGGAAATGCCGCGTCGCGCCTGGGGCATGCGTCATCTGCCTCTGGATCGCGAAGCCAGAAAAATGCAGATCGAGCTGAAAGCGCCGGAGCGTGTTGAACCAGAGAGTAAAGTCGCGGTGCAGATTCAGGTGCAGCCTGGCGCCACAACCTCTAAGACCGTGGCTGTGACTCTGGCTGCAGTAGATACCGGCGTGCTTAGCCTGACCCGCTTCAAAACGCCAGACCCATTCGCCTGGTTCTTCAGTCCGCGCAGTTACTCTGCGGAAATTCGCGATACCTACTCCAGTCTGATTGAAATGAGCAGCGCCGATCGCGCCAGACAACGTTTTGGCGGCGACGCGGATGAAATGTCCCGTGGCGGCGATGCCCCCGTCAGCGATGTGCAGATTGTCTCTCTCTACTCCGGCAAAGTGGCCCTGGATGCAGAAGGGAAGGGAACCATCGAACTGCAACTGCCTTATTTCAATGGCGAAGTGCGTTTGATGGCGGTGGCGTTTGACGACGCGCGCAGTGGTTCTGCGGAAAAACGGATGACCATCGCCGCGCCAATCGTAGCGGAAGTCAACTTGCCGCGCTTCCTGGCGTTTGGCGACAAGACAGAAGCGCTCTGGGATCTGCAAAACCTGCTTCCAGAGCAACGTAAACTGAGCGTCAAAGTCAGCGCTGACAACCCTCTGGGTAGCGGCGAATTCGCCACGGAAATAACCCTGGCGGGCAAAGGCCGCGAATGGGTGCGCTTGCCTCTGGAGGCGATGGATGCGGAAGGCGTGGGCAAACTGTCGTTGAGCGTTACTTCGACGGATGGTCTGGAGCCGGCGATCAATATTCAGCGTGAATGGAAGCTCGGCCTGCGTCCGCCTTATCCGGCGCAATTGAACGTACAAAGTCATGTATTGGAGTCCGGCGCAGCCATGTCGCTGACCGACCCGTTGATTGATTTGGCTCTGAGCTCGTCGCTGCAAACGCAACTGTCAGTCGGCCCTGTGCCGCCGTTGGATTCCAACGAATACATGAAGTATCTGATTCAATACCCCTACGGCTGTCTGGAGCAGACGTCCAGTCGCGTTTGGCCGCTGTTGCTGGCGACAGAGCAGGACTTGTTCAAGTATGACCGCAGCAGTGGCAAGCAGCTCGCTAAAGAGCGCGATCAGTGGGTTGAGAAAGGCCTGGGACGTATCTCCGGCATGCAGCGTTACGACGGCAGCTTCGGACTATGGGGCAACGACAGCGATGAGTATCACTGGCTGAGCGTATACGCCACCGACCTGCTGCTGTCTGCGAAGCAACGCGGTTATAACGTGGACCAGGGTCTGCTCGACAACGCACTGGGCCGCCTGCGCACCTATCTGACCACGCAAGGGCGTCTCAGCACTGAGAACAGTTATTACAGCGAAGCCCGCGATCATTATCACCTGGCCTATCGCGCCTACGCCGCACTGGTGTTGGCGTCGGTGCAGCAAGCCAAACTGGCGGACGTTCGCACCCTCTACGATAACTACAGCAAGTGGGCCAAATCGCCCTTGCCGTTAGCGCAACTGGCTCTGGCGCTGGAGAAGCTGGGCGACGCCCGACGCGCCCAGGAAGCCTGGTACAAAGCGCTGCATTGGGGTGAAATCGGTCACTATTACGCTGGCGACTATGGCTCACCTGTGCGCGATCTCGCCTGGACTTTGCTGTTGTCGCTGGATAGCGCTGTCGCCAAGCAGCCTTGGGATCTGATCTATCCGTTGCGGGATGAACTGCGTGACCGGCGCTGGTTGTCCACTCAGGAGCAGATGGCCCTGTATCGCCTGTCTCTGGCATTGAACAGTAAAGCCGGCTCTGAATGGAAAGCCTCTCTGGCGTTAAATGGCGAAAGCGAGGTGCTGGAGCAGACGCAACAGTGGATCAACACCTGGAGCAAAGGTTCCTGGCCTGGGGATGTGCAACTGAGCAACATGAACGACTTCCCGCTGTTCGTCACCTTCAAGGCGCAAGGGTATCCGACGCAGGCGCCAAAACAGACCTTCGACGGAATTGAAGTCGAGCGGGAGTTCTTCGACCTGAACGGTCAGCCTCTCAATGTGAAGAAGCTGGAAAGCGGCGATTTCGTGTTGGTGATGCTACAGGCGCGCACGCAAGGCCATCGTTATCTGCCGGACGCGTTACTGGTGGATCTGCTGCCGGCGGGTCTGGAGCTGGAAAACCAGAATCTGGCTAACGCCACGCGCTTTGATGAAGTGGTGGTGCGCAATAAGATGGTCAGAGACTGGGTGGCGGATACCAGAGTATTGCATCAGGAATACCGCGATGACCGTTATGTCGCCGCAGTTCCTCTGGACGCCTACAGCACCTCCGTGATCTTTTATTTGGCGCGGGCGGTGTCGCCGGGTGAATACGTGATACCTCCCACGGTTGTGGAGGATATGTATCGTCCGTATTACCGCGCGATCAGCAATACGCCTGGGAAAGTCACTATCAAGGAGCGCTCTGCGCAATGATGAACGCGGCGCAACCTGTGCGGCAGGACGGGAGGCGGAAGCGGAAAAACGCTTCCCGCCTGTTGCTGGCGCTGGGTTGCGCGCTGATGTTCTGGAGCGTCGTATTCTTTGTCGCTGATGCTTTGTTTCCGTTGCAGATGCCTCAGGAGCATGGGCGTCGCTTCGCCCAGGTGGTGGTGGACGCCAAGGGGCAGCCGCTAAGGGCGTTTCCTGATCAAGATGGCGTGTGGCGTTATCCGGTTACGCCGGAGCAGGTGTCGCCACGCTACCTGCAGGCCTTGATGTCTTACGAAGACCGCTGGTTTTACTATCATCCGGGCGTTAATCCTCTGGCGTTGGTTCGCGCCTTCGGGCAATGGATTTACCATCGTGAAACGGTATCCGGCGGTTCTACTTTGACGATGCAGGTCGCGCGAATACTGCATCCGCACACGCGCACTTTGCCTGGAAAGCTATACCAAATGTTTCGGGCGCTGCAGCTGGAGGCGCATTTCAGCAAAGACGAAATCCTCACGCTCTATTTAAACTACGCTCCCTTCGGCGGCGCCGTGGAAGGGGTTCAGGCGGCGAGCTATACCTATCTGGGCAAACCCGCCGCGCAACTGACCCATGCCGAAGCGGCGCTGTTGGCGGTGTTGCCGCAGCGGCCTTCCGCATTGCGGCCGGATCGCTATCCGGAGCGCGCGCGTCAGGCTCGCGACAAGGTTATCCAGCGCATGCGTACATTTGAGTTATGGACGCAGCAGGAAACCCGAGAGGCCATGCAGGAGCCGGTGAGCGCATTTTTTAATCCCCATCCCATGCTGGCGCCGCTATTGGCGCGGCGACTCAGTCAGGCTTTTCCGGACCAGGCGCTGATTCAAACCAATATCGACAGCGCGCAACAGACGGCTGCGCAAGGGCTGGTGGCGGACTATATTCGTCAGTTTCCTGAGCAGACTTCCGCGGCGGTGTTGGTGGTGGATAATGCGACACTGGCGGTGCGTGCGTACGTGGGAACCGCAGAGTTCGGGTCGGAGGAAAGAGCAGGGCACGTGGATATGGTTCAGGCGGTGCGCTCTCCCGGCAGTACGTTGAAGCCGTTTTTATATGGCATGGCCATTGATGAAGGGCTGATTCACTCGGAATCCTTGCTGACGGACGCCCCTCTTGCGTTCGCAGGTTATCGTCCTTTGAACTTCGATACGGGGTTTTCCGGTCCCGTCAGCGTCAGTGATGCTCTGCGTCGCTCACTGAATGTTCCGGCTGTTCAGGTGCTGGATGCGTTGGGCCCTGAGTTGTTTTACGCAAGACTCGCCAACGCGGGAACGCCTTTGCGTTTGCCGGCGGGGGCGCGCCCTAATTTGTCACTGGCGTTAGGCGGCTCGGGAGCGACCTTGGAAGAGCTTGCTGGCGCTTATGCTGCATTGGGGCGACAAGGAATGGCCGGGCGTTTGCGGCTACAGCCTGATGATCCTATAACGGAGCGTCGACTGCTCTCCACTGGCGCAGCCTGGATTATTCAGAACGCATTGCGCATGCCGTTGGAGCGCAGCAACAGTCTCTACCGGCAAAGCCGAGCCTGGATGCCGAAGATCGCCTACAAAACCGGCACCAGCTTCGGGTTTCGCGACGCCTGGGCGCTGGCTTCGACCGCTAGCGTTACGGTGGCTGTCTGGGTGGGCAGACCCGATGGCACTGCATTGCCGCATAATACCGGCCGTTTCTCCGCTGTTCCGCTGCTGGACCGACTGCTTCACTTGATGCCAGTGGAATCCTTACAGCCCTCGCCGCAACCGGCGAACGTGCGGCAGGTGCCGATATGCTGGCCGCTAGGGACGCAACAACAACTACAGTCCGGCGACGCCTGTCAGCAAGTACATCATGCCTGGTTGCTGGATGAGGCTGCGCCGCCCACGCTGCGGGACCCATTTCAATCCCTTGGAGAATCGCTGTCTGTTGCGGTGAGCCTGGATGCATCCGGGCGATATCGAATAACGCCCCATTGTACTGAACCGAAAGTGACCCAAACGCAAGTAACGCTCTGGCCTGCGTCCCTGGAGCCATGGCTGCCCAGGCGTCGGCAAAGGGATAATCTTCTGCCGCCAATACATCCCGCCTGTGGCGCGGAAGCTGACCAGCCCATTGGCGTCCTGGCGATGGAGGGCATTCGCCCCGGCTCTACGCTAACCCCTCTTCCCGGTGAAGGCGAACTGCCGGATGTTAAGCTAAAAGCGGATGGCGCTCAGGGAGAAAACCACTGGTTTCTGGATGGCGTATGGCTCGGTTCAGTAGAACCCGGTCAGGAATGGACGCTGGCTGCGTTGAATAACGGCCCGCATGTCGTGTCTGTGATGGATCAGGCGGGTAAGACAGCGCGGGTGGCGTTCCGAGTGGCTGGGGTTAAATAGTTGAGGATAGGAGACGATCCGCCCGATCAAACAAGTTGCACGGGCGGCTGCAGGGTTATTTGATGTCAGCTAAGCTAGCGTCTTCGAGCTGTTTCCAGGTCATAAAGTAGCTTGGGTTTCCGTTAACGCCTAAGTACACGCCCGCTCCGGAGCTATCGTATTTGAGCGTCAAAACAGTATTTTTATCCCCGGTGATTTGGAATACGCCTTTATAAGGATGATTGGCGTCCTCGATTGTCTCGACGTTGGTGGTGGACTGCACTTTTACAGAAGTATTTGACAACATTGAGCCGCTTAAAGTCATGTTAAATGAGGCGGATGTATTCAAGCTGTTGTCAGTCGCCAGAATATTGATGCTTGTTACGGCCAACTGCTGGCTGGTTCCGATCAAGTTAAGACTTAACTGGCCTGACAGGTGCATATCAAGCAGTTTCTGGTAGTACTCGCCTTTCATTTCGATTGCCCCATTGATGGCGAGTTTGCCATCAATGGAACAGTTCTTTGGCGTTAACTTCGCTGTTATATCATTTTTGCCCGTAGTGCTATTGGGAGTCGATTTGACGCTGCTGGTAACGCTGCCGGAACGAGGGCAGGACTCAGTATCCGACTCACCATCACCTTCTTCGTCGCCGGAATAGAAGGTAATATTCTCCAGTTTCACTACGAGGTTGGCTAACTGAACGGCATTGTCTTCAGTGATGGCTAATGAATTGGTCGTTGAACTGTCGCTATTGGGATTTGAAAAGCGAATAGGATCGTTTCCCTTTTCACCGCCTCCGCCGCCTCCACATGCAGATAAAAGTAAAACGCTTGAGGCCAGTAATGTGGCTGAACCGATGTCAAGTAGTGAGAAACTGCGTCGCATGTTCTGTATTACTCCTGTGTAAAACTATCCCTCGAGGAAACTAACCTCTGAATACGCGCAATAATGTTGAATGCACGAAAGAAGGCGCCTGGTATCCGAGCGGGCGTAAGAGTTGAGATTAACGGCGTTAATTAAGCCGGGAGTGGGATTCTAGTTAGTTTTTGATCAACAGGAAATATTTTTATTCTGCGCTTCACGGGAGGAGGCTTTTGCTGTTCTTTTTTCTGTATGATGTGGCCAATCATTCAGTATCAATAAAGCTCAGCGTGGAACGGGCTTGAGTACTATTTCGTTCTACGCTCCAGATTTTAAGGCGTTTATGAAAACTGCAAAAACGATTCGGAGCGCCGCTATGGCGCTCGCCTTAATTTCCTCCCTGGCGGCGGCGGAAGACAACATGGTCTCTTGCGATAGCAACGTCATTAAGTGGTTTTCCAGCAAGAACTATGAAGCAGGTGACCTGACTTTTTATGAGGGCGTCTGGTATCGATCACGGATGCGCCATTCAGGCATGCAGCCAGGGATTGGGTTTACCTGGGAGAAACTGGATCTGCCGCCTTGTGAAGCGATCCTGAAAGCCAGCGATGATGAGTCTGCCAAGAAGCAGGCTCCAAGTCATCCGTCGGCCCCTTCTGAACACACACGTCCTATAGACGCGCAAGCGGCTGCTGCGAACGTAGATGGGCGTGACGAGGCCGATGGCGGGATAGAAGGCGGCGCATCGACAGTGACGGAAACCTCGTCGGTTGAGCAGCCTGTTGAAGCGCAAGTGGAAGATGTTGGTTCAGATGACTGGCGTGAGAAAGAGAGTCTGATCTCGCAAATTAAAAACCTGTTGAGCCCTGAGCCTGAATCCGATGGACCGAAATGCGCGGATATCAAACCCTGGAGTTTTGCGCAGTCCTACTACGTATCCGACTTGGTGAGCTATAAGGGACAATATTACTCGGCGATTCGTAATTCCAACGGCGGCTATCCAGACTCCATGCAGACGCCGCCGTCCTGGAAGCCCATTGAGCTTGATTGCGGCAACTAAACTAATGCAGGGCGGGCAAATCAACGATATGTCTGCAATGACAGAACCAGCGTAGCCGCGATATTTGAAGTATTAACAGCAGAAGGAGAAGACGAATGCTGCAATCCGACATTCATGGAATATTGGAATTTTTAAGAGGGGCGGAGCAGCTTAAGAACGTCATCCGCTCCGCCTGGACTTCTGCGGGCCGTAAAGAAAGCACCGCGGAACATACCTGGCGCCTTTGTCTGATGGCGATGGTGTTTGAAAAGGCACTGCCGGAGCTGGACTTCGCCAGGCTGTTGAAAATATGCCTTATTCACGATCTGGGAGAGGCCATCAGTGGCGATATTCCCGCGACGGAACAGTCGCCGGATGTCGATAAATCCATTGAGGAGCGCAAAGATCTACAGCAGTTACTGACGCCGCTGCCCAAGGCGCAGCAACAGGAAATTCTGGCGCTGTGGGATGATTATGACCAGATGCAGTCCATTGAGGCTAAAGTCGCCAAAGCCCTGGATAAGATGGAAACTATCCTGCAGCACAACCAGGGGAAAAACCCTCAGGATTTCGATTACGCGTTCAACCTGGAATACGGCAAAAAGTACGCGAATATAGACCCATTTATTCAGCAATTACGGGAAATTGTCGATCAGGAGACGCTGGAGAAAGCGCAAGGCTCAGGGAAAGGGCTGGCTAAGTAAAGGGGTAACCATAGTCCCGAGACAAACCCTGGCGATATCTTCAGGTTGGTCTCGGGAGCTTTCGTGCGTTATTCCGCCACTTCGTAATCGAACACCATGACATCAGCGATGGTTGGAACGAAAACCTCTTTGAACGCTTCATGCTTGGGGTGAGGAAGATAGGCGTCGCGGTCCGCGATAGTGGCGAAGGACAGATTGAAGCAATGCTCCAGGCCTTTGGTCAGTCCCTCTGGACTATTGTTGGGGCCGTATTCAAATGCGGCGACTTCGTCCATTTCTTCCGCCATCTTGGCGAAACGCTCGACCATTGCCGCCACATCCGCCTCGGATAGGCTGTCTTTAAACTTCACGAATACAAAATGTCTGATCATGTCCAAGTCTCCGGGATGGCGGATAGACGCCGCCGTTCGTTAAGTTTCTGATAACTAAGCGCCTTTGCGAATCGGATTTGACGCTCGTCAGCGTTGTCGCGATCATTTTTCTTTATTGTTCCTTTCGTTTTCGAATTTGTACGAGGGAGGAGGAGAAATGAACAGCGAATTGCAGCGCGAATCGCAGAAAAAATGGATCAGGTTTCTGGTTCCGGCGCTATTGCTGGCGGCGGCCGGATTCGCCTACATGGCCTACCAGCCGGACAGTCTACCGGACTCCATCGCCCGGGGAAATGGGCGTCTGGAAGCGCAGGAGATTGATGTCGCGACAAAGCTGCCGGGACGGGTTGAGGAAGTCCTGGTGGAAGAGGGGGAAATGGTGAAAGCCGGGCAAGTGCTGGCGCGCATCAATGTGGACGATCTGCAGGCGGAGTTGCGTCAGGCCCAGGCTACGCTGCGGCAGGTGCAGGAATCCGCCAAGTACGCGGAAGCGGTGGTGGATCAATATGAAAGTGAGTTGAGCTTTGCGGAAAAGGAGCTGACTCGTTCTACTCAGTTGAGTCAGAAAGGCCACGTCTCTGCAGAGAAACTGGACCTGGACAAGACCTCCAAGCTCCGGGCTGAAGCCGCACTGAAGGCCGCCCGCATTAAGGTGGTGGAAGCACAGGCGGCGATTGAAGCTGCGCAAGCGGCCATTGAGCGCCTGCACGCTAATATCGCCGAATCCGAGTTGAAAGCGCCTATCGACGCCCGGGTGCTCTATCGGTTGGCGGAACCGGGAGAGGTGCTGGGTTCTGGCGGCAAGGTGCTGGCGTTGTTGGACCTGACCGACGTCTACATGACGATTTTTCTTCCTACGTATCAGGCTGGCGTGTTGTCAGTAGGCGCGGATGCGCGAGTAGTGGTCGACGCCTTGCCGGACTTGCGTATTCCCGCCAGGGTTTCTTATGTGGCGCCCCGAGCGCAATTCACGCCCAAGCAGGTGGAGACGCAGACGGAGCGTGAGAAACTGATGTTCCGGGTGAAAGTGAAAATTGATCCTGACTTGCTGAAAGCGCATCAGGAAAAAGTCAAAACCGGGGTTACCGGCGTGGCTTTTGTGAAACTGGAAGACGCCGCCGACTGGCCGGATGACCTGCAAGTGAGGCTGCAGTGAGTTCAGCTGCGCCGGTTGTCGAAATCAATGGGCTCGAACATAGATACGGCGACCTTATCGCGCTACAAACGCTGAGCCTGAATATTCCCGCCGGCGTCATCGCCGGGATCATTGGTCCCGATGGCGTCGGCAAGTCCAGTCTGTTGAATCTGATCTCCGGGGCCGCGCGCATTCAGTGCGGCTCAGTGAGCGTATTGGGCGGCGACATCAGCGACGATAATGTGCGCGATGAATTGTCCCCCCGCATCGCTTATATGCCGCAAGGGCTTGGGAAAAACCTGTACTTTTCTCTCTCTGTTTTCGAGAACGTGGACTTCTTTGGTCGCCTGTTTGGTCTGGATAAAAGGGAGCGTCATCATCGTATCAATACTTTGTTGCGCAGCACGGGTCTTAGCCGATTTCGCGAGCGGCCGGCGGGTAAGCTTTCCGGCGGCATGAAACAAAAGCTGGGTCTGTGCTGCGCCCTGATTCATGACCCGGACTTGCTGATTCTGGATGAGCCGACCACCGGCGTTGACCCATTGTCCCGTCGCCAGTTCTGGCGATTGATTGATGAGCTGCGGGGCGACGCTGGTCGCATGAGCGTGCTGGTATCCACAGCCTACATGGATGAAGCGGAGCGTTTTGACTGGCTGGTGGCGATGGATAAGGGGCGCATTCTGGCGACGGGAACGCCAATGGAATTGAAGACGCGAACCGGGGCGGGAAATCTCGATGAGGCGTTTATCCGCTTGCTGCCGGAAGAAAGCCGCAAGGGACATCGTGAGCTGACGATCTCCCCCTGGCGGGAGCGTTCGTCGACCCCCGCCATCGAAGCGGAAGGGCTGGTTAAACGCTTTGGCGATTTCACGGCGGTAGATCATGTGAGTTTCAGTATTCGTCAGGGAGAAATCTTCGGTTTTATCGGCTCTAACGGCTGCGGTAAAACCACCACGATGAAGATGCTCACCGGGTTGTCTCCACCCACTACTGGCGTCGTGCGACTGTTTGGCGCTGAAATGGCGTCGAACGACCTGTCAGCGAAGAGAAACGTGGGGTACATGTCGCAGTCGTTTTCACTCTACGCTGAGTTGACCGTGCGCCAAAACCTTATGCTGCACGCGCGTATATTTGGGCTGGATGCCCGCCAGTCGGAAACGCGAACCCAGGAACTGTTGAGCGGGTTTGATCTGCAGGCATATGAAAATGAATTTGCGGAATCTCTGCCCCTGGGGATTCGGCAGCGTCTTTCGCTGGCGGTGGCGGTCGTCCACAAGCCGAAAATTCTTATTCTGGATGAGCCCACCTCCGGCGTGGACCCGGTGGCGAGGGATCGGTTCTGGGAGCATCTTATTCAGCTTTCCCGCCAGGATGGGGTGACCATATTTATTTCCACTCACTTCATGAATGAAGGCGAGCGCTGTGACCGTGTTTCGTTGATGCACGCCGGTAAAGTATTGGCCTGCGACACACCTCAAAATATTGTGGCGCAACGTCAAGCGGAGAGCTTTGAAGAAGCGTTCGTCAGTTGCCTGACTGAAGCCGCCAGCGAGGGGCAGGGCGCTGAAAACAACGCTGGCGATGAATCTTCTACGATAGAGAGCCCGTCCCCCGAGCGCTCCAAGCCGGCCATGGCGCGAGGCTTCAATATGCGCCGAATGTTGGCCTATGCGCACCGGGAATCGCTGGAGTTTTTACGAGATCCGATTCGCCTGACGTTCGCGCTCTTAGGTTCGGTGATCTTGATGTTCGTACTGGGATACGGCGTCAGTCTGGATGTAGAGGATCTGGCGTTCGCCGTCTACGATCAGGATCAAACGCCGGAAAGCCGTGACTACGTTCAGTATCTGGCGGGATCGCGCTATTTCATTCAGCAGCCGCAGGCGTCTACCTATGAGGATGTGGATCGTCGCATGCGCAGCGGCGAACTCAGCTTCGTGGTGGAAATCCCTTCTGGGTACGGGCGCGACATACGCCGCGGACGGCAGACAGGCGTGGCGGTATGGCTGGATGGCGCCATGCCGTTCCGGGGCGAGACGATCAAAGGATATTTGTCCGCCGCCCACTACGCTTACCTTGGCGATCTCGCCATACGATCATTGGGTTCGGCGCCCGCGTTGTCTCCAGTCAATTTGGAAATGCGTTATCGATACAACCAGGATTTCCGCAGCATCTACGCCATGGTTCCCGCGGTGATACCCATGCTGCTGATTTTCATCCCCGCCATCTTGATGGCGCTGGCGGTGGTGCGGGAGAAGGAGCTGGGCTCCATCGTCAATCTGTATGTCACGCCGGTGACGCGGTTGGAGTTTCTGCTGGGCAAGCAGGCGCCATACATTCTTGTCAGTATGATCAGCTTTTTGTTACTGGTGGCGCAGTCGGTTTTTTTCTTCGATGTGCCCATCAAAGGTAGCTTCGCTGCGCTAAGCGTTGCGGCGCTGTTGTATGTCACCGCGACGACAGGGTTGGGATTGCTGGTGTCATCATTCACCCGGACCCAGATTGCCGCGTTGGCGGGGACGGCGTTGGCCACACTGGTTCCTGCGGTGCAGTTTTCCGGTATGACGGACCCGGTGTCCTCCCTGGAAGGGGCTGGAGCCTGGATCGGCAGTCTGTATCCAACTACTTACTTTCTGATTATCAGTCGGGGAACCTTCACCAAGGCGCTGGAGTTTGCGGATCTGTACCGCTATTTCCTGATTCTCGCCGCCTTCATTCCGGTGGTTACTGTGCTGTCGGTATTAACTCTGAAAAAGCAGGGGCGTTGATATGAGCACCAGATTAGCCAATATTCGCCGCCTGGGAGTGAAAGAGATTCGCAGCTTTCTGCATGATCGGGCGTTGCTGATTTTTGTTCTGGCGGCCTTCACGATCATTGTGTACAGCGCCGCGACGGCGGCCTCGCGGGAACTGCGCAACGCGCCGCTTGCAATCGTGGATGAGGATCAGAGCCAACTGTCTTTACGCATTGCGAATGCGTTTTACCCTCCGCACTTCAAAGAGCCGGAGTTGATCTCTTATGCAGAGGTGGACGCGGGAATGGATGAAGGGCGCTACACCTTTGTGGTGGTTATTCCGTCCGGTTTTCAGAAGGATGTGATGGCGGGAGGCAGTGCGGATGTACAGGTGAATATCGACGCCACCGCCATGACGCAGGCGTTCATTGGCGCTACCTACATTCGCAGTATCGTGACGGCGGAGGTGAACGAGTTCGTCAGCGGACGCCGTGATGATGCGGCGCTGCCGATAGAGCAGAATGTGCGCGTCATGTTTAACCCTAATCTGACGGGATACTGGTTCGGTGGCGTGATGGAGATTATTTCTCAGATCACACTGCTGTCGATTATTCTCACCGGCGCTGCGTTGATCCGAGAGAAAGAGCACGGCACTCTGGAGCATTTGCTGGTGATGCCGTTGTCGCCACTGGAAATCATGGCGGCGAAGGTGTGGTCTAATGGTCTGGTCGTTCTACTGGGGGCTGCCATGTCACTATATGTGGTGATTCAGGGAGTGTTGGATGTGCCGATTGCAGGGTCGATACCCTTATTTCTAATCGGCGTGGCGCTGCATCTGTTCTCCACGACATCCATGGGGATTTTCCTCGGCACGGTTGCACGTTCCATGCCGCAACTGGGACTGCTGATTATTCTGGTGATACTGCCTATGCAGTTGTTGTCCGGGGGCATCACGCCGAGGGAAAGCATGCCGGATATCGTGCAGTACATTATGTTGGCGGCGCCGACCACACACTTCGTCAGTTTTGCGCAGGCGATCATCTATCGCGGTGCCGGGTTCTCCGCGGTATGGCCTCAATTTCTCGCCATCACGGCGATTGGATTGGCCTTGTTTCTGGCGGCGCTTGGACGATTTCGGAAAATGGTGGAAACTACCCAGTCATAAACCACTTACGATGCAGTAAAAGGAAGTCCGATGACGCCGGCGATCAATCAGGCCAAGAAGGCCAAGGTAACCTACCAAGTTCATGAATACGCGCACGATCCGCGTTCTGAATCCTACGGAGAGGAAGCCGCACAGGCGATGGGTGCGCCTGCTGAGCGTGTATTCAAGACGCTGCTGGTGTCATTAACTGGCGGCGCGCAAAAACTCGCCGTGGGAATAGTGCCGGTCTCCGGAAAGCTGGACCTGAAAGCCGTTGCGAAGGCGCTCGGCGCCAAAAAAGCAGAGATGGCGGACCCAAAAGAAGCGGAGCGCGCCACCGGATACATTGTCGGCGGCATCAGCCCTCTGGGCCAGAAAAAGCGCCTTCCTACCGTCCTTGACGACAGCTCTCTCAATTACGCCACCATCTTCGTCAGCGCAGGAAAACGGGGCCTGGAAATAGAACTTGCTCCTCAAGACTTGCTATCGCTCACTGGCGGCGTCGCCGCGGCGATTGGCGTTTCAGATTGATTGCATTGCAGGTGAACTCTTACGTGAAGCTTGATGAATTACAGCGGGAAATTAAACGCCGTTTTCCAGACTTGGCGGCGCTCACTGATATGGAGCAGAAACGATTATGGGGCTCTGATAGCGCTGAACTGCTCTATCTTTGGTTTGAAAGCTTCGCAAACGTGCTGAATCAACAGATGGCCAAAGGCGCAGGTTTGGATAACTACGTTGCAGTTGCTGAGTTGATCAAACACGGATTGATGGTTGGCGATGACGAGGTCAAACGTTGTATTGATGTATCGTTTATCGAGAACCTGTTCTGGCAGGTTGCCCCCGAAAAAGCCGCTCTTTATTGGGCGGTGACCCTGCCTTCCTTACAGCGTTTATACGTTGCTTTCCATCGTCGGACTCCGTGCTAGGTTTTGAAGGATAGTTAATGTCTAACGTCCAAAAACTTTTCTAAGGAAAACAAATAACAAAACATGTTTAAGTCGATCATCGCTTCTGTTTCTGGCAAGTCGCCTCGAGTAGTAAAACCTTTTGGGCGGAATAAAGATCCGCAAGCGGTGGCGTTTCATCTGTGTGGATACGATGAAATGACGGCGAAGGCATTGGCTGCTGCGTTTTCTGAGGTTGATCAAGTTGAGGTGGCGCAGGGCGACATCTTACATTTGAAGTGCGACGCGCTGGTCAGTCCCAGCAACAGTTTTGGTGAAATGAGCGGCGGTCTAGATAAAGCGATAGACGACTTTTATGACGGCCAGGCGCAAACAAAAGCCTGTGCGGCGATTCGTCAGGAATACCTCGGTGAGCTGCCCGTCGGCGCTGGGTTGGCGTTGGATATGCGCACGCAGTAATTTCCGGTGCTGATCCTGGCCCCGACTATGAGAATTCCCGGTAACGTCAGCGCTACACTCAACGCCTATCTGGCCATGCGCGGCTTGTTATTAACATGGCAATGATATTGGCATGTTAATCACCAGGCGCATGGACGCGCCTGCGCGGCGACAAGCCGCGGGAGACAGGGCCTGACCTGTGCAGGCCCTGTCGTTGCAGACAAATAGAAGGAAGCTATTTGTCTGCCGGATTAATACTGACGCTTGCCCGATACAATGCGAAGTCGGATAACAAAATCAGGCATATCGCCATACCCAGCCTTTGCACTGGCGTGGGAGGCATGGACGCAGTCGAGTCTGCGACGATTGATATTGAAAATGTCACGTTATATAGCTCTTGAATTTTATTGAGACTGGGTCGCATAAGTCTTCATGATAGTTGTCCGTTACTCCCTCTGTATTAGGTGATGTGGATGGTTCATGCGTGCTTCTTTGAAACGTAGAATGTGGCTAGTTATTGTCCGCGCAAAATTCATCGCCATATTTTCTACATGGCTGGGAATGGCGTAATACCAGGGATGTTTTCAAATGTTTTCCTCTCGCTCGTATGAGTTCAAGCACTGGACTGACATTACCATTGCTGACCTGCCGTTTGTTGAATCACCTTTCTTTGCCGCCAACTATGCCGACCGTTGTTTGAGAAATGACTTTAAAGTGGGGGAAGTCGTTAACTACCTCTCTGGCTCACACTTTCGCTCATCGTTTGGCGGGTTTCCTGGAAGGGGATCACGGCACTTTAAATGGTGGAGAGACAGATTCATTAGGCAAATGGAATATGGCGAGATACTTCTGGTTTTTAAGGATGGTAAAGAGCCTTTCAGCCCGATTGCTATTAAAGATGATGAAGGGGTCGTCCCCACTAATGCAGAGCCATTACTGGCGGAGCGACTAATCACAAGAGCGAATCCCGCACCCCCACCATCTCCTGCGCTTACAGGTGAAGTCATGGAGGTGTCTCCTTTATTAGGAAACCCGGGATGGATTAGTGAACCCAAGGCAGTGAGCAACTATCTTAAAGGGCCACTACCGAAGAGTTCGGAGGAAATAGAGGATGCTGGTCGGGAGCAAATGTCTCCACCATCGGTGTCCAATGGTGGTTTTGTTGTACCTAAGACGGATGCAGCTGCTCAGCAGTTGGTTCGAGATTATGGGGCGGCAGTCAAACAAGTAGTTCTTGATCATAAGGCAACAGTGGCTGAGCGAGGCGCTCTGGGTACGGTTGCTGAGGGAGCCAGAAAAACCATTAATTTCTTGCTCAACAAGGCTGGGCTGCCGAACGAGTTTGATGAAAACTGGAGCCCAAGGCAAGCGCAATTTGATCAGCAATCGGTGGGAGAAATGGATGCCCAAGAGCAGGAAGCGGGCTTTGTCATGGGACGCTTGGCTAGCGATGAGCGAAGCCGGGAAATATTCAAGGAGGAGTTAGGGGAGGCTTGGGATGTTGTAAGTGAATACTCTCTCAGTGAGTGGACCCCCCTGTTGATTGAGGCGGGGGCGCTAGTCAGCGCAACAGCTATCTCCCGAAAGCTCCCTGAATTGAAGGAAGTAAGTAGCAAGAAAAGTGGCTTCAATGACAATAGTATTTGCTCGCCTGGAATCAGGAACGTCTGTAAAAGAGGCGAACCCATCAGCATGGTCACCGGCGAGGAATTGCTGGATCTGACCGATTTCACCGTCGCCGGCCCTCTGCCGATCATTTGGAAGCGCACTTATAAATCCTCCAATCCCCATCAGCGCGGTTTGGGCGTGGGCTGGACTCATATGCTGTGTCAGCAGCTGGAGGAGCAGGAAGGGCGTCTGGTCTTCACCACGAACGAAGGCCGCTACATTGATTTTCCTTTGGCGGAACCCGGCCAGACCGTCCGCAACTCGGCTGAGCATTTGGAGCTGCGTCGGATTGACGACACTCACTACGTACTGAAACAACGCGGCGAGCCCATCCGCTTGTTTGTGGGCGCTGGCGGCGTTTACCGTCTGGAAGGATTGCTGGATGGCGTCGGCAATGGCGTGCGTATTCAATACTGGCAGAACCTGGACGGCTACGAGCGACCGGTCACCCTTATTCAGACCAGCTGGGGTAAACGCCTGTACGTGTTGCATAACGCCCAGGGACTGATCTGCGAGATCCAGTCGCTGCGCGCGGACGGCGATGTGGACACCCTGGCCAAGTACGAATACGACGACGCCCAGGATCTGGTGCAGGTGCGGGACCCCGCCGGCGCGGGCGAATCCTACGCCTATCGCAATCACGTTATCACCCGCCGCACCCTGAAGACCGGTTTTAGTTTCTATTTCGAATGGAGCCGCTACGACAAAGCCGCGCGCTGTGTGCGTCAGTGGGGCGACCAGGGCGTTTATGACTACCGCTTCGAATGGGACCCGGCCAACAAGACATCCCACGCTATTGACAGCAACGGCGGCAGAACCACTTTCCACTATGATGATCGCGGCCAGATCGTTAAAGAAATCGATCCAGAGGGCGGCATCACCCGACGCCTGTACGACAACGCCGGCAATCTGGTGGAGCAGACCGATCCCAACGGCCACAGCACCCACTACGCCTACAATGACAACGGCCAGTTAACCGCTCTGATCGACGCCAACGGCGGCCATTACAAGATCGACTACAACGACGACGGCATGCCGGTGGCGATCACCAATGCACTGGGCCATGTCTGGCGCCGCGAGTACAACGAACAGGGCCTGCTGGCCCGCATCACTGATCCGGAAGGCGCGCAGACCCAGTACGAATACAACGCCCAGGGCCTGCCGCAAAAGATCATCGACGCCCTGGGACAGGCCCGGGAACTGCAGTGGAACCGGGAAGGCCAACTGGTCAGCGAAACGGACAACCAGCACACCACCCGTTACGCCTACAACGCGCAGGGACAGGTCCGCGCCGCCACCGATCATCAGGGACAGACCACGGCCTATCAGTACGATCGCAACGGCAACGTCACCGAAGTCAAACGCCCGGACGGCTCCGTCCTGAAAATGCGTTACAACGCCAATGACCAGCTGACGCACTTTATCGACGCCGCCGGCCGTTGCACTGAATACGTTTATGACGGTCTGACCCAGGTGCGCAAACGCATCGACCCGGCTGGTCAAACCTTTGAGTATCTGTACGATAAAGAACGCAACCTGATTGGCCTGATCAACGAAAAGGGCGAGCGCTATGAACTGGCCTATGACCGCAACGAGCGCTTGATTCAGGAAATCGGCTTCGACGGTCGGGTGCAGCAATATCAGTATGACCCGGCGGGCCATCTGAAGGCGCATATCGAAGGCGTACACGAAGACGAACGCATTCGCGCGCAACACACCACATTGTTCAAACGCGACCCCATGGGACGCCTGCGTGAAAAGCACAGTCCGGATGGCGACATCAGCCGCTTCGCCTACAACGCCAACGGACAATTAACGCAGGCCAGCAACCCTTACCGCACCTTGGAATTCTCCTATACGCCCACGGGACGTCTGGCGGAGGAAGTTCAGGACGGGCAGCGATTGCGTCACGAATACAACCCGCTGGGCGCCCGCATCAAGTCCCTGTTGCCGGACGGCGGCGTCCTTGGCTTTGGCTATGACCGTCACGGTCTGTTCACCCAGGTCAGCCACAACGGCGACGTATTGGCCAGTATCGAACGGGACCAGGACGGGCGCGAATTGCGTCGCCGCCAGGGCGCGGCGGAATCCCGCTACGACTACGACGTCATGGGACGCCTGATCCGTCATCGGGTCAGCCATCGTCAGAGCAAAGCGCGCATCATTGAGCGCAGCTACGGTTATGACGCCAGCGGTAATCTGGCGCTCATCGACGACCTGAAAAAAGGAACCACCCATTACCGTTACGACGCTCTCGATCGTTTGAAAACAGTCGAAGGCTATTGCAACGAAGAATTCGCCTTCGACCCGGCGGGCAATATTCTCGACGGCCAGAATCAGGCCAAGGGCAACCGCCTGAACTTCCACGGCGACCGCCACTTCGAATATGACGCCGCCGGCAACCTGATACTCGAAAAACGCGGCAAAGGCGGCAAGCTGGAAACCCGTTACCAGTACAACAAACAGAACCAACTGGTCGCTATTGAAAAAGACGGGCAAAAGACGGAGTACCAATACGACGCCCTGGGACGTCGCATCGCCAAACAGGACGCCTTCGGCAAGACCGAGTTCCTCTGGAACGGCGACGTGCTGCTCTCGGAACAGCGCAACCACCTCAACAAAGTCTACGTCTACGAACCCAACAGCTTCCGTCCGCTGGCGTTCATCCAGGACAAACAGGTCTACCACTACCACCTGGACCACCTGGGCACGCCGCAGGAAATGACCAATGCGGAAGGCGAAGTCGTCTGGTCCGCCCGCTACAAAGCCTACGGCAACCTGGCGCTGCAAGACGTCGAAGAAGTACAAAACCCTCTGCGCTTCCAAGGCCAATACTACGACGAAGAAACCGGCCTGCATTACAACCGGCACCGTTATTACGACCCCAGCGCCGCACGATTTATCAATCAGGACCCTGTTGGACTGTTGGGGGGAGACAACAATTATCAATATGCGCCGAATCCTACGGGGTGGGTGGACCCGTTTGGGTTGACTTGTAAAGAAGGTAAAGAGCTTGATAATTATCGTATTGAAAATGGAATTGGGTTTGATAAAAATGGAGTATACAGAGGTGTAATACCATTTTCGAATGATCATGTATTTGAAATAATTGATAAAAATGATGTTTATGATTTTGATATGCCGGGCAGGACGCCAGGTCACTCTGGAGATAAACATAAAATAAACATAAAAGATCCTAAGGTGTTGGAAATATTGAATAGCCCAGATCGAATTTTTACAGGAAGGAATAAGTGGGGTAATCACGTTGATATATATTATAAAGAAGGTAGTGCCGTTTTCACTGATGCAGGAAATAAAAGAAGTATTATTTCTGTATATGGACGTATAGAAGGGAAGAAGAAAACAAGAGGTCGCTGGCGGGATGCTCAAGATGTCAAAATTGATCAATGGGTTGACCCTGAGTATAAAAGGACCGTTGACGGCCAAGAGTCAGTCGTTGGCTGGAAGCATAAAGGGGATGACGGTAGCGACATTAACGAACGGTATGCGGAGATAGATCCTAATGATAGGAATGCTAGAATTAATAATAAGGACTATCCGCTATTTGAGCTAGAATGAATTTATTTTTGGGGCTGATTATGAAAAAAATGGATTTTATTTTAAATAAAATTAAAATTAATGGTTTTTGTGAGGGTGATGAATGCCACCAATTGTTTTCTCTGCTGACTATGTCTTTGGCGCAAAAATTAGGCGTTAAAATTCTTTTTGATGTTCAGCCTATAACTAACAATTATATCGTTGGCTGCATTGGGTATACAGCCGAATCTAGTTTTGGTTGCCTTGATGTTTCACTGTTGGTGAATGTAATTGTGAACTGCAGCGGAGATAGACCATCAATCATCGCAGATGTGATGGTTTATAGTGGATCAGTGCGCCTTGATCAAACTTATGGGTTTAAGCACTTTTCTCATTTTGAATATGATTATGAGAGTTCTGGAGAGTGGATCTTCATAGGCTGGAAGGCGGATGAGTATGGAGGGTATGATAGTTTTAGACAGCTAGATGAGTGAGGCTTGATATTGTTTTATGCAGTAGACGGTATCTTCGCTGTCAATGTTGGTAAAAGATTTGAAAATAATATTATTCTGGGAACTCTTTTTTAAATCTTGTGATTGATGCGATTAAGCGGATTAAAGAAAGAAGATTTTGGGTTATTCCTCCGTATGCCTATGATTGGGATGAGGATGAGGATGAGGATGAGGATGAGAAGGAAGTAGAAGAGTATGTGGCTTTTTATAAGGATAATATAGATTGCTGTATATGTGATGCCATTGCTTATAGAGACTCGCTTAAAAGGTTTCAGGATACTCTTTCTGAGGACGACTTGAATGTTGTTCTAGACCTAAGGAAGAAATTTATATCTACCTTTCCTTTTTGCGATGATGAATTTTCTCTATATGAGGATAGTGGTTGCGATGTGGATAGAGATGCTAGGCTATACTTGCAGATGAAGCGTTCATATTACAAGTTTGCGAAAGACGATTCGATTTCTCATATTGATAGGTATATAGACAACTTGGTCTGCATAAAAGAATATATGCAGGATAATCCATGAATGATTTTTTTCATGCGAGAGAGTGTCGGATAGCTTTATTTTTATGTTTTATAGTCGTTCTTGGGTTTGACCGGCATGATGGTTCTGTATGGAGCTAATAGGAGCTCAGGCCCGATGATACCGGATACCAATAAAATGAAAAAAATAGGTTTAATTAACAAGCTAAGAAATGAGGCAGAATATCCACTCTCTCTAATAAAGAAAGCTGTTGATATGAGTGATGGCTACGAAGAGGCTAAACTTATTTTGGAAAACGAAATTAATAAAAATTTAGATATAATTAAGAAAAGCCTTTGTATAACTGAAGCTGAAGCGGTTTATGCCTATGAATACTATGGCTACTCTCTAGAAAGGTGTATTGATGAAGAGAGAAAAAAGTCTTTGCCAGTCACGATTGAAACTAAAAGAAGATCGATTTCATCTCGGCTGAAAAATGGTGACTTGTTGGTGGGGGAGGTGTATGGATTATCTGAATATTGTTATTACTGGGTTACAGCTCAAAAAAAGTGTGATGAGTATATTGTTTGTTTAATAGGAATTAGAAAGTCCGATGTTGAAAACTGCTTGGATCTTATTTATTCAGATGCAGTGGAATTTTTGCAAAAGAGATTTTTATGTGAAGATGATGCTATAAAGGGAATTGAAGAATATGTAGACATTTTTGAGTTTGATACAATAAAGGCTTATGAAAGATTTCCCTTGTGAAGTTTGAGTTGTTGCGGAGGTTTTCCATCTCGTACAGTCTCTAACGTATCTGGCCAAAGCAAAGCCATTGCTCAGACTTGCGCGGTGACGCTATGATTCGGGCGATTTTTTAAAGCCATCTACTTGGAAGTTTCTCCATGATACATCTCGCGCCCGGTGAAGATATCCTGAAGGAAGGCGCCGCCAATTTGCAGAAAAACGTTGAGACGGTGGGCGGTAAGCTTTACTTGACTAATCAGCGTCTGGTTTTTCGGGCGCATGCTCTGAATGTGCAGGGCGGTGTGACGGAGATTCCTTTGGCGCAGGTTTGTAAGTTAACCAAGTGTTGGACCAAGTTGTTTGGCGTGGTTCCCCTTTATCCTAATTCTCTGGCTATCAGCACCCATGACAATACGGTCTTTCGCTTTGTGTTGTTTGGGCGGGATAGCTGGCGTGCGGCCATCGCGGAGCAAGTTGGAGCGCCAGCATGAAGTGGATGTTTAGGATATTGAGTGCAGTATGGGCTTTGTTTGTCCTGTTAGTGATTCTCGCTGTCGTGTCCCCATCCATGTTTCCTCAAGAGCTGCCGTTACCTCTGGCTTTTATCAAAAGCACATTGTCGAGTGCAGTGAGCTCCCCGGTATATTTTGCACTGCCTGTATTTATTTTTTTTATTCTTGCGTGGCCGCTGATGCTTTTATCTATGGGAGCGAGGAGCGGTTGGAAGGCTTTGGCCGAGCGTTATCAATATTCCGCTAATAACGTCGCGACTCGTTTTATTGGTCCCAATAGCGGCATGATAGGGAAGATGTCGTACAAGAATATCTTGTTTGTAGGGGCTGATGAGCAGTACTTATATTTAAAAACGTTGTTTGTATTTCGTCTGGGTAACCCAACGCTGGCGATTCCCTGGAGCGATATCAGCGCAATCAAATCCACTACAAGTCTGTTGCCTGCCGGCGCGCCTCAGTTTTTACGCGCCATCAGCCCCTCTGGTCGTTTCGCGAATGTTACGCTTTCCACTATGCCTGAGCAGCGGTTGACTCTGCCTTGGGATGATAGCTTTACCCGCTTCGCGTCGAATTTAAATGTTTCCCACTCAGAGCAGGCATAAGGCTATGGCGCATACCACGAATGTGATGATGATCCACGGATTAATGGGTTCCCTGAGCTACTTTGAGCCGCAAAAACGTGTGCCTGACTTTCGCTGGTTAACGCCGGATTTGCCAGGATACGCCGCGACTCCCATGCAGCATGGAGAGGAAGGTTTTTCTTTACGCGGTCAGGCCGAATATGTCCGCGATCTGATACTGGAGCTGGATGAGGGCCCCTGTTGGGTAGTGGGGCACAGTGTGGGCGGCGCCATTGCGATGTTGTTGGCTGCGGCGTATCCGCAGCTGGTGCGCGGCCTTATTAGCGTGGAAGGCAACTTCACTCTTAATGATGCGTTCTGGTGCAGGAAAGTCGCCGCGATGTCCATGTCGGAGTGGCGAGAAAATTATGCGGAAATGCAGCGCGATCCAGAGAGCTGGCTAGCTCGCGCGGAGATTGATGCAACCCCTGAGCGGCTCGAATGGGCGCGCGAAGTATTGCTTAACCAATCGGCGGAAACAGTCCATGCGGTGGCTACTGCCGTCGTGAAGGAAACGGCTGGAGAGGAATATCAGGAAACTGTTCGCCGCGTCGTGGACAGCGGCCTGCCGTTATACCTGCTCTCAGGCGAGCGTTCCGACGCCGGGTGGGATACGCCTGCTTATGCGCGCGCCGCTGCGCGGCAAAGCGTTCGACAGAAAAATACCGGGCATATGATGATGCTGGAAGCGCCGGATGAGTTCTGCGACATTGTCGCCAACTTCATCCGGTCCAATTAGCGCCTCGTGTTGGCGTAGTAGTTTCTCTATGTGAACGTTAGGCTAGCCTTCGGATTTATCCCGGTGAATCGCCAGACGCTCGGGAGCCTGGCACACCGGCATCACTTCGATGCGGTTGATGTTTACATTGGCGGGACGGGTCGCCGCCCAGGCCACGCAATCCGCGATATGCTCCGGCGTCAACGCATCGGCGTTCTCATATGTCGCCTTCGCTTTATCTTCATCGCCTTTGAAGCGAACCAGCGAAAATTCGCTGCCGCCTACCATGCCGGGTTCAATGTTGGTGACTCTCAGCGCCGTGCCCAACAGGTCGGCTTTTAGGTTTCGCGAGAACTGCTCGACAAAGGCTTTGGTGGCGCCGTAGACATTACCGCCAAAGTAAGCGTATGAACCAGCGATGGAACCGATATTAATGATATGGCCGGCATTGCGCTCCACCATGCCCGGCAACAGCAAATGAGTCATGAACGCCAGTCCGGTGCAGTTCACTTCAATCATACGGCTCCAGTCTTCCCAGGAGGCGCTTTGCGCCGGACCTAACCCCAAAGCCAGCCCGGCGTTGTTGATAAGCAGATCTATGGCGGCGAACGCAGGCGGCAGATTTTCAATCGCCGCGGTTAACGCTGGTTGATCGCAGATGTCGCAGGCGATGATATGGCAGTTGGTCGGCAGGCGGGCCGCCAGCGCTTCCAGTTTATCCTGACGGCGCGCCAACAGGATCAGGTCATAGCCCTCATGCGCCAGTCGTTCTGCAATCGCTTCGCCCAAGCCGACGGATGCGCCTGTGACCAGCGCAACTTTCCCGTTGTGATTTTCCGGCTTACTCATAGCATTCTCCTCACTCAGTCGTGGTTATATACAAATGCGCCCTAAGTACTTGGCGATAAGGGGATTAAGTATTCAGATTTTACCCATGCGATGAAACCCCAGATCATCTCTTCGTTATAAATTAGCCGGAAGTCTAAGGCTCGGTTGTTCAATTTACGACCTATTGCTGAGGTCGCGCCAGAATAGCCCTGATTAGAATAAAAGTGTCGCCGTATCTTTTATTCACCTCAAGGAGGGCGCGCTATGAGTCAAACCGTCACTGTCGCTGTCACCGGAGCCGCCGGCAACGTGTGTCAGTCATTGCTGTTCCGCCTGGCGGCGGGTGAGCCGTTCGGACCTGACGCCAGTATCCGTTTGCAACTGATAGAAAAGAGTGAGTCCATGAAAGCCCTGGAAGGCCTGGCGATGGAGTTGGAGGATTGCGCGCTGCCTTTGCTGGAGAGCGTGAGCCTGCATGATGATCCCGTCAGCGGTTTCAAGGATGTAGACTTCGCCATCCTGACCGGCGCCAAACCTCGCACGCCCAGTATGGATCGCATGCAGCAATTGCAGGAAAACCCATCGATTTTTGTCGAGCAGGGGAGAGCCTTGGGTAAGGTCGCCAAAGAGACGGTGAAAACCCTGGTCGTGGGCAATCCCGCCAATACCAATGCCTTGATCGCCTGGGCGAATGCGCGCTACCTGCCTCCCCATCAATTCTCCGCGCTGATGCGGCTGGACCACAACCGGGCGCTGGGCTTTCTCGCCCGTAAAATCGGCATCAATCCGCGCCGCATCAAGCGTCTGACGATCTGGGGCAACCACGCCAGCACCCTGTTTCCGGACGCCTCTCATTTGCGCATAGATGGTCAGCCTATCCGCATGGCGCTGGATATGAACTGGTATCGGGACATTATGATCGATCAAGTGCAGCAGCGAGGGGCGGCGGTTATTTCCTGCAAAGGAAAAACCAGCTCCAGCTCCGCCGCGCAGGCGATCATCGATCACCTGAGAGACTGGCGTTTTGGCACGGAAGAAGGGGACTTCGTCAGCATGGGCGTATTAAGTCAGGGAGAGTATGGCGTGACGCCGGGTCTGTTCTTTTCCTACCCGGTCACTTGTCGCAAAGGTCGCGCGGAAGTGGTGGAGGGGCTGGATCTGGATGACTTCTGCCGCCGTATGGTGCGGGTGACGGAAGAGGAACTGGTGAGAGAGCGTAAAGCGATTGAAAGCCTGCTGCCCTTGTCGCCAGAGCTATTGCTGGCTCGCGCCCATTCGGAAGTGGCTTGAGACGTAGCCTAAATATCGGGAGGCGCTCGTTCTAACGCAGACAGCCTGCTGGCGTTACTGAGAGTCCAGAAATGAGAAGTAGAGCGCCATGATTTCGTTGTAGCGACCGGACTCATGAATATCGGCGCAAATTCCCCAAATACGCTCCGCCAGATGTTGGTGGCGGGCGTAGAACTGACGCGAAAAGACCAGGAACATATCGTCCTGCATCAAAGGAGTGGGCAGTCGTTGCACGGGGGAGTTGGGATCATTCAGATCAAGATACGGCTCCACCTGCATGGAGTAACTGGCGACTAACGCCACCCGACGACTGGTCAGCAGATTGGCGAGGTGTTTGGGTTCGTAGCGCTCAATGACCTCTACTCCCATACGTTGCAGCAAGTCAGCGGAAGAGTAGCCCAGTCCGGCGGCGGCCTGGGCTCCCGGAGGCAGCTTCAGCGACACGCCGTCCCATTGCACCGCAGGATCTGAGGTATATAGCCAAAGGGTATTGCTGTACACCAGCTTGGTGTTGTCCACAGTGCCGTCCAGCTTGCGCGGGTAGTGACTGTATTGCTCCCGTTCCGGCACATAGGAGGAGCCAATCACCGCATCCGACTGACCTGTCTGCAGTTGCGACAGGCAGCGCTTCCAGGGGCGGCGTTCAAAGATGATGCGTATGGGCGCCTGTAGCTCAATCTCGTCCATTAACTCATAGGCGACGCCTTTATATTCGGTGGCGTCATTGGTCTCCGCCATGGTCAGCCGGTAAATGGGCGGATTCGCCACATCAATACCGCAGACATTGATTTCAACGATGTCTGATTCAGTACGAGCCGCACCAACGGCTCCCATCAGCGCAAAAACGAGGAGCAGTAATTTCGACCATGGAGACGTTATGTAGGCGCGCATGGATTACTCAGAGGGCTGGGTGATATTTGTGCAGTCTCTGTAAAAACTATAGCACTGAGCATAGCGAACCTGTAGTTGACGGAAGCGGTGGAAGCGCCTCCTAAGGCAAAAGAGGGATATCCGGCCAGAGTCGAATGCTGCAGTATGGTGCGACGACAGTAACCGGCGGCGTCGCCAAGGTGCGCCGTGAACTGTCGTTGCATCGGTTATCTTGATGTTTTTCAAATAAAAATAATGACTTCTCCACGATATTTGCTTATCGCCGGACGGGGTTTTTGATGCCTTGCGCATCTTTTTACGATAGGAGAAATTTGATGTTTTCCGAGATAAATACAAGAAAACTATTGCCTGGACTGGCTTGCCTGATGCTGGTGACAGGCTGTTCCAATAATAATGATTCCAACAACGGCGGCGCTAACGCCAACAAAACCGCGGACGACTATCTGGTCGATCTGGCTCATCCCACCAAAGGCATCGGCGCCAGAGTGGCCGGAACCGAGAGTGAACGCAAAGCGGAAGCCTATCTGCTGGCTGAACTCAAGTCCCTGGGTTATGCGCCCAGCGCGCAAGCGTTTACTTACAAGGATAGAGACAACAATGAGTTTAACTCCAGCAATGTCATCTTTGAGAAGGCCGGGAGCAACGCTGATAAGGTGTTGGTTTTAGGCGCTCATTACGACACCACTGGCGAAGATCTCGGCTCCACTGGCGCCACGGATAATGGTACAGGCGTGTCCACACTGCTGGATGTCGCCAAACGCATTAAAGATAAAACCATACCTTACACCTTGCGCTTCGTATTCTTCGGAGCAGAGGAAAAAGGCCTGCATGGCTCCAATTACTACGTGAGTCAGCTATCGGTGGATGATCTTGGCAGGATTGTCGGCATGGTCAACTACGACACAGTGGCCGGCGGCGATTACCTGTATGTGCACTCCGCTGACAGCGCCACACCCTATGATTGTAACGGCGACAACTCCTCTTACGTTGCAGGAGAGACTGTACGCAAAGGAATGTTGGATGCCTCTATCGCTCTGGACGGAGACAATGATTTCCTAATACATCCAAGCGTAGATGGCGGCTATCAGGCGGGCGAGACCGGCGACTGGTCTGATCACGTTGCCTTCGCCTGCCGAGGTATTCCCATCGCATACGTTGAAGCGACTAACTTCGATATTGTTGGGAAGTATGGGAAAGACGGCTATTCACAAACCGTTAATCCGCAGTTCTGGACCTGTTTTGACGAGGCGACTATTGGCGCTTGCGATAAAGACGCTGAGGAGAAGTGGGGAGAAATCTGGCATACCGGCAGCGACCGGATCGACGCCATGGAGTCCGCCTTCCCTGGCAGAGTCAGCAGCCAGATGGAACGAGCAGTCAAGGCGACGGTAGAGTTCGTTTCTTTCGCAGACTACTATTTACCTTAAATCTCACATAGAAGGCGGGCGTCTATGCCCGCCTTGCTCTCATGGCATTCAGCTTCTTTATGTTATCTTCAGGATCTTATCTTCAGGACGGTCTGGCCAGACGGCGAATTTGCGGCGCCAGATCTTTTTGAGGAATGACGATTTCCACCAATGCGGGGCAGTCCACCAGGGACTCTACATCTAACAGTATTTTCTGCAGCTCGTCGATGGTCTGCGCCCGGTATCCCATGGCGCCGTAGGCTTTGGCGAGGGATTGGTAATCCCATTGCGGCAGGACGTCGAAAGGCGCAAAACGCCCCTCTGGCGTAAACGCTTTGATATCGACAAAGGCCTGCTCGATTGCGTAAACCCCATTGCTCATCACGAAAATGACGGCGTTAATGCGATTGCGCGCCAGTGTGGACAGGGACTGGCACATCATCATGAAGCCGCCATCGCCGGCGACGACATAGGGACGCTTGCCGCTGGCCATGGCGACGCCGATGGCGCAGCCGGTTTCATGTCCGAGCGATCCCCAAACGGCGTTGGCGATAAAGCTGTTTTGAGGTAATCCGTTAATATTACTGGCCACATAAAGGGAAGAACTTTCGCCCAGGATAAGCTCAATTTCAGACTGTAAGCGTCGCTCTTGGAAAAAGTGCGTGAGCTGATCGAAGAAGATGTTGTAGGTGAGCTGGGCGCCCAGTTCCGTATTCCAGCCGGCGCACTCCCCATCGTCCAGATGGACTTTTATCAATGGGTGCGGGAATCCGTTTTTGCTTCTGATCTGCGCCGACAGGTCATCAATGTAGTCGGTCATGGCGACATTGCGAAAGTATTCATAGCCCACGCGCACTTGTTCATCGTTAACCAGAATAATCTCGGAGAAATCGCTCTGCATCAGGTCCAGGTAGTCATCGGTGAAAATCACGCCAAGGGCCAGTATGCAATCGACATTTTTCATGTATTCCCGCGTGCCTGGACAGGATGCGGCGCCAGCATAAGTGCCGATGAACTGAGGATGACTTTCATCGAGCACAGACTTCGCCTCCAGCGTGGTGGTGAAGGGCAGCCCGCTGGCCTCAACCATATGCAGCGCCTTTTCCTGCAGGCCATAACGGGCGATCTCTATGCCCAGCATGATCACGCCGCGCTTGGCGTTGACCAGTCTCTGCAGCGTCTCATCCACTACCGCCCGCAATGACGCTCTGTCGCTGACGGGAGGTTGTGGTCGCAGCGGGTGTTCCGGCTCCCGGCAGGGCTCGCCCCATACGTTTTGCCACGCCTCGAGATAAACAGGGCGCCGCTTGCTGATGGCGGCGGTGAGGGCGCGGTCGATCTGTAGCGGGGCCTCGGCGGCGTTGCTCAAGACTTCCGCCGCCACAGTGACTTGCTCAAAGACTTTTTTATCCGCATTCAGGTTGCCGGTCGAATGATGAAACAGCACGCCTTTGTCGCGAATGATCAGCCTGTCTTGGGCGGATGGGCTGGCGCTGACCACCACCACGGGATTGCGTTCTACGTAGGACCCCGCCACGGCGTTCAACACGCTGAAGGTTCCGACGCCGTACTGAACGGATACCGCGCCGATGCCGGCGAAACGGGCGTAGCCGTCGGCGGCGTAACCCGCGCCCAGCTCATTGATGTCTCCCACGGCGTCCACGCCATCGAATTTTTCCAACGCTTCCATGAACTCGGAAACATAATCGCCGGGCACTTGAAACACTTTGCCGAGACCAAGCTGGCGCAGGCGGGTGAGCAGATAGTCGGCGACGGTAAATGAGTTATCCTTCAACATTGTCGATTCCTTTGTACGCAAATTGAGTGACTTCATCCAACACTTTCTTGCAGTCATCGCAGGTGAGACAGCCGCAGTCGTCAGCGCAACCGCAACCGTCGGGGCAGGGGACCGGCATCAGGGAGAATTGTTGTTCCGGGGGCAGCCAGGAAGGCCGCGCCATTGCGAAAAAATCCTCCAGGGTCGACTCGGCGACAGTCAACGCTCCTTCCACCCAGCCCTGATCGTAGGAGTAGGCTTCGCCGACAATAAAAATCTGTTGCTCCTCCACCGGGTGACGCATACGGCACATGATCTTGTCGAGCCGGTAATTGGCTTTCCATTCATGCCAGCCGCCGCCGTAGGGATCGTGGTCCCAGGCGTGATACACCGCGCTGTAAGGCTCTGGCAGCTCTACTTGATCATGGACCTGACGCACTTGTTGTTGCGCGGCGCGCACCATGTCTTCGCTGACCTGATAGCGGGTGCGGGGCACGATTTTGTCGGCGCTGATATCCGCCTCCAGACAGGACGGTTTGTAGCCTATAAAAGGCAGTCCGTCTTCCAGCCCCTTCCAGAACGGGACCGTGCCAATATCGTTATAGGACGCCATCAGCAGAGAGTTCAGGAAAGGCTCGCCGCCGGGCTGCTCGCATTCGGTTCCCATGTAGTAAACCTGTCTCACCGGCAGATCCGTGACAGAGCGTCCCGCCACCAATCCCAAGCTGCGCCACCAGGGCTTTTCATAGGCGAGGAACAACTTGAAGGCGGACTGGATTAGCACGGACGGCAGGTTCTCCTGCAGCCAGGGATCATCGAAAAACTCCGACTTGATCAGTTCCAGAGAGCGACGCGGCATGGCCAGGATAATACGTTTGGCGCGCACGATGGTTTCGCCGGGTTGGTCTGTGGTTTTTCCATCCACCGTATGCGTATGCCGAAAATGCAGGCTGTAGGGATAATCGTCGTCGCCGGTGTAACGAATCTCCGCCAGACGATGATTCATGTAGAGTCGTTTGCTTCCAAGCAGGTTGCCCGGGGCTTGCACGAACTGCTCGCACAGCGTGAGGGGCAGTGACTGGAAACCGTGTTTCAGCGTGAGAAACTTCGTCTCATCGCTGTACTCCGTCGCCGGCAATTGTGTCGCGGCATTGGCGTTGGCCACGTTGGCGTCATAGCCGCCCGCGTCCTTCATGAACATATAGCCTTCATTGCTGAGCACCCGGTAGAGCAGATCCCAGAAGCCGTATTTCCAGATCTCTTTGCCGAATACTTTCACCCGCATTTGATCGCACAGAGACAAGTCGGCGAAGCCGGGGTACAGGTAGTTCATGATTTTGACTTGCAGGTCCTCGGGCCCATAACCGCGCTCAGTCCACGCCAGGTTGTAGGGAATCTTGTCGGGATGACTGCTGAAGTCCCGATAGCGGAAACGCGCGCCGCGCAGGAAGAAGAGGTTGTCTTGGGAGCCGACGGGCTCCGGCGCGCCCATGGGAAAGTCTTTCGTCGGCAACTGCAGGTATTTGACCAGACTGGCTACCAGAATATGAACGTCGGGGATGTAGCGCATGCCGCCGACTTCCGCGACGACATTGGGAAGTCCGGGTAGCGTGATGCTGTAAAGTCGTCCCCCTATGCGATCGCTGTATTCAAACAGTGCGATATCCTGTTGTGCGCCGCACTCCGTTTGCAAACGCCAGGCGCTATACACACCTGAAACCCCGCCACCGACAACCGCGACATCCAAGGTCAATGCAGCGTTATCCATCAGCCCACTCCTTGTCAGCGAAACGTTACTTTTTATTCGGTTCCTCAAGTAATAAAAAACATAGGCATGGTTCAAAAAATAGCCAAATTGATTTTTGTAAGAGTGGGTTCAGGTTTGTTAAAGAATTGTTGTAACTTGCTGTAAAAAATATATATTCGCTTGATATTCCTGGCCGTAAAAACCAGTTTCGCCCTTGGGCGCGCGCCAGGAACCCCTCCACAGGTAGTGAGAATAGATGAAGAATATCCTGGCCAAGTCCCTGTTGTTTTCCATTGGCGTATCTGCTTTCGCTTTTGGCGATGACGCCAGTATTGAGCGTCTTCCAGATATGCTGGCGAAGATTCAGTATGTCGCCAAACTCACTGAAGCCTGTCCTGACAACTATCAATCGGAATACTTCAACTGGCGTAAACTCAATCGCATCGACGATATCGAATCAGCCGTTAATATTTTATCAGTGAATGATGCGCAGCTTCAGGTTCGTTTGACGGACATCGCCAGGGAAGCTGCAGCGGAAGTTAAACTGCACAGCGCGGATTATTGCGCTCATCTGGGGCAAGTTCTCGCAAATCCCGACTTTATGCCTTTCCTCGCTTTCAATGAGTTAAGCCAGAAGTTACTGGATGAAATACCCCAGGAAGCGCTCACCAGTGAAAGGGAGCGCGCCGACAGCCAACCGATAGATCCGGAGCTGATCAAGCAGGATATCGCGAAAGTAGAAGCGGTGATGCTCAACCGTCGCACAGTGCGCGTTGCAGGAAAGTCGACGGTGGTGGATGCGCCTGAGCTGCTGTTTAAAAACGGCGATCTCTGCATGGATATGCAAGCGCTGGTATTTCGCGGCGGCGTCGCGAAGCATAAAGCCAAGCATCCCTCCAAGTGGACGCGTTGGCGAACAAACAATGGAGAACGTGAATGGCTGAACGGCGAGAAATGGCAAAAGTTTGCCTCTAGCAAAGCCCTCCCGCCTCTTGATGAAGGCTATCGCTTAGAAAGTGACCTGCGTTTTCAGCAGGAGACCGACGGCGGCGCCTTTCTCATCACCAACGTCATCCGCTACCAGTTTTTCTCTGACGGCAAGTTCATTCGCAAGTTGGACTCATATCCAACTCACGACGACCCCATCAGTTCTTCAGTGAGTTTTTATTACCCAGAGGAAGCAGGGCGCTATGACATCCACGGTTATCTGCTGACGCTGCACTTTGACGATGGAGAGACCGCCTACAGGACTATTGTGCGTGATAAGAACTCCCCATCGCCCACCTGGCTGAATGGGAATGAGTATGTGGAATAGTCAGCTTTGATAAAGATTTGCGGCGGAGTGATATAGCGTGTTTTTTCAGAGTGGCTTGGCGAGCAAAGGCGGCTGGTTTAATTGGTATGGATCTCAATACGTTCTGCCGTGCTCAAGAGCAGCCCTTTATCAGAGACAAGAATGATCTAGCCGGCATACAGTTACCGCTGTGCTAAGGTTTAAGCGTTCCTGTTTATTATGGAGTTCGAATGAGATCAAGTTGCCCCGAATGCGGCTTTCTTTTTCCACGTAAGGGCCCAGAGCTGATAGTGCTCAGTAAGACAAGGATCAAAGACGCAACCTGCTTTGTGTGTCCGCACTGCCACTCAAAACTAGTGCAAAAGCCACGCTTTGGTTTGGCGATACTGGCATGTATAAACCTTATATGCGTGGGCATTGTTGCGACAGTGAATCTTGGATACGCCTCTGTTAGCAAAGAATTAATGATGGCGGTGTTCGCTGTCATAATGACGGTATCCTTCGCCAAGCTCATTCTTTTTATTAAGCAACCCGCCATTTATAAAGTCATGAAACCGCGCTCTGACTTTTAGACTTCCTCTGATCGGCTTGTGCAAATATTTGTCCTTCCCTTTTTGAATATTTGTGACATATTATGTCCGCAGGTGTTTCCAACAAGAGGTCTGTGGATTAGTTATGTTGATCACTAATATCGAAACCATTCCTGGTAAAAATATCGTCAAACATCTTGGTCTGGTGCAGGGCAGTACTGTGCGTTCTAAGCATGTGGGACGCGACATCATGGCGGGATTGAAGAATATATTCGGCGGTGAGTTGCGCGGTTATACCGAGCTGTTGGAAGACGCCCGGGGCGAAGCGCTGGAGCGAATGAAAAGACAGGCGCGCGGCATGGGCGCTAATGCGGTGATTAACGTGCGTTTCGCCACTTCGTCTGTGGCGCAAGGCGCAGCGGAGCTGTTTGTCTATGGTACGGCGGTGGTCATGGAGTAACGCCATGGAAATCCTGATCAATATTGGCTTGTTTTTGCTCTTGATGACGTTGGGCTATGGATTTGGACGTCGCGCTGAGAAAGCTCACTTCAAGTCATTGCGGATTCGCGAGGCGAAGCATCGAGCGGTCATCTTATCAATGGGGCGGCATATTCCTCCGACTCGCGCCAATGTGGAGGCGCGACTGGTAACCGGCAGCGTGGTGGTGTCCGTTGATTATTTCAAACGCTTCTTCGCCATGTTGCGACTGTTGATCGGCGGCCGCCTGTTCAGCTACGAATCCTTGATGGAAAGAGCGCGTCGAGAAGCGATTCTGCGCATGAAGGAACAGGCTGTTTCCCTTGGCTCCAAAGAGATCTACAACGTAAAACTGGAAACCTCGACCATTTCCAACGGGTTGCAAAACGCCCTGGGCACAGTCGAAGTGCTGGCTTATGGAACGGCGGTCGTCGATAAATGAGACCGCATCAATGCCGCGAAGTGTGCAACTTTTTGTTTGGCTGATAGATAGAAGTCAGTCTAAACAAATATTTACTGGATAAATCTACAACTCAACTTTAGCATTCGCCCTGGTCTTGTTGATAAATAGGGTGTTATGCATATGAAGTTACGTCTGGCTTTGTGTTTGATTCTGGCAGCGCCGATGCTCGCCAATGCAGGAATCAAAGATGAAAATTTTGGCTCTGCAACGGTTGCGCAGGTCACCAGTATTTATGATGGCGACACCTTTCGCGCCGACATTGCTGACTGGCCGGCGATTGTGGGGCAGCGTATCGGCGTGCGCATCAAACATATCGATACCCCTGAGCTGCGCGGTTCCTGCAAGAAAGAAAAGGCTTTGGCGCTGAAAGCCAAGCAGTTTCTGGTGGAGAAGCTGAGAAGCGCAAAAGAGGTGAAACTGGAAAATATCCAGCGGGATAAATATTTCAGGGTGCTGGCGGACGTCGTGGCCGACGGTGAAAGTCTGGGGCAGTCCCTGATCAGGGAAAAACTCGCTGTTCCCTATGAAGGCGGAACCAAAATCGATTGGTGCAAAGCCTGATCCAACGCTGGTAAATGCTCCCGCCTTGACCAAGGCGCAATCGCAATCAGGTCAACGACTTAACTTTCAGGCGGAGGCGCTGGTATGCTGACGAGCGCAGGTTTATCCTGCCGAACTGAGTGAGTAAAAGGAGAGTTTACGTTGGCTAAAGTTCTATCTGTCAGCAAGAGCGCTGAACATACGTTTACCAAGAAACAGGTCCCCACTATTCAGCTGGTCGCCGGTGAAGGCGTCGATGGCGACGCCCATCGCGGCGCAATGGTGAAGCATATCCATCTCGTTAAGAAAGACGCGGAATCGCCAAACTTGCGTCAGGTGCATTTGATTCATAATGAGTTGCTGGAAGAGCTGCAAGGCAAAGGATTCAATGTCAGCCCTGGCGTGATCGGAGAGAACATCACCACCAGCGGTTTGGACCTGTTGTCGTTGCCGGTTGGGACGATTCTTAAATTTGGCGCGACCGCACGGATAGAGCTGACCGGATTGCGCAGCCCATGCTCGCAGCTTGATAAGCATCAGAAAGGACTGGTCGCCGCCGTGCTGGATCGTGATGAAGAGGGTAACCTGGTCCGCAAATCCGGCGTAATGGCGATTGTGCTGGACGGTGGTCCTGTGAGCGTTGACGACGCCATCGACGTACAATTGCCCCCCGAGCCCTATCTGCCGCTTGCTCCTGTTTAATATCCGCGGACTCTGACATGCGTATCCGCCCCGCTACAGTGGAAGACGCCCCAACCATCGCCGTCATTCATGTGGCGGCGTGGCGGGAAGCCTATCGCGGGCTGATGTCGAGTGAATTTCTGGCGTCTCTGTCCGTGGAAAAAAGAACGCAGCAATGGACGGCGGCGTTAGCGCAAGACAGCCCGATATTGCGTCTGGTGGTTGAGCATGAAGGGCGTGTCGCCGGGTTCTGCAGCTGCGGCGCGTTTCGCGACGAGCAACTCGCCGGGGAAGAGGGCGTCGAACTGTACTCCATCAATATTGATCCCAACTACTGGCGACATGGCCTCGGTAAAGGGGTGCTGGAGTATGTGAGCGACCACTATCTACAGGAAAAAGCCAAGGCCATATATCTGTGGGTATTGAAAGGAAACCTGCGCGCCATGGCGTTTTATAAAAACCTGGGGTTTCTGCCCGACGGAAGATCCAAGGTGGACTATGGACACGCCGGCGAGCCTTTGCATGAGTTGTTATTTGTGAAATACCTGAATACACCGGTATCTAAATAGGGCGAACGTGCTATGACAAAACACTATTCACGCGAAGCAAAAATGATGCTGCTGTTTCCGGTTATCTTGTTTGCGCTGGGCATTATTGGCGTGATGGTGGTACCCAAGCTGAAGCAATATCTGGCGGAGGATGACTGCACTCCAAACGCCGTTCATGCCGCCGCTGATCAAGACTGTTCCTCCGCTTCTTCTCCTGCCTCAAAAAACTGACCTTCCGGTCAGCTCCCATTCTCTTTTTTCTAATGATCTAATGTTTGAAATCACCTATTTGGGCGGTTTCGCGTCCGCTTTCTAACGCTTATAGTGGCCCACAGGAAATAATAATATCCGCGTTTGGCGCAGACAGGGTCCGCCGAACGTTAAAACAAAAATAACAAAGGACAAAGGTTCATCGTTATGTTTTTCAAGGAAAAGCAGGGCCTTGTTTTGGCCTGTGGCGCAATAGCCGCATTGGTGTGCAGTTATTTTTTCTTTGGCGGTCAGGGCGTGGATATCCCTGACGCTGAAGCGGCGGTGACGCCTGCCGTCGAGACGCCGCCTGTCGCCGCTGCGACCGCTGCGCCAACCGGGAGCGCCATCGCGCCATCGCAGCCGTCGCCATCCATGACGGCGGATATCGAAGAGGATGAAGAAACTGGCGAAAATCCGTTCTTTGAAAAGGAAGTGAAAGCGCGCCTGACTCAGGTCGCCGATCAATATCAGGATCAGATTCAGTACCCCAGTTTTTCCAACCCGATACGAGATAAAGAGGCGCTCGCCAAGTATCTCCCCAATAAAAGCGTTCCCGCTGGCATGCCTTTGGATTTCAAAGATCCAAACAGTCCCCGCATTAGCCTCGAAACCACCAAGAGCCAGTACTTCATCGGCGAGGACATCATCGCGTCGGTGAGCGTCACCGGCCTGAATGCCGGATCAACGGTGGAAGCGGACGGGCGTTTGGTAGAGCTGGCTGAGACCCTGGCCGTCACCGAGGGCGCGCAGCGCAGCGACTCCGTGTTTAATTTAACCTTCTCCGGCAGCGATCCAGCGCTGGCGGGAGCCGGGAGCGATTTGCGCGTCATCGCCAATCTGACTATCAACGGCCGCGCCTATGAAATCGGAACGCCGGTTACCTACACGCCAAGCGTGGCGCAAGTGACTCATGTGGACGCGGCGGAAGTGCGCGGCGCCTATTTGTATATTCCTGTGCATGTCCAGGTGAACGCCCCCGGTTTTCACGAGATCTCAGCCATTCTTTACAGCGCTGACGCCAATGAGCCTCTAGTGCATTTATCCGCCCAGGAAGAGATTCAGGTGGAAAACGGCCTGGTGTATCTGCGGGCTCACATTGCGGCGCTGAAACAGAAAGGCGACGCCGGCCCCTATCGGCTGCGGGACATTTCCTTAACCCGGATGCCGGCCCCACCGACTTATCAAACCGAATACGGAAGCGTCGCCCAAAGTTCTTTTGCGGTGAACGGTTTTCCTTTCTCTGACTATGACGATGTTCCCTATGTCGATGAAGACGCGCAGAAACGTTTGGAGTTTCTGCGCCAGTTGGGAAGCGTGCAGTAAACGGTGCGATGTTGCGGGCTTTAGGCCCGCAGCGCCCGGGTTCTCGAAAACAAAGATAAAAAAGGAGATTTAACGTGAAAACACTCAAGCTATGGCTGACTGCAATGTTGATGTTCGCCGCCTGCGGCGCCGCCAAGGCGCAACTGGCGGGCAAGAACGTCCTCTTGATTCAGGGCTTTTTACCCCAGCATATTCTGTTCAACCCCACCGACCAGGGGCGGGCGGATGGCATTGGTTACTGGGACGGATTTGATTCCTCACTGAAAGACCCCGCCACCACTCGCATTCTTTACTGGCCGTCCCATTACCGTTTGCAGGGGGCGGGCGGTATCGCCGCACTGATCGCCAACCAGCTGCAACCGATCCTTTCATCCGGCTTCTGCGATAACGAATGCGTCGTCATCACCCATTCCACTGGCGATCTGGTGATGCGCTATGTGCTGTCCAACAAGAACTCGCTGTTGGGCTCGTCTCTGGCGCAGCGTTTTAAAGTCACTGCGGTGATCGACATGGCGGGCGCCGGCGGCGGCACCGAACTGGCTAACTTCGGGGTGGACCTGATTAATGGCGTTAACCATGGCGCGGAGGTATTGGAGGCGCTGCTGAAGTTTCTGGGCTATGAAATTCCGCTGGGCATCAATCCAGGCGTGATGATTGATCTGCAGACCTCGGTTGCGCGCAACACTGCGGTCAATAATCTGCCCGCTATTCCAAGACTGAGAATCGCCGCCACCGGTAGCGAGTTTTACGGCTTCGCGACGCACCCCATCATCAAAGGCAAAGACGACAGCGTCGTGCCGCTGCACAGCGCCTGCGGCGCCGCTTATGACGGAGCGTTGGATTCCTGCGTGCGGGATTTGCGTGTGGACGGCCGCGTCACCAGCGTCAGCAATGCGCCTTCCTTGAGTCAACTGTATGACTATCACTATCCCATCATCATGAGCGAAAAAATGGCGCACAACGAGATGCAGGCCAACAAACGCGGCCGGGACATGACCTTCGCGCTCAGCGGCGCTGATCGATACAACGCCGGCGCGCGCACCATCGGATTGGACGTGGAGCATCACTCCGTCTACGCATGGTGGGACTGGTTCAGGGAATACCGCTACATCACCGATGCGGACGACAAAACCATGGGACGGGTCATTATGGATTCTTTTGAATAAAACATGTTTCTTCTGTTTTTCAGCATGGTGGCCTGAGACCTTCTTGGGCCGCCTGACTAATACGCTAAACCGAAAAAGGGAGATTTATTCAGTTTAAGTTCATGATTTGCCGTTACAATGGCTTCCCTATAACTAACGAAGCGTTTCAACTGGGGAAACCATAAAAAATGAAAAAAGCGATGTTGTTGGCGGTGGCGCTGGGAAGCTTAATGCAAAACGCAGGGGCGGAAGAATTCAGAGTGCAGATGGGCGGTGAAAAGATCATCTACATTGAAACCTCAAAAGACGAGGAGTTTGACCGTCGCGATTACGACCAGTATATGCGTGAGCGTGGCTACGACTATGAATCTCACTACCGCGCCAATCGCAAGCTTAGAGAGCGGGTCAGAAATCTTGAGCTGGCGGTGAGGCAGTTACAGGATACGGTTTACGATTTGCAGAATGCCGAGCCGACGCCCCCTCCAGTCACGACGCCGCAGACGCAATATTCCTGCATCCTGAAAACCCACAAAGGCACTTTTACCGGCATTGGCCTGACCAAGCTGGAAGCCACTGGGAAGGCGGCGCAGCAATGCGAATCAAAAATCGATGCGTTCTGGTGCGATATCGATAAAGTGAAATGCGACGCCAATTAATCTTGCATCAAGCGACGGCCTCTCACGGAAGCCGCCGCTTTTTTTCGCTATATGCAAGTATTGGTCGATCGACAGTAATCCTTTTTATCGCAACGCAAACTGGTGCGATGGGAGGGTGAAAATCCAAGATAGTCCATGGAACCCACCGCGTAATAGAGCCCCCAGAAATACTGCGCCCGTCCAGCCAGCGAGTGGTTAAGATTTTCCTCCCGATAACAGGCCGCCGCCACAGATCCTGACGCGTTTGTCTCCTCACCGGTCAAGCGGTCGACAATGCGCTTGATGAACTGCATCTGCGGCCCTTGCCGGGTGAGGTAGTCCAGTGTGTCATGGCCTGTGTCTGCGTACCCCCACCAATCCCAGCAGCCGTTCATTGGCTCATTGCTGGTTTGCGGATACACCACGATGATGCGATTGCTTTCCGCCCAGGCATTGTAGCCGGCGTGACGGGCGAAGGTGTCTTGCAAGGTCGAGCGATTCTGTTTGCAGCCATGCAGGGCGATATGCACGCGGCAGGCGGCCTGGGCGTCCCGGCAGGCGTCGGGAACGTAGATGTAGCCGGTGTCATCCAGATACTGCGAATAGCTCAACAGGCTCTGATCGAAAGTCAGCAGGTTTTCCGGTTTTTCCGACGCAGGGGGCGATAAAGGGCCGTAGATGTGATTCAGCAATAGCCCCGCGGCGTCATACTGACAATCGCCAATATAGGGGGAATTGCTGTGCGTGCAGTCTGCGCCGAAATTTTGCGTCGGCATGGCGTGACCGGCGTCTATGAGGTCAATATTGACCGAGACATTCTGAGCTCCGCTTAACTGCTGATACACCTCCGCCGCCCGCTGTGAAGAAGAACTCCTAACCCGATGATCGCTCTTGCCATGGAAGATCCATACACGGTCGTCGCGCAAAAACTCAACGCCGTCAATCTTGCCCATATCCGCCAAGGCCTGGGTCAGCCTGACGATGGCGTCGGCGTCCGGCAAATCCCCCTGGCTCATGCAGCGCCCGGCGGCCTGGGTCAAGCTGCCTTCCGCGCAGCCATAAGGGCCGCCCGCCACCAGTCCGGCCCCCATGAAGGTTCTGGAGTAGGCCACATGCGCCTGCATGGCGGCGAAAGCGCCGGAAGATAAACCGGAGATGGAAATCTGGGCGGCGTCGACATTGAGACTGCGTAAGTCAATGCTCTCCTGCCCGGGAGACACAGCCAGTCCGGCGCCGCCGGCGGCCAGTGTAGAAGTCAGAACGACTGCGCCTTTCAGCGTCATGAATCTGTTCATAGTCGGCCCCTTGAGTTGTTGTCGTGCGTCCCTGGTGAGCGTTATCCGTTGGTTGCGACTGTCCGCGCAACAACACACGCCGGATTTTTCTTTTATGTCTATGTCATTGCCATGAACGCATTCAGGGCGTATCAAATCCTGCGCCAGGATGATTAACACAGTGAATTCAGCAGGTTGGACGTAAGCGGGCAGGGTGTGTTCAATATATGTACAGAAGGGCTGACAGGTTGCGGATTCTTCGCCAGAATGCTGTCCGGCCAGCCGGACACCCATTTTTATACGCCGCAGATTTTGCATGAATTTACAGGAGCCCCCCTAACGTCCTCGTGCGCTTGCTTTAAACTGATGCAGCCTGTTTGTGCGGGGAGGCGTGTGTCTGATGAAACGGTCTATGGTTGCGCTTTTGTACTTCTGTGTGCTGTCGTTGTTCAGTTTCGTCAGTCGCGCGGACGATGTTTTGCACATTTTCACCTGGGAAGACTATCTCGACCCGGAGGTGGTCGCCGAGTTCGAGAAAACTCACCATATCAAGCTGAAGTTCAGCTATTTTCAGAACGAAGAGAAACGCGATCGCATCATGGCCACGCGCAATGGCCAGGGCTTCGACCTGATTCTGATGGACGGTCTGACGGCGGAGGCCTACATCAAGCTGGGCTGGGCCGCGCCGTTAACTGAAAACGAAGTTCCCAATCTCAAATACAACAATAATCTCTGGCGCAGCCATCAACCGGCATTGGCCGGCTATGTCGCGCCCTATGCCTGGGGCACGCAGGGCGTCGCCTATCGTTCTGATCTGGTGCGGCCGATTTCCCGTTTCATGCAGTTGTTTCGTCCGGCGGATGAGCTGAAAGGCAAAATCGTGATGACGCCGCAAGCCACAGAAATGCTGCCTATCGCCCTGCAGACCCTGGGCTATGACATGTACGACGAATCTCCCCAGGCGCTGACCTTGGCGGCGGAGCTGATCGCCGCCCAGAGGCCCCATGTGCTGACCTATCGTTCCCTCAAGACCAATGGCGAATCGCTCTTGGTGACGGGGGAGGCGGTGGCCGCCGTGGCCTACAGCGGCGATGCGCTGATGCTGAAACAGCTCAATCCGAATATTGAATATCGTTTGCCGGAAGAGGGCGGTATTGTCTGGTTCGATTACTTCATTGTCAGTCGCTACGCCTCGGACCCGGAAGCCGCCTATGCGTTTTTGAATTTCATCAGCGAGCCCCGCAACGCGGCCCGTAATTGTGAATTCACCTATTCCGCCACCTATAATGAAGAAGCACTGAAAATTTTGCCGGAGGAACTGCTGGCCAATCAGACCGTGTTCCCCGCCATCAATCCCAGGATGGGAACCCATAAAGCGCCAAGCACGCTATATAAGCGGCGCATGATGAGCATCTGGCACAATCTTGGCTTCGAACAGATTCTGCAATGAAGTTACGCGCGCGGTTGATCATTACGCTGGTAGTGGCGACATTCACCTGCTTTTTGAGTCTGGCGACCGCGCTGTACGTGGAGTTAACCGCTTTCTGGGAAGGCCGCAGCCGTCATTTGCTGGATGAGTCCGCCTCTCTGGCGGCGGCCAATGTGAATGGCTCGGTGGAGCATACCCTGGCCAATATGCGTCTGCTGGTTTCCGAAGACGTGCTGGATCGTTATTTGTCCATGGGGGAGGAGCGTTACACCCTCATGTATGACTTATCCGCGAAGGCGTTGAGCCGTTACTCCACGTTGTTCCCCGAATATCTTGAGATTGTCCTGCTATTGCCCGACGGTGTGGAGGACATCCGCATCGCCGAGGATATCCGCTCCCCGGAAGCGGAGCCTGCGGGAGAAAGTCTGTTTCAGCAGGCGTTGCAAGACCCTTACAACACCTACTATGACTTCATCAACCAGGAACGTTTCGACGGACCGCATCTGACGTTTTACCGCGCGCTATACACCATCGACCGCTCCCTGGGCGCCTATGAAAACAACAAGGTGGTGAAAGGCGTGCTCAAATTCACCGTGGACATGAAATGGTTGATGCGCCATGACCCCGGAAGCGATGCGACGGAAGTGGACGCCACCTTTATCGCCAGCCGGGGACGGGGCGTGATTTACGCCTCGGGCCTGTCCGGGACGCAGGCCCGCGCACTGTCGAACACTCCCGGCGCTGGCGTGGATGGGCCGAGCCAGTACATGGCGCGGATGATGGGAGATGATTATCTGGTGGACTCGCGTCCCTTGATTGGGGACTGGCGTCTCTATAACGCGATGCCGTTTTCGGAGGCGCGCAGCGAGTTTCATCGCTTGCTGTTCACCGCCATCGTGGTGTTGGTGGTGGTGTTTGTCTTGCTGGGCTGGTTTATCTACGTGCAGATGGATCGCATGATTGTGCGTCCGGTAAAAGAACTGGCCACGGCTACCTATCACATTCTGCATGCGCCGGACAAAGCCAAGTCACTGCGCATGCAAAGCGGCGAAATAGGGCGTCTGCAGCAGGCGTTTCTGGAAATGGAAGGGCAGATTCGTCAGTACACGCGAGAGCTGAAAACCCAGGCCTACACCGACAGCCTGACCGGCTTGCCCAACCGTCACGCCATGGCGCACATGCTGGCGTTGTTGATGCGGCGCAATGAAGAGCGCGATCAGTCACTGGCGCTGTTGTTTATCGACCTGGACGGGTTCAAGCAGATCAATGATGTCCACGGTCATCAAGTGGGAGACAGCTTGCTGACTGCCGTGACCGGTCGCCTCTCTTCGGTCTTGCGTCCCTCCGATGTGATTTATCAGATTTCGGAAGAAGAAGCGCTGGAGGAGACAGATGAGGAGCGCAACATTCTGTTCCGCCTGGGCGGCGACGAGTTCACCATTATCGTTCCCAACATCGGCGCCCGTAAGAACGCGGCGGCGGTGGCGCAACGGGTGCTGGATCAGCTGAGGGCCCCGTTCAAAGTAGAGGGACAGGAAACCTTTATCGGCGCCAGCATCGGCATCGCAATGTGCCCGGACGACGCCGACAGCGTTAATGATCTGATCAAATATGCGGACACCGCCATGTACTCCGCCAAGGCCCACGGCAAGATGCGCTTTGAGTTTTTCTCGCCGCAATTGGAGCACAGCGAGCAGGCCCGTCTGGCGATGGATAACCTGATCAGCAAAGCTTTAGACAAGGACGAGTTCACGATCTGCTTCCAGCCGATCATTGATCTGCGCACCCGTCATCTCGCCGGGTTTGAAGCGCTGGCGCGTCTGTACTCGGAGCAATATGGCTGGGTCAGCCCGCTGGATTTCGTACCGGCGGCGGAGAAACGCGGCATGATTGATCACATCACCATACTCGTGGCTTCACACGCCTGTGAGTTTGTGAAAGCGCTGGAAGAAAAGTATCAGTTGCAGCCGAGCGTTTCACTGAACATCACCGCCGGGCAATTGGCGACAGGCGACGTCTTCGACAAAATCAATCAGCTGCTGGTTAACTTCGGCATGTCCCGCAACATCTTTGAGTTTGAGGTCACGGAAAGCGCGTTGTTCGAAGACCGCAAAGGCTGCGCGATGACCCTGGATAAGCTGCGCAACCAGGGCTTCCGGGTATCCCTGGACAACTTTGGCGTCGGGTATTCCTCACTTAGTCATCTGAAAAAATTCTCTTTCAACACGCTGAAAATTGATCGCTCGTTCCTGCGCGACCTGCATGACGATGAAGCCGGGCAGGCCATCCTTTCCAGCATTATCGCGATGGCGAGAAAAATGGACATGGCGGTGGTGGCGGAAGGCATTGAGACGATACAGCAACTGGAAGTGGTGGAAAGCCTGGGCATTCATCTGGCGCAAGGCTATCTGTTTTCACCGCCGCTGCCGGCGGAAGCGGCGTTAGCGTTGTATGAGCAGGACTCCGCCATTCGTTACTGACCAGGCCTGTGGTCAGGTTCGCTGGCCATCATAACTCTGACTAACCAGGCCCCTCTCGCGGGCTGCGTTTCACTGAATAATACGCACACGACTGCATAGCGTGGTTCAGACATCAGCGTTATAGTGTGGGCGCTTTGCTGTCGATCTGATTTATAAGGGGAAAGTGGTGAGAATTGCAGTATTTTGCGGCTCCAGTATGGGGGCCAGAGAGGAATACGAGGGCGCCGCCAAAGCGCTTGGGGAAGAGTTGGCGCGACGGAATATCGAGCTGGTGTACGGCGGCGGCCATGTGGGCCTGATGGGCGTGATCGCCGACGCGGTGCTGGCGGCGGGCGGCAAGGTGACCGGCGTCATCCCCGTGGCGTTGAAAGAAAAGGAGATTGAACATACCGGTTTGACCGAGTTGTTCGTAGTGGCGGACATGCACGAACGCAAAGCGAAAATGGCGGAGCTGTCAGACGCGTTTATCGCCATGCCTGGCGGCGCCGGAACTTTGGAGGAAATCTTCGAGGTCTGGACCTGGAGTCAGTTGGGCTATCACAGCAAGCCAAGCTGTTTTTATAACGCCTTTGGCTACTACGACAAACTGCTCGACTTTATCCGTCACATGCAGGACGAACGCTTCCTGAGTCAGGGCTACATCGACGCCCTGATCATCAAAGAAAACCCGGCGCAGCTGCTCGACGCGATTCTGTCTTATCAGGCGCCTCCCGGAAAATGGTGACGCCCTGGGCGCGGGCATTTCACGCCTAAGCCTGCGGGGCCGGCCTGCGCAGCAGCGCCGGTCCCAGAGACGCCAGCAAGGCGCCGCCGACAATCAGTCCGCACCCGAGCAATACCGTTACCGTGAATTCCGCTTCGCCAAAGGCGATCAGCAATAGCGTGGAAATCAGCGGCGCGGCGTAGGACAAGACCCCCAATAGCTGAATATCGCCGCGTTTGACGCCATAGTCCCAGGTAAAGAACGCAATCCCCACCGGGCCCAGCCCCAAACCAATTACCCCGAGCCATTGCCCGCCGCTCAGCGGCCAGACAGTCTCTTCAAGCGCGCCATGACACAGCGCCGCCAGCACAGAAACACCCAGACAGTATAAGCCCACTGCGTCAGAGGGGACCGCCGCCAGCGTGCGGGACAACACCGAATACAGCGACCAGATCAGAGCGCAGAGCAGCGCGGCGCCGTAGCCGCTCAAGTAACGCGGGTCGAAGCCAGCGCCGGGGCGCCACAGCAACGCCCAGCAGCCCGCCAGCGTCAGCAGTCCACCCAGCCACAGGGCTTTGCCCGCAGACTCTTTCAGCAACACAGCGGAAAAGCAGACGATCAGCAGCGGCCAGAGATAGGCGATCAGACTGGCTTCCACCGCCGGCGCCTGATTCAAGGCGATGAAGTAAAACAGGTGGTAACCGAATAGTCCGCCCACGCCCAACAACCAGGCGCGAACCGGTTGACGTAGCAGACGCAGAAGACTGCCTCCCTGCGCCACTGTTTTGCCCAACATCAGCAGTGCGGCGATGCAAAAGGTCATCGCCAATAACTGAAAGGGAGGAATGCCTGCGCTCCAGCGCGTGAACAGCGCTAATGCGCCCCATAAGACGACGGCGGTGAATCCTATGGACGTTGCGGCTTGTCGGTTCATGACGTTTCTTATTCCGTTATATGAGATTTTCTGTTGTAGAAGAGAAAGATCGGAAACGTCAGCTTAGCGTTTTGGTGGGAGGAGAATTTCGTCGTTACGGCGCTAGTTTTTCTCGCGCGGGCGGAAATGCTTGGGAGACTTGCCGAAGTGGCGTCTGAAACGATCACTGAAAGCGGCCTGATTCTGAAAACCGGTGTCGAGCGCTATCCGTTGTATGCTGAGCTGGCTGTTTTCCAGCAGCGCCAGAGCCAGTCGCATACGTTTGTCTCGCAGATAATCCATCGGCGTCATACCGAATGCGTTTTTAAATAGATCTGAGAGGTGGCGGCGGCTCAGGTTCGCCGCGCTGGCGACTTGATCGAGGGTGATCGTGTCGCCCAAGTGTGCGTCTAGAAAGTCGCGAGCGGCGAGCAGGCGCTTGTCCAGATTCAACGCCGCGCCATAGCGCTCCCGAAGCAACTGCAGCAATAAGCCGAGTATGCGCTCGCGGGACGCTTCGCCCAGGTGTCCGTGACGCAGCTCCATCGCGATAAAGTGAACATAAGAACGCAACCCTGGGTCCAGTTCTATAAATGCCGGCAGACGTCCTAGAGCCGGCTCCATGGCCACCGGCAGATCCGCCACCACAAAGTGGTTATCTTCGCCGCCGGCGAAGGCGTGATCCCGTCCGGCTTCGATCACCGCCGCAGTACGCCGGTCCACCATCGCCCCGTGGCCCGCCACATCCAGTTCCAGGCGACCGCTGAGCGGCAGCACCAGCTGGTGATAGTCATGGCTATGGCATTGCGTTTCCGGCGAATAACGCCGCAGGTCCAAAGCGATAGGCGTCGACATGGCGCGTTTCTCTGTAACAGCTAATGGATAACTTGGATCTCTGCGAAAGCATCAGTGTATCGCCCGGACGGCGAAAGTTCGATGGGAGAGCCGGACTTTTAGCTGTTCTATGGAAATGGCCATGAATTGTAAGCGGAATCTATGATTTGCAGACCTGATTCTGCGCCTTCAAGTAATGACTCTGGCAGCTGGGAAGAAATGTCAGTTCTTGCTTGAAGATAGTCTAGACCGGGACCAAAAAAGCAGGTGTTTTCTATGGATAGTAAATCAAAAATAATTTTGGGCAGGAGTTCATGCTGTACTGGTCTGAAACAAACCATCCCGGAAATGGCGTCGCGGGATTCACCGAATAAGCAGGCGCGTTCACAGATTTCGCCAACCTTCGAGACAAACTCCAAGTCGGAATCGTCTCCGATAATCTCACCGTAATTTTTTAGGATGGCGTTTATTTCTTCAAACGGAATGACGCCAGCCTTACCGTTTTCGAATTTCTGAAAAAAGAATTCGTATGACATAGTTATTCCTGAATTTAACAAAAATATGCCGCTGGCCTCTAACCATACCCTTGAAGGGCTACTAAACGCGCCTGAGTTCCGCTATATACGGCGAAGGCTGCAAGGGAAGCCCGCGTTCGTTATATTGCGGGCAGGAGATATGCAGTCTGCTTTTGGCCCGTGTCAGCGCCACGTAGAAAACCCGGCGTTCCTCCTCCCTGTTTTCCTCTCTCTCTTTATGCTCGGACTGGGTCGCATTGATCAGGAAGACCGTATCGAATTCGGCCCCTTTTGAGGCATGAATGGTCATGAGATGAATTTTATCCGACTCGGTTTTCTCACTGTTAATTTTCAGCAGTTCCTCGGCGCTTTGTTCCAGACTGACGCCTTTCTTCAAGCCGTCCAATAACTGCTGAATCACCACTTTGGCGGGCAGGCTTTCCATGCCTTCCCGGCTGAAATAGGTGTGGCGCAGCAGTATTTCCCATAACTGCTCTTCCGCTTGCGATGGCGGACAGTGATTCAGCTTCTTGATCAGGCGCACGTCGCGAATGATGTCCGTCGCCTTTTCGCCGAGGCTGCCATCGGCGTCGGAAATAAACTGCAGATATTTGAAGATCGCTTCGTCTTTATATTTGCCGGATTTCTTGTGTCGCCATTGCAGATTAATCCGGCTGTTATTGAGGACGTACTCCAGGTACTTCTCCTCCAACGGGCTTTCGCTGCTGGAGGGCGCAAGACACAGACTCAACAGCATACGCGGACCTCGCCTGCGCAGCAGCGGAACGCCTTCATTAACCAGATAAGGGATGCGGCGGGCGATCAGCGCCTGTTCGATATGCAGACGCTGGCTGTTCTCCCTGTAGAGAACAGCGATCTCATCAGGCGGCGTCCCTGTGTCCAGTAGCGTTTGTATATTCGCGGCGACTTCGTTTGACTCGGTCACTACGTTAATAGGCGACGCGAACTGCACCGTCCCGTCGCCGCTTCTGTGGGCGCGCATGGCGATGTCTTGCTGCAGGCGATGAGGCATGCTGTCAGCCAGCTTATTACTGAGCTGCACCAGTTTGTTCAAGGACCGGTAGTTGGTGTCCAGCACGCAGACGCTGGGGGATTCGTACGCTTCCAGAAACGCCTGGAAAACCGATGGCTCCGAGCCCCGGAACTGGTAGATGGACTGCTTGGCGTCGCCGACGACGGTGATGGAAACGGAGTTGGAGGCCAACAGGCGTATGGCTTCAAACTGCAGATAATTGCAGTCCTGAAACTCATCTATGATGAAGTGCTTCAAATGGTATTGCAGCGCGTCCCGCAACTCAGCGTCTTCTTTCAACACGTGGCAGGCGATATAGAGAATATCGTCTGCATCAATGGCGTTGAGCTTTCTTTTTTCCTCGTCCAGGTTTTTCCACAGCGCAACCATGATGCGATCGATCATGCGTTCGCGATTGGTCAGCTCCATCGGCGGCGCATAGTCGTTGGAGCCGAAACCGTTGGCTCTGGCGCGGGACAGGCAGGCGAGAACCTCGTTGAGAGAGATGCTGTTGCGGGCGACAAAGCGCTGCTGTTCCTCGCCCAGGTTGGACCAGAATGATTCGATGAAGCTTCTGGCCTCGTGCTCGCTGATCACCCGCGTCGTTTGGTTGTACCCATATTTCTGCGTGACGGGGCGATCGGAACTGGGTTTCAGGATCAAATCAAGGAACAGCTTGTGAAAAGTGCCGATATGGAGGGTTTTAGCGATGGGGCCAATCAGCTCACCGAGCCTTGATCTCATCTCATTTGCAGCTTTGTTGGTAAAGGTCACCAGGATAATAGACTTCGGCGGCGCCTTTTTATTCAGGATAAGGTGTGCGGCTTTATAGGTGACCACGCGGGTCTTGCCTGAGCCGGCGCCGGCAAGAACCAGGGTGGCTCCTTCGGTACTGTTGACGGCTTTGAACTGTTCTTCATTGAGATAAGACAGTATATCTTTCAATTACTTACCCTTCTTTGACCCAAAGGAGCGTTATCACGGCGCGAACTGCTCTGCGAAAGTTGGGACGAAGCTAAACGATCACAGGGACAAACTCAATTTCAGTTTGCCGGTTCTTCGGGGATTTTCGAGTTATGCGTCGCCAACCCTGCGCCATGCACATACAATCAGGCAGGTACTTCAGATCCGTTGCTCAAGCGACGGCGTCCCGGACTCTGTTGAGGCATGCATGATCGAAAAGCTGGAAATCCACCATTTGCGGACATTGGACGCATTGTATCGCTTCGGCAATATCTCCGCCGCAGCGGAGTCTCTGGATCTGTCGCAGCAGGCGATCAGTCAACAGCTGAAAAAACTGCGGGACATTCTGGGCGATCAGCTATTCGTGCGCACCGGCCATGGCATGGCTCCGACGCCTTACGCCAAACTGATCGAGCCGCATATCCAGCAGGTGTTGACCCATCTGCACGCGATTCCGGCGCCGGAGGCGTTTTCTTTGGCGAAGGTGGAAAGAACCTTGGTGATATCCGCCACGGATTACACCCAGAAAGTGATTGTGACACAGCTGGTCGCTGAATTACGAAAAGCCGCGCCCAAGGTGAAAGTCGTGGTCGCTAATATCGAAAGCGCCAATCTGACCCGGAAAATGCGGCAAGGGGAGATTGATCTGGCGTTCACCTCCCATGGCTATGTGCCGGAAGGCCTGCTGTCCGAGGCGTTGTTCACGGAAAGGTATCTCTGCGTCTCCGCCGACGCCGGATTGGCGGGCGAGGGAGAGATTTCCCTGGAGCGACTGGTGGCGCGTGACTTTATTGTCACCTCGCCAGGAACCGGCGGCTTCGCCGGGTCGGCGGACGCCTGGTTTGAGCAGCAGGGTTTGCGTCGTAACGTGACGATTTCAGCGCCGTCGTTCCACATCGCCCAGGAATATTTGCGGGCGACGGATATGGTGGCCTTTATGCCGTCGCGGCTGTTGCCTTGCGCAGGGTTATTCGAGATTCCCCTCAACAAGTACCCGCCTGGATACGAAGTGGTGGCGGCCTTTCATCCCAGCGCCAAGAATGATCCCCTGATCATGTGGGCGCTCAGTACGGTGAAACAGCGCCTTTCCCACGCTTGATCCTCACGGTCAACCCCGCAACGCTTGTATCGGTTACAACGGCCGCTTGATCGCTCGGGCGCATCTGAAGCTCTACTCTGGCTGCACATTATTGGACGGTTTTAGAGGTCTTTATGAGCATTAGTAAAGTAAACCCCGGCGCGCTGTATAACGGTTCGCCTTTTGGGCTGTCCCAGGCGGCGGTCGATACGGAGTCAGGATTGGTGTTTGTGTCAGGACAGGTGGACTGGGACGCTGACTACGAGCTGAAGAACGACACCATTGAAGCGCAGACAGCCAATGCGCTGGAGAATCTGAGCATCGTGCTGCAGGAAGCGGGGTCTTCCGTCGATAACCTGCTGCAAGTGCGCATATTTGTCAGGGGCGAGCTGGCGGACCACATGGCGAAGGTGGCGCCCATTCTCGCCAACTATCTGGGCTCCGTGCGGCCAGCGCTGACCGGCGTGGGCGTTGCTTCGCTGGCGTCGCCGGGCACGTTGGTGGAGATCGAGGCGGTGGCGAAAGTCCGCCGCTAAAGAGACATTTTCATCGCTACAGCGCCGACATTCGTCGGCGCATGAACAAGCCTGATCAAGTAGATGATCAGCGCACCTTAACGCCCAGACTCAGCAACACTTCGCGGATATCTTTTTCCTGGTTCTCCAGAAAACGCTGCATGGCGTCGCCGCGGTGATAGAAGTTGGACCATCCGTATTTGCTTCTCACCTGTTTCCATTGATCGCTTTGCGACAGCTTTTCCAACATATCGGCGTATTGGGAAACGTCCTGCGCCGACATACCGGGCGTTCCAAAGAAGCCGCGCCAGTTGGCGAAAACCAGATCGTAGCCTTGCTCTTTCATGGTGGGGATGTCAAAGCCTTCCAGGCGCTCGTCGCTGGTGACGCCGAGCAGGCGCAGTTTGCCGGACTTATAATCGTTCACCACTTCTCCGAGCCCGGTGACCAGGGCGACGCCCACTTCTTTGTACAGTTTCTCCAGAGCATCCCCCCCGCCGTCGCTGGGAACATAACGCATTTGATCAATGCCGATGCCGGCGGATTTGAACAGGAGCGCGGCGGTAATGTGGTCCAGGCTTTCCTTGGATGAGCCGCCAATAATCGGATTTTTCGCGGCATGGTCACGGATCAGGTCCGCCAGTTGCGAAACTGATTGAATCGGCGAGTCCGCTTTCACCGCCACTACCTGATACTCCGCTATCACTGTGGCGATTGGCTTGATGTCGCGGAAGTCTTTGTCGATCACCCCTGTCAGGCTGCGCAATATCAATGGAGTGGATTGCACCATCAAGGTTTCCGAGTACTTGGGCGCGTTGCGTATCAGGTCATCCAGGGCGCGTCCGCCGCCGCCTCCAGAGAGGTTGGTGAACTTGGCGTCATCCACCAGTCCTATCGCTTTCATCGTGGCGCCGGCTTCACGGGCGGTAGTGTCCCAGCCGCCGCCTTCGCCGCCGGGAATGAGAAAGGCCAGTTCTTTTGCGTCGACGAAGAGAGAAAGACTTAAAAAGAACACAAGCCAAGGCAACCGTTTCAATACGCTCATCGTATGTACACCTCTACTTTTTTGTTTTGCGGATCAGGCGGCTTCAAAGGAAAGGGAATGGCGTTTCTTTTCCATGTGGGAGTTGAATGAAAAAAGTTCGCCTGAAATTTAAATATAGACCGGACTTTTGTTGCTGTTGGGATAATAATCAAACTGACCGAAACAGTATGGGGGCGATCATGGAAGTAAAATTTACGCCCCGCAGGTGAAAAAATGTGTCATAGATATGGAAATCCAGCATGCTCGGGAACATTATCTACTAAGCTTAAGGAGATAATTCCGGTCAACCGTGATTGGGTTGCGTTACAGCAGCTTTTCGGGCGTTGCGTTTCATCCGAAAACAACCGGTGGTAATGCCATAGATGTCGAACTCATCTTCTCCTATTGGCCGTGTCCGGACGATATGCTTTCTGGTTCTTTGCCTGATCACGAGAATCAGTGGGGCGGCGGAGTCTGAGCTTACTCCGGTCGTGGTGCAGTTGAAGTGGCTGCACCAATTCCAGTTCGCCGGCTTTTACGCCGCTGTCGAAAAAGGTTTCTATCAGAAAGCCGGCTTCGACGTGACCCTGCGTGAGGCGGCGCCGGACATTAATCCTATCGACGAAGTGGTGCAGGGCAGGGCGGACTTCGGCGTCGCCAACTCCGAGCTGCTGCTTTACCGCTTGCAGGGCGCGCCTGTCACCGCCGTGGCGGTGCTGATTCAGCATTCGCCTCTGGTGTTGGTGAGTCTGGCGGAGTCGGAAATACTCAGTCCGCAGGATCTCATCGATAAGCGCGTCATGTTTCCCCATGGGCCATACGGCGCCAATACCATTGGCATCTTACGCAAAGAAGGCGTGCTGCTTTCGCAAATCAAACAGATGCCGTTATCTTTTAATATCAATGATCTGGTGGAGCACCGCGTGGACGCCATGGTGGGCTACGTGACTGATCTGCCGTATCAGCTGCGGAAACGGCAGATCGCTTATAACATCATGGACCCGCGCAGTTACGGCATTGATTTCTACGGCGACACCCTTTTCACGACTGAAAATCATGCCATGAGCGATACCGAAGAGGTGGCGCGTTTCCGCGAGGCCACGATTGATGGTTGGCGTTATGCGGTAGAGAATCCGGAAGAGATCATTCGTTTGCTGCAAAGCAAATACAACTCCCGCAAAAAATACGACGAGCTAGTGTATGAAGCCCGGGAAACCATCGATCTGATCGTGCCCAAGCTGGTGGAGATCGGGCATATGAACCCGGGTCGTTGGGGGCATATCGCGGACACCTTCGCCGCCCTGGAGATGGCGCCCAGGGATTACAACCTGGAGGGATTTGTCTTCGAGCCGGACCGCAATGACGCCAGACTGGTGTTGCGTACGGCGCTGTGGATTGGCGGTCTGGTGGTGATCGCCGGGGCGGTGGGCATCTTTTTGTTGGTGACGTTTAACAACCGGCTTAAAAACCGGGTAGAGCTGCACACTCATCAACTGCGTGAAGCCAATGAGGCGCTGTACGAACAGACGCAGACCCTGATGGAGAAAGAGCAGGCGCTGTACAAGCTGAACCATGCGCTGGAAGCCCGAGTGGAGGAGAGAACCGAGGCGCTGGCGCAGGCCAATCAGGAATTGAAGCTGGAGATAGCGGAAAGAGAGCAGCGCGAACTGTCCTTGCGCCTTCTTTCCAAAGCGGTGGAGAGCAGCCGCAGTGGCGTCATCATCACCAATGCGGATGGCGTTATCGTTTACGTGAATAACGCGTTTCTGGCGATGTCCGGCTACGATCGCATGCAGGTGTTCGACAAGCACATTTCCTCGTTGGAGGAGCGTGTTTGTTTTCCGCGTCTTGATCAGATTAATTTCCGAGAGTTGCCGGAGCCGATGGTCCGCGATGAGTTGCACTGCTACGACGCCTCGCGCAATCAATACTGGGTGCAGATCTCCATTTTCCCTATTTATGAACAGGCGGCGCGCAACTATGGCGTTTTCCGTCCCGCGCCGGAAAAAGTCAGCCATTATGTGGTGACCTGTGAAGACATCACTCTGCTGAAAAAGAGCAAGGATGAGATGGAGCAGTTGGCGTTTTACGACCACCTGACGGGCCTGGAGAGCCGCCTGCTGTTCAAACTGCGCCTGGAAAACGCCATTACCCGGGCGGTGCGCGACAAGTCCATGATCGCTCTGATGTTTATCGACATCGACCACTTCAAGGAGATCAACGATAACTATGGCCATGACGCTGGCGACGAAGTCCTGAAAACCGTGGCCGCGCGTATCAAACAGAACGTGCGTAAGAACGATACGGTGGCGCGCATCAGCGGCGATGAATTTACCGTGATCCTGTCGGATATTCGGGGACATGCGGACGCCCGCCGCGTGGCGCAGGGCATTCGCCGGACCTTGAACCAGCCGTTCAAGTTTGCGGGCAAAGAATATTTTGTCGGCGCCAGTATCGGCATCAGCATTGCGCCTGACGATGGCGTGGAGCTGGATGAGTTGTTGAAGAATGCGGACACCGCCATGTATCAGGCCAAGCGCAATGGCCGCAACGATATCCAGTTTTTCTCTCATTCCATGAATGAAGAAGCCAAGAAGAAACAGGCGCTGGAAGCGGAAATGATCCAGGGGCTGTCCAAGAAGCAGTTCCGCTTGGACTATCAGCCGGTGATTGACCTGGAAACCAAAAAGCTGGTTGGACTGGAGGCGCTGCTGCGCTGGAATCATCCCGGCCAGGGCGTTATTTATCCCGACCACTTTATTCCTCTGGCGGAAGAGACGGGACTCATTGTGGAGCTGGGGAAATGGGTGATCAGCGAAGTCATCTCCGCCACGCAGGAGTTGCGTAAAATGGGGTTCGCCGATGTCGGCGTGGCGATCAATGTATCAGCGCGACAGTTGCGGGACAAAGGGCTGATCGCGGATATCGGGCGCATTGTCGCCGCCCACCGCAATGAACCCTGCAATATTCAACTGGAGCTGACGGAATCCACCATCATTGAGGAGCTGGAGCAAAGCAACCGCAGCATTAACGATCTGAATAGGCTTGGCTTTGGCATCACCGTGGATGATTTCGGCGCGGGTTACTCTTCCATGAGTAACCTCAAGCAACTGCCGATCGACTGCATCAAGATCGACAAGTCGTTTATTCATAACATGCTGCGGAAAGGCGACGATGCGGAAATCGTCAAAGCGATGATTTCCATGGCGCATAACTTAAAGCTGAAGGTGGTGGCGGTGGGCGTGGAAGACGCCGAACAGGTGAAATTCCTCAAGGAAAATCAGTGCTTTCTCGCCCAGGGGTTCTACTTCGCCAAAGCTGGCGACCTGCATGAAATCATCGGGAAATTCAGCGCTCCCAATGTGGTGAAGCTCACTCCCTGAGCTTGTCTTATCTTCCTTACTCAAGCTTACTCAAACAATCAGAGCGCCGGGCTGCCCCAGTAATACACGCTGCCGTCATCGCTGCCGGCGAACACGGCGGTGCCTTCGGCGTTGATGGACATGGGCCAGTTCATCAGTGAGGTGGCGTATTTCCAGTACAGCTCGCCGGTTTGTGCGTTAAACAGATAGAAGTTGCCGGGCGTTTCTTCCTGCGGCGATGAGTTGCTGTCGCTGAAGATGGGCTCGCCGTCGGCGGAGGTAACATACTGCGCGTTGGCGTCCATATTCATGCCGGGGTTGGGGCAATACTCCAGTTGATTGATCCACAGGCGTTGCGGGTAATAATCACCGGAATCGCCAGCGTTCTTCAGCATATAGGCGAAACCGAAGCCGGGGCTGTCAGAGGCGGCTTTGGTCGCGCCGGAGCCATCGTAGTTGCCGCCGGCGCCGACATAAACCTGTCCGCTGACATTGGCGATGGCCAGGGCGTAAGTCAGTCCAGAGACTGGTCGGAAGGCGTGTAGGACCATAATGGCGTGAGGCCGCTGACCGGGCTGTCCGGCTTGGCGAACAGATAGACGTAGCCATTCTTGGTGGAGGCGGCGAAGTAGCCGCCGTCAGCGCTGATGACGACGCGCAGAACGCCGGTGGCGGTATGAAAGCGGCCGTACTCCACCAGGGTTCCACTTTGATTGGCATAGAGGATCACCAGCCCGGTGGAGCTGACCTCCGCCCGTTTCGCCGGCTTGCGTCCACGGGCGAATTCCACGCTTTCCGAATAGCTGTCCAATTCGCCGCCCACCACCACGATTTCACCCGTGTTGCAGACGCCGCAACTGCGCAAGTAGGACTCGCTGACGTTGGTTTGGGAGTCGGTATAACTTTGTCCGTTGAGCGTCAGCAGCAAGGCGTTGGCGCCTTCCACGGCGATAATGGTGGAGCCGTCGTAACTGCTTTCCACTTCATTAATGCGGCTGTCTACGCTGAATTCCTGGCGGCTGGAGACGCCGACCCCAATGTTGTAAGTACGTAAAAAGCCATTGCCGCTGCCGTATTGTCCGCCGGCGGCGGCATATCCACCGTTGCCCGACACTGCGACCCAGAACACGCCCTGGGTGACGTTGTCGCCCAGCGGATCGCTCCATTGCAATGACGGCGCAGAGCCGTCGGTGGCGTAGCTGTAAATGGCGAAATCGCTACTTTCTCCATATTCGGAGGAAGTGCCGGTGATAAGTTGCGCGCCGTTGGCGGAAATGGCGGTGGTGTTGATTTGCAGTCCGGATGTAGGGGTTAGCGTCCAATTGGGCGCGAACTGGTCTTGCAGCATACTGAGTCCTTGTTATTGGGTCATTGCCCTGCGGAGACGGGCGAAGCCTGGTTAATGGTGAATCCATGCCGAAAGTTTAGCCGACCGAGAAGTTTTGGCAATGACCCCAACGACCGATTGGCGGCCATGGCGGCTTTATTCAGTGATCGTTTTTGCCGCGAATTTTCTCCAGGTCCTCAACGCTTCTTGGCCAGTCTTTTTTCAACAGACGGGACAACGCCCGATCCGCGAGTAAGCGTCCTTCCGTCTGGCAATTGGGGCAATAGTTGGTCTCGTTGGTCGCATAGCGAATGCGCTGTACGGCGCCGCCACAGACCGGGCAGGGAAGGTTGTAACGACCATGCACCGCCATGTCTTCGCGAAAGGCGGTGACTTTTTCTGGAAAGGCGTCGCCATACTGGTCGCGCAAACGCTGCGTCCAAGTGGTCAAACTAGTGCGGCACGCCTGATACAGCCGCTCAATTTCTTCTGGACTCAGCTTTTGAGTGTGCGCAATGGGAGAAAGTCGGGCCGCATGCAGAATTTCATCGGAATAGGCGCTGCCGACGCCGCTGAAAATATGCGGATCGGTGAGCGCTCTTTTTAAGGTGTGGTTATTGTGGGTCAATGCCTGTTGAAACGCGTGGAGGTCGGACTCCAATATCTCCAGACCGCCCGGATTGATCTGCGCTAATCCTGTTTCCTCTCCGACAAGATGCAGCGAAGCGCGCTTCTTCGTTCCCGCTTCCGTCAAAAACAGAACGCCATTAGGGAACTGCAAGCTAATCAACGCATTTTTCCCCGGCGCTTTCTTACCCGCGTCGCGCCAATGCAACCGCCCCACGATCATCAGGTGAAACACCATCCAAACATCATTATCAAAGCCAATGGCGATACGCTTACCAATCCGCCGCAACTGCGTCACTCGCGCGCCAACTACCGCCTCCAAAGGCGGCTCCGCCGTCCGCAACAGAAAATAACTATGCAACTCCACCGACTCCAACACCCGCCCAAGAACCCGCCGCTCCAACGCATCGATATACACAGTAATGTCAGGATATTCAGGCATCACGCATCCTCCTGTTTGTTAGGGGGATTATATGTGTAAAGCATATGGGTTGTGGAAAAGCTGGCTGCTTATTGGGGGATGTTGGAATAGCCAATCATGGACTGGTTGGTGTGGACGCCTGCCCAAGTTATTGAAAATTAATTGATTGAGGTCGGGCGGTGAGACGATTAGTCGATGAAATCGCTTAATTTCTGGAACAATTATGGCTATATTGTCATATCTCAACAATGGCTCCTGGGACTCAAGTAACTTATTAAAGGCAGGGGCTATTTCAGCAGTTGTTAATGTAACATTTAATTTATACAACTATTTACAACAACCTGACTCTAACAGGCTACTATGTATTTTTTTGACTATAGGGAGGCGGACTTTTGTTGCAAAGCCGAAATATCCCAGCTGCAGGGAAGCCAGGAACTATATGCCCATTAGTCAAAATCATCAAATGCATCGCTCCAAGTGCGGTTGAATCGCTTAGTGAATGTATCGTCATCAACATATGGCGAAAAATTTCTATACTTCATGGACATGACAAGAGTTTGACTTTTGTTGTTGTTCCCAATCTGGCGTAATATATGGACGGCATCATGATAATCCGCGTCCCGACGCCACGCTCCACTAAGCTTCATTCCCAATAGTTCATACCAGCTCGCAGTATATACAACTAAATTTGGGTGCATGAAAATTTGTTTATTGCTCTTGGTTTGTAATCCAAAAAAGGATACACCGTCATTAAGCCAAGCGTGCTGCCCCTTTGGAAGCTTTTGCTCTTCTGCGACTTGGTCCACTAATTCACTAATAATTTCTTTATCTTTGGGAGGAATGATGACATCGATATCTCGTGTCATACGTCTGCTCCCAAACATCAGAACACTAATCACTCCACCAGCGGCTACTAGCTCTACTCGGCGATTTCGTTCTTTTAATAGTTGGGCGAGTCGTGATAGTGCTTTCTCGATAACTTCTTTAGAAAGAGTGCCGTTACCTGGGTCGTAATATTTTTTCAAAATAAGATTCCTCGGTTAAATAAAAAACATGAAATTCTTTGCTACCAATAAATTTCTTTTTTCGAATGGCGGACAAAATTGCTCATCCTCTAAAAGCCTATCGCTTTGAAGCTTCACAATACTTTCTACTGCACCAATTTCTTTACACCATGAGGGTATTTTTTGAGAGCTGTTATGAGGTGGGGCGTTTAGTACCTCTACAAGCCGCTCCAATATACTTGCTTTGATAGCTAGGCTTAATTTGTCCGACTCTACCGGTTTTGGGACGACATCACATTCCAGTCCTTCCCTATACCAATCGAGAACTAAATCAGAGAAAGAAATTTCATCACCAGACAGTAGATAATCCTTCATCTTATCAAGCACTTGAGTGGCTCTTTTTTGGGATGCATTCTGAGCTTCGAAGCTTTCCCGAATAATTTCAGGATGTTTGATAGCGATTTTGACTAAAGCTTTTGCAGAGCCGGAAGGTGACCTCCGATTTTGCTCCCACTCCTGCAATGTCCTAACAGAAATTTGCAACGCCTTAGCAAAGTCTCTTTGAGATAGACCGGCTTTTAGCCTCGCTCCGCTAATTTCACTATTCATCATTTGCCTCTCCAGCAGATTAAACTGAGTTTTGGCACATTGTACGTCAATGACGTACAAACGAAAACACTTTAGCTGTATAGCCATAACAGGATTAATAAAAAGCTGGTTTAATTAATGAGTTAAGGAATTGCTCAAAACTATAGCTTAAATATTTCAGGCCAATTCTACTGAGTGGAACGACAAGAAAATGCCAGCTTGGGGACAGGCTGGCGAAGGGTTTTTAATTAAGTGGGCGGGGCATAAGATCCAATGTAACTTCGAACAAGCAACAAAGCTGCTCCCTGTTGACGATCTTGATGATGGATATGAGCTGGAAATAAAAGAGGGGATCATGAAAGTCCTCCAGTTTTATGATGGCGATAGAGGACTTCGACACTATGTGGCCTGCTATCAGTATGAGCTACAGCAATCCCCAGAGTCGTGGAGCTATGAGTAGACTTGGTTATAATCGCCTAATATGCCAATAAGCCCTAATCTGAATGCAAGCTTGAAACTATGCTAAGACCGCTGCTTACAGCCAATATCGCTTTTGTCGTTTCTTATAATGTAGCCTTTGGGACGGTGAATATGGGCAGCGCTTCAGTGGCTATGGCTTATATTCCTGCAGCAGTAGTTGTTTTTTTCGTTTCTCTTTATGATCTTTACTCTACCCATAAATCTGGGAAGGCATACTTTTTTTCTGCCGCCTTTAAAAGAAGGCAAAGGCCCTTCCGTTATTGGCTTTGTTTTCTACTAATAATCGTATTTCTTTGTATCTCCATACGGACGATTGTTGTTTTAACTAGATAGCCTCTGGAATATCAGATGCTTGAGTAATATAAGCAGGAGAAACCTTCCTATGATTCATTCTTCTGTGCCGATTAATCCCGGAGGGCCACTCTTGATAATCACTGTTTTCTCATTACTATGGTTTGGGAGGAGGCGCATGAGTTTCTTGAAAGGGAAACCACGAAGCCATGGGAATATGCATATGAAGCGGAAAAGTGCAGGCTGAAATATTGATGGAGAGTCTCATGTTTGAAGATATTCAGTGGACTGTAGGTGATACCCCGAAAGAGCAGGGAGTGTATATCATTGCGGTTGAAACATACGGAATGGCTACAATATCCGCCTCCTACTGGAGTCCGATTGAGGGATGGGCCAGCATATCTCCGGATGACAAAATCAAAGGATTTATTCCCTTGAATGAAGTAGCGAAAAAGCTTCCATACTTTTGGAAATCGGATGACGAGCCGCCTTTGACGGAAGAGCAAATCAAAAGAGCCAAGGCACGCGGTTTCCGGGTTGATTAACTGGCTCTTTGGGTGGCGGAGAAGTCACAAGGCAATACTCCTGTCTTCTAATAGCGGTAACCATCCCGCCGAATCCCCTCCAGTAACACCCTGGCAAGCTCTATAAAATTGCGGGTATCGTCAGAAGGAAAAGGCGGGTTTCCGGTTGCTGCATTGGAGTAGTAGGGTTCACCTTTGGAGGATTTTCCGGCTCAGCCTAAAGTGAAAAGCTAATTCTTGTATTTGACCCGCACTATTTCCCAGGGCCTAGGAGTCATGACTGATTGAGGTCACGAGGCTCGTTTGTTAGCTTTTTAGTCGACAAGGCATGCATTTGCTACTAACCAAGGCAATTTACATTCCCGCGTTAACGAGCCTGGAAGTTCCTATGGCGCGTTGCACTTCTGCTGAGTGGTATAGATAACACTCGCTCACACATGAAGTTTTAGGGATTAAACACCGGCGAAATCAATAGTACGGATTGGTCTTATTACTCGCTGTTCTGCTTTAAGCATGCATGTCGTTTTTGGTGTTTCAGAATTAGGAGCATCCCGCGTCAGTAACGACGGCTAATTACGAGCTTTATCTAAAACGCAATTCAGAACAGGAGAAGCAGGCAATGGGGCAGTGTTATAAGTCAGGGGATTTTTACAAGTATTTCAAGGAAAATATGAATGCCCTTGGGATGCCCGCACCTGACTCTCTGTTTGGTACTTACAATGCTGCTATTGCGAATGCTTCACTAATATTGGGAACATTCAAAACGCTAGGCTCCCAGGCAACCATGGCTGAGATCATTGGCGCCACTACAGGCCTTGAGGCGCTTGGAGTTGCTGCTGCATTGGGCGCTGCTGGTTATGCGGGGGCGGTTGTGGGTAGTATTGCTGTTGCATCAGGTCGGTCTCTGAGTTGCGGCTCTCGAATCGCTGATATGTTCGCATTCATTGAAGAGCATGACTTACAGTTTCCTGGCTGGAAATCTTTTTATCTTCACAATCCGCAAATATTTGACACGCGTAATCCACACAGGTATAGCTTTGCTGTACTAGCGAAAGCTTCACCCGCCAGTTTTGAGTACGCGTAATGTTTAAAAATCTGCTGTTTTTATTGGCATGCATAGCTATATTTGCCGCGACATGGGGAGTGTTTCAACTGCTGGGGCAATACACTTTTATTCTTATGACTGTGATCGCTGTTGCTCTGTTGCTCTCCAGGGTCGGAAAGCCAAAATTTGGAAAAAGTGACGACAAATGAATATATGGCTCAATGGGGTAACGCTTCTCTTTTGAGCCTTAATTCTGGAAAAGATTTTTTGGCGCCAGAAGCAGCGTATTTAAGGGAAAGTCTAGCAAGTCAAACAGCTCTCCAGCCAGCTTTCCAATGACTCCATAAGCTCCTCACTACCGCACCTCCCTTCGTCTTCTTCAAATAGATGACGCTGACAAACCCTAGGAGGAGAGAAGTTACAAAGCATTATTCCGGCCTTCAAATAGCGGTAACCATCCCGCCGAATCCCCTCCAGTAACACCCTGGCAAGTTCAATAAAATCGCGGGTATCGTCAGAAGGAAAAGGCGGGTTTACGGTTGCTGTATTGGTGTAGCGCGGTTCAGTATGCCGGTTTGGATAAACATGGTAATGAAGGAGACCCGCTGCTTCTCTCGGAGCTTTTCGGTGGCCCGAGCGGCGTACTTGCATACGGTCTCCCGCATGTTCTGAAAACAGGTAATGCGTTTACCAAAGGAATAGCCGCAAATGATCTGTTTCTTGGGAGTGCGGCGTCTACGGTCTATAAGTCTTCATAGATGTAGTGATTATTGGTGTCTTCCGCATAATCCAGCTTAAAGCCATTTTTGATGTAAAAATTATTGGCAGGGCTCTTTTCTATTGTGGTTAATCGCACAGGAAGCATCTTTGCTTTAGCTTCTCGAATGATGTTGTTCAGGATATTGGTCCCAATGCCCATTGACTGGTATTTAGGATCAATATATAAGTGAACTAGCCAGATGTGGTCGGGCATGTTTTTAGTGCTATATAAGCCAACTATTTCATTTTTTATTAGTATTTTTATAAAACAAAACTCATCCTAATATTCTAGGAATTGTTGGTTTAATTTTTCTGGATTGAAACGGTTTATAGCTGTTAAGCTTTCTTTGAGTGACTTCGCATAAATGGCGGTTAGTTCTGCTCTGTCATGAGGAGTTGCAGTCTCTTCTGAATAATCCATCCCATATCTGTCTTAGTTACTTAATTGATCTTTTATATTCTATAGTTTCCGATCTTATCATAAAATGGCTGTTCGACCTCTGAAGATTATACTCTCAAGCGTAGGCGCTCTACTTTTTTAACGTCGATAGCGCCAGCCTTTGGAATCCTCATGGTATAGTATTTCTGTAATGGCGAAAGTTTAATCAGAAAGGTATGCATAATGGCGAAAAATCTATTATTCCTGGTGGGTTGTCTAGTGGCGGCGGCTATAGCATGGGGGATCTTTCAGGTATTAGGGCAATACACTTTCGTTGCGATGCTTGTGATAACAATTGTCGGTTTGCTTGCGAAGGTTGGAAAGCCTAAATTTGGAAAAAATAGCGACAAATAAACGGTTGGGCTTGATAGAGAGAAGTCATAAAGCATTGCCAACGAAAGTCATTCCGCCAGATCTTCTCCAGTAATACCCTGACAAGCATTTCTGATTCGACAAAGATGACATTGTGTTTCAATTTTCCCTCCAGTTCGCATATATTGCTGACAGTTAATAAATATGAGTAAATCCTGATAAATTTTCGCCAATACGCAGCAGAAATACCGATATTTAAATGAGGGGAATTCACCTATCTTTCACCTTTTATTGTCGCCCTATTTTAAAAACATGGAGATTTTAATTGGTGCTTCGACACGTTGTATTTATTTCACTCATTCTACTTTCCTGTTTCACCCGAGCTGAAACGGCGAATTTCTGGGATTCCCCACAGCATGGCGCAAACAGCTTTAACCGGCTTCCTCCGACTCAGGAATACTTTGACGCTCTCTCTGCTTATGGCGCGACCTGGGTCAGGTTGGCGTATGACAAGTGGCCTTCAGAAGGCCGGGATTTTCTGATTGGCGATGCGGATCACTACCAATCGCTGAACGAGGCGGATTTGGCGCAATTAAAGTTGGTGCTGGACCGGGCGCACAAGGCGAATCTAAAAGTGGTCATTGCACCATTGTCTTTACCCAATATGCGCTGGTCACAGAACAATAATGATGTTTTTGATGACCGGATCTGGTCGGACAAAAAACATTGGAACGACGCCAATCGCTTCTGGAAAGATCTCGCGACAGCGTTGAAAGGGCATCCGGCTATTGCAGCTTTTAACCTCGTCAACGAACCCGCCCCGGAACGTAATAGCGACCTGAAAGAGCATGCCGATTCTGACGCCATGGCGCAGTGGTATAAGAAGATTCAGGGAAGCTCATGCGACCTGCGCTTGTTCTATCAATCATTGGTCAAAACAATACGACAGGTTGATCAAAACGTGCCGGTGATGCTGGATGCCGGCTGGTACGCTGCTGCGGATGCTTTTTTCTATTGGCCATCCGGGCTTGAAGATTCAAATATTCTTTATTCCTTCCATATGTATGAGCCTTATGACTTTACCAGCTCTCCCAACATTAATAGAGAGAAGCGCTATGTGTATCCTGGCGATATTCCATTTGGGGAGAAAACGATGCAATGGGGACCGCAGCAAGTAGCCGCCTATATTTCCCAGCCTATAAATTGGGCGAAAAAGTCGGGAATCCCGGTAAATCGGATGGTGATGGGAGAGTTTGGCTGCGCCAGAACGATTCCTGGTTGTGGCGAATATCTGAAGGATGTTCTGGAAGCCGCTGACAGCCTTAATCTGCATTGGGCTTTCTATGCGTTTCGGGAGGACAGCTGGGATCAGATGGATTACGAACTCGGAACGAAGAAGGTGAACTGGAAATACTGGGACGCCATGGAGAAGGGTGAACCCGATCCTATAAAGCGCGAATCCAGCGCGCTCTTTGACATCATTCGCAAGCGTCTATAGAACGCCTTTCTCGCCTACAAACGCCTGAAGGAGTCTGCATGGTTCAGTTTCCTTCAGGCGCCTCCGAACGTCGTTGTATTGTTCGAGATGCGGTCATAGAGGTCGTTATTCCGAATCGATTTCGCCACAAGACCTCTATCCGCTCTAACTTCAGTGAATACCTCGGCCAAACGACCGCACGGCTTTTCATGAATATAAAGCCGTGAACGTCTGGCCTGCCGTACGCTGGAATCAGTAGCCCGGAGAAGGTATCTTTAGCGCCTTGAAATCAAAAGGCGCGTATGCGCGATATATAAACGTTATGTGGCGGGAGTCACCTTGAACTTTCTTAGTATTCTTAAATATTCGTTGATTCTCTTTGTAGTGGGTGTCTCAATGTCCGCGGCTTACACAGTGCTTTGGGGGGAGGATTTGGCAAGCCAGTCTTCGTTGGACTTTTTATTCTATCAATATCTACCGATAAATTTGGTGTGTTTGCTGGTGCTTTCCTACTACGCTAAAGTCCAAGTTCGCTATACGATTTTTCATTTGATAGCGGCAGTTTCGATAAGTGACCTACTTGGCGTTATCATTACTTCCATATTAATGGGGGAGTGGTTTGTTTCTCCATTATGGGTTATCGATTTTCCAGTTACAGTGATAACAATTGGCGTTGCAATGATTATTGGCCGGAGTTTGAGGAAGGGGCCAATAGCCTCGTGGAAAGTCAATGCAGAAAACTGATGGGGCTTCGGTTGATTTAAGAGTTATGAGTAAAATCATGCAGAGAGCAATTCTAGTTCCATGTATTATTTTTTCTCCGCTGGCGGCAGCCTACGAAGTTAGCGATCTAGTAGGAACATGGCAATCAAACGAGGAGATGACGCTGCGTAGCATGGAGGCCGCACCTGGAATTCCGGAAAAAACTCGCGCGTTCTTTAGAAGTGGATTCTTCGGGAAATTGATAGTGGTATCCAGGGAAAACGAATCTATAGCGTATTTTGTTGACGAAAAGCCAGAAAATCTTGAACTCATTCCTCACGTAATTCATAAGGTTTCTGATAAGCAATTTAGTATGGAGTACCCAGGAGACGTCGCACCTGAGAATTCAATTCGGATTATTACCCTGGATGGTGATTGTTACTCAATCGAGGTCGATAGGTGGAAATTCTATGAGTACTTTTGCCGGGTCGAGTAAAACCCTGGATAAGCCAGTGAGTTTTGCGACTCCACCGTTGAGCCAGACGTGATGCGCCTTCCAATGGAAACTATCATCCTATCTGTAGTAGCTTTGTTTCTCTATACAGGGTTGTATTGGTATACCTGTTTACGCACCAATAAAAAGTCCGAATCAAAATGGTTTTTCTTCGGCAGCATTTTCTGCATATCCATTCTCGGTATCGGCATGTGGCTAAGTATGTTTTGGGTTTTGTTCTTGGCTGCTATTGTTTTGCTCTTTGCGGCGTATTTGGGCTCAAGCTCGAAATACGCACATGGTTCGTTGTTAAAAAACGGTGTCTTCGGCGGCTTCTGGATTATGATTCCAATTTATGCGCAATTAGCATCAAAGATCTAACAAAGTAGTCAAGTACACTTCGTCATTTTTGCTAAGTGGGACGCACAAAGTCGAGTTATACCTGCGCTTCTTTCAGGGCGTTAACTTTGTTATTGAGTTGGATATTCTTACTATTTGAGAGTTGCTTAATACTCTATAACTGGTTTTCTTGTCGCTTCTAATACTTCTTCCTTTGTAAAAGATATGACATTGCTCGTGTAATCTGGAGTCAGCATCGGATCGTACCTAAGCTGAAACTCTATACGGTCAAAATCAGTTTTTTCTAAAGACATTAGGCCTTTGTGAAAGCTCATATAGTGAGGGTCGCCACCGTCTAATATGCCATTCGAAAATTCAATTTCGTCGTCGTCTTTTATTACAGATGCTCTGAATTGATTGAGGAAATCTTCTATGTCTATAGGTGTGTCAGAGTCAAACTTCAATGCCAGATATGTACCTGTAAATAGATACGGGTCACCTTCGGAGTACTCTTTTGTGCCTATGACTTCTACTGGGAACAGTTTGGCGTTACTTAAATGAAGCTTTTCAGTGGCGCAACCTAACAAGAAAGTGGAGAGAGAAAGCAGTAAAAGTAGTCTCATTATCTTATTCCTATTGCTTTAGGATTTAATGGTGCGTTTGTCATTTCTGCTCTTGCTTTTTTGTACATATGCATAGCATCCGCATGAGTTACATTCATTTCTATATTATGGGCTCCGTTCTCACTGCCTAATTGGCCTCCAACATTAGCTATATAGTCACTGCTGTTTGTGTCTTCTCCTGCTTGGCCAACCCAGCTGGTTAAGGCGCTCACAGCATTTCCGATTACCGGGACAGCGCCAATAGTGTTATCCATAATTGACTGTTTACAGTAGACATTGACCCACTTTCCAGCAATGACTTTGCTAAATGGAAACATCGAGACCGGGTCTAAAGTAATCAGTTCATCGACTGGAATACTTGCGTGAAATAGATCTTGTGTGAGATCCATTACTACTTGTCCGCCCCAACTGTGGCCGGTCAGTCTAATGCTTTTAAAGGCTCCTGAACGCCAATTCCCTTTTATCATAGAGAGAACTAGGTCCTGATCCTCGTGACCGTAATAATAGCAGGTGATACCCGAAGAGGAGCCTTCGCGATAATCCCTTACGTCTCCCATAATTCCTGTTGCTCTAGTCACGTTTGTAATCCAATCACCTTTGTCGCCCCCTCCACCTATAAAAAACTCTACTTTAGGGAAAGCTCCTAGTGCTACTCCAGACTTTGGAATCATACATACTCTTGGAAATTGTGGTTAGTGATGATTTTAGTTAAACAAAGTGAGCAAGACTCATCGCTCGCTAGAAACTTTCTGCATTGACGAAGCTGAGCTATTAGATGAGGGGATTTCAGAACTTTGAAAATAATCATCCTTGGTTAAACTTCTTTTTGAGGTTATAAAATGAGAGCCACTGTTTACTGGCGGTGGATAGTGTACTGTTGGCTGCACAGTAATCGAATAGTCTATATGGGATAACGAAGAAATTGCGCGCTACAACAACGCCAAATAGCCCTCCTTAAACATCTTCTCTCCTAAGCACAAGCTGCCAGTTTATGGCAGTATGTGCTTCATGCTTTCAGATTCACCATTCAGGAACACCAAAATTGTCACGAGCTGAACGTTTGCTTGAGCTCATGCAGACTCTGCGTCGCTACCGTTATCCGGTGAGCGGTAAGCAGTTGGCGTCTGAGTTGGGCGTCAGTATTCGCACGTTGTATCGCGACATTGCTTCGTTGCAGGCCCAGGGCGCGCATATTGAGGGGGAGCCGGGTGTGGGATATTTGTTGCGTCCTGGCTTTATGTTGCCGCCTTTGATGTTCTCCGATGAAGAGATTGAGGCTTTGGTGTTGGGGTCCAGGTGGGTGTCCCGGCGGGGCGATGCGAAGCTGGGGGAGGCCGCCCGTAATGTGATTGCAAAAATTGCGGCGGTGATTCCCGCCGAATTGCGTCAGGAGCTGGAGACATCCACGTTGTTGATTGGGCCCGCAGCGACCCAACCCGAGGACGACAGCATACTGGAAAGAGTGCGGACGGCGATTCGGGCCGAGCGCAAATTGTGTATCGCATACGGCGACAGCGAAGGTAACTCGTCCACGCGGATCATCTGGCCTTTCGCTGTCGGCTTTTTCGACACCATCCGGGTGGTGGTGGCGTGGTGTGAACTGCGTAAAGGGTTCCGCCATTTTCGCACAGACCGAATTGGAGAACTCCACAGCCTGGAAGCCCGAATTCCCCGGCGTCGTCATGATTTGTTGAAGGAATGGCGTGAATTCAAAGGCGTGGAGCCGCAATAAAACACTACTGCCAGAAACTGGCAGTATGCTTGCCTAAGATGTTCCCCAACGAAGCGATGGGCGCCAGACAGGCGCTTCCGCTTCGACCAATAACGGGATTCAGCGATAGATCGAATTTGGAGAACGATTATGAAAGAACCTAGCTATATCATTCTGTACGTCAGCGATATGCCTGTCAGTACGGCGTTTTATTCGGACATATTGGGGAAAGCGCCGGTGGAATCGTCCCCAGGCTTCTCGATGTTTGTGTTGGAGTCCGGCTGGAAGCTGGGCTTGTGGGCTAAACCGGAGGTAAAGCCTGCAGCGGACATGACCGGCGGCGGCGCGGAAATTGGCCTGATGCTGGATAACCGAGAAGAAGTCGCCGCAGCGCTGGAAGTCTTGAGTGCGAAGCAGGCTAAAGTGATTCAGGAGCCTACGCAAATGGACTTTGGCTATACCTTTGTCGTTCAGGACCCGGACGGACACAGAATTCGAGCATTCTGCCCCAGTGAAATTGTGCGCTGAAGTCAGCGGTCAGCAATAAAGGCGGACATCTGAGCCGCCTTTATTGAGAGTGCCTACTGCCTCATCAAGGCCTGCGGGAAAGTCGGGATATTCGTTGCGATGGAGCTGACCCTGTGTGCGGTGTAAAGCGCTCCGTGAAACTCGATGAAATCAAATACACCTTTATATTCGCTGCCTGAGTTGCCGCCGGGGCTGCCTATCTGGCCCCAGTCGCGACCGTTTTCCGTGGCCCATAGACGGCCGCCATCCACCGGATTGTAGGTTCCTGCGACTAGCAGGTCTCCCCAGGGATACAGCCGATACACCTCTTTTTCATCAAGCCCCACTCCCATGCCGTCACCGGTGACTTTCTCCCAGACGCGCATGTCTTCTGAGCGCCAGATCGCTCCGCCAGTCGTGCTGTTTAATGTGCCCAGCCAAAACGCGCCTCGCCACTCCACCAGAGAATGCAGCGTTTCATCGCTGGCGAAAGTCGTCTCATTTACGCGCGCCCAATTTATTCCGTTATCCGACGCCATTACGCTGACTTCACCTGAGTATGGGAGCCCTGTCGTCAAATACAGCGTATTGCCGTGAGCCAGTAAGGAAAAAATGCCGGTGACGCCGGGAAAGGAGGCGGCTACGTTCCAGGTGACGCCATCGCAGGAACGATAAAGTCTGGCTTCAGTGTGTTTGTCGCTGCGACCCGCCAGGTAGATACAGCCTTGAAAGGCTTCAAACCAGCGTCCGTATTCATCTTTCTCGGATAATGTCTTCACCCGCGTCCAGTTATGCCGTCCATTCAGCGAGCGATAAATTTTAGGCGTAGCGCTTTGCGTGACGGCGTATAGATAGCCATCCGGAGCGGACCAGACCCGACGGACTTCGTTATCGTCTGTGCTGAAAGGCACGTCCACCTGCGCCCAATTCTCTCCATCCTCGCTGCGCAATAACCGCGCGGTCGGCCCTCCTGAGCCAAGCACAGCGCGTCCGCCAGCGAAGAGCGTGTCTTTATGGACACTGAAGGAATAATAACTGTTTTGCGTAATCCCCCAGTTTTTGGCGGAGTCCTTGATTCTGATTCCAAAAGCCTCCGCCAGACAGAGCGAGGGCCCTGCGCAGAAACACAACAGCAGCGAGAGGGTTTGTAAGGCCCGGATTAATGACGTTGGGAATAGGGTGGCTAAGCATCCTGACATTGAGATTCTCCTCCTGAGAATGGATGTTAAATATCAGATACTTCCTTGACGTGTACGGGGCGAAAGTCGCCTCTGGCTCAATTTCCGGGCTTTATTGTAAGTGTAAGAAATGAAGGTTAGTCATTACTCAGCGATTGTATCGACTGTAGTGGTGATATGGTAGCTATTGTTTCGTGTTCACTATATAAACAGTGGTGAATGCCTTTTATGAGAGTAGCTATAAATTACGAGACAGTATGTAGCATATTTAGTGTGAGCTAGGGGTTAAAAGGAATGCATTTTCTGTCTGTTTGAATATATAATTTTAGTCAGATATGAAAAGTTAATAATTCGTAGTTTGTTTTAAATTAAGTGTGCTGATTCATGATGCTGGAAGAGAGGTGATTTAATCCTGAATCCGTGGTGTGATTTGCCGCCAACGCTTTCCCGACCCCTGGCGCCCTGATTTTCGATCAGCACCGAGCCAACTTCTCTATCTCTCCCCCTGCTTTAGCTCTTTAGCATCGCTCAAAACCAGCTCTTATTGGGGCATTTTCGGCTGCCCGGACAGGGGAAGCCCTCGGCCATCTCCGCCGACTCTTTCGTTGAATCCTTCTGTTTAATCCCTCTCTAACCCGAGGCCGCTCTCCTCAGGTGCGCCTGCACCATCATGAAGGCTTCCAATCCCCGGAACCCCTCTCCAAAGTCCAGTATCCAACGCCGGGCGCTGTGGATCAGTTGCGCCGCACGGTACATGAACTCCTGTAACACCGTCTTCAAGCGCCGCCGTTTCGCCGGGTGTCGGACCGGACTCAACGTCCCGGTCATCCCCAGTTGCCCCAGCAGACGTAGACAGTTATAAGCCAGCATCGCCAGCCGTAACACCAGGTCGTTCACCGCAAACTTCCCCGAAGGTAATCGCTCCAGGTCCAGGTCACTTTTAATCTCGCTGTGGAATTGCTCATGGGTCGCATGGGCTCGATAGCTCTTAATAATCTGCTCCGGCGTCTGCTCCAGAGTGCTCCACCAGCCTTCCAGTTCATACTCCGGCTCCAGCAGAAGTTGCCCCTGACGATCACTGGTTCGTTCCACCAATCGAATGACTCGACGCTCTTCCCAGCTGTTCCCTCCATGCCGACATTCCACGTGCTCCAGCCACAAGGCTTCCCGCTTACCTTCGCGAACCTCCCGCCACCGTCCCTCCGCCAATTGCACCCAAAGGGCCATATCACGGGCCTCACTACGGGGATTCCATTTGACGATATAGTCCAACCGACGTTGCTCTTCCCACGCCTGCTCTCGCTGCTGGCGTAGAGCCCAAAGATACTCCTGGCTGCAGAAGCCACTGTCCTGCCGAATCAGCAGGGGCTCCGTGGTCAGCCGCTTGGCCCGTGGCAACACTCGCCGCATAAAGCCGTCGCTGTCCTTCACGCTGTGTTGCTTGCCCGGACGCAGCTCCAGACCCAGACACCAGCCTTCATTCCCCAGATAGGCCGCTATCGGCGTATATCCATCCACTTGTTGATAGGTGCGTGACACGCCTTCTTTGCGGGTATCGCTGTTGTCCATCACAAAGGTGTCAATATCCAGGCACACATAACCGGCTGCCGCGCCTGATTCCAGGCTGACCAGAGCCTCAGCCCCTTTCAACAGCTCCACACTGGAGCCGGGCAGATGCTCTGACAAACCTTTCTCGGCCAACTGTTCAAGGCGTTGGCGTAACCACTCACTACTGGGAACCTTTCCCACTTTGAGCAGTTTGCGGAAGGCCGGGTCCGCACGGCGATTGGTTATCGCCTCAAAGTCGCTCTGGCCAGGCATAACAGGCCAACATAACACTTGATCAAATCGCTGGTCTTCATACCTCGGCTGGTGGGAAAGCGCCCGTCAAGAGCATCAATATGCGACAGGGACAGGCAATCGCCAATTAGGGCCAGGCCGGCATGGCTGGTTAGGGTCTTGTGGCTGGAGCGTAGATGAATTCGGGACATAGCGCTTACTGGGTGAAAGGACGATGGGGATATTTTGCCATCATTTTCAGTGTGTTAAAGGTTAATATTACTGACGGGGCCACGGATTCAGGTTAATGTTAGATAAATTGTACGCAGAGCACTCTATGTCGGTGGAGGATTTTGCAAAAGATCCTGTGGGTGCATTTCAAAAATATAATTGTAGTGCGATTGCCATAACCATTAATGGAGATGTCGTTTTCTATGCCTCTGAAAGGCACGACTATGAAGAGATGATAGATGTCTTGGATTATTTGAGACGGGGAGATACTGAGGTCAAGGATATACCGTCACAGATGGAAGATGATGATATCGATTTCGATGAAATAGCTGAAAAAATGGCTAAAAAACTTAAAGACTCTGATGAGGGAGACTTTGAATAATGGAAATAAAGCGAACACTAATTCCACCCAAAACAGCAGATCAGAAACCTATAGAAATTTTTGAGTACGATGAAAGGAACGGATAGAGATCGGGATGTTATGATCTCTTTGGAAAAAATAGCCGAAAGATTTAGAAATAAGTTTTAAAAGACGACTAAAGGTAAAAGTAAAACGGTTGTTTTTATTCTATGTATGAAAGTTTACTCTGTTATTTGGCTGTCCTGTCTTATGCTATCAAATAGTTACCAAGATAAAACTGTTACAGCAGGCCATCGGTTTTTAAAACTATCCACCAGAGTCATATAGTTGGCTGCGCTCATGACGGACTTGTTGGGGCGTATAACCATGTTCATGGCGTCATTCAGTCCGAAAGGCGCGAATATCTTTAGATCATCAACCTGCTTTCGCACGCCAATCGCGAATGCGGGCAGCCAGGACGAGATACCGGCTTCCGCGCTTTGATAGGGTGGGATGTCGTGTCCAAACTTGCGTGGATACCATTCGTGTACGTGCGCCTGATTTTTAACATCGATGGGAATGCTATGGCGAGTCAGGCGGTTGAGCGTATTCTCATGCTCTTTTTCCAACGCTGATGCTTCATGCGCGAAATAGACCACATCGAAATCCTTCACTTTACTCAGTGGAGCCTCTCCAAGCATGTTGTTCCAGAGCGTCTGGGTGACCGCGCCGCCAGCCAGATAATAATCAGGCAGGCCATAATTGGCGCAAGCCTCGATTGTTTCCATGATCTCTGGGACGCTCTGTATCAGAGCTTTAAAACGCGCTTCCAGCGTAAGATCTTTTTCCATATGCTTGCGTTTCCTGACTTGTATTATTGTCCAATGCTGTATTCATTTTTGGGACGCCTATGAGACCTAAAATCCGCGTTTTCTACAACTCCGCCTGTCCGGTGTGTGATGCTGGCATTAAATTCCAGCAGAAAAAGGGAGCGGTCTGTGGTGTCGAATGGGAGGACGTGCATCTGGACAATGATAAGGTGAAAGATCTCAACGCTGATCTTGAGTTCGTTCGAGAACGTTTGCACGTCATTGACCTGAATGGCGATTTGCGCGTGGGCTATGAAGCCTTTATCGCTATTTGGGAGGTTTCGTCGTCGGAGCAGTGGAAAGCGAAGGTGTCCAAAGTTACCGGTCTGCGCTGGCTATTGAACAAAATTTATAATGTGTTCGCCTGGTGTTTGTACCAGTGGAATCGCGCCCTGAAGCACTGGTGAGTTGCGGTAACCTGAATCAATGTCATCTATATTCGGCCACGCTCTGATTGGAGCGGCGATTGGCGATAACGCCAAACCGGAAAGTAAATCGGAGCAGTTGTTTCTGAGCCTTTTCTTTATGGGGTTGGTCGTATGCCCTGATCTGGATTATTTGCTGACATGGTGCTTCGGCGTCAACATAGCGCCCCGTTATACCCACTCCATTGGGGCGAGTCTGGTGATCGCCTGCATCGGACTGGGTTTGAAGAAGTATGTGTTCGTCAAACGCTTAAGGAACGCCAACTCACTCTTGATCTGCGTCGCTTCTATCGCGCATGTGCTCATGGATTACTGTGTCGGCGTGCATAAGAATCCCATATTCTGGCCGCTGACTGACTCCGTATATGCCTTGAACCACGGCTTCCTGCCCAGCGCGGGAAAGCTCGATATTCTCAATTTTTACTTTTGGCGAAATCTGATCATTGAAATGGGAATACTGGTTCCGGTGGCTGCTTTTATTTCTGCACGAGGACGTAACACATTGAAGAAAAGAGTTTACATCGCCATCCTGGCGGTTGGCGTCTTGATGCTGTGTGGCTATATCAGCATTGGGTTGTCGCGCTAGCGGCAATTGGGATGTAGTAGGGCTCTGTCTTGGCTTTCTTCGTACAGTCTAATGCTGTCAAAGTGAAACCGGACCAGCCCTTGGGCTGGTCCGCCGAGACAGCTTAGAGAAACATCCCGCCGGACGCTTCAATGCGTTGAGCGTTGATCCAACGATTGTCCTCTGAGAGCAGAGAGGCGATGACGCCGCCAATATCGTCCGGTAGACCGACGCGTCCGAGTGCGGTTTGTGAGGCGATAAACTGGTTGATCTCCGAATTATCGCGCACCAGTCCCTGTCCGAAATCCGTTTCAATAGCGCCTGGCGCGACCACGTTCACGGCTATGCCTCGCGCTCCGAGTTCTTTCGCCATATAGCGGGTCAACACCTCTACGCCGCCTTTCATTGCTGCGTACGCTGAATAACCGGGCAGGGAGAAGCGGGCGAGACCGGTGGAGATGTTGACGATTCTGCCTCCGTCCGCGATCAATGGCAGGAGCTTTTGCGTCAGAAAATACACGCCCTTCAGATGAATATTCACTAACTGATCAAACTGCTCTTCCGTTGTTTCCGCGAAAGGCGCATGGATGCCGATCCCTGCGTTATTCACCAGATAGTCGAACTGCTCACGCCCCCAGTTGGCGTCGAGTTCCTGCGCCACGGACTTGGCGAAATCTGTGAAACTTTTGCTATTGGCGACGTCCAGTTGCAATGCGACCGCCTTGCGCCCCATTTGACGCACCTCGCCGACCACATCCTCCGCCTCGGCGCGGTTGCTGCGATAGGTCAGAATGATATCCACGCCTTTTTTCGCCAGATGCAATATGGTGTTCATACCCAGACCGCGGTTTCCGCCAGTGACTATTGCGACTTTGCTGCTCATTTATCGTCTCCAGAGTGGGGTGTTGGATGCCTGCTTCTCAGTGTCAGGACCAGTTTATTGGGGATGTTGTGAGGGATAAATCCACTTTTTATGATTGGACTATCCGAAATTCGCGAACAATAATGTCGGCAAAAAACATCCCGGCGCACGGTAATTGAAGGGGGCGGCTGCCGAAAGTGCGCTCTATTGATGCAGGCTCATTGAGCAAACAGGCGATAGGAAGAGCGACTTTATACCCTAACGCTGGAATATAGTAAAAAATACTGATTATCAGATTGAAGCGGCTAAAAAAATATATATAATCACGTTTTGTTGATTAAACATTAACAACACTACGAGTATTACAGGATGTTGTATCATAAGCCAAAGGGGACGGCCTCTATCCGTCCGTTTATGTCCTATCCCGGCTATATTCTCTCGGGTTCTTCTCTCCACCGCTTCTTATCCCGTTTATACAAGTATAGTTAAATGTTTAAGTGAAATTTCCACGCCTTATTTTTAAGGTCGTAGCAAAAATGACGTCAACCTGTCGTTATGGAAATTATGCTGTCAGGCGCGCCAATACTTGCGTTGCATGGAGGTGTTTTCTCATTTTATTACTGCTAATCAGTAAGTTATAGAGATACGCCCTTATGGGGGAAGCGAACGCTAATGACGTTTCTTTAGTCATGTTCATGCAATCTGGCGAGCATTAAATGGTTTGCGTATAAGTTATCTGTCTATTTGGACAACATTAACGGGAATCAGGAAGTATTAATTGTGGAAAGGGAAGTATATGGAACCTTGCATAGACTTATTCTAGTCCGTCGATAAATACCGCTCATTATATTTTATATAAAGCTAAACAGGCTTTATGGCCTCCTATTGTCTGGCGTTTATAAATACGCCGGCGAAAAAGGAAATAGTAATAACTAAAGGATACAGAAAATGAAAGAAGTCTCTCTGGTTAACTTGGTTTGTCTCCCCTTCGCTGGCGCGGGCGCATCGGTGTTTCACGAGTGGAAGGATTTGTCCGACAAGCTCAATGTGATCGCTGTGCAGTTGCCAGGACGGGAGAAGCGCTTTGTTGAGCCTGCATACACCAACGTAGCGGAAGCGGTGCAAGGCATTATGCCCGAGTTAATGGCTGAGCTGGATTTCTCCAACCCCATCGTCTTTTTCGGACACAGTCTGGGCGCCGTGCTGGCGTTTGAGCTGGCGCGCGCCATGTGCGGAGAGGAAAAGGCCAATGTGCAGGGGTTAATCGTGAGTGGCTCTCCAAGCCCATGGAACAGCAGGGAAGAGCGCGCCTCTGGGTTGCCGGATGATGAATTTGTACGCCGGGTCAATGAGTTTGCCGGCTACTCTCATCCCGCCCTGGAAGACCCTATCATGCGGGAAGTGTTGTTGCCGACGCTGCGTGCGGATGTGGAGATGCATGAAAGCTATCACCCTCTGGCGGATGACTCCTTGCCGATCACGGTGCTGACTATTCGCGGCAGTGACGATGAACTGGTGACGGCTGAGGATAAAGCGCTCTGGAGCAAAGCTTCTTCCGTGCAAACTCTGCACGAAGAACTCCCCGGCGGTCATATGTATTTGATGGACGATCCCAAGGCGCTTATCGCCCTGATCGAAAGTGCGGTTCTTTAATTCTTGTTATTAGTGGATCGCAGTGTCGTCAAGGAGATAATTATGAGACTAAAAGGAAAAGTAGCGCTGGTCACCGGCGCAGCCAGAGGGTTGGGGCGCGCCTGCGCCCTTGAGTTCGCCAGGCAAGGGGCGGACCTGATACTGCTGGATATTGGACGGGACATCGCCACCGTGCCTTATCCCCTCGGATCAGAAAGCCAACTGCAATATACCGCTCAATTATGTGAAGAGCAGGGCGTCGCGGTATTGACCGGTCTGGCGGATGTGACGCGACAAGCTGAGATCAATGCTGTCGTCGCAAAAGGGCTGGATCGTTTCGGACGCATTGATGTGCTGTTGAATAACGCAGGCATCGCTGCGCCGTCTGGAAAAATCGCCCATGACATCAGTGAAGATGAATGGACGACCATGATTGACGTCGATCTTTCCGGCGCCTGGCGGATGATTCGCGCCGTGGGCGCCGCCATGACGGAGCGTCGCTCCGGCAGCATCATCAACATTGCTTCCACGGCGGGAGTGGTCGGTTATCGACACTTCTCCGGCTATGTGGCGGCCAAACATGGCGTTATCGGGTTGAGCAAAGCCGTCGCCCTTGATTATGCCCCTCTTAAAGTCCGGGTAAACGCATTATGCCCAGGGTCCGTTCGCGACGCCTCCCATGTCGAAGGCCGCATGTTGTCGGAGATCGCACGCTCCCTGCATGTGCCTGTCTCCGAGCACGAGGACACCTTTGTGCAGGCGCAGCCTATGAATGCGCTGATCGAGCCTGAGGATATCGCCCATAGCGCCGTATGGCTGGCTTCTGACGAGTCCCGTCAGGTCACCGGAAGCGTGATCACCGTCGACGGCGGCTTCTCCGCGCGTTAGGCGGTGGAAAGAGGTCTTCGCCAAGGACTGTCCAGATTTTCTCATTCGACATAAGGCACTTCCATGAAAAGCATTTTTTTGAATCACCCGGAAATAGCCGGGAATCTGAGCTCTTACCTGAGTGACGGCGATGTGGCGCCCGGCGCACTGCACGCCGCCGCCTATCGACTGACGCAATCCGTCAATCCAGAGGCCGTTGCGATGCGGCTAAAACACGCCCTTGCAGCCCTGCCGTTTATGCAAAAGACGGCCGAGGGGCGTGAGTACGTCTGGATTGAGACGCTGCATTTGCGGGCGGACAGCTATCAGGCTGCGGACCGGGTCAGAAAGGAAATGGAGAGGCCGCTGGCCGAGACGTTTCCCTATATCCGCGTGGTGTTATTAACCTACGCAGACCGCTTTGTTGACCTGGTGATTGTCGCCAATCGCGCGGTTTTTGATAAAGCATCCCTGGATGCATTCGTCTGTGCGGCCATCTCTGAGCAGGACGCCGTTTACCAGCCGCCTGCGGCGGCGTCCGCATGTGAACCGGAGTTGACCTCTCTGCTATCCGCTGATTTCTCACCGCTTCCAGACTGGCGGGGAAAGGGCGAAGAGTGCGAAGAGGGCGTAATCAGAATGCGTCTGGGCGTTTTCAGCGGCCAGGATGACCCGCAATTGGCGGCGGGCTGGATCAGTGCGCTGGCTACGGTGTGGGCTCGCTATTCTGCGACGAACGTACCCGTCGTTGCCGTTAATGACAGCCGCGCCGAGTCGGTGAGCGGTTGGTCGCTGGTCGCCGCGCCGGTGCAGGAAGACGCCACAGCGCAGCGTCTTAAAGCAAACATCGAGCAGTCGTTGCAGCAACCGGTCTGGCGCTCGCAGGCGCTGGCGAGTCGTCTGCACGACTGTGAAAACGGCGGCGAGGTATCTCTGGCGGCGCTTATATACGACGCCGCGTCCTCACCGCACCCTGAAGTAGCGGCTTGCGACTATGCGCCCTCTCTGGGAGCCCCTTATCCGTTAACGCTGCTTATTGAGAGTCAGGGGCAGGGGCGATATTGCATCAGCGGGCTGGCTGACGGCGCTTTGTTTTCTGGCGACAGCGTCGAACAGTTCTTCCAGTGCGTGCGCCGGGCGTATGAGCGACTGCGCGAAGATGGCGAATTGAATCTGCGCAGCTTTCCGCTGCTGGATGAAAAGGCGCAGCAGGAAGTGGCCGCCTTAGGCGTGGATCGCGAGCTTGGCGATATTCCAGCAGAACGTCTGGAGGCATTGTTCGCCCGTCAGGCAGCTCGTACCCCGGACGCCATCGCGCTCTCCTACGAAAACGAGCAAATGACTTACGCGGATTTAGAGCGCAGGGCGCGCCTTATGGCGCTGAATCTGGTCGTGCTCAACGTGAAGCCCGGTGATCGCGTTGGTATCTGCCTGGAGCGGTCATTTGATTTGATCGCCTCTATGCTGGCGATTCTGAAAGCAGGCGCAATTTATATCCCTATGGACCCGGCCTATCCGGAAGAGCGTCTGTCATATACCTGTGACAATGCCGAGATCCGTCTGGTGATTACCGACGCAGACGCATTCCCGGTGACGGAGGCGCGGCGGCTGATCGCGCCGTCAGAGCTGGAGCGGGATATTGGCGATGCGCGGGTGACGACGCCCTCTGCAGAGCATATCAGCGCCGATGACGCAGCCTATGTGATTTACACCTCAGGATCGACTGGCAAACCCAAAGGCGTGGTGGTTCCTCACAAGAATGTCGTCAGCCTGCTGGCGGCGACGCAGGAGGATTTTCGCCTCAATGAGAAAGACGCCTGGACGTTTTTCCACTCCGCCGCGTTTGATTTTTCGGTATGGGAAATATGGGGAAGTCTGCTGACCGGCGCCCATCTCGTGATCGTGCCCTATTGGGTGTCCCGTGCGCCTGACGAGTTCCTGGAACTGGTCAGAGAAAAGCAGGTTTCGGTGCTGAACCAGACCCCTTCCGCTTTCTCCCAGTTTATGGAAATGGAGCGAAGCGGAGCGCCACTGACGCATTTGCGACTGGTTATTTTTGGCGGCGAGCCCCTCGACGCGAAGATGCTGATGAAGTGGTTCGACCGCTACCCGGAATCCCGTTGCCGTTTGGTGAACATGTTCGGCATTACCGAAACCACGGTGCATGTCACCGCCCAGACCATTGCGCGGGCAGAGGCTATGGCCGGTTCCCGTTCCGTCGGTCCGGCGATTCCGGGTTGGCGTTTATATGTGTTGGACGCCGCGCGCAATATTCTGCCGGTGGGCGTGGCGGGGGAAATATACGTCGCGGGAGCGGGCGTCGCTTCACAATACCTGAACCGCCCGGAGTTGACGGAAGAACGCTTTATGCCCGATCCCTTCTGTGGTGGTCGTATGTATCGCAGCGGCGACAAAGGGCGTTTATTGCCATGCGGACGTCTGGAGCATTTAGGGCGCCTGGATAGTCAGGTGAAGCTGCGTGGTTTCCGCATCGAGTTGGATGAAATCCGCAAAGTATTGCTCGGCGTCCACGGGGTGGAGGCGGCGGCGGTGGTGTTGAACCAGCCGGATAAAAATGACCCGGCCTCCGCTCGTTTGGACAGTTACCTTGTGCTGTCGGATATCGCCGTGGAGGACGTCATCGTCAAAGCGGAAAAGATGCTGCCGGCTTACATGATGCCTTCCACCTTCACTCAGGTTGACGCCATGCCGCTGACGGCGAATGGCAAGCTGGACGTTAAGAAGCTGCCTGAGCCCAATGCGCAGGGCAACGCGGCGGATAAGCCCAAAGTCGTGGCGGAAGCTCCTTCCGAGCCCGCTAAAACCAGCTCAGAAGAGACTGCCGCGGAGACGGAAGCTGACCGTCTCGTCGCCGACATGGTCAGGGTCTGGAGTGAGGTGCTGGGGCGCGAAGTGACCGCGGCCGACAACTTTTTCAGCCTTGGCGGCAACTCCCTTTACGCGGTCAGAATCGCCTCCGCCATGAGAGCGGCGGGGCTGCCTGCGCTTCCGATACGTGAGTTATACGTGCGGCAGACCATCGAAAAACTGGCGCCGGTAATGGTCGGCAATGGAGGTCAGTGATATGGATTTCACCGAGCTTGAGGCGATCCGCGCGGCGGAAACGTATTGGCGAGGTCTGTTTGACGCAGAGTGGTCGCCAACGGAACTGAAAGCGCCGTCCCGTGCGGCGGAGCCTGTCGAGCGTCTGGTGGCGAGCATACCTGTCGGCGCAGACCTGCTGAGCGCCATTGAAGGCGCCGCCGCCGAGATAGGCGTTACGCCGCAGCAAGTAGCGCTGGCGGGATGGTTGACGGCGTTGATGCATTTTACTGACAGGGAGCGGCAGACGCTGTCAGTGCAGCTCGACGACGCCACGATTATTCCGCTGACATTTACGCTGGACCCCGGCGCTGATCTGGCCTCAGTGATTGATCTGGTAGCGAAGACGATGGCGGAAGCGCTGTCTCACCGGGCGTTTCCCTATCTCAAGCTTGCCGCGGAAGAGTATGGTCTTCTGCCGCCAGCGCAGGACTTGTTGACGCCCCTGCTGTTCAATCTGGGAGCGAGTGAAACCCCACGGGCGCCGATTGTCATGGGGCTGCGCGTCACGGCGGAGGGCGCCGAGGTTGTGGTTCAGGGGGGCGGCGTTTTCGCTTCCTTCAGCTACCTGCGCCCTTTGTGCGCGGCGGTCATGAATATTCTGGAGATGGGTTTGCTGCAGGACAAACCTTTGTCTCAACTGGAGCTTTTGGCTCCGAATGAAATTACCGAACGACTGCAGCGGGGAACGGCGCCGGTCACCCACTTCGACGAATACGCCAGAATTGAAGAAGCGTTTGCGGCGCGCGTGGCGGAAACTCCCAGGGCTCCGGCGATAACCCATGGCGAGATATCCCTTACTTACGCTGAACTGGATGAGGCCAGCTACCAGCTCGCCCAAGCCCTGCGCGAGCTGGGCGTGCAGCCCGGTCAGGTCGTCGCCATTCATACCCCGCGCAGCATCCCCATGGCGGTTTCCGCACTGGCGGCGCTCAAAGCGGGAGCCGTCTATATGCCTTTGGACCCTGACTATCCCGCCGAGCGCATTCAATTGTTGATGGAGGACAGCCAGGCCGTCGTGCTGATTCACAGTGAAGACGCGCCGCCGACTGTCCTCGCTGATGTGACGCATGCGTCGCTGTCGCTGGACCTGCCGGGCGGGCGGGTGCGCGCCCTGCAAATCCAGACGCCGTCACAGTCCGCTCCGGCGGATTCACAGGCGGCCTATTTGATGTTTACCTCCGGCACCACCGGGCGTCCCAAAGGCGTGCTGAACACGCACGCGGGCGTCTTGCGGTTGGTTCGACGCACGTCCTATCTCGATTTGTCGTCTGGCGTCCGCGTCGCCCAGGCGGGCGCGACGGGGTTTGACGCCAGTGTGTTTGAAATCTGGGCGGCCTTGCTTAACGGCGGTTGTTTGCAGATTGTCGATCGGGAAGTGCTCCTGGACAGCGTTGAACTGGCGCGTTTTTTCCGGGAGCGGAAAACAGATGTTGCGTTGATTACGACCTCGCTGTTTTCACAGCTGGCCAGCGACGATCCAGCCATGTTCGCGCCTTTGAGTCAGTTGCTGGTGGGCGGCGATGTGATCTCTCCGAAGCAGGTGGCGGCGGTATACGCCGCCTGCCCGGGAATTGTTATTCTGAATGCCTACGGTCCCACTGAAAACGGGGTGATATCCACGGTGCAGCGCATTGATCCGGCGCGTCTGGACAGCATTTCCATCGGCGCCCCCATCAGTAATTCAGTGGCGCTGGTGCTGAACCGGTTTGGTCGTCTGACGCCGCCGTTGTTTGAAGGCGAGCTGTATGTCGGCGGCGCTGGCTTGGCGTTAGGGTATTTGGGGCGGGAAGACGACACGGCGAGAGCATTTGTACCCCATCCTTATGTCCCGGGAAGCCGGATCTACCGTACGGGAGACCGGGCGCGCTGGAATGCCGAGGATGAGCTGGATTTTCTCGGACGCCAGGATTTTCAGATCAAAATTCGCGGCTTTCGGGTTGAGCTGGGCGAAATCGAGAAAGCGGCGCTGTCACATCCGATGGTGAATGAAGCCTTGGTGCTCGCATTAAAACCGGAAGGCGCTGTGGAATATCGGCTGCATTGCTACTTGGGGGTCGCCGCTGGGTTTGATCTGGATGGCTGGCGCCAGCAGCTCATCGACCAACTACCCACGCACATGGTTCCTGCTGCGGTCTGGGCCCTGCCTGAATTGCCGTTGACGATTAATGGCAAGGTGGATCGACGCGCGCTGGCGGAGATGAAGCAGGTAGAGTCCGGCGGCGCCGAAGCGGTGGATGATAATGAACGCGTTTTGCTGGAAATATGCCGCTCGCTTTTGAACATTGACCATTTGGCGACGGATGATGATCTCATCAGGTTGGGCGCAAGTTCGTTGACCGCCGTCATGATCGCCTCGCGGACGCGTCGTGACCTGGGTGTGAAAATCGCCGTCGCGGACGTTCTACGCAGTGGAACAGTGGCGGAGTTAGCGACGCTGGTCAGAGCTCAGCAGGGGCGGAGCGCGTCAACGGGTGGCGTGATCGCTTCTCCTGCGCAAACCAGCGTTGAGGCGACGCCGCAACAGGTGCGTTTGTTCATCGAGCAATCCAAGCAAGCGGACGCCTGTCATTACAATTTACCGATTTGGGTGGCGTTGCCGACGGATATCAACCCGGCTCGCTTGCAGGAGTCCTTGCGGCAATTAGTCGATCGACACGAAATTCTCCGAACCTCGTTTGAGCGTGACGGGGAGATCACCCTTCAGCGGATTCATACAGATCTGGCTGTGTCGATAGCCCAGGCTCCGGCGGCTTCGGATGTATTTAATGCGCTGACCCAATTCATCCGCCCCTTTGACATGCAGCAGGGCCCTCTGTGGCGCGCAGCGCTCTATCGCGACACAGAGAAAACCTATCTGCTCTTCGATATTCACCACATTTTGACTGATGGCTACTCACTGCTCTGTTTGTTTGAGGAGTGGGAGGCGCTGTATCGCGGTCACAGTCTGTCTGAGTCGCCTCTGCAATATCGTGACTATGCGCACTGGCTGGCCAGCGAGAGCGGTCAGGCCCATCTGGCGGAGCAGGAAGCCTATTGGCTGAAAATGTATGCGCAGAAGCCTGCGCTACCGGATCTGCCCACGGACTATCCAAGGTCCGGGGTGCGCAGTCTCAGTGGGGAGTTTCTGGAATTTGATTTGGGAGAAGAGAGGACGGCGAACATCCGTCGCCTGTCCGAGCGTCTTCAGGTCAGCGCCTATCAATTTCTGTTGGGCTGTTATGGCGTCTTCCTGGCCCAGGTCACCGGCGCTGACGATATCACCATAGGAACGCCCGTCGCGGGTCGCCTGGCCCCCGGCGTCGACAAGATTCAAGGGATGTTCGTCAACACGCTCTGTCTCAGGCTGAAGCCCGCGCCAGAGGCAAGCTTTGGCGATTATCTGCAGGAGGTGGCCGGCATGACGCTGGGCGCCTTCGACAACCAGGATTATCCCTTTGATCGACTGGTGGCGCAGATCGCTGCGGAGCGCTCTTATGGCAGGTCTCCGTTATTCGACGCCATGTTTGCGTTGCAGAACACCGGGCTGAGCAGACAAACGTTTTTGGGTGGCTCCATCGTCTGGACGCCGGCGGCGACCGGCGCGGCCATCTATGACCTTAACCTGCAAATTGAAGATGGCGAAACCAGCCTGCGAGCAAGCTGGCATTTCAATCGGGACCTTTTCACCGCCGAGACAATGGCTTCTTTCCGTGATCGGCTGCTGGAGATCATTGATAAGGCGCTGAGCGATGTGAATAGCCAGATTCGAACGCTGAATCAGGACGAAGAAAGTGGTCCGGTTGCGTTACCGGAAATCGAGTTTGAATTTTAAAATTTAGAGGCAGTAGGACATGCAGTCTATCGAAACCAAAGGACAATTAAAGGTTGCGGCGGCGCAGCGGCCGGAGCACGGAAAATACTGGCGCGGCCTGTTGGCGGAGCCGTTGGAGAAAAGCCTGTTTCATCCCGATAGGGTGAAGCCGTCGGGGGCGTTGAATCAGCGTTATGTGCATAAGCTGGACGCCGACGTGAGGCAGCGTCTGCACAAGTTGAGCGGCGGCAAAACCGCGACGCGACAGGTGGTCATGCTGGCGGCGCTGGCGGAATTGCTGCGTCGCTATACCGGCTCCGACACAGCCTGCATTGGGCAGCCGTTGCAACCGGAGCAGACCAAACTGTCCGACTATCTGGCGCTGCGCATCCAGGCGCCGGCGAACGCGAATTTTAAGCAGCTGCTGGGCGCCACTCGGGACGCCATGCTTGCGGGGCTGGAATTCTGCGACTATCCGTTGACGGTGCTGGCGGATGAGTTCGGACTGGAAGCGGAAAAGGGCGGCAATCCCTTTTTCGATGTGGCGTTGGAAGCGCTTGAAACGGCGGATGCTTCGGTATCCAGTCAATTTCAGTGCCGGGTTCTGATCAGTCATTTTGTCGATGTCGACTGTGGCGAAGTCACGGTTTCCTACGACGACGGCCTGTTCGACGGCGACAGTATTCAGCGCATCGCCGCACACTATGAAAAGTTGTTGCTGGAATTGCTGAGCGCTCCTGACGCGGAAGTCGCGTCGGCATCCATTAATACGCCGGCGGATGAAGCCCTGCTGCAACAAGTTAATGCGACCGAGCGGGAATATCGCCGGGAAGTCAGACTCGAAACGGTTTTTGCTGAACAGGTAGCGCAGACGCCGGATGCGACGGCGGTAGTTTGTGGTCAGGAACATCTGACCTATACGCAGCTAAATGACGCAGTGAACGCCCTGGCGGCGCAGTTGCGTGCAGCCGGTGTGGCGGAAGATCAGCTGGTGGCGGTGGCGGCCGAGCGCTCATCGCAGATGATCGTGGCGATCCTGGCGATTTTACGAGCCGGCGGGGCCTACTTGCCGATAGACCCGGGATATCCCGCCAACCGAATTCAGTATGTGCTGGAAAACAGCGGCGCGAGCGTCATTCTGACGCATCGTCATCTGCTGCAGTTGGATACGTCCGGCTATACCGTCATCGACATTGACGAGAAAGCGCTGGGCGCAGAGGGCGCGGTGGCGTCTACAACGGTTGGCGGCTCTGATAATCTCGCCTACGCCATTTACACCTCAGGCTCTACCGGCAAACCCAAGGGCGTTTTAATCGAGCACCATTCCGTTATCAACCGGATCGCCTGGATGCAGAACGCCTATCCGTTAATGGCGGAGGACGTCATCCTGCAGAAAACGCCGATTTCATTCGATGTGTCCGTGTGGGAATTGTTCTGGTGGTTCTTTACCGGCTCCCGCGTCTGCATGCTGGAGCCCGGCGGTGAGCGCGAACCGGAGAAAATCGTGGCGGCCATTGAGGCGAATAAGGTGACGACCATGCACTTTGTGCCGTCCATGCTGAACGCCTTCCTGGATTATGTGGAGTCCACTCAGGCGGTCGCCCGTTTGCAGTCGCTGCGCAAAGTGTTTACCTCTGGCGAAGCGTTGACCCTGCATCAGGCGGAGCGTTTCAAGAAGCTGCTGCACGCCGCCAATGGAACCCGTCTGATCAACTTGTATGGACCGACCGAGGCGACGGTGGACGTCACGCATCTTGACTGCACCGCCAAACTCGGACTGGACAAGGTCACTATCGGAAGCCCCATCGATAACACGCAGATTCATATCGTGGACAAGCAGTTGCGCCGTCTGCCTATTGGCGTTCCCGGAGAGCTTTGCATCGCCGGCGTCGGGTTGGCGAGGGGCTATCATGCGCTGCCGGAAATGACGGCGGATCGCTTTGTCGCAAATCCTGAAAACGCCTCTGAACGCTGGTATAGAACCGGCGATTTGGCGCGCTGGCTCAGCAATGGTGAAATCGAGTATCTGGGCCGTCTGGATCACCAGGTGAAAGTGCGCGGTTTTCGTATTGAACTGCAGGAAATCGACGCGGTTCTGCGTTCCCATTCGGCAGTGCGCGACGCCGTCACCCTGGTGCACCGCGCCGCCGGTCTGGACAAACTGGTCGCCTACGTCACCGCAAATGGCGAGCCGGAGCAAGAGACCCTGCGTCAGCATGTGGCAGGGCAGGTTCCGGCCTATATGGTTCCGGACATGGTTATCGTGCTGGAGCAAATGCCGCTGTCGCCGAACGGGAAACTGGATCGTAAAGCGCTGCCGTCGCCGGACAGCTATTTGCAAACTGCGGAATATACTGCGCCCCGTAACCGCACCGAGGAAATTCTGGCGGACATCTGGCGTGAGGTGCTGCAGCTGCCCCGGGTTGGCGTGCACGATAACTTTTTCGCGATTGGCGGCAACTCGATTCACTTCGTCACCGTTCTCGCCAAGGCCAGAAAATTCGATCTGGAGTTCACCTTCCAGCAATTGTTCGCCAACCCCACGATCGCGACGTTGGCGCAGGCGATGGAAGAGGAAAAAGGCGAGCTTCAGCAGCACCGTTTTGAGGCGTTTGAACTGTTGGGCGAGCAGGATCGCCAGCGCCTGCCGCAAGGCGTTGATGACGCCTATCCGCTGTCCATGTTGCAGGCGGGGTTGATATTCCAGAACGAACTGACTTTCGGTACGGCGCAATATCACGACATTATCAGCTACATCATCGAGAGCCCGATCAATCTGGAAGTGTTCAAGCGCGCCGCGGACATTCTGGTCAAGCGCAATCCGATCTTCCGCACCAGTTATCACCTGGATGGCTTCGACGAGTACATCCAGATGGTGCATACAGACGTGGAGGCGCCGTTGTACTGTCATGACTTGCGGGGAATGAGCGAAGCAGAGCAGGAGCAGTGGCATCAGAACTGGCTGGCGGAAGAGAAAGCGTATCGCTTTGAATGGAATCAGCCTGGTCTGGTGCGCCTGCATGTGCATGTCCTGCGCGATAACATGTACCGCTATGTGCTCAGTCAGCATAACTCCGCTCTCGACGGCTGGAGCATCACCCTGGTGCATACGCAATTATTCCGCATATACAACACCCTGCTGCAGGGCGGAACCTTTGACGAGCCCCTGGTGGACAATCACATCCGCAATTACATCGGCCTGGAAGCCCAATCGTTGCGCTCCGTCAGTGACCGTGCGTTCTGGGAGAATATGCTGGATGGCGCGACTTATACTCGCCTGCCCAAACTGGATATCGCTCAGCCTGTGTCGGAATTGTCCGTGCTGTTTCATGAGGTGGACATCAGCAAGCAGCTGTCCGACAGGATCATTGCGCTGGCGGATCAATTAGCCGTTCCGGTCAAAACCCTGTTGATGGCGGCGCACCTTAAATTCCTGAGTGTGGTGTCTGGCGATGCTGACGTCATGACCGGCTACGAGCATAGCGGCCGCCCTGAAGCGGAAGACGCCACCAAGGCGATCGGGCTTTTCCTCAACACCGTGCCGTTCCGGGTGGATGTCGACGCGGAATCCTGGGCCGGGCTGATCCAGCGTGTGTATCAGGCGGAAGCTGCGCTGCTGCCGCATCGTCGCTATCCCATGGCGCGTATGAAGCAGGATATCGGGACGCAGGAGCCGCTGTTCGACACGGCTTTCAACTACACCCATTTCTATCTGTTGAAAGAACTCAAGGAAATGCCGGAGTTCAATCTGCTGGACGTGCGTGCGAACTCGGAGACGGAGTTTGCGATTCGGGCTGAGTTCTGCCGCCACTTCTTCACTGACGACGTCAAACTCAGCCTGCATTACCACGAGCACGCGTTCACGGCGGAGCAGGTGGAGAACTTCGCGCAATACTATCTCACTATCTTTGAGAGTATGACTCAGGACCCTAAAGCGGACCCCAGACGCCAGCCCATTCTGACGCAACAGGAACTGGCGGCCATTGCAGAGCAGGGCGCTAACATCCCTGCGAATCTGACGCAGCGCCCAGAACCGGCGGGGGCGGATACGGGCGTTTATCTCCTGGGAGAATCCGGGCGTTTTATTCCTGTTGGCGCTATCGGAGACCTGTATTTTGTCAACGCTGAGGCGGACAAGCTGGAGACTGAGGTTAATCCGGTCCTGAACGGCCTGGGATTGCGACACACGGATCTGAAAGGGCGCTATGTGCAGGATGGCGGCGTTGAGCTTGTTAATGGGACTGCTGCGTTGACGTTCCGCAAGCCGGCGTTGCAGCAGGGCAAATCTATCGAGACTGCGACGGAACAACAGGCGCCGCTGGACGCTGTGGAGGCGCGCATCGCAGCGGCCTGGGCGCAGGCGCTCAAGATTCCCCAAGAGAATATTGGACGCAACGATAACTTCTTTGACCTGGGCGGCAACTCTCTGGCGGCGATGAAAGTCACGATACTGCTGGAAGGGCTGATCTCCCTGGTGGACCTCATGCGCAACTCCACTCTGGCGCCGCTGGCGGATGTCGCCAGAAAGAAAATGCCCGCCGACGAGGCCGACATTCTGGTGGCGCTGACCCCTGATCGGCGTTCGGCGCCCGTCACGCTGGTGTGCTTCCCCTATGCGGGCGGCAACGCCATTAACTTCAAACCATTTGCCGAACGTCTCGCGGAAATGAACGCTGAAGTGCAGGTTTTCGCCGTGGAGCCCCCGGGGCATAACCTGAGCGATACCGGCGAAACGCTGTTGTCCGTTGAGGAGCTGGCGAAGAAGGCGGCAGCGGAAATCAGCGCTAACATCAGTGGCGATGTCTTCATCTGGGGACATTGCGTCGGCAGCGCCGCTGCCCTGGCCACCGCCGGACTGCTACAGAAGAGCGGCCGTGTCGCCGGCGTATTTATCGGCGGTAAGTTACTGCCTGACGCGGAGCGTTCCCGAAGCCTTGCGGCCGAGCTGGAATCCATGCCGTTGAAGGACGTGGGTGAGTGGCTGGTGACGCAGACTGGCTATGGCGATCTGAATGCATTGTCCGAGCCCCAGTTGGCGCAATTGGTGAAAGCCTTCCGTCACGACGCCTGCGGCGCCAACCGTTACCTTGCTGATTTAACGGAAAACGGAACGCCTATGACATTGCCTCTGACGATGGTGGCTGCGCAAGACGATCCCCTGACGCCGCAGTACCGGGAGCAGTACCTGGGATGGAGCAAGGTGTGCGAGTCAGTAGCGTTGGTTGAGCTGGCTGACGGAGGCCATTACTTCTGCCGGACCAAACCGGCGGAAACCGCTGCAGCGGTCAGCGAGCTGATGCGACTGTCCAAATGACGTTGAGGCCCTGCGCCTGACGGCGTGGGGCCTTTGTTGAGACTTGCGTATTAATAACAACTTATGAATCAAGGATCAGACATGAAACTGGCCATATTGCCATTGCCGTTTAATCTGGACGTTGCGCAGTCCATTCTCAGCCAAGCGGGAAACTGCGCGCACGAATTTGTGTTTATCGACATGCAGGAGCGGATTGATCGCATTCCCGCTTCCTGGTGGCCGCAAAACGCCAAAGCTGTGGCGTGCTCTCCCTCCGATGTGGACGCCGTGATCAAGCTGGTGGAGGCGGAAGCCTGCACTCAGGTCATTTCCACCGCTGAAGCCGGACTCACCATCGCCGCCAAAGTGCGCAAACACTTCGGCTTCGCCGGGCATAGTGAAGACGTGGAGCTGTTCAGCATTGATAAAAGTCTGATGCGCCACACCCTGGTGGAAAGAGGGTTGTCCTCGGTTCAGTCGTTCAGAACCACGGTCGCTGAATTGGCGGAAGCATTGCTTTCCGTCGACTTTCCGGTGGTGGTCAAGCCGGTGCGCCTGGGAGGAAGCATTTGCGTGCAACTGCTGTCTTCCTATCCGGAAGTGGAAGGTTATCTGGAGCGCGTTCGCAGCCATCCTTATGGCGGCGATAAAACCGAGCTTACCGTGGAAAGCTACATCGGCGGTAAAGAGTTCAGTGTGGAAGGGCAGGTCTTCGATGGTCAGGTTTACTATTACGGTTTGACGGAAAAGCGCACGACGGATGCCCCCTACTTTGTCGAAACCGGCCACACTTTCTACACCCGCCATCCCCACCTGGAAACCTTCGCGGAATATTTCCAGCAGGTGTTTGAGGCGCTGAGCATGCGCAATTGCCCCTTCCATGTTGAGTTCAAAGTGGACGGCGACAAGATAGAAATCATAGAGCTGCATTCGCGCTTCGGCGGCGACTTCATCACCGATCTGATCCATTTCAGCACTGGCGCGGAAGTATTTGCGGATCAGTTTAATTTCCTCGCGGATAAAACCGTTCCAGCGCCGATCAAGACCCAGGAGCGTCTGGTCAGCATTGAATTTGTGATGGCGCAGGAAGGCGAACTGCAGGCGTTTTCATTTCCAGCTCAATTCGAAAGCAGCGTGAACGTGCTTAAACAAAAGCAGGACGCCAGCATCGGCGACAAGATCAAGTCCAGCACGGGATTCTATGACCGTATCGGCTGGATGATCTTTGAATCCGACAGTCCGCAAAGCCGGGATGAGCACCTGAAGCTGTTCACCCCTGTCGTGACCGTAGGTTGAAGCGGCGGCGTTATGTCCGGCCTTGAAAAAATTTGCAGTGATGGAGTTCTTTAGTATGGAAAGTGTGGCCGCAAAACCGGATGACAGCTCCGGACAGCCATTAAACTCGGAGTTAAGACAAAAGCACTTCCTGGACGGCGTGAAAGCCATGTCCCCGTTTATTCTCTCCGCCATACCGATGGCGATGATAGCCGGGGCGTTGGGCGTCACCAGTGGGTTGACCGGTCTGCAGACGTTGCTGCTGGCCATGTTGGCGAACTCGGGAACCATTCAGTTTGTCGTCTACATGATGCTGCAGGAGTCTGCGAGCTGGACAGTGGTTCTGCTGACGGTGCTCACGTTGAGTCTGCGCATGATGATTTACAGCATCGTGCTGCGGGACAAAGTCAATGATATTTCCCCCGGGTGGAAACTGGTGATGGGGTTTGGCCTGATCGATGCGCTGTTCTTTATCTTTGTTGAAAAATTCAAAGATAAAGACGCGCCGGTGACGGCCCGCCAATGGTTTTATCTGGGCGGATCGTTCTCCATTTATGGCGCCTGGACGATCGCCACCGTGGTCGGCATTCTGGTCGGTTCCGCACTGCTTGAGTGGGCGGGTTCCGGCGTTGACTTCCCCATGACCGCTTTGTTTGTCGCCATGCTGGCGTCCTGCCTGGTGGATAGAAAAGCCTATTGCATCGTCTCGGTCGCAGGCCTGACGGCGATACTGGCGCATCATGCGCCATACGGATTGGGAACCATTCTGGGGACGGTCGCAGGCGTCGCCGCCGGCGTGTTGTACGGTCGATGGGTTCCGGTGAAAAACGCGGAAGTGGTTGTGGAAGAGGTTAAGGAAAGCTGAGATGGATATTTATATTCTGATTGCATTGATCGCAGTGTGCGCGTTTCTTCCCCGTTATCTGCCCTGGGTGGTCTGGGCCGGGAAACCCTTGCCCCCCAAAGTGGAAAACATTCTGCGCATGACGCCGGCGGCGGTCATCGCTGCGCTTGTCGCCCCAGCGGTGGTTTTCGTGGAGAAAGAGGTGTCGTTGGGTCTGTTGACGCACCCCTATTTTTTAGCGTCAGTGGCCACATTTGCGATCATGTTGTTCACTAAACGGCTTATACTGTCCAGCTCGTTGGGCGTGGCCGTTTTTGTGCTTCTGAAAATGATATAACCGGCCCATTGAGCCTTGGCGTGTGGCGATGCTGCGCCAGGGCTGCCTAATGACTGACAGGCACGTGCAATTTATCAAGGAATCTATGATGCAAGGCGATTTCAAAATAGCCGCGGCTCAGTTCGGCCCGGTGCGAGGGGATGTTGAGGAAAATACGCGGAGGCATTTGCGGTTGATAGCGGCGGCGGTCGAAGAAGGCGCCAATGTGGTCATTTTTCCTGAGCTTTCTCTGACGGGATATGAGCCGGACCTGGCGAGGGAGTTGGCGTTCACCGATACGGATGCTCGTCTGGCGCCGTTTCAAGCGGCGGCGCGAGAACAGGGCGTGACGCTGATGGTTGGCGCGCCGGTGCAGGAGGGGGAAGGCAAGCCTCACATCGGACTCTTTGTCATCAGCCCGGAAGCGCCGGTATTTCACTACAGCAAAATGCATTTACATCCCGGTGAGGATCAGCACTTTGCGCCAGGCGCCGACGAAAAGGTGTTTACGCTTCAGGGCGTTGCATTAGGGTTGGCTATCTGTGCGGATACCGGCGTCGCCACCCATGCCCGCAACACGGCCGCCGCCGGAGCCGTCGCGTATTTAAGCTCGGTATTGATTACCGCTGGCGGCTATGCCGAAGACACCGCCAAGTTACAGGACTACGCACAGACCCACGGCATGTGCGTCATCATGTCGAACTTCAGCGGGCCTTCCGGCGGCTGGGAGCCGATTGGCAAAAGCGCAGTATGGATCCCAAGCGGCGACCTGTTGGCCCAGGGACCGCAAACCGGCGAAGCCTTGGTTATCGGCGTCAAAACCGAAGCCGGCTGGTCCGGTTACGTCAGAACTGTCTGACGGGTATAGAAGTTAGCCTTGACTGCCCGGTGACTGGCGGAATCGCCGTCACCGGTTGTTTGTTTGAAGGGATGGGCGAAATCAAAGCGACTTCCACTATTAATCAGGCAGACAAATAGCTTCCTTCTATTTGTCTGCAACGACAGGGCCTGCACATGTCAGGCCCTGTCTCCCGCGGCTTAACGCCGCGCAGGCGCATCCATGCGCCTGATGATTAACATGCCAATATCATTGCCATGTTAATATTACTTCGATGTCTCCGCCGAGGCGGATTTCAAGGAGAGTAAGCTGGGAGAGGTCCAAGGCTGCGCACCCGAAAACAAGGCGGGCAGGCGTATCGCCAGGGTGTCCGATCTCACTATCCCGTCCCAGGAACTTATCCCCTGGAGCTACCGTTTCCCTCAATCGGCGCCTAATTATTTTCGTTATCAAAAAGCGCTCACAATCGGCTGTTTTGCCGCGTAAATTAACGCAGTTCACCCAATCGGGGCGAAAATTGCGACTTGCGTCCGCCGGTTTCATCTTCTACATATTAAGTATGGGGACTTGTAACAACTCCCCAGTGCATTTCTCGCTGTAATCAGTGCTCAGGACGTCCCTGGATGTACGTGGGACAGGACCTTATAAGAAATAAATAGAAAAGGAGACTGCTATGGCGGACACTCAGAGAACGCAGAATGTCGTTAAGCTTATGAAGGAGTACATCGAGCAACTGGAGCAAAGTGGAGAACTCGAGCGTCTGTTGGAACTCTCCCGGGCGACCGGCGATAACGATCTGGAGTTGGCCGAACACTACAGTCGTGATCGGCGCTACACTCTCCGCCGCATTCGAGCGCGGGGAGCATGATGACTTTACCCACCGGAAACCTGCGGGTTATGGTTCCCGCAGGTTTCCCCGCTATCTGACGCAGCCCGCCTATGTCTTCTGGAATCGCCCTGCCTTTTTTCGATGAAATACACCAGTTGGCGGTGGATATCGTCAACGCCTCGGCGGAAGGCGACACCAAAGCGTTATGGCGCAATTATCAGGCGCTGCGGAAGCTGTGTGAAAACAACGAGTTCTCCCCACGCAATCATCCTTTTCAGTGGGAGGCGCTGGCGGATTTTACCTGTGACCTCAATCAGGCGCTAAAGATCTATCGCAAGGCGCTGCGATACGCCAACGAGAAAAACCTGATCGACTATTCCGCCTCCATAACTTTCGCCATGGCTAACCGGTTGTATGACGACGGCGAACGCGACGCCGCCCGCGAGCTGCTGGTGGAGGCCGACAAGCTGGCGCAGTCCACTAACGACCTGGAATTGAGAAGAGAAATCAGCGCGTTGCTGCTGGCATGCTGCGAGTAGACTTTTCCACTCTAATTAGTTCTTAGCTGGCGGTAGCCAGGATAATAATCCGTGGTCGTTGAGTTGGTTTCCGTCAACCAGAGCTTTAGTCAACCAGAGCTTTACTCAATAAGAGATTTAATAGGGCTTCTTGCGCACGCCGAGGCGAAACAGCAGGGGCGAAATTCCCCAGTTGACCACGACAAAGGCGACAAAGATAACCCCGATTTGCAGCAACGACAGGCCCAGCGTCTGTTGATAGGCGGCCAGGGGCAATACGGTTTCCAGGAATTGATCCAGAAATGGCGCGCGACTGCTGGGCGTCAGATTGATGCGGCGTTTACAGAAACTGGTGATCAGGTCGCCAAGCATCGCCAGCAGAGCGACCGCGCAGCCGGTCATAATGGAAAAGCCCAGCAATGGCGCAACCAGAGCGCAGATAAGAACCGCGGCGATGAGGCCACGCCAGGTTTTTGCGGGGCCGAGCAGGGGACGGCCATCCTTGAAGCAGACGCCGAAATCAATGGGAAGGCCGCCTCGATCGCCCATTAGAAAACGGGCGAACACCGGGGCTCCATTAGCAATCAGTAAGAGCAGTAATACTCTCAGTTCAAGCATAGGGGCTGCAGTGGCGATGCCTAATCGTCGACAGACCCTACAAGCTTAGCTGTGAATCGCTGGCTTGTCAGACCGGCGCAAGCCCTTAGTCGGCGAGCAGGTGCGCCGTTTGAATGCTGTACAGGTGCTGATACAGCCCCTCCAGCGCCATCAGTTGACGATGGTCGCCTTCTTCCACCAGCTTGCCGTGATGCAGGACGATGATCTTGTCGGCATGTCGGATCGTGGACAGGCGGTGCGCGATGACTATCAGCGTCACCTCGCCGTGCAGCCGGTTAACCGCCTGCTGCACCCGCGCTTCACTTTCGCTGTCCACCGTGGCGGTCGCCTCGTCGAGAATCAGTACTTTGGGCTTGCGCAGTAACGCTCGCGCCAGCGCCACCAAGTGACGCTCACCGTTGGACAACCTTCCGCCGCGTTCGCCAAGAGGCGTGGCCAGCCCCTGCGGCAGGCGTTGCAGCATGCTTTGCAGTCCGGCTTTGGTCAGCGCGTCGATCATTTCCTGTTCGCTGTAGTTGCGATCCAGGCGCAGGTTGTCCGCCAGTGAGCCCTGGAACAGGAAGGGCTCCTGCTCCACCAGACACACATCCTGACGCAGGCTGGCGGCGGAGATGGCGTTAAGCGGCTGATCGTCGATCAGGATTTCGCCCTGCTTGACCGGATAAAACCGAATCAGCAATTGCATCAGCGTACTTTTGCCGCTGCCGGTGCGTCCGACCACGCCCAGCATGCCGCCGGCGGGAATATCCAGAGACACGTCCTGCAATACCTGAGTTTCCCCGTTATAACTAAAATTGACGTTGCGCAGGGTGATGCGGCCGTCCTTGATCTGGCCGACGCCGTCGTAGCGCTCTGGCTCTGTATCCAGCAGCTCAAATACCCGCTGCCCGGCCACCAGGGATTGCTGCATGATGTTGAGGCGCTGGGTCAGCTCGATCAGTGGCTCGACGAAGCGGCCCAGATAGCTGATGAAAGCGTACAAAACGCCAATCTCCACGGCGCCTTGTAGAGACTGGGCGCCAAAGAAGTACACGATGGAGGCCAGAGTCGCCATGGAGAACATGTCGATCAGGGCGCGCAGCATGAGACCGTCCAGCTTCACATTCTTCACCCGCCAGCGAAAATGTTCCTGCACTGTGCTGCGAAAACGTTCGTTGAAACGCTTTTGCTGATTCAGCAGTTGGATAATCGGCATGCCGTTGAGGGACTCGTGCAACTGCGCGTTAATGTCGCTGAGCAGCGCACGCACCCGCTGGAACATGGGCGTGCTGAGACGCTGATACATCACCATGGCGCCCACCACTAATGGCATCAACGCCAGACACACCAGCATGAGGCGGAAATCGAGTACGGCCATCATGATGAAAATGCCGGTGACCAGCACCACGTTGGTGATGAAGTTGGCGATTACATTCAGGAATAGCTCTTTTACGGCTTCAGTGTCGTTGCTCAAGCGTGACACCAGCGCGCCGGTGGCGCTTTTGTCGAAATAGGACACCGGACGCGACAGCACGCTGTGAAACACGTCTTTGCGCAGCTTCTCCACCACTTGCAGGGCGATGCGACTGAACACCAATGGCGCGCCGTAGTGCGCCAGAGACCCCACCAGCAATGACGCCACGTAGAATACGAACAGTTGCACGGAGCCTGAATCCAGGTAACGTCCATGCGACAGATAATCGTCAATGAAATGCTTGATCAGGTAGGGCCCCAAGACATCCATCGCTGTGGCCAGCAACAGAATGGCGCAGCCGCCCATCCATAATTTCTTCCAGCTCGCGCTGGCGGCTAACAACCGTTTAAACACCCGCCACTGCATGAACCTATCAAACCCCGTATTTTGTTTATTCGATAATTCAATAACCCGCCAGCGCAAACCGACGTTGGGCAATCTTGCCTAACTCAGCGGTTACTCTTGTTGCCCGACGGTGTCTTGCGGCTGAACCCGGTCCAGATCCTGCTCGATTTGCTGCAGTTCATAAATCTGGCTGTACCAGCCGGCCTGCGCCACCAGTTCGCTGTGATTGCCCTGTTCTCGAATATGCCCCTGGTCCAGCACCAGAATCTTGTCGGCGTGACGCAGAGCGGACAGGCGATGCGAAACGATGATGGTTGTGGTGTCGCGGCGCGCTTTTTTCAGGTGTTGCAGGATGCGGTTTTCCGTGCCGGTATCTACGGCGGAGAGGGCGTCGTCCAGGATCAGCACGGGCGCTTCGATAAGCAGGGCCCGCGATAGCGCCAGGCGTTGCTTCTGACCGCCGGACAAGGTGACGCCACGTTCGCCGACAACCGTGTCGTAGCCGTTTTGGAACAACTCGATATCCTCATGCAGGGCTGCGAGCCCCGCCGCTTTTTCGACTTCTTCGCGGCTTGCTTCCGGACGCCCCAGGGACAGGTTCTCCTGCACTGTGGTGGAGAACAGGAATGGCTCCTGCGGCACGTAGGCGATATGGGCGCGAAACGCCGCCTGTTGATAGCGCTCCACAGATTCGCCGCCCCAGGCCACTGACCCTGTCGGCAACGCGTACTGACGCAGGAGAAGCTTGATCAGTGTGGTTTTGCCTGATCCGGTTGGCCCGGTGATTCCCAGTGTTTTTCCCGCCTCCAGATGAAAGTGGATGTCCTGCAGCGCCGCCTGTATGGAAATCCTGTTCTGTTCTGCGTCGCCCGCCATGGGTTCCTGATCCGGGTAATGAAATTCGTCAATGGCCACTTGCAGAGACGTGTCCGACAGGGATGTCAGCTCGCCGGTATCGGGTATCTGCGGCGCCTCCGCCAGCAAACGCTTGATGCGATCGTAAGCGGCGGAGCCGCGCTCGGCGATATTCAGCATCCAGCCGAACGCGAACATGGGCCAGATCAGGTAGCCCAGATACATGGTGAAGCTGGTGAGCTCGCCCAACGTCAGCGTTTGCTGGTGAATCAGCCAGCCGCCATAGGTGACGGCGGACAGGAACGACGCGCCGATGGTCAGCACGATGGTGGGTTCGTACTTGGCGTCTGTGGCGGCCACTTTCATGTAAGCCTGGGTGGCGGTTTCCGCAGTTGCCGCGAACTGGCGCGCCATGGCGTCCTCCTGACCATAGGCTTTGATGGTGCGAATGCCGGAGATTGCTTCCTGGCTCAGCTCCGTCAATGCGCCGAAGGAGGCTTGCGCATCCGAAAACCCGGTATGCAGGCTGCGGCCGAACTGATACATGAAGATCGCCATGATCGGCCAAGGCAGCAGCGCCACCAGGGTAAGGTCCCAGCTCAGGGTGATCATCATCACCGCCAGCACGATGACGCCGGTCAGCAGGCCGTCGAAAGCGGCCAGAATGCCTTCGCCTGCGGTCATCTGCAGGGCTTCGACATCATTGGTGGCGTGGGCCATGAGGTCGCCGGTGGTGTGTTTGCGGAAGTACTGCGGCGACATGGTGGTCCAGTGCCGGTACAAATCCTGCCGGGTTTCCGCCGCCAGTTTGTGAGACGCGCCGAACAGGAAAATCCGCCACAGCACGCGGAAAATATAAATCAACACCGCCAGCCCCAGCAGTTCGCTCACTGTCAGCATCAGGTAATCCGCATCCAGCGTCTGCTGCGCGATGCGGTCCACCAGCGTTCCGACCAAATGAGGCGGCAGCATCAGCAACAGCGCCACCAGTGTTAGCATAATCACCGCCGCAAGATAGGGCGGCCAGTTGCGCAGGAAAAATCCCCGCAATTCCCAGAATATTTTCATTGGCTTTAACTGAAACTAAACGGCTCAGGGGTGCTGAGCAAGTAGATAAGGAAGGCAACCAGCAGCGCGACGCTCAGGCTGATCCAGAGCCAGGGCGTGCGACGTTTGGGCGGCGCAGGCATGATCTGCTTTTCCAGATAGGCGGCGAGCATATCCATGTTGCGCTGGTTGGCTTTCCAATAAATATCAAAGGCGTCGCCGATAAGCGGCGCTGCGCCGCCGAACACCTCTATGCCGATATTGGCGAGCATGCGCATCAGCAGTCTTTTCGGCGCTTTGATGCGCCAGGCTTGCCACAACAGGTACAAGGACAGGCAACCGCCGACAATATCTCCCACCAGCGGCACAAGGCCGATCAGGGAGTCCCAGCCGACGCGCACGCCTACAACCGGAATGCGGAACTGGGAGTCCAGGCGATAGGCAAGCTTCCGCAACCGGGTCAGCGTTGCGCGCTGCTCGGCGGAAATAGGCGCGTGAGGCGTTGATTCAGACATAGGAAGATGCAAATCCATCGTAATAATCGCGATCCTGCTGCGTCCATCGGTGGGCCGCAAAGATAGCCATTGTGCGGAGATAAGTCGCCGCTGGCAACCGTGTTTTTCGTTTCTCAGTGGTTTGCTTTTGGCGTGGGCGACGGCACAATACGGCGGGTTATCAGCCGCTTAGCATTTACCATTGCGCTCCGTCAGATGGGCGCAGCTACAACCTATAGTGCGCGAAAGCGCTCAGGTGAATAGTGCGCAAAAGCGCTCAGGTGAACGCCCGGGCGCAAGCGGCGATTAATCGACGAGCGTAAGAATAAACGCGTGTAAGCATAAACATGTGTAAGTATAAACATGTGTAAGTATAAACAAGAGCAAGAATAACAGGAGACCGGTATGGCGTCCGAGCAGCGCTGCAGTTGGTGTGGGAACGATCCTCAATATGTAAGCTACCACGATCATGTCTGGGGACGACCGGTGAAGGACTCTCAGGAGCTGTTCGCCAAGTTGTGTCTGGATGGTCAGCAGGCGGGGTTGTCCTGGATTACGATCCTGCGCAAACAGAATAATTATGAGGAAGCCTTCGCGGACTTCGACCCGGAAGCCATCGTGCGCTTCACCGAAGAAGATGTTGAGCGCCTGTTGCAGAACCCAGGCATTGTGCGCAACCGCTTGAAAGTCCAGTCTATTATCAAGAACGCGCGCGGCTATCTGGCGCTCAGAGACCAGGGTATTGAATTTTCGCATTTTCTCTGGGATTTCGTAGGCGGCCAGCCTGTCGTCAATCACCTGCAGTCCATGCAGCAGGCGCCCACCAGTACGGACGTGTCCGACGCCATGTCCAAGGCGCTGAAAAAGGCGGGCTTCACCTTCGTGGGAACCACCATCGTATACGCCTTCATGCAAGCCGTGGGGATGGTGAATGACCATATGACGTTCTGCCCTCAGCATCGCGAGTGCGCAGAGCTGGCGGCGAAATTCAGTCTTTAAGGGGGTGGGCGTTGCGGCGGCGCAACGCGGGAAGGCGCAAAATTGCATTCCCGCTCGGTGTCCGCGCTGCGCAGGTGTGTTATCTTGGGCGCCCTTGCCGAAACGGTCGCCCGCTGAAGGCGTTGCGGCGCCTTTAATCCAATCGTTGTCCGGAGCTTTTTATGCTGAGTTTTCTGCCAGCCCCCATCGTCGGCTGCCTGGCTTCATTGTCCCTGGCGATCAATACAATTTTCTGGTGTACGCTGCTGTACATCCCGGCCATACTCAAACTGATCATTCCCATTCCCGCATGGCGTAAGGCCTGCACCCGCCTGATCATCCTGATTTCCGAGGCATGGATCGCCTGCAACAGCGGCTGGATGTCTTTGACTCAACGCACTCAGTGGAAGGTGGAAGGCCTGGAGGAACTGCAGCGTGAGGGCTGGTATCTGGTGGTCTGCAACCATCAAAGCTGGGTGGATATTTTCGCCATGCAGCACGTGCTTAACCGACGCATTCCTTTTCTTAAGTTTTTCCTGAAAAAAGAACTGATCTGGGTGCCCGTCATTGGATTGGCCTGGTGGGGACTGGACTTTCCTTTCATGAGTCGGCACACCCCGGAGCAGATCGCCAAGCATCCCGAGCTGAAAGGCAAGGACATGGAAACCACGCGCAAAGCCTGTGAAAAATTCCGCACGACGCCAGTCAGCGTGATGAACTTTGTCGAAGGCACCCGTTTCACCAAACGCAAGCACGAACGCCAGCAGTCTCCCTATCAGTATCTGTTGAAGCCTAAACTGGGCGGCGTGGCCTTTGTCCTGAGCGCTATGGGGGAATACATTCCCACCATGGTGGACATCACTATTCACTATCCCGGCGGCGCGCCGCGTCTGCGGGACTTTATGTGCGGACGCGTGCCGGCGGTGGAAATGTATATTCGTCGTATCACCATTCCTGAAGCGTTGAAAAGTCGCAATGTTGACGATGAAGCGTTCAAACAGGAGTTCAGAGACTGGATGACGGCGTTATGGCGGGAAAAAGACGCCAAACTGGCGGCGCTTAATCAGTCAAAGCAAGCCTGAGTCCGCCTGTGTCGCAGTCCCGTCACTTAAAAGCGGATGTTTTGCTGCTGTTAGTCACCTTATTGGCCGCAGCCGGTTGGATTTTCTCCAAGGAAGCGCTGGCCGGGTTGCCGCCCCTGTTGTTCATCGGCATACGCTTTTTCTGCGCCGGCGTGATTCTGGCGGCGGTGGGGCGTCGTGCGTTGATGTCGCTGTCCGCAAAGCAGTTACGGATCGCGCTGTCCACCGGCGTACTGTTCGCCGCCGCCATGTGCCTGTGGATCTCCGGGCTATTCTACGGTGATCATGTGGGGGAAGGGGCCTTCATCACCAGTCTGGCCATGGTGCTGGCGCCTTTGGTGTCTCGCGTTATCTTCGGGGAGAAACTGGCGCTCGCCACCTGGCTGGCGCTACCGGTCGCCACTTGCGGGCTGGCGTTGCTGTCATTGCGCAACGGCCTGCATCCAGGATTGGGACAGTTGTTTTTTCTGGCTTCAGCGGTGCTGTTTTCGCTCAACTTCACCTTGAATACCCACATGTCTGCGAAAGTGCCGGTCATCGCCCTGACTACGGTGCAGTTACTGACTGTCGGCGTCACGGCCTCGGGACTGTCCCTGGCGTTGGAAGAGTGGCCCCAGCAGGTCAGCGCCGGCATCTGGGGATGGGTGGCCGCCAGCGCCGTCATCGCCACCAGTCTGCGTTTCTTTTTGCAGACCTTTGCGCAGAGCCTGACGCCCGTCAGCCATGCGGCGGTGATCATGACCATGGAGCCGGTATTCACCACCCTGATGGCTTTGCTATGGTTGGGAGAAACCATGTCCGGCATGCAGATGCTGGGCTGTTTCTTGATATTCTCCGCGCTATTGATCAATCGCTGGCGTGCGGCGCGAATGGCGTTTAAGGGATTGATGCGCTGAGACAAAGGAGAGACCTCGAATGATTGAAATGACCCGGGATGAAAAACAGCAACTCGTTGTGAAAGTGAAAGACTACTTCGCCAGTGAACTGGATCAGGAGATCGGCGGTTTTCAGGCGGAGTTTCTTATCGACTTTTTCGTGCGGGAAATCGGCCCCCGGGCCTACAACAAAGCCCTGGACGAAGCGGAAAATATCATTCGCATGCAGGTGGAGAACATCAGCGATGCGCTGTATGAACTGCAGCAGGCGCCTGCGGACTGAGTCGTCCGCAAGGCGGCTGTTTCAGTAGACGCTGTTGCGGCGGGCGCGCTGACCGATGACCGCCAGCGCCGCCACCCGGTAAGCTTCCGCCAGGGTGGGGAAGTTGAAGATACTCTCCACGAAAATATCTACGTCGGACTTGGAGAGCAGCGCCATTTGTCCGATGTGTATGAGTTCGGTGGCTTCCTCGCCAACGATTTGTACGCCCAGTAACCGGCGTCCCTCACCGTCGCACACCAGCTTCAGCATGCCGTCCTGATTGCCGGAAATATGACCGCGGGCGATTTCCGCAAACGGCGCTCGTCCCACGATGATCTTGCCATGCGCTTTGCGCGCTTCCTGCTCGCTCATCCCCACGGAAGAGAGCTCCGGCACCCCGTAGATACCGACGGGAATCATCTCCGGCATACTGCCGACTTCCAGGCCAATAGCGTTGCAGGCGGCGCGGCGGCCTTGCTCCATGGAGGCGGAAGCCAGTGACGGCGGTCCGATGACATCGCCGGCGGCGAAAATATTCGGCACCCGCGTGCGTAATTGATCGTCTACCGGAATCACGCCGCGTTCGTCCAGCTCCAGGCCGGCGTTGACGATATCGAGATCCTTGACGTTGGCCACTCTGCCGGCGGCGCACAGTAATTTCTGGGTGATGATGGTGCGGCCGTCCTCCAGTTCGGTGATCACGTCGTTGACGCCATCGAAATACACCCGTTTCACCACGCTGTCGCCCATCCACACGCCGCCCATGTCCTGGAAGGAGTTGACGAAGTTGTCGGTCAGGTCTTTGTCGAGGAAGCCCAGCGGTCGGGGGTAGCGATCAATCATGATCACGCGCACGCCCAACGCCTGAAATATGGAGGCGTATTCACTGGCGATAACGCCGCCGCCCAGCACCGCCAGACTTTTCGGCAGATACAGCATGGACAGCACGGAATCGCTGTCGAAGATATTCTCATGATCGATTGGCGCGTGATCCGGTTTACGAGGGAAGGAACCGGTGGCGATGACCACATAGTCCGTGGCCAGCACCTGCTTTTCGCCTCTGACGGAGGTCACCTCCACTTCATTCGGACTCAGAAACCGAGCGCGGCCGTGAATGCGCTTGATGGCGTTACGGTCGATCTGTCGGCGCATGTATTCGTCATGGGATTTCATGACGTCATCCAGGCGATCGATCAGCGTCGCCATTTCCAGATCTTCACTAAGCTTGAATCGGAATAGAGCGGCGTTTTTGCGCATGTTATTGACGCGCAGCGCGTTCTCACGCAGCGTTTTGCTGGGGATGGTGCCGCGATGCACGCAGGCGCCGCCGAGCAGGGCGTCGCGCTCGACCAGGGCGACCCGTTTGCCGGCCTTGGACGCCTGCACCGCCGCTTTCTGACCGGCGGGGCCGCTGCCAATGACGATAATGTCGAAGTCGCTCATGCGCGCATGGCCTCCAGTCCCTGATTCACGGTCTCGGACTGTTCATACAGTTCCGCCACTTCATCTGGGTACAGATTCAAATCCGCCATGGCGGGCAAGGCCAGCAAGGTGTCTTTGTCCGGTTCATCAAACAGGAAATGGGAAGCGAACTGCTTACCCGCGCGGATTAATTTCGCCTGATCCTTGCCGTTGCCCGCCTCTTGGTAATTGTCTTGATGGGTCACCGCGTCGATGATCAGTTCCGGCATGCGCCAGTGCTCTAACGCCAAACGGGCGGCGTCCAGATGCAGCTCGTCGACGATCTCCAGCAGTAGATCCAGTTCCGGTTGCAGCCCTTCCGATCCGGCCACGTCCAGGGTCTCCTGCAGCATGATGGGTTTGCCGACAGAGTGCAGCAACCCGCACAGGAACGCCGCTTCCACATTCATCCGCGTGCGCCGGGCGATTTCCTTGCACCAAAGCGCAGTAGCCAGGGCGTGGCGCCACATGGCCCCGATGCGCTCTTCATAGCCGGGGGCCTTGAACATGCGGGCGTTGATGGAGGCGGCGAGGGCGATGTCGCGAATTGACACCATGCCGAGGCGGGCGATGGCCTGCTGCAAGGACACAATGGAGGCGTTGGGAGAATAAGCGGCGGAGTTGGCGATACGCATCACCCGCGCCGCCAGAGCCTGATCCCCCTGAATCACCTTGACCAGCTCGGACGCGCCGGAGTCGGGGTTGTTGGTGATGGCGATCACTTTCTGCGCCACTTCCGGCAGCATTGGAATATCCAGGTTGCCCGCCTGGATGCGGGAATCCAGCTCCTGGGTCAATGGATCAGCGGAGGAATGGGTATCTGGCACGGGTGACTAACTCCATGTTTTATTTATTTTTCAGTGTAGACTATGCATGGCCGATTGCGCTTGGAAATGAACCCCGTTCAGGGGCCGGATGGATTATTTGCTTGCTGTGTCCGATTATGTATGCTTCTGTTTTTAATTATAAAGGTGATGGATGCCTGTGCTTCGTTTCATAATGATCCTCCTTACTTTCACTATGGCTGGCGGTATGGCTGGATGTTCAACGGACAACGGCGACGGAAGCAGATTCGAGGCGCTGATGACGGCTTCCAAGCAAGAAAGGGAAAAGGCCAGTCAGGATCTGCAGAAAATTTCCAAGTCCTTTTCCGACGGCAAAACTTCCAGAGAAAATATGAGTGAACAGGTGCTGACTCAACTGGAAGTCAAAGTGAGCAATGGTGAGGACGCTTCTGCTGAGCGTCAGCAGATCCAGGAGTTGGCGGAACAGATCAAGCGCGAGTCCGATGCGGTGCTGTCCGCGGTGGACAACTTGTTCAATGAATCCGTGAAAGCCCTGGCCCTGGCCTCCGCCGCCTATGATCTGTGCGGTATTGAAGGCGAACGCGCTAACCTGGTCGCCATCGTCAGGAAAATGGATAACCACCCGGACCGCAAATACAACGCTGAAGACGCGTACTGGAAGTTCAAATGGGAGTTCCAGAACGAGTTGAAGGAAGGCGATGTGGAAACCGAGTGTAAGTACTTCCTCAGCCAGAAAGACGAGCTGGAAGCCAGCTTTGAGCTGGCGTTCCAGGCGATGAGCTATTCAAAGAACCTGCATCCGCAAGGCGCGGATACCGTCACTCCCTGATCTAACGACGGGATGACAGGGTCAGATCCAGTGTGTGGCTCTGGCCCGGCTCCAATTCGATATAGTCGTTCAGCAGCTTCCCAGTCTCCACACACAGCATCTGTCTGTAGCTGTCCGGCGAGAACTGGGACAGGCGTTTACTCTTCTCGGTCCAGGGATTCCATACCACGGCGGAACGGCTATCGGCGGACTCCAGGACGATGAAACGCTCCCACTTTTTATCATGAATGCGCAGTATCGCCGGCGTATCGTAGTAAATGCGATCCACTTCCTCTGTGATGTGCAGAGGGCCGTCCTGCTTATGCAGGCTCCACCCGCGCAGCGAGTCGATGTAGGGCAGGTCGTCCAGGTCCAGCACGCTGACCTGCTGAATATCCGACACGGCGAAATAGGTATGCAAAGCGCAGCTCAGGTGCTTGGGCTGATCTGACAGGTTGAACGATTGCAGCTCCATTTTCATTACTGCGCCCAACCGGTAAGTGACCACCGCTTTCAGGCCCAACGGCTCGGCGTTCAGCTCAAAAGCAATGGTGGTGCTGGTTTCCTCTTCAGTAATGCTCAACAAACGCCATAGCGCATTGCGCGCTACGCCGTGAGCGGGGGCTTCCTGTATCGGGAAACTGTTGCGCACGGGGTCCGCATTGCGCTCCAGAAAGGCGAACCAGGGCCAGCAAATGGGGACGCCCTGACGTACGGCTTCCCCTTTTTGATACGCCACGTCTGGATTGCGCCATAAAACGGGATGCTCGCCATGGGGAGCATAGCTGATCAACTGGCCGCCCTGCAGGGTCAGGCTGGCGGAGCACTCAGGGCGCTCGATTTCAATCAGGTCAAGGTCGCCGACGTGTTTAATCGTCACTGAGTCGTACATCCCTGCGTCATGGTTCTGGCTCATATCAATCACCACCTCTAATAGGAGGCGGAACGCTTACCACCGGGCGCGCCGCCTGCTGAGTCGTCTTTTTATAATCGTCAGTTTAATCCGCTTTGTCATCAGAGAGATAGACGTCTCCGATCAGCCATCCGAAACGCGTTATTTGAATAACTGCGCCATCGGTTTGAAGCGCTCGCCGGCGGCTTCTTTCTGCAGTTCAAACAGGACCATTTCCACGCTGGATGGCGTCGCGCCCAACGCCTGCATGCGCTGCAAACCCAGCTCGCGATTGGCGGGGTCGCGGGAGGATATGGCGTCGTTGATCAAAGTGACGTCATATCCAGCCTCAATCAAATGATAGGCGGATTGATAGACGCACACATGGCTTTCAATGCCCGTCAGCAACACCCGCTTTCTGCCGCTTTTCTGCAGCGCTTCCACGAAGCGGGGCTCGCCGTAGCAGCTGAACGCGTGTTTGGGAATCGGACGCAGGTCTGGGAGCAACTCGGTGATTTCTGGAATGGTGGAGCCGAGCTTTTCTGGAAGTTGTTCCATCCATAGTATGGGAATATCAAACAACAACGCGCCTTTGACCATGCGTTGCAACTGAGAGAACAGTCTCTCTTTCTCGTGCATGAGCTGAGCGAGCTTGCCCTGGATATCCACCAGAACCAGTACGCAGTCTTTCGCTTCAAGCCATTGGTAGGCGGCGGTCATGACAGTCATTCTCCTTTCTTGGAAATCGGTACGGACGTAGTACGGACATAGTGCGGACGCAGTCCTGAATGCCGAAATAAAATCTCACGGCGTCATGATAGGAGTATATCCCTTGCTCGCGCTGGGGGCATCCGGGTTTAGCCCCCTGGGAACGGCTTAGGCGCAGGATAGGAGCGAAGTGCTTGGGGTAGAGGAGATGAAGCCAGATTTTGTCACTATGCTATCGGCGCCATTCGTCCCCTGGTTCGAATTATCGGGAGTTCAGTCTGGTCTTGTCGCTCTGTGAAAACATGGTAGTTTTCTATAGGTTGCTGATATGACGATGTCAAAATCCAGCAGGCCCTAAAGGTTCGCTAGCTTTAATTGCATTGGGATATAACGTTAAACCTAATCCCGTCAGGATCAATATTCCCCCAGTTAGGGTTCCAAAGGTAGGGTTTTCCTTTTAAGCACACTTTAGATGTAGGAGTCAGATTGTTGGCTAATATATTCTCTATATTCAATACGGAAGAGGTCGGGATGATCGTTTTTCCAATTAATTCCGCGTTTGAAGAGGAAATTACCTCCATGTGGTAACATTTTTCACAAGCAAGTTGTAGGTAAGTTGCTTCTATGCTTACCTCTTCTCCCTGTAATGAAAAAGCAAGTTTGTATGTGATAATGGGCAGTGCTATTAATATAATAATGAGTAGCTTTTTCATAGTATTTTCTGAATACTTTCATGGGTGATTACGCCTGAGATCTGTGTAGTATGAATCAGATTTCCATTTGAGTACACTGACCTCTCCCCATGCCTGTAGTCTTGTTGCCTAACAGTCGTTTTTGCGCCGTTTATATTTGGATTTTATTTGTCGGTATGGCCAATGACATACGACTTGGTCTTTCCAGCTTGATATAGCTCTTTAGATAAGGCGATGGTCAGAGTATCGCCAGGCATAGATCCCCTGGCTGTGTTGCAACCATGTATTTGGATTCGTGCATCTTCAGTAAAAACTTTGAAATTTATATCTGAAACATATCTGCTGTCGTCAGAAAACGAGTAGATGCCATCTTCCCAGGAGGAATAGTAGAAGGCGAGCCCGGTTTTTGCGAAGAACCCTGTTATCAAACCACAATTCTCATTCTCATTTTCAGAAAAATTGAGCGAGTATGGCGTTCCGTGGCAAAGTATGTCTAAGGAGCTTACGGAAGATATCTGATTGTTGTTCAGAGCGTTTATCATGTCTGCGGCATTGGTTATTTTTATTTTATTGATATTTCCTGATTTATAGTCGTTTATTACATTAAGGGCAGCGAACTCAAATGCACTATTATGAGCAACGCCTAACTGTCTTATGCTTCCGTCTGCATTTTTCTCTCTTGTGCCGCCGCAAAATATATATCGTAATCCCATTACATTCACCCTTAAGGCTAGTTAAAGAGCTATGCGAAAAACTACCAAAGATCTGCGTTCGCTCGAATTTTGCGCATATAGTTGTAGTTCAAAAGAACATGGTGGGTTGTGATGTCCCAGAGACTCCCGTGCGTTAAAAGAGTTAACCTCCATATTTAAAGGTATCAGGTGGCATCGTAGCTAAAATTTGTTCCGCCCCAAATCAGTATTATGGAATAGGTCGTGCAGTGTCTCACGAAAATTTCTTGTTTTTCCTCGAGCGCTACGATAGATGTCTGCAACCGTGTATAAGTAGATTTTCCGCTCAGGATCAAAGTGTCCTGTGCGCCATGATGCGGCATCCTGCAGGTATAATAAGAGTCGCGTTATCTACCCTAAATCCAATGACGTTTAATAACTCATGCGCTTTACGCCCTTTCATTCTGTGCTTTTGTTAAGTCTCTATTTTGCGGAAGGTTTTCCCGCAGGTTTGATGGTGCATGTGATTCCGCCGGTGCTGCGGGAGCATGGCGTTCCGTTGGAGTATATCGGTCTGATCAAAATGCTGGCGTTCCCGTGGGTACTGAAGTTTTTATGGGCGCCTTGGGTGGATCGTTACAACCTGCTCCAGCTGGGGCTGCATAGAGGTTGGATCATTACGGCCATTGGCGTGGTCAGCGGGTTGTTACTTTGGTTGGGAACGATGCATCCGGGCCACCTTGGCGCCTGGGGGATTCTGCTTTTCATGCTGATTCTGGTGTGCTTAAACTTTGGCGCGGCTACTCAGGATATTGCGACGGATGGACTGGCGGTGAAACTGCTTCCGCCGCCTATGCGCGGGTGGGGGAATGCTCTCCAGGTCGGCGGCTATAAAGTGGGTATGATCGTCAGCGCCAGTCTGCTTTTGATGGCCATCGATAAGATAGGCTGGGGCTTGAGCCTTTATAGTATGGCGGCGATCCTGGTTTGTTGTTTGGTTCCTATCCTGCTGTTCGATGAGCGTCCCTTAGGCGATGTCTCGCAGACGGATGAGAGACATCAGGATGGGAGAATTAAGTCGCCGGTGAGTCTGGCGCTGATTCTCAACACATACCTGTCTTTCCTGCGCCAACCCGGCATGATCTACTGGGTGGCTGTGCTACTGCTGTTCAAAATGCCGGACAGTCTGGCTTCCGGAATGATCAAACCCATGCTGGTGGACAAAGGCATGTCGCTGTCTGACGTGGGCGTGGTGACGCTAATGTCCTCACTGGTTGGCGTGGCGGCGGTTTTCGCCGGCGGTGGTTTTTATGACCGCTTTGGTCCAAGGGTCTGCCTGGTGTCGCTGTCTTTGCTGCAGGCTCTGGCGTTAGCGATGTATTCCATTGTCAGCGGCGGCGCAACGGAAATGCCGGTTGTGCTGGCGGTCGCCATTTTCGAACAGATAGTCGACAGCATGGCGAATGTCGCCTTGTTCGCCATGATGATGCATTACTGCCGCAAAGAACATGAAGGCGCGGACTTTACGCTGCAAGCCTGTATTCAGGTGATTATTTCCGGCGCGGCGGGCGTATTCAGCGGCTTCGTCGCCAAGATGCTGGGCTATGACGGACTGTTTATCGCCGCAGGGGGGATCAGTCTGCTGGTGGCGTCTCAGGTCCTGCATTACTTCCGCATGGACCCGGACGCGGTCAGAGAGTGGCGCAGATTGAAAGAGGCTCCCGCTGAATAGTGGGAGCGGAGACTATCGCATCAGGCTTTTCACGACAGGCGCGACCCAGTTCTTCGGGACCAGACGCGGCGACTCCACCATCATCTTGTTGAGCATCCCGTGGACCACGACGGGCTTGCCTTTCAGCGTCGCTTCGTAAGCCTGCTCCGCCACTTTTTCCGCTGGCATGCGGCGGATGTACTCCATCGCTTTCAGTACGCCGGTTCCCGCCTTGTCGAAAAATTCGGTTTCCGTGGGTCCGGGGCAGGATACGGTGACAGTGACGCCCTGTGATTTAAGTTCAGCGTGAATCGCCCGTGACAGCGATAGCACATAAGCTTTGGTGGCGTGGTATACCGCGAAATTGGGGCCCGGCATAAAACCGGCGATGGAAGCGATATTCAGGATGCGACCGCCGCCTTGCTCCACCATGTCGCGGCCAAACAGTTTGCAGAGCGAAGTGAGCACGGTCACGTTGAGGTAGATGGTTTCCTCTTCCAGCTGATAGTCGCGCTCGATGAATGAGCCAAAATATCCTCGTCCCGCATTGTTCACGAGACAGTCTATCCGCAAGTTGCGAAAACGCACTTCGTCGTACAGCGCCCGCGCGGCGTTATCAGCGGTCAGGTCAAAGCCAATGCACTGACTGTCGGTTGCATATTGTTCTTTCAGCTCTGCGGCCAGACGCTCGAGATTGTCGCTGCGTCTTGCGACCAGGGTCAGATTCCAGCCATTGCGGGCGAATACCCGCGCCAGCGCCAGACCAATACCGGAGGAGGCGCCCGTGATCAATACAGTTTTCGCGCTCATAATTCCAACCCCTGTCTTGTGTTATGCATATTTGTCAGATTCCAGCGTGACCTTGATGTAAGCCTGAGTCTTGGTGTGAGGCTGAGGGCTGTTTTTGTACGCCCATTAAGCATCGAATAGCAGTCTATCAGTACAAATGACCGTTGGTCATTTTCAATTTGGCCAACTCCATCAAACTTTATCTATTCGCCCTGTGGATAAATGCTAGACTGCTTTTTTGCCTCGAATGATATTGATAAGCTTGGAGCTTATCGGACTTCATAAACAACTATGGACAGCATCAGGCTCTGGCGCCCACATGAGTGAATCGGACCCAAAGAAGTTCATCGAGATTAACTTTCCGGTTTTAAAGCAACGAACTGACCGGGTGTTGCGGGGGGCCGGCCAGTTTGCGGTCAGTACGGTAAAACTGCCGAAATCCTTCCTTCCCATCGGCCAGTTGATCCTCAGCGACGACCTCGTTGACAGAGAACAACTGGCCCGCGAGCTGGATCTGTTATTCGAAGCCCTCTACCAGCACCCCATCTCTGAACAATCCAAGGCCCTGACCGGGTATCTGCGCAAGTACAAACTGATTCCCAATGAAGAGACGACTGAAGGTCTGATTCAGTTTCTGGTCAAACAGACTGTATCGCGAAGCCCGGTGGAGATTCCCGAGGCTATCGTCAATGAGTTCTGGCAGTTCTTCCATGAGTTGATCAGCGCGCCGGAGTTGAAAGGACTGGTGGAGCTCAACCTGGATATTATCCGCTCCGTGTTGCGCGCCTATGAGCCGCTGCTGGTGGATATCATCAATCGCATCAAACATTTGCGACATGTGAATAACCTCGCTATCGGCGAAATGGCGCAAAAGGCGAGGGTGCTGCGCAGCGATCTGGCGATTTTGCGTCGACAGATCCGAGCTATCCGTTATATCAAGCCCTTCCTGCAAACCGATCCGCGTGATTTCGCCGGGCAGGCGCAGATCGTGGCGAAAATGGTGCGCGAGTTCGGCCCTTTGTTTATCAAAATGGCCCAGGTAGCCGCTGCGAATGCGGAGTTCCTGCCGGAAGAAATCGCCACTGAGCTGAAAGTGTTTCAGGAAGACGTGCAGCCGATGACGGCGGAGGAAGTGAATCAGGCGTTTCTGGAATGCTACGGCAAGCTTCCGGGCGAGATATATTTCGGCTTTGATGTCGCCAATCCCTTGCGTTCAGGCTCCATTGGCTCGGTATATGTGGCGAAGAAACCCGTGCGCCGGGATGGCGTCGAAATGCTGGTTCCGATTGTCGTGAAGGTATCCAGGCATAATCTTGAGCGCGAGTTTCAGATGGGCGCGCTGGCCTTGGAACTAATGTTGATATCAAGTCAGTACTGGGCGCCTCACACCAAACTGCTGCCGTTTTTGGAGGCAATGTCCCGTCAGGTTAAAGAATTCACACGAGGGTTCGAACAAGAGCTGAACTTTGAGGACGAGGCGGCGATACAAAAACGTTTTTATCGCCGCTCTCAGGACAGCGATAGTTGGTCCGTACCGCAAATATACTCCGCTACCGGGCGCATTATTGAGATGGAGTATCTGGAGACGGCGCTGTCAGTGGATCGTTTGCTACGGGAAGTGGCGGGACAGGAAAAGGAAGACCTGCGCCGGAAAGTCGCGGAGCGCTTTCTATTCACCGTTTTGCAGCACGTCCTTGTGTATCAAGAGTTTCATGGTGATTTACATCCGGGCAATATCATGGTGACGCCTGAAGGCCGCTTGTTTCTGATCGACTGGGGCAATGTGGTGGATATGCGGGGTAAGTGGCCGTTAGTCTGGGATTATGTCTATGGAGCGCTGACAGCGGATGTGGAGCGACTCACTCACGCACTAATTGAAATGAGCACGCACCCGGAAGACAACCGTCGCCGCAGAGAGTTTATACGCGCCGCCTTGACGGAAACACTGAAGAAGAAAGGGGTTACGCCACTGGGCGTTCATGCTTTGACGCAGTTGTACAAAGAGGGCGTGACAGGCGTTCAGCGTCGTTTGCAAACAGTGATGCACCTGCTATCCAATACCTATCAACTGGGAATTATCGTTCAAAGCGACTACCTGCACCTGAGCCGTTCCATCACCGCTATGGCTGGCGCTTATTTGAGCATGTACGAGCAGGCTCCACGCTCTCAGCTGTTTATGGATCTGGGGTTCGGCGTTACATTGTTTCCTTATCGCCTGGTTCGTGACCGTGTGCAAAGCCGGTTGAAGAACTTGCGCGGCCTGATTAGCCGAGCCTGAGTGCCCCATATGAGGTCTCAAACAGCGCTGAGAGCGAGTCTTTAAGTGTGTCTTACCTCACATTTTTTCTAACAGGCGCCTGCCTTTTTCCCCATCTTTCCTAGACCACTTAGGTTGTTTATCTACCTGCCAGCCTTAGCTTGTTATGCTAACCGGCTTGTATATAAAGCCTTTTATTTACACAGGTATAACTAATTTTACACAATGTAACATGCCATTTTTTTCTGGTAGAATGCATTTTATGTGTACAGGTCAAAAGCAGACTTGTACTATCTAGGTATGGTTAAAAATTGAACAAAATAAGGTGTGGCTTTTTCTGGTTGGGTCCATGTCTTGAGCGCTGGGTGAGACCAGCTTGAAGCTTAAGAGCCTATCGCTTTTCAGCAGGTGGCTGCTGAGTAGTAACAAAAAGCCGCTGGGTAGTATGAAAGCCGAATCAGGCTGTAGTGTAGTAAGAGAGCTTAGAATGGAACTTCCACATTTTGATGAACTGCTTGAAATGGCCAAACAAAGGCCTGAAGCATTGGAAGCGCTAAGAGAAGAGATGGTGGAGTACATCATCACCTCCGCCCGGACTGACTGTCAGCGCAAGCTGCGTGGACTTCAGTTCAAGGTCGATATGACCCGCGCCAGAGCCAAGACCCCCTTGGCGGCATGCATCAAGATCAGTCAGTTAATGCATGAGTCCCTGGCGGAGCTGCGTTACTGCTTGAACGAGCGTTATGACTTCGCCTTGGCTGAGGCGGAAGCCGCCCCGGTTTCCAATGCCGAAGTTATCTCTCTCGAAGACTATCGCAGTCGAGCCTGATCCCAGGCGCTTCTCTCTCCCGCAATGGATTGCTTTCTCGGCGTTAACTGATCGCAACGCCGTAATTATGCGTTTTATCCGGTTCCGGCGGTCTCCACTCGTGCATTCAAAACACCTGGGGTAAACTGCCGCTCCACCTGCCAGCTGATGTGGAGTGAAACGGTGAATGCATCCTCTTTTCAAATAGTCGCCGATTACGATGACTTACTGGTCGTTGATAAAGCGCCAGGAACATCTTTTCATGATGAGGACGGTGTGCGTGGCCTGTGCTCCAATGTGGCGGACGCTATAGGCGCCCGCGTATATCCTGTGCATCGCCTTGATAAAGTAACGTCCGGATTATTATTGCTGCCGAAAACGCCAGCGTTAGCTCGCGAATTGACCGAGCAGTTCAGCGCCCGCCAGGTTGAGAAATTTTACTTAGCCCTGTCTGGGCAAAAGCCGCAAAAAAAGCAGGGTAAAATCATCGGCGATATGGAAAAAGCGCGCGCGGGCGCTTGGAAGCTAACCCCGGGACGCGAAAATCCCGCCGTCACCCAATTCTTCAGCCACACCCTAATGCCCGGCGTCAGGGCGTTTATCGTGCGCCCATTAACAGGGAAAACACATCAGATTCGCGTTGCGTTGAAAAGTATCTCGGCGCCCATCGCCGGGGACGAATTATATGCGGGAAAGGCGGCCAGAGATTTTGACCGCACATACTTGCACGCTTATGGCATGCGTTTCAGCTATAAAGGGGAACGCTTGGCGATTATCCGTCCACCGCAGATTGGGGAGTTGTTTGTGTCTGAGGCGATGCGCGGCTTATTGGAAGAGGGGTGGGAGTCTCCTTGGGATTTACCCTGGCCGGGGCGCTGAAATTTCGGCGCCGCTACAACGCCAGCACTTTCTGTTCGCCGCAGCGGGCGCAACGGTATACCGTCACCAGCTTGCCTGATTTTACGTCGAATTGCTTTTCCTTACTGACCTCCCATTTATGAAAGCCGTTGCGGCACAGGGTTTTACCTTTGGCTTTCTTCTTCAGGGACGGCCTTTTGAATGGAATGACATCTCCCACGGGGTTTCTCGCATTTGTTAGCCTTGAAAATGTGAGCATAGCTCCGAAACGGTTGAAATATCCATATTCGCCCCCACTTTCTGGCCACAAGCGCCGGATAAATCGCCGGCCTGCAATCAATATTATTTCACTTGTTTCCGATACGGACTTACGCCAGGAGTTTGTCGACCGATGACGACTGCAACAGAAAAGCAAACCTTAGGCTTTCAGGCTGAAGTGAAGCAATTGCTTCACCTGATGATTCACTCGCTCTACAGCAACAAGGAAATATTCCTTCGCGAATTGGTATCCAACGCGTCGGACGCCTTGGATAAGTTACGCTTTCAGGCGTTGAGCAAAGAAGACCTTTACGAAGGCGACAACGACCTCAAAATTCGTCTGGAGTTTGATGAGAAAGCGCAGACCATCACTTTATCAGACAACGGTATCGGCATGAACCGTGATGAAGTGGTGACGAACCTGGGCACCATCGCCAAATCCGGTACGGCGGAATTTCTTTCCAGCCTGACTGGCGACCAAAAACAGGACTCACGTTTGATCGGGCAGTTCGGCGTGGGCTTCTATAGCGCCTTTATCGTCGCCGACAAGGTGGAAGTTTTTACCCGCCGCGCAGGCATGAAACCTGAAGAAGGGGTGCGTTGGGAGTCCAGAGGGGAAGGCGATTTCTCCATTGAAACTGTAACCAAAGAAGAACGCGGCACGCGCATTGTGTTGCACTTGAAAGAAGAAGAGAAAGAGTTCGCCAACGGCTGGCGCTTGCGTAGTCTGGTGAAAAAATACTCTGACCATATTTCCTTCCCGGTTGAAATGATCAAAGAAAATATGGACGTAGGGGAAGAGGAAGAAGGCAAAGAGAAAGCGGAATCTGCGCCTGAATTCGAATCGGTGAACGAAGCGACTGCTCTCTGGACCTTGCCCCGTAACGAGATTAAAGACGAAGACTATAAAGAGTTCTACAAACACATTGCTCACGACTTCAGTGACCCATTGCTGTGGGCGCATAATCGTGTGGAAGGCAAGCTGGACTACACCAGTCTGCTGTATGTTCCCGCTAAAGCGCCCTATGACTTGTGGAATCGCGAAGCGCCACGTGGTCTGAAGCTATATATCCAGCGCGTCTTCATCATGGATGACGCCGAGCAGTTCCTGCCGCTGTACCTGCGTTTCGTGAAGGGCGTCGTGGACTCCAACGACCTGTCCCTGAACGTATCGCGGGAAATTCTGCAGAATGATAAGGCAGTGGAAAGCATGCGCTCCGCGCTGACCAAGCGCGTGTTGGACATGCTGTCCAAACTGGCCGCTGACGATGCGGAAAAATACCAGTCCTTCTGGGATGAGTTTGGCCGAGTATTGAAAGAAGGTCCGGCTGAAGACTTCGCCAACCGCGAGAAAATCGCCAAGTTGATGCGCTTCTCCAGCACACACCAGGACGACGATAAACAGACTCAGTCTTTGGAAGACTATGTCAGCCGCATGAAACAGGGGCAGGATAAGATCTATTACATCACTGCCGAGTCATACAGCGCTGGCGTGAAGAGCCCGCATCTGGAGATTTTCCGCAAGAAGGGCATTGAAGTGCTCGTGATGCATGACCGCATTGACGAGTGGTTGATGAGCCATCTCAACGAGTTTGACGGCAAGCACTTCCAGGATATCGCCAAAGGTGAACTGGACCTGGGCGAAGTGGAAGACAAAGAAGAGAAGCAGAAGCAGGAAGAGGTTTCCAAAGAGGCGGAGCCTTTGCTGAATCGCTTGAAGGAAGTGTTGAAAGATCACGTGGAAGAAGTGCGTGTGACTCACCGCTTGACCGACTCTCCCGCCTGTCTGGTGGTCGGCGCTTATGACATGGGCGTGCAAATGCGCCGCATCATGGAAGCGGCGGGCCAGGCGTTACCCGAGAACAAACCGACCTTTGAGATCAACCCTGAGCATCCCCTGGTGAAAAAGCTGGGTGAAGAACAGGGCGCGCGCTTCGAAGATCTGACCTGGGTGTTGTTTGATCAGGCGCGATTGGCTGGCGGCGAGAACCTGAAAGATCCCGCTGGCTACGTAAGCCGTCTGAATAAACTGCTGCTTGAGCTTTCTAACGCGGGCTAAGCCTCGTGTAGCTGTCAACTCTGTTCAGCACGGACAGCAGTAATAAAAAGGCCGCTTTAATCAGCGGCCTTTTTTGTGGGAGAAAGATGGGCTACAGGTGTCTAATGGAAAACGATTAGCGTCTGGCGGCGCGGCGTACGGCGGAAGTTGAGAAGTCGCTATCTCTCAGTCCGGGCGCAAAGTCGCGAGGTCTTTCTTCGTTATCCAAACCGTCGACGAAATAACGCCCTGACTTCAGGTCGTAAATAACCTCCAGTGTGGTCCAGGGGGCTTTCACCTCGTAGTAATTCACCAAGTGGGCCTCCGATACGCGCCATAGCTGGCCTTTATCGTCATAATCCTCCGCAACCAGCAGTTGCCAGGAGTCCTCGTCGAAGTACATGCGGCGCTTGTGATAGATGTGGCCCAGTCCTTCGCGCAGGATGCCTTCCACCACCCACACCCGGTGTGCTTCGTAGCGAGCATGTTCCTGGTTGATGTGGCCGGGACGCACGATGTCGTTCATGCGCAAGTTGCTGGAGTGCAACTGGTAAGCGTTGTAAGGCACATACATGATCTTCTTGGCGATCAGCGTCCATTCATATTGGTCCGGCGCACCGTTGTACATATCAATTTGGTCAGTAGTGCGCAGCCCTTCGCTATTTGGGGCCTCAGCGTCATAGGCCAGGTTGGGGGAGCGCCGCAGGCGACGTTCACCGGCTTGGTAACGCCAGGACTGTCTGGGAGAGCGAATTTGATCCAGCGTCTCATGCACCAGATTCATGGTTCCTGCGAGCTTGGCGGGAGCGACTACCTCCGTTTTGAGGTAGAAGATTTTGTTGTCGATGTCTTCCGGCCGATTGTGCTGCTGAGCATACACAAAGAAATACTCATAGTCGGTTGTCACCGGCGTGTAAGAACCGTCTGGAAGCGTGGCCGCGAACGAAGAACGAAATGCCGCCTCTTCACCCCGGTAGCGCAGGATATGGTTCCAGATAATCTCCACTCCTTGATTTGGGATAGGAAATGGACTGGTGATCAAAGAGCCCTTAACGCCCGTGCCGCGAGGCATTAGTTCCGCCTTGGCGGCGTTTTGCTTCAGAGCGGCGTAGACGTGGTCAGGGTAAGAGGCGCTGCGGCGGCTGGGATATACTTTCAGAATGTAATCGCTTGGATACTTCTGCAGCAGAGCCTTGTGGCCTTCGGTCAGTTTGTCTGAATAATCCTGTGCATTGCCGGCGTTGATAATGAAACGTGGAAAGTCCGCATCAAAAGGGTCGGCATGCCATTTATCTGGATTGTAGTTCGCAGGCGGTTGCTTAATGCCTCCATCCCAAGAGGGTACTTCACCCCCTTCGCTGCCGGCCCTCTCGGCGCCGAGTGGCGTGAGATCCCGGTCCAAGCGCGCCACCTGATCCGGCGGCGCCTTAGCTGGGGCGTTTTGCGCGATTAGTGAAAATACGAGTAATACCAGTGCGTTATTTATATTTTTTCTTGCGTTACGGCTATAAGCCATGTCTTTCTCACTCTCTTTCTAGAAGTAACAGACAGTTCCCTTACTTTCTCTCCCTGGACAAAATTATAGCAGTCTAAAATATTATTCTAGTTTTCTCACTAGCGCCTTTGTTAGCGTTTATGGCGGGTTGCTGCTGAACGTTAACTTGTGTAAGGGGCGAGCCTGGGGTTCGGGTGCTAAGCTATGAGAAAGGGGCTGCTGATAGTTTGTCGCCATTTTCGCGGAAACCTGAGTCGGATGAGGTGGCAATGGTAGGAAATTTATGCGCCTAAACGAATCGGAATTGCGCCTCAGGAAATAGTCCGGAGAGGAATTTTTTATTAAAGAACTTATGGTTAAAAACCTATACACTAACAAAGAGCAATTGTTGATGAGTTAAGGTATGTCCGATAAGTGGCTGACTTATGTTAATGAAAACCTGTTTTTCGCCAAGCTGCAGTTGCAGTGGAAGGATACATCCTCAACGGTGGCGGAAAAGCAATGCGCCAGTCGGGCGGCTTTGCGTTTTCTACAGCAGGCGTATGTCGGCTTCTTGAACGAACTTGCGGAGCAGCGACGCATCAAAGTTAAGGTTGAGACGCTTGCTGACTTGGAAGGCCAGTTGGAGGTTGAATCGCCAGAAGTGATCAGCATGAAGCTGGCGGCGGCGCAATCCGATTCCTGGCTAGCTCAATTGCTGAAACAATTTGGGGAAATATCTCGGCCCCGAAAAAATGAAACGCCGCAGAATGAAAATATTATCGCCGCCACGTCAGCTCCATATGCAATGGAGTTAGCAGTGATGCTTGAGTCCATGCAGGCGTTCATCAACGAGATGAGAGAGCACAGTTTTGAGTGGTAGAGGTAAGCTTGAATGAAAGAAACCCTCTCAGGCCTCGACTGATAACAGCTTAGGAAAATGAATGAGGCGCCTGTGGCTAGTTTTCTGATTTGTTCACTCCCGGGTGTTGGGGCGATAGAAAACATGTCAGTGAGAACTTACGAGTAGGAGATTTGAAAATGGCATCAAGCTTCTTTGAAATTGTTCAATTGCCGAATGGCGATTTCGCTTTGCAACCCATGGGAGGCGGAAGCGAACATTTGGTGAAAATCAGCTTCGGTCAGGAAGCCAAGGCATATTTGGCGGAAAATGACGCAGCTGTTGCGCATGCAATGATTAATGCGGCGATTAAGCTGGTAGGAGATATGCGGGAAGAGGCGATTCGTCAGTCTGAGGAGGAAGAAAAGCCGAAAACCGTACATTAAAGGCCCCGGCTGCCCGCGTAAGGGCAGTCGGCGCTTCGTTCCCGGTTAGCGGCGAATAACGCCGACGCCCAGTCCTTCGATGTCCAACGGCTGTTGCGACAGATTCACTTCAATTGGCTCAAACTCTTCGTTTTCCGGCAATAAAAGCACTTTGTTTTTTTGACGCTGAAAGCGCTTTACGGTCACTTCATCGCCAATGCGCGCAACCACAATTTGTCCGTTGTGGATATCGGTCGTGCGATGCACCGCCAGTAAATCACCGTCGAGTATTCCCACGTCCTTCATGCTCATGCCTTTGACACGAAGAAAATAATCGGCGGAAGGAGTAAAGAAGGATGGGGGCAGTTCGCAATACTCTTCAATATTTTCCTGGGCCAGAATGGGATGGCCCGCTGCAACCTGACCGACAATTGGAATCCCCTGATTTTGCGTTTCCGTCGCTGGCAGCCTGATGCCGCGGGAGGCGCCGGGCACCATCTCTATAGCGCCTTTCTTCGCCAGGGCTTTCAGGTGCTCTTCCGCAGCGTTTGCGGAGCGAAACCCCAGACGATTGGAAATTTCCGCCCGGGTAGGTGGATAACCCGTTTCCTCTATATGCTCGCGAATCAGTTGTAAAACCTGCTCCTGGCGCTTGGTTAGCTTAATCACTCCACCCTCCGGCGACCTTAAAAGATCTGATAAAATTCTGTGTACACTATATGTTTATCCATGTCTGTTTATGTATACAGTAATGGTCTGGGCAAGTAAAGAAAAAATGTCTAAGTGACTGAGGTTTAAGATGAAAACTCCAATAGCGGACCACTTAACAAGTAAGCTGTTGAATATTGACCAGCAACAAATGCCTGTCTTGGTATATCGAGAAAAATATACATAGATGAATAGTCTCTCAGGGAGCAGCCTATGGGATCGCGCATTTTGATTATTCAGGGACACCCTGATCCACGGGGAGGCCGGTATTGTCACTCCTTGGCTGACGCGTATGCAGACGGCGCGGAGGCGGCGGGGCATGAGGTGCGTAGACTGGCGGTGGCGACAATGAGTTTTCCCTGGTTGCGTTCAAAACAGGAGTTTGAAGAACAGCCGCCACCGGAATCGATTATCGCTGCGCAGAAAGAAATCCAATGGGCTGAATGTCTATTTATTGTTTATCCGCTGTGGATGGGGGATCTTCCAGCGGTATTAAAAGCATTTCTGGAGCAGACGCTGCGACCGGGTTTTGCTGTAAGCGGTGGCGATAAGTGGCCCAAACGGCTACTGAAAGGGCGCAGAGCGCGTATAGTCGTAACCATGTGGATGCCTGCGTTTATCTATCGCTGGTTTTACCGCGCGCATAGTCTAAAAAGTCTAAAACGTAATATCCTGGGTATTTGTGGCGTTTCGCCGATTCAAACGTCGCTGATTGGCGCAGTGGAGGATTCTGATTCGCGGCCCCGAAAACAGTGGCTGGATAGAATGCGCGGGTATGGGGGTAGGGCGATATAGCCTTTGTTTTAGTTTTTGCCTTATCTGCTTGGCGACTTTGATACAATTTGATGCTTTTCTTAGACAGACCGATAACCCCTATCGGTATATCTTCATGGCCCGCACGGTAAAGTTCATAATCCGCAGCGTACTCTTTCTATCAGTTGTAAATCTCTTCAGGAATCGTAATGACGCCAGCGAACAGATGGTATAGAGCCCCCTTTGTGGTTGGCGTTGTCTTTCTTATTCTCACTGTCAGCGCAATGACATGGTCGAAGGGCGGTGGAGAGTTTTTTAAGTATTTTCGACACAACTCGGAGCAGCCGGAAAAGTTATCAGAATTGCCCCCGCCGCTACCGGCGTACAGTCGAGCAAAAGAGGACGAACCTTACTACGAGGAAGAGGGCAAGTCTGACTGCTATTTGGATGGTCTTTCGGGGCTCTCAGGTGACGAGTTTGTTCTCGCTATATGGGGAATGGATCATGACTGTGTGAGGGACATGGTCTTCTTGGAGGAACAAACTCTTCCCGGTGTATTCTCAGAAGCTAACATGTCCGCCGTGACGCAAGCGGCCATTTCAGGATCATCTTATTTTCAAGACGACAACTTCTATGAACTGACGAACCTCATTCAATACTTACATGCGGGGTATGTATTAGAGAGAAACCGCTCGCGTAAGATGAAGCTATATGGAAAGGCGTTGCAGAAACAGGTTGCGGTAGCCGTCGTTCAAGTCACCAATAATGCTCTGCACGGTGTTATTGGAGCAGATGGCGCGCGATTGGCCGTGTTGTCTTTAAAGCTGGTAAACAGTTCTGATAATCAGGGAACGGTTGTCAATGACTCGGTCGCCTGGTTAGAGAAACTGGGCAGGCTGACCGACGCCAATGGGCGTTATGATTCGGCATTAAACGAGCTTTTCAATATCTACTACAAAGGCCATGACAATGACGCCTTTATTGACATTGCCTCTCATGATCCACAGTTTCCTAATGCGCTCTATCGCTTCATTGTTAATAAAGATTCGTGGTTAGTAGGGAGCCGGGAGTATCTATTGATGAATGCCGTCAAAGAGCTTGGGCGCTTTCTGCAGTATAAAACGATAAAGGATGATACAGGCCACTTCATACGTAATCTGATTAACAGGTATGACCTGAGTCGTGATACAGCGAATGTGTGGAGCATTCTGGCTGGCTCTGTGGATTACTACGATAAGTCGAACTGCAGGCTGTACAATGCCTGCGACTTTAGAAAGCGCGTCGAGACCGTTATTTTGCGCCGGGAGCGCATGTGTGGCGGGACGGTCAGAATAAGGGCTCAAACCATGACAGAGGAGCAATTTGACTCAGCCTGTGAGGCTTTGTCTCGACGTGAAGATATCTTTCACCAGATGCTGAACAGTGATAGGGAGCCCGTTGCTGACGATCAGAATGACTCTCTGGAAATGGTTATATTTAAAGATTCAGACACATTCGTCGATCTGGGCTGGCTTTTGTTTGATTCCGACGCGGTGACTGCAGGCGGCGTTTTCTATGAGGGCGATCCTTTTGATGAGGCTAACCAGGCGCGGGTGCTGGCTTACCAGTCAGAAGAGGTCTCAGACTCTCATCAGATACTGAATCTGGATCATGAGTTTGTGCATTATCTGGACGGGCGATTCACCATGTATGGTTTGGAGTCGGAGTACGTTGAAGATAATGTTTGGTGGGCCGAAGGCGTCGCCGAATACATTGCCTTACAGGATCATTATCCAGATGCAGAAGAAGCGGCTTTGTCAGAAATGGTGCGTTTCTCGGATATCATACACTCTAACTACAAGAGCGATGAGTCACGCATTTATCATTGGGGATATTGGGCGGTGCGGTACATGTTTGAACAACGTCCAGATGATGTTGAACGATTAGCGAAGTGGTTCCGGCATGGACGTTACGAGGACTACCAGGACTGGTTGAAAGATGAGGCGAAATTCTTGGATGCGGATTTTGCGAAGTGGATGGCGGCGATCAAAAAGGAACTGCAGGTCGCCTCTGGCGTTTAAAGTAAAAGCCAAATCCCTGGCGTATTGATTAATAAATCCGTGCTTGTAGTTTCGTCAGCCGTTTCGGCGGGATAACTGAGCGGTTGTAGAAGGCTCTGGGGCGATATCGGTCATTGGCTGAATTGAGGAGATGGCTGCGTCAAACTGTTGCTCATCCTCTTTGGCTTCTACACTTGCGCAGAACTCCATCAGCCAAGCGTACCCGTAAGGGGTTATCTGTTCGGTATAGCGCAGCAATTCCGCGATGCGGAATAAGTCGTTAACGACCTTCTGCGAAGGGGACGTCTGATTCACTGTTACTCCTTAAACCTGTGTTCAATGATGCCCTAAGGGCTAGTGCAATTGTGTTTTTGGAAGGAAATGGTATTTGTCTTGTTATGACGGGGCAAGAGGGGGTATGGTCTAGTCCCTTTTGGTGATTGGACGAAACTTTATCTATCCGCTTGGCCTTATGTTGAGCGCTGACTTTCAATTGCTTATTGGGCGTTGAATTGTAGCCGCAGAGTCTCATCCCTATGGCTGGTGTAGGCATCATCTCCGATGAGATAGAATCTATGAGGTTTTTAGCGCAGGGCGTCCAGCATTCAGGTGTTGAGTGCTAAATATGTCGTTGTAGTTGTTACCTTGGAAATCAGTGCGGGGTCAGGGCTCTTTGGCTTGGAAATAGTCAGGGCGCAGAGGGATGAACTTTCTTGATGCTTCTCCATTTCATATCATCTGTTTAAGCCTTTTCACAAAAAGTCAGTGTCCAAAAATCCGTAAAAAATAAGGTATTACTGACGGCTTTCAGTTAGTTTTGACGCTCTGTTTGTAATGGTTGATAAGTGATCGGCCCTTGATTTATGCAAGATAGGCGACGGTCATATAGAATTGCAGAAAACCGAATTTGAACTTGGCCTCTAATCAATCAAAATGAGGCGACAAAAATTAATCATGCTGATGGAAGGGTTAGACCATGGCGGGACCGAAGCAAGATAAACAGCTCCTGACGATTAAGTCTCCGTTAGGGGCGGATGTGCTTGTAATGAAAAAACTCAAGGTAACGGAATGCCTGTCAGAGCCGTTTGAAACGACAGCGACGGTCTGGAGTACAGATTACAACATTGATCCAAACGCTATCGTTGGTAAAGAAGTTACCATCAGCGTGCATGCGGACCCTAGTAAACCCAGACACTTTTCGGGCATCGTAACACAGATGTCCGCACACCAGATTGAAGAGAACCATTATAGAGAGTACAGGCTCAAGATGGTTCCTTGGTTTTCCCTGCTCAAGTATCGCCGCGATTGCCGGATCTTTCAGGAACTGACCGTTCAAAAAATTATTGATAAAGTCTTTAGTGAATTAGGTTTTTCCGATGTTAGCTGGCGCTTGCAAAAAACATATGAAAACCGGGTTTACTGCGTGCAATATCGTGAGAGCGATTTCGACTTCGTCTCACGCTTGTTGGAGGAAGAGGGGATCTATTACTACTTCCAGCACGAAGAAGGCAAACATACGCTGGTGCTTAGTGATAACGCCAAAGGATATGAATCAGTATCCGAGTCATCTTTGGATGTCACCGACGGCGCTCACACCAAATTCAAAATCAGCAGCTGGGAGCATGCGTACCAGCTTGTCAGCGGAAAAGTTTCTCTGACGGATTATAACTTCGAAACCCCAGCCACCAGTTTGGCGGTTTTTCAGGGTACTAAGGTCAAGCTGCCTAATATCAGTAAGTTTGAAGTTTATGATTACCCTGGGGAGTACGCTCAGAAAGGGGAAGGCGATGGTTACGCCAAGACCCGTATGGAAACATTGGAGAGCGGCTATTCACTGGTCAATGCGGAAAGCAATTATCCTTCGATGTGTTCGGGCTATATCTTCACGGTAGGGGTCCATCCTGACTCGAAGGAAAGCAAAGAGAAGTATGTTGTCGCTAGCGTGACGCATAACGCAGAAGAGGGGAGCTATCGAGCTGGCGTTGAGTCTGCGCCGCATTACTCCAACTCATTTCAATGTGCTCCCAGCACAACCATTATGCGTCCAACTCTGAAGACGCCAAAGCCCGTAATAAGTGGTACGCAAACGGCATTGGTGGTCGGTCCGTCAGCGGATGAGATTTATACGGATGAGTTTGGTCGAATTAAAGTTCAGTTTTATTGGGATCGCTTGGGCAAGAAAGACGACAAGAGTTCCTGCTGGATTCGTGTTGCGCAGATATGGAGCGGTAAAAACTGGGGCGCGCAGTATATTCCGAGAATCGGACAAGAAGTGGTGATTTCTTTCCTGGAGGGAGATCCAGACCGTCCTCTGATTATCGGGAGCGTATACAATGCGGAGCAAATGCCTCCCTACGAATTGCCGGCGAAAAAGACCCATACTGGCGTTAAATCTCGTTCTTCCAAGGGCGGAGGGACAGAAGACTATAACGAAATTATGCTCATCGACGAAAAGGGCGAAGAGCTGATTCGTGTCCACGCGCAAAAAGACAGAGACATTACAGTTGAAAACGACGACACAGAAAGCGTCGGTAATAACCAGTCCATCAGTGTTGTTAAGAATCAGACTGAGGAAGTCGGTGAAAATCGTACTATCAATATTGGTAAAAACGACAGTCTGACTGTTGGCGAAAATCAAAGTATTGATATTGGTAAAAACAAAGATGAAGTCATCGGCGAGAATTCATCGCTGAATGTCGGCAAAAATGTAACAGTGGAGATTGGTAAGGATCGTACTGAGTCGATTAAAGGCAAGCACACGGAGTCCATTACCAAAGAGTACTCTGTTGACGCCAAGAGCGTTCAAATCACGGCTAAGGATGAGATTACTCTGCAGGTGGGTAAAGCCAGCATCACCATGAAAAAGAATGGCGATATCACTATTAACGGCAATAAGATAAATACCAAAGCCTCGGGCGTGATTACCATGAAAGGTAGCCAGATCAAGGAAAACTAATCCGGTAATCTTCTGTATTTGTTCTGTTCATGATCGCGCTCCTTATAGGGGCGCGATTTTTTTGAGCCTTATATCTCCCCGATATACGCGGCTGATCTCCCCCCCTTATTCTTTTTCTGACTTAGGCTCGCCAGAGGGCTTGGTTGTAGTTGTCTTTTCGTTGTGAGGAGAACGTGGCTCTTCCGACGTTGATTTCTCCGTCTGTCTGGCGTCTTTATTCGGTTTGCTGAGATGCTCGTTTTCGGCGACAAAGTGCAGGCCCATTTCAAATGCCTTTTGAGTAAACTCCAGCACCTTGTCAAAACCTTCATCGGATAGCTGACGCGCTGCATCATGGCGGCGATAAATGTTTATAAACTTGCGCTCACGCTCATACTGAAGCGGAAGTCGCCCGAGCCCCCAGTCATTCAGGATGCGCCACAACTCTGGGTTATAGGTGCGCGTGTATTTGAGGATAAAGGGGACGGGATCATTGCGGGCCAGTAGAGCCGCCAAGCGAAGAATGAGTTCGAATGAAATAGTCGCCGTACCGTTTTCGACAGCCTCCCACAGGCTTTTGTCTTTGAGGCTCAAGGAGTCACTGAGCTCATGGATCGTGAGTCCTGCAACTTCACGCAAGTCTTTCAGAGACTGCCCGGCGGCGGCCATAAGTTTCAACTGGTCCTGATTTTTCAGGATGGTTTTGCCGACGCGAATAGAGCTATCGGTGGTTAACTTGGCGATTTTCAGAGCGGAGGAGGTGAACTCGCTGATGCGGTTAAACCAGCCGCTTTCATCGCCTTTGGCGGCAGCGGTTTTGGCTTTTGTTGAAGACTTGTGCGTTGCAGGCATTGAGGCGCTGTCCTTGGCGTCTGTCCTGGCTGATGGAGCGTTGGACTTCTTGGGAATGTCTCCAGACATAAGATGACCTGCAACGATGAATTTCTTGTTGCACTGTCGATTAAAAAGTGAATGAAGTCAATGACGTTAGCAGAAGCCGGCTCTGCTAACGTCAGGATGGGATTAGCTTTTAGAATCCGCGATTTGCTGTTGCATGGTTAGCACGTCCACCAGAATTTCGCCGGTCTCACGCGCTACAAAATCGAGATCTTTCTTCGCGGGCGCTTGCGCCGATTGCTCTTCCTGATACGTCTCGTACTCTTTGTAATTTTTAAACTGAGTTTCTTTCTTGGCCGCGCGCTTCAGGTTGACGTAAGCCAGTTCACGATCTTGCAGCTTTTTCAGTTCCTGTTTACGGATATCTTCACGCAGGGAGATGGTCTTTTGCGCTTTGGTTTCTTTTAAGAAGTCGATTTCTTGCAGCAAAGCCTGATACTCGGCGTTTTTCTCCATGCGGGTATCATGGTTTTTCGCTAAATCTGAAATCAGCGGACTAAAGTTGCCATATCTGCGGTGTGCGACAGCATCGATATGGTCCCAGGGCAAGGCCTGAGGTAACGCATCTTCTCCGATCTCGCTTTTGTCGATAGCGGATGGAATGACGACATCTGGAGTGACGCCTTTGTGCTGAGTGCTGCCCCCTGAAATACGGTAGAACTTGGCTTCAGTGATTTTCAGTTGGCCATGGCTGAGGCCGCGTACGGATTGGACGGTTCCTTTACCGAAGGTCTGCTCGCCAATGATAACGCCGCGTCCGTAATCCTGAATGGCCGCTGCGAAAATCTCGGAAGCGGAAGCGCTCATGCGGTTAACCATGACTGCAAGAGGGCCGGTGTAAGCGATTTGTTCATCAGGGTCGTCGTAAACACGTACGCGGTTGTCCGCAGTACGCACCTGCACCGTTGGGCCTTCCTGAATAAAGAGGCCAGTCAACTGAATAGCTTCCTGCAATGCCCCGCCGCCGTTATCGCGCAGGTCAATGATCAGACCGTCAATACCCTCGGCTTTCAGCTCATTCAGGAGCTTGTTTACGTCACGCGTGGTGCTGCGATAGTTCGGATCGCCTGCCTGCATCGCACGGAAATCGGCGTAGAAGGTTGGGATATCGATCACGCCTAACTTGTATTCGCGCCCGCCACGGTTGATGTTAAGGACGTGCTTTTGAGCGGATTGATCTTCCAGATCCACTTTATCCCGTACGATGTTGATAATACGGGTTTCTGAGTCGTTACTGGCGGTGGCGGGAATAACTTCCAGCCTTACCACAGACTTTTTAGGACCGCGGATCAGGTCCACCACTTCCTCTAAACGCCATCCCACGACATCGACGATTTCGCCTTTGTCGCCCTGGCCGACGCCAACAATACGGTCAGCAGGCTTGAGCTTGCCGTTCTTATCAGCAGGGCCCGCCGGCACTAATCTGACGACCTTGGTGTGCTCGTTATCCGATTGCAATACAGCGCCTATGCCTTCCAGCGATAGGGACATATTTATATTGAAGTTTTCGGAGTTGCGAGGCGAAAAATATTGGGTATGAGGGTCGTAAATATTGGTCAGCGCATTCATATACGCCTGAAATACGTCTTCTGAGCGGGACTGCTTGATGCGGCTCAACTGACTTTCGTAACGCTTACGCAGGCCGTTGCTGATGTCTTCGTCGGTCTTGCCCAGCAAACGTTGACTCAATATGGCGCTCTTCAAACGCTTACGCCAGAGGGTATCAAGCTCTCCCTCGGTCTTCGCCCAGGGCGCTTCCTCTCTGTCGATGAGGATTTCCTCGTCTTTTTTGAAATCCAGTTTATCGACGCCGGTGTCGAGCAAGCCTGTAATGTAGCCCAAGCGACCTACAATGCGTGACTGGAAGCGATTGTAGATGCGAAAAGCGGGATCAAGCTGACCGGATTTAATGGCTCCATCAAGTCGATATCGGTAGTTTTCAAACTCATCGATATCGCTTTGGGTGAAGTAGATGCGCTGTGGGTCGAGATATTTTATGTAGTTATCCAACACCTCTGAGGATACTTCGCCATCTATTTTCAGGCTGCGGTAGTGAGCGTACTGCAGTTGTCTGGCGATATCCCTGCTGGCTTTTTCCTGGTCCGCGGTGGGGGACAGGTTGAGATAGTCCGGGTTTTCCGTCTTGGCTCCAGAAGCGACGGCGGCGTTGCCAGCCAGCGCCAGTGAGCACAGGGAGGTAAACAGGACAGCGTATAGACTGCGGCGTTGTAACAAAAACATATGTTTAAACTTATTCACGACTAAATCCGGGATAATTGTGCAAGGGTATAAATACTCCACAGCTTTTATACAGTATTAACACTTTGATTGTAGGCCAGATACGAAGTTCCAACTAGTATCTATTCATCACCAATTGTAAGCCTTTGCAATAACGGACAATCAAAAGCGAATTCAGTCTGCATCTGCTGGAAATGCCGATGAAGCTTTACACTCACCTAGTTTCTAGAGTTAATGCTGGGTTGCAAAAAAGCAAATGACAATCTATTCATAATGGCCGCTAATTGCCCAAGGTGTGAAGAGGCGCTCAGGATAGGCGCTAGACGCGGTGATGCAGAAGGCGAATGGGTAGAAAAGTAAGAATGTGGCGCTTTTTTGATAAGTACAGGGAAGGGCGGCTATGGCTGTGTGTTTCCCCAAACGATAATATGCACCTGCCAGCGAAAATCGGGCTTCGCTGGCAGGTGCGGCAATATATTGCATTTAGAGTTGAGTGGGCGCTATTCGAAAATAGCGCCTTTCTCTGCTAGTGATACCAGGAATGCGGGAGGCGCGAAGCGTTCTCCATGGCGATTGCGAAGATAATTGGCGCGTTCGACAAACTGGCGTAAGCCGTATTGGTTGGCGTATTGGATGGCGCCTCCCGTCCAGGGTGCGAAGCCTAAGCCGAAGATGCTGCCAATGTTGGCGTCCTTGACCGAGCGTAAAACGTTTTCCTCCAGACAGCGCATGGTTTCCAGCGACTGAATAAACAGCAAGCGGTCTTTTATCTCCTGCAGTTCAGTGTTTTGAGTTATCGTCATGTCAGTGTATTTTTCAACGAGCTGCGGCCACAGGTGTTTTGCGCCCTGTTGGGGATACTCATAAAAGCCTGCCCCGGCGGCTTTACCTTTACGCTCAAACTCACTCACCATCGCGTCAATTACTTGCTCTGCGGGGTGCGGGGACCATTTGCCTCCACTCGCCTCAACATCCTTGCGGGATTGATCTCTGATATGAGTCATCAGGGTCAGACTGACTTCGTCTGACAGAGCAAGCGGACCGACCGGCATTCCTGCAAGCTGTGCGGCGTTTTCGATGGCGGCGGGATGCACGCCTTCCGCCAGCATTGCGACGCCTTCATTGACGAAAGTGCCGAAGACGCGTGATGTGAAGAAGCCCCGACTGTCGTTCACAACGATAGGAATCTTGCCGATCTGCATAACAAAGTCGAAGGCCTTGGCCAGGGTTTCTTGTGAAGTGGACTCACCTACAATGATTTCCACTAACTGCATCTTATCCACAGGGGAGAAGAAGTGCAGCCCGATAAACTTCTCTGAGTCTCTGGAAGCTTGAGCGAGCTGTGTGATGGGAATAGTTGAGGTGTTGGAGGCGAAGATGCCCTCTGGGCGCAACATTGGCTCGCTTTCCTGAGTCACCTTGGCCTTCAATTCGCTGTTTTCGAATACCGCTTCAATAATGAGGTCGCAACCCTCCATCATGCTGACGTTTGTGGTGGGCGTAATGCGGTCGAGCACTTCTTGCTTTTGGGCTTCTGTCATGCGTCCCTGGCTGACCTTTTTGGCAAGAATTTTATCGGAATAGGCTTTGCCTTTTTCCGCAGAGGCTTGCTCTACATCTTTGAGCACGACTTGCAGCCCTTTTTGCGCGCAGGAATAGGCGATGCCCGAGCCCATCATGCCGGCGCCCAGTACGCCGACTTTGCTCATTTTGTGTGCTGGAATGTCTTTCGGACGACTTTGTCCCGCCTTTAAATCATTTAGCTGGAACCAGAAAGTTCCAATCATATTTTTCGCTACCTGGCTGGTGGTGAGGTAGGTAAAGTAGCGCGACTCTATTTTCTGGGCGGTGTCGAAGTCTACCTGCGCGCCTTCTACGGCGGCGGACATGATGGCCTCCGGGGCGGGGTAGCAACCCTTGGTCTTGGCTTTCAGTATGGCGGGAGCAATCGCCAGCATCTGCGCCACCTTGGGGTTGCTGGGCGAGCCTCCGGGGATTTTATAACCCTTTGCGTCCCAAGGTTGCTGGGGGGATGGGTTGGCTTTTATCCAGGCTCGTGCGGCGTTAATAAGCTCCTCTGGGCTTTCGGCTAATTCATGCAGCAGTCCCATCGATAAGGCTTTTTGTGGGGACAGTTTTTTCCCTTCCAGTAAAAGAGGAAGCGCTTTTTCCAGACCCAGATATCTAGGGAGACGGACAACCCCGCCACCGCCAGGCAATAACCCTAAGGTTACTTCCGGCAAACCTAGCTCGATGCGTTCGTCCGCCAGAGCGATACGAGCGTGGCAGGCTAACGCAAGCTCCCAGCCTCCGCCCAGGGCGGTTCCATTAATCGCTGCGACGACTGGCCGTCCCAACAGCTCAAGTTGGCGGAGGGGTTGGGTGATGCTGCTTGTCAGCATGTCCAGAAACGCCTGGGCATGTTCTTTATTTACTTGGATCAGCTCTCTCAGGTCGCCGCCGGCGAAGAAGGTCTTCTTGGCGGAAGTAATAATGACGCCTGCTATATGGTCTTTGTCTTGTTGCAGACGTTGCAGAGTTTCGCGAAAAGCTTCGCGAAACTCTGCGTTCATTGTATTGGCGCTTTGGCCGGGCATGTCCATGGTCAGAAGGACGATGTTCTCTTGGTCTTTTTCGTAGCGTATGGCGGTCATGTCATTTCTCGCTTGTCATTGTCCGGTAGTAGTGTCTGACGCGCTGTTCAGAGTCTTTCGATGATGGTGGCGATGCCCATGCCGCCGCCTACGCAGAGCGTAGCCAGACCATATCGCAGTTGACTACGCTCCAATTCGTCCAGCAAAGAACCAAGTATCATGGCGCCTGTCGCGCCGAGAGGGTGCCCCATGGCGATAGCTCCACCGTTCACATTGACCTTGTCGTCAGGGACGCCCATTTCTCTCTGAAACTTAAGGACAACCGCGGCGAAGGCCTCATTCACTTCAAACAGATCTATATCAGATACCGACAATCCGGCTTTTTGCAGCGCTTTACGGGTTGCGGGGGCGGGTCCGGTCAGCATTATTGTGGGGTCTGAGCCAGTAACCGCTGTAGCTACGATGCGAGCGCGGGGCTTCAGGCCCAGTTGATCGCCTTTTTGCTTTGAGCCGATCAATAGCGCCGCTGCGCCGTCAACAATGCCGGAGGAGTTACCGGGGGTATGCACATGGTTGATGCGCTCAACGAAGGGATATTTCTCTTTTGGCACAAAGTCGAACCCCATCTCTCCCATCATCTGGAAAGACGGCTTTAATTGCGACAGGTCCTCCAGTGAGGTTTCCGGGCGAATCAGTTCGTCTTCTTCCAGAAGGATAAGGCCATTCTGATCCATCACCGGGACAATGGACTGCTTGAATAGCCGTTGACTTCTCGCCTCTGAGGCTTTGCGTTGAGAGTTCACTGCAAACTCATCCACTTGCGCGCGGGAAAAACCTTCTATCGTCGCGATCAAGTCAGCGCTGACGCCTTGTGGAATAAAGTGGGTGCGTAGATTGGTCGCCGGGTCCAGCGCCCAGGCGCCGCCATCGCTGCCCATAGGAACCCGGGACATGGATTCAACACCGCCGGCAACCACCAGATCCTCCCATCCTGAGCGGACCTTCATTGCAGCAAGGTTGACCGCCTCCAGGCCTGACGCACAAAAGCGGCTCAACGTGACGCCTGCCGCCTCATTGCTCCAGCCGGCGACAAGGGCGGCGGTTTTGGCGATGTCCGCTCCTTGATCGCCGACGGGTGTGACGCATCCCATTACAATATCGTCCACTTGTTGAGTGTCGAGCTGGTTGCGTTGCTGCAGGGCGCTCAATATCCCCGCGAGCAGGTTGACGGGTTTTGCTTCGTAAAGGGAACCGTCTTTTTTGCCCCGACCACGTGGCGTGCGAACACTGTCATAGATGAAAGCGTCTGTGTTCATGAATCGTACCTTCTTGTTTTATTGAACGCTGATGACGTTATTAACCTTATGCGAGGGGCCTTTGCGGAGAAATGACAGGAACAAACAACCCCATTGGCGAAAACATCCAGTTTGCTCAGGTATGCGAGCCCGTAATGGCGAGGCGAACGGTCTGGTCTATTATTAATTCGGAGCGACGGCCAAATATGAGTCGTGGCGGTTCGTCCGCTATCCAACTGCAGGTGTGAGATGAAAAGGGGTTAACAGGAGGCGCTATGTCTATTCTCGACAATGTTTATAACTATTATGAAAAATTAGTGTTGGAGGAGCTGGCCAAGCAGATGGAAGGGCGGGAACCTGATGAGGATTTTCTGACCGACGCTGTGTGTGTTGCGTTAAACCACTTACCCGCCCGTTATTTTAGGCACGGTGTGGATATGGCGTTCTACCTCTCTTCAGATGAGTTCTTGAAGATGCAGGAGGAAGTCGTTGGCGCTGTCGCCAAAGCGGTCACGTACGTAAAAGAGGGACATCGAGATTAAGTATTTCTGAGGTTGAGCTATTACGGCGTTTGCCGCAGCCCTCCGCCGCAATGATTAGCGGCGGTGAGGCTTTGGTCTGATCAGTGTGAATCAGTCGCGATGAGGATGTGGTTGCAACTTGACGACAATACCTTCCAGAGCTGTACGCAAACGCTTGTCCAGGTCTTGTGCGGCGTCATTGTCATCTGTCTTGGTGGTCGCCCAATGCAGGACTATCTGCTCAAACTTGCTGATAGGGCTTTCCAAGGGGGCGGATTGCTGCATTCCGGCGGTGAGTCGCTCTACTTGCAGCTGCATGCGCCGGGTCTTTTCCTCCGCCGGGCTTTCCATCTCCGCCAGAATTTCCGCAGTAAGAACAAGATCGCGAGCTTCGTCCTGCGAAATCTCGTTCAGGCTTCCCGCCTGTGCGAATTGAGACAGTGCATTTTCAAACTGGGCCTTATGCGGCGCCTGCAGTTCGTCCAGCTCAGTCGGCCACTCAACGCTTTGGGCGTCTGTGAGCGTCCGGATGTGCGCGCCGTTATCGAGAATGCCTCCCCAGTAGTGGATATAGGACGTCTTCGTACGTTGCTCCAATGCTTTACGGCAGGTTCTAACGGCGTTTTTGAAGCGGCCGTGTAGCTCTTTGCCATGATCGCCTAGATGACCCAAATCACTGAAAGCTTCAGACAGCGACGCCAGAGTGCTTTCCGTACTTTCGTCAGGGTGCTCCGCCAGCGCAATAGCAGCGGTCACCAGCTCTTCCGCTCTTTGTACGTTATGCTGCTGTTCTTCATGATGCTTTTGACGAGTCTCGTTCAGGCGGCCGAATATCTGGTCGCAAGCTTTGCGGAACTCGCTCCACAGGCGTCGGTCTTCACGGTGATCGGTAATGCCTGCTGATTGCCATTCTTTCTGCAACGCTTTGGCTTGATGGGTGGCGGTACGGATATCTTCCTCCGCGATCAAAGCTTCCGCGCGTTTCACGATGTCGGCTTTAATTGCCTGATTGCGCGCTTTTTCGCCGCTGAGGCGTTCATCCAGAGATTTCAGCAATTCATTGAAATGCTTTTGCGCCTGCTTGCCGTGTTGCGGATCAACCGGATAGTACTGGCGCCACTCTTCCCGCGCCTTGCGATTGATTTTGTCCACCATTTTCCAGTCTGGCGCGTCCCAATCCACGGAGTCGATGAAACTGCGTAATTGATGAACAATTTCCTGGCGCTTATTGAGGTTAACCTCTTTGAGTTTTTCTTCCTCGCTGAAAAACTCCCTGCATGGCTCGTAGGCTTTTTCGGAAGCGTCGCGGAAGCGGTTCCACAGCGACTGATCGGAGGACCCTCCGAGCGTACGCCACTCTTTCTGTAACTCACGAATACGCTGAGCTTTAAGGTGCGGCTCCAAGTGTTGGTCAGCCAGATGCTCCATCCGTTCGCACAATTCTTCCTGTTTGGGCCGGGTAGCGAAACCCTGCCAGTCCTTCAGATCCTCCAGGCGCTTCTGCTCCAATCGGAAGCGGGCGGTCAGGTCATGCGCGATCTTGGCGGGAAGACGTTCCAGTATGCGAGCGATGTCCTTGTTTAATTTCAGGGCGCGTTTGACGGAGCCTTCGTCAATCGCATCGCTTAATTGCTGAATATTCTTCTGCACTTCTTGCTTTAAGCGCTTCTGGTCTTGGATATGCTGGGCCTGGATGGTATGGATTTCGCCCATAAGCTCCGCTGCCTTGGATAACAGCGAAGGTCTTTGGTAGCCGGATGGCCATTCCACTTCATCCACCATTTGTCGAATTTTTTTCAGAGTATGGCGGCTATCTTTGGACTCGCTGTCGCCTTTCTCCTTGAACTCTTCGGCCTGTTTGATTGAGGCGCCCAGGTCCCCTTGCAGGTTGCTGAGCTTGTGCAGGCAGGAGTAGTAGTGGCGTATTTCGCCCATCGCAGCCTGGTAACGTTTTTGTTCGTGCTTGCCGACTTTGTGGTCGCGAGTCGCCTCCAGCCAACGATTTTCCTGGGTCTTTATCAGCGCGTCCAAGGCGGATAACTCGCTGGGCGTACTCAGGGGCGCAGCCTGTAGCTTTTCGATAGTGTTTTCCAGCTCGGAGCAGGTGGCGTCGCGCTCTGACTGCAGTTCCTGTGTTTGCGCCTCTTCATGCGCGGTGGCCTTGGCTTCGTCCTCCATCGCGGTGGCTCTGGTGCGACAAGTGTCCAGTGCGGTTTGGATGCGTTGCTGTAAATCGGCGAAGCGCTCGGGCGTTAATGCCTGGAGCGTGCGCTCCAGGGCATGTAGTTTTTCTGGGTAGTAACGTGTGACGTCTGTTTTGGCGTGATTTTCAAGTGTCAGGCAAAAAGCTTCGATTTCTTGGCGTGCAGCGGCTTCTTGCTTTTCTTGGTCTTTTTCCTGCTTCAGCTTGCCTTTGACCAACTGAAACAGGCCTTTATCTTTGGTTTTCGCCACTTTGGCGAGACGTTCCAGGGCGCTTGGGTCCTGGATATGGTCCGCCGCTTTCATGCGGACTTTGCTGAGGTGGTGTTCGGTGGCGATTTTTTCCAGCATTGGGGAATTGTTGTCCCCTAGCGCCTGTAAAAATGCTGGGAGCTGGGTTTCCTCGTTCAGTGCGCCAAGAATCGTGAACAGCAACTCATCGGAGGCTTGTTTAAGGTTTTGGGCGACAAAGCTGTCAAAATTGCTGGATGCGCCTTGTATAAGAGACTGCAGGCGCGCTTTGGCAGCATCCCGAACGACTTTATCTTTGTCGTTGGTGAATTTAAGCAGGTCTTCGATTTTTATCACTTTTTTCAGCGCCGCCTGGCGCACTTCGGCTTCTGAGTCTTTTGCGATAACCTGTTCGAGGATGCTGCGCTGCTCTGGTATATTCCAATCAAGTTCGTTGATCGCGTCCAACCTGGTTTGCGGGTTGTTACTTTGCCACTTGGGCTTGAATAGCTTGTTTAGCAGGGTCGGCATGAAAGGTTCCTGAAAGTTCAATTATCGGGCCTTGAGTTCTTGCGGAAAGACTACTGGCGGCATACTGCGTCGCTACGGACGTGCGATCTGATCACCGTTCGCGCTATGCTCATTTGCGCGACAGCATAGTCTACTCTCGTTGTTGGCGTCTCGAAAGGGTTGGGCGTAAATCCGCCGCCTTTAATAAAACGCCAGACTGTTTGCATACTGATTAATAGGTTTAAGGTTTTATTATGGACGCTTCCGCCAACCCTGATTTTAAAAAAATAAAGCAGGCGCTTTTGGCAAAATCATTAAGATTGCTCGCCCGTCGGGAATATGCCGAGCGTGAGCTACGCCGCAAACTGGAGGCTGGAGGCGCCGATGCAGATGCTGTGGAAGCCGTGATCGCCCATCTGCTGGAGAATAATTGGCTGAGCGATTTACGCTATGCGGAGATTCTGGTCCGGCATAGAGCAGGGCAAGGCTACGGTCCAATAAGAATCACAGCGGAGCTGAAGCAACAGGGCGTGGAGCAGGACTTGGTCAGAAAGGCGTTTGCGGAGTCCGGCGTAGACTGGTTTGAACGGGCTGAGGCGACCCTGAATAAGCGATTTCGAGAGCGACCGGAAACCCCCGTCGAGCTGCAGAAACAGAAGCGTTACCTGATGCAAAGAGGATTTAGTTTTGACGAAATCAATGAAGCGGTAAAGGCTGATGGAGACGAGTTCTAAGGGAAGCTAGAGCATTGGAGGCGTGACACGGAACGGGGCGGGGATCGCTGGCGTCTCTCCTGTCATACCATCGGCTCCTGGCGCTGGGGCGTCTTCATTCTGAGCGACGCTGCCGTCTTCCGCGCTGGGCTGGGTCATCCATACCAGGACGTCGTAATAGCGGCGGATGTTCTGCACATAGTGTACCGGCTCCCAGCCACGAGCGTAGCCGTAGCGAGTCTTCACATACCATTTCTTCTGCTGTAACAGTGGCAGCGCCTGTTTGACGTCAATCCATTTGTCCTGATCCATACCTTGCATTTTCGCCAGTGCACGGGCGTCTTCCAGGTGTCCGAGCCCGATATTGTAGGCGGCCAGCGCCATCCAGGTGCGGTCTGGCTCCGCAATACGCTCGGAGATACGTTGTTTGATGCGGCTGAAGTAGCCTGCGCCGCCGAAGATACTCTGCTCTGGATTTAGCCGGTTCTTGACGTTCATCTCCTTGGCGGTAGGCAGCGTCAGCATCATCAGGCCTCTTACGCCGGTAGGAGAGGTGGCGTATGGACGCCAGTGAGATTCCTGGTAGCCAATTGAAGCCAGCAGGCGCCAGTCGACTTCGAATTTTTCCGACGCTTGTTTAAATGTCGGCTCAAATTTAGGCAGTCTGTCTTTAATATGACTGATGTAGGTGCGCGCGCCCACGTAATTCAACTGATTTACGTGCCCGAAATAGCGTTCCTGCAGATAGATCAGCGTGCCGTCTTCTTTGATTTGTTTGATGAATTCGTCCGCTTTCTGAATGAGGGACATGTCTTCGCCGGGTGGGAATATCCAGCTGATCTGTAACGACTCCATTAAAGGAAAGGCTTCCCGTGCGCGGGGGAACATAGCTTTGTGAATTTCATATTCCCGGGAGTTGACGATGGCGTACTCGTATTCCCCTTCCTCAATCAGGCGCATGATTTCTGATGTCTCCATGTCCGCCGCTTCCAGCCAGTCCATATCGGGAAGGCGAGAATCTTTAACCTGTCGCAGGAACTCTGCTTGCGCCGTCTGTGCAGGGATAATCATTTTGCCCCCAATCAGATCGTCAACCTGCTTTGGCTTGGGGCTGCCGTTTCGAAACAACACCAGAGGCTGAATTTCCAGATACTCGGAGCTGAAACGGAGGCCGGGACTTTGCGCGGAAGCCGCCAGGCGGCTCAAGCCGACAGCGGCCAGATTGGTATAGTTTTGTTCAAGGACTGTGTAGGCTTCGTCAAGATCGCTGGCGACCCGCAGTCGCAGCTCGACGCCGAGGTATTCCGAAAACTTTTTCGCCAGCTCATACTCAAAACCGGCGGGACCGTCCCGGTCTTCGTAGTAAGTGGTGGGGGCGTTGCGAGTGATAACGTGAAGAACGCCCTCCTGCTCAATCTTCTCCAGCGTGGTAGGGCGGCTGCATGCGCTCAGGTTGGCGATAAGCGCTGCCGCGGTCAGCGTCTGAATACCGCTCCTAATAAGTTTGTTCAGGAAACGTCCTGTTCGCCATGAATGAGTGCAGGCTGAAGCAAGCAATATCAGTTCCGGTTATAAACAAAGGGGCTCAATACTTAACAGTAACAAATCAAGTTGCAAGTTAACTGTAGTTAAACTGTGAAAAATCTTGTCGATTTATGTACGAAGCGTTACTGGCTCGGGTTAACCCGCAAGCTGCGCCGCGCTTATGGCGAGACCTCTTAAAAGTGGCTCAATGGCTTGATATCTATTATCATTAGCGCCTCTTTTTTCCAGCCTAGAGGCCATCAGTCAGAGATATGTTTGAACTCCGTGGCGCACCAGCCCTCTCCCCATTTCGGCGCGAAAAACTACTCAAGAATATCCAGGAACAGGCTCCTGAAGTCCAGTCAGTGTATGCCGAATACATGCACTTCGTTGATTTGGAAGGAGACCTTTCCGCAGATCAACGCACCGTTCTGGATCGCTTGCTTCAATACGGGCCACAAGGTCAGAGCGAAATGCCAAGCGGCACTCTGTTTTTGGTTGTTCCCCGTCCCGGCACGATTTCTCCATGGTCGAGCAAAGCGACGGACATCGCACATAATTGCGGACTGACGGCGATTCGCCGTATCGAAAGAGGCGTGGCTTATCATGTTGGCAGCTCAGAACAATTGAGTAGCGAACGCCGTGCGGCGATCGCGGCGATATTGCATGACCGCATGACCCAGTCGGTGTTCCATGAGATAGCGGGGGCGGAGCTTTTATTCGCTCATGCCGAGCCCAAGCCGATGACGACCGTCGATATCCTGGCTGATGGCCGTGACGCGTTGGCGGGGGCTAACCGCTCAATGGGGCTGGCTCTGGCGGAAGACGAAATAGATTATCTCACCAGCGCTTTCACTGAATTGGGGCGCAATCCAACGGATGTTGAGCTGATGATGTTCGCTCAGGCGAATTCAGAACACTGTCGCCACAAGATCTTTAATGCGACCTGGGAAATCGACGGCGAAGCTCAGTCCCACTCGCTGTTTGGCATGATTCGCAACACTTATGAGCAGGGCGGCGAAGACGTGCTCTCCGCCTATAGAGATAACGCAGCAGTAATTAAAGGCGGTCAGGGAGGGCGTTTCTTCCCTGATCACCGAACCAAGGTTTATGGATATAACGTTGAAGATATCCATATCCTTATGAAGGTGGAGACTCACAACCACCCAACAGCTATTTCTCCCTTCGCCGGCGCTTCAACGGGGTCCGGTGGAGAAATTCGCGATGAAGGCGCTACTGGTATTGGCGCCAAGCCCAAGGCTGGCCTGACCGGCTTCACCGTTTCCAACCTTAATATTCCTGGCTACAGGCAGCCATGGGAAGGCGATTACGGCAAACCGGAACGAATTGTGTCCGCTTTGCAAATCATGCTGGATGGTCCCATTGGCGGTGCGGCGTTTAACAATGAGTTTGGCCGGCCGGCGTTGTGTGGATACTTCCGTACCTATGAAGAACAGGTGCCTGGCGTGAACGGTATTGAATGGCGGGGTTACCACAAGCCGATCATGATCGCTGGCGGCATGGGCAACATTCGCGCTTCCCATGTGGAAAAGAAAGATATTCCTGTCGACGCCAAGCTGATCGTATTGGGTGGCCCTGCAATGTTGATCGGTCTGGGTGGTGGAGCCGCGTCTTCTATGGACAGCGGCGCTGGCCAGGAGGATCTCGACTTCGCCTCTGTACAACGGGATAACCCGGAAATGGAGAGACGTTGTCAGGAAGTGATCGATCGCTGCTGGCAGCTGGGGGATGACAACCCGATTCTGTTTATCCATGACGTTGGCGCGGGCGGGTTGTCCAACGCGTTGCCTGAACTGGTGAAAGATGGCGGTCGCGGCGGATTGTTCGAACTGCGTGATGTGCCTAACGATGAGCCTGGCATGTCGCCGCTGGAAATCTGGTGTAACGAGTCTCAAGAGCGTTACGTCATGGCGGTTGCGGAGCAGGACATGGAGTTGTTTGATCAGCTCTGTCGACGTGAGCGTTGTCCATATGCAGTCGTAGGCTCTGCGACGGAAGAACTGAAGATTCAAGTCTCTGACGAATATTTTGCGAACAGTCCGGTGGATCTTCCAATGTCGGTTCTGTTTGGCAAGCCGCCAAAAATGCATCGCACAATAGAGCGGAAGAGCTTCACTAAGCCCATTTTTGATTCCACTGCCCTGGATCTCAAAGAGGCGGCGGAGAGAATTCTCCGGTTGCCCAGCGTCGCGTCCAAGAGCTTTTTAATCACCATCGGCGACCGCTCTGTGACGGGGATGGTTTCCAGAGACCAGATGGTTGGCCCATGGCAGGCGCCGGTTTCCGATGTGGCGGTGACGACTGCAAGTTTTGACACCTATCGCGGTGAAGCGATGGCGATGGGCGAAAGAACGCCGATTGCGTTGATTGACCCTCCTTCGTCCGGTCGTATGGCGGTAGGTGAGACGATTACTAACCTCGCCGCTGCAAAAATAGAAAAGCTATCAGACATTAAACTGTCTGCGAACTGGATGGCTGCAGCCGGACATCCCGGCGAAGACGAAGCTTTGTTCGAAACGGTCAAAGCGGTAGGTATGGAGCTGTGTCCTAAATTAGGCATCACTATTCCTGTGGGCAAAGACTCCATGTCCATGAAGACGGTATGGGAGGAGGGCGAAAAGCAGAAGTCCATGACTGCGCCTCTGTCTCTGATAGTCAGTGGTTTCGCGCCGGTTGAGGATGTACGCAAGACATTGACGCCGCAAATGGATTTGTCCGCGCCATCCAAGCTGTTACTTATAGACTTGGGTGCAGGTAAGAATCGACTGGGCGGTTCTGCGTTGGCGCAGGTCTATCGTTCCGTCGGCGCAGTGGCTCCAGATTTGGATAACCCTGAAGAGTTAGCGGCCTTTTTCGCTTGCATCCAGAAGCTGAACAGCGAAGGCAAACTCAAAGCTTATCATGACCGTTCCGACGGTGGTGTTTTCACAACCTTATGTGAAATGGCGTTCGCCAGCCGCTGCGGTATGACTATTTGCTTTGACGGTTTGGTAAAGGATCGTACTCATATTGCGCGCGAGTTGTTTAATGAAGAGCTCGGCGCTGTAGTGCAGGTATCCGAAGAGCATGTTGAGGATGTGAAGGCCTGTTTTGCTGATGCGGGATTGGCGGATCATGTTGTTGTATTGGGCGAACCTCATGCGGATCAATCAGTTAAATTCCAGCATGAAGGAGGAACCGTTCTTGGCTATAGCCGGGCGGTGTTGCAAAAGATCTGGGCCGAGACCAGCTACCGTATGCAGGCCATGCGGGATAACAGCGAATGCGCGGCCGAAGAGTTTGCCGCCATTGATGATGATAACGATCCGGGCTTGAGCGCCAAGCTTACTTACGACGTCAACGAAGATATTGCTGCGCCTTTCGTTAATCGCGGCGCCAAGCCAAAAATTGTGGTCCTGCGAGAGCAGGGCGTTAATAGTCAGGCTGAAATGGCGGCGGCGTTCGATAGAGCGGGCTTCAGCGCGGTTGACGTGCATATGAGCGATATCCTGTCCGGCACTGTCTCTCTGAGCCAGTTCAAAGCCTTGGCTGCGTGCGGCGGCTTCTCATTTGGCGACGTGTTGGGCGCGGGTGAGGGATGGGCTAAATCCATTCTGTTTAATGCTCGTGCAAGAGAGCAGTTCGAGGCGTTTTTCCATCGCAAAGACACCTTCGCACTGGGCGTCTGTAACGGTTGTCAGATGATTTCCAACCTGAAAGAGCTGATTCCAGGCGCAGATTCCTGGCCGCGCTTTGTGCGTAACCGCTCTGAACAGTACGAAGCTCGTGTTGCCATGGTGGAAGTGTTGGACTCTCCGTCCATACTGTTCCAAGGTATGGTCGGCTCCATGATGCCTATCGCAGTGGCGCACGGAGAGGGTCTGGCGGAAGTGAATCCTGAAGGCGCATCGGCTTTAATGGCTCAGAAAAATGTGGCGCTGCGGTTTGTGGATAACTATGGCCGACCCACCATGTCGCATCCGTTTAACCCTAACGGCTCTCCGCTGGGCATTACCTCGGTGTGTAATGATGATGGGCGTATCACTGTTATGATGCCGCATCCAGAAAGAGTGTTCCGCGCCGTTGCTAACTCCTGGCGTCCTTCCGCTTGGAGTGAGGATGGCGCCTGGATGAGGATGTTCCGTAACGCGAGGGTTTGGCTGGGTTAATTCCAGAGTGAAATGATGATGTTTAAGGGCGGGAGACACTTGTCTCCGCCCTTATTCTCCGCTGAGCCTGTTCATTTTCAGGGCTCTTCGCCACGTTAGATAAAAAATCTCCGTTTTCCTTTCCAAGCGTCCAAATTAGGCTATGCTTTTCTGCGCTATTATTTTTTGTCAGAAAAGGTAACAAAGTGTACGTCATCGCTAGTTGCAAAACTTGATGTGCTCAAAAAATGCTCGCATGAATTGCGGAGCCCGCCGGAAAACCCTTATCGCCGCCTAAAAACGAGGCCTTTTCGTCTGCGTTATTTCTGTTTATTCACACCAGAAATATCTATGTCAAGTAGCATCTAAAAATATTTCAAAGATGTTGTGATGTCGGCGTTGACAAATATAACTTATTGATAAATATTGATATTTCTGTCCTGTTTAATTCGTCGCCAATTTGTCCCGGGCATAGGCCCTATGGGCGATTTGGGGGGAAGTTAAGTATTTATCCCCAAAGTTATCCACAGAATCTGTGGAGAACTCTAATTTTTCAGACTGGGTAGTAATTTAGTGCCTGCCTGTGGATAAAATTTAAACTGTAATGGAAGAGATAATGTATAAATTAAGCTTTTTTGTTCCTGAATCTCATATGGAGGCTGTGAAGGAAGCAGTCTTTACTGCGGGGGGCGGAAAGATTGGCGATTACGATCGCTGCAGTTGGCAGACAAAGGGCATCGGACAATTTCGTCCTTTGGATGGCAGCTCTCCATTTCTGGGAAGTGTCGGTGAGGTTGAGCAGGTTGAAGAATATAAAGTGGAGTTAGTGGTTGAGGATGCATTGATCGCATCAGTGGTGGCGGCAATGAAGCTGGCGCATCCCTACGAAGAGCCGGCATACGATGTATACCGGCTGGAGGGTTTTTGAGGGCGCTCTGTTATGCAAAGTGCCTGAGGGGGAGTTATTCCTCGGGAATGCCGGTGTGAATATCTTTCACATGGACAGGAAAGATGTTGCTTTTACGGTCTTGGAAATACTGCTGTAGCGTTATTTTTACCGTAGGAAATGCGATTTCATCCCAGGGAATGTCGCTTTCTGAAAACAACTGTACGTCCAAGCTCTCCTCGCCGGCGGCGAACTCTCCATTGATTACGCTGGCGCGGTAAAAAATATGCACCTGACCGATATGGGGAACGCTGATCATTGTATATAGGCCGTCCAGGTCCACGCGCGCCTGTGCTTCCTCCCACGTTTCTCGCGTGGCTGCTTCTGAAGTCGTTTCCTGCATTTCCATAAAGCCGGCGGGCAAAGTCCAAAAACCTAATCTGGGTTCGATGGCGCGCTTGCAAAGCAAAATACGGTCGCCATAAACGGGAAGCGTGCCGGCAACGATTTTAGGGTTGATGTAATGGATAGCCTGGCAGTGGCCGCATACATGTCTCGGCCGATTATCTCCTGCGGGAATCTTATGCTCGACGGGTTGGCCGCATTGGCTGCAATACTTCATGGTCAGATGAACAGTCTCACTGGTTGTCTTTTTATTAGCCGAAAATAAGCGTTCGCAATTTGGGTGTTCTTTTTGAATGCTGCGCCTCTTATTGCACCATACATTACCCCGGACTTGTATGGTATCTTTCCTTGTTTTCCCCATTTAGTCGTTTGTCATGCTCGATAAAATCATCGCAACCTTATCCTCCAACCAACCTCGGCGCTTTCCCAACGACTTTCCAGAAGCGGCGGTTTTGGTGCCGGTTACCAGAGAGAATTGTCCTCAGATTATCCTGACCAGACGCGCTGAGCATATGAAGACTCATAGTGGACAGGTGGCTTTCCCGGGAGGAATGCGGGACCCTTCGGATCAGAACTTGCGGGACACTGCGCTGCGGGAGACGTTTGAGGAAGTCGGGGTGTCGCCTGAAAAGATAGAAGTGGTTGGCAGTCTTAACCAAGTTGTGTCCCGCCACGGTATTGCCGTCACTCCTTATGTTGGGATCGTCGACCCTGAGGTGGAGTTGATCCCAGACCCAAATGAATTGCATAGCATATTCAAAGCGCCGGTAAGCTTTTTCTTGGAAAATGAGCCGGATCGACTGGATAAAATCAATTTTGAGCAGTATCGATTACAGGTGCCTTGCTGGTATTACGGCGATTATGAAATCTGGGGTGTTTCCGCAATCATATTGATGGATTTTTTCAGAGTTTCATTTAATCGAAGAATTGGCAGTTTTACTGAAGATAGGGATTAAACGCATATGAGGTTTAATTTAGGCGATGATCAGGCTGAGATATCCGAAGATGGATGCTTTGTGGCTCCGAATGCGGCCGTTATAGGGCGAGTTATAATGCGCCCTCAATCCAGTGTTTGGTTTGGCGCAGTGGTCCGAGCGGATAATGATCAAATAACCATTGGCCCAAAATCGAACGTTCAGGATTGTGCAGTGTTACACACCGACTCTGGTTGTCCCATTGTACTAGGAGAGGGAGTGACAGTTGGGCATCACGCCATGCTGCACGGATGTGATGTGGGTGACTACAGTCTGATTGGCATCAATGCGGTTGTGCTTAACGGAGCCAAAATTGGACGTTTTTGTATCATCGGCGCTAATGCATTGATTCCCGAAGGTGTTGAAATCCCAGATGGTAGCTTGGTTATTGGATCTCCAGGAAGAGTAAAGCGTGAATTGAGTGAGGAAGAAAAGAGGCAGCTTATCGTTAGCGCTGAACACTACGTAGAAAACTCGCTCAAATATACGCGTACGTTGCAGCCGGCCTGATCTTGCATATTTATGAAAGAGAATTCGAATCGAGTAAATGGTGAGCAAGTTGTGCGCTCGCCATGCGTTAGTATCTGCGCTTTGGATGAGGATGAAATATGTATTGGTTGTCATCGCAGCGTTGAGGAAATAGCTGGTTGGTCTCGAATGAGTAACGAACAGCGCATGGATGTGTTGAAGAAAGTGGCTGATAGAGAACGTAAGTCTGTCATTTGAGTCGCTTAATAATGAATAGGAGCAAAAGGCTATGGTAAGAATTGGTACTCCGCTGACGGATGTTGCAACACGCGCAATGCTATTGGGAAGTGGGGAGCTGGGAAAAGAGGTTGCGATTGAACTGCAGCGATTTGGCGTGGAGGTCATTGCAGTGGACCGCTACCCAAACGCGCCAGCAATGCAGGTGGCTCACCGCGCACATGTCATCGATATGCTCGATCCTAAACAGCTGCGGGCGTTGGTTGAGCTCGAAGCTCCTGATTTCATAATCCCTGAAATTGAGGCGATTGCGACAGCTGAACTGCTTGAGCTTGAACGAAGCGGCTTCAATGTCGTGCCCACCGCTCGTGCGGCCAACTTGACTATGAACCGCGAGGGAATCCGTCGATTGGCGGCGGAGGAGTTAGGGCTGAAAACCTCACCTTACGCATTCGCTGCCGATTTTGACTCTTTTCGAGATGCTGTGAACTCAATTGGCGCGCCTTGTGTCGTCAAGCCAATTATGAGTTCCTCAGGAAAAGGCCAAAGCGTTATACGTAGTGAAAGTGATATTGAACGCGCCTGGAGATATGCTCAGGAAGGTGGCCGAGCGGGGCAGGGCAAAGTTATCGTAGAGGGATTCGTAGACTTTGATTATGAAATTACGCTTTTAACTCTGCGGCATGCTGGAGGGATTTCTTTTTGTGATCCTATTGGTCATTTGCAGGTTGATGGAGATTACCGGGTAAGCTGGCAGCCTCATCCTATGAGTGCTTTAGCATTGGACGCTGCACGGGATATAGCTGGTAAGGTGACGGCGGCTCTGGGCGGATATGGGATTTTTGGTGTGGAACTTTTCGTGAAAGGAGACGAAGTCTATTTCAGTGAGGTATCGCCACGGCCTCATGATACTGGATTGGTTACCTTGGTTTCACAGAACCTGTCAGAGTTTGCTTTGCATGCCAGGGCGTTATTAGGCCTGCCGGTTCCTTCAATTAAACAAATGGGTGCATCCGCTTCCGTAGCGTTATTAGTGGAGGGCGAATCGTCTCGAGTCTGCTTTTCTTCACTTGAAGCTGCGCTATGTAATCCAGATGTGCAAGTGAGACTGTTTGGCAAACCGGAAGTTTATGGCAGGCGTCGAATGGGTGTGGTTTTGGCGCAGTCTGAAAACATTGACGAAGCGAAGAAGCTTGCTCAGAAAGCGGCGGACAGTATTGTCATTGAGCTTGAGCCAGAAATGAAACAAGAGTGAGCTTGTAAAATAAAAATAGCATGCTTTACTTGTAAATTGCCCCTCAGAATCTTTTTCTAAAAAAGTTAAGAAATGGAGTTGACGGGAAAAAGGAGGGGCGTATAATGCGCCCCACTTCGACGGGGAAGCCGGTCGGAAGGGAGGGAAAGAGCTGGTTCGAAAGAGTCGGCGGCGCTAAAAAGGAGTTGACACTGAGAAACGAAAGTGTAGAATGCGCGCCTCGGTCGGAGAGAGTCTCCGGAAGAGAAAGTTCTTTAAAAAGTTAATCAAGTAATTTGTTGTGGGCGCTAACTGAGGCGGATCTGGAAAGATTAAGTCTTAAGTTAGTGACTCGTACAATTCATGAGTGAGCAATCACTCAAGAGTACAGTAGTTTTAACTTGAGCAAGATTAAGAATCTTAATGATTCACACTCTTTAAACTGAAGAGTTTGATCATGGCTCAGATTGAACGCTGGCGGCAGGCTTAACACATGCAAGTCGAGCGGTAACAGTCCTTCGGGAGCTGACGAGCGGCGGACGGGTGAGTAATGCATAGGAATCTGCCTGTTAGAGGGGGATAGCCCGGGGAAACTCGGATTAATACCGCATACGCCCTACGGGGGAAAGCAGGGGATCTTCGGACCTTGCGCTAACAGATGAGCCTATGTCGGATTAGCTAGTTGGTAGGGTAAGAGCCTACCAAGGCGACGATCCGTAACTGGTCTGAGAGGATGATCAGTCACACTGGAACTGAGACACGGTCCAGACTCCTACGGGAGGCAGCAGTGGGGAATATTGGACAATGGGGGCAACCCTGATCCAGCCATGCCGCGTGTGTGAAGAAGGCCTTCGGGTTGTAAAGCACTTTCAGTGGGGAGGAAAGGGCAGTTGCTAATATCAGCTGCAGTTGACGTTACCCACAGAAGAAGCACCGGCAAACTCCGTGCCAGCAGCCGCGGTAATACGGAGGGTGCGAGCGTTAATCGGAATTACTGGGCGTAAAGCGCGCGTAGGCGGTTGCTTAAGCTAGATGTGAAATCCCCGGGCTCAACCTGGGAACTGCATTTAGAACTGGGCGACTAGAGTTTTGGAGAGGAGGGTAGAATTCCAGGTGTAGCGGTGAAATGCGTAGAGATCTGGAGGAATACCAGTGGCGAAGGCGGCCCTCTGGCCAAAAACTGACGCTGAGGTGCGAAAGCGTGGGGAGCAAACAGGATTAGATACCCTGGTAGTCCACGCCGTAAACGATGAGAACTAGCCGTTGGGGTCCTTAGAGACTTTAGTGGCGCAGCTAACGCGATAAGTTCTCCGCCTGGGGAGTACGGCCGCAAGGTTAAAACTCAAATGAATTGACGGGGGCCCGCACAAGCGGTGGAGCATGTGGTTTAATTCGAAGCAACGCGAAGAACCTTACCTGGCCTTGACATCCAGAGAACTTTCCAGAGATGGATTGGTGCCTTCGGGAACTCTGAGACAGGTGCTGCATGGCTGTCGTCAGCTCGTGTTGTGAAATGTTGGGTTAAGTCCCGTAACGAGCGCAACCCTTGTCCCTATTTGCCAGCACTTCGGGTGGGAACTTTAGGGAGACTGCCGGTGACAAACCGGAGGAAGGTGGGGACGACGTCAAGTCATCATGGCCCTTACGGCCAGGGCTACACACGTGCTACAATGGGGCGTACAGAGGGTTGCCAAGCCGCGAGGTGGAGCTAATCTCTTAAAGCGTCTCGTAGTCCGGATTGGAGTCTGCAACTCGACTCCATGAAGTCGGAATCGCTAGTAATCGCGAATCAGAATGTCGCGGTGAATACGTTCCCGGGCCTTGTACACACCGCCCGTCACACCATGGGAGTGGGTTGCACCAGAAGTAGCTAGTCTAACCTTCGGGAGGACGGTTACCACGGTGTGATTCATGACTGGGGTGAAGTCGTAACAAGGTAGCCGTAGGGGAACCTGCGGCTGGATCACCTCCTTAAACGATATCCAACTGTCTCAGTTTGGCGTCCACAACAAATTGCTTGATTGGCGAGTAGAGAGCTTACTTAAGGGTCATCAGACCCGTGACGCAATCGAGAGATTGCAAGTTCTGGGTCTGTAGCTCAGGTGGTTAGAGCGCACCCCTGATAAGGGTGAGGTCGGTGGTTCAAGTCCACCCAGACCCACCAGAATTTCCTTGTTCTTGGTGAATAACTAGGTTTGATTAGGAAAATTATGGGGCTGTAGCTCAGCTGGGAGAGCGCCTGCCTTGCACGCAGGAGGTCAGCGGTTCGATCCCGCTCAGCTCCACCATTCACAGAATGGTAGTAGTACGGTTGACAATTAAGTAAGTGAAATCTGACGGTTTCAGATGATAGAAACGAATACAGCATGAAAGTTTCAGAAAGATGACTGTATTGGTTTCTGGCATTTGGTCAGAGAAGCTCTTTAACAATTTGGATAAGCAAAGTAAAAACCAACGTGGTGACAGATGAAGTTTATTTGTCACTTAACGGATAGGTTTTACTGAGTAGTTATACTCAAGCGCAATATCGGCAAATTATTGTTACGGTGAAACCAGCGCTGTATAGCTTGAAGTGATGGCAGTAATGAAATTACTTCGGGTTATATGGTCAAGTGAATAAGCGCATACGGTGGATGCCTTGGCAACTGGAGGCGATGAAAGACGTGAAAGCCTGCGATAAGCGTCGGCGAGGTGGCAAATAACCTTTGACCCGGCGATCTCTGAATGGGGAAACCCACCTGATTTATCAGGTATCCTGCACTGAATCCATAGGTGTAGGAGGCGAACCGGGGGAACTGAAACATCTAAGTACCCCGAGGAAAAGAAATCAACCGAGATTCCCTCAGTAGCGGCGAGCGAACGGGGAACAGCCCTTAAGCTTTGTGACAGATAGGAGAACGCTCTGGAAAGTGCGGCCATAGTGGGTGACAGCCCCGTATCTGAAATCTTATCAAAGTGAAATCGAGTAGGTCGGGACACGTGTTATCTTGACTGAATATGGGGGGACCATCCTCCAAGGCTAAATACTCCCAGTTGACCGATAGTGAACCAGTACCGTGAGGGAAAGGCGAAAAGAACCCCTGTGAGGGGAGTGAAATAGAACCTGAAACCGTATGCGTACAAGCAGTGGGAGCAGATTTATTCTGTGACTGCGTACCTTTTGTATAATGGGTCAGCGACTTACGTTTAGTGGCGAGCTTAACCGAATAGGGGAGGCGTAGGGAAACCGAGTCTGAATAGGGCGAATTAGTCGCTAGGCGTAGACCCGAAACCGAGTGATCTAGCCATGGGCAGGTTGAAGGTTGAGTAACATCAACTGGAGGACCGAACCGAAATCTGTTGAAAAAGATTCGGATGACTTGTGGCTGGGGGTGAAAGGCCAATCAAACTCGGAGATAGCTGGTTCTCCCCGAAAGCTATTTAGGTAGCGCCTCGGACGAACGCCTACGGGGGTAGAGCACTGTTTGGGCTAGGGGGTCATCTCGACTTACCAACCCCATGCAAACTCCGAATACCGTAGAGTGATATCCGGGAGACACACGGCGGGTGCTAACGTCCGTCGTGAAGAGGGAAACAACCCAGACCGCCAGCTAAGGCCCCCAAGTCCATGTTAAGTGGGAAACGATGTGGGAAGGCAGAGACAGCTAGGAGGTTGGCTTAGAAGCAGCCACCCTTTAAAGAAAGCGTAATAGCTCACTAGTCGAGTCGGCCTGCGCGGAAGATGTAACGGGGCTCAAACATGGCGCCGAAGCTGCGGATTCATCCAATGGATGAGTGGTAGGGGAGCGTTCTGTAAGCTGATGAAGGTGTGTCGAGAGGCATGCTGGAGGTATCAGAAGTGCGAATGCTGACATGAGTAACGATAATGCGGGTGAAAAACCCGCACGCCGGAAGACCAAGGGTTCCTGCGCAACGCTAATCGGCGCAGGGTGAGTCGGCCCCTAAGGCGAGACCGAAAGGTGTAGTCGATGGGAAATCGGTTAAAATTCCGATACTTTGTATTGCTGCGATGGGGGGACGGAGAAGGCTAGGTCAGCCTGGGATTGGTAGTCCAGGTTTAAGCCTGTAGGCAGTGTGTTTAGGCAAATCCGGACACACAATGCTGAGGGGTGATGACGAGCTCTCTTTAAGAGAGCGAAGTGATTGATGCCCAGCTTCCAGGAAAAGCCTCTAAGCTTCAGGCAATACAAAACCGTACCCCAAACCGACACAGGTGGTCAGGTAGAGAATACCAAGGCGCTTGAGAGAACTCGGGTGAAGGAACTAGGCAAAATGGTGCCGTAACTTCGGGAGAAGGCACGCCGTCATTACGTGAAGGCCCTGCGGCTGGAGCGGAAGGCGGTCGAAGATACCAGGCCCCTGCGACTGTTTATTAAAAACACAGCACTCTGCAAACACGAAAGTGGACGTATAGGGTGTGACGCCTGCCCGGTGCCGGAAGGTTAATTGATGGGGTTAGCGTAAGCGAAGCTCTTGATCGAAGCCCCGGTAAACGGCGGCCGTAACTATAACGGTCCTAAGGTAGCGAAATTCCTTGTCGGGTAAGTTCCGACCTGCACGAATGGCGTAACGATGGGGGCGCTGTCTCCACCCGAGACTCAGTGAAATTGAAATCGCTGTGAAGATGCAGTGTATCCGCGGCTAGACGGAAAGACCCCGTGAACCTTTACTATAGCTTCACAGTGGACTTTGAACCTGCTTGTGTAGGATAGGTGGGAGGCTTTGAAGCGAGGACGCCAGTTCTCGTGGAGCCATCCTTGAAATACCACCCTGGCATGTTTGAGGTTCTAACTCTGACTGGTAATCCCGGTCGAGGACACTGTGTGGTGGGTAGTTTGACTGGGGCGGTCTCCTCCAAAAGAGTAACGGAGGAGCACGAAGGTGCGCTAAGTACGGTCGGACATCGTACGGTTAGTGTAAAGGCAAAAGCGCGCTTAACTGCGAGACAAACACGTCGAGCAGGTACGAAAGTAGGTCTTAGTGATCCGGTGGTTCTGTATGGAAGGGCCATCGCTCAACGGATAAAAGGTACTCCGGGGATAACAGGCTGATACCGCCCAAGAGTTCACATCGACGGCGGTGTTTGGCACCTCGATGTCGGCTCATCACATCCTGGGGCTGAAGCCGGTCCCAAGGGTATGGCTGTTCGCCATTTAAAGTGGTACGCGAGCTGGGTTTAGAACGTCGTGAGACAGTTCGGTCCCTATCTGCCGTGGACGTTGGAGATTTGAGGAGAGTTGCTCCTAGTACGAGAGGACCGGAGTGAACGAACCGCTGGTGTTCGGGTTGTGATGCCAATCGCATTGCCCGGTAGCTATGTTCGGACGGGATAACCGCTGAAAGCATCTAAGCGGGAAGCCCCCTTCAAGATAAGATCTCCCTGAGGACTTGATCCTCCTAAAGGGCCCTTGTAGACCACGAGGTTGATAGGCTGGGTGTGTAAGCGCTGCGAGTCGTTGAGCTAACCAGTACTAATTGCCCGAGAGGCTTGACCATATAACACCGAAGTAATTTACCGGTATTGATTGAGTATAACTGCTTATCCAAGTTAAAGGTCTTCTGACCAAGCGCCAACTAGACAAGCTAGACTAAGACAAAGCTTAACGGTTTTGCCTGATGATCATAGCGGACTGGAACCACCTGATCCCATTCCGAACTCAGAAGTGAAACAGTCCAGCGCCGATGGTAGTGTGGATTACCCATGCAAGAGTAGGTCGTCGTCAGGCTCTTAATACGAAGAACCCGTCCTCGTGGCGGGTTTTTTTATGTCTGAAATTTATCGCAGGGCAGGACATGCAAACGGCCTCCCGTGCGGCCCTGCGCCACGACTCTTCCCTCCCGCACCCCCCCAGCTCAGTGAAAGTCCCGCGAGGGCGACTCCAGGCCTTCCAGATGTGACGTCAGGTCTATCAGCCGGTGGGCGATGACGTGCGCGATCCTCCCTTCGTCATCCTTGTCGATCTCCCCGTACACCATCAGCAGCCGCGCCTTGACGAGAGCGTCCATCTGCGCCATCGCAGTTCTTTTCCAGACAATGATATTGATTGAGCCCGTCTCATCTTCCAGGGTGAGAAAAGTGACCCCGGTCGAGGTTTTTGGGCGTTGTCTGTTGATGACGACGCCTGCGACATGGGTCTTGAGGCCGGCTTTTTGTTTTAGCAGTTCAGCCGCCGTTAAGCGGTGAGGAATTAGATTGGCTTCTCGAAGATAGGCTAGGGGGTGGTCACCTAGCACTACGCCTGTGCTGGCATGATCTTCATAAATGCTGTCCAGACGATCGGGAGGCTTGAAGTCTACGCCTCTGTATTCAAACTCGGAGAAGAGTTGATAGTAATAAAGAAAACCTGAGCACTCCCAACGTTGCTGATATCTATTGTCGCCCAACGAAGTCAGAGCGTTGGCGGAGGCAAGGGCTTCAAGGTCTTCTCTAGTTACTCTTGGAAGATGCATTACCTGAGCGAGTGAAGTAAAACCCTCGTCAGTTCTATGTTGAATAATGGAGGCGACGGCTTCTTCTGATAACCCTTTAACGAGCTTGAATCCTAACCGTAAAGCGCCTTCTTTTGTGTTGTTGGTGTGTGGCTCTAGACGGTGCTCCCGGTAACTATTATTGATATCAACGGGTAAGACGATAACGCCATGTCGTTGAGCGTCTTGGACTAATTGCCAAGGAGCATAAAAGCCCATCGGCTGGCTGTTCAATAGTGCGCAGCAAAAAGCAGAAGGGTAATAGTATTTAAGCCAGCCCGAATGATAGGCCAGCAGCGCAAAACTGGCGGCATGGGACTCAGGAAAGCCGTATTCGCCGAAGCCTTCTATTTGTCTGCATAACCGCTGGATATATTCTTGGGGTACGCCTTTGTTAAGCAGATTGGTTATCAGTTTATCCATTAACTTGCCCATATGCCCGCGGCGTTTCCAGCTAGCCATAGAGCGCCTTAGCTCTTCTGCTTCTTCGGAAGTGAAACCAGCCCCTACAATGGCTATGGCGATAACCTGTTCCTGAAAGATGGGAACGCCGAAAGTACGCTCCAGAATGGGTTTTAGCTCAGATAATGGGACGTCTTCGGGATCTTCCAGATTATGTCGTCTACGTAGATAGGGGTGGACCATATCGCCATGGATCGGCCCAGGCCTGACAATCGCCACTTGCACCACAAGATCATAGTACTTTTCGGGCCTGAGACGAGGAAGCATGTTCATTTGGGCGCGAGACTCAACCTGAAAGAGTCCAACTGTGTCAGCTTGCTGCAACATCTTATAAACTTGGGAGTCATCATCTTTGGGAATGCTTTCCAAAGAAAACGTCTTTCCCGTTATTTCACTAATATATGTCGTACATTTTTTTAGTGCTGTCAGCATGCCTAGCGCCAACACATCGACTTTCATTAATCCAAGAGACTCAAGATCGTCTTTGTCCCACTGTATGACTGTGCGCTCTTCCATTGCGGCATTTTCTATTGGGACCAGTTCAACTAAAGGGCCTGCAGATAAAACAAAGCCGCCTACGTGCTGAGATAAGTGTCTTGGGAAGCCTAGCAGTTCAGGTAGCAACTCTTTAAAACATGTCAGGATATGATTGTCCTGAGAAACCTGAGGCGTGATGACTTCATCTATCCAGTTCTGTCCTCGATATCGCCAACCATAGTTAGCGATCACATTTTCGAGCTGCAATAAATCGACTCCTAGGGCTTTACCCAAGTCTCTTATTGCGCTTTTGGGACGATAAGTGATTATGGTCGCAGCAATGGCGCAGCGCTCACGGCCGTAGCGCCGGTAAAGATATTGGATAACTTCTTCTCTACGCGCATTTTCGAAATCCACATCAATATCTGGTGGCTCGTCACGTCCCTTGGATATAAATCGTTCAAAAAGAAGGCTGGCTTTGGTGGGATCAACAGCGGTTATACCAAGACAATAGCAAACCACAGAGTTTGCGGCCGAGCCTCTTCCCTGACAGAGAATGTCTGATTTTTTCGCGTAATCGACAATGTCGAAAATAGTTAGGAAGTAATACTCATATTGCAACTCACTGATGATCTTTAGTTCTTTCTCCAGCGTAGCTAAAACCGCCTCAGGTATACCTTGTGGATAACGAAGGTGCGCCCCTTCATAAGTCAGGCGACGTAGATAAGCGCTGGGGTCGTCTCCTTTGGGAACGACTTCCGTGGGATATTGGTAACGAATTTCATTTAACTCAAATGTGCACTTCGCTGCGATCTTCAGGCTCTCTTGTATTGCGCTAGTGGGATAGATCTCATGGATTTCACTTAAAGGGCGCAAATAGTTTTCCGCATTAGGCGCCAAGCGCTCTTTTATAGAGTCCACTGATTGATTGAGACGAATTGCTGTCAGTGCGTCGTGAAGCGGCTTTCGCTCAGGCGTATGCATCATGACTTCATTGCTGCACACAACAGGAAGACTATAGGCGTCGGATAGTGTTTGTATAAGCTCTCGCTTTGAGCTGTCCTCTTCTGATAGGGATAGCTCCAACAATAGCCATAGACGGCCAGAGAATGCTTGTGCTAACGCTGGGATAAACTCTTGATCGCTTTGTTTGGGGCGCCAAAGTAGGAGACCTTGCTTGACGCTTTCATTAAGGTCATGAGGTGAAAATTGATAGTCGCCTTTTTCTGCTTTTCTCCGGCAGTCGGTAATAAAGCGACAGAGTTCGCCATAAGCTTTTTTATGAGGCGCCAGTACGACAAAGCAATTTCCTTCAGATTGAAACTCGCTGCCAATGATCAGCTTAAAAGCTGAAGCATCAGGAGTTTCTTCCCTTAGTCGGCGTAGCTCTCGCCACGCTTTGACTACGCCGGCGACGGAGCACTCGTCCGTGATCGCCACAGCGCTATAACCCTGTTCAATGGCTTGTTGCACTAGCTCTTCAGGATGAGATGCGCCTTTTAGAAATGAATAGTTGCTTATGCAATGGAGTTCGGCAAAAGACATGGAATAACTGCTGATTCAGGAAAAAAAACCGTGCCGGAACCACTGATTTTCAGGGGTATGAAAAATCCAGTGCAAACTATTGGTAGGGGTGACGGCGACATAGTAGTCCCGCCTAACGGCATATTTATCCCACCAGCCGGAATCTATGCGTAGTGGCCCATGAAGCAGTTTATAAGTCTCAATATTGATAGGCTGCGCCGAAGGCAGCAGCCAAATCGGCTGTGATGAGGTGCGTGAAAGTGGGTGTTTTACAATCGCGGGTAGAGGTGTTTGTTGGGTTTTTAGTTCCGGCCTATGGTCGGTGGTCAGGCTAAGAAAATGCACGTGGTCGGAGCCCAGCCGCGCAGCCAGCCTATTGAGTAAGCGCGTTTTTTCAGCAGCGATATTTTCGTTGAAATGGGCGAATAAATACTCTGACTGTTGGGGCGCTTCTTCAAAGTTGGAGGCGGAAAGCTCAACCATTACAACTGGCGCGGACAGCTCTATTCTTTCCAGGCTCTTATTCAGGATGTATAACCAGGAGTCGGGCCGGTTATCTCCCTGCGCAAGTCTGATGCTCTCTAAGGTCGGCGGTTGATGGCGATGAATAAGGCGTACTTCCAAGGTCTGGCTAATCAGGCAGCGCTCCTGTAAAAAAAGGCAGAACTCTTTAATGGCTTTGGCTAAGTAGAAGAGTAAAGGCTGTAGGCTTTCAAATTCTTGCTCCAGGTCCAGCCGCTTTTTGAAACGGCTTGGAGGAGTGAAAGGCGAAGGCCGCCAAGGTTTGCGGCCAAGAGCGTGGTCAAGATACAAAGCAAGGTCTGCATCGATTCGATACGCAAGATCGCAGCTTGGAAGTTTGGCGATATCATAAATGGTTTTTAGACCCACCTTGCGCAGCTTATATTCGATGCGGCTTTCCAGCTTCAAGCGATCTAATTTCAGGAGCTTGAGCGCTCGCCAAAAATTCTCAGCGTTAACGTCTTTTTCTATGTTTGAGCGAGCAAGGAGACGGGCTGCTTTGGGGTGGGGCGCTGTTGCGGTCAACACGGTAACGCCAAGGGCTGAAAATGCCTGCTGAATGTCCTGACGCAACAGCGAAGGGCTTGTATACAGGCGTTTCATTGAGGCGACTTCCAGGTACATACCGTCAGGCTCGTCCAGGCTTATCCAAGAGGAAAAGCGGTTAGCAATTTGCGCTGCTCGATGCATTGCTTGAGTTTGCTTGTGGGGTTTGATGGGGAGAACCTGTAGGGGGGAGCATAGGCAGAATGCTGTGTTTAAGAGCATCCCAGGATCCACGCCCGAGCGCGACGCGCTCGCGTTTGCGTCAACAATGACAGAGGCGCCTTCATGAACCAGGGCAATGGGAGTGGTTTCTCTGAAGTCTGGACTCCACGTTTCTGCATACAGGTGTGGGAAGTAAAGATATAACCATCGCATAAGATCATACCGCCTTTGAACTTATTGGGACCTTTTTCTGTGAGCGTCGTTTTCAGCTTCCGTGTGAAATGAGGGGCGCCTAAAAAGAGAGGGCGGATGTAGCGAGTCTATGGCTACTTTGGATACCGTCCACCCTCTACGTTGTTTTAGGATCTCCACGCATAAGACTCCTTGAGAGAGCATATTTAAACGAATTCTCAATGAGCTGGGTGAGTTGGCGTACTGTCTATCCTGAAACAAGAAGCACGGCTTTTGCTGTTGAGCCGCAATAATCTGTAGTCGACGCACGTGTTCCGGCCGCATGCCGCCAGGCCACGCCAATACCGCGGCGGACGATGAGCTTTTCAGACTTTCTTCGATTGACCAGAGCAAATCTCGGCGAGATTGAGGTTGAGTTATCAGGTTGTTGTAGAGACTCAAACCGCTATTAATTAATGCTGGCGCATATAGGGGATACGGCGGCGCTACCCACAGTATCCACTGGTCTTGATGGCTTAATGAAGCCAAAGCCGGAAACAAAAGGCTGACCTCTCCCATACCTAGTGATCTATATCCTATTTCGGTGACGCCATCCGCTGGCCATCCACCATCCGCCAATGCCTGATTCAAAGAAGGAAAGCCGGTGTCCAGACCCTTTATGGGGGCTGAGGAGAAATGCCTTCCCCGCCATACTTGGCCTTGATTAATAGCTTGTTCTAGCCCTGATTTGTTCATTATCTGAGTAGGATTAAGTTGAAATAAAAATACTGTATATAAAAACAGTATTTTTGTCAAAATAGATACTTCTTACTCTTTTTTAGACCGTGGATATTCCGTTATGCTTCCAAATGGTCCCGCTTAAATAAGCGGTTACAGGAAAAGCGAAACATGTGACAACGAGGCATTCATGGAAATAAGAGAGGCGTTAGAACAGGACTTTGAGCAGATTTGGCGGATATTTCACTCTGTGGCTGTCGCGGGAGAAACCTATGCTTACGCCCCTGACACAAGTAAAGAGGAAGCCTACGAATTATGGTTGCGCCAGCCACAGAAAACCTATGTCGCAGTTGAGGGCGATACAGTCTTGGGAACCTATTACTTGAAGCAAAATCAATTGGGATTAGGTTCTCATGTCAGCAATTGCGGCTATATGGTGGCGGAGGCCGCCCGTGGCAAAGGCGTGGCGGCGTCCCTATGCGAACACTCGCAGGCCATGGCGAAAAAATATGGGTACAAAGCCATGCAATTTAATTTTGTGGTATCCACCAATGAAGTCGCGGTTAATCTGTGGCGCAAGTTGGGCTATGACATCGCCGGCCGCCTTCCCAAAGCCTTCCGTCACTCAAAGCTTGGACTGGTGGATGCTTTGGTTATGTACAAGTGGCTGGGGGATTGAGACATTTTGGCAGAGTGCTTTAATAAACGTAATTCGTAACTGTTGGCCGAACCTCTTGGGAGCTCCCTATGCCAAGCCTTGGATTACAGACTGATTTGATGTTCAGCCGGTATTCCGGTTTGGTCGAGGATGTGGGTCGATATGTTGTGATTACCACGCCGAGCAATCCGAATTATTACTTTGGCAATTATCTGTTGTTGAAGGCGCCGCCGCAGGCGGGGCAGTGGAGTGATCTGGAGTTGGACTTTGCGCGTTATGTTGGCGCGCCGCCGAGGATTAAGCATTTTGCGTTTCAGTGGCGCGTCAGCGGCGACGAGGATGGGGCTGATATGAGCGGTTTTATGCAGCGGGGTTATGAGTACATGGAATGTGCGGTCCTCACTGCGAAGCGAACGGCATTGTTAGAACCACAAAAAGTTAACGCTGATATTGATGTGCGGATGCTGCAATCAGAAGAGGATTGGCGCGCCTGGTATGAGCTTGAGTTGCAGGAGCGGGATATTGATCAGCCGAAGGAGGACTATGTCGCTTACCTGCAAGGCGTTCGTGATATGTATCGGAGCATGATCGCTGCAGGAAGAGGAGATTGGTTCGGCGCGTTTCAGCAGGGAGAGTTAGTGGGCAGTGTCGGTCTTTTTTTTGATGAGCGTATTGGCCGGTTTCAGAATGTGTTGACCAAGTCTTCCCACCGAAGCCAGGGAATTTGCCACACGCTGGTGCATGCCGTGGCGAAAGCGGGTTTTGATCGGGCGGATACATTGGTCATGGTGGCGGACGAAAACTACCACGCAGCGCGTATCTACGAATCTTTGGGGTTTCAGCCCAGCGAACGTCAGGCGAGTCTATGTCGTCGTAATGACGGTGAAAGTAAATCGGGAGAGGATAGCGGAGTGGAGGCAAGCAAGCCGGAGTAATCTTCCGACTTGCTTGCAGATCAGGATCAGTTGCCGGTTTTCAGCTTCTGCCAGTAATCGTTATAAATTTCCATGGCTTCGCCTACGTCCTGCTGGAAGTCGCCTTTCTGGATGACTTCAGCGGGAGGGAAGATGGTTTGATTGTTGCGCAGTTTTTCATCCAGCAGGTTCAGCGCTGACTTGTTAGGAGTGGCGTAGCCGATAAATTCCACGCAGCGCTTGGCGATTTCCGGCTGCAGCATGAAATCGATGAACTTGAGCGCATTTTCCTTGTGCTCGGCGCCAGCGGGAATGGCGAAGCTATCCACCCAGAATGCGGCGCCTTCTTTGGGATAGATATACTGAATGTCCGGGTTTTCCTGTTGCGCCTGAATCACTTCACCGTTCCAGATCATACCCAGGTTGACGTCACCAGCCATATAAGGCTCGCGGGGCGCGTCTGAGTTATACACCAATACGTTGGGCATGAGGGTTTTCAGCAGCTCATAAGCTTGCTTGATTTCCGCAGGATCAGTGGAGTTGCCGGAGTGGCCGTTGATTTTCAACGCCATGTGGAACACTTCGCGAACATCGTCCGTCAGCAGCAGGCTGCCTTTCCATTTTGGGTCCCACAGGTCTTTCCAGGAGGTGATGCTCTTGGGATCGATCGCTTCCGCGTTAATGCCAATGCCCGTGCTGCCCCAGGTGTAAGGGATACTGTATTGGTTATCCGGGTCGTAGGGTTTGTTCAACAGGTTCGGGTCCAGATGCTTGAAGTTGGAAAGCTTGGACTTATCGATGGGCGCCAGCAAACCTTCTTTGCGCATTTTCGAAATGTAGTAACCGGACGGCACCACCACGTCGTAGCCTTTGCCCTTTTGTAGTTGGACTTTGGCGTACATGACCTCGTTGCTTTCGTAAGTGGCGTACTCCACTTCGATGCCGGTCTTGGCGGTGAACTCGTCCAGTACGCCTTCTGGTATGTATTCGGTCCAGTTGTACACGACCACTTTCTCCGCCGCCCGGGCTGTGCCAATAGCGGCGAACAGGAAGCCTGCCGCGAAGAGGAAGCCAGTTACAAAGGAGGTTTTTTTCATGCTTCGGTTTTCCTTTTCATAAGTAGCGTCACCACCGTGACAAGAGTTAAAGAAATAAACAGCAATACTGTGGCCAACACATTCACCTCGGGCGAAATGCCCACCTTCACCATTGAGAACACCCGAATGGGCAGAATCTCAAAACCGGGTCCGGTCACGAATGAGCTGATAATGACATCGTCCAAAGACAGTGTGAAACTCAGCAGCCAGCCGGAAATAACCGCGGGCAGGATAATCGGTAAAATGATCAGGCGAAAGATGCGGCTTTCACTGGCGCCTAAATCCTGCGCCGCTTCCAGTAGATTATCGTCAAACCCTTTCAGCTGAGCGTAAACGGTAATTACCACAAAAGGCAGGCAGAACGTGATGTGAGCGATCAGCAGGGACCAGAATCCCAGCTGAATTCCCAGTGCGATAAAAATAACCAGGAAGGTTATCGCCAGGACGATATCCGGCGACATCATCACCACGAACAACAAGCTGCCGGCGGTTTTCTTGAGGGGAAACTTATAGCGATAAATCGCCAGCGCCATTAACGCCCCAATGACGGTCGCCGCCGTCGCGGACAGACAGGCGATAAGCAAAGAATTGCCGAAGGCGTCCATCAGCGCATCGTTATTCCACAGCTTTTCATACCAGCGCCAGGAGAAGCCTTTCCAGTCATAGCCGTACTTGGATTCATTGAACGAGTTGACCACCAGCACCAGGATGGGCAGATACAGGTACAGGAAGATCAGTCCCAGAAAACCGGATTTAAAGATTCTGGTCATCGAGGCCTCCCATGCGCTGCACTTTTTTGTTGGCGGCGTAATACAGCCATAACATCATCCCCATGATGACAATCAGCGTGACGCTGAAAGCGGAGCCGAACGGCCAGTCCCGCACCACCAGGAACTGATTCTTGATGATGTTGCCCAACAGCAGGTTCTTGGCGCCGCCGAGCAGGTCCGCCACATAGAACATGCCCATGGCGGGCAGGAATACGATCAGGCAACCTGCAACCACGCCCGGCATGGTGAGCGGCAACACGATATGATAGAAGCGCTGCCAGAATCCCGCGCCCAGATCGTGGCCGGCTTCGATCAGATCTTTATCCAGCTTGTCGAAACTGGAAATCAACGGCAGCGCCATAAAAGGCAGCAGGATGTAAGTCAGACCGAACACGACCGCGAACTCGGTATAAATCATCTGAATGGGAGCGTCGATGACGCCAATGGCCTCCAGCACCCAGTTGAACAGCCCCTTATTGCCAAGCAAAAGCTTGATGGCGTAGGTACGGATCAGGCTGTTGGTCCAAAAGGGGATGATCATCAGGAACATCATGAAGGCGCGCCAGGCTGGCGACATCTTGGCGACAATGTAGGCGAACGGGTAGCCGAGCAACAGACAGATCAGCGTCGCCTTGGCGGACAGCGCCAGACTCTGCCAGAAAACGTCGGCGTATAACGGTTCCCAGATACGGGCGTAGGCGTCCAGCGTCATCGGCCAGACCGCCAGATGCTCGGAGTCAGGCGTCATCACGCTGGTCAGCACTACCAGAAAGTGGGGCGCCAGAACGAACAACGCCAGCCAGGCCAGCGTCAAAATGATGATGAAACGGCGAAAAGGCGATTGGCTCACGTCAGGACTCCGCTTTGATCACGTGTTCCCAGCCATGCACCCAATCGACCCAGACTTTCTGATTGATGCTGTAGTCGAAGTCAGGATCGTCCTCATCAAAGAACTCACTGGCCATGATGGTTTGTCCTGACGGCAACTGAATCTGCGAGTCCAGAGTCTGTCCAGTGTAATTACGCTCCAAGACTTTCCCTGAGAAACCGGGACGATCTGGCGCGTCCTCCAGATATTCAATCCTCAAGTCTTCCGGACGCAGCAATACATGTACTTTGTCGCCCGCCTCGAAACGGCGGTCTGCGTGAATCTCCCGCTTGAAGCCGTCCATTGCGGCGACATAGCGGTAATCGCCCAGGCTTTCCAGGATTTCCGCGTTGAATACGTTGATTTCCCCAATGAAGCTGGCGACGAACAGATTATTGGGACACTCATATATTTCACGCGGCGTCCCTACCTGTTGCGCCTGACCATTGTGCATGACCAGAACGCGGTCGGACATGGACAGGGCTTCTTCCTGGTCGTGGGTTACATAGATAAAGGTAATGCCCAGCTTGCGCTGCAGCTGTTTCAGCTCCATCTGCATCTGTTGACGCAATTTATAATCCAGGGCGCTGAGGGATTCGTCCAGCAACAATACTTTGGGGCGGTTTACGACGGCGCGGGCGATGGCGACGCGCTGTTTCTGGCCGCCTGACAACTGATGGGGTTTACGCGTGGCGAAATCAGACAGACGCACAGTGGCTAACGCTTCTTTTACGCGTTCGGCGATTTCCGGTTTGCTGACTTTGGCCATTTTCAAACCGAAAGCCACATTGTCGAACACGGTCATGTGGGGGAACAGGGCGTAACTCTGAAACACCGTATTCACCGGCCGCTTTTCCGCAGACAGCTTGGAAACATCCTGCCCATTCAGCATGATGCGCCCTTCATCCGCGCCCTCAAATCCGGCGATCAGGCGCAGCACGGTGGTTTTGCCGCAGCCTGACGGCCCCAAAATCGTAAAGAATTCTCCGTCTTCAATGCTCAAGTTGAAGCCCGACAGCACTTCTTGCGTATCAAAGCGTTTGGTGATGTCGGCAAGCGTAAGAATGGGCGGTTTGCTCAATGTGTATGACCCTGACTCTGTGACTCCGCGAAAATCGCGGGAAAAGTGACTTTTCTGGCAACGTTTAACGTATGACCCTCTCCAACCCCGCGATTAAAGTGGATTGCTTGGCCAACGTCAATTCCGGTCTAAGACTTAATGTCTATACTTTAGCCAGAAGTGACGAAATGACGCCTGTGAACAACGCAATTAGGAGGCTTTAATGAAGCGCCTTATTCTATCTGTTTTGACGGTCTTTATCGCCGCTGTAGGTTTTGAGGTGAGGGCTGAAGGTAAAAACGTGCAACTGACGTCCCTGGACTGGCCGCCCTATACCTCGGAAGGCCTGGCCAACCAGGGCGCCAGCGCGGCGGTGGCCAAAGAAGCGTTCGCCGCCATGGGTTACACGCTGGAGGTGAAGTTCTATCCCTGGAAGCGCGCGGTAGCTCTTGCCAAGAACGATCCGGCCTATGACGGCTACTTCCCTGAGTACTACGCCAAAGAGCTGGAAGACGACTTTATCCTGTCCGAGCCAATGGGCTCAGGCCCTTTGGGTTTCGCCCAGCGCAAAAATCATCAGATTGACTGGTCGGCGTTGCCGGATCTCGCCAAATATCGTATCGGCGTGGTCAGCGGCTATGTGAATACCGCCGAGTTTGACGACATGGTGGCCAACAAACAGCTCAACGCGAGCGAAGCGGGAGATGACGTAAAGAACCTGATGAAGCTGGTGTCGGACCGTATCGATCTGGCTGTAGTGGACAAAAACGTTATGAAATACCTGTTATCTACTGAGGCCAGCCTTAAATCCGCCGCTGACGCGATTGAGTTCAACCCGACGTTACTGGAAGACAAGAAGCTCTATATCTGCTTCAAAAAAGGCCCTCGTGGGGAAGAGCTAGCCAAGGTGTTCAGCGAGGGCCTGAAAAAAATCGACGTCGACAAAATCATGCAGGGATATTTTTAATCCTGATTTTATCTATGGGATAAGCCTCAGGAGAGATGAGGCGTTTCCTGCGGTCCCGCCGCCAGCTCCATGCCTGGGATTCGGCTCCAGTAACCGTTGCTATGGTTGAGCTGGTAGGGCAGGACCTTGTCCTGTTCCTGTTTTAGCGCCAGCGCTAAACTCTCTACGATCTGAAGCGTATCCGGCGATTCGGGACTCAGACGAATTACGTTCACGCCCGCATGTTGCAGATCACGCCATTGATTCAGCAGGTGATAACACTTGCCGGACTGCGTCTGAATACCGTTGAGGTTGAACAAGGTTTCGCCTTCCTGGCTCCGTGTGGGAATACCTTGCGGGTATTTCTTGCAGACGAAACGACAGTCGTCCTTGGGCAATCCTTCCGATCTTGCTGTGAAGCAGCGTGCGGAGAGCGCAAGGGGGAGATGACCGTAGGCGAACAGCTCGGTTTCAATGGGCGTAGCGAGATTCCCCAGAACTCCTTCCAGCGCGTGACGGCTGATTTCCATCGGCGGCGTCCAGCGTTTGGCGCCCGCCTGTTGCATGATTGCCAGCGCCGGTGCGTTGTAAAGGTTCAGGTAAGGGCCGGCGATGAACGGTTTGCCGGCTTCCGACATCAGGTGCGCCGCGGCCATGTCATTGGCTTCCACGCTCAGGCGTTCGTTTGCGTTGGCCGCTTTGCAGATAGCGCGCAAGGACTTCAATTCCGACTCCGCTTCTATTAACGCCAGGGTGGAGAGCGCCACCTCTTTTCCCGCATCGAGCAGTGAGTCAGCGATGTCCAGCCAATCGCGCAAGTTCATCTCCCGGCGCTTGGAACAGACGGTTTCTCCCAGATAAACAATATCGACCGGCGCGGCGGCGACCTGGGAATAGAATTGAACGACCATGTCTTTCGGCCAGAAATAAGGCAGGGGACCCAGAGAGATTTTCATAGTACTGCGCCTTCTGTTGGTGGTTCGGGCATACGCGAGCTGAGATATGCGTCCGCTGATTTATTGCCAGGGACGCGAATAGGCGCCCAATGTGGTTTGCGCGCCCTCTGACAACTCTTGTAGCGCCTCCAGCCAGTCTTGCTGGCAACGGAATGCGGCAGGATCGCGATGGAAGCAATCCAGGGCCTGACGCCAAGTGGACACGACCTGTGCGACGTAAGAAGGGCTGCGCTGCCGGCCTTCTATTTTCACCGCCTTGACGCCGGTCGCGGCGAGTTCTGGAATGAGGTCGAGGGTATTCAGGCTGGTCGGCTCTTCAAAAACGTGGAAAGCATGGCTGCCGCCGGCGTCAAAGCGCCCTTTGCATAACGTGGGATAGCCGGCGTTTTCGTCCGCTTCGAAGCGATCAATGAGAGAGCCGTTCAGGCGGGACTCCAGGCGTCCATCTTTCTGCTCCCACTTCACGAATTTTGCGGGCGAGCAGGCGCCGCTGTTATTGGGCGATTCACCAGTCATATAGGACGACATATAGCAACGTCCCTCGGCCATGATGCACAGGCTGCCGAAAGCGAAGACCTCCAGATCAACCGGGCTGTGCGACGCCACCTGGCGGACCTGTGGCAAGGACAATACCCTGGGCAGGACCGCCCGTTTGATATTGAAACGGCTGTGGTAGAAGCGCAGCGCTTCATAGTTGGTGGCGGAGCCTTGTACAGAGAGATGCAGATTAAGCTGGGGATACTGGCGGGCGGCGTAATCCATGACCCCAATGTCCGCGGCGATCAGGGCGTCCGCCCGCAAGCCGGCGACTTTATCCACCGCATTGCGCCAGCGCTCCCAACCTTGTGATTGCGCATAGGTGTTGATGGCGACGAAGAGCTTTACGCCGCGGTCGCGTGCGTAAGCCAGCGCCTGTTGGGCTTTGGCGTCGTCAAAATTCAGCCCGGCGAAATGGCGGGCGTTGGTATCGTCTTTGAATCCAATGTAAACAGCGTCGGCGCCGTTATCTACGGCGGCGCGAAGAGCGGGAGGACTTCCCGCCGGACAAACCAGCTCCATTGCATACTCCCAGGGCGGCAAATGCGGGTAAGGTAGCAAATGCGCTGTGCAGGGGATTTGATGGAAATCAAGATGCTTCTGGTCATGAGTCTATTTAATAACGACGACTTAACGCTGCGATAAGGGAGACCGAAGTTCATGTTGAAGAGCCCGCTGCAATTATCCAGAGAGCTTGCCGCTGCGCTGCCGCCGTTGACGGACGTGGTGCGGCGCCCGGGTCATTACTTGCTGCAACCGCTGACGCGAACGCCGTTCGCATTACAGGCCGCGCTGTTGCGTAAACTGTTGCAAGACAGTTACGGCGAAGCGATCAGGGAAGGGGACTTTGACTCACTCGTTAACCGCTGGATCAAAATCACGGTGGTGGATCTGGACGCCAGCTGGAGCATCAGTCTCGGCGCGGATCGTTCAATTCAAGTGGCGCGGACGGAAACGGCAGATACGGAAATTCGTGGAGACTCCGCCGCTTTTGCACTGATCGCCGGGCGTAAAATGGACCCTGACACCTTATTTTTTCAGCGTCGGATTGTCATCCTTGGGGATACGGAACTGGGGCATGAAATGAAAAACCTGCTGGATACCGGCGATCTCAACGACCTGCCTGCGCCCGCACATAAAATGCTGGAGCTGGCTTCCTCCGTCGCTGCGTACTGGGAAACCTCCAAACGGGATCTGGCGGCGGCGCTGAGCTATAGAATTCCTGTTACGCCGCAAACCTCCTGACGTCTGAAAACCTGCATCAGAAAAACGCCAGCCAGGCTCCGACGCCGATCATCAGGGTTCCGGCGATGCGGTTTAACAAGCGGACGTTATCGCCTTGCATCAGGAAGTGACGCAGCGTGCGGCCGCCGCTGGCGTACAGCACCAGACAGAAAAACTCCACGATCAACAAGATTGACACCAAGGTCGCCAGTTGCGGCGCCATGGGCGCGTCGGTGGAGATAAAGGGCGGCAACAGCGACACCATGAACGCCCAGCCCTTGGGGTTGGAAATCGCCGTCACAAAGCCCTGCGTAGCCAGCTCTGTGGGACTGGCGATGCGGGAGTCCTCCATCTTCTCGGGAATGGCCATTTTGCCCCGGGACAGCCACATTTGTACGCCAAGGTAGGCGAGGTAAGCGCCCCCGACGTACTTCAGCACGGCGAACACTTGCGGATACTGCAGCATCAACGTGGCGACGCCTACGACAGAGGCGACGGAGACAATGCCGACACCGACCAACTCGCCCCACATCATCCAGAAGGTGCGCTTCAATCCAATGCTCAATCCCATGGTCAACGCCAGCGTCATGCACATGCCCGGCGTGGCGGACACAAACAGGCAGGTGGAAAGAAACACCAGAAGCACGGAATAGTCGGTCATACAGCAGTCGTCCTGAAAGCGATGGTATAGCGGATGGCGTTAGGGGAATAAATCAGAAAAGCCATTATCAGGCAAGCCGGAGCCGCCCGATAATTGCTTTTTTCAATGGAGCCCCGGCGCTGGCGGGCGCCGGAGGCTAAGTCGGAAAGGTCAGGCGTGGGACAGCTCGCCGTCCACGTCTTCCTGCTTTTCGACCTGACTGTGGTCCGTGCCCAGGATCATGTACATGGTGGGCACGACAAACAGCGTGAAGATCGTACCGATGGACAGGCCGGATGCGATGACCAGACCGATATCAAAACGACTGACGGCGCCGGCGCCGCTGGCGAACAGCAGAGGCAACACGCCCACCACCATCGCAGCGGTGGTCATCAGAATGGCCCGCAGACGAATGCCGGCGGCCTGTTCGATGGCCTCACGTTTGCTCAGCCCCTGTTCCACTTGCAATTGGTTCGCGAACTCCACAATCAAGATGCCGTGTTTAGTGATCAAGCCGATGAGCGTTACCAAACCGATCTGGGTGTAGATATTCACTGATGTCACGCCGAAGGCGATAGGAATCAACGCGCCCAGCAACGACATCGGCACACTCACCAGAATGATGAACGGATCGCGGAAGCTCTCAAACTGCGCCGCCAGCACCAGATAAATCATCAACAGGGCGAAGAAGAAAGTGAAGATCAGCGCGCTGCCTTCCTGCTTGTACTGGCGGGACTGTCCGGCGTACTCATATCCATACCCCTGGGGGAAGATGGTCTGCGCCTTCTGGTCCAGGAAGTCCAGTGCTTCACCCAGACTGATCCCGGGCGTCATTACGCCTTCCACCACCATAGAATTCAACTGCTGGAACTGGCCGCGTTTGTTGGGCTCCACGCCTTTGGAGACTTCCGCGATGGTGGAGAGCGGAATCAGCTCGCCGGAAGCGGTGCGTATGTAGTAGTCGTCCAGTTGTTCCGCTGTGGCGCGGTATTCCCGCAGCACTTGTGGAATCACCTTGTAACTGCGGCCTTCCACGCTGAAGCGGGTGGTATAGCCGCCGCTCAACATGGTCGCCAATGCGGCGCCGATATCCTGCATGCTGATACCCAGTTCCGCCGCCTTGCTGCGGTTGATGGAAATATGCGCTGTGGGCTTGTCGAACTTCAGGTCGGAATTCACGAACAGGAACTTGCCGCTCTTGCGGGCTTCCGCCAGCAGCTCCTGACCCAGCTCGTACAGCACCTTGTAATCCTGCGCGGTGGTGATGACGAACTGCACAGGCAGACCGCTGGAGCCGGGCAGGGTGGGCAGGTTGAAGGAGACCGATTGATAACCGGCGATATCCCCCATGCGCTGCTGCATGATGGGAACCAGCTCCATCTGACTGCGCTCACGCTCTCCCCAGGTTTTCAGGATCATGCCGGAGAACATGCTGTTGGCGGAACCGTTGGCGCCTTGTACGATGAAGTAATCGTTTCTCTCATCAAAGGTCTCGATGGTTTTGATGACTTCATCGGTATAGGCGGCCACGTAGTCATGCGTAGCGCTCACCGGCGCGGTGGACATGCTGAAGATGATGCCCTGGTCTTCGTCCCTGGCCAGCTCTTTGTTGGACAGCTGGTACAGGTAAAAACAGCTCACCAGCATCGTCAGCACCATTACCAGCGTGACCGGGCGATAATTGAGCGCGTTATGCAGGCGACGCTGGTAGGCGCCTCTGAGCTTTTCAAATATCTCATCCAGCCAGATCGCCATCTTGCTGTTGGTTTCCGTCATCAGCTTGGAGCACATCATCGGCGATAATGTCAGCGCAATGACGCCCGAGATGATCACCGCCCCGGCCAGCGCGAAGGCGAATTCCTTGAACAGACCGCCCGTCAATCCTCCGAGGAAGCCAATGGGCGCATACACCGCCGCCAGAGTCAGGGTCATGGAAATGACCGGCGTGGCGATTTCCCGGGCGCCGATGATGGCGGCCTTGAACGGAGACAGTCCCTCATCGATGTGGCGGTGAATGTTCTCCACCACCACGATGGCGTCGTCCACCACCAGACCGATAGCAAGCACCATGGCCAGCAGAGTCAGCAGGTTAATGGAGTAGCCCAGCGCCAGCATGAAGAAGCAAACGCCCACCAGAGATAGCGGGATAGTCACCACCGGAATCATGACCGCGCGCAAAGAGCCCAGGAACAGGAATATGACGAAAATAACGATGACCGTCGCTTCGCCAACTGTCTTGATCACTTCGTTGATGGAGTCGCGAATGAACTTGGTGGCGTCATAAGCCACTTTGACGTTCAGAGCGCTGGGCAACTGCTTCTCCAGCGCAGGCATCAGGTCGTAGATATTGTCGATGACTTCCAGCGGGTTGGCGGCGGGCAGGGACGTAATAGCGACAAACACGGCGCGATTGCCGTTGAAGTACACCGCTGAATCGTCGCTTTCCGCATCCAGCTCAATGGTGGCGACATCCTGCAGACGCACCAGGGTGGCGTCATCCCGTTTCACCACCAGCTGCTGGAATTCCTGCACGCTGTGCAAGTCCGTATCGGCGGTGATATTGGCGGTGATGTACTGGCCTTTAGTCGCGCCAGCGGCGGATAGAAAGCTGTTGGAGCCGACGGCGCGAGCGACATCCTGAGGCGTCAGGTCGAAGGCCGCCAGCTTCTGCGGATTCAACCAGACGCGCATGGCGAAAGTCTTACCGCCCAGAATTTCCGCCTTGGCCACGCCATCAGCGGTTTCCAGCTGCGGTTGCACCACGCGCTTCAGATAGTCGGTGATCTGCGCTTCGCCCATGTCCTGGCTGAAGAAGCTGACGTACATGAGCGCGGTGGTGCCGGCGGTGGTCTTCTGAATCACCGGCTCTTCCGCATCCGCAGGCAGCTGACGGCGCGCCTCCGCCACTTTGGAGAGAATCTCCGTCATCGCGGTGCTGGAGTCAAAGCCCAGCTTCAGGTGCACTTCCACCAGGCTGGAGCCCTGGTTGCTGGAGGAGGTCAGATAGTCGATCCCCTCAGCGCTCGCCACGGCCTGCTGAATAGGCGAAGTGATAAACCCGGACACAAGTTCCGAGCTGGCGCCCGGGTAAGCGGTGGAAATATTGATGACCGCATTTTCCAATTGCGGATATTGCCTCACCTGCAGGGTCTTCAGGGCGTTGAGACCCAGCAGCAGAATAATCAGGCTGACGACGGACGCCAGCACCGGACGGCGTATGAAAATATCGGTAAAACGCATAGGCTTCTCCTTGTTTACCGGTGCGGATCAGCGCAGTTCCACGTTATTGTTGATCTTCACGCGGGAGCCGTTCTGCAATTTGAGCTGGCCGGCGGTGACCACGGACTCGCCGGGCTCCAGCCCTTTGGTGATTTCTGTCCAGTTGTTCTGCGACAGCCCCGTTTCAACATAACGGCGCTCGACCACCAGGTTTTCCTGGGCGTCCTCGGTGGCTGCCTGACCTTCTGCGGAGGCCTTGCTGATCACGAACACAGAGGTGCCGTATAGCTTGGCTTCCAGAGCCGTGGAGGGAACCGTAATCACATCGCGCTCGGAGCCCAGCAACAGCTTCACTTCCGCGAACATGCCGGGGCGCAGCGCCTGGTCGGGATTCTCGAAAGTCGCCTGGATGGTGAAATTCCGGGTTTGCTGGTCCACGCGGGCGTCGATGGCCGTGACCTTGCCGTTGAACGTGCGTTCAGGAAACGCCGCCACCTTGGCTTCCACCTGCAGGCCGTTATGCACCTGGCTGAACAGCTGCTCAGGCAAAGCGAAATTGACGTACACGCGGGATAAATCCTGCAAAGTGATAATGGGGGTTCCTGGCTGCACATACTCGCCAAGGTTGACCTTACGGATGCCCAATGTGCCTTTGAACGGCGCGCGAATGCTTTTCTTGTTGATGCGGGCGCGCTGGCTTTCCACCTGCGCCTGCGCGTTCTTTAACTGCGCGCGGCTGGTTTCGAAATCCAGGCTGCTGGCGACATTGCGCTCCAAAAGCTTTTGATCGCGTTTGTAAGTGGCTTCCGCGAGTTCTGCGGAGGCCTGCATTCCTTTTATTTCCGCCACATCCACATCGGTATCCAGCTGCGCCAATAGATCGCCGGCGTTGACCTGGGCGCCGGAAGTAATCGGCATGGATTTGATGACGCCGGCTTCTTCGGAAGTCACTGTCACCTGTTGTACGGCGACAACGTTACCAATGGAGCTGTAGAAGGGCGTCCATTTCTCCGTGCGTGCGCTCTCAGAGGAAACGGTGACGGGCGGGGGTTGAAAGTTGGCGAAATACTCGCCCATCATTTTCGGCTTCAGATAGCCCAGGAAGTAGAAAATTCCACCGAAGACGACTGCAAGTACGACAATCATTATCGTCATGCGTTTAGCCATGAAGTTCTCCCTTTATGATTACTTGTATATGTCCGAGTCCGGCCGGAAGGCGGCCGGGAAAAGTTATATGCTGGCGATGGGGTTGGGGCATTAGCCCGAGGTTCGTTGATTGCAATCGCTGAGTTCCGGTTCTTCCTGATCCTGCTGAATTGTAAGTGCTTTTCGCGAATGTTCCTGAATAAAGACGAAGCCGCCCTATGTTAGCGGATAAAACATGGTTGTCACCTCCAGTCATTATTAAATACGGGTAATTCCTGCGGTTTCATCTAGAAGGACATCGAAATTTATCGCAAAATGCCGAGTCTCATAGGACGAAGCAATTTCATCACCTGACTCTATATTTCGGATAGCCATTTCAACCTGATGCATTTAATAAGGTGTTTAGCTAGTTTCACATTTTTTCTGGCCGTTTCCGGACTTGCACACGCCATCGACATTCCGTTTTTTTCAGACAAACTCAAATATGAAGTTGTGGTGGAGGATAACGAGAAGCTGAAATCCTTGGTGGAGGACGAGCTGGATCGCCAACGGGATGAGAACCTCACGCTCAAGCAGTACACCAACCCGGTCAAAATCGCCCGCTACGAAAAAGACATCATTCAACGTCTGCTGCGTTCACAGGGTTATTACGCGGGAGCTGTGGAGTACCGCCTCAAAGAAGACGACAAGGGCGTGACCTATCTGCTGACTCCGGGCCCTCTGTACAAAGTGCAAAAAATCACTTTCGACGTGCCGGATGGCTTCAAAATGCCCAGGGCCTCCACTTGGCCTTTGCGTGAGGGACGCGCGCTGGTGGCCTCCAACGTGCTGGACACTCAGGACGCGCTGAAAAGATATATTCAGGAAAACGCCTGCTTTTACGAAGTGAAGCTCAGCTATGTGGCGGAAGTGAATCACGCCGATCACTCCGCGACAGTGGTTTATCGCATGGAGCCCAGTCCCAGCGTCAACTTCGGCGAGATCACTGTCAGCGGCCTGACTTCCGTTGAGGAAGAGTATCTGCGTAGCAAACTGGGATATGAACCAGGACAATGCTTCAACCGCGCCCGTGTGGATCAGGCGCGATTGAATCTGCTCAAAACCAATTTGATTGCGCGCATCGAGACGAATATCGCCCAACCGGAGAACGGTCGCGTCGATACCTCCTTCAGCTTGCAGGAGCGCAACCACCGCACGCGCAAAGCGGGGATTGGTTACAGCACGGATGAAGGGATTGGGCTATCGCTGGGCTGGGAGCATCGTAATATTCTTGGCGCAGGCGAAAAGATTGAGGTGGGCGGACGCGTGTCTCAGGTCCGTCGCACTGTGGAGGGCGAGCTGACGCTGCCTAATTTTTTTCGCGATGATCAAAGCGCTATTCTTAACGGCGACTTGACCAAGAAAGAGTTGGACGCCTACGACTCTCTCAGCGCACAGACCAGTTTGACGATCAAACGCCAGTTCACGGACATCCTGTCAGGCTCCATCGGCGCGCAGCTGAAATACAGTGAAGTCACTGACGAAGGCGTGACCGACGAGTTTGGTCTGGTGTCCTTCCCATTCACCTTGAAGCTGGATACGACTGATAATCTCCTCGACCCGCGTAAAGGGTTTATTCTTACCGCTGGCGTTCAGCCATACATTGATACCCTGGAAACCTCCCGCCGCTTTGTGAAAACCACCTTCTCCGCCAGTACGTATCTGACTGCGGACTCCTTTTACTGGGAACCCACTTTGGCGCTACGGGCGGCGACAGGAACCATCTCCGGACAGTCAACCGACGACATCCCCGCTGACGAGCGCTTCTATGTGGGCGGCGGTGGCTCTGTGCGCGGATATCCATATCAGTCACTGAGCCGAATCACCGGTGACGACCCGTTTGGCGGCAGCTCGTTTAACGAAGTCTCCGTAGAGACCCGCTTTCGCTTTTCCGAGAGCTGGGGCGCGGTACTTTTTGTAGACGGCGGCTTCGCTTTTGATGACGCGAACCTGCAGCCAGGAGAAGAGCTGAAATGGGGAACGGGAATTGGATTGCGCTATTTCACTTTCTTTGCGCCCATCCGCTTTGACGTTGGCGTTCCGCTCAGTCCCAGGGATGAAGTGGATGACAACTTTCAGTTGTACATCAGCATAGGGCAGGCCTTCTGATGCTGCGTAAGTGGTGGGTGCGTTGGCCGGCTCATTTTTTCTCCCTGATCATGAGCCTGATAGTATTTATTGTGCTGCTGGCGGTTACCTTCGTCGGCAGTGAAAGCGGCCGCGTCTGGTTATTAGGGAAAGGGTTGCCGCTGGCGCTGAAGGGTTCGCCGATCAGAATCGAGGTGGAGGACGTAGGCAGTCCGGATCTTGGCCACTGGAGTTTTGGCCTGCTGGAAGTCTATCTCAACGAGAAGCAACTGGTGCGGGCGCGCGCCCTGGATCTGCAGGTGGACATCAACAGTCTGTTCGCCCAGCGGGTGCATGTGGACAACCTGTCGGCGGATGATCTGTATATAAATCTGGTGGACACTCTGCCTGAATCCAGCGAAGAGGAGGATGAGGAGGAGGCGCCTGCTGCTGGAACCACGGCAATGTGGCCGGTGGCGCTGGATGAATTGTCGCTGCTGCGCCTCAAAGTAAAAGCGCCGGGCATGGAAGATATTCCCGCGGCGAAGATTCATGGTTCCGGCACACTGTACTGGACGGATGTTCCCCTTACTTTAGAGCTTAACGCCGGGACGCTTGAGGAAAAGCCGGCGCAAATCGCCGTCGCCACGCAATGGGATGAGCAAAAGCGGCTGACATTGACGGCGATGTTGAATGAGCCAGCCGGCGGCTGGTTGGGCGGACTGGCGAAAATGCCCGTCTGGCAGGCGCTGGATGTGGAATTAAAAGCGGTGGTGGCCCAGTCCGAACCTTCAGATCCGGCGGCCAGCGGCGCGCAGAGCGGTCCAACGTACGGCATCGATCTGCAACAATTGAAAGCGCCGTTGTTCGGCCACAACCTGCGCGCATCCGGAAAAGTGGATGTGAATCTGGATACGTTTCTGGTGCAAACCGAAGGGCTGGATATCTACATTGATCAGCGTTTGCAAAAGGTTCGCGGACGAGTGACGGATGAAGAGCTGGACGCGCAGGTGGATATAGATCGCTTTCCGCTGGATGTGCTGGCGCCCTGGACCAAAGATTTCAGCACCGGTAACGCCAGCGCCAGTCTCCGTGCGACAGGTTCGCTGAATGACCCGCAAGCTTCGGGCAGCGCCATTGTGCGCACTAACTTTAGCGGTAAGCCCTTGATCGCCTCCGTACGCGGCAGTGGCGGCAAAGATAAAATTGTCGTGGAATCCCTGACCGCCAGTCTGGATGAATTACAGGCGCAGGCCAGCGGAACGGTGGATCTGGCGGCGGAGAAACTGGATATTCGCGTGACCCGGGCGCAAACTCCGCTGAGCTATCTCAGCTTGTTGGAGATCGCGCCGCCAGAAGGTTTAACATTATTTGCGGAAGCCACCAATGTGTCGGTTACCGGCCCTTACGTTTCGCCGAATTATGAGGGGCAAGTGGCCGCCCGTGGAGCCTATCTGGACCTGCCTTTCACAGTGCAAGGCGGTGTGAAGGGCGGCGTCGATTCCGTAATTCTGCAGGATGCGCGTGTGAATACGGGAGACGCCTGGGTGACGGCTTCAGGCAAGATCGACTGGAGCAAATCTCTTCTCGACCTGAGCGCCAAGGGCGGCAAAATCCCGCTGGACCTGCTTAGCAAACTGGAAATCGAGCTGCCGCCCGAACTGGGGCCGACCCTGGTGGGCGTTGACGCTAAAGTGAAAGGCAAGTTCACCAAGCCGGAGTTCTCCGGCGTGGCGCAGGCGGCGGGCAGCTTCAAATCGCAAGCCTTTGCGGTGAGTGCGAACCTGTCCGGCTCCCCCGATGTATTGAACTTTCGCTCATTTCGCGCCGAATTGCCCCGCACGCAATCTAAAGAGAAAGAGGGCGATACGGCCGCAGATCAGGCCGAGCTGGCCACGCTGGAAGGCTCCGGACGGGTCAGTATCGCCAAAAGTACGCTTAATCTGGATGTAGTGGCGCATAAACTGCCGTATTCACTGGCTGCATTGGCGGATGTGGCGTTGCCGCCTGAGCTAAGCGGCGACGTGGATGCAGACTTACACGTGGAAGGGGCGTTTGCCGATCCCAAAGTCAGTGGCCGTCTGCACACCGCAGGGCGCTACTCGACCTTGCCGTTCGAGGTGACTGGCGAAGGCGAAGGCGGAACGCAGGGGGTGGACGTTTCCTCCTTGACTGCGAATCTGGGCGATGCCGGGCGTATTGATCTGTCTGGCTGGTGGCGGCCCACTGGGTTTGACGTCTCGCTGAACGGCTCCGGTGTGAACACGAAGAGTTTGCAAGCGTTGGGCTGGCAAGTGCAGCATGGGCTGCTGAATACGAATCTGCGGCTGCAGGGTTCGCTGCAGCAACCCAAAGTGGACGGTTATGTCGCCTACGCCACGGAAATCGAAGGGACGGACGACAAAGGGCGGAAACAGAAGTACCCGCTGCAGTTGCATACTGATATCGCCACACAGGAAAACGAAACCTTGTCCCTGGCGACAGTGATCAAGAAAGACGATACGCAGACCGGCAGAGTGAAGCTGGATATCAACGCGCGCACTTACCTGGATTTCTTCAACCAACTGCAGGGCGAACTGGATGTGCGTAAGATTCCCCTGGATGTGGCGGTGGCGGGCAACCTGGAGACGCGCTGGCTTAATTTCCTGCTGGACCCGGATATTCACCGCTTTTCCGGCGACCTGAATCTGAATCTGACCGCCCAGGGCGTTCTGGGCGATCCTCTGTTAAATGGCGATTTGAAACTGCAGGATGGTTTTTACGAAAACCGCATCACCAGCACTTTATTTAAAGACGCTCAGGCCAATCTGGCGTTTTCCGGCCGGAAAATGACCATGAGCGACAGCTCCGCCAGTGATGGCGGCTCCGGCAAGCTGGAGCTGCTTGGCCATGTGGACTGGAGTGAACTGAAGGGCGGTGAAGAAAGTGACGACAAGCCGATAGAGCTGCAGTTGGTCGCCACCAACGCCAGTATTCTGCGCCGCTCCGATATGGAAGGCGCGGTGTCCGGGAAGCTGACGCTGGAAGGGGATTTCAAAAACTTGCTGCTTAGCGGAAAAGTGGAAGTGTTGCCGTTTGCGATGATGCTGGACGCGGCGCTGGGCCGTGATATTCCGGAGATTGAAGTACGCGAGGTGGCTAAAGAAGTGCTCGAGGAAGACAGCATCCTGCCTTTGCCCAAGGTCGCTCTGGATATTCGTCTGGTCGTCAATCAGCAGGCTTATCTGCGCGGGCGCGGGCTGGAAGCGGAACTGAAAGGCCGGGTGTTCGCCAAAGGACCGCTGGAATCCGCTTCCTATCGTGGCAACTTTGAAACCTTGCGCGGCACCTTTGAAGTATTCGGTAAGAAATTCGACCTGCAGGAAGGGGAGGTGCTGTTTGAGAACGACAGCTTCACCATGTTTATCGTGGGCGTCTACACCAGCAAGGACACGGAATATCGTGCGGAGCTGTCCGGATCATTGGCGTCGCTGAAGGTGAACCTGAGTTCAAACCCGCCCTTGCCGGAAGATGAAATCCTGTCGCAGCTCATGTTTGGCAAGTCCGTGCGCAACATCACGCCGATTCAGGCGTATCGCCTGGCGGCGGCGGTGCAGACGCTGCGTGGAGAAGGCGGCAGTTTCTTTGACCCCATCGCCACCACCCGCGACCTGCTGGGCGTTGACACACTGTCCGTCGACACTCAGGAAACCGACAACGGCAGCGGCGTATCCGTCGGTGTGGGCAAATATCTGACTGAACGCGTATACCTGGAGCTGGAGCGTACCCCAGACCCGGCGCAGCCGTGGAAAGGCTCCGTCGAGGTGGAGTTGAACCCCAACCTCAACCTGGAGACGACCACTGGCGGACAGTCCGGCTTTGGCGGCGTCGAGTTACAGTGGAAGCAGGACTACTGACGTCACCGTAACGACGGAGCCTGTAATCAATGATGTTTCTGATGTTTGTCGTTTTCTTTTTTCAGCACGACATAGACGCCGCCGAAGAATGCGATGGTCATGCCTACTACCAGTAAACCCGCGATGATGGTCTCGTCGATGTACATAATGGATCTCCAACTTGGCTGATCGATAATAACGTGATCTTTAGTTGGATTATGGCGAGGGTCCGCCATGACGAGTTTGATTCAGGTCAACCTCTCCCGGCGGCCGGCCCCTCGGTAACGCTTATATTGACCGGGGTCAATTCCGGTCAGCCGTTCGACTCGCCGTTTGTTGCGGCGTCCCCAGGATGCCGGCTTTGAAGTCCTGACTGACAGGGTAGTCGCCAATCCAGATAGAAAGAATGGCGTCGAATAACTTCTTGCCCGGAATGACGCCGCGGTCATGCCCGTCCAGCCAGACTTGCGCTCCGACGCCGGGGATATACTCCACGACGGCGGTGTCTCCTTTTTCCAGTTTTTGGTCGAACATGTGCACCATCTGCTCAATCTCTCCCCGGATGTCCTCCGCCTGCTGCTTGCTGATGTTCAGACGCATGCCTTCGTAAAAGGCGTCGGCGATTTTGCGGCCGCGCACGTCCCTCAGCATGGTGAACTCCATACGCCGGTAACCTTCGTCGGCAAGCAGCGTTTGCGCCTCGTGAGTCGTTTGTTCTACATACAGCGCGCCGACATAAACATCGACAAAAACCAGAAAGCGGCGCGTGGCGGCTCCATTCAAGGAAAGTGAAGGGCGGTCGCCTTCTGGCGGCAGGGATTCAGGAACTTCCACGCCTTGCAGCGTCACCGCAAAGGACGGCGTAGTCAGACTCAACAAAACGATGAACAGCATCGACGATAGTGTTGGAGATATGCTCATTGTGGCGCCTCTTTGCCCTGGGCCTGCTGACAGCATTCAGGCAGACCCCGGCGCCAGGGTTTGTTATAACTTTATAGATTCCTGGCGCGACAGGTTGATGGACGTATTTGTTTTTATAACGTCAGGGCTCTCCAGGCTTGGCTGCCTGGGCGATCCTGACTGAATGTTGAGCAGTGTTACACAATGATACAAAGATTGAGTGGATACTGATCACATTTTCATCTGCGTCGATAGGTCTTTTTATATAGTCCATTATTGGGGCATCATTATTTCCTCAACTCTGCGTAAAGGTTAGAAAAAAGAGGCGGGGGGGCTTAAAATAGCGGGCTTTAGCAACTTCAAGCCACTGCAACGCCATAGAGTCTCCCCCATGTATATTGACTTCCAGCAATTAGAAGCGACCAAAATCTATCATTGGATGACGCAGACCGTCATCCCCCGTCCCATCGCATGGGCGCTGACCCGCAATGAGGATGGCGGCATGAATCTGGCTCCGTTCTCCTATTTCACGGCGATTTCCAGCGCGCCCCCCACCATCGCCATTTCCATCGGCAAAAAGCCCAGCGGAGAGCTGAAAGATACGCGCAGTAATTTACAGGTTGGCGCGCCCTGCACGGTGCATATCGCTGGTCGTGAAATGGCGCAGGCGGTGACGGACTCGTCCCGGACGCTGCCTTACGGCGAATCCGAGTTGCAAGGGCTTAATTTGTCATTGGTGGACTTTGAAGGCTTCGAGCTGGGCCGTCTGGCTGAGTGTCGTCTGGCGTTCGGGTGTCGTGTGCAGGAAGTGGTGGAGCTGGGCAGCGTGCCTCAGGCGATGGTGCTGCTCAATATCGAAAAACTGTTTGTGGACGATAGCGTCATGACCACGGACGCCAAAGGCCGTCTCAAAGTGGATGCGATGCAGGTGGACCCGCTGTCCCGTCTGGGTGCGGATGAATACGCCACATTAGGCGAAGTTATCAGTATTCCGAGGCCCGCATGAGCCAGTTAAGCAATCCCAGCCAAGCGCTGTTACGCCAACGTGAGCAGTTGAGCGGCCGGATATTATTGTGCTCGCCGCCCGCAGACGCCATCACGGCGGAACTGCGCCAGACGGGCGCAGAAGTCAGCGTTCTGAGTTGGGACCATACGGCGGTGAACGCCTGTCGGAACGCCGTAGCGGAAGAGCGGTTATTTACGGATCTGGCGTTGCCCGCGGACGCGCAATGGGACCAAGTCGCCCTGTTCATGCCGAAGGCCAGAGAAATGCTGGACCTGATGTTGTCCGTTGCCGCGCCAGCAGTGAAACGGGCGCAGCATATCTGGCTGGTGGGGGAAAAGCGGGAAGGCGTTGAGAGCGCCGCCAAGCGTCTGGCGAAAGAAGGCTGGGACGCCACCAAGGTGGACTCGGCGCGTCATTGTCAGGTTTGGCAATTGACGCCGGCGAAAGATTGGCGGCCGAAGCAAGACGAGTTCTGGCGCGCCTATGAACTCACGCAGGAGAAAGTAGACGCACTGCAACTTTTCACGCTTCCGGGAGTCTTCAGCGCGGGGCGTCTGGACGAGGGAACGCAAGTACTGCTGGAATCCCTGCCGGAATTGCACGGACGGCGACTTCTGGACTTTGGTTGCGGATGCGGCGTCATTGGAACGACTTTGAAGAAGCGCTACCCCAAAGCATCGGTGGAGCTGACGGATATTAATCTGCTGGCGCTGAAAAGCGCGGCGCGCACGGCTGAAGCCAATGGCGCTGAGTTGAATATCTATGCGTCAGACGGGCTCGCTGAAGTGCAGCCCGGCGTAGACGCCATTGTCACTAACCCGCCGTTTCATCAGGGGGTGAAGCAGGATACTCGCATCACTCAGCAGTTTCTGCGCGATTGCGCTCGCGTACTTAAGCCTGGCGGCTCATTAACCCTGGTGGCGAATCGCTTCCTGCCATACCCGGACTGGATTGAAGCTCATGTCGGGCCGGTGCGGGTTCTGTTCGAGAACAGCCGATTCAAGGTGTACCATGCCGTCAGATAATGTTTGGCGTTCCGGGGGCGGGGAAGTGGACGCGCAAAGCCGCTGGCGTCGTAAGTTGATTGTCGGCGAGGCGGTGGCGGATGCGTCTACCTGGCTGGCCGCGCAGACCGGTTTGTCGAAGCAAAAGGTCAAAGACGCCATGCTGAAGGGCGCCGTCTGGTGGAAGCGCGGCGGCAAGCCGCAGAAGCGCCTGCGCAGAGCCAAATCCGCATTGGCGGTCGGCGATGTGCTGGAGCTGAATTACGATCCTCAGATTCTCGCTCTCAACAGTCCGCAGCCCACGCTGGTGGCGGATCACGACGCATACTCCATCTGGTGCAAGCCTGCTGGACTGCTGACGCAGGGTTCCGAATGGGGGGATCATTGCAGCCTGCTGCGCATGGTGGAGCTGCACTTTCAAAGTAAGCGACAGGTGTTCCTGCTGCATCGGCTGGATCGTGAAGCCATGGGGCTGGTGATCATCGCCCATAATAAAGCGGCGGCGGGTCGATTTGGCGCGATGTTGCAGAATAATGCGCTGGATAAGTTCTATCTGGCGCGGGTAAAAGGGCGCCTGGCGCAAGAGCAAGGGGAGATCGACTTCCCTGTGGACGGCAAGTCAGCGTTGAGCTATTACCAGGTCCAGCATTATGACGACGCGACGGACTCCAGTCTGGTGCGGGTCAAACTGATCACGGGACGCAAACATCAGATTCGTCGCCATTTTGCGGACCTGGGGCATCCCTTACTGGGCGATCCGCGTTATGGTTCCGGCAACAAGCACGAGGATGGTTTGATGCTGGCGGCGATGGAGCTAGCGTTTAACTGTCCCATGCGCCGCCGGGCCATGCGGGTGGTTATGCCGGAGGCGTTGCTTCCGGCTTGGGCTCATCAGGGCTGACAGGCGCTTGGGCGTTAATGGCGTTCTGATTAGGGCAGAAGTCGGGAGCTCCAAGGTTGGCGCTTTCCTGTTGCAGGTGTTCGCCACAGTGGGCTTTCTCGGAACAGTTACGGCAGTTTTGAATGGCCTTGAACACCTCAACGGAAGACGAGCCCCGGACATAGTGCGCGGTGTCGACGCCTTTCTGTTTCAGCATCTGGCCCAGGCGTTCCTGTTCCACCCGGTTGGCCAGCCCGTTGTAATACAGGTCCGCTGTGCGTGAATTGCGAAAAATAAACGCCAACACCATCATGGTTGGCAGCATAAATACAGCGGCGACGGCCATCCAGATAATGGTTACTTTCATCATTGCCATACTCCGTGCTCAGGTAAACAGGGTCTGATATAAGCATAGATTAGATTGCTTCCCGGCGGAGAAGGCTGTCCGAAATCAAGAAAAGAGTCACAGATGAGTATCGCTAACGAAAACCCTAACGCCAGGCCCATAGTGGTGCTTGGACCCACTGCCTGCGGCAAGACCCGGCTCGCCGTAGGATTGGCGCGCGCCCTAGAGGGAGAAATAGTGTCTGCGGATTCCCGGCAGGTGTTTCGGAGCATGGATATCGGGACTGGCAAGGATTTGCAGGACTACGGCGATACGCCTTATCACCTGATCGACATAGTTGATCCGGGAACACTGTTCAGCCTGTTTGACTACCTCAGTGCTATGCAGCGGACACTCGATGATCTGGATGCGAGAGAGAAGCGCCCGATTATCGCCGGCGGCTCTGGCTTGTATCTGGATGCGCTTCTGCGCGGCTATAGACTAGTCGAGGCGCCTGTCGATCCGCTGCTGCGGGAACGGCTCAAACATCACGATCAAGAGCGACTGAATGCGCTGTTGGCTTCATTGAGGCCTTTACATAACACCACTGACACGCAGGACCGCGAGCGCACCCTGCGAGCGATTGAGATTGCCTACGCAGAGCTGAATGAAGACAGTCCCAGTGTGCAAATCAGCATCAATCCTGTAGTGATCGGGTTGCACTGCGACAATGACCGATTGCGCGCCCGCATTCGCGAACGTCTGGAAACTCGTCTGGACGAAGGCTTGATTGAAGAAGTGGAAAGTCTGCGGGCTGAGGGGCTGAGTTGGCGGCAGCTGGACGAATTGGGATTGGAGTACCGTTATGTCGCGTTGTATCTGCAGGAGCAGCTGAATCGCAATGATATGATGCAGAAACTGGCTTCTGCGATATATCTTTTCGCCCGTCAGCAAGTGAAATGGTTTCGCCGCATGGAACGTCAGGGCGTCGCTATCCACTGGCTGGCGGCGGACGACGCGCCATTGGACGCCGCCCTGGCGTTATTGCGAGGCTGATGTCAAAGCGGCCACTTACCAACGGCGACGCAAATGACGATGAGTCCCAGGCACAGGTTGACCAGCACCGCCTGTCGCACCTGGTTTAGCGCGGCGCCAGCTTCGCTCCAGGTCTTTTCCAGCGTGCAGGTCTTCAGCTTGCGAAAGGGAAAGAAAAACACCCCAATGAAGACCAGCGTCATCGCCAGTGCGCCGCCCAGCATGACATGTACATACAACGGCGGTTTACTACCCCACAGAGCGAGCATGCCCATGCCGGAGCCCCAGAGCGTCAGCACGGCGATCCACACCCATCGGAAAAAGCGGGTCAGCACTTCCGACCACAACGGCAGACGCTGAGGCGGCTGCAACTGCTCCGCTGCGGTAGGGCGTAGAATAAAATAGGCGAAAAACATACCGCCGACCCAGCCCAGGGCCGCTAGAACATGAAGTATTTTAAGTAGCGAAAGCATGGTGAAGCGTATCCTTGTTACATTGAAGCCATTGATATTGCGGCGACGTTTTTTCGAAGGCTTTTCAATAACCTGTCGAGGGCTTTGTGCGCAGTAGTGGTATTATACGCGTCAATATCAATCTCGATTCAACAGTAAGTTCCCAAAATGCAAGAAGATTCAAAGGGTTCCCCAGGGCACAACTTCGACGAACTGAAAGAACGCTTCCAGAATAATATTTACGGCACCCCCAAAGGGCGCTTGCGACTGGACCTGATCAACGAAGACCTGGAGGCTCATCTGACGGAACGGTTGGGTGAAGGCGCCTGGCGAGTATTGGATATCGGCTGCGGCGCTGCGATGATAAGCGGACGTTTGGCGCAAGCGGGACATCGCCTGACTCTGACGGATCTGTCCGCAGAAATGCTGACGGCGGCCCGCGCCAATCTGGAATCTCTGGGAGCGGCGCAGGCCTGCGAGGAGTGGCGTGAAGGCGCGATGCAGGACGTTCTGCCGCAACTCCAGGGACCTTATGACCTAATCATCATCCACGCGGTGCTGGAGTGGATGGACGACCCCCGCCCCGCGCTGGAGCTGGCGCTAAGCAAGTTACGCCGTGGCGGCGTGCTGTCCCTGGCTTTCTATAACCGCAATAGCCTGATTTACCGCAATCTGCTGCAAGGCAACTTTCGCAAGCTCAAGAAAAACAACTGGCGCCACCGTAAAGGCGGTCTGACGCCACAGAATCCACTTGATCCAGATGAAGTCTACGGCTGGCTGGAGCAGGCGGGCTTGCGACAGATATGCAAACGAGGCATTCGCACTTTTTACGACTTCATGCAAAAACACGTGGCCCGGGAACGCAGCTATGAAGATGTATTGGAAATGGAGCGCGCCCACTCCCAGAAAGAGCCGTACCTCTCCCTGGGGCGGTATATTCATGTGCTGTATCAGAAGGAGTAGGGCTGGCGCAGGTCGGTCGACAGCCCTTGAGGTTTTGTTAAGGCTTCCTGGCCACCAACACCGCGCGAGCAGGCGCGGGGTAGCCTTCCACTGTTTTGCTGAAATCCTCTGGGTCGAGGAAGTCTTTGAGTGACTGAAAGGTCATCCAGTCTGTCTGGCGTTGTTCTTCAAGTGAGGTGACGCCCTCATCCACAATGCGAACATCCTCAAAACCGCAACGCTCCAGCCAGCGCTTGGTGGCCAGAGAGCTGCCGATAAACCAGACATTGCGCATTTGCGCGTAGCGGTCCAGCGGGGTCAGGATGGTGTTTTCGTCGCCAGGGATGACCAGTGTTTCCAGCACAAGTTCTCCGCCTGGACGCAGGGCCGCTTTCAACTCATCAATATGATCGAACGGCGAGCGGCGATGGTAAAGCACGCCCATGGAGAAGACCGTATCAAAGGCGCCCATGTTGGGTGGCAGGTCTTCAGAACGCAGCGGCAGGTAATAAACCGGTGCGGCGGGCGCATATTTTTTAACGCAGTGGAACTGGAACAGAAACTTGGGCGAAGGGTCCACGCCGAGGACGAACTGCGCGCCTTCACCCAGCATGCGCCAGCAGTGGTAGCCGCTGCCACAGCCGACATCCAGCACAAATCGATCTTTCAATGGGCTTAAGTGCGGGGCGACGCGCGTCCATTTCCAGTCAGAGCGCCACTCGGTGTCGATATGGTTTCCAAAGAAATTGAAAGGGCCTTTGCGCCAGGGATGCAGGCCGCGTAGTCCCTTGATGAGCGATTCCAGCGACTGAGCGTCAAGGTCTTGCGCCGCGCCGATCGTCAATGTATCGACGTCGAACTGTAACTGGCTCGCCTGCGCTGCAGGCAGCTGCTGCAAGGCATTCCACCAGCCTTCATAGTCACCGTGGGTACGTGAGTAATAGCGCTCATCCAACACTCGTTCGAAGTCGGGGATAAAGCGCTGCAGACGGTTTTTGTCGGCGTGGGCCAGGAAGTCGTCGAAACGGATCATTTTATTGCCAGAAAAGAGACGAAGTTAAAACATTGGAACCATAAGTAAGCCTGGCTGAACCCGGCCCTTTGCAGGCGCTCAATATGCGCCTCGATGGTTTCCGGCACCAGGACATTTTCCAAGGCGCTACGTTTTTGCGCAATCTCCAGATCACTGTAGCCCCGGGACCGTTTGAAGTCATGATGAAGATCGAACAGGGTATGCTGCTTATCCGCGCCGGCGAACTCGATTTTCTCGGACAGCACCATCGCGCCGCCGGGTTTCATGTTGACCGCGATACGATGCAGCAGATCTTCCCGCTGCGCGAGAGGAATGAACTGCAGCGTGAAGTTCATGACGGCGATGGAGGCGTTCTCAATGGACGTGCTCTGGATGTCCTGACAGAGTATTTCTGTGGGGATGGCGCTGGGCATCCGCTCCATGTTCACCCGACAACGCTCCACCATGGCGGCGGAGTTGTCGACGCCTATGACCTTAGGCTTGTCGTTGGACTCATTGAACTGTTCAAGGTTGCTGCGGATGGCGAGTGTGGAAGCGCCCAGAGAGCAGCCCAGATCGTAGCAATGGGTTCCCGCCTGGGCGTAGCGTCGGGAAATAACGCCGATCATCTCCAGCATCATGGTGTAGCCGGGCACCGAGCGGTTGATCATATCTGTGAATACGTGCGCCACCCGCTCATCGAATTCGAAGGCGCCGACGGCGCCTTTGGCGTCTTGGTAAATTCGGTCTTTGCTGTCGCTCATTTTCCGCTCGCTCCTGTCAGGGCGCGCATTTTACCGCCCCGGCCCATACAGGGTCCAGTCGCCTGGGCTGCCGTAAGCTCTTATGACAGGCGGATAAGGCGCTTAAACCGCAAGAGAACGCTAGACTTTGCGCCTTAACCCATCTTTAATTGGCGGTTGTGCGCCATTGGCCAAAAAATTTGAGAAGCATTTATAGATAGAGAGGATAGCGGGCAGGTTTATGACTCATTACGCCATTTCAGACTTACTCAAGAACAAAGCGGAGATCGGTAGCGAAGTCACCGTCAAAGGCTGGGTAAGGTCAAGAAGGGACTCCAAGGCGGGCGTCTCTTTTATTCACGTGCATGACGGCACCTGCTTTGATGCGATTCAGGCGGTTGTCGCCAAAGAACTGCCTAACTATGACGACGACATTCTGCGTTTGACGACCGGTTGTTCCCTTATAGTCACTGGAACCCTGGTCGAGTCGCCCGGGCAAGGACAATCCTGCGAAATTCAGGCGACTTCCGTAGAAGTGGTTGGTCTGGTGGATGATCCGGAAACTTATCCGGTCGCCAAGAAAAGACATACCTTTGAATTCCTGCGCGGCGTCGCTCACTTGCGTCCCCGCACCAACGCGTTCGGCGCAGTGACTCGCGTGCGTACGACGCTGTCTCACGCTGTGCACCATTTCTTCTATGAGCAGGGCTTTCAGTGGATCAATACGCCGATCCTGACCGCCAGCGACTGTGAAGGGGCCGGCGAGCTGTTTCGCGTCAGCACGCTGGACATGGCCAACCTGCCCAGGACGGACAGCGGCAAGATCGACTACAGCAAAGACTTCTTCGGTAAAGAGACTTTCTTGACCGTATCTGGTCAGTTGAACGTGGAAGCTTACTGTCTGGCGATGTCCAAGGTGTACACCTTCGGACCTACGTTCCGTGCGGAAAACTCCAACACCAGCCGTCACTTGGCGGAATTCTGGATGATCGAGCCGGAGATCGCCTTCGCCGATTTGAATGATGACGCAGACTTGGCGGAGCGTTTCCTCAAGCACATGTTCAAGGTGGTGCTGGACGAGCGCAGCGACGATATGGCGTTCTTCGCCGAACGCATCAATCCGGACGTAGTTTCGCGTCTGGAGAAGATGGTCGACACGGATTTCGTGCGTATCGACTATTCTGAGGCAATCAAGATTCTGCAGAACTGCGGCAAGAAATTCGAATACCCTGTGCAATGGGGACTGGATCTGCAGTCTGAGCACGAACGCTACTTGGCGGAAACCCATGTGGGCGCGCCAGTGATCGTGATGAACTATCCGAAGGAAATCAAAGCGTTCTATATGCGCCTGAACGACGATGATAAGACCGTTGCGGCTATGGACGTGCTGGCGCCCGGCATCGGTGAAATCATTGGCGGCAGCCAGCGTGAAGACCGTCTGGACGTGCTGGACGCGCGGATTGGCGATATGCATCACAAGGAGGAACTGTGGTGGTATCGCGACCTGCGTCGCTACGGCAGCGTGCCCCACGCTGGTTTCGGTCTGGGCTTCGAGCGCCTGATCGCCTACGTGACCGGCATGGAAAACGTGCGCGACGTCATCCCGTTCCCAAGAACGCCGGACAACGCCCAGTTCTAATACGCTGACCTGGACGTAAACAAACAAAAAAGGCCCGATTGAATTGGGCCTTTTTTATGCGGGTGACTAACAGAGCCCCTTAGTTTCTCAAGCTACGTTATATTTGCGTCAGGTTTAAAATACGCCGAAGCCTTTCAGCAGAGACACAATCGCCAACACCACCGCAACGCCGCCAATAACCATGGCCGCTGCGCCGCCGCTTTTCGGCGGCTTGACGTTCTGCAGGTTGTTGAGTTGCGTCGCCAGCGTGGTTTTCTGGCGCTCCAATTGCTCGACCCGCGTCGCCATGGCGTCGATCTCGCTTTGTTTTTCCGCCATTTGCTCGCGCAGGGCTTTGGCGATCTGTTGCACCAGATCCTGTCCCTGCTTGCTGATTTGTCCGCGCAGCAGCTCTTCCACGGTGCCTTCGATAAGCGTGTGCAGCTTCTCGTCGTTGAGAATGTCTTCCATGTTCAGGCTGGGGGCAGGTTCGTCTCTGGTGGTGCGCTCGATCAGGGTGCGCTTGAGTTCTTCCTTGGCTGACTGCAGTTCCGCTTCCCAGGCGCTGAGCCTGTCTTCCACATTGTTGTCCATGGTAGCGGTGGCGGAATGGGTGGCGATGTCCATGACCTGGGGACGAATGCGTTCGATAAGGTCGTCCAGGTCGGGCGCTTCCGGCACAGGCTTGGCTCTCATCTCCAGATCGTTGACAGTTTCTCTTAGCTGTACGTCCAGGTCGCGACGAGATTCGCTGACTGCGTCGTCGATGGAGCCGAGTAAACGGTCTTCCAGGCTTTTCAGCTCGGCGTCGAGCAACGGCGTGAGGGTCTGTTCTACATCACGGGTAATCGTGGCGGCGAGTTGCACTTCGTCAATCGCCGGGGCGGCGGGGGCCTCGGCAGGCTCAATGCTTTCGATATGCGCTTCCAGAACCTGTTGCACGCGCTTTTCCAGTCCTGGCATCAGTTCTTCGCGCAACTGCTCCGCCATGGCGCTGAAGTCAGGCAGGGGCTGCTCCGGCGCTTCAGAGGGCTGCTCACGCAACTGCTGGATATCCTGACGCAGAGAGGTCAGTTCGCTCTCGTTTTCTCTCAGGCGGTTTTCGAAGCCGTCGAAGGAAGGGAAGTCGCGGCTGTTTTTCTCCAGTTTGTCGAGACGATCCACCAGGATTTCCCAGTCGGAGGCGGACACCACGGCTTGCTGAGGTTGCGGTGGGGTGTATTCCGGCATGGGAGTGGGGACGACAATTTCTGAAGAGACTTCTTCTACCGCTTCCGCCACAGGCTCCGCTTCCTGATGGATAGCGACGGAGGTGAGGGTTCCGCTGCGTGCGGACTCAATCACCATGGCTAACTTTTCCGCTTGCGGCGGCTTGAACAGCGTACCCGATGCGCCGATGGCGCGGGCTTCCGCATCGTAATTATCTTTTCCTTCTTTCCCGGTGCACATGATAACGGGAATATGGGAGGTCTGAGGGTCCGCCTTGATTTTCTTGGTGGCTTCGAAGCCGTCCAACTCAGGCATCAGATGGTCCATAAAAATGATATCGGGCAGATTGGTTTTCAGCATTTCCAGAGCGTGTACCCCGGATTCTGCAAGTTGAACCTGCAAATTATGCTTCTCTAACAGTCTTTGTAATGTAATACGCGCCAGTTTGGAGTCATCTACCACCAGTGCAGTTTGCAGCGACATTGCGGAACCTTTTGCAATTTAAGATACATCGATAAATCTAGCACATTCTTGAAGCTAGCCGGCAAAATCCTAGTATAGGGTTTGTTGAGGTTTCTGCATCCTCTGAACGCCCTAGCCACAGGCTTTTTCAGGCGTCTTAACAGCGTTGCCGGAGCCTCAACAAACACTAAGGTACGACAAAGATATATCAAATAAGACTTTCCTATCAAAAATCATAAGGTTAGATATTGTAACAGCATGTTTTTTGAGCTGTTTAATGTAACTTTCGCCATTTGGTCACCTTAGCGTCATATAGCCTTTCTAGCATCGCGGCTAAAGATGATTAAAGTTAATTTTTCTATTGTTTCAGCTTTGTATTTGCATATTCAAATCAATATGTTGCGTTTGCCGGAAAAATAGATAATTACGCCGCAAGGGCTTAATCGCAAAAAAGGACATCCAGATGCAAGATTCCTTAAGAGCCGTTTTTATCTCCGATGCGCACTTGGGCTCGGCCGCTTGTCAGGCTGAGCACTTGCTGGATTTTCTCAATAAAATCAATACAGATAAGCTGTATCTGGTGGGCGATATCATCGACCTGCTGGAAATGCGACGCAAAGCCCACTTTCCCGAGACGCATCGGGCCATTCTCAGCCTGATCATGCGTAAAGCGCGGGAAGGGATGGAGGTGGTCTATATTCCCGGCAACCATGATGACTTTTTCCGGCAAATGGCGGGGCAGACATTCTCCGGCGTGAAGATTCGGCTTAATTGCGTCCATCGCACTGCGGATGGACGCCGCTTCCATGTCAGCCACGGCGACGAGTTTGACCAGATTGTGCAACTGAGTCCGCTGGCGCTGCTGGTGGGAGACAAGGCCCACGGCCTGATGCTCAAGCTCAATAGCTGGTTGAACCGCTCCCGCAAGGTGTTCGGCTTTCCTTACTGGTCCTTGGCGGGATATCTGAAAACCCATCTGGGACGCGCTAGAGAGTTCATTCATCGCTACGAAAATGCGGCGCTGAAGGCGGCGCGCAGTCTGGAAGTGGACGGCTATATCTGCGGCCATATTCATTACGCTGCGTTTCGCCGCAAAGAAGGCAGGCTCTATTGCAATGACGGCGACTGGGTGGAGCACTGCTCCGCACTGGTGGAGACCCATCAAGGGCAGTTAAGGTTGCTGCACTGGTCGGAGCAGCCCCGCTGGCTGGCGGTTGAGCCGGATGCTGAACCGACCTGGATCGATGAGCCTATTCCTGGCCTGTTTCCTACGCCTGTCAGTAGTGCGTTGTCTGGCGACAAGCAGGCTCCTAAGGCCGCCTGATACGCTGCACTGATTCCGTCCATCCCATTATGAGCAGCCAAATCAAACAGTTGGCTGCTGGCTTCTTACGGAAATATAACGCAGCGGTCTCTTCGCCGGGCTTGAACCAATTCCCCGAAAACGTGTCTACTATCACAATATTGATCTGCTTTAAGCGCCGTCACCGGCATGGGTGGCGGACGATCGTCATGACGGCGAAGTTTAGAAATATGGGAGAGGTTAAGCATATGTTTGGAAGTCATTCACAGGATAAAGCATCCATGCCTGCGCGGGAGCAAGCGTTGCCGGGCAGGGCGGAGCCAATGGAAATCGAGGGTGAGCATTTTGTCTTTGGCGTGGATATGAGAGGTCCATTCCCGGCGCAAATGCAAACAGCGGTGTTCGGGCTGGGGTGCTTCTGGGGGGCGGAGCGACTGTTCTGGAAACAGGAAGGCGTTTATAGCACCTGTGTCGGCTATGCGGGGGGCTATACGCCCAACCCCACCTACAAAGAAGTCTGCACTGGGCAGACTGGGCATGCAGAAGTCGTCCAGGTCGTATTTGACCCCGCCGTGATCAGTTATAAGAAGCTGCTTAAGCTGTTCTGGGAAAATCACGATCCGACTCAGGGGATGCGTCAAGGCAACGACGTCGGCTCTCAGTATCGCTCTGCTGTCTATTACGCTAACGACGAACAGAAGCAACTGGCGGAAACGTCGAAGGCGGAATTCCAGCACTCGCTGCACGACGTAAACCGTGGCGCTATTACGACGGAAATTACTCCAGCGCCAGAGTTTTATTTTGCAGAAACCTATCACCAACAGTATCTGGCCAAGAACCCGGGAGGATACTGTGGTCTGGGTGGCACCGGGGCATGTCTGGCCAGCGCGGACTGACCTTTGGCTGAGTCTGTGAGCATAGCCGGGGTGACCTTGGTTATCCCGGAAAAGAACGATCCTGAACGGGATTCTGTGGCGGCGGCCTGGAGCGCCGCTGGAGGCGAGGTTTCCCGGCTGGGACGCTTTTGGGAGCCTCCTTCCTATGATCCGGTCAAGGTGCGGGTCTATGGAAATGACACTTTTGCTCAGGTGTTGGCGCAGAAGCTGGGCCTTAATCTGATCTCTCCCGTGGATGATCTGTTGGTGCAATTGCCGCAACAGTCGTTGCTGCGCTCGGTAACGCTACTGCCTTTGTCAGTGGCGATGACGTCGAACTTTCCGGCTTTCCTGAAACCTGCCGCGCCCAAGCTGTTTAAAGCCTCCGTGTATGCAAGCCCGACTGACTTAGCTGTGGAGACCCGAGGACTGGAGCCGGATACGCCGGTGCTTCACTCGGAAATCGTACAGTTCGCTTGTGAAATTCGTTGCTTTGTCTGGCGGGGAGACGTGTTAGACGCTGCAGTCTACGAGGGCGATGGAGCGCTTGATGACGGCTTGAGATTCGCCAGACAGCTTGCACAAAGCGAACACCTGCCGACAACCTGCGTGCTCGATATCGGCTATATCCCCCAGCGCGGTTGGTCGATCATCGAAGCCAACGCCGCCTGGGGCGCCGGCCTCAACGGATGCCGGGCCGAGAAAGTATTGCCTTGTATCGAGGCGGCGACACAGTTGATCTAAGATTAATTCGCGCTTTACGCACAGTAACGTAGGATTGATATCTTTTTTTTGTTTATGTGATATAAGCTCACGAAGCTGAAATTACTGACTGGTAACCACCGCTATGGCCGTAAGAGCCGAGAAGAAGCAACAAGTTAATCGTAATATCTGTAACGCCGCGCTGCGTCTGTGCCGGACGAAAGGGTATTCCGGGGTGAGTTTGCGGGAGATTTGCCGTGAGGCCGGAATTGCGCCGCCGACGTTTTACAATTATTACCCGAATCTTGAAGAGCTGGGTCTGGCGATTATCGACGAGGCGGGGCTGACCTTGCGTCGTCTGATGCGGCAAACCTGGAAAGAGGTGGATGTGCGGGAAGGGGTCGTGCGCCGCACGATTCGCGTCTTTGCGCGCTATCTGGAAGAGAATGGCGACTTATTCCATTTTGTCGCTGCGGAACGGGTAGGACGTGTGCAGGCGTTTCGGGATGCGATTGAGCGTGAGGTGAAGCATGTGGTGGAGGCCATGGCCAAGCCGCTTGCGGAGGCAGGAACGGCGACGGACAGGCCGGTTGCGCATCCGCTTTATCTCTCTGAAATGCTTGTTAATTGCGCGTTTCAGGCGGGGGTTGAAAGCCTGTCCGCCAATACGGAAAAACGCAATGAAATCATCGAGCGCACGATCATTCAGGCGCGTATGGCTATCTATGGTTCGGAAGTTATGGCGAAAGGCGCTGTGACGTCAGTCTCTGCGGAGTAACTCGCCGGTTTGCAATAGTGCTAGAAGTAATTCCTAACAACTGTTCGGATCGGCGAAATCCCTGTCAACGGTGCAAAAATTGCGCACAAATTCAATGTTGGGCCAAACTTAAGCGCATTTAATGTGTTTTTTGTGCCGAATATCTCGCTTGTGGAAATATCTCTTATTCCTCTTCTTGTTTAAAAATTAACAAGTGTTAGTTTTATTTTGTCGAACAAAGACCCTTGCAGCGAGCGCGAGCGTCCGCCCCTGTTCGACAGCAGTAAGCATAGTTGGAAGTGCAGTACTGAATGAATAAGAATAAAGAGGAACGGAGATGGACCTTATACCCAAAGGAACGTGGAGAACTCTGTTGTGTCTGCTGCCTGCGTTGGGCCATCCTGTCGCCCATAGTGAGCTGAAGCCGATGGCGGATCAGGAAATGGGCGAAATTTCAGCCCAGTCCGCCTTGGAGTTTTCCGCAACGGACATCAATTACAACCTGAGCCAGTTGACCGGCATTGAGTTCATTAAAAATCCCGGTATTGGATTTACCCGGGTGGAACAGCGCACGCAAACCGAGTCTGTGGACGCGACAGTATATCGGCTCCAGCTCAATGGCTCCGGTGAGTTACATGCCTTCGCGGAAGAGCTGACCCTCGGCGACTATGGCGGCGCCAACAATTCCATCTACAAAGACGAGAACGGCCAGGGTGTGCCCGACGTGGCGCTGAGGAACTTCGGTTTCGGCAAATCGGCGCAAGATCCTTTCGTGTTTGAAGACCCCTATCTGGAAATTCAGAAGCAGCATCATGCTGATGGCGCGGACACCATTCGCGGCATTCGTTTTGGTTTTGGCAGAGTAGATGGTTCGACACCGGTGACCATCGATTCCATTTCCGGTTACATACCGGCATTGAGCATCATGGCGGATCTGGGCGGACTGGTGCGCTCGCAGATATATGGCAGCGGCACCAAAGACACCTTCGTCAACATTATTGGATACATGCCGGATGGCTCCGGCAACTACCCGCAAACGCCGGCGCCCGGCGAATGGGTATGCAATGGCGGCATGTGCGGTTTTACTCCGGACAATGTCGGCCTCACCGGCAATGCGGGCATTGGTTACAGCTACGGCGGGAAGGAGTTGAATCTTTCGAATGTGACCAGCCTCGACTATCACAACGTTAAAAACTTCTATATTTCCTTTGTGCAGGGCGCGGGCAATCTGATGTCGAATCAGAATGGTTCGATCAACGGAGCCATGTGGTCGCAGCACCTTGAAGGGATTATCCCTGATTCCCGGCCGGATTTGCCGGGCTGGAATTTCGGCATTCCTTTCAACGATCCCAATCATCCAACAGATGGTTATCTGGAGGCGCACACCGACGTTGGGCCGACGTTGCAGCAGATATTTTTCGGCGTCGGGGACGACAACCCGCGCATGGGATATCAGAACAATAAGTTGTTTTAAAGCAGCGATGAACTGTATCAGGAGGGAACCATGAAACATCCGCAACCTGTGCTGGCGATCTGTTGTCTGACGCTCAGCGCCGCCGCCGTGGCGATGGAGGCGTTGACTGATGAAGAGCTGGGGCAAGTGGACGGTCGCAGCGGGTTCAGTTTCGCTTTTGATAACGTCAAGTTCAAAGGGATGGCGATAGACGGCGCGGAAGCGGGCAGCATCAATATCATTGCTGCGGACGGCTCTAGCCTGGGTTTAAAAGAGTTCCAGCTTTCCGCTGACGCGATCGGCACATTTGAATCACCGTTGACCTTCAGTCTGGTGGAAATGGACGCTTCTCTGGTGAATAACTCGGGCGTTGGGCTTCCTATGCTGCGTATCGGGCTACCTGGAATGGAAGGTTGGCGCAATCTGGACGTTCGCTTCAATGAAGAATTCGGCAATCCAGACGTCCCCAATCCCAATAACCCTAATATCCGCGCCGGCGGTACACCGTCGGAGCACACCATGCTGGGTAGCGTGTCGATGAATGACATTTCCATTCTCGGCGGTGTTGCGTACAGCGGGATTCCAGAGGGCTATAAGATAGAAAGCACCCGAGTCGATGACGGCAGTCGTGGCGCGGACTCGCGTCAGGGCATGCTGCTCAATGTGGACATCAATGAGCTTTTGATTCCCGAGTGGCTGGTCGAATCTCAGATTGGCGACGGCGTGTTCGATCCCGCCACGGATTTCATTCTCTATAATTTCCGGCTGGAAAATCTACACCTGCATTCCGCCACCTTTGAAGCCGCGCTCAACGGTTTGCGCTTCGCCTATTCCGACCCGCAGCCTTTTACGGAAGACGGCGGCATCATCCCGTCGGGGGGAGGGCTGCCGGATACGCAGCATCCAGATTATGATCCCAATTTCCCTAAAGTGGATCTCACATTTCAGGCGCAGATGACGCAATCGAAGCTGAATGAATCCCGCATCCACGGCGTCACCTTGGATCATCTTATATTCAACGTACGCAACTAGGCGGAGTGACAATGACACAGCACAAACCAGTCACTGACAGGCTCCTTCTGAGTCGTGCAATGCTGATGTGTCTGGCGCTAAGCGTTTCCGACAAGGCCGCCTCGGAATTACGCGGTATGGAAGAGGGGGAGCTGTCGCAAGTATCGGCGCAAAGCGGTTTGATCATCGAGATACCCCGGGTGCGCATCAACGCCCATGACGGCGGTCTGGACGACCCCGGTACGCCGCAGGATGAAAGCGACGGCCGCCGCACCCGAGGCTTTCGCTACAACTACATCACCACTGAGCATGACGGCGGCGCCCAGACCTACTATTTCACCGATGAAATCTCCATCGCCATGGATATCGAAGGTTCTCTGGAACTGGATGTGGACGATGGCGGCCACATGGTTCTGCAACTGCCTGAACGAGTCAATTTCGTCGGCGATGGTTACAGCATGAAAGGCATTTATCTCAACAATACTGGCGACCCGGCCAGCGGCGGGAAGTTACTCAACGAGATCAATATTCAAGGTAACTTTGAGACCGGCGGCCAAGTGTTTATGTGGGGATATGACCCCTAGGCGGCCGAGCCGGCCCATTTAACGAGCGTATGATCTTCGCCTTGTAGCTCCTCTTTTATTATGGCGGCTATCCGCTCCCAGTCTCCCCCCGCCAAACCTGCGCCAATCAACGGATAGCCGATGCGTTTGCCGGAGAAGTCAGTCTTGATCTTTTTCATGACAGACCGAATCGCCTCATAGTCCGCCAGATCGCCAGCGCCACGCCAGTGGAACTGGGTGTAGGCGTTAACGACGGTGAAAGATGAGTCGTCGCTAGTGATCTCGGCGTAGGAGTAAGTTCCCAGCTTTTCCTGAGCGCCTTTCTCCGTTTTTAAATCCGCCTTGTAAGCATCCGGAAACGTATTTTTGATCGACAGAGCAATTCCACGACCCATCCGACACTGACAATTGCAGCCATGAATAATGACATCAAAGTGGCCAGCTTGCGCCAGCGCCAATAAATCGCCTTCTACTGTTTTCATGTGGCCTCAAATTAAAAAATTTCGGGTTTCGATAGAGTCAGCATTTAATTTGGTTATGCTCAATTAGAACAAATATTACGTGGGTGAAGCGACATGAGCGGAATGGTTTCCCGATTCAGTATCGTCGGCTTTGTCTACGTTGAAATGACGGTGGGACTCAAGGTCCAAAGAGGAGAGGGCGAAGATCTGGAGCGTGCGGAAAGGGAAAATGACAGGAAGTTGGCCGTGCTGCAGCAACAGGTTGATCATCTAGCTGACATGCTTCATGACGCCATCCTAGCAGCGCACGCAGAGCCTCAGTTTGAGCCCATTGCGGCGCAATATCGACTGTACCAGCCGGGTATGACGGGGTTTACGCAGTTCCCGACGCGCCGCTTCTACGATGAAACTCAACCAGGAGATGGCGGTTACCTCCTGCTCCATGAAAACCCTGCCGTGGCGCTACGTTTTCACGCATTTCCTGGGCGGGAGGAGACGAAGGCGGTGCAGGATTTGATTGCCAGGCTCGTTGTTGACGTGTCAGGAGAAAGTTCTCTCTTATAGGGCCTTTATTATTTCCTTCAGGCGCACGGTCTGATGAAGCGGCGAATAATTCGACGTCATATACGGGCCGAAAGCATCGTGTTTCATTTTCCTATAATCAAGATCCCCGTTACTAACCAAGTCAAAGGTATGCGTGATTACGCCTTCCAGCGATATTAACTCCATATTCCCCTGTTCATCGTAGTGAGCGCTGAAGACCGGTGCGCCGGAATTTCCCCAGAAGGCGGGGCAGTCCGTATCGAATAACACGCCGTCGTACCCCGGCGATTTGGGCGAGGGCAATAGCTTTCCAGATCGCTGCTTGCGCTGGCATCTAGCGGAGCTGACCCTCAAGGTGTTCTGCGTTTTAACAATGGGGTAGCCAACTGAAAACAGCGGCGCGCCAGCTTCTGGAGTCGGACCGAAGTTTAGCGGGATATCCTTCAGCGTCAGCTTCCCCTCGGTGTAAGCCGGATCATAATGCACGATCGCCAGATCGTTGATACCTTCAACCGAGCTGTCATATTCGAACGAGGCGACGGGGATATAAAGATCGTTTTGATCAATCGAGCCGTCCTCAGAGTAGGCGAGATAATAATTGCCTTTCTTGGAGTCGTCCCGAAAACAGTGCTTGGCTGTAATCACCAGTCCGTGCTTCAGAATAAGGCCAGTGCAGATGCGGAAGTGATCCTCATCCAAAATCGGAACGATATAGTCAAAGTCATCAACCAGACTTCTTTTCGGACCGTCGGATTGCCCGGCAACGCTTTCGCTCATCGACGTGCAGGAAGCAACTAGAGCTGTTGTGAGTATGCAGGTGCTCACTTTAGCTAAGTAGGTTGTGTGTACTGATAGGAATAGGTGTTGATGCATAGGTTGCTACTGCTGGCTGGTTTGTCTGAAGCTTCCTTCGCTCTTTTTAAACGGGCGACGGCGCAGAAATTTCGCGATAATTTACTGTGGATTGCTGACCAAATGGCCGTTATTAAAGATATCCTACCGGGTAACGACGATTAATTTTAGAGATCAAGATCAGAAAAAGTATTTATACACTTCGCTAAAGTCCTAAACGATGACCTGGCGCTGGCTGTTGCGGAACATGAGAGAGATTACCACCAAAGAAGAAGCCGAACGCTTCGCTAAGTTCTATTGGCGTATGGTTGACCTATCGGTTATCGCAGATAGGAACAAGCAGGAAATTGATGGTGTGCTTGGAATGCAGGCCATTATGGAGGATTGATTAACATCATGGGTGGATATCTGGAGCGTAATGGATTTGCTGAGCAGTGGGAGGCTGAAGATGGGGATTAGTACCTTTTTTCTTGTATTATTGGCGACAGGTAATTTGGATGCGACTCCTTCCTGAGAATATATGAGGGAGAAATACTCTCAGTACCTTACGGCAGGCGGGAAAGGGCTGATGAGGCGCGAAGACAGGCCGCTGTGGCCAGTGCAGCAGCGGCAGCGAGGTAGATAGTATATTGAGTCCTGCATTCCTGTGACCGGAACGACATGGAGCTTCTAATATTCCGTAGTTTAAAACGGACGGCTACGGCGTAGGCTGGCGCGGTTCATCCAAAGACTTTAGATATCCCCCTTTATTCTTCAAATGGAGGACTTCGCCATCCCAGCCAGAATACTGGGTTTTATCGGAAGGATCGAAAGCAATAACGCCAACCAGCTCTAAGCGCCCGTCGTACCAGATTGTGGAATCGTGCTCGTAATAAATTTTCCCAAGATAGATGCGGTCATTGGGATTGCTATCATCTTTTACGCTTACAAAAACGCCTCCATCCGCACCTCCCGCCCATATGGTTCCTGCAGGGCCTTCCTTGTCCGGCTCAGGCCCAAATTCAACAGAACATCCAGCTAGTGAAAGTAAAAGAGTTAAAAGTAGATATCTCATGTTTTTGTATGTGTCCTGTGCAGCCGGTGTGCATCAATCCAGGCTAAAATTTTCGCAGCTTTTTCTGACTCAGCGGCGGCTCGGAGTACCCTTGGGTGCTGATAGTGGCCACATACCACACAATGTGGCAGGGCTTGTAAAACGCGCGAGTATAGACACTGTAATACCAACTCCAATTCGACCGCGATGACTGATTAATCTCTGTTCACAGTGATATTGATGGGCTTATGCTCGTCAACGAGTGTGGCTATGATAACACCTAACAAAATAATCAGAAGGGTGCCAGGCAGCATCCTACGGTGAGGCGTTAGCTGAATAATACGGAGCATTGAATATGAAACACGAAGATCGACAGCCTATATTCTTAGCGCCAGGCCAAGGCCGTTCATACTCTATGGGGCCTATTTCAGCCATATTCAAAGCGGATGGCGAGGAGTCTGCTGGAGCTTATTCAATATCCGAATGGTGGCTAGAGCCGCACTCAAAAGGACCGGGCGCTCATAGCCATAATGAAGATGACATATTTTTTGTTATAGAAGGAACAATGAGCTTTCTCATTGGCGAAGCATGGACGGAAGCGCCAAAAGGCAGTTTTGTTCTCGCCCCCAGTGGCGTCACTCACGACTTTGAGAATCGAAGCGCGTCCCGCGCAGGCGTTTTAAACATATCAACCCCGGGCAACTTCGAACAGCATATGCCTCAAATTGTCTCCTGGTTTGAGCAACACCCTCCGGGTAAAACTGGCGGTAGTTGACCCTTTGCTCCCACGACACAGCAGATTACGCGGTTTGCTGTGTATGTACGACGTTATACGCACACATGAACGCAATAGAATTTAGAGAAAATTCCTAAAAAATGATGAGCGCTATAAGAAGTTTGTCGCGATTATCAACAGAGGGAGAGATAGCAGGCTTCTATTCTGGCAGGAGCGCGCTATTGAGCAGTTTTGCGAAAAGCATGCTCTGGAAATATCTTCGTTTGAAGTGCTGCAAGAAATCTTCAGTGTATGTGAGTTACACGGTAATACACTGGAACACGGAAAAGTTAAGGTGTTTTGTGGTCATGTTGATTACTCCCCGGATTACATAAAATCATGCGCAAAACTGTTCCCTAATAGTTATATGTCATCGGTGAATGGGCCAGAAGAAATGTACGGCGAGTACTATGATATTCGTTTCTGCAAAGCATGCAGGGAAGCGGAACAGCAATGGAGAGATGAGCATGCATGGCAAGGCTAAGCTGCATTAGAGAATTAGCCGATCTGAAATAGCAACTGTAGTAAAAAGGCGGTGCTCGTAGTTCTAGGCATAGGCTTGGTTGAGGGAACGGAGCGACAAAGTGGACGATAACATTATAGGCTTGCTTGAGAGTTTGGTTGTGCTTCTTGTCAACTCAAAGTTTTCTGAAATAGTCGCCAGGAATGAAAATGGTCGTCTTTCACAATCTGAGATAGAAGCAGCATTACGAGAGTATCCCGGGATAATAAGTTTGCCTCCAGAGTCTGCTTATAGATCAGTATATGTTTACGATATATATGATGGCGCTACGGGAGCTCGAAAGAGTGAGTTTGATTTGTGGTATGACGGTGAAGTCAGTGATTTAACTTTATCTGCAGAAATAAAAAAGAATTCGTCAGGGGAACTTGTAATAACCATAGAGGATATACATGTTTTATAGATGCCCTGGTGACAATCGCTACTACTCATGTATAGAGTAAGAGTGTTTTAGTGGGGCGCTGAATCAGAGTCGATTGAGGGCGCAGCCGAATGTGTGTTCGGCGTCAATAATTGCGGAGTTGTAATGAGAGAAAGTTTGAGGAAGAAAATCATTTCTGTCTGTGATCAGAAAATTGCGGCTAAAGGCGCCAATGTCGGTGTGTCGTTTTATGCTTTTTTCGCCAATAAAAATGATGATCCTGAATTGTTAATGGAAGCCGCTGAATGGTGGATTCTAATCAATAAACTGGACCACTTCGAAAAGGCGATAAAGATAAAGGAGCTGGTTCAACAGGGTGCGTGAATTACATCTCCGCCCATTCCGGTAGATCGAGAGAGAGGCGGCTAACCTCTTCAATCATATTCTCTCTAGTCAGTCATTTGGCATGGGCGAAGAACGCGCCAATAAGGCCAGCTTGATAAAAAGGAATAGGTGTCGTAAAACCGCCCGCTTTGATGGTGGCCGCAACTGTGTCTGTCGGCAGTACGGCGACGTCCTGACTATAGGCGGCTTTCATCCGCTGAATATCCTCCTGCGATACCGCTGCGTTCGCCATCAGCCGTAGCCATAAATTAAACTGTCCCTCGTAGATTTCGCTGTGGGTATCTGCGACTAAATCGGCGCTAACGAGAAGCCCCTCAGGTTTGAGTCTGTTGGCGATATGGCGGAAAAACTCACTTCGGGCTTGTTGATCCAATATGAATTGGGAAACCAGCAGACTGGTGGCGCCATCAAACTTTTCTTCACTGGGAAGTGTCTCCACATAACCCTGATAAAAGTCGCACCTAGAAGTAAAACCCGCCAGCTCAACGGCTTTGCGGCACTGATTCAGCATTTCGCCAGATGGTTCAACGGCGGTAAAACGCCACTCAGGAAAATGCCGGGCTAAGTGCAGCAACTCTTTACCCGTGCCGGCGCCCACGCACAGGATGTGGGCTCTTTCTGGCAGGACGCCAAGAATGGTCTCCATGAAGAAATACAGCCCATTATTAATCGGAGACATTCGTCGCCACTGCGTGTCGTAGTTGGGCGCCTGTTGATCGAATAGCTGTGTCAGTTGCTGTTTATCCATTTTGGGGTCGCTCGCTTTGCTGAATGTGTGTGCTCATTTTACGTAACTGTAAATGTTACATATATTGGGTGCGCGAGACAATTGATGTAACGTTAAAAGTTGCGTGATAGGATTGGGCGTCTATTACACGAGATGCAAGATGAGAAAAGACAGTCGTTTATCCCGAGTGTTGCACGTGCTGATTCACCTGGCCGCCAGCGACAAACCTATGACTTCAGGGCAGATTGCTGAGATGCTGTCGACCAACCCAGTCGTGGTGCGCCGCACCATGGGCATGTTGCGAGTGCAGGGATATGTTGATTCCGCCAAAGGCCACAGCGGCGGCTGGACGTTGATTAAACCGCTGAACGAAATCACCCTGCTTGACGTGCATAATGCGCTTGGCGAGCCGACCCTGTTTACGCTGGGTCTCACCGACGAACACTCAAATTGCTTTATTGAAAGGGCGATCAATGAAGCGCTAAAAACCGCCATGGACGACGCGGAAAAGAAACTACTGAGTCGATTTGGCGAGATTACGCTGGATGCCCTGGCGAAACGTTCTTGATGGTGGAGGGCGCTACAAACTGGGATTAAATAATGAACTACATCCAAAAGGGAGTTCCAGCAGTTAACTTCTACACCAGCATGAAGGACGTTGCTGGTTGGCTTGAAATTGAACTGAGAGATTATGACTGGCACATATCCGATATAGACGGTGGCTGGTGTGGGATCGTCGACCCGAGTTGGGTGCTGGGCGAAGAGTTTGCAGCAAAGATTGAAGAGTTCGATTACCAGTTTGTCTGGGCTGTTATTTCCGCATTTCCGCATTTCCGAAGGGAACGGAAGCCTTCACATCAGGCCTGCCTTACGTCGAGGATAACCCTGCGCTTTGGGAAGGCGCGCCCTGTACCCAGCTAGACGGCGCTTTGTTTGAAATCGTATGTTGGGACAGTAGCGCAACACTATTTATCGGCCTCTCTGAAGAGTTAAGCCGCAGATTGTTGGCTAATGCGCCAGGCATAAAAGACTTGGATAAAGAAAATGAGCGGAGAGGCTAAACTGGCTGCCCGTGAAGCTATTCTTGCAGCGCCGTGACGGTATGAGTCAGTAAGTTAGTTTTCCGTCATCTGTCCATCGGAGATATGTATGGCTGATTTTTGGGTTATTGATACCACCTGTACGGTATTGCCAACAAGCTCTCTTGAGCTGGACGGAAGTGAGTTTTACTACAATCGCGCTGTCGTCCCAGCTGACTCCAAAGAAGCGGCTATTGCCCTCTTAACGGCAAATCTTGAAGAAGAAGGCATTCTTATTAGGGAAGTTGTCGGCGCGCTGACTTATGAAGATGGTGATTGGTCCAATGATTTCTATCATTTAGACCGAGCCTATCATATCGCCAAGCAAGAAAATGAAGTTTGTACGGCAACATTTATTTCCTCTGATGTTTACGACTTTAAATACAAAGGATTGTGATGATTAAGAGTACGCATAAGCCGGCCACTTCTTCGTATTGATGGCCTATTAACGGGAACAGCTCTGCGCTAAAGCCCTTTTATCCCTAACATACTTCAAACCCCAACGGCGGCGTTTCGCCTTCCACCTGTTCAGTTTGGACTTCTGTGACGATGGCGGCTTCGGGGCCGTCGTGGAGCCAGTTTATGAGTTGGCTGACGGCTTCGGCGTCGCCGTAGGCGAGGACTTCGACGCGGCCGTCTGGCAGGTTTTTGGCATAGCCGAGTATGTGGAGGCGTTCGGCGACCTGGCGGGTGGAGTTGCGGTACCAGACTCCCTGGACTTTGCCGCTGACCCAGGCGCGGATGTGTTGTTTGTCCTGCATTGTTTTCTCCTTTGCTTGCAATTGCTGCGTTATTAATATGGCAATGATATTGGCATGTTAATAATCAGGCGCATGGATGCGCCTGCGCGGCGATTAGCCGCGGGAGACAGGGTCTGACATGTGCAGGCCCTGTCGTTGCAGACAAATAGAAGGAAGCTATTTGTCTGCCTGATTAATAGTTGCGCTCACTTTGCTCGCATTGTTCTTGTTACCCATGTACGCCAGGGCGTAGAACGGGGTTGTCGGCTCTCTTCGCTGTTTCTCGGCGATATGTAGGCCGTTTTTTAGTCGCCAAGCTTATCTGTCGGCGCTAAAGAGCGCATACTTCTGACAGGTTTATCACTATATTTAGTAAAAAGCGCTTATAGAGGCTTAAATTATAATAGATACGGCTGCTGCTTCCCGGGATTCTCTATGGGAGCGTCGGGGAGGCGGGCGGCTTGGCTTTAATGAAGGCGTTGGGCGATATGGAAACAGGAAAACTGCTGATCGCGCTCTGTGGGGATACGCATCCGGCTATCCTTGAAGAGTTCGGTAATTTTGATGGCTGGTTTATTGATGTTTTCGACAAAATGGGGATCTCCACGCATTTGTGGAATACCCATATGTACCATGACGCGCCGGAAGGAAATTTTATTGGCTGCGTCGTCACCGGCTCGCCGGCGATGGTGACGGATCGGGCGCAATGGTCCGAAGACTTAGGCGCTTGGATGCGGGGAGCAATAGAGCGAGGTATGCCGCTGCTGGGAGTCTGCTACGGCCACCAGTTACTGGCTGACGCCTTGGGCGGCGCGGTGGACTACCAACCTGAGGGACGAGAAATCGGTTCCCTGCTGATCACCAACCATGCCTCAGATAGCGATGATTATATCTTCTCGCGATTGCCTCATACCTTTCACGCCCATCTGACTCACGCTCAGTCCGTACTGACCTTGCCGGAAGGGGCGGTGAATCTGGCCAGCAGCGGGCGGGTGAAACATCAGGCGTTCCGCTATGGCGATCGCACCTGGGGCGTGCAGTTTCATCCTGAATTTACCTGTCCCATCATGTCCGCTTATTTATCGGTATACCGCGATCAGATTCCAGCCGCGCAGCGGTTGCAATTGGAGGCGCATTTACAGGATTGTTTTGACGCTCAGAGAGTATTGGAGATATTCGCGGAAGGGTGCTTACGCGGCTTTGCGTAGACTGATTCTGAGCCTTGCGAGCTCACTACGTGGACGTCGCGTTTACCACCAATATTTACCGAACCTCTCTGGATTCGCCCAGTTTTCCGCATTGTTCCAGGCCCGTTTGGGGTTGTAATCCGTGATGGAATAGGCGTAAACCGCCAGCGCCCGATTGTGGTCGGTAAAAATCTCCAGGCGACGAAATCCCAGTGCGATCAAGTGATTGAAGTCCCATTCAGGCGACTGATTATGATCTATGGTCGCCAGTACATTGGGAATCAGCAGATTACGTGGGGCCGCCAGCAGTGCTTGTCCTGCCAGGAAAGGAAGTTTCTCCACCGCATCGCTGATAACGGCGGCTTCTGGACGGCTATCGACGCCCGCAATCTCCGCCGTCGTGGCGGCGCTTGTCACATTCACCGGCCTGTCGTCACTGTATCTGCGCAAAGCGGGCGGCTGCGCCGGACCGATATTCAGGACGCAAGTCGGAGACATGACGGTCAGCCAGTCAAATAGCAGGTCATTTGGCGAATTGGCCACGTGGATTCAACCTATGGTATAGAGAGTTCGGATAGAGGAACGAACACAAAAAAAGCGCTGATCCATCAGCGCTACTGTTACTTGGTATCTGCAAGTATTTAAGCAGGGTAAACGAAGAAATGAAATGAAAAAGACTCTGAATTGCTTCAGACAATTAGAGTGTAGTAAAGCCTATGCTGGCGCGTTAGACGGATTATCCATTAAACTCGGAAGCGTATTTTCGAAATGCGATAACAAACTAGAAAACGCTTTTATTCGATAGCGCAACCCAATGAAACTCGGAGAAATATATGCACCGTAGAACTCTGTCCAAAATAGGCGTGGCATTGTTCACATTCTGCTTCAGTTTGTTTGTTCAAGCGGAAGCGCCTCTTACCGGAGACCTCATCGATCGCTGGATCAAGTCCCAGAAAGCCGTGCAGGAGTGGGGCGACAAGCATGAAGAAGAGTTGTCCAAATACGAAAAAGACAACGAAATGATTCCGACCAATATCGACGACATTGTCGCGCCGCTGAAAGCCTCAGGATTGTACGGTCAGGTTGAGGATATTGTAGAAGGCTACGGTTTCTCCACGCCGGAAGAATGGGCGAGCACTGCGCTGCGTATTTTCGGCGCCTATGCGGCGATTGAGATGCAGGGGCAGCAAGTCGATATGGACGCCATGAGGCAGCAATTGGCGGAGCTGGAAAAGAATCCGAATATCAGCGCGGAACAGAAGAAAATGATGCGCGATATGATGCAGCAGGGGCTGGCGATGATGGAGAAATTCAAGAACGCGCCGCCTGAAGACGTCGAAGCTGTCAAGCCGCATATGAGCAAGCTGCGTAAAGTGATGGAAGAAAGCGGCGGCGGTCTGGACGACTGATCCTCGCTTGACTCCAAGGCTCTTAAAGGACTGCAGCTTACGGCTGCAGTCTTTCAACTTCCCAATTCTCTCCGACCATCTTATACATAAAGCGATCGTGCAAACGGTTCGCGCGGCCTTGCCAGAATTCAATCGTCACCGGTCTTACCCGATAACCGCCCCAAAATGAGGGCAGTGGCACTTCGCCTTGCTTAAAGCGGTTTTTCATCTGCTCGAACGCCTGCTCCAGTAACTTGCGCGAGCCAATCGCCTGGCTTTGCTGCGACGCCCAGGCGGCGACCTGGGACTCATGAGGACGGCTCAGAAAGTAGCGGGTGGCTTCAGCGATGGAAAGCTTCTCCGCCACGCCGGTGACGCAGATCTGACGCTCCATCGGCAACCACGCGAAATGCAGGCTTACGTTGGCGTTTTCTGCAATATTCTGCGCCTTACGGCTGCCCAGATTGGTGTAGAACACGAATCCGGAGGCATCCAGGTTTTTCAGCAATACGATGCGTTGGCTGGGGACGCCCTGCGCATTGACCGTCGCCAGAGACATGGCGGTGGGGTCGGCGTTCAGGTCGGCGTCAATCGCCATCTGCAACCAGTTTTTGAATTGAACAATGGGGTCGTCGGCCAGGTCTTTGCGGGACAGGCCGGAGTAGAGATACTCGCGTCTGATGTCGTCTAGTTTCATGAGTGCTGCAATCCGGACAAGCTGATGATTTAGCGGATGATTCCGCCGACGGTCTGACTGGTATTGTACGGCAATTCACGCCGAATCGCTCACCGCAGAAGCTGCGGACGCGCCTAAGGTCGAATAAGTCAGAGATAAGAGAGCGGAATGGCAGGAGATGAAAGCGTGTCTAGATAAAAATCTGAGTGAGAAAATCGAAGTTGGGGCGATACCGCTGAACTCGCCCGTGACTGATCAGGCCGCCTGGGAATGATCCAGACCGAAACTTTCAGTCAGGCCGCGATAGCCCAGTTCCCGTTCGATGGACTGCAGAAAATCAAGCGAATCACGCAGGCTGTCTTCATCGGAGGCATCGACATTCATCGTGATCAGTTCTTCGAGCCGCATGAGTTCGATGTCAGTAAAAGTCTCCAATTGTTGTTGATTATGCATGTGGTAATCCCTCACTAAGGTTGCAGTTTTATTGTGGAGATAGCAGGTTTCATTTTGATTGCGCGCGTTATGAGGCGACTTGACGCTGATCATTAAATGAACTCCTGCCGGAAGCCTTCATTTATTAATCGCTAACTGCGGACTACTAGCTCCGATACTGCTCGTTATTCCGTTACTGCAGGGTAATAACATAGGAAAAAATTGAGGGAAACGCCAACGCTGATTTTACAGTGGGAGGCAAGACGTCAGCGAAGCTGGCTTATTAAGGCTGTCGGGGAAAGGGCGTCCGTGGGTAACGACCAGCACGGACGCAGGGAGTCGCTTAATATCAGAAAGCGGAAGCTACCGCGGCGACGCCTGTGGCGATCGCGCCAGCGCCAAGAGTTTTACGGGTGGCGTTGGTTTTTTCATAACGTTTGGCCAGCGCCGCAACGCCCCAGCCAACCAGCTGAATCATCGCCGTCGCCAGAATGAATCCGCTGATGTAGCTGAATGAATCTGCGCCAGCGGGTTGCTCGGCGACATGGGCGTAGCCATGGAAAACTGCGAATAAAGCCACCAGCGGCGCCGCAGCGAGAGTCAGCATACGGCTGTTTCCCGCCACCAGCAGTGCAGCGCCAAGGACGAACAAAGAAGCGGTGATCATGGCTTCAGGAATCGGCAGGCTAACGCTTGAGGCAGCCAGCAGGCCGCCGGTCAGCATGGCTCCGAGAAACGCCAGCAACAGACGCGCTTTCTGACCGGTTTTCCAAGCCAGGAAGCCCACGCCCAACATGGCGACAAGGTGATCCAGGCCGAACATGGGGTGAGTCAATCCAGAGAAAAATCCGCCGACGACGCCGTGTCCCGGATGGGCGACTGCGGCCATGGAGGCGCCCAGGCCTGTGGTGAGTAGTAAAAATTGAGCTTTGGTGAATCGCATTAATCTGCTCCCTTGTTGGAAATGAGTGCTGTGTCGTCGTGTTAAGCCGCTTGCAGCATACCTTGGTCAATAATAAAACTGATGATGTCCTGCAGGCCTTCGCCGGTCTTCATATTACTGAAAATAAAGGGTTTGTCACCGCGCATTTTCCTGGCGTCGCGATCCATGACCTCCAATGAGGCGCCCACGATCGGCGCCAGATCGGTCTTGTTGATGATCAACAGGTCGGACTTGGTGATGCCTGGACCGCCTTTGCGTGGAATCTTGTCGCCAGCGGAAACATCGATGACATACAGGGTAAGGTCAGACAGCTCCGGGCTGAACGTAGCGCTCAGGTTATCTCCGCCGCTTTCCACCAGCACCAGATCCAGTCCGGGGTGGCGCGCCGTGAGCGTGTCGATGGCGGCGAGGTTCATGGAGGCGTCTTCCCGAATGGCGGTATGGGGACAGCCGCCGGTTTCCACGCCGATGATGCGGTCTTCGGTGAGCGCCTGATTGCGGATCAGAAATTGGGCGTCTTCTTCTGTATAGATATCGTTGGTGACCACGGCGATATTAAAGCGTTCCCGCAGCTCCTGGCACAGACGGGCCACCAGCGCAGTTTTGCCGGAACCCACCGGGCCGCCGATGCCGACGCGCAAAGTTTGTGTGCTCATAAAAGCGTTACCTCCAGATGATGTTTATTATCCTGCGCGCCCTGCTCAGGATCGGAACAGGCGCGAGTATTGCGTTTCGTGATTGGCGCAAGCCATGGCCCAGCCGGGCAGGGACGCGCCGAAATTTTCTTCCTTTATCTGTGTTGCGGCGGCAACCGTTTCCGTCAGAACCGGCATCAGGCGTTGCAATATGCGCTGCGCCGCCGTTTGCGCCAGCGGCAGTGTCTTTCCCGCCACGGCGATCTGGTTTTCCAGCCAGCTCCACAGAAAGCCCAGGGCGGCGTTCTCCGCATCAATGTCCCAATGCGCGCAGGCCAGCGTCCACAACGTCAGCAGGGACGCCGGTTGCGCCAGCCAGGGCTCCGCGCCGGGGACGCCCAGGTCCCGCAGAAGCTTGGCCAGGGCTTTGCCGACATGGCGGTCTTCGTCCAGTAGCTCCTGAGTTTCGCGAGCAGCGAGCAGCCAGGCGTTCCAGTAATTGATTTGTTCATGGTCATTAGCGCGCCAGGCCTGCAGCAACTTGAACAACACCGGCAGATCGGTTTTCCCGAGTCCCTGGCTAATCACGCCCTGCAGCCAGTTGTGGATTTTTTCCGGCGTGTCGACGCCGCCGTGATCAATGGCCCACTCCAATCCCTGTGAGTAAGCGAAGGCGCCGACAGGCAAGGCCGGGCTGGTCAGGTTCATGAGTTTCAGCAACGCTAAAGGCGGCATGGGCGGCGAGTCCTTTAATGCTCGTGAGGGTGCGAATGAAGGTGAACATGACCATGTGGATGCTCATGATCCTGCCCGTGAAAATGGTAGCGCGCACTGAGCTCTTTGGCGTCCTGACGGCTCTGATCGTGAGAATGGCCATGATGGTGGCCGCCGTGTCCGCTATGTCCGCCATAGGCGCCGTTTTCAGGATTGAACGGCGCGGATTCTCGCACGACTTCCAATCCATACAGGCGGCACAGATCCTCCAGCACGTGATCCGGTTGGAATCGGACCCAGAACTCGCCAATCTGCAATGGCGTATGTCGGTTGCCCAGGTGGTAGCAAATTTGCGCAAACTGACGTGGATCGCTGGCCTGGGCGGTCGCGACGGTTTCTGGCGCGGCGCTGATGGCGTAAATATCGCCGTTTTCCGCCAGCAACAGGTCGCCGTCCAGTAGGGTTTTGCCGCGCTCCAGAAACAGCCCGACGTCTTGGCCGGACTGGGTTTGGGCGCGCAAGCGGCCGCGTTTACGTTCATCGTAAGTGAGGCTGATGACGCCTGCGATGGAGGGCGTTTGGGTTTCCTCGACGTAGCGTTCAGTGATGCGAATCATGCCGTCCCTCCATTTTTAAAACAGAAAATAGCGCTGCGCCAGAGGCAACACCTTGGCAGGCTCGCAGACCAGCAGCTCGCCGTTGGCGCGCACTTCATAGGTTTGCGAATCCACTTCCATCTGCGGCGTCAGGTCGTTCAGCACCATGCTTTTCTTGGTGACAGTGCGGGTGTTGCGACAGGCGCTGAGCGGGGACTGCAAACCGAACTGCTCTTTTACGCCGTTATCCAGAGCGGCCTGACAGACAAAGGTGAGGCGGGTCTGCTGCATGGCCTGACCGAAGGCGCCGAACATGGGGCGATAATGCACTGGCTGCGGCGTCGGAATGGACGCGTTGGCGTCGCCCATGGGGGCGGCGGCGATCATACCGCCTTTGATGATCAGGGAGGGTTTGGCGCCGAAGAAGGCTGGCCGCCATAAAATGATATCCGCCAGCTTGCCGGGCTCCAGCGACCCCACTTCATGAGCGATGCCGTGCGCGATGGCGGGATTGATGGTGTATTTGGCGATGTAGCGCTTGGCGCGGAAATTATCAGCGCGTTCAGAGTCCTGCGCCAACGGGCCACGCTGCACTTTCATTTTGTGGGCGGTCTGCCAGGTGCGGCAGACTACTTCGCCAACCCGGCCCATGGCCTGGGAGTCGGAGGAGATCATGCTGAATGCGCCAAGATCGTGCAGGATGTCTTCCGCAGCGATGGTTTCCTTACGGATGCGGGAGTCGGCGAAGGCGACGTCTTCTGGGATATCCGGGTCCAGATGGTGACACACCATGAGCATGTCCAGATGCTCATCCACCGTATTGATGGTGTAAGGCCGGGTCGGATTAGTGGACGAGGGCAGCACGTTCAGTTCGCCGCAGGCCTTGATAATGTCCGGCGCGTGACCGCCGCCGGCGCCTTCGGTGTGATAGGTATGGATGGTGCGTCCCTTGAACGCCGCCAGCGTGTCTTCCACAAATCCGGACTCGTTCAACGTGTCGGTGTGAATGGCTACCTGCACATCGTATTTCTCGGCGATATTGAGGCAGTTGTCGATGGAGGCGGGGGTGGTGCCCCAGTCCTCGTGCAGCTTCAAGCCCATGGCGCCGGCGAGCATCTGTTCTTCCAGCGCCGCCGGCAGACTGGCGTTGCCTTTGCCTAGAAAGCCCAGATTCATGGGAAAGGCGTCGGCGGCTTGCAGCATCTTGCCCATATGCCAGGGGCCGGGCGTGCAGGTGGTGGCGTTGGTGCCGGTGGCGGGGCCGGTGCCGCCGCCCAGCATGGTGGTGACGCCGGACATCAATGCTTCTTCGATTTGCTGCGGACAGATGAAATGTATGTGGGCGTCGATGCCGCCAGCGGTGGCGATCATGCCTTCGCCGGCGATAACTTCCGTGCCGGGACCGATAATGATGTCGATGTTGTCCTGAATATCTGGGTTGCCGGCTTTGCCGATGGCGGCGATGCGACCCTGCTTAAGTCCGATATCCGCCTTGACGATGCCCCAGTGGTCGAGAATCATCGCATTGGTGATGACGGTGTCCACCGCTTCCGTATTAGGGCGTTGCGACTGTCCCATGCCGTCACGGATAACCTTTCCGCCGCCGAATTTCACTTCGTGGCCGTAGGCGGCGTAATCTTTTTCCACTTCAATCCATAATTCGGTGTCGCCCAGGCGCACCCGGTCGCCTACGGTTGGCCCGAACATGTCGGCGTAGGCGGCTCTAGAAATCTTTGCCATGGTGATAAGTCCTGCTGTGTAACCTGTTTGCGTGCTGCCTTATTTTTGTCGCGCCGGGCGTTGTCATAAGTCGCCCATGACATCACCGCGGAAACCATAAACCTTGCGCTTGCCGCCCAGGGCGACCAGCTCCACCGTGCGGGTTTGTCCGGGTTCGAAACGCACGGCGGTCCCAGCGGCGATGTTCAGGCGGAAGCCGCGCGCCTGCTCTCGCGGAAAGGACAGCGCCGGGTTGGTTTCAAAAAAGTGATAATGAGAGCCCACTTGCACCGGCCGGTCGCCGGTATTGGTGACTTCCACGGTAATGGTCGGCAGGCCGGCGTTGATTTCGATGTCGCCGGGGAGGGCGTCTATTTCTCCTGGAATCATGACTGGATCTCCATCAGCGATTAAGGGATAGGGTTGTGGACCGTGACCAGTTTGGTGCCGTCCGGGAAGGTAGCTTCCACCTGCACCTCTGGAATCATTTCCGGTATGCCTTCCATGACGTCATCCCGCGTCAGCAGCGTGCGACCGTAAGCCATCAGCTCCGCTACGCTGCGGCCATCCCGGGCGCCTTCCACGATTTCCATGCTCAGGTAAGCCATCGCCTCCGGATAATTCAGTTTCAAACCCCGTGCTTTGCGACGCTCCGCCACCAGCGCGGCGGTGTACAGCAGCAGTTTGTCTTTCTCTCTAGGAGTGAGTTCCATCGTGAACTTCCTCTTTTATCTTGCGGTTACTTTTATTGTTCGATGACTGTGTCGTTTGGATCTTTGTTTCATTATCGACGGTCGCTTCTGAGCGAGACTGCATCAGGTCGCCCAGATTCGTGGTGGATGACTTTCCACGCCGATTAACGTCGGACGCAGCAGGGACCACGCCGCCATAAACAACCGCTTGATGGGCTCCGACTGCTGGCACAGGGCGCGCAGGATGATCAGGTCGTCCTTGCGCGTCAGGGTCCAGCGTAAGTCTTTGCCAGCTTCGAGGGCGGCGATGGCGGCATCCGTCTGTAACGCCTCGCGGCACTGTTGCAGCAGCCTTTGCGGCGAATCCTGCACGTATCCGGCGAGCAGCGATCCGTAAACCTGTTGTCCTTGCAGCCCCCAGGGCTCTTTAAACCCGGGGCCTTCGCCGCGCAACGCGACGCGTTCAAAGAAGCAGGGCGCGCCGTCACGCAGAATCAGGGTGGTCTGGGTAAACGCGCCGCGGGCGAATGGGGCGTCCGCCGCCGGGCGTCCCAATGCGGTGATTTCCCAGGCGATAAAGCGGCTGGCGGGGCTGGTATGCAGCTGCAAGGTTTGTGCGCCATCGGCGCCGTCGTAAATAATATTTTCCTGGGGCAGCCACTCCAGGCTGTCCGCGTCGGCGCAGTGCAGCCGAACGGTCTGACATTGCCGGTGTCCGGCTGCGTCAGTGCGATAGATTTTGCCGGCGGAGGGGGTGGTGAACAGCGCGCCCGCGCCATGCTCCACCCTGGCGTTGATGTCGATTTCATCTCCGCAAACCAGACCGCCGGGAGGATGCAATATATAGATGTGGGGACGCTGCGCGCCTTCTGGATAAAACGGTCGCTGCACCCGCAAAGGGCCTTGGTGAGCGGCTTGCTTCAATATGGTGCGATTTGACTCTTTGGTCAGGTTTAATGTGAGCGACGCCCGCCAGTTTCTGGCGCCGGCGGTAGTGGAAGAGCCAGGATTCAATTCCTGCTCCGCCTGCTTGTTTTTATCGGTGAATTGCTCTGCAAGCATTACGCTGCGTACCTTTACGCTGGGGTCGCGATCTCTGTCCGCGACTTTCTTCTTACCCGCTGCGCCCTGAAACAATGCGTGGACGCGCTCGTTTCTGTCTCGTTGTGGCAAGTCATTAAGCGAATGCTGTGCCAACCCCTCGCCATTTTGGCGCTGACAGGGCGAAGGCGACGGTTTAAAAGGGTTCAGGCGCTCTGTTTTTGCACCGCTTTGGTTCATGGCTATGGCGCGCCTTAAGCAGGGCGTCAGGCATTTTTTGAGCGCGCCCCGATATTGTGCCCCCATGCTTGAGACATGGGTCACACTGGTGCGAATAGCGGCTCCGTAAAACTACGTATCTTTGGGTTTTCATATGTAACGTTATGAAAACAAAGAGATAAAAAAGTGGTGGAACACTGCGTGCGTTGCTTGCGACGGGAGACACTCACAACATTAACCCGTATCGGAGTTCGTACAATGAAAAAAATGTCTAGGCGTGTTGGGATTGGTTTGAGCGCGTTGGCCCTTTCAATCAGCGCCTCTCTGGCGCAGGCGGCGGACACTATCAAGGTGGGCGTTCTGCACAGCCTGAGCGGAACCATGGCTATCAGCGAGACAACTCTGAAGGATACAGTTCTCATGCTCGTGGATGAGCAAAACAAGAAGGGCGGCCTGCTTGGCAAGAAGCTGGAAGCCGTCGTGGTTGATCCCGCTTCCAACTGGCCTCTGTTCGCCGAGAAAGCGCGCGAGCTGTTGGAAAAAGACAAAGTGGATGTAGTGTTCGGCTGCTGGACGTCCGTCTCACGCAAATCCGTATTGCCGGTATTTGAAGAACTGAACGGCCTGTTGTTCTATCCGGTGCAATACGAAGGGGAAGAGTCCTCCAAGAATGTTTTTTATACTGGCGCCGCGCCCAACCAGCAGGCGGTTCCCGCGGTGGACTATTTAATGGATGAATTGGGCGTTAAGCGCTGGGTGCTGGCGGGCACTGACTATGTGTATCCGCGCACCACCAACAAAATTCTGGAAGCCTACTTGAAAGCGAAAGGCGTCAAGCAGGAAGACATCATGATCAACTATACGCCTTTCGGACACTCCGACTGGCAGAGCATTGTCTCCGATATCAAGAAGTTCGGTTCCGCCGGTAAGAAAACCGCAGTGGTGTCCACCATCAACGGCGACGCCAACGTGCCTTTCTATAAAGAACTGGGCAACCAGGGTATTTCCGCGGAAGACATCCCGGTCGTGGCGTTCTCGGTTGGCGAAGAAGAATTGTCCGGGCTGGACACCAAGCCTTTGGTCGGCCATCTGGCGGCCTGGAACTATTTCATGAGCGTGGACGCGGAAGCGAATGATGAATTCATCGATTCCTGGAAAACCTTTATCAAGGATAAAAAGCGCGTCACCAACGATCCCATGGAAGCGCATTACATCGGCTTCAACATGTGGGCGGAAGCGGTCAAGAAAGCCGGGACCACAGATCCTGATGTGGTAGGGCAGGCGATTGTCGGCGTCACGGTGCCGAACCTGTCCGGCGGCTACGCCACCATGATGCCCAACCACCATATCACCAAGCCGGTGCTGATCGGTGAAATTCAGGAAGACGGTCAGTTCGAAACGGTGTGGCGCACTTCCGGCGCCGTCATGGGCGACGCCTGGTCCGACTATCTGCCGGGCAGCAAAGACCTGACGGCGGACTGGACGCTGCCGTTGAGTTGCGGCAATTACAACGTCAAAACCGGCAAGTGCTCCGGGCAAAACTATTAATCGATCACGTCCATCCCATCGCGGAAGTTGCTGTGGCGCCAGCTTTGGCTGGCGTCGCAGCGCCGACTTACGCAGGGCGTAAACCGCTACGGAAAGAGTAACCCATGCGACGACTTTCCCTCCTGTTTTCCTCAAGCCTGCAGCTGAGACGTGTAAGACTGGGCTGTGCGCTATTAATGTTATGTCTTTGGATGTTGGGCTCCGGCGCGCAGGCGGAACCCGCCGACGCCCGCCTGGAACCCATTCTTACCCAATTAAAGACGGCGGGCTTTGCTGAAAAAGAACAGCTCGTCGGTGAATTAAGCGAGATCGACGATCCCCTGGTCGCTCCCATTCTCAGCGCGTTGCTGGAAGGCGATCTGCAATACGCCAAGAAAGGCGAAGGCGAAGTGGTTATCTTGCGCTACGCCAATGATCTTTACTCTGCGCAAAACGCGCTGACCGGCGAGGTGACGGAGGACGTCAAGAAGCGCGCGTTCAAGAAGATCAGTGTGAATAATTCCCTGCGGCAATTGCTGCGGGAAAGTCTGGCGGCGTTGCAATTGCGGTCGCCGGATTTGCATGTGCGTCTGGAAGCGGCGCGCAATATGATGAAATCCGATGACGCGAGCAATATTCCTCTGCTGCAGCGCGCGCTGGAGAAAGAGCAGGAAGCGTCCGTTCAAGAGCTGTTATCTGTCGATCTGGCCATGTTGCAGGCGCGCTATGGCGAAACAACGCAGAGTCGGGTGGCGGCGATAGAGCAATTGCAGGGCGAGCTGTATGTGGAAGTGCGTTCGCTGCTGCGCAGCTTTCTGAATACTAATGGCCAGGGCGAATTCCTGGAGCCGGACCCGGCGGTGAGACTGGCGGCGCAGGAGGCGTTGGATGCGATCGAAAGCCTGGTCGCCTTCAATAAAGGCGTAGAAAACGTCTATTTCGGCGTCAGCCTGGGCGCCGTATTGCTGCTGGCGGCGGTGGGGCTGGCTATCACGTTTGGCGTGATGGGGGTCATCAATATGGCCCACGGCGAGATGATCATGCTGGGGGCATATACGACCTACGTGATTCAGCAATGGATGCCGAACCATATTGAGTACTCGCTATTTGTCGCTATCCCGGCGGCGTTTCTGGTGTCCGGTCTGGCGGGCGTTGTGATTGAGCGTGGCGTGATCCGTTTTCTTTACGGCCGCCCTCTGGAAACCTTATTGGCCACTTTCGGCATCAGCCTGTGCCTGCAACAACTGGTCAGAACCGTTTTCGGTTCATTGAATCAATCTGTTATTACGCCGGCCTGGATGTCGGGCTCCATTGAGATCAACGGCGCCCTGTCTCTGACCTACAACCGTTTATACATCATTATCTTCAGCATTCTGGTGCTGCTGGCGCTGGCGGCGTTGCTGCGTAAAACCCAGTTCGGACTGCAAATGCGCGCGGTGACGCAAAACCGGCCTATGGCCAGCTCCATGGGGATACGCACTGGCTGGCTGGATGCGCTGACTTTTGGTCTGGGGTCCGGCATCGCCGGTATCGCCGGCGTGGCGTTGAGTCAGTTGACCAATGTTGGTCCCAATCTCGGGCAGGCGTACATCATCGACTCGTTCATGGTGGTGGTGTTCGGCGGCGTGGGCAATCTTATGGGCACGTTCGTGGGCGCCATGTCCCTGGGCGTCGCCAACAAGCTGATGGAGCCATTCGCCGGCGCGGTGCTGGCGAAAATCCTGATGCTGGTTTTCATCATACTGTTTATCCAGAAATACCCGCGGGGCATGTTCGCTCTCAAGGGCCGCGCGGTGGAGGGCTGATACGATGCGGTTGGGACCTCTCACGCAGTTTCTAATGAATGATAAAGGCGGTCGCTATTTATTGTTGGCGCTGGCTGCGCTGGCGGTGATCGTACCGCTGCTGAATCTGACCATGGCGCCGGGTTCGGCGCTGCATGTGTCCACCTATACGGTGACGTTGCTCGGAAAGTACCTCTGCTATGCCCTCTTGGCGCTGGCGGTTGACCTGATATGGGGATACTGCGGAATTCTCAGTCTGGGACACGGCGCTTTTTTTGCCTTGGGCGGTTATGCAATGGGGATGTATCTGATGCGCCAGATCGGCGAGCGGGGCGTTTACGGCGATCCGTTGTTGCCGGACTTCATGGTGTTTTTGAACTGGAAAGAGCTGCCCTGGTATTGGCATGGCTTCGATAATTTCGGCTTCGCCATGCTGATGGTGGCGTTGGCGCCGGGTCTGCTGGCGTTCGTGTTCGGCTGGCTGGCGTTTCGCTCGCGGGTCACCGGCGTTTATCTCTCCATTATTACCCAGGCGCTGACCTACGCTCTGATGCTGGCGTTTTTCCGCAACGATATGGGGTTTGGCGGCAATAACGGGCTGACGGATTTCAAGGATTTGTTGGGCTTCAACCTGCAATCGGACGCCACGCGCTGCGGTTTGTTTATCGCTTCCGCCGTGGCGCTGATGCTGGGGTATGTTCTATGCCGTCGTATTGTTAACTCCAAACTGGGGCGCGTTCTGATAGCGGTGCGCGATGCGGAAGCGCGCACGCGGTTTTTGGGGTATCGGGTGGACAAATTCAAGCTCTTTGTCTTCGTTGTCTCCTCGGTGCTTGCAGGAATAGCCGGCGCCCTCTATGTCCCTCAAGTGGGCATTATTAATCCCGGCGAATTCTCCCCCATCAACTCCATCGAGATCATCATCTGGGTGGCTGTCGGCGGTCGCGGCACGTTGTATGGCGCGGTTATCGGGGCCATAGCGGTAAACTACGCGAAAACCTATTTCACGGGGGCGTTTCCAGAGCTCTGGCTGTATTGTCTGGGCGCTTTATTCGTGGTCACGACGTTGTTTCTGCCTAAAGGTCTGGTCGGGCTGCTTGAACGCATCCGTCCAAGGGAAAAGTCGATGATGCAGTCTCAACCTGAAACGTCTGGGGACGCCGTTACAGCGACTGGTTCCGCCGCGTCGACGCCAAGTGAGCCTTCGCGTCCCGCCGCCGCTGACCCGCATGCCGGGAAAACGGTGGAAGTCAGCCCCAGCTCATAAGGAAAGATCATGCAAGCGAAACATCTGCAACAACCCAGCATTCTTTATTTAAACGGCGTCTCCGTCAGCTTCGATGGCTTCAAGGCGCTGAACAGTCTGTCATTGATTCTGGCGCCGGGGGAGCTGCGCGCGATTATCGGTCCAAACGGCGCAGGTAAGACCACCATGATGGATGTGATTACCGGCAAGACGCGGCCTGACACCGGGCAGGTGCTGTTCAACAATAACGTTGACCTGACTCAGCACGACGAGGCTGAAATCGCCAATATGGGCGTCGGCCGCAAATTCCAGAAGCCGACGGTGATTGAGTCGCTGACGGTGTTTGAAAACCTGGAGCTGGCGCTGCAAGGCGGTCGCAAGGTGTATGAGGCCTTTTTCCATCGGCTCAGTAAGGCGCAGAAAACCCGCATCAATGAAATTCTGACGCTGGTGGATCTCAGCGCCAGGGCGGGCGAACTCGCCGGCGCGCTGTCTCATGGTCAGAAGCAATGGCTGGAGATCGGCATGTTACTGATACAGGGGCCGGAATTACTGCTGATTGACGAACCGGCGGCGGGCATGACCGACGTGGAAACCGAGAAAACCGCCGAGTTGTTCAAAGCGGTGTCCAAGCAGCATTCCCTGGTGGTCGTGGAGCACGACATGGATTTTGTGCGCGCGCTGCAATGTAAAGTCACGGTTTTGCATGAAGGACGCGTCCTGGCGGAGGGTTCTCTGGATCAGGTGCAGAAGAATCAGCAAGTTATTGAGGTTTATCTAGGGCGGTAGGGGTAAGTAGACGCCCCTGGATCAAACAGCGACAGAATAATCGAGTATTGTCATATGTTGAACGTACAGAACGTGGACTTGTTTTACGGCGCCAGTCAGGCCTTATATAGCGTCAGTATGGAAGCGGAGGCGGGCAAGGTGTCCTGCATTCTGGGTCGCAATGGGGTCGGCAAGACCTCTCTGTTGCGTGCGCTGTCCGGTCGCCATCCCGTCAAAAAGGGCGCAGTGCTCTGGCAGGGGCGCGATATTGCGCGACTCTCCCCCCATGACCGCGCCAAACTGGGCATCGCCTATGTGCCCCAGGGGCGCGAGATATTTTCCCAGCTTACGGTGCTGGAGAATCTGAAAACCGGCTTCGCCGCTATTCCTCGCAGCCAACGCAGCATTCCAGAGGAAATCTTCACGCTGTTTCCCGTATTGAAAAGTATGCTGAAACGCCGCGGCGGCGACCTCTCTGGGGGGCAGCAACAGCAACTCGCCATCGCCCGCGCCCTGGTCACCCGTCCCAAGCTTTTGATGTTGGACGAGCCGACGGAAGGCATCCAGCCATCCATTATCAAAGATATCCAAAGCGTCATCGGAAGACTGCGCGACAGGGGCGATATGGCCATTGTGCTGATCGAACAATACCTCGACTTCGCCTACGAACTCGCCGACAACTACGCCGTACTGGATCGCGGCTCCGTTGTCCTGTCCGGCCAGAAAGCGGATATGGATAAAGAGCAGGTCAGAGGGTACATGACGGTGTGAAAAACTGACTCAGGGATGAGTTTGACGACTCCTATCTATCTACTGCCTGCGCGTCATATCCTGCTCAGGTGGCGCCCCTGCGCTTAGCCATTAAAGTTTCATATAAATAAATCCCCAACATACTCTACTCTTAAGTGAGTCGTTTCGCTTTGACCAATAAGGAAATGGTAACGCGTCGGAACTGTGTTATTGCTTATTTCCAATATAGAGGTAAAAGCATGTTAAGAAGCATCTATGAAAAATACTCGGATCTGATGTGGCGTCCCGTGTCCGTGAAGATTGAGGGTGAGGCGCGTGATGCGATGATCTTTGATCTGTCACAGGTGGATGAAAGCGACGCGGAAAGCTTTTTTGACGATCTGTTCTGCGATGGCATGCCTGAAGACTTGGACCTGGACACCAAAATTCCATTTTTAGTCACGGGGTTTATTAACGGCGACTTTGAAGTGGGCGACCTGGATGTCATCGCGCAACCGGAAAGCCTGTTGTTTCTTGATATTGAAAATGCGCAAGATGGGAAATGCCCGGTTTACTACATTGAAGTGGGGGGCACGGCGATAGTGGAAAGCTTTAAGAAGCTATGTGACGATGTGAACGATTTGGTAATCGCCGATAGAGAACACGATGCAGAATAAATCGACAACGATGGACCTTTATTCATGGCGCCAGCAGGGAGAAATATATTTCTGGCGCTATAAAAACAACCCCAGCAATTACGCCGGCTGGCATTTGAGCGCGGATGCAACCGGCGCCGATTCGCTCATACTGTTATTGGAGCAGTGTATACAGATTCCCGACTCACTGTATCGCACCCTAACTTTAACTAAACCTGACGCGGCGGCGTCGGTGGCGAATTGTCGCGACCAAGTGATTAGCTTTCCCAAAGTTAAGCTGATCTATACGCCGGATGGGAAAGAACAATGGACGATTAACGAAACCGAAGGCGAACCTTGTCTGAATATATCGAAACAGAGCGCTCAAATACTGATGCAGGGATTGCAGGATATTAAGGCGGGAAGGGGAGACTACGCTTTAGGCGACAAAGAACATCGGCTTTGGTTCTGGTGGTGTTTGAAGTAGTCACAATCCTCAACCCTCGTAAATATCCTGCATCCACTCAAATCACTCCCGGCGCCTTAGTTATCGCTTATTAACGTGGCGTCAGCCCGTCTATGTATAAGTGGTTTTATCTGGTTGTATAGTTCGCATTGCAATAGTTTTGATTATAAAGTGATCGAATTCGCGTAAGGATAGAGTCGATACAACAAAAATTAATATGACGGTAATGTTATTTATTAGTAAATAATTGTGCATTATAAGTGAAAATGCTTGATGCTTAATAACTTTGCGTTATACTCCGCTTCCAACTCGTATTTTATTGGCTGGGCTGTAAATGGCCCGGAATCAATAGTTTTCATAATTACATTTGGGATAAGAAATGAAAAAGATCAACGCCTACGAAACTACTCTTGCTGAAATCGAAGCGCTTAAAAAGAAACTGGAAGCGCTGGAAAATGACGACGAACTGAAAAAGAGTCTGGAATTCAAAAAGCAACTTGAAGAACTCATGAAAAGCTACGACGTTTCTTCCGAGGAGCTGCTGAACCTGTTGCGTGGAGATAAAGCGCCAGCTAAAGTCTCTGCTTCTGACAAGCGTCGTGGCGCGCGTCCCTTGAAAGTGTACAAAAACCCAGAAACCGGCGAAGTAGTTGAAACCCGCGGCGGTAACCACAAAGTTCTTAACGCGTGGAAAGAACAATACGGCAAAGAAACTGTTGAGGGCTGGTTGGCTGCTTAATGGTTATATAAGGCAGTAATCGGTTAGCGCTTATACATCCTCTATTCTAAGGGGATATCAGTAAAGCGTCTTACCAGGCCTTTATGGAAACGCCTCCTATATGGAGGCGTTTTTCGTTATGGCGTGTTCCCTTTATGAAAAGCGAATACGCCCAGTGATAGTTGTCAGGAGGGGCCAGGAAGAAGTCATATTCCCATTTCTACAAAAGCATTTCCTCCTCATTGCTTTTGCTATTCATGCTGATGCTTCTCTCTGTAGCCAGAATAGGTGCGATAGCGGAGGCAATAGAATGAACGTTCTTAGCTCTTAACATTGAGACATGTCCGCCATCCACCTTGTGCGCATTAATGGGCTGGGCGCATAGCTGGTTGTAGTTCTCAATGGCCAAAAGAAGCTTCCCTCCGGGATAGGAGTCTTCGCTGTATAAAAAAAGAAGCTTGCCATCCAACCTGCCGCTTGGCTTATATTGATTGAATAGTGACTCCTGAGCAGCATAGACTTCTAAGAACCCATCCAGTAGTTGGGTATTGCCATTGGCGGGAAGCAGGCCCCCCATTACCATTAATTGCTTAACTTTCTCTTTCGCTGACGGGAAATTGCGGTTTGGATCTATAGATGCTTCTCCAAGAAACTCATCTATAACATGCAGCACCTTTTCTGCGACACTCATGTCAGGCATGGCGGAAACTTCACTGGAAAGGATAGAGTTAGATAGCACTGTATCTAAAATAATGACATGCACTTCCTGGCTGCGGGCTTCCAGTTTTCGTGCGAGTTCAAATACTACCCGTCCGCCAAAAGAGTGACCTAATAAGTAGTAGGGGCCTATCGGTTGCTCGATAGTGATCGCATCCAGGTAACAGCTAATCAATGCATTCCAATCATTATGAGGCTCTTGGGCTCCATCAAGTCCTTTAGCTTCAAATACTAATACCTGCGTAAACTGACTTAGCTCGTCTGATAGTGCTTGGTAAGCGATACTAAACCCTCCCGCTCCAGGCACGCAGAATAGTTTAGAGGAGACTTTATTCGTTAATGTTTCGTCCGATAACCTCACCAGTGGCTTCCATTCTCTGAGCCTATCTTCGGTACGATAGGCGTCAATAAATGTAGCCAGGTCTTTTAATTGGGAATGCCCAAAAATATCTCTTATAGCAATTTGCGCCCCGAACTGATCACTAATTGCTGAAACTAATCTCATCACTAACAAGGAATGCCCCCCTGACTCAAAGAAGTTGGCGCTGGCGCTGAGAGGGTGGTCGATCTGCAGCAGCGATCGCCATATGTCAGCCAGTTTGCATTCTGTGGGGGTTGCTGGCGCCATAAACTCGTCCGCAGAGGCGGCATAGTCTGGGGCTGGTAAGGCGTTGCGATCGACTTTACCATTGGGTGTTAGCGGCAGTGAATCCAGGGTTACAAATGCTGAAGGCGTCATGTAGTCAGGCAATTGCTGTTTGATGATCTGCCTTAGATCCTCAATCAAGACAAAGGCATTCGAAGTTGTCTTATCTGCGGCTGTCACGACGTACGCCACCAGACGTTTATCGTCTCGGTCTTCGCGAGCAACCACAACGGCTTCCCTAATGGCCTCATGCTGTAGTAAAACCGCCTCGATTTCCCCGAGCTCAATGCGAAAACCGCGAATTTTGACCTGATGATCAATCCGGCCCAGGAACTCCAGGTCGCCATCCGGCAGCCAGCGCACCAGATCCCCGGTGCGATACAAACGGTCATTGGCGCCGTCGCTGAAAGGATTTGGAATAAACTTCTCCGCAGTGAGGTCGGGGCGGTTTAAGTAGCCGCGGGCGAGGCCCGTTCCGCTAACCAATAACTCTCCAGGCGCGCCAATAGGTTGAAGCTGATTCTGTTGATTTACTACATAGCACTGGTGGTTTTTTAAGGGTTTGCCTATTGCCGGGATATCGCCCACGTTGAATTCTTTCACCCGTTCAATTGTCACCACGTGCGTTTCAGAAGGGCCGTAATGATTCCATAAGCCACAGCTGGGATGGGTTTGCATAAACTGATGTAAGCTGCCAGTGATTTGCAGCGCTTCGCCGGCAGTAATGATTTCTTTTACATATGGCAAGAGGATTTTCTGTTTGTTTAAGAAGTCAGTTAGCGCCTGTAACAACGCAGGCGCAATAAACAGGCGCTCAATGCGTTGATTGGATAACACAGCCGCTAGCTGTGACATATCCAGTCTCGCATCGTTATGGATAAGTACAAGGCAACTTCCTGTAAACCAGCTGGTGACGATCTCTTGCAGCGCTACGTCAAAAGTGATGTTGGTAAGCTGAAGCGTCCTCATCGCCTGAATTAATTGCCCTTCCAATGCCTGATGCTGGACCAGATTCAGCAGGGTCTGATGGTGTTGTAATACGCCTTTGGGTTTCCCTGTGGAGCCGGATGTATAGATCACATAAGCCAAGTCATTGGAGCGGCTGGAGACAGGTGATTGACTGCCGGGAGAGCTTTCAATAATGGACCAATCAGCATCCAAACAAACTAAAGCGCCAGAGTAGCTACTCAATGATTCGGCGCAGCGCGTCTGCGATATCAATAACACAGGCTGGCAGTCATCCAATATGGCTTGAATCCTTGCAGGCGGCGCGGAAGGATCCAGCGGCACGTAGGCGCCGCCAGCTTTTAATATGCCCAGTAGCCCAATGATCATCTCCAGGCTGCGCTCCACACAAAGTCCCACCAAGGAATCGGGTTTTACGCCTTGTTCGATTAAATAATGGGCCAGCTGATTGGCGCGTCGATTGAGCTCGTCATAGGTCAACGCGTCGTCTGCAAACACTACCGCCACCGCCTGCGGAGACTTCGCAGCCTGGGCTTCAAACAACTCGTGGATGCATTGGTCGGCCGGGTAGGGCGCGGCGGTTTGGTTCCAGTCAATGAGCAGTTGTCGGGTTTCCTGCTCGGTCAGCATATTTAATCCGCTCATCGCGGATGACGCTTCTGCCCGAGTCATAGCGATGAGAAGTTGCTGTAAATGTGTCAGCAGCCGACGAATGCTGTCCTCAGCGAAGCGCTGTGGTTGATACAGCAATTTAAAGTGCAGCCGGTCATCGGGAACTATAGACAGGCTCAGAGGATAGTTCGTCTGCTCGTTTGCGATAACCTGTGCTATGACGAATCGATCGGAGGAAGAGGTAGATTCCGTTAATGAGGCGTCCAGCGGGTAGTTTTCAAATACAAGCAGTGATTCGAATAAATGACGGCCGCCGCCGATCTCGCTCCAGTGTTGAATATCCACTAATGGTGCGTAGCTGTAATGGTCGTGTGAGGCTTGGGCCTTATGTAATTGTTGCAGGCAATCGGCGATAGAGAGGTTACCTGTCAGCTGTAGCCGCATGGGGACGCTGTTGATAAACAGTCCCACCATGAACTCTGCGCCGGGCAGCGCCTCCGGGCGTCCTGAGCGCGTGCCGCCAAACACCACATCCTGCTCGCCGCTATAGCGGCTGAGCAACAGTCCCCATGCGGCTTGCACGACGCTATTGAGCGTCACCTGCTGGCTCTGGGCCAATTGCTGAAGCTGCGTGGTGAGCGTCGCTGAGAGAGTCAGGCCTGCTTCCTGTTGCGGCTGTGCATCCGCGGTGGCGATCGACGGACGGGCGCCGGGCAGCGCCGTTGGCGCGTTAAATCCGGCTAAATAGGCGCGCCAATAGTCTTCCGCCTGCGTGGAGCTTTGCTGTTGCAACCAGGCGATATACTCTCGGAAAGGCGCGACAGCGGGTAACGGGAGGGACTGTTGATTCGCTCCGTGTTGATAGAGCGTGAGCAGTTCTTTAAACAGGATCGGCAAACACCAGCCATCCAGCAAAGCATGATGGTGACGCCAGACAAACCAATAATCGGAGTCGCCCGTTTGCGCCAGGGTAAAATCCATGAGCGGCGCCCGTCGCAGGTCATAATGCGGCGTCTCTTCCAGTAGCGCCTGCAGGGTCGCCTGTTGCTCCGTCTCACTTAATGGACGCCAGTCCAGCCGCCGCCAGGGCGCTTCCGCCTGGGATTGAACAAGCTGCAGCGGCTCTTGTCCTTCTACCGAGGCAAAGGCGGTTCGCAGGATGGCATGGCGCGCTATCAGGCTTCGCCAGCACTGTTGAAACAGGAGCGGGTCAAGCTGGCGCAGCATGATTCCCAGCCGGGTCATATACACCCCCGTGTCCCCGCTTAGCTCGGTGTGGAACAACATCCCTTGCTGCATCGGCGTGCTGGGGTAGAGATCCTCTAATGTGGGATAGTCCTGCTGTAACCGGTCGAGCTGGCGTTGAGATAATTTAACCAGAGGAAAGTCTGAAGGCGTATGGCTTCCCGCGGAGTGGGCGCAATGGCGAATGATCTCGGTTAAGTAAAAGCGGTAGCGGTCCGCCAGTTGGGCGATTTGCTCAGCGGCGAATTGCCCGGAGTGATAGTCCAGAGTGAGTCGCCATTGCCCGGAAGCCACCAGGCAATTGAAGCCCAGGAGGTGTTCGCGTTGCAGTCTTGGACCAGCGCTTTCCCCTGTGTCGGCCATGGACAGCTGAAGTGCGTTGGTTTGATCAAACTGACCTAAATAATTGAAGACCACGGCAGAGGGCTGATGCTCGGGCAAAGCGTCCGATTGAAAGCGTTGCAACACTCCATAATCAATGCCCTTGTTCGGTATCTGTCGCAGCTGTTCCTTCACCGCCTTAATGTGCTCGCCTAACTCTGCAGAGTCTGCGGATGCATTGGTCGCCTTGCGTAAATGCACCGGGAAAACAGAGGTGAACCAGCCGACGGTTTCACTCAGGTTAATCTCTTCAAACAACGTCTCGCGCCCGTGTCCTTCCAGATCAACGCGTAAACTGTCGCCGCCGGTCCAGTCGGTGACGGCTAATAATAAAGCGGTCAATAACAGGTCGTTGATCTGGGTGTGATAACAGGCGTTGCTTTGCTGCAGCAGTTGCTGAGTCAAGGTCTCGCTGAGTTGCAGGGAGTGATAAGCCGTCTGCTGGTAATCCAGGCTATCGGTCGACGACAAGGGGCGGGCCGGTAAGTCCGGCGCGGGCTGACTTAGCGTCTGTCGCCAATAACTGGCGGTTTGCTGGCAGGCGGATGTCTCGCTGTACGCCTCCAGTTGTTCGGCCCAGGCTTGGTAGCTGCTGGTTTTGGGCGCCAACGTGATAGTGGCGGAGGCGGCGTATTGCTCAAGCGCCTGTTGCAAGTCCTGGAGCAAAATCCGCCATGACACGCCGTCCACAATCAGGTGATGCATGATCCAAATAAGTTCGCTGGCGGCTGTCGCCTCATCGTAAACCCAGAGCCAGCGGATTAGCGGCGGTTGCGCCAGATCAAAACTGGCTTGTAACGGGTTCGCCTTCTCGATGATCTGCCGCCGCCGGGCGTCCTCCGCCATGGGAGGCAGGCTCAGACGCTGTATCGTTTTGGCTATCGCTTCGGGAGCGATAGACCGGTAGCTGGCGCGCCAGTGTGGAGCCTGTTGTTGGAAGGCCAGACGCAATACGTCATGACGCGCTACTATCGCCGCCAGAGCTTGGTGCAAGGACTCTTCTGTCACGCCAGCGGGTAAGGATACGCGAACGGCCTGGTTAAAGTGTTGCGCGCCAATGGGCTGCGTTGCGAGAAAGTGTTGCTGTATGGGCAATAAGGTCTGCGCTCCTTCGCTGTCTTTCTGAGGCGCATCGGCTTCGACTTTGGCCGTCACCTGCAAGGCGAGTTCAGCAATGGTCTGGTGCGTAAACTGCTGACGGGTGGTTAACGCCAGGCCTGCTCGTTGTGCTCTGGAGGCCACCTGCATGGCTTTTATGGAATCCCCGCCCACGGTAAAGAAGTTTGCGTCAACGCTCACTTGGTCAAGTCCCAGCACTTCTCGCCAGATCGCGCCAAGCTGCGTCTCAATGGGCGACGTCGGTGCGATGTAGTCAACTTGAGGCGTATAGTCCGGGGCTGGCAGGGCGTTGCGATCGACTTTGCCGTTGGGGGTTAGCGGGAATGAGTCCAACGTTACAAACGCTGAGGGCGTCATATAGTCCGGCAATTGCTGTTTTATGGTCTGCCTTAGATCCTCAATCAAGACAAAGGCATTCGAAGTCGTCTTATCTGCGGCTGTCACGACGTACGCCACCAGACGTTTATCGTCTCGGTCTTCGCGAGCAACCACAACGGCTTCCCTAATGGCCTCATGCTGTAGTAAAACCGCCTCGATTTCCCCGAGCTCAATGCGAAAGCCGCGAATTTTGACCTGATGATCAATCCGGCCCAGGAACTCCAGGTTTCCATCCGGCAGCCAGCGAACCAGATCCCCGGTGCGGTACAAACGGTCATTGGGATCGTCGTTGAAAGGGTTTGGGATGAACTTCTCTGCGGTGAGGTCGGGACGGTTCAAGTAGCCGCGAGCGAGCCCCGCGCCGCCAATGTAGAGTTCACCGGCTACCCCAATGGGTTGTAGTGACTGATTCGGTGATAATACATAAACGGTTGAATTTTTAATGGGTCGACCAATAGGAACAGACCTATTTACACCGAGGCTGGGGGAAGTTGTAAAGCAGCAAGTAAAGGTTGTATTTTCAGTTGGGCCATAGCCATTAATAATTATTAAGTCTGGGTTCGTGGAGTACAGCTTGGAAACTGTATGAGGCGAAACTATATCTCCTCCCGTTAGAATGTATTTCAGGGAATTGAGCTTGGGTGTATCTGTAGCGAACTGATCAAATAAGCCAGAGGTTAGCCATATAGTGTTGATATGGTTGTTGTGTATAAACTCATGGAGTTGCAGAATGTCTATGACTGGCTGAGGATAGAGGACCAGTCTTCCGCCATTAAGTAAAGCCCCCCAGACCTCAAACGTAGCTGCATCAAATGTAATCGTCGCGCACTGGCCCATGACGGTTCTATTGCTTAATGGCGCATAGCTATTGCCGATGACTAAACGTGTTACTCCTTGATGAGGGGTAAGCACCCCTTTCGGCCTGCCGGTCGAACCCGAGGTGTAAATCACATAAGCCAAGTGCTGCGAAGTCAGTTGCAGGCGGCCTTTAGCAATATTCTTATCAGAATGCCTGGAGAGTAATTGCTGGTGATTTTCGGCGTCCAGGCAAATAGAGGAGAGGCTCGCCAGAGGAGGAATAGATCCGTTCAGCGTGGTTTGAGTCACGACTAGTTCAATGCCGCTGTCTTCGATCATGTAGTCCAGTCGTTCCATGGGATAGCTGGGGTCCAGCGGCACATAAGCGCCGCCGGCTTTCAAGATGCCCAGTAGCCCTATAATCATCTCCAGGCTGCGCTCCACGCAAAGCCCCACCAGTGTGTCGGGTTTTACCCCTTGTTCGATTAAGTAATGGGCCAGCTGATTAGCGCGTCGATTGAGTTCGCCATAGGTCAACGCGTCCTCTTCAAACAGGACCGCCGCCGCATTCGGGGTTTTCGCCGTCTGGGCTTCAAACAACTCGTGGATACATTGGTTGGCCGGGTAGGGCGCGGCGGTTTGGTTCCAGTCCACAAGCAGTTGCTGAGTCTCCTGCTGGGTAAGCAAGGAGTAGGCGTTGATCGATTGATCCGGTCTGGCGACGATTTCCGTGAGCAGTTGATTGAGATGACCCGCCATACGCTGAATGGTCGCGGTTTCGAACAGCTGTTTGTTGTATTCCCAATCCAGTGTCAGGCCTTCTGCGTCTTCTGCTACATTCAAGGTCAGGTCAAACTTGGCTATCGTGAATTCAGGCGTTTGCATCGATAGCGTCAGTTCGGGCAGGGACAGGGTCTCTTGCTGGTTGTTTTGCAGGGCGAGCATCACCTGAAATAATGGGTGATGGCTGAGATGTCGAGCGGGCTGTAGCGCTTCGACCAGCTGCTCAAAGGGAACCTGTTGATGGGCGTAGGCCTCCAACGGCGTTTGCCTGCACTGCTGGAGCAATGCGTCGAAGGTCGGGTTCTCAGACAGACCCGCACGCAGAACCAGTGTATTCACAAAGAAGCCGATGAGCGAAGCGACTTCCGCCTGCTCGCGATTGGCGACGGGGGAACCGACCACTATATCCGTTTCGCCGCTATAGCGGCTCAACAACACGGAAAACGCTGCATGCAACCCCATAAACAACGTGGCGCCCCGGCTGACGCAATAGCGCTTAAATGCGTCACTGAGGGCTTTGCCGATGACACAGTGATAAGCGGCCCCGTCAAAGGTCTGCACCGACGGACGCGGGTGATCCAGGGGTAACTGATGCACCTCCGGCAGCCCCTGCAGCTGGTCTCGCCAGTACGCCACCTGCTGCTCCAGCGGCTCGCCCTGCAAATAGTTCCGTTGCCACAGGGCGTAGTCCGCATATTGGACGACTAACGGGGGCAGGGGATTGGATTGGCCCTGAGTGAACGCCGTATACAAGGCGTTCAGCTCACGGACCAATACGCCGATTGACCAGCCATCGGAAGCGATATGGTGCATGGTCAGCAATAACAAGGCGCGCTGATCGGCAAGCCGTAGCAATCGTCCGCGCAGCAGATAGTCTCGGCTTAAGTCGAAGGGGGCGGAGGCTTCGTCCAGTTGAAGTTGTTGAATGGCTTGATCTAATGCTTCGCCTCCCAAGTCGTGTAGGTCCACCACATTGAGAGCCCAGTCGGCGGGGGGCGGCAGCACGTGCTGATGGGCATGGCCATCGACCGTGGTGAAACAGGTGCGCAGACTCTCGTGTCGCTGAATGATCGTGGATAAGGCGTGGTTTAATGCGGTTAGATTCAAGCGACCTTCCAGCAGTAACGCGCCGGGCATATTGTAGTGCGCGCTGCCGCCTTCCATCTGGTCAATAAACCATAAGCGCTGTTGCGCATAGGACAGCGGAATCTCCGTGATCTGCGGATCTCTCGGCGTAATGGCGGGAGCCTTAAGTGCAGTTGGGACGCTTTGCTCAATTAATGCGGCGATCTCAGACAGATGCGGTGTGTTGAACAGGTCTTTGATCGTGACCTCGACAGAAAAAGTCTCCCGAATGAGTGTGGCCAAGCGAACGGCTAACAAGGAGTGACCCCCTGACTCAAAGAAGTTGGCGTTTGCGCTGATGGGGCGGTCGATCTTTAGCAGCGACCGCCATATGCCAGCCAGTTTGCATTCCGTGGGGGTGGCTGGCGCCACAAACTCGTCCGCAGAGGCGGCGTAGTCTGGGGCCGGTAAGGCGTTGCGATCGACTTTGCCGTTGGGGGTTAACGGCAGTGAATCCAGGGTTACAAACGCCGCGGGCGTCATATAGTCAGGCAATTGTTGTTTGATGATCTGCCTTAGCTCATCAATCAAGGAGTTCGAAGCCGTCTTATCGGCGACTGCCACGACGTACGCCACCAGACGTTTATCGTCTCGGTCTTCGCGAGCAACCACAACGGCTTCCCTAATGGCCTCATGCTGTAGTAAAACCGCCTCGATTTCCCCGAGCTCAATGCGAAAGCCGCGAATTTTGACCTGATGATCAATCCGGCCCAGGAACTCCAGGTTTCCATCCGGCAGCCAGCGAGCGAGATCCCCGGTGCGGTACAAACGGTCATTGGGATCGTCGTTGAAAGGGTTTGGGATGAACTTCTCTGCGGTGAGGTCGGGACGGTTTAAATAGCAGCGGGCGAGTCCCGCTCCGCCAATATAGAGCTCGCCAGTTACGCCAATAGGTTGTAGGGACTGGTTCGGAGATAACACATAGAGTTGTGTATTCGCAATTGGGGAGCCGATAGATAAAGCAGTAGAGAGTTCTGCCAAGGAATAAGTCGAGCAACAAACGGTTGCTTCCGAAGGGCCGTAAGCATTATAGAAACTCCGGTTAACCTTCCATTGCCGTGCAAGTGATAAAGGACAACTATCTCCGGCGACGATTAAGTGCTTAACACTCTTCCACTGATCAATATCTAAAACAGCCAGCATTGCCGGCGGCAAAGTCGCGTGTGTTAATTGCTGACGCTCCACGACTGCGGAAAGTGCTTCAGCTGAAGCTATCGTCTCCTGTCTATGCATATGTAGAGAGGCGCCTGCTATCAGGGCCATGCACCATTCCCAGGTGGCGGCGTCAAAACTAAGCGAAGCAAACTGTAATACCCGGCTGAACGCGGTGACGTCAAACAAGGATTGCTGAGCCAGCGCCAAATTAACCAGCCCTCGATGTTCAAGGCATACCCCCTTTGGTTTTCCTGTCGAACCCGAGGTGTAAATCACATACGCCAGGTGCTGCGAAGTCAGTTGCAGGCGGTTTTTGGCAATATTCCTATCGGAGCACAGGGAGAGTAGTTGCTGATGGTCTTCCGCATCCAGGCAAATAGAGGAGATGTTCGCCAGAGGAGGAATGGATCTCTTTAGCGCAGTTTGAGTCACGACCAGCTCAACGCCGCTGTCTTCGATCATGTAACCCAGTCGTTCCATGGGATAGCTGGGGTCCAGCGGCACATAAGCGCCGCCGGCTTTCAGGATACCCAGTAGCCCAATGATCATCTCTAGGCTGCGCTCCACACAGAGTCCCGTCAGCGTGTCGGGCTTCACCCCTTGTTCGATCAAGTAATGAGCCAGCTGATTGGCGCGCAGGTTGAGTTCGCCATAGGTCAACGCGTCGTTTTCAAACACTACCGCCACCGCATGTGGAGACTTCACAGCCTGGGCTTCAAACAACTCATGGATGCATTGGTTGGCCGGATAGGGCGCGGCGGTTTGGTTCCAGTCAATGAGCAGCTGTTGCGTTTCCTGGTGAGTGAGGATAGGAATAAGGTCGATAGACTGATCATGAAATTGCTCAAAACTGAGCAGCATATGGACAATTCTGTCCGCTAATAATGCGGCCTCATCTTTTGAAAAATAGTCAGTTCTATAGCTGAGTTTGAGCTGTAAAGGCTGATTGGCCCCGTAATCGCACCATCGGATTTGTAATGGCGTCATCTCATCATCGCTTGATAGGTGCTCAAATGAACTTTTGAGGCCGTCAAAATGTAAATCCAAATTAAATGCCTCATGATTTATGAGTACATCGAATATTTCGCCTGTATTGCTGGTTATTTTTTTTAAGTCGCGCTTCAAATGGCTGATAGGGTATCGTTGATGTCTATAGCTTTTTCTTAGTTTTTGAGATATTCCCTTTATAAGCTCAGACAAGGTCATCTCAGGAGAAATGCTCGCTTTAAAAGGAATGACGCCTGTCATCATTCCAACTGTAAGTCGCTCTTCTTTATTGCGGCGATTATGAACGGGTAATCCGAATGTAAGTGTGTCGACAGAGTTCACCCTGGAAAAATAAATGGATAAGGCGGCAACCGTAAGCTTGAGTAAGGATGCGTTAAATGTCCTTTCCAGTCTTTTTATATGAACTGCGTTATCTGTAGGTAGTTCTAGTGAGTAGTGTTCGCTTTTATGGCTTCCTAATGCGTACTTTTGGGTCAGGGAGGGAGAGGGGAAAGACTTAAACTGGTCTATCCAGTAGAGCCTGTCTTTTTGATATTTTTCAGATAAAAAATAGCTTTTTGAACTGTTTATGCACTTTTGGTAAGAGGGAGTTCTTTTTAACCATTCCAGTGATTCATCATGGATTAGGTTGCTATATGACTCAGAAACTATTTTTCCATAGTTTATATACCCCAATCCATCTATTAATATGTGGTGTGACTTGTTAACCCACCAATGGCTTGAATCGCTTATTTTGAGTAATGTGTTTTCGTATAAATACTTCTGGTTGAGATCAAAGGGGGTTGAGAAATAATTTTTAACCCAGTTTTCGGCAGCCAGTGAAGGGTTTTCTTCTTTGGATAAGTCAAAATATGATATTTCATCGTTACGATTATATGAATCAAAATTCTGCCTTAAAGTTTCGCCAGAAAAATCAAACTCTATTCCAAATAAGCCAATAGAATGGATTGATTTTTTTATCGCCTCTCTGAATTTTTCAATATTAAGGCCGCCTTTTATTTTGAAGTATCCGCCAATATTGTAGTGAGCACTTTCTGGATGCATTAATTGGTCAAAATAAACTTCCTCTTGGGAAGGATGTAATGAAATCCACTTTTCTTTGTCTTGATTAGAAATTGACATTTTTGTACCTGTCCCTGATGTAAATGATTATAAAATGATTGGTGTTGTTTTCGAGAATAAATATGTGAACGATCACTTGGTGTGCGAAAAAGAAGTAATTTACGGCTCTTTAAATTCCTTTATCAACCGCATTAAGTACTTAAGGGAAGTTGCCTTTTTATGAGTCTGTAGATCTTGGAGATAGCTGAAAAATGTCGGTAATTTCGTGGATTTTATATCTATCTTTCTCAAAGATATGAGTTAATTGTTGGGAGGGCGAGGCAGGTTGAATATTTTTCTTGGGCTGTCAGTTACATTTTGTAATGTAGCAGGATTAAGAAGATTGATTAATTTTACGATGTAAATTTTAAAAGTTAGATCCTGACAGGTTAAGACAATATTATTTGAGGAGAATAGAAGGTTTCTATGTGCTTGTCGGATTAATAGTTCAGAATACCATGCAGAAATGAGAGCGAATGTATCGATGGGCGCAGTGGTATAACTGATTCCAAATCAATATTAAGTGAGCGTGACAAGGGCGCCATTGTAAGGCAATGACGCCGCTGGGATGTTTATATTGCGCTAAGGCTATTCGTTGCCGACGGCAATGGGGTGGTTGGGATCGGTGATCCACTCGCTCCAGGAGCCGGGGTAGAGTTTGGGCATGGGGTAGCCCGCCAGGTGGGCGGAGAAGATGTTGTGGCAGGCGGTGACGCCGGAGCCGCAGTAGCAAATGACTTCCCAGGCTTTGCCGTGGGCGTAATAGTTGGCGAAGCGGCGGCGTAATTCTTCTTCCGGTTTGAATGCGCCTTCGGGGGTCAGGTTTTCTTCAAAGGGCGCGCAGATTGCGTTAGGGATGTGTCCGGCGACTGGATCTATCGGCTCCATTTCTCCAGCGAATCGCGGCGCCGCGCGGGCGTCCAGAATATTGACCGACGCGTCGTTCAGCTTGCTGTGCAATTCCTCCGCCGTCACCAGCAGGCGCTCGTCGGGCGTCGCTTCGTAAGCGTCAACCTGCTTGGGCGTCGCTGGCTCAGTAGACATTTCATAACCCGCGGCGCGCCAGGCTTTCAGACCGCCGTCCAGAATACGGACATCTGCGTGTCCGAGCCATTTTAACAACCACCACAAGCGAGAGGCGTAGGCGCCGGGACCATCATCATAGGCGACGACGATATCTTCCGAGGTGATCCCCGCCTGCTGTAGCCAGCCCAGAAACTTTTGGACCTCCGGCAAAGGATGGCGACCTGTTTTACCTGGAATCACCGGGGCTGATAAGTCCTTGTTCAGGTCGGCGTATACGGCCCCTGGAATGTGATCCTGCAGATAGGCGAGGCGTCCGTATTCCGGGTCGTTGAGCGCGAAGCGACAGTCGATAATGCGATATTTGGCGTCGCCCAAATGCGAGTGCAGGGATGCTGGAGAAATTAGCATGGATGTCCTTTTGCTCCTTGTTACCTTTCTTTACTTTGAATGCAGTCACAGCGCCTGAACGCGCCTGCGTATATGCTAGCCGTCGCCCACATTGCCTGAGACTGACTTATGAAGGACCAAGTCGTTGATATTCGCGACATATTCAAAGCCCGTCAAACGGTTTCGCGTAATCTCAAAGCAACTCAATTGCTCCGCTATGAGAGCCTATCTAGGCTGGTAGGCGCGGATATCTACATCAAACACGAGAATCATAACCCCACCGCCAGCCAAAAAATACGTGGCGCGGTCAATCTTGCGTGGGAATTGCGGCGCAATGGCGTCACCCGCATCGTCACCGCCGCCAACGGAGCTTCGGGGGGCGCGCTGGCGTGCGCCGCCCGCATGTTCAACATGAGCGCGCTGGTGGTGGTTCCGGAAAAAAGTCCGCTGTCATTGATTCAATCTCTGCAGGATCAGGGGGCGGAAGTCCGCGCCAACGGAATTGATTTTCCTGAGTCGTTACGCATTGCGCGTCGCATGGAGGAAAACGGCGATTACTACTTCGTGCACCCCGCTAACGAAATGCAGTTTATTCATGGTTGCGCCACCGCCGCCCTGGAGGTAATCGAAGAATTGCCTGAAGCGGATGTGGCGATCGGTTCTGTCGGCATGGGCGGATGCATTGCTTCCATCCTGGCGGCGTCAAGCGTCCTTAATCCCAAGTTGAAGGTGATTGGCGTGCAGGCGGAGTTGGCCCCGGCGGCTTATTTGTCATGGAAAACCGGCGCGCTGCAACGTCAGGAATCCCGTACGTTTTCCCAGGAATTGGGTATGAGTAAAGCCTTTGAAATCCCATTCAGTCTGTATGCGGACGCGCTAGCGGATTTTGTTTTACTGCCGGAACACCGGTTGTACGAGGGCGTGGCGCTGGCGGCGCATCATACCCGGCAAATGGTGGATGCGGCGGGCGGCGCGCCCATCATGGCGGCTTACCTGCTCCGGCAAAAGCTTCGCAGCAAGACCGTTGTGCTGTTTATGAGCAGCGGCGCGGCGACGGCGGACGAACTGGAAGAGGCCTACACTTTATCTGCTTTTCGCAGCGGCAGACCTGAAGAACTCTAACAGAGAGCGGACCTGTCAAAGAATAGGAATGTAGCGGAGGCATTTAAAGGAGTGAGGGCGCTCAGGCGCGATCCTGCAAACGGGTGGTCAGCATTTCACTGATCATTTTGCCGCTGACGGGGCGGCTGAAATAGTAGCCTTGAGCCAGATCGCAGTGCTTTTCCTTGAGCAGGTGGACCGTTTCTTCGGTTTCTACGCCTTCCGCCACGACCAGCATATCCAGATGGTGAGCGAGGTTGATCATGGTGTCGACCAGCGCCAGATCGCGCTGTGATTTGGTGATGTCGTCAATGAACATTTTGTCGATTTTCAGGGTGTCCACCGGCAGCCGTTTGAGGTAATTCAACGAAGAATAGCCGGCGCCGAAATCATCTACAGAACAACTGATGCCCAGCTTGCGCAGCTCTCCCAGTATCGCGATGGTGTGTTCGATGTCCTCCATCAACGCGCTTTCCGTCAGCTCGACTTCCAGCAGTTCGGGGCGCACGGAATAACGTCGCAAAGCCTGAGTGATGGTGCTCAGAATATCGGCGTGCTGAAAGTGGAACGGGGAGATATTTATGGCGACGGAAAAGTCATGGTGATTTTCCCGTCCCCAACGCTGCAGTTGTTTGCAGGCTTCTTCGGTGACCCAGTTGCCGATATCGATAATCAAGCCGTTCTCCTCCGCCGCGGGAATAAACTCCGCCGGAGAAACTACTTCGCCGCTGGGGCGACGCCAGCGTATCAGCGCTTCGACGCCGATGATCATATTGCTGTGCAGGGCGATTTTCGGCTGATACATCAAGTTGAATTCGTTCTTTTCCAGCGCAGACTTAAGGTTATTGCGAATCCTCAGGCGATGGGAGGTGAGTATTTCGAATTCGTCAGCGAAGAACTGGCAGTTGTTGCGGCCGCGGCTCTTGGCGTGATTCATCGCCATGTCCGCTTTACGGATCAAAGCATCGGCGTCGCGACTGTCGGTCGGATAGAGGGCGATGCCAATCGAGCAAGTCAGATGGAAAGTCTGATCGCCGACCGTGAAGGGGCGATCAATGGCGGTACGCAGGCGTTCAGAAATCAGGGTCGCCTCAAAGGATGTCTTGATGTTCTCCAGCAGGACGATGAATTCGTCGCCGCCATACCGGGCGACAGTGGTTTCTGGAGGCAGGGTTTCTTTGATGCGTTGTGCGGCCATTTGCAGTAACTGGTCGCCGGTCTCCAGTCCGGTGGAGTCGTTGATGTCCTTAAAGCCGTCGAGATCCAGAAACATGACCGCCAGATCCCGCTGTTGACCGCCGCGTCGCTCGATTGCGTGAGTGAGGCGTTCATGAAACAAGGTTCGGTTGGGCAGGCCGGTCAGGCTGTCGTGATAGGAGTGAAACAGCGCCTGCTGTTCGCTGCGTTTGAGTTCGGTAATGTCGCTCAGACTCCACACCCGACCGAGCACTTTGCCCTCATGAATGCGCGGGTTGGTGTAGCAGTCGATGAAACGGCCGTCTTTCATTTCCAGCAAGCAATAGCTGGAGCGCTGATTGAAGCGTTTATTGAACTCCCAAAGACGGGTCAGCTCATCCAGGTTCTTCACTTTCTCTCGCAAATAGGGACGGATGTGGTGTTTGTTGATGTTTTCCGCCACTTCCTGCTGCATGTCGAACATTTTCAGAAACACGTTATTGCAGGCGATTACCCGATTGTCCTGATCGAACACAATGATGCCGTCACAGGTGGAGTTGAGGGTGGCGTTAAGCAGGGAAACCGAATTCTCCAACTCCTGTTTGGTGGTGGAGATCTCCTGCAATTGCTGCTTCAGTTCCTGATTGCGTTTGGTAAGTTCTTGCGAAGACAGTTCCAGGGCGCGTTCGAGCATGCTGCGCTCTTCGTCTGCCTGGAGGTACGCCGCGTCAATTGCGTCCAGAAGCGCGCGCAGCCGCTCCGGTGGCAGATCGGCGGGTAAAAGTTTTTTCAACTGGCGCTCTAACAGCCTATGCATAGGGAGTCATTAAGCTTGGTTGATGTTGCATGCTTAGTCTTCGCTGATTGTTGTAATCGTCATTGTCTGGTTATGCAGGGAGCAGCCAACCCCATTGATGACCGGACTGATTTCGCCATAAGAATAAAAGCCGCATATGGCGGTGTCGGCGCCGAGCACTTCGCGAACGCTTTCCACTTCTTCTTCCGTACGCTGTTTCAGCACCATTTTGCGGCCGACGCAGCTGACCAGTAACGCCAGTTGCGGCTGCCGTCCGCCGGAAAAGCGACTTTGCTCCGCTGCTGAGGCGGCGCCCTCAACGAGCCGTTCGAAGTTGGCCTTCATAAAACGGGCGGCGGCGCCTTGGGCATATCGCCAGCGAAGGTCATGGATTGCTCCGACTCATTGATGCCGAGAATCGTTCTCACAACATAGTGATTATCAGCGAGCTTGACCAGTAGGGGAAACAGCAGTGCGGTAGCTGGTAGCCCGTTAGCGTAATCGCCCAGATAATCTTTATAAAGAGAAAGCGCACTATGTTTATCCAATTCAAACAGTATGTTGCGCTCAGATTTGCTGATGCGCCAGTCGGGACCGAAGGCGTCCCAGCCGCCCATGGAGCCGTAACCGATGCGCAACGAGTCGCCGTAAAAGCCGATCGCCGCCACCAGACCCTCATGCATTGGCGCGTCAACCCAGACGGAAGTATCAGTGAAATCCTGGTAATCGCCTGCGAGTCCACCTGTAATTTTAACTCTATGAGGCAGGGCATCCTGCGCGCCTTGCACCAGTTCGGAACCGTTGACTTTCAAGCCGTCCGACAGCAATAGCACATGGCGCAGCTCTTCAGGCGGCAATTGTTGCGCAACATGACGGCCGACAGAGCGGCTATCTGAGTCGTCCTGAACCGGGCTGGAAACGATGGCGATGGTTGCCCGGGAGAAGCTGAGCGCTGTAACGGTGAGGGTGTTCTCCAGCACTTTGGTTCCCATGATTTCTCCAGCAGTGGAGCAACCGACTAATCGGGCCTGGGGGAAACTTTCGCGTAATGCGGAGTCGACGCCATTGGAAAACAAGAGGGACTGTCGACCGAAGCAAAGCAGCAAAACCGTGTCATGATCCGGTTGGTCGGGGAGGGGCGTCATCCACTGACCGTTTTTCCGGATGAATTGTTGAATTTGCATTTAAAGGACTACCGCGCAAATGACCCGTAAATGATGATCGATCGCCCGTTGCCTGTTTTGACAGGTGTTTATGCTTTATATCCTAACTATAGATAACGCGGCGAGGATTGCTCAATGTAATTTACAAAGTTTTTCCCGCCGCGTCGGATTAACGGTCTGAATAGGGTGGCCGGTAAGAGTGCGCTGGAGGCTAGCCCAGAAGCAGTGAATCGTCGGCCAGCCCTTGCCCGCTTTTGGTCTCGAACAGTTTCAACAGGTCCGGAATGGTGGTGGACTTGCGCTGTTCGCCTTCAATATCAAAAATAATTTTGCCCTCGTGCAGCATCAGCGTGCGGTCGCCGTAGTCCAGCGCCTGCTGCATGCTGTGGGTCACCATCAGAACCGTCAATTTTTCCCGCTCGACGATTTCCGCGGTCAGCTCCAGAACGAAGGCGGCGGTCTTGGGATCGAGAGCGGCGGTATGTTCGTCCAGCAATAGAATCTCTATGGGCTGCAGGGTGGCCATCAACAGGCTCATCGCCTGGCGCTGTCCGCCTGACAGCAGGCCAATCTGATCACCCAGACGCTCCTCCAGACCCAGACCCAGGCGGGCGACCAGCTCTTTGAAGCGCTTGTTGTCGACGGACTTGATCGCCCGCCGCAAACCGCGACGTTTCCCCCGCGCCAGGGCCAGGGCCAGGTTTTCTTCCAGGGTGAGGGTTTCACAAGTGCCTCGCTTGGGGTCCTGGAATACGCGGGCGACATTTTTGGCGCGTTTGTGAGTGGGCGCCTGGGTGACGTCCTGATGGCCGATGACGATATTGCCGGACTCAGGCTGTATTTCTCCGGCGATGGCGTTGAGCAGGGTGCTCTTACCTGCGCCGTTGCTACCGATAACGGTGACGAACTGCCCTTGCGGGATAGTCAGGTCGACGCCCCGCAGAGCGTATACTTCCAGCGGCGTACCGCGGCCAAAGCAGACGTGAAGTTCGGATACCTGGATCATGCTTAAGGCCTCCCTGTGGGTTTGAATACGGCGCGTTTTGCGGTAGGCAGAACAATCGCCATGGCCACCAGCGCGGCGGTGATCAGGTTGAGGTCCTGCGCCTGCAGACCCAGAAAATCAGTGTTAAGGGCGGCTGCTACGGCCAGACGATAAAGTATGGAGCCAAGAACGCAGCCCAGCAGCGCCAGTAATATAGTGCGAGGCGTTAACAGTGCTTCGCCGCCAATGACCGACGCCAAGCCGACCAGAATAACGCCGACGCCCATGGTAATGTCCGCGTTGCCGGTGGATTGCGCGAACAAGGCGCCCGCTAACGCCACCAACCCGTTGGACAGCGCCATGCCCACCATAATCATGAAACCAGTGTTGATTCCTTGCGCCTTCGCCATATGTGGATTAGCGCCTGCAGCGCGCATGGCCAGACCCAGTTCTGACTTCAGGAAGAGCAGCAGAAAACCGGCGACGGCGACGACTACGACAGCAAAGCCAATAGGGGCGGCGTAGTAATACTTAACGCCCAGGGTATCAAATACGCTGAGCACGGTAGGTTCGCCCAATAACGCGACATTGGGTTTGCCCATGATGCGCAAATTAATGGAGTACAACGCCATCATGGTCAGTATGGAGGCCAGCAAATGCAGTATCTTGAGCCTTACGTTCAACCAGGCGGTGACGCCGCCCGCCATTGCGCCCGCAGAAATCGCCGCAAGCGTGGCCAGCCAGGGATTCCAGCCAAACGTAATCAGGGTGGCGCACACCGCTCCGCCAAGAGGAAAGCTGCCGTCGACGGTGAGGTCGGGGAAGTCCAGGATGCGGAAAGACAGAAACACGCCGAAGGCGACGAGGGCGAAAACAAGGCCGACTTCAATAGCGCCAAGAAAAGCGATTTGGGACAAAAGTACCTCCGGGAACAACTGCAATGATGGGAGAGGGCCTCTCCTTGAGGCCCTGGAGAGAGCGGAATCAGCCGCCTACGATTTCCTTGGCTTCTTCAGACAATTTGGAATCCAGTTTGACGCCCATGCGCTCAGCGGCGCCGGGGTTCAGGTAAAGCTCCAGCTTTTCAACGCCTTGTACGTCGATATCGCCAGGGGCTTTGCCTTCAAGAATATCCGCTACGATTCCGCCGGTTTGTCTGCCTACGTCATAGTAGTTAAAACCGTAAGCGGCAATGGCGCCGCGGGTGACGGTGTCTGTGTCGGCGGCAATGACCGGCAGTTTGTTTTGTTCGCCGACTTTGATGACCGCTTCTACGCCGGAAATGACGGTGTTGTCAGTCAGCAGGTAGATAGCGTCGACTTTTCCAACCAGTGAGCGCGCAGCGTTCAGAATCTCTGAACTCTTGGTGACGGCGGCTTCGCGCAGAACCAGACCAGCGCTTGCGCTTTCCTGTTTCAGTCTTTCCACCAGCGAGACGGAGTTGGCTTCGCCCGGGTTGTAGATCGTGCCAATGGTTTTCACATCAGGAACGATGCGCTTAACCAGTTGCAGGTGCTTGTCGATGGGCAGCATGTCCATGGTGCCAGTGACTTTGCCGCCGGGCTTTTCCAGCGTCTTGACCAGTTTCGCTCCAAGAGGATCGGTGACGGCGGAGAAAACGACTGGCGTGTTGCGCGCGGCGGCGGCGGCGGTGATCGCGGAAGGCGTGGCGATAGCGACGATCACGTCAGGTTCTTCACCCGCGAATTTCTTGGCGATCTGGTTGGCGGTAGTTGGGTTGCCCTGAGCGCTTTCGTACATCCACTTCAGGTTTTCGCCAACTTTGAAACCTCTCTCGGCGAGCTCATCCTGTACGCCCTTGCGGCAGGCGTCCAAAGCGGGATGCTCGACAATCTGGGTGATAGCTACGAATTTCTCGTCAGCAGCCAGAGCCGCCGGACTCATGAAGGGTAACAAGGACAACAAGCCCACCAACAATTTCTTCGACATACACGATCTCTCTTTATGAGTTATGGTTTTTGCCCGCCTGACTCCTGTGCGCCGGGAGCCGGATTATAGTCGGCAGGGGAGTTTTCTAAAACCGGAAATCCGCGTCAACCCTCGCTATGACGTGCGGACCCGTTTATCTCGCTGCGGCGCTTTGAGATAAAACTTCCTTTTCGCCAGTCCCTGCATGCCCGTATAGAGGGTATAGCCGAAGCCCGCCAGAAACAGCAGGGAGACGACCAGCAACACAATATTCTGGGTGAGATTCCGTTCTATATTAAATTGCACGACGGTGACGAATATCGACAGCTGTTCTATGAACAGGTAGGCGGTAATCAGGCCGCCGATGAAGCTTGTCACCATCTGACTGCAGATAATCATTCGCGACGGTATTACGGCGACATGTCCGCAGGCGTCGCATTCGTATGTTTCCGTAAGTTCCGTCTCGTTGTGCCCTTGCACGGCGGCGATAAGAATTCCATTTTTGCATTTTCGGCAGCGGTAAGAAGACATTATTATTTTCCTGTTGTAAAGATCCTGGCGATGGACGCCTTCGACCTATCTTCTTAATGGATTCTCCTCAGGAAACGTGCGCTTCAACCTTCTTTTCACTGGCGGCGTCCGGTGGTCAGTCTGCGGTCCATATTGCGACGAAGAACTGACGGCCCGGGGCTGTGGCGGTGTGATAGGAATAGCCTCGCACGCTTCCGACGAGCACATGTCAATATATGCAGTATTGGCGGGTTATTATAGCCGCTTGGCGGGGCAGGTCCACGATTCACGGCGTTTGCGGACAAGTTTTACAGAGTTTTCAAAAGTTGGAGAGGGCAAAGTCAGCGCTTGCTGCGTCAATCGGACTAGGATATTTTGCGAATCAAGCCCGGATTCACAAGCAGGCAGGGGATACACTAACTTGGTTCAGGGACCCGCTACATACTGCGGTTGATCGAGTTAAGGGCCGGAAGAGCCAAGACGCTATCCGCAACGAATACTCTGTTCGCGAAGATAGTTGTCCGTACAATGAATAAGTCTAATAATCAATAATTTATAAATAACCAACAATACTAATAAAAGAAGGCAAGGACACACTATGGAGCTGCACACGCATATTCCTACCCCATTGCAACGTCTTTACCACTGGGAAAAAAGCCGCCCCGGCGATGTTTTCATGACTCAGCCGATGGGCGATAACCTTTCCGTCGATTACACCTTTCAACGGACTGCGCAGGAAGCGCGACGCATGGCGGCCTACCTGCGCTCCCTGGGGTTGCCGGAAGACGCCAAGGTGGCCATTCTCTCGAAAAACTGCGCCCACTGGATCATGAGCGATCTGGCCATCTGGATGGCGGGCTATGTATCGGTTCCTTTATATCCGACATTGAGCGCGGACAGTGTTCAGCAGATTCTGGAGCACAGCGAGGCCAAGGTGCTGTTCGTTGGCAAGCTGGACGACTGGGACACTATGAAAGCCGGCGTGCCGGATGATGTTCGCTGTATTTCTTATCCGTTGAGCCCTCCCAACGATTTCCCTACCTGGGAAGATATTGTCGCCAAGACGCATCCATTGGAGGAAAGTCCGCCCCGTAAACACGAAGAGCTGGCCACCATTGTCTATACTTCCGGCTCTACGGGCATGCCCAAGGGCGTGATGCTGTCGTTTAATAATCTGGCGTTTGCGGCGGATGGCGTCGTGAACTTTCTGGATGTCGGTTCCCATGAGCGGATGCTCTCATATCTGCCGCTGTCACATGTGTTTGAACGTTTTGTGGTGGAAATGGGGGCGCTGTACACCGGTTTTCACGTGTTTTTCGCCGAATCCCTGGACACTTTCGTGCGCGACTTGAAAGCGGCCAGGCCCACTTTATTCCTGGCGGTGCCGCGCATCTGGACCAAGTTCCAGGCGGGCGTTTTGAGCAAGATGCCAGAGGAAAAACTGAATTTCCTGTTGAAGATCCCCGGCGTGTCGCATCTGATCAGAAAGAAAGTGTTGAAAGGCCTGGGGCTGGAGTATGTCAGATTCGCCGGCAGCGGTTCCGCGCCTTTGTCGCAGGACATTCTCAGCTGGTATCGCCGGTTGGGGCTGGAGTTGCTGGAAGGCTACGGCATGTCGGAAAACTTCGCCTACTCTCATATGACCAAACCGGGACGAACCAAAGTGGGCTTTGTCGGCGAGGCGTTGCCTGGCGTGGATGTGCGTGTGGGGTCGGACGGGGAAATTTTGGTGAAAAGTCCCGCCACCATGATGGGGTATTACAAGGAGCCGGATAAAACCACGGAGGCGCTTACCGAAGACGGCTTTTTACGCACAGGCGACCTCGGCGAGGTGGACGAGCTGGGCCGTCTCAAGTTGACTGGGCGTAAAAAGGAACTGTTTAAGACCAGCAAGGGCAAGTATGTTGCGCCCGCGCCGATTGAAAACCGCATCATCAGTCATCCGCAGATAGAGATGGTTTGCGTGGCCGGCTCCGACTATCCGCAGCCTCATTGTCTGGTCATGCTGTCTGACGACGCCTACCCGAAGCGTACGAATCCGGATTTCCGTCAGACATTGGAGAAGAGTTTGCAAAACCTGCTGCAAGACATCAACGCCAGCGTTGATCCCCATGAGCGCTTGCAGTTCCTGGCGGTGGTGTCTGAACAGTGGACGATCGAAAATAATTTTCTGACGCCCACCATGAAACTGAAGCGCAACGTCATTGAAGAGGCTTACAAGCCGCATCTGGAGCAATGGTATAGCGCCAAAGCCCCGGTCATCTGGCAGTAGCTGATTCGCGATCCACCAGGGAAGCCAAATTCCCTGGTGGCCTTTGCTTAATATTGTTTCGCCGTACTGGCCCGGTTCAGCAAAATGACGGGAATGATTCCCGTCGCCACGATAAACATGGCGGCCAGCGCGCTGTGTTCCAGCAGTTCATCCGACGCATATTGATACAGATACGTCGCCAGGGTCTCAAAGTTGAACGGGCGCAGGATCAGCGTCGCCGGCAACTCCTTCAGCACATCCACAAACACGATGATCGCCGCCGTCAGCATGCTGCGACTGAGCAGAGGCAAATGCACCTTGGTGAGAATAGATAAAGAACTGTGCCCCAATGTACGGGCGGCTTGATCCATAGAGGGAGTGATGCGGCCCAATCCGCTCTCGGCGGAACCGAGGGAGATCGCCAGAAAGCGCGCGGAATAAGCGTAAATGATGGCGGCGATAGTGCCGCTGAATATCAGGCCCGTGCTGGTGTTGAAATAGTCGCGGGCGACGCCGTCAATGCCATTATCCAATGCGCCCAAAGGCACAATGACGCCAATGGCCAGCACTGCGCCGGGCATGGCGTAGCCAACCGACGCCAAGCGCGCCATGGATTTATTGAGGGCGCTGGGAGCGATACGCTGGGAGTAAGCCAGCAACGCGCCGACAACGACTAAAAGCGCAGCGGCGATAGTCGCCAGCTGCAAAGAGTTCATCGCCAGACGGAAGAACTCCGAGTTCCAGGTAACATCGAAATATTCGATGGAGTAATACCCGAGCACGGAAGCCGGAACCAGGAAGCCGAAAAATACCAATAAAAAGCAGAACGCGGAGGCGATATACGCAGACTTTCCGGTAAGTTGCGTCGGCGTCAGCGGGCGCGTGCGACCGCCGCTTTGATAACTCTTAGACTTGTGTCGTGAGGCGCGCTCAAGATAGAGCAAGGCCAGGGCGATGCCCACCATCAACGCGGCGATTTGCGCCGCTCCGCCCACATTGCCAAGGTTCAGCCAAGTATCGTATAGCCCGGCTGTTAACGTCTGGACGGCGAAAAAGCTGACGGTGCCGAAGTCGTTGAGAGTCTCCATCAGCACCAGCGCCAGACCCACGGCGAGTGCAGGGCGAATAATCGGCAGCACGATGCGATAAAAGGTGCGCAAGGCTCCAGCGCCCAGAGAACGGCTGGCCATCAATAAACTGTCTGACTGCTCCATCAAGGCGGCCCGACAGGTCAGATAGACGTAGGGATACAGCACCAGAGAGAACATAATGATAGCGCCGCCCAGACTGCGAATCTGAGGGAACCAGTAATCCCGAGGCGTGCGCCAGCCGAACCACTCCCGCAACAGCGCCTGCACCGGACCGGAGTATTCCAGCAGGTCCGTATAAACATAGGCGATGACATAGGCGGGCACGGCAAAGGGAAGTAGCAGCGCCCAGGAAAACAGTTTACGTCCGGGAAAACGATAGAACGCCACCAGCCAGGCGGAGGTCACGCCAAAAAAAGTGGCCAGCAAGCCCACGCCGAGCATCAGGAAGAACGTGGCTTCCAAATAGCGCGGCAGCACTGTGCTCCAGAGGTGAGGCCAAATGTTCTCTGTAGGGAAAAACGCCACATAAATGACGGCGAGTAAAGGTATGACGGCGATCAAGGCGACAATCGCGCTGAAATAACGCCAGCGGCGGGCGTCTGGAGAGCCCGTCGTCGCGTGATTGGAAAGCTCCCGTATAACCGGGGCTGATACTGCTTCCATTAATGGGTGACCTTACCGTCAGTTCCCGAATTTATAACCGCCAAAGCCGAAGCGCCCAGGCTTCGGCTTGTTATCGGGCGGTCGTTGTGTGCGATCAGCCGTCGAAATCGACTCTGTCCACCATCTTCACGGCTTTCTCGCGCAGCTCGCCGACTTTGTACAAAGGTAGCTCATCACGTTTGAACTCACCCCAGGAAAGCACCAGGCCAGAAGGTTCCACGCCGGGTTTGACCGGGTATTCATAGTTCTGCTCGGAGTACATTTTCTGAGCCAGTTTCTCTGTTAAAAACTCCATCAGCTTGATGGCGTTCGCTTTGTTGGGGGAGCTTTTAGTCAGACCAACACCGCTGATATTCACGTGAGAGCCGCGATTCTCCTGGTTGGGGAAAATCAAATTCACCGCGCGGGCCCATTCGATCTGATTCTCATCCGTCAGCATCAAGCCGTAGTAGTAGCTGTTGCCCAGGGAAACGTCGCAAATGCCGTCTTTAATCGCTTTGACCTGCGCCCGGTCGTTACCCTGGGGCTTGCGAGCCAGATTTTCTTTCACGCTGCGCAGCCACTCTTCTGTTTTGGCTTCGCCGTGGTGGGCGATCATGGAAGCGATCAGGCCAATGTTATACGGGTGCTTGCCTGAGCGCGTGCAAATGCGGCCTTTCCACTCTGGCTTGGCCAGGTCTTCATAGGAAATGCTTTTCAGGTCGGTGCGCTCTTTGGATGCGTAAATAACGCGGGCGCGGGCGGTGAGGCCGAACCAGGTATCATCCACCGCCTGATATTGCTCTGGAATATTGGCGTTCAAAACGTCGGATTTTACTGGCTGCAGCACTTTGGCGTCAGTCAGTTCCTGCAATTGTCCGATATCTGTGCTTAACACCAGGTCCGCGGGGCTGTTGGCGCCTTCGCGCTTCAGTCTCTCCGCCACGCCTTCTTTGGCGAATACGACATTGACCTTGATGTTGGTTTGGTTGGTGAACGTGTCAAGCAAAGGCTGAATCAGAAATTCCTGGCGATAAGAGTAAACGTTGACTTCCTCCGCAGCCTGTGCGGCCAGAGGCGTCAAACAGAAGGCGGAAAGGAGGGCGGCTTTGATAACCGAGGCGGTCTTTTTTTGCATGAAAAGAGTTCCCAACAAATAAAAGTAAATATAATGAAAATAATTCTCAGTAATTTTGTAACAGTGTCAAGCCCGCATAAATCGGACCCGCTATTTGAAATCTCCCCTCAGGTGTGGAAAATCGAACTGCTTTGCGTGCAAGAACAAGCGCTTAACGGCGGCTGAGCCGTTATTTTTTGGAGCGAGCAGTCGCCAAGACGCCTTGATGAAATCAATGTTGGTTTGATCTAAAACACCCCATCAGCTTTTCGACTGGTTGGTGGAAGACCTGCAAGCAGGGCAAATAAGAAGAGTTAGGTAACCACTGAAAAACATTGGTGAGGCCGCAAGGGCGACGCAGGTAGTGTTCAGAGGTTCCTCAGAAGAAGTAAGAGAAGCAAGAATAAATAGCAGAATAATAACAACAGCCTGAACCACACTGGAGAAAGTCATGACCATTCGTCCCCCTATCGAGCGCATACTGTTGCTCCTTCTTTTATCAGGCGCGCTTGGCGGGTGCGCCACGGAATATTCCCATTACGGTCGTTTCGTCGCAGAGAATTCCGCAGGGGAGGAACGGGAGTTTTTAATTTCCTGGCGGACGACGGAAAGCGTTAGTGGAGAGGTGTCCGCTGTAACTCCCGTTACGCTCCGCACCCAATGCAGTGATCGTGAGCTGCTCTTTATGGAGCCGGGGCAGGGCGGCGACGCCTGTCGCGCGCATCAAGAGTCCGGCGTGGTTTGGTGTGGAGAGCCAGGACAGGATCTGTCGTTAGAAGGGAAAGCTTTAGTTGACTCGACGACCTTATGCGGGGCGATCACAGATGAAAGCGGAGCAAGCCAGATCGCCGACCTGGGGCGCGTTATGCAATTGCAGGTTTCTTGTTGGCCGGCGCGGACAATAGTGAAAACGGATGATGGTCCCGGTAATCTGGACTATATCAAAGCCTCTTCCGTTCCTTATATAGTGTCGGTCAAGCGGGCGGAAGCCGGCGGGTCGGAAGACAGGCCCCCAGCGCTTTCGGAAACTGTCTGCATAACGGATTGATTTCACGGCGATGCCTGAAGAAGTGTGACAACCTCCGCAATATCCGTGAGAACTTGTCTATATTTGTACAAAGCGTAAGAAAACTTAATTTTTTTGTAACCGAAAGCCTACCGAATGCAGTGGCTTCTTTCCGTCATTGCGGGAAATATAGTCATCATGTCGTAGTGGAGCTTAGAGCAGATGCTCTATGAGGTTGTATCTATGGCCGCCAAGAAGACACAAATAGCGGTAAGTGAACTACAAATCGGGATGTTTGTTGCGGATTTAGATCGTCCATGGCATCAAACACCGTTTCCTATTCAGGGTTTTTATATTCGCAGCGCGGATGATATTCGCGCACTGCAGTCCTTTTGTCGTTCGGTATACATCGACCGGCCGTTGACGCGTACCGAGTATGAAAAAATGGAGAACAGCGGCAAAGAAGAGTTGCTGTTCAGATTAGGCTCATTGTCTTCCGGTAAATCCGTTGAAGAGCATCGTCTAACCCTTCCTCCTATTAAAATCCGTCGCCCCGCCAAATACGAGCGCCAAAGTACGCTGAAGCATGAAGTAAAAGAAGCGGAAAAGCTGACGCATCGGGTGAATCAGGCGTTGGATCGCGTTTTCGCCAATGTTTGCTTAGGGCAGGCGCCGGATATTGTCGAGACTGAAGAAGTCGCCGCCATGATGGTGGAGAGCGTTATTCGCAACCCCGACGCCATGCTTTGGTTGTCCCGTGTCAGAAGGCGGGATGAGTACGCTTACTCACATTCCGTGGCCGCCAGCATTTGGGGATTGGTGTTTGGACGTCAGCTCGGACTGTCCAGAAGTTACCTCAAAGATTTAGCCACTGGCCTGTTGTTGAGCCAGGTAGGTAAGGCGAAAATGCCGCAGGAGCTGCTGCAAAGCGCCAAGTTTCTGGACGCCGCCCAGTATCAGCGCTACAAAGGATATGTGGATATGAGCGTGGCGATTCTCAAGTCGGACCCCACTATTTCGCCAAGAGTGGTCAGCGTGGTGGAATACCATCGCGAACGCCACAACGGTTCTGGCTTCCCGCAAGGGGTGACTGGCGACAAAATTCCTTTGCTGGCCAAGATAGCAGGACTGGTCGACCATTATCAGGAAATGCTGGAGCCGCGCGCAGGGGCGGAAGCGATGACCTCGCTGCAAGCGGTGACGGCGCTTTACCATTCCCGCAATATTGAATTCCAGGAAGATCTGGTGGAAAAATTCATTCAATGCGTCGGCATCTATCCGACCGGGGCCACTGTCGAATTGAGCAATCGCGAAGTGGGCGTGGTCATTCAGCACAACATGGAAAGGAAATTATGGCCGACCGTGATGGTGCTGTTGGACGAAGACAAAGCGCCGCTGCGCACCGCCAAGGTGGTGGATTTGATGGCGTTTAACATCAAACAGGGTAATGAAGACAGCTATCTTCACATCACCCACAGTCTACCCAGCGGAGCCTATGGCATCGACGCCTCTCGCTTTCAGGTGACCGGCGCCAACAGCCGCTGGAGCCTGCGTCACTTCATGGGATGATTGAGCGTGATGCGGTTGACGCTACAGCAGCGTTACCCGCATCACCTTCTGATACCAGCGATAGTCGCCATCCAGACGCATATTCACCACAATTTCTGTTTCCTCTCCCGATTCTCCCGTAATCATAAAACTGAACTCCCTGCTTTCCGGCGCGGGGTCGGGAACGATTGCGATGACGGAACGGGGCGGGTCTGGAATTTCGCCGTCAGAATCCGGCAGTTCATCTACTGTTTTTACTTCCAGGTCCGCCAGTCCTACGGAAATATCAATCAGCCGGATTTGTACGGTGAAAGTGCGCGTGTCGCCAGCGTTGGCCTCAATGTGTTCGCTTTCCAGGAAGATATGTCCGCCTTCCCTTAAAAAGATGTTAGTGCTTAGCGTATTGACCCAATTCACGCCCACTGAGGCGGCGGCGATTGTCTCCAGCGGCGTCAGGTCGGAGCAAACTTCACGCAGACACAGCTCCGCCACAAGGAGGTTTTCTGGGCTTTCGGGGAGGTCGTCCAGGTTGCCGAAGTCAGCTGGATCGATAGTAAAGTCTACACCGGCTGCATTGACTGAGCTTTCAATCGTTGCGCGGGTGGAGTCGCGAACCTGAATGCCGTTTTCCGTGTCGGAATCGAAGTCGATGGAAACCAGGAAGCGCGCTGTATTGACGGCGATATTGGACTCCGCGTTGAGAACCTGTTTTTCCTGTTCTTTATGAGTGCTGAGACCGCCGACCTCTGCGCCGGGATAGATGGTCTGCTCCCAGGTCGGGTCAAAGTCGATGGGAGTCATGAAGCGCTTGATGGGAATGTCCTGCGCCAGCACTACGTCGCCGACGAAGAAGGTGACAGTTTCACCAGGGTAGTATCTGAACTCGCCATGATCGCCGGTAACGCCGGACTGGCTTGCGGTGCGATAGTTAAGGCCCGCCACGCCGGGAGAGCCAAGGTAGGCGGTCGCTCTGTCGTCGCTGGATTCGCCTCCGCCGCCGCAACCCGCCAACACGGCGGCGAACGTCAGGGTCATGGCTCTTAACGGCCGTTTCATCATTGATACTTTCCTTTTTGTTTATTATTTATTCTGCAGATCAATAGCGTCCCTTTATTGTGTCTGCAAACAACAGGTTGTGTGCGTGGTCGCTGCTGCGCCCTTAATCCAGGCGCTTATTGACGCAGATTATAAAGAGTGGGCGGGCGCTAAAAAGGAAGCCCATCGCAGTTTTCAGGGAAATGGACGATTAATTCCGTCTTTTTCATTGAAAAAAACGGGCGGCGACGCAATCTATACAGTCTTCCCGTAAATCAGGCCGCTGGCGCGCCCCTTATGCCTGACGCTCTCACACTGGCCGCAGGAATCAGAAAGAATTATGTCTACCGCACTGGCTATTCGCGATTTAAGAAAAATATACGGTAACGGTTTCGAGGCCTTGAAAGGCATCAACTTGGATGTGGAGGAGGGCGACTTCTTTGCGCTGCTGGGCCCTAACGGCGCCGGCAAGTCCACCACTCTTGGCATCGTATCTTCACTGGTGAACAAGACATCCGGCTCTGTCTCCATCTTTGGTCACGATCTTGATAAGGATCTGGTCAAAGCGAAACTGCAACTGGGCGTTGTGCCTCAGGAATTCAACTTTAATCAGTTCGAAAAAGTATTCGATATCCTCGTCACTCAGGCGGGGTATTACGGTATCCCCGCCAAAGCATCCAAAGACAATGCGGAAAAATATCTGCGTGAGCTGGGGCTTTGGGATAAGAAGGATCAACAGGCGCGCATGTTGTCCGGCGGTATGAAACGGCGTCTGATGATCGCACGTGCGCTGGTGCATGAGCCGCGACTGATTATTCTCGATGAACCGACCGCTGGCGTGGACATTGAGCTGCGACGCAGCATGTGGACCTTTCTCACCAACGTCAACAACGAAGGTCGCACGATTATTCTGACCACTCATTATCTGGAAGAGGCGGAAGCGTTGTGCCGCAACATCGCTATCATCGATCGTGGCCGGATTCTGGAAAACACCAATAAGCGCGACCTGTTGAATAAGCTCAATCAGGAAACCTTTGTGCTTGATCTGACTTGTCGTTTGCAAGAGGCCCCACATCTGGAGGGCTACGGTACTCGTCTTACCGCCGACGGTATGTTGGAAGTGGACGTGGACAAACAGCGTAGCCTGAACGAAGTGTTCCAGCAGCTGGACCAGTTAGGGGTGAAGGTGAGCAGCATGCGTACGAAAACCAACCGTTTGGAAGAGCTGTTTATCCGCATGGTCAACGAGGATAAGAACGAGACAGGCAGTACGGCGAAAGCAGAGGAGGCGCAGGCATGAACAGCGCGATTATGATCGCCTTTAACACCATCCTGATTAAAGAAGTGCGCCGCTTCACCCGTATTTGGTCGCAGACATTGCTGCCGCCGGCGATCACCATGACGCTGTATTTCGTGATTTTCGGCAACCTTATCGGGCCGAGAATTGGAGAAATGGGCGGATATTCCTACATGGATTTCATTGTGCCCGGATTGATCATGATGTCGGTCATCACTAACTCCTACGCTAACGTGGTGTCTTCATTTTTCGGCATGAAGTTTCAACACAGCATTGAAGAACTGCTGGTGGCTCCTGTACCGAATTACGTCATTCTGCTGGGGTACGTCGGCGGCGGCGTCGCTCGGGGTCTGGCGGTGGGCGTCATTGTGACGGCGATTTCTCTGTATTTTACCGACTTGCAGATACACAGCGTGCCGGTGGTGGTCAGCGTGGTGTTCATGACGGCGGTGCTGTTCTCACTGGGCGGCTTTATTAATGCAGTCTACGCCAACAAGTTTGACGACATCTCTATTGTGCCGACTTTTATTCTGACGCCGCTGACTTATTTGGGCGGCGTCTTTTACTCCATCACGTTACTACCGGAGTTCTGGCAGAATGTGTCATTGATCAACCCAATTCTGTATATGATCAACGCCTTTCGTTATGGCCTGCTGGGCGTTAGCGATATCAATCTGGGCGCGGCCTACGGCATGATTCTCTTATTTATCGTTGCGTTGTTCAGCTTTAGCATGCGCTTGTTGAACAAAGGCGTTGGCATACGCACCTAACCGGTTTGGAGAAGTAATTGTGGAACTGGAAAAACATACGCATCTGGGGAAGGCGACGGAATACCCTGAGGAATACTCTCCGTCCTGGTTGACCCCGATTCCCCGCGCTAAGTCCCGGGGGACTTTGGGTTTGAGTGGAGCGCCGGATTTTGTTGGCGAAGATTTATGGAACGGCTATGAGCTGTCCTGGCTCAACAGCAAAGGCAAGCCGGAAGTGGCGCTTGGCGTTTTTCGCATTCGCTGTGACAGCCTTAATATCATTGAATCCAAGTCTTTCAAGCTGTATCTGAACTCGTTCAACCAAAGCCGCTTCGCTTCCCGTGAAGAAGTGCAGGCGCTGATGCAGAAAGACCTGTCTGCGGCGGCGGAAGGCGAGGTGTCGGTGACGTTGCTGTCGGCGAGCGACTGGCGTGATGAGCTCTCATTCTGGCAGGCGGCGGAAAACCTGGACGGTCTGGACATAGAGGTGGAGGTGTATACCCCCGACGCCTCGCTACTGCCTGATCCTGTGGGCGACGACATCGTGGAGGAGACGCTGAGTTCGGATTTGCTGAAGAGCAATTGTCCGGTCACCGGGCAACCGGATTGGGCGACACTGTATATTCACTATCGCGGTAAGCCCTTGGATAAGGCGGCGCTATTGAAGTACATCGTCTCCATGCGTTCGCATCAGGATTTCCATGAGCATTGTGTGGAGTCGGTCTATCTGACGCTGATGCAACGATATCAGCCGGAAAAACTGGCGGTGTACGCGCGTTACACCCGACGCGGCGGCCTGGACATCAACCCATTGCGCTCCAACTATCCGTTGGCGGCGGATAATTTCAAGTTGCCGCGACAGTAGCTCAGGCTTCGCCTCGTCCTTTCCATTGAAAAGCCGCGCTCAGGTGTGTCTGGCGCGGCCGCCAATTCCATTTACCACTGATTGTCACTGGCTTTTCGGCGATGCTATTCCGCCACTTGGGTCATCAGCTCTTTCTCGGTGATAAACCCCGCCACAATGATAAACGCCAGACTGGCGAATAAGCACATGGCGAGATATATCACGCCGAAAGCGCTGTAGGCCGCTTGTAAGGAGCCGCCGTCGCGATACAGGCTGGAGCAGACCACCACGCCAGCGGCGCCGCTTAACTCCCGCACGTATCCGAAGAAGGAAATGCCGACGCCTCTGTCCGCGGCGGGCAACACGTTTTGTACTGCGCAGGTCACTCCTGGCAAGGTGAAGCCGATTCCCAATCCAATTATTGGAAACAGCGACACGAACGCTATCTTCATTAACATCAGGAAGAAAGCGACGGCGATCAGTATGAAGCCCACTAGGATGTGCGTCTTGTAAACCCCTGTCGCCGCGATGTGTTTACCTGAGAAATAGGCGCTGACGCATACCCCGAGAGTGAACAGCAGCATGCTGTAGCCGCTGAGGGTCAGGCTGACGCCATTCTGTACTTGCATTTGCAACGGGAAGTAAATTAACGCCGCTGTCATCAGGATCTGGCATACGCCCATCGTCAGGATGCAGGCGGCGTAGTTGGGAAGCTTGAACAGATGGCGCGGGACGACAGAGCGCTTTTTGTCCGTGAGCAAATACGTCCAGGCTCCGGCGATAAATAAGGCCCCAACGAGAGAAAAGGCGTGCGGTAAGCTGAGGTCTTCGCTGAGCAACAAGATAAGCAAGGTGGTGGAGGACACCAATAGCAGCGAGCCGCCCCAATTGAACCTGTCCTCACGTTTGACGACTTTATCTTTGATGCTTCTTATGGCGATAAAAGCCGCCAATAAGGCCAGGGGGATATTGATCGCGAAGATCCAGCGCCAGCTCAAGTGTTCCGTCAACAGGCTGCCGAATACCGGTCCGGCGATATTGGAAACCACATAGATGGCGGAGATATAGCCCTGATAGCGGCCGATCTCCCGCGCTGGAATGACGTCTGAAATCACCACGAACGCCAGTGAAATCAGGGCGCCGCCACCGACGCCCTGCAGGGCGCGGACGAGTATGAGCGACTGCATATCGTTGGCGAGAGCGCATAGCAGCGATCCAATGGAGAAGATCCCCAGACTGACGATGATCACTTTGAGCCGACCGAACAGATCGCTCAACTTGCCGCAGATTGGAATGACGCTAGTGGCTGTCAGCAGGTAGGCGGTGACGACCCAGGCGATATCGTTCATGGCGTTGAGTTCGGTCCCGATAACGGGAAGAGGCGTGGTGACAATGGTTTTCTCCAGTGCGCCCAGAAAAATAAGCAGAGAGACGCTGAGTAGCGTTTTCTTGTGAGACATATAGAACCTGATTTTGAAAGGCGAAAAATTGCGCGCAATCGCGTCGGCATATATTGAGCCTGCGTGAATGCAATTGGGGCGGGGTGCGCGTCGAGGGATGACGCGACTTGGTTAGATCATGGCGAAGCCAACCTCCGTGTACTGAAATGTTCCCATGTCGCACATCCCAGCGTTTCCGGCGCAATGAAATGCGCGATGCTTATCTGCAATCGACTGTGTAACTTGGTTGAAGGGCGTGGTTAGTTGCGCAACTTTTCCGCAGCGCTTTCGAGGGATTTCAGTATGCGCTCTTTGGCCTGGGCGCTGACCTTGCCTGCGTCCAGGTACATGGCGAATCCTTCGGTTTCATGTTCGATAAAACTCTGATTGCCGCCGATGTCGCGGCGTAAATCCACGACGGAGTAAATCGGCACTGGCTTGGCGAAGCCCTTCACCGTAATTTCGCCCTTATCCCGGCACATGATGGTGTCTTTGATCAGCGCGAAGGTTTCGTAGGATACCAGAATTTCTCCGGGCGCCGCCATGGATTCGAGACGGCTGGCGAGGTTCACTTCTTTGCCTATGATGGTGTAATCCATACGGTTTTCCGCGCCGAAGTTGCCCACGGTGCAGTAACCGGTGCTAATGCCCATGCGAATTTCCAGTGGTGTGCGCACGCCCTGACTACGCCATTTCTGCCGCAGAATTTTCATGTGTTTGCGCATTTCGATCGCCATCATGACGCAGGCGCAGGTGTCTTCCTTGGCGCCGCGGCTACTGGGATCGCCGAAGAAAATCATGATGCTGTCGCCGACGAATTTGTCGATGGTGCCACCGTATTTAAGGGCGATCTGAGACATCTCGTTAAAGTAGGTGTTGAGCAGCTCAGTCAGGCTTTCCGGCTCCATCTCCTCCGCCAGTTCGGTGAATCCTTTGATGTCGGAGAAAAACACCGCCAGCCGCTTACGCTGGGTTTCCAGACGAACGTCGCGCTCGCCGGTGAAGATGGATTGCCATACCTGCGGCGACAGGTATTTGGCCAGCTTATGAGACAGGGCGATGGATTGCTCACGCTGAAACTGGATCTGTGACTTCGCCTGCACCAGGGCGCGGGCCTGTTGGTGCGTGTAATACGCGGTAACGCCGACATACAGCGAACAGGTGACGCCGCCGATAATGCTGACCACCATAGGGGTGGCTGGCGCAAAACTTAAACCAAAATAAATGGACGCTACGGTAAAGCCGGCGAGAAAGGCGATGTTGCCGTAGAGCCAGCTTTTCATGCCGCCAACGATAATAAAGCTGAAGTTCAGCATCAGCAGGAAAAACAGAGTGGGTGTGACGCTGAATTTGATGAGCACCAGAATCACGCCGCATAGAAAACCATCCACCACCATCATGCCCTGGCGGACCTTGGTGTTCTTCTGTTTATCGAAGAAGCGCAGAGCGAAATACAGAATATGCGGCCATAGCATGGCGCCGGGAATGATCCAGATAAGGTATTCGTCGAAATGCCCCTCCAGAATGCCGGCGACGATGATGGCGGCGCATACCAGATAGCCGAGCACCCGGGCGTTATAGTCCGGCATGGGCGGGATGGTCACCTGAGTCGGGGAGTGCGGCGTATTGGCGAGATGTGGAGGTATCGGCATCATTTGTGTCATAACCGCGAATACCGGTATTGTCCCGTCAGCATATTTTTCAACCTAACCAAAAGTCCCTGCGAGCTCATGGGAATGGCAATGCGGCTCGCCGGTTTGCTGTTATCAATAAAAACGTCCTGTCCTCGCACGGATATACCCTAAAAAGGACAGGAATAGAAGGTTTTCCGGGTGGAAAGCGGGAGGCGCCTGTTCAACAGGCGTAGCGCGACGCATTGGGTGAATGCGGGATTGCCATGCAAAAAGCCGTTGGACCGGCGTAAACCATCCGCCATAACTGCCGCCCTCTTCTGGTAGTATAGTCCACCAGCGCTACGATCGCGTTAAGGTTAGCAGTAATGGGGTTGTCGGACAATCTGTGGGACGGTTTTGTCTGTCGTTAGACAATCTTTAACCTTTTGAGTTGGCGTAAAAGGCAGGCAATGTGGCGCGATAGGACAAGTATTTTTCGACGGCCAATTGCATATATTTAAGAATCATTCCTATTTATAATCTGAACCGAATCAGTCGCTGGTCTCTTATTGGCCTGACCGGCGGTCACGCGAATAAACAACAGGAGCCACGTATAACGCCATGGCGGTATTAGACATTCTTGCAAATCGAACCTCCACCCCTTTGTTGCAGGCGCCGGCGCCGAGCCATGCACAATTGCGACAACTGTATCCGGTTATCATGCGCGCGCCGGACCATGCCCGCTTACGGCCATGCCGTCTGATTATTGTGGAAGGGGAAGGGCTCGACGCTTTGGGACGCATATACTGCGAAACTGCGGAGCAGGATGGTCAGGACGATGCGGCCAGGCAAAAGCTGGCCAAAGCGCCCAGTCGCGCGCCGATGGTGATTGTCGTGGTCGCTACTGTCCAGGAGCATCCCAAGGCGCCGGAGTCGGAACAGTTGATTTCCGCCGGCTGCAGCGCCTATGCGTTAATGCTGGGGCTGGAGGAACTGGGCTATGGCGCCATGTGGCGCACCGGATGGGTGGCCTACGATGAGCGCGTCAAACAGCGTCTTGGTTTGGCCTCCAACGAACATGTGGTGGGTTATCTGTATGTAGGGACGCCGGCCAGCAAAGAGAAGAAAGTTCCCGAACCGCCTGCTTTTGAAGAGCGCGTTAGTTTCTTCACTGGCGAAGCGAGCTGATATTTCCTGCGACGTTGCCTGTCTTTATCGACGTCGCTTTTCCCCAAATCTCTTCTGCATATCTATCGTCCTGTTCGACCTTTCCGGTGGCGATGGTTTTCCTCTTGCCGCTTGGTGTGGACGCGCTTTCCTTCTGGGCGGTATCCCTTTGCCGCCTTCCGCCTGCCTGAAAATACTATCTAACTGAAAAATAAAACAAAAAAATAACTGGCGCGGGACTTGCTGACATTGACGCAAATGATGATTGTCGCAGTCAGGCAACTGCAGAGGTGTTAGATGGCCATATCATTCGACAAAGCGCTGGGTATCCATGAGCAAGCGCTGAACGTCCGCGCCAGACGGGCGGAAGTGCTGGCGAACAACATAGCCAATGCGGACACCCCTGGGTTCCGCGCCCGGGATATCGATTTTAAAGCCGTGCTCAAACAAGCCAAAAGTATGGAGGACTCACTGGAAGTGGTCACTACTCACGATGCCCACATGGCGATAGAAACACCGGCGGAAGGGGCTCTGCTTTACCGCCAGCCGCTGCAGCCTTCGATTGACGGCAACACGGTGGATACGCAGACGGAAATCGTGCAGTACTCTAAGAATGCGCTGGATTTTCAGGCCAGCTTTGAATTCCTTAATAGCCGCCTGAAAGGCATTGTCAGCGCGATTAAAGGAGAATAACCATGGGGATCAATAGCATTTTCGACATTGCCGGCTCCGGTATGACCGCGCAATCAGTGCGACTGAACACCACCGCCAGCAACCTGGCCAACGCGGACACCGCCAGCTCCAGCATCGATCAGACTTATCGCGCGCGCAAGCCGATTTTTGCGGCGGTGCATCAGGATGCGCTTAACGCGGCGATTCCTCCTTCGGTCCACGATGACGCCTCCCGAGGCGTGGAAGTGCGAGCCATTGTGGAAAGCGATGCATCTCTGGAGCGTCGTTACCAGCCGGACCACCCCATGGCGGATGCGGACGGTTATGTGTTTTATCCCAACGTGAATGTGGTGGAGGAAATGGCGGATATGATGTCCGCTTCCCGCAGCTTCCAGACCAACGTGGAAGTGCTGAATTCAGCGAAAACCATGATGCAGCGCCTGCTGACTATTGGTCAGTGATGAACTTTTCGTGAGGACAGCGTGATGAGCGATATCAATACGACCAATAAGACTAGCGATGCGCTGAGTCAGTACGCGCTTCAGCAGAATTCCGCCAACAGGAAAAACGAACTGGGTAAAAACGAATTCATGGATCTGATGATCGCCCAGTTAAATAACCAGAGTCCGCTCGATCCCCAGGACAACACGGCGTTTGTCGCACAGTTGGCGCAATTCAGCTCGGTGGAAGGCATTCAATCATTGAATTCGACCGTGGACACCATGGCCTCACAGTTTCGCAGCGCGCAGGCCTTGCAGGCGTCGGCGATGGTGGGTCGTGATGTGCTGGCGCCGATGGAAAGCGCCATCAAGAGTGCGGATGGATCTATTAATGGGGTGGTGGAACTGCCTGCGGGCACCTCGCAACTGGCCATTAGCGTCTATAACGAGGCCGGCGAGCTCATCACGACAATTGATAAAGGATACCAGCCCGGCGGCGACGTCAAGTTCAGCTGGGACGGCAAAAACAGCAACGGCGAAACTTTGCCGGCGGGGCGGTATGAAGTGGTCGCAAGGGCCCGCTACAGTGGAGAGCAGATGCAAGTCAGCTCTTATCTGGCGGCCAATGTGGATAGTGTATCAATCGCGCGTGACGGCAGCGTCACATTAAATCTGAACGGGCTGGGCTCGGTCGGATTAAGCGATATCAAACAGATCAGTTAGCATGTGCGAGGTGTGGTATGCCGTTTAATATCGCGTTAACAGGAATCAGAGCAGCGTCGGTCGACCTGGAGGTGACCGGCAACAATATCGCCAACGCCAGCACCACCGGCTTTAAGCGGTCCCGTGCGGAATTTGGCGATCTTTACGCCAACAGCTTTTTGAGCCTGGGCTCCAACCCGGTGGGGGATGGCGTGAGGGTGCAAAAGGTGCGGCAGGAATTTGCGCAGGGCAATCTCTCCTTTACTGAGAATGGACTGGACCTCGCCATTAACGGCGAAGGTTTCTTTATTCTCGATACTACCAGCGGCGATCGTCGCTACAGTCGCGCCGGCGCTTTCGGTATCGACAAAGAAGGCTATGTGGTGAACAGCTCCGGTATGCACCTGCAGGGGTTTGTCGCCAATGACAGTGGCGTCGTCAGCGGGGTGCTGGGAGATCTGATAATAGACGACACCAGTCTGGCGCCGGACAGAACTACACGAGTGGACGCTAATCTGAACCTGGACGCGTCTCAGCCAATATTGCTTGAGCGCGGCGACTCACTGTCTTCAGACGGCCTGCTGATAGGGCGGGCGGTGGACGCTACCGCCACTGGCACTAATGGCGCTAATGGCTACGCTGCTCAAACGATTACTGTGACTCAGGCTGACGGTTCAACGTCAACGGTAACTATTCCAGCGAATAGTTCCGCAAATGAAATAGCGGCTTTGTTCAATAATGTGGACAACATAGACGCCGCCGCCAGCACTCGCGCTACGATTACGGCGGCGGGTTTCAATAACGCCTCAGGCACTATGCAGGTGTTTATCAACGGTGTGCTGTTCGATGGCTACACCAACTTGACTGACCTTGGCGACGCCATCAATTCATCCTCCTCCTTGATTGGCGTGCGCGCGGTGTTGGACGGTACGGATCTGGTGGTTATCGATAACCGCGGCAATGACCTCAGCTTCAGTTTTAATGGCGCCGCTGGCGACCAGTTTGAGGTGCAGGGCAACGATGCGGCGGCCACATCACAAACCCTGAGCACGGCTTTGACGGACGTGGTCGTAGGCGGCAGCGTCAACCTGACCATTCAGGACGGCGTTTCCGTGGCCAGTGGCGCAACCGATCTGTTCGCCACCTTTACCGGCACGCCTTTCGTCAATAACGTGTTCGACCCGGCGGATGAAAACACCTACAACCATGCGACATCCACAACGATTTACGACAGCTTGGGCAACTCCCACGTACTGACTACGTTTTTCGTGAAAGAGCCGCAAACGGCGACCACGCCAGATAACCTGTGGACCATGTATGCGTTGATCGATGGGCAGGACATAGGCGACCCGCTGGTGACCGGTGGTACGCCTACTCGCGCTTCCTACAGTCTGGTGTTCGATCAGGATGGTTCGCTCAATGAAGTGCTGTCTGACGATGTGCTGATTTCCAACTGGACGCCGCTGGCGCCGGATGGTACGCCAAACGGCGCGGAAGGGCCGCTGAATGTGGCGGATGGCGGAACCTTGCCGGTTCCTGATCCCCCCACCAGCTCCAACTTCTTTATAGATCTTGGCACGACGACTCAGTATGGCAGCGCGTTTGCGGTCAACGATTTGCAGCAAAATGGATTCACCACTGGGCGTCTGATTGGCTTAGACGTGGATGATGGGGGAGTGGTTTTCGCCCGTTACACCAACGGTGAGTCCAAGGTGCTGGGGCAGGTCGCATTGGCGAACTTCAACGATATTCAAGGGTTGGCGCCGGTTGGAGAAACCACCTGGGTGGAGACCTTCAACTCCGGCAACCCTGTGATTGGAGCTCCTGGCACAGCGTCTCTGGGGGCTATTCGCTCCAGCTCTTTGGAAGATTCCAACGTGGATTTGTCCGAGCAGTTGGTGGGATTGATCATCGCCCAGCGTAACTATCAGGCCAATGCGAAAACCATAGAAACTGCTAACGCCATCACTCAGACCATCATCAACCTGCGTTAATGGATGGGTGAAAGAGTGAGAAAGACCTACAACGCGATCAGGTGGAATTCGAGAGGTAGTCATGGATAAAGCCTTATACATCGCCATGAGCGGGGCCAAGCAGAACATGTTGTCTCAGCGCGGCCACGCCAACAATCTGGCTAACGCCAATACCACTGGCTTCAAGTCTGATTTCATGCAGGCGCGCAGCATGCCGGTATTCGGCGAACATTACCCCAGCCGCGCCTACGCCATGACGGAGAGACCGGCGACGGACTTCGAAATGGGATCTATGATGCAGACCGGGCGCGACCTGGATGTCGCCGTCGCTGGTAAGGGCTGGATTGCGGTGCAGGCGCCGGACGGCGGCGAAGCTTATACCCGGGAAGGGGAGTTGCTGCTGGATGTGAATGGCATGCTGCGCACCGGCTCGGGATTGCCGGTGCTCGGCAACGGCGGACCTATCGCCGTGCCGCCCGCGGCCAAGCTTAATATTGGCGGGGACGGCACGATTTCTATCGTGCCCCTGGGCGGCAATCCAGATGAAATACAGGAAGTGGACCGTATTCGCCTGGTTAATCCTCCCGCTGAAAATCTTGAAAAAGGCGTCGATGGCCTGATTCACCTGAAACCGGACGCTCCCGGTCCGGCGCTTCCAGACGGTCTCGTGCGCCTGGAGTCTGGCTACCTTGAGTCTTCTAATGTCAATGCCGTCGAAGAAATGACGGAAATCCTCTCTCTATCCCGCCAATTCGAACTTCAAGTCAAAGTAATGCGCGCTGCGGATGATAATTCCGAAGCTGCGGCACGCTTATTGCAAATTTCCTAGTAATCCCGCATGAGCGGCAATTTCCCGCCATGCGGCCCGGAGTTTATCCGGGTATAGGTTGAAACCCATTTATTGTGTTGTCCGACCTGCATAGGAGAATTTGTCATGCATGGTGCGTTGTGGGTGAGTAAAACCGGGCTCGCGGCCCAGGATACTGCTCTAAAAACCATTTCCAATAACCTGGCGAACGTTAATACGACCGGCTTCAAGCGTGATCGCGCCGTATTCCAGGATCTGCTGTATCAGATCAAGCGGCAGCCGGGCGGCCAGAGCTCCCAAGACACGCAGTTGCCTTCCGGGCTGCAACTGGGGACAGGGGTGCGCGTGGTCGGCACTCAGAAAGTCTTTAGCGAAGGCAATCTGGAAGTCACTGAACAGCCGCTGGATATCGCCATTAATGGCCGGGGCTTCTTTCAGATTCTGATGCCGGACGGCACGATCTCTTATACCCGGGACGGCCAGTTTCACTTGAACTCCGACGGCGACGTGGTGACCGCCAATGGCTTCCCTCTTGAACCTGGCATCACCGTGCCGGACGGCGCTTTGCACCTGACCATCAGCACCGATGGCGTGGTCAGCGTCACTGTGGCGGGCACCGCTACGCCGACTCAGATTGGCAACATCAATACGGTGGACTTCATCAACCCGGCCGGGCTGGAGGCGATCGGCAACAACCTGTTCAGGGAGACCGCCGCCAGTGGCGATCCTCAGGAAGGCACGCCCGGATTGGCGGGCTTGGGCACCGTGGAGCAGGGCATGGTGGAAACTTCCAACGTAGAGATCGTTGAGGAAATGGTGAACATGATCACCACTCAGCGCGCCTACGAAATGAACGCAAAAGTGGTGACCACTGCGGACCAGATGCTGCAGTACATCACCCAGAATCTTTAATTAATGAGTTGTCGAGTTAATCGGGGAGGGCCAGGCGTGAAAACTCTAACGCTGATCTCACTAATCATGTTTACCTTGCTGAGTGGTTGCAGTCCGATCAGCCGTGAACAGGTGCGTCCGGGTGACCCCGCTTTTGCGCCAGTGCCTCCGCAGACGCTGATGCAGCCGGCGCCGGTAGATGGTTCCATCTATTCCAGTGCGCAAAGCTTCTCTCTGTACGGCGATCGCACGGCCCATCAGGTGGGCGATGTATTGACGGTGGTGCTGCAGGAAAGCACACAGTCTTCAAAGAGTACGGGCTCGTCTCTAAAGAAAGACTCTGAAAACTCCTTTAACGAGGCGACGATTCTGGGCACTGCGGTGTCCGCGCATAACCTCAGTTTGTTGACCGACCCTAGCTTTACCCGGGACTTCTCCGGATCGGCGGATGCGGATCAAAGCAACAGTCTGACCGGTAATATCAGCGTCACTATTTCGGATGTACTGCCCAACGGTGTCTTGCGGATTCGCGGTGAAAAATGGCTGACGCTGACGGAGGGTGACGAATACATTCGGCTTAGCGGGCTGGTGCGTCCTCAGGACATCAGCGTGGATAACACGATCTTGTCGAGCAAAATTGCCGACGCCCGTTTCGCCTATAGCGGCACAGGCGCCTTTGGCGATGTGAATCGCGCCGGCTGGCTGCAGCGTTTCTTCAATAGCGAATGGTTTCCTTTATAACGCCTGATTTCGAAACGAAGTCCTCCGTCCTTAACTAGCGGTATCTGACTATGCATGAAGTATCCGACAAAACCAAAGCGATCCGTTCTCTGTCGCCGGCATGGCGGGCGCTGTTTGCGTTTGGCCTGTTATGTTTCGCAACTATGGCTGGCGCGGAAAGGATAAAAGACATTGCTAGCGTGGAAGGCGTGCGCAGCAACCAGATCGTGGGGTACGGTCTGGTGGTGGGGCTGGATGGCACCGGCGATAAGGCTCCATTTACGGATCAGACGTTTCGCAACATGATGAATCGTTTCGGCATCTCGATTCCGACGGGGACTGATCCGAAACTGAAAAACGTGGCGGCGGTGTCCGTGCATGCGGATCTGCCGGCTTTTTCTAAACCAGGTCAGAAAATCGATATCACCGTTTCTTCCGTCGGCAACGCGAAGAGCCTGCGTGGCGGCAGTTTGCTGATGACCAGCCTGAAAGGCGCTGATGGTAAAACCTATGCAGTCGCCCAGGGCAATCTGGTGGTGGGCGGGTTTGGCGCCGGCGGCGCGGATGGCTCCAGCATCACGGTGAATGTCCCCAGTGTAGGGCGTATTCCTAACGGCGCCACGGTCGAGCGCGCTGTGCCCAGCGGTTTCGGCCACGGCGATACTTTAACGCTGAATTTGAGCTCGCCGGACTTCACTACCGCCAAGCGCGTGCAGGATCGCATCAATGACCTGCTGGGCCCCGGGTTGGCGCAGGCAATGGACGCCGCCAGCATTCGAGTGATGGCGCCACGGGAGGCGTCGCAGCGGGTTGGGTTCCTGTCTATTTTGGAAAATCTGGAGGTAGAGCCCGGGCAAGAGGCCGCCAAGGTGGTGATCAATTCCCGCACCGGCACCATTGTGGTAGGGCAGAATGTGAAGGTGCTGCCGGCGGCGGTGACCCACGGCAATCTGACTGTCACCATCACCGAGGACTTCGGCGTCAGTCAACCTAATGCGCTGGCGGGAGGAGATACGGTCGTTGTGCCCCAGACAGATGTGAATGTAGAGCAGCAGCCCAGCCATATGTTTAAGTTCGGGCCTGCGGCGACGCTGAATGAAATTGTGCGTGCGGTGAATCAGGTCGGGGCGGCGCCAGGGGATGTGATGGCGGTGCTGGAGGCCCTGAAGCAGGCCGGCGCGCTGAAAGCGGAACTGATCGTGATCTAACACGGCAATAGTGTTTTAAGGCAAGCGTATGACCATCAACAATCGCGCCCTCGACCAGGCTCATGTCTATACCGACCTGAACGCGCTGCAGCGACTGAAATCGCCCAGCATGGACAAGTCGGAGGCGATCAGTGCGGTGTCGAAGCAGTTTGAGTCCATCATGGTCAACCTGATGCTGAAATCCATGCGTCAGGTCAACGCGGTATTTGAACAAGGCAATCCATTTCACGATTCCGCCTCCGGTATTTATCAGGATATGTTCGATCATCAGTTGAGTCTGACCTTGTCCAAACATAAGAGTTTTGGATTGGCGGATGCGCTGACCAAACAACTATTGGCCAGAGAAAGCAGCGAGCCGAAAAAAGGCGGCTACAAAGACATTAACGAATACCCGCGCTCGTTGGAGGCGACGCCGCTGAACTATGCGCAGGCGGAAGAAAATCTCGCGCAGGCGCCGGAGCTGACGGAAGAGGAGACTCAGGCCCTGGAGCAGGTGGCTTATTACTCAGAGCAAATGTCGCGCTCCGCGTTTGTGGATTCCGAGGTGAAGGACGCCATTGCGGCGGCGCAGGCATCGCAAGTAACCCTCGGTGAAGAGGGAGATCTCCAGAAAGAGGCTGCGCCTGCTGCCTTTGAGAGTCCTCAACATTTCGTTAACAGCCTGCTGGCGTCGGCGCGTAAGGCTTCCGCTGGATTGGGTGTTGAGCCGGGCGTTCTGCTGGCGCAATCCGCCCTGGAAACCGGGTGGGGGCGGCGCATGATTCTTACCGAGGAGGGCGAACCCAGTTACAACCTGTTCGGCATTAAAGCGGACCAGCGCTGGAAAGGGCCTGTCGCCTGGATAACGACCACTGAATACCGGGAAGGGAGCATGGTGAAAGAGCGGGCGCCGTTCCGCGTTTATGGCTCCTATGAAGAAAGCTTTACGGATTATCTCAACTTCTTGCAGGAGCAGCCCCGCTATCAACAGGCGTTGAAGCAGGTGGCGGAGCCGGAAGAGTACCTGCGGGAACTGCAAAAAGCCGGGTACGCCACCGATCCCAATTATGCGTCGAAGATTCAGCGCATCATGAACGGGGCGTATCTACAAAGCGTCCGCTCGGATGATCAAGGCTGAGGACTCCTGTCATGAGCACTAACGTCATCAACATAGGACTCACCGGACTCAAAGCCAGCCAGACCGCGCTGGCCACTACCGGCAACAACGTCTCCAACGCCAACACCGAGGGCTATAGTCGTCAGCGGGTGGAATTCGAGGCGACGCCGTCCCAGTATATCGGGGCGGGATATTTGGGCACGGGGGTCGGGGTTGCGGATATTTCCCGCATGACGAACCAGTTTCTGGTCTCCCAGTTGCGTTCAGATACTTCCATGTTCAGTGAAATAGATAAGATCCGCGCTAATGTGAGCCAGATCGACAGCCTGCTGGCGGACCCCACCACTGGACTGTCTCCCGGTATGAGCGCTTTCTTTCAGGCGTTGCAGGGCGCTGCGGATGATCCTGCATCCATACCTGAACGGCAGCTGGTGCTGACTCAGGCGGAAGGTCTGATCAATCGCTTTAATGTGCTTTATAACCGCCTGGCGTCGCAGCAAAGCAATATAGACCAGGATATGCGCGCTTTGATTACGGAGGCCAACAGTCTGGCCAGCGGCATCGCCCAGGTGAACCAGGCCATAGTGTCCGCTCGCGGTTCGGCGCAGGGTAAAGACGTCAACGACTTGCTGGATAAGCGTGATCAGTTGATTCGCGAGTTGTCGGAAATTGTGTCGGTGACTGTTGTGGAGCAGACCGATGGCCAGCTCAATGTTCTGGTGGGCAAAGGCCAGTCTCTGGTGATCGGCTCTCACGCCAACTCGTTGGGATTGCAGGTCAGCGAAACCGATCCAACCCATCAGGAAGTGGCGCTGACGGAAAGCGGCGGCACTGGAACCAATATTATTACTTCAGAGATAACCGGCGGTGAGCTAGGCGGCATACTGCTGTTTCGCGATCAGATTCTACAACCCTCATTTAACGCAATGGGCCGAATTGCGGTGGTGATGGCGGATACGATCAATGAACAGCATCAGCTGGGCATGGACCTTGAAAACCGGCTCGGCGGCACATTCTTTGAAGACATCAATTCCGAAAACAACGCACGCCAGCGGGTCACAGCGAATGAAGGCAATGCGCTGCCCAATGATCGCGACATCAGCGTGGAAATTATCGACACATCCGTATTGACCACTAAAGATTATCAAATACAGTTCACCGGACCTTCCGATAACGACATTCTGGTGGTGGATGCGTTGAGTGGAGCGACGGTTACTCGCGGGCGGTTGCCTGGCCTGTTTCCAGCCACCTTTGAGTTCGACGGGTTGAGGATTAACTTTGAATCAGGCAGCTTTCAAACCGGCGACAGCTTTTTGGTGACGCCTACTCGTTACGGCGCCAGAGACATTGATATGTCGGTGAGCCGAGTAGAGGAGATCGCACTGGCGTCGCCAATTCGCACTGAAGCGGACTTGGGCAACGTGGGGAATGCGGTGATCAGTCCTGGCGAACTGCTGGCGGTCAAGCGCAGCTCTAACGATGCTATCTTGCCAACGTTTGCGGTTCCTGGCGAACTGACGCCGCCGATACTGATCCGTTTTATCACCGACACCTATTATGAGGTTTTGGATAATAGCGATCCGGGTAATCCGGTTCCTCTCGATCCGCCATTGAATAATCAGAAATATATCACGGGCGTGTCCAACGCTATTTTTACTGCAGACGAAGGACAAACCGCGGTCAGCGCCGAGGGCGTAACCGTCGCCCAGGTTCCGGCGCCAGTGGCGTCGCCTGGACCCTACGCGAACGGCTATGGAGCGCAGACAGTGACGCTTAAAAATCGCGATCCGGAGACAGGCATTGTCACGACGCAGGCGCCGCTTAATATCGCCGCCAACGCCAGCGCAGAGGAAATCGCCTCGGCCTTGAACAGTCGCAACGGCGTGTCCGCTCTCGCCTATACAGAAGTGGAGCTTTCCAATTTTGTGGATGACGGCGGCGGTGTGGCGCCGGGATTGACCATTAACGGTGAGGTGTTGACGTTGCCAAGCGGAGGCTCATTTACACCGGATGATTACGTGGATCTAATCAACAACAATTCCAACCTTCAAGATGCCGGTATCGTCGCCTGGAGCGACGGCGGCACCTTGACCGTTCGCGCACTCACCGGCAAGGACATTACCGTTGAGGTGACAGGCGATGCGACAGATTCTGTGGACATCGCCACCGCCAATGACACTGTCGCCACCACCATTGCCGGCGGCAGTGGCGTCAGCGTTGGCGGATTCGTGGATGTGCAGCTGGATGACGGTGTGCGCTTGAACGCGGATAACAACAACATATTCTTGCCTGCGCCAGTGGCGCAGAGTTCGTTCCGGGGCTACCAGGCCAATATTACTGGTACGCCCAGCCAAGGGGATACTTTCACTATTGAGTACAACGAAAATGGCGTTTCCGATAACCGTAATGCATTAAAAATGGCGGGGCTGGAAACGGTGGGAACCATTGGCGGCAATGTCAGCACTTACAATGAGGCTTATTCCCAGTTAGTCGAAGTGGTCGGCTCCACCGCCAGTCAGGCGCAACTGGACACGGAGTCGGCTCAGTCACTGCTGCGGCAGTCGGAAAATCGCTGGCAGGAAGTTTCCGGCGTCAGTCTGGATGAAGAGGCGGGTCGTCTGATTCAGTATCAGGCGGCCTACAATGCGTCTGCGCAAGTGGTGTCCATCGCCCGACAGTTGTTTGACACGTTGTTGAACACTTTCGCCTGATGGATAACCCGAGGATGTGACCATGCGTATTTCAACCCAACAACTGTTTAATCGCGGTCTGGACAACATCCTTGATGTGACCGGCCAGTTGCAGAAAACCCAGCTGCAGATCTCCAGCGGGCGTCGCGTACTGACGCCAGCGGATGATCCGGTGGCGTCCACGCGCATCCTGCAGATAAACCAACAGCTGTCGTTGATCGATCAATACAAGAGCAACATCAATCTGGCGGAAAATCGTCTGAGCCTGGAAGACGGTCTCCTGGGTGGCGTCAGTGAAGTGATACAACGTTTGCGTGAATTGACAGTGCAGGCGGGTGACGGCTCTCAGAATGCCGATGATAAAACATTTATTGCAGCGGAAGTGCGGCAACGGCTCAGCCAGTTGGTTGGTATGCTGAATACTAAAGATCCCAGCGGGGAGTATATCTTTGCGGGGTTTCAAGGTAAGCAGGAGCCATTTCAGCTGAATGCTGCGGGTTCATATAAGTATGTAGGCGATGAAGGGCGTCGGTTCATGCAAATCGACGCGAATGTCTCCGTGGCGGCGGGAGACAACGGCAAAGAGGTGTTCGTCAATATCAAAAGCGCTAACAACACTTTTTATACTCAGGCGAGCCCTCGTAATACGGCGGAACCGCCAGCGATCATTACCCAGGGGCAGATGATCGATCAAGAGCTCTATGACGCTTTTTATCCTGAAGATATGGTTGTTGTGTTTAATAACGAGGCAGATGTGGTTCCGCCTGCGCCGAACTATTCTATCGTGCAGCGCTCTGACGGTAAGCCCATTTTGAATAATCAACGTTTCGCTACGGGACAACCTATTCAAGTACAAGGTGTGCAGTTTGAAATTATCGGCTCGCCTCAACCTGGCGACACCTTCTTTGTGCAGTCGTCAGAGAAGCAGGGCCTTCTGACTACGGTGGAGCGCCTGGCGGCGGGACTGGAGGATTATCAGGATACCCCCGCGGGCCGCCAGACATTGACCGATCTGCTGGATTCCACCCTGGCGAATTTCACCAATGCGGAAACCAAATTACTGGAGACGCGGTCGCGACTTGGCGCCCGCTTGAACACTATTGATGACACCAAGCAACTGCAGGAAGATGTTGAGGTGTTGACCAAAGAAGTGTTATCCGAGCTGCAGGATCTGGATTACGCGGAAGCGGTGAGCAATCTCACCTTGCAAAACTTTGTCCTGCAGGCCGCCCAACAATCCTATTCCCGGGTCACCAGCCTGTCGCTGTTCGATCTGCTCTAAGCGTGGCGGCGATCCAATGAATCGCCGCCACGCTCCGCAAACACGTCTATTCTTATAGTCAGGGTTGATCGCAGTTAAAGAGGCTTCACTATGAGAATAATTTCTTCATTGGCGTTATGTAGTGTATTTCTTTGCAGCGGCGCCGCATCCGCTATCGCCATAGATGGCGCAGCGCCGCCATGGCAGGAAATGAAAAAGAACTATATTTCCAATATGTCCAATGGCTGTCTCAGTGCGCACAGCGGTCAAGGCGAAGGGACGGAAGCCGTGGCGAATTATTGCTCTTGCGTTGTTGAGCGGGTCGACAAGGATCTGACCTTGGACGATATTCGTTACTTTGCAGAGCAGGGCAGGCCCAATAGCTCGCATACAGAAGTGATCATCAGCGCGATACAGACATGTGGAGAAAATCAGTAGAAAAGGTGCTGAAAACGCTTGGCGTGAAGAAAATTTAATAAGGATAAAGTAGAAAGGAATTAGATAAGAGAAGAAAGTTGGTGCCGGGAGAGAGAATCGAACTCTCACTCCCGAAGGAACACGAGTTTGAGTCGTGCGCGTCTACCAGTTCCGCCATCCCGGCAACCACGTCAGCCCGTGAGCGGCTAACTTGGGCGGCGATTATACGGACTTTTGTTTGCCCGTCAACAGTTTTTGTTAACTACTTTTTTACATTGTTCTGATTCAGCGCTATAAAAATGCTCGAAGCTGGCGAGTGGCGGGCATTTCCGCTAACCTATGCGCCCCCAAAACTGAAGCAGAATTCCTTGATGCGCGTTGACGATTTTGATTTTGATCTGCCGCCGGAGTTAATCGCCCGGCGCCCGCTGGCTGAGCGCTCCTCCAGCCGTTTATTGTGTCTGGATGCGGATACCGGAGAAATAAACCATCGCGGCTTCAAGGATCTGCTGGGTATGATCAATCCTGGGGATTTGTTGGTTTTCAACGATACCCGCGTTATCCCGGCTCGTTTATTTGGTCAAAAACGCAGCGGCGGCAAAGTCGAAGTGATGGTTGAACGAGTCGTGTCCATGACAGAAATACTCGCTCACGTCAGAGCCAGTAAAGCACCCAAGCCTGGCGTCGATATCCTTATAGACGATAATTATGTACTGACCATGGTGGAGCGGGAAGGCGATCTGTTTCGTCTGCGGGTAAGCGAAGGCGGGAGCGTCAGCGAATTATTAGAAGCTTGCGGGCACATGCCGTTGCCTCCTTATATAGATCGTGAAGATGACTTGAGCGATCGTGAGCGTTATCAAACTGTATATAGTCGCCAGCCGGGTGCGGTGGCGGCCCCCACCGCCGGCTTGCATTTTGACGAGTCGCTTTTGCAGGCGCTGGCGCAAAAGGGCGTCGAAACTGCATTTGTCACCTTGCATGTCGGCGCGGGCACGTTTCAACCTGTGCGGGTGGATGTGGTGCAGGATCATCAGATGCATTCAGAGTATCTGGAGGTCTCCGCGGATGTGTGCGAACAGGTTCGCAAGGTGAAGGCCGCAGGTGGGCGCGTCATCGCAGTGGGCACCACCGCCGTCAGGGCGCTGGAAACGGCGAGTCGATCCGGGGCTATTGAACCTTATGCGGGCGACACCAGTATATTCATCTATCCTGGATATGATTTTGTCACCATTGACGCATTGGTGACCAATTTTCACTTGCCCAAGTCCACACTATTGATGCTGGTGTCGGCCTTCGCCGGTAGAGAGCATATCCTGGCCGCCTACCAAGAGGCGATCGAGCAACGCTATCGCTTTTTCAGCTATGGCGACGCCATGTTTCTGCATCGTCGTCAGTCTGGGCGCGCAGACGCCTTAACAAGTTAAGAATTACTGTCAGATCTGAGTAGGAGAACAACCTTGTCGCGTACTTGCCACATGCAGTTCGAAATCGACAATGCCGACGGCAAAGCCCGTCGTGGTAGGCTGAAATTCCCACGGGGCGTGGTGGAGACTCCCGCCTTTATGCCGGTGGGCACCTACGGCACCGTAAAAAGTATGACGCCCCGGGATATTAAAGATATCGGCGCACACATTATTCTCGGCAATACTTTCCATTTGATGTTGCGTCCGGGTACGGAAATCATTCGTCAGCATGGTGATCTGCATGACTTTATGCAGTGGGATGGTCCTATTCTGACGGACTCGGGGGGCTTTCAGGTTTTCAGCCTGGGGGATCTGCGCAAAATTACGGAAGAAGGCGTGAAATTCAAATCGCCCATCGACGGTTCGCCCATATTCATGGACCCGGAGCGTTCAATGCAGGTCCAGCGCGACCTGGGTTCCGATATTGTCATGATTTTCGACGAATGTACGCCTTATCCCGCCACTGAAAAAGAAGCGGCGGATTCCATGCGCTTGTCCCTGCGCTGGGCTAAAAGAAGCAAACTGGCGCACGGAAATAGCCCTTCTGCATTGTTTGGTATTGTACAAGGCGGAATGTATCCCCATTTAAGGGAAGAATCGCTGGCGGGGCTGACCGAAATCGGCTTCGACGGCTACGCTATCGGCGGATTGTCGGTAGGAGAGCCCAAGGATGAAATGATAAAGGTGCTGGATTACCTGCCTCCTGCGATGCCTGAAGATAAGCCCAGGTATTTGATGGGCGTGGGCAAGCCGGAGGATATTGTGGAAGCGGTGTTGCGCGGAGTGGACATGTTCGACTGCGTCATGCCGACCCGGAATGCGCGCAACGCGCACTTGTTTACTTCATTTGGAGTGCTCAAATTGCGCAACAGCCGGTACCGGGCGGACACACGTCCCCTGGATGAAAACTGCGACTGTTATACCTGTCGCAATTTCAGTCGCAGCTACCTGCATCACCTTGACCGTTGCGGCGAGATGTTAGGTGCGCAGTTGAATACTATTCATAATCTGCGCTACTACCAAAACCTGATGTCTGGTTTGCGTCATGCGATTGAACGGAGTAAATTGTGCGACTTCGTCGCCGACTTTTATCATAGGCAGGAGCAAGGTATTCCAGCCTAGTCAAAGTGTTATAAGCATATTTTGGAGTTATTTCTTATGCGTAAGCTACATGTGCTGTTAGGCACGCTGTTCGCCCTGCTGATGCCTGCTATTGCTGCGGCTGAGCCGGCTCCGGGTCCACAAGGACCGAGTGCGGTGATGCAGATCCTGTTCCTCGGCGGTTTCGTGCTGATTTTTTACTTTCTGGTATGGCGTCCCCAGAGCAAGCGGGCCAAAGAGCACAGAGAGCTTCTGGGCGGTTTGAACAAGAACGACGAAGTGTTGGTCAACGGCGGCATTGCCGGAAAAATCGTGCGTGTGAAGGACGACTTCCTGGTAGTTGAGATTGCTGACAAAGTGGAAATCAAAGTGCAGAAAATGGCGGTGACCGCAGCGTTGCCCAAAGGCACTTTGAAAGATATCTAAGACGGCCGCGCATGCGCGCCGGGCCTGCGTCAGGCGTTCAGTTTCTGCGAACGCCTGCATGGCGCGCCTATTCCCCGGCATAGAGATAAACAATAGGGAGCCTTTTACGGCATGCTCAATAAATACCCACTTTGGAAAAATCTGCTCGTTGTCATAGTGCTGATGATGGGCTTTATTTACGCCTTACCGAATTTGTATCCTGATGACTACGCTTTGCAGATAAGCGGATCTCGCGGCTCCATCGGGGTTGACGAGAGCGTGCTGAAAAAAGCCACCGACGCCCTGGACGAGGCGGGAATTGCATACGGCGAAGCGAAAGTCGGCGAGAAGAACATCATTATTCGCTTTGCGGACAACGACACGCAGTTGGACGCTCAGCCTCACGTCAAAAGCGCTCTGGGCAATGATTACGTTGTGGCGCTGAACCTGGCTCCGACAACGCCAGCATGGTTGTCCAGTCTGGGCGCTGCGCCCATGAAGCTGGGTCTGGACTTGCGGGGCGGGGTGCACTTCCTTATGGAGGTGGACTTGGCGAAAGCAGTCGCCACGACAATGGAAATTACCCAGGGCGACATTAAAACCAAACTGAGAGAAGAAGGGCTGCGCTATAAGTCGGTGGATATTCTGCCGCCAAAGCAGATCTCTGTGGGCTTCCGCGACGAAGATGATCGCGATAACGCGTTGTCTCTGGCGCGTCGTGAGTTTAGCGACTTTTTGGCGGAAAGCGCAGAAGAAAACGGCCTGTTTATGGTGAAGCTGACCCTGCTGGAAAGCCGGGCGAAAGAAATTGAAGACTACGCCATTTCCCAGAACCTGAGCACCTTGCGTAATCGGGTAAACGAGCTGGGCGTCGCCGAGCCTTTGGTTCAGCGTCAAGGGCGTGGACGCATCGTTGTTGAATTGCCGGGCGTGCAAGACACGGCGGAAGCTAAGCGTATTCTGGGGTCCACTGCTAACTTGGAGTTCCGCCTTGAGGCGCGTCCAGATGCTTCGGCAGGTTCGATTGAAAAGTTTGAATTCCGCTCAGAGCCGCGTACTGCAAGCCTGGAGCGCGATATCATTATCACTGGCGGCAGCGTCGCCAATGCACAGCAGTCTTTTGACCAGAATGGTCGTCCCGAAGTTAACATTAAGTTGGACTCCTTGGGCGGCAACAAGATGTTCCACGTCACTAAGGATGCCGTGCAGCGCAATATGGGCGTGCTCTTTGTTGAGTACAAAGAAGATGTGGATACCAAGTCCACAACTGGGCAGCCCAAGAAGCGCCGCTACGTAGAAAAGAAAATCATCAGTCTCGCCACCATACAGTCGCCGTTAGGAAACAGCTTCCGTATAACGGGGCTGGACTCTGTATTTGAAGCCAAAGAACTGGCTTTGCTGCTGCGTTCCGGCGCATTGGCGGCTCCAATCTATTTTGTTGAAGAGCGTACTGTCGGTCCCAGCTTGGGGCTAGAGAACATTAAAGACGGCGCCACTTCCGTTGCGATCGGCTTTGTGCTGGTCATGCTGTTTATGATCGTTTACTACCGTGTATTCGGTATCGTGGCCAATATCGCTTTGGCGGCCAACGTCTTTATTTTGATAGCGGTCATGTCCTTGCTGTCGGCGACGCTGACTCTGCCGGGCATTGCGGGTATCGTATTGACGGTGGGGATGGCGGTCGACGCCAACGTGTTGATCTACGAACGAATTCGTGAAGAGTTGCGTAACGGGCTGCCGCCTCAGTCGGCGATTCATGCTGGTTATGATCGCGCATTCGTGTCTATTTTTGACGCCAACGTGACCACTTTGATTGCGGCGTTGATCTTGTTCGCAATCGGCACAGGCCCGGTCAAAGGTTTCGCTGTTACGCTGTCTATCGGGATTCTGACCTCCATGTTTACTGCGATTACCGTAACTCGCGCAGTAGTCAATATGATTTACGGCGGCCGCAATATTGGCAGTTTGTCCATTGGCGGCGTCAAGCAAGGTTAAGGAGGCATAACTATGTCTGATGAAAAAGTTTATAACTTTATGGGCATAGCGAAGCCTGCGCTGGCTTTGTCTGTGATAATGATCATTGTATCTATCGTGTCCATCGCTACTCGCGGCTTGTCTTTCGGGTTGGATTTTACCGGCGGTACGCTGGTAGAGGTGGAGTACGCCAAAGCGCCGCAAATCAATGATGTGCGGCATCAGCTTGAGGCTCATAAATATGAAAACTTCGTTGTGCAGAAGTTTGGTTCTGACACCAGCATCTTGGTTCGTTTGCAGCAAGAGCACAGCGAGTCCATCGGAACGGAAGTGGTGAATGCGCTGTCTGCGGATGGGGCGCAAGTGAGTCTGAGTCGTTCTGAGTTCGTTGGATCTCAGGTCGGCGAAGAGTTGCGCGAACAGGGTGGATTGGGCCTGCTGCTGGCGCTTGGCGTCATCATGCTCTACATCGCTTTTCGCTTTCAGTTCAAGTTCTCTGTTGGCGCTGTATTGGCGTTGGTGCATGACGTCATTATCACGGTAGGGATGTTCTCGCTGTTTCAGTGGGACTTCGATTTGAACGTGTTGGCGGCGGTGTTGGCGGTAATCGGTTATTCATTGAACGATACCATCGTTGTGAGCGACCGCGTGCGTGAGAACTTCCGTCGCCTGCGTGAGGAAACGCCGGTAAGCATCATTAATATTTCTTTGACGCAAACCCTGTCCCGTACAATTGTTACTGGCCTGACTACTTTGCTGGTTCTGGTGGCGTTGTTCTTGTTTGGTGGTCCTGCGCTTAAAGGGTTTTCGACGGCGTTGATAGTGGGGATTGTTGTCGGTACCTACTCCTCAATATATGTCGCGAGTAACCTGTTGCTGATTATGAATATCAGCAAAGAAGATCTGATGATTCCTGTGAAAGAGGGCGCTGAGTTAGATGAGCGTCCTTAAGGCGATTCTCTTCTTGGTTTAGGCTATCAAAAATAGCCTAATAAAAAAGCCGGTCATATGACCGGCTTTTTTGTGGGCCCTGACAATGTAAAGGGGCTTTGAGGCTGCTGTTATTTCAACAGCTCCGCCAGTTTATGGGCCTTTTGGGAGACGGGTTTAAGCATTTTAGGGTTGCAGCAAATAAGAGAGCGACTTCTTTCATTTAGCGGATTGCCGCGGACATCGCTGTGCAGTGCTCCGGCTTCTTTGGCGATAAGTAAACCAGCTACCGTTTCAAGCGGATTGATATTGTTCAGAATCGCAACGTCGATTTTTCCGGAAGCCAGATAGGCTAGTTCCTGTGGAATGCAGTGCGCGCTTCTTACTCCAAAGCAGCTCTTATCCAGTTCCGCATAAGCTTCCAACAAGGTTGCAGGCTCTTCTCTTTTGCCAACGCCTTCTAAGATGTTAGTGGACAGTACGGACAGCTCCAGCTCTTTTGTACCGGAAACGCGGATGCGCTTGCCATTCAAAGAGGCTCCGCCGCCTCGGCTTGCTGTGTATTCGTCGCCGGTTACAGGAAAAATAATGATGGCATGTTCGGTCTGATCATTTTTTTTGCAAACCAGTGAAAAACACCAGTCGGACAGGCCGCGTACGAGGCTGGCAGTGTTGTGTACGGGCATGATATGCCAGCTGACGCTTTTTGGGGCGCCTTTCAAATCGCCTTTTTTGTTGATTTGGTGGGTCGGGTAGGCCCGTTGCAGGGCGCGGGACAAGTTATCGTAGAAAGCGGCGTCAACGCGTGCAATGACTCTCTTTAGCTTTTCCGGATCGGTAAAAGACAACTCTTCACGTTCAAGAATCATGTTGATTTGCTCATTGGACGAGCGAATTGCGCGCAAGGCAATATTAATCATTGGCTGCATGGTTTGATCACTACTTTGTAAAGAACGGTTTTAAAAAGGGCGCTAATGATAGCAACTCCGTCGTGTAAACACACCCAGAAATCTACTTACGGGTTAAATTATAGAAAAGGTCGCGGCGCGCGCCAGAAAGCGGAGTTAGGGCGATGTTTCAACCTCGGTGGGGGGAGGCATTTGCATACAATTCTGCTACCATTGCGCACTTTTAAAAAGGTGTAAAAATGCTGGAAAACATCCGTATTGTGCTGGTCAACACCTCTCATCCCGGTAATATCGGCGCTACGGCGCGCGTGATGAAAAACATGCGGCTGTCTCGATTAGTGCTGGTGGAGCCAGATCGATTTCCAGACGATGATGCAGTAAGTCGTGCATCCGGAGCTTTAGATGTTTTGGATGGCGCCCAGGTGGTTGCAAGTTTGGATGAGGCTGTCGCTGGTTGTGTATTGGTAGTGGGAACCAGTGCAAGAGGCCGGAGTATTCCTTGGCCAGTGAGAAATCCCCGGGATTTGGCGGATGATGTCTATGAACATGTTGCAACGACCCAGGGTGAGGTGGCGATTCTGTTTGGGCGTGAAGAGCGGGGGCTTACCAACGAAGAGCTGCAACGCTGTCATTTGCATGTCCATATTCCATCAAACCCTGACTATTCATCTTTAAACGTTGCGATGGCGGCGCAAGTGATTTGTTACGAGCTCCACATGCGGTGGCTGCTTGAAAACGAAGAGAATCAATCATATATCCAAAGGCTGGACGGTCCCGGGGATGCTGGGTGGGATGTTGAGGCGGCGACAGCGGACGAAGTTGAACGCTATCTTGCCCACCTTGAGCAAACGCTAGTCGATATTGACTTCCATGATCCGGAAAATCCCAGGCAATTGATGTCGCGATTGCGGCGGCTGTATCAGCGAGCGCGTTTGGATAAGATGGAAATAAACATTCTGCGAGGCATTCTAAGGTCCACGCAGAAAATGGCGGGAACTTGGCAAAAGAAATAATCGGGGCGAATCATGTTAGCACAGTTAAAAGAGGACATAAGAAGTGTCTTTCACCGGGACCCGGCGGCCAGAAACGCCTTTGAGGTGCTGACTTGCTACCCCGGCCTGCATGCGTTGCTGGCGCATCGCATTAGTCACTGGTTGTGGAAAAAGGGATTGAAGTGGTTGGCGCGCTTTCTCTCCACATTCAGTCGCTGGATGACAGGGATTGAAATACACCCGGGTGCGAAAATTGGTCAACGCTTTTTCATCGATCACGGCATGGGGGTGGTGATCGGGGAGACTGCGGAAATCGGTGACGATGTGACTCTGTATCAGGGGGTTACTCTAGGAGGAACCAGCTGGAATGCAGGTAAACGTCATCCTACGCTGGGAAATGGCGTAGTCGTCGGCGCTGGAGCCAAGATCTTGGGGCCATTCACCGTAGGTGATAACTCGAAAGTGGGTTCCAATGCTGTGGTCACCAAAGAAGTGCCGTCTAATGCCACTGTGGTGGGCATTCCGGGGCGAGTGATCGTCAAGAAGACGGAGCCGGAGGCTGATCGCCGTAAAGCCATGGAAGAGAAAATGGGCTTTGACGCATATGGACTGAGCGAAGAGATGCCTGATCCAGTGGCGCGCTCCATACGAGCAATGTTGGATCATATGCAGGCGGTGGATGATCGTTTGGAGTCAATGTGCAAGTGCCTGCATAAGTTGGACGTGGAATATCGAAATGGTGAGCTCCCCCCTCTGAAGAGTGAGGATTTTGAATGTGTTCGCGAAGACAAGTAGCCTGCCAACATAATCCGTAATACTTGATCAGTCTGCAGGGTCATTTCATAATGCCCTAAATTATTTAGGGGTTTGATCATGCGCTTGACCACCAAAGGCCGCTATGCGGTGACCGCCATGCTGGATTTGGCGCTGCACGGCGATGGCGGCCCTGTCAGTCTGGCGGATATCTCGGCGCGTCAGGGCATCTCACTTTCATATCTTGAGCAATTGTTCGCCAAATTGAGGCGTAATCGTCTGGTGTCAAGCGTCAGAGGGCCTGGTGGTGGTTATAAGTTGGCGCGCCCGCTCGGCGAGACCGCGGTAGCTGAAATTATAGAGGCGGTTAACGAATCAATAGATGCGACAAGGTGTGGACAAAAAGGGGACTGTCAGGGTGGCGAAATTTGTCTGACCCACCATTTGTGGCAGGATCTCAGCGAACGTATTCATGATTATCTCAGTAGTATCAGTCTGGAAGAGCTTGTCTCCAGTCGAGCAGTGCAGGAAATCGCCGAGAGGCAGAGTGAAAGAAAGCGAGCGGGCGAGACAGGCATCTCTTTAGTCGATATTGGTTAACCTGATTTCTCTCGTGTCATTGTTAAAGCAGGCGCGGGGAGCGCTGAAGTACTTGGATATGGATAATTGAAATAATGAAGAAACCTATATATCTCGACTATGCCGCCACCACCCCGGTGGACCCCAGGGTCGCTGAGGCGATGAGCAATTGTTTGACGTTGGATGGCGTCTTCGCGAACCCGGCGTCCCGCTCGCATATTTACGGCTGGCGCGCAGAGGAGATGGTGGAGAAAGGGCGTCGCCAAGTAGCGGATTTGATTGGCGCTGATCCTCGGGAGATTGTTTGGACTTCCGGCGCCACAGAGGCGGATAATCTCGCCATCAAAGGCGTGGCGAGTCGTTATGTTGAAAAAGGTCGCCATATCATTACCAGTGCGATCGAGCACAAAGCTGTGCTGGATCCCTGTGCTTACCTGGAAAAACAGGGTTATGAAGTGACTTATCTGAAACCAGATAAGGATGGGGTCATCAGCCTGGAGTCAGTCAGAGGCGCATTGCGCGACGATACAGTTCTCGTTTCCCTGATGCACGCCAATAATGAACTGGGTAGCGTTAACGATATTCAGGCCATTGGTGAGCTGTTGCGTGGGCATCAAGCGTTTTTTCATGTAGATGCGGCGCAGTCCGTGGGCAAGTTGGTTGTCGATATGAAAACCATGCCTGTCGATTTGTTGTCCTGTTGCGCGCATAAAATATACGGGCCTAAAGGTATCGGTGCGCTCTACGTTCGAAGGAATCCATTTGTCGGCGTGGATGCGCAGATCCATGGTGGCGGCCATGAGCGGGGTATGCGTTCCGGTACGCTGCCAACCCACCAAATTGTTGGTATGGGAGTGGCTTTCGAGCTGGCTGGACAAAGCCTGATGGAAGAAGCTGGGCGACTGACAGGGTTGCGCGACAGATTGTGGCGGGCGTTGTCCGTATTGCCAGAAATCCATTTAAACGGTTCTGAATCCAATAGGCTACCGGGGACATTGAATATTAGTTTCGGATGTGTCGATGGCGAGTCGCTGCTGATGGCGATGAGAGACCTTGCGGTTTCAACCGGTTCGGCATGTACTTCTGCTTCGCTGGAGCCCTCCTATGTGTTGAGAGGGATAGGCGTACCGGATGAGTTGGCGCTCAGCTCCCTGCGTATTTCTATGGGACGTTTTACTCAGGAAGAAGACGTTGATGTCGCCGCGGATGTCATTATCACTGCAGTGAATAAGTTGCGCGAGTTGTCGCCTGCGTGGAAGGCGAAGCTGGGCAGTTAGTGCTGCAAGGTCCTGGTCGAGGACGCTTTTTTATTCTTGTTAACAAAATTTAAATCCGCGCCTGATTCAATTTTAAGCTGAATGCATCAGGCGCCCGCTGTCGTAATTGCCGCTCGTTTGATACTTGTGTCGAGGACGTCTTTTTCGTGTTAGGAGCGGAGTGTAACTTTCCCTGGAACATGCGTATAATCGCCTGTTCAGAATATAAACCTAAAGTTGTTATAACCCTGATTTTGGAGAGCATATCGATGGCCGTAGAACGTACGCTGTCAATCATCAAGCCCGACGCAGTGGCTAAAAATGTAATCGGCGAAATCTATTCGCGTTTTGAGAAAGCCGGTCTGCGCGTTGTGGCTGCAAAGATGCTGCACTTGTCGCAAGAGCAGGCTGAAGGCTTTTATGCTGAACACAAAGAGCGTGGATTTTTCCCAGACCTGGTTGCTTTCATGACTTCCGGTCCTGTTGTTGTTCAAGCGCTGGAAGGTGAAAACGCCATCGCTCTGAACCGTCAACTGATGGGCGCAACCAACCCGAAAGAAGCAGAGCCAGGCACAATTCGCGCAGACTTCGCTTCCTCTATTGACGCAAACGCGGTGCATGGTTCTGACTCTGCAGCGTCTGCTGAGCGGGAAGTGGCTTATTTCTTCAGCGAGAACGAAATCTGCCCACGCAGCTGATATAAACTTATCAGTCAAGGCAATTAATCGAGTGCAGCACTATCGCTGCACTCTTTTTAAGAGGTAAAGCATGTCAGGCCCCAACGCTAAAATTAACTTACTGGGAATGAATCGTTCCGATCTCGAGTCTTTTTTCGAGTCGTTGGGAGAGAAAAAATTCCGCGCCACTCAGTTGATGAAGTGGATGTATCACCTTGGCGTATCTGACTTTGACCTCATGACGAATATGAGTAAGGCGCTACGGGAAAAGCTGAAAGAAGTAGCTGAAGTGTCCGTGCCTGAAGTTATTTATGAAGATATTTCTGCTGACGGCACCCGTAAGTGGGTTATGCGATTGGCCGGCGGCAACAGTATTGAAACCGTTTATATTCCGGATAATGGCCGGGGTACATTGTGTGTTTCTTCGCAGATAGGATGCTCCCTCGATTGCAGTTTCTGTTCAACTGGAAAGCAGGGCTTCAACCGTAATTTGAGCTCCGCTGAAATAATCGGTCAGTTGTGGATAGCAGCGAGATCTTTCGGCGATTATGATCTTTCCAAAGAGCGCTACGTCACCAACATTGTCTTTATGGGAATGGGCGAGCCCTTATTGAATTTCGACAACGTCGTGCGCGCCTGCGATGTCATGATGGATGACTTTGGCTTCGGTATTTCCAAGCGCCGACTGACCGTCAGCACTTCTGGACTCGTTCCCGCCCTTGATAAGTTGGGCGATGTTACCGATGTCTCCCTCGCCATTTCCCTGCATGCGCCGAATAATCCGTTGCGAGATGTTCTGGTCCCGGTCAATAAAAAGTACCCGATAGAAGAACTGTTGGCGGCCTGCCATCGTTATTTGAGCAAACTGTCCGACAAGCGTCGTATTACAGTGGAATACACCCTGATTGCAGGTGTAAACGACAGCGAGACGCATGCCAGTGAGTTGCGCGACTTATTGCGCGACCTGCCATGCAAGATTAACCTGATTCCATTCAATCCGTTTCCTAACAGCGGTTATGAGCGCCCCTCCCGAAACGCGACATTAAGATTCCAAAAAGTACTGAGCGATGCGGGCTATGTCGCCACAGTTCGTACTACGCGCGGCGATGATATTGACGCAGCTTGCGGCCAGTTAGTGGGGCGCGTTGAGGATCGGACGCGGAGAAGTCAGAAATATATCCCTCTGCAAAACATTAACGTTTCCCCTGACGGCAGAGCTTCTGCTTAATAAAGCAGAATAGTTGAACGTAGTCTTCAGCTTCCTGAAAAAGCAAGGTGGTTTATTACATTGAAAGTAAAACAGGAATTGATAACTAAGTTGAGAAAAATGGAAAACGTCAAACGCACTATTAAAACTGTAGTATTGGCGGTTGTATTGGGGGGCGTACTTGCTGGGTGCGTTACGACTGTTACAGGGCCCTACACGAATAAAGCTTCTGAAGATAAGGCGGTTCAGCAATATGTTCAGTTAGGGTTGGCCTACTATCAGCAAGGTGACTTGGATAGCGCTCTGCAGAAATTGCAGCGCGCGTTGGAGATAAAGCCGGATAATGCCGAAGCTCAGGCTGCTCTGGGTCTAGTATATCAGAGACAGAAGGAACCTTTATTAGCTGAAAAACAATTTAAATCTGCGCTTCGTTCTGATCCTGGGTTTACGCGTGGACGCACTTATTATGCAGCGTATTTATATGATCAAGGACGTTATAAAGAGGCTGCGGAGCAACTTGATAAAGCATCTGAGGATGTGAACTATGAGAGTAGGGCCCAGGTATTCAGCAATATTGGGTTAATACGTTTACGACTAGGTGAAACAGAGCAGGCGATTAAGGCATACGAGAAGTCTCTGACTTTGAAGCGGGGGCAGCCTAATGTTGTTCTGGCTCTGGCATCCTTATATTTTGGAAAAGGTGAGCTATCAAAGGCGAATAGAATGTACGCTGTGCACTGGGAAACCGTGCGCAGAGGCGGGGCTTCACACACGCCCGCTAGCTTGGCGTTGGGAATTAAAATCGCCAGGGAGAAGAAGGATTTGAATGAGGAAGCATCTTTGATGTTATTGCTGAAGAATATGTTTCCCAACTCCGCCGAATATAAAACGATGAAAGGAAGTAGTTAACTATGTCGTCCGAGGCCGCATCCAACCCCGCCGCCAATGATCGACCGGGCAGCCGATTGCGCCAGGCTCGGGAGAATTTGGGCTGGAGCATTCCGGAAACAGCCGAGCGACTGCATGTTATTCCACGTTATGTGAAAGCCATTGAGGATGGCGAACACAGTCAGTTGCCTGGCTTGGTGTTCTTGAAAGGGTATGTTAGAGCATACGCCCGGTTGGTCAATCTCTCCGAGGACCGGGTGATTGAAGCTCTGGAGCAGGAATTATCCCTGGAAGACGGCGGGTTTACAGAAGAAAGATCAGCTCCTACGCCATCCTATGAGGAGAAGCCTAAGAGTGGCGGAGGGTTGTGGCTGATAATACTGGCGTTGGCGGTTGCGGCGGGACTCATTTACTTTTTTCTCTCAGGGCGAGAGTTAGTACCCTCAGGGAACTCTGAGTCTACGGTGCAGGAGACTGACGCTTCAAGCGAAAATGAGGCTGTGCCTGGCAGTGACAGTGGCGATGTAGTTGAACCGCTAGTCCCAGCTGTTGAGCAAGATGCCTCCGACACTGAGGTTGAGCCAATACTGCTGGACAGTTCAAGTCGCGAGGAAGATGATCAGGAACCGTCCCCTGAAGATTTTCTACAGCCAGAAGATGTCGGCGCTTCTGAGGCCTCTACAAATGAGCATGCTCCGGCGGCGGCTGAGATCCCTGCTTCCATTGAGTCGGCGCCTTCTGCAGCGTCTGAGTCCTCAGCGCCTCAACCTGCAATAGGTAAAGTTGCTGTTCGGGCGACATTTGTTGGGGATTGCTGGTTTGATTTGAGAGATAAGAGCAACAACCGCGTTGTGGGTTTATACCGCCAAGGCGATGTGGTTGACTTTCAAGGGGAGTACCCTTTGCGCTTTATTATCGGCGCGGTGGACGCTGTGAAGCTGGAGGTGAATGGCAATCCTCTGGATTTCGGGCAATACCGAGTACGCAATAACCGTGTTGAAATGACCTTGGAACGTTGAGGTTCTGTTTTTATGCATTTTGAGTCACCGATTAAGAGGCGACGTTCGCGCCAGATTATGGTCGGCGCTGTGCCGGTTGGTGGAGATGCGCCTATCGCTGTACAGTCTATGACGAACACTGAGACCTGCGATGTTGATGCGACTGTAGCGCAGATCGAAAAACTGCAGCAAGCCGGGGCGGATATTGTCCGAGTATCGGTTCCAACTATGGATGCGGCGGAAGCCTTTGCTGCTATCAAACAAAGAGTTACTTTACCTTTGGTGGCGGATATCCACTTCGACTACAAGATTGCGTTGCGGGTTGCGGAAGTCGGTGTGGACTGTCTCCGTATTAATCCGGGCAATATTGGCCGGGAAGACCGCGTGCAAGCCGTTATCAGCGCTGCCAAAGATAACGGCATTCCCATACGTATTGGGGTTAACGCCGGGTCGTTAGAGAAAGACTTGCAGAAGAAATATGGCGAACCTACGCCGGAAGCCCTGGTGGAATCCGCGATGCGCCATATTGATATTCTTGATCGTCATGACTTTCAGAACTTTAAGGTGAGTTTGAAAGCGTCAGATGTTTTCATGACCGTAGCAGCTTATCGCCAGATTGCAGGCCAGATTGAGCAACCACTCCATCTTGGTATTACCGAGGCGGGGGGATTCCGTTCTGGCGCTGTCAAATCCGCCATTGGGTTGGGAATGCTTCTGATGGACGGTATTGGCGATACGATTCGTGTTTCTCTAGCGGCGGACCCTGTCGAAGAGATTCGGGTTGGTTACGATATTCTCAAAAGTCTAAAACTGCGCACCAAGGGGATTAATTTTATCGCCTGCCCCAGTTGCTCCAGGCAGAATTTCGACGTGATCAAGACAATGAACGAGCTTGAGCGTCGTCTTGAGGATATCAACACGCCGCTTGACGTGGCGGTCATTGGCTGTGTCGTGAATGGACCAGGGGAAGCGAAAGAGGCGGACGTAGGTTTGACCGGCGGTTCACCTTCCAATTTGATTTACGTGGGCGGTAAGCCAGACCACAAACTGAATAATGATGAGTTGGTTGAGCGTTTTGAATCGTTGATCCGCAGCAAAGCCGCAGCTAAGCAAGAAGAGCTGGACGCGTTGATCGCAAAAGGGTAAATATCTTCCCCCGCGGCTCCACTTGCTCAAGGGGCGAACCTTTAAGCCAGTAGCACAAATTTGAACATTGTTGGTGCTTCAACATCCGACAATCAGAAAACTTTTAGTTAGAGGTAATATTTTGGCGCGTATTCAGGCTATTCGGGGCATGAACGATGTGCTGCCAGAGCAAACGCCAGTCTGGCGTTATCTGGAAGAAACAGCACGTTGCCTGTTTGAACAATATGGCATTGAAGAAATCAGAATGCCGATTGTCGAGCAGACGGATCTGTTCAAGCGCTCAATTGGCGAAGTGACGGATATCGTCGAAAAGGAAATGTACACCTTTGAAGATCGCAACGGAGACAGCCTGACCTTGCGTCCAGAGGGAACGGCTGGATGCGTGCGCGCAGGGGAAGAGCATGGGTTGTTGTTTAATCAAACTCGCCGCCTCTGGTATAGCGGCCCCATGTTCCGTCATGAGCGGCCTCAAAAAGGCCGTTATCGTCAGTTTCATCAAATTGGCGTGGAGTGTTTCGGCTTCAACGGTCCAGATATCGACGCCGAGCTGATCATCATGACCGCCCGATTATGGAAGAAGCTTGGACTTTCCGAACATGTCCAGCTGCACATCAACTCCATTGGTAGCGCGGAAGCGCGAGCGGAATATCGGCAGGCTTTGGTTGCATATCTGAGCCAGTATGAGGAGCAGCTTGACGAGGATAGTCGGCGCAGGCTGTCCACTAATCCTCTGCGTATATTGGATAGCAAAGACGCCAAGACTCAGGAAATTCTCAAGAATGCGCCACTGTTCAACGACTTTTTGGATGCAGAGTCCGCCCAGCATTTTGCTGGACTTAGGGCGTTTCTGGACAGGGCTGGTTTGAGCTATACCGTAAACCCGAAACTGGTTCGCGGACTGGATTATTACGGTAAGACCGTTTTTGAATGGATCACCGATTCGCTTGGAGCGCAAGGCACTGTTTGCGCCGGCGGCCGCTATGATGGCCTGGTTGCGCAGTTGGGTGGCAAAGGTACGCCTGGAGTTGGTTTCGCCATGGGTGTTGAGCGCTTGGTGCTGATGCTGGAAACCTTAAGCCTGACCCCCGCCAGTTTGCAGGATCGTGCGGATTTCTTTATAGCAGCGCTTGGCGAAGGAGCGGAGGCGTACGCTTTCGACGTCGCTGAACAGTTGAGAGACCTGCAGCAGAATGTCCGCGTCGTTATGAACTGCGGAGGCGGCAGCTTTAAGGCCCAGATGAAAAAAGCAGACAAGAGCACGGCGGCTTATGCGCTTTTGCTGGGTGAGAACGAAGTTAATCAGCGTGAAGTAACGATTAAGCCTCTTCGCACTGATCAGGAACAAAAAACGCTGTCGCTGGAAGAGTTTATCCAGCGCGCGCCACAAATGATTTAATCACAGTTATTGATGCTTATTGTTGAGGAGAAGACAAGTGGATTCATTGCGCACAGAAGAAGAACAAATCGCCGCCATTAAGAGTTGGTGGAAGGAAAACGGCAATGCGCTCTTGATTGGCATCGGGTTGGCTCTGGCTGCGATTTTCGGCTGGAAAGCTTATCAGCAGAACGAACTGCAAAAGAAAGAAGAGGCGTCGCAGATGTACCAGGAACTGGTGCAGGCGGCTGGCGCGGCGCAAGTCTCTGCTGACGAAAAGTCTCAGGCTAACATTACGTTCCTGGCGACTGAGCTTCAGACCAAGTTTCCAGGCACAACTTATGCGCTTTATGCAAAGTTGTTTGAAGCGCAGCAAGCGGTAGAGAAAAAGGATTTTGCTGGTGCGGAAACCGCATTGAAAACAGCTGCGTCGGAGACTGAAGACGAGGCGCTCAAGCGTGTAGTGTCTTTGCGCTTGGCGCGTGTTTTGGCGGCGCAGCAGAAATTTGATGATGCGCTGGCGGCCTTGAAAGTGCAGAAAGGCGATGCGTTTTACTCTCACTTTCAGGAGCTCGCTGGAGATATTCTGAAGATGAAGGGAAGTCGTGCGGAAGCCAAGGTGGCCTATGAGCAGGCGTTGGCTGACGCAAAAGAGCATGAGTTGCCGACTGAGCTGTTGCAAATTAAGTTGAACGATTTGGCGGACGTATAAATCTATCATGAAGTTCCGAATTCAATGGCGCCTGTTAGGGGCGCTTTTTTTCGTTATGGCAGGGTTATTGAACGGTTGTGGCAGTGATGATGTACGTCCCGACCCCGCTGAGCTGAAATCCTTCACTCCCGAGATAGAGCTGAAGCGCCTATGGTCCCGCTCTATCGGCGACGGGCAGGATGAGCAGTTTTTGAAGTTCGCGCCTTTTGTCGTTGATGACAAAATATACGCTAACGATATTGACGGCGAAGTCTATGCAATTGATCTGGAAAGCGGTAAACGTCTGTGGGATATCGACCTGGATGAGCCGTTGGTTGGCGGCGTAGGGGGCGACTATCGCAGAGTCTTCGTCGCCACCCTTGACGGCGAGTTGCTGGCGTTGAATAGGGAAGATGGAGAAATCCTGTGGCGCGCGCCTACGTCCAGTGAAGTGTTGGCCCCTGCTGTATCCGGTTCAGGCAAAGCCATTGTGCAGACGCTGGATGGAAAATTGGCCGCCTATGAAGTAGAAGACGGCAAGAAGTTGTGGGAATTCGCCAGTAATGAACCTGCATTGACTTTACGGGGCACCTCGAAGCCAGTGTTGCTGCAGGACGGCGTCATTTCCGGTATGGCGAATGGTTCCGTCGTCGCCGTCAGCGTCAACGATGGTCAGCTATACTGGGAACAGCGCGTAGCGACGCCTAAGGGGCGTACTGAGCTTGAGCGTCTCGTGGATATTGATGGCGATGTCCTGGTTCAGGATGGCGCACTGTTCGCGGTTTCCTATCAGGGCCAGCTGTCACGTCTGAGTCCGATGAATGGCAAGGAAGAGTGGTCTATGCCTATGTCCAGCTATGTGACGCCTGGCATTGGGTTCACCAATATCTATGTTTCCACGACTGAAGGAGATGTGGTCGCCGTAGACAGAAATTCCAAAAAGGAAATTTGGCGACAGTCTGATTTGTCCTATCGCGAGCTGTCATCCCCTGTCGTTTGGGGTAACTATCTGGCGGTGGGCGATCTGGAAGGCTATGTGCATATACTGTCGCAAGTAGATGGCCGCATGCTGGCGCGGATTCATCCTGCTGGCGAACCCATACAGGCCGCCCCGCTGATTTATGGTAATCATCTGATTATTCTGGGCAGCGATGGCGACTTGAGCGTTTGGGACATTAAGTAATTTTGACGCGCGGCGAATTAAGCCGCGTTTCTTATGTAAGTTGTAACCGTATTATTTAGAGATATCCGCGATCATGAAACCGGTAATCGCCCTCGTGGGGCGGCCAAATGTTGGCAAGTCCACGCTGTTTAATCGCATGACCCGTAGTCGTGACGCTATCGTCGCTGACTTGCCGGGCCTGACCCGCGACCGTAAATACGGCGAAGGCGAGTTGGAAGGCAAACACTATATTGTCGTTGATACCGGGGGGATTACCGGAGAAGAGCAGGGCATAGACGCCGCCATGGCGGGGCAGTCATTCACCGCCATGAACGAGGCGGATGTGGTGCTGTTTGTGGTGGACGCGCAAGCAGGCGTTACGCCCGCAGACGAAATGATCGCCAAAGAATTGCGCGTACGTGGTAAGCCCACCATTTTAGTGGTGAACAAAATTGATGGTATGCAGCCGGAAGTGGCGGCGGCGGACTTTTTCGCGATGGGTTTTCAGGAGTACATGTACACGGCTGCCTCACATAACCGCGGTGTGCGTTCATTGCTCGAAAAAGCGTTAGAGCCGTTTCCGGAGCAGGAGTCGCTGGAAGGCGAAGATGACTCCGGTATCCGCATTGGCATTATCGGTCGCCCCAACGTTGGTAAATCAACGTTGGTGAACCGTTTGTTGGGTGAAGATCGAGTTGTGGTATTCGACCAGCCCGGCACCACCAGGGACTCGGTCTATATTCCTTACGAGCGGTTGGGCGAGCGGTACACCCTGATTGATACAGCAGGGGTGCGTCGGCGTAAGAACGTCAGCGAGGCGGTGGAAAAATTCTCTATAGTGAAGACCTTGCAGGCGATCAAGGACGCGCATGTGGTTATGCTGGTCCTGGACGCTCGTGAGGGCATTGTTGACCAGGATTTGCATTTGCTTGGTTTCGCCATTGAAGCCGGGCGCGCTTTGGTTCTGGCGATCAACAAGTGGGACGGTATGTCCCAGGACGACAAGGATAACGTGCGTCGTGAGATTGATCGACGCATGGGGTTTGTGGAATACGCGCAGATCCACTTTATTTCCGCGTTGCATGGCACTGGCGTTGGGCACTTGTACGAGTCAGTGCATGAGTGTTTTGACAGCGCTATGGCCAAGTGGTCCACCAATCAGCTAACCACCCTGTTGGAAGACGCTGTTTCCCAGCATCAGCCGCCAATGGTCAATGGACGTCGCATCAAGTTGCGTTATGCGCACCAAGGCGGCTCGAATCCCCCGCTTATCATTGTGCATGGCAACCAGACTGACGCTCTGCCAAACAGCTACAAGCGTTATCTGGAGAACACTTTCCGCAAAGTGCTAAAAGTGGTCGGTACGCCTATTCGCTTTGAATTCCGTAGCGGTGAGAACCCCTTTGCAGGTAGAAAGAACAAGCTTTCGCCACGTCAACAGAAGAAAAAAGAGCGCTTGATGAAGCACGTTAAGAAGCTCAAACATAAGCAGAAACGCAAGAAATCCCGCTAACGCCGTTTCTTGCGTATAAGCGTCGCCGGGGCTCCGGCGACGTCCCTTAATTTTCCATCACTTCTGTATTTTGCGTCGCCTGAACAGCTGTCAGCGCGATGGTGTAGACAATATCCTCTACAAGCGCTCCGCGAGATAGATCATTAACCGGCTTCTTTAAACCCTGCAGCATTGGACCCATGCTGATGACATTGGCGCTGCGCTGCACAGCCTTGTAAGTGGTGTTGCCGGTATTCAGGTCAGGGAATACGAATACGGTCGCCTTGCCCGCTACTTTGCTGTCCGGGGCTTTGGTCTTGGCTACGTCCTCAATGGCGGCGGCGTCATATTGCAAAGGGCCGTCTAAAGGTAGATCCGGACGCTTCTCATGGGCAAGTTTGGCGGCGGCTCTCACTTTATCGACATCGCTGCCGGAGCCTGAATCGCCAGTGCTGTAGCTGAGCATCGCCACACAGGGTTCGATGCCGAATAAAACGGCGGAATCAGCGCATTGGAGGGCGATGTCGGCGAGCTCCTCAGCATCTGGGTCCGGATTAATGGCGCAGTCGCCATACACAAGAACTTGCTCTGGCAGACACATAAAGAAAACCGAAGACACAATGCGGCATCCCTTACGGGCTTTGATCAGCTGTAGAGCCGGGCGCACTGTATTGGCGGTGGTGTGTACCGCTCCAGACACTAATCCGTCCACTTCGCCAAGCGCCAGCATCATGGTGGCCAGTACTACATTGTCTTCCAGTTGCGCCTCCGCCATTTGCGGCGTCAAACCTTTGTGCTTACGCAACTCCACCATGGGTGAAATGTATTTCTCTCTGACCTGATCCGGCTCGATAATCTGAATGGCGTCTGACAATTGCACGCCCTGAGCTTCGGCTACGGCGAGAATTTCCTGGCGTTTGCCTATCAGGATGCATTTCGCAATGCCCCGATCATGGCAAATGGTGGCGGCCTGTATGGTTCGTGGCTCATTGCCTTCAGGAAGAATAATTGTCTTGTTGGCTTCCTTCGCTCGCTTCGATAATTGGTAGCGAAAGGCCGCTGGCGACATGCGAGGCTTGCGCGGCAGGCTGACGGATTGCTTGAGCCATTCAGGATCAATATGGCCGGATACGCTGGCGATAACGGATTCAATGCGCTCCATGTCGTCCAGAGGGACCTCGGTGTCCATGCGCGACACCATGCTGGCGGTGACATAGGTGTCCTTGCGGGTGCTCAGCACGGGAAGGCCGGTATCCAGTGCGGACTGGCATAATTTCAACGTGCGTGGGTCCGGTTGCAGGCCGCCAGTCAGCAACAAGCCCGCCAGGGGGATGCCGGTCAGGGCTGCGGCGCAACTGGTGACGAAAATATCTTCACGATCCCCGGGCGTGATGATTAAGGCGCCGGGTTTCAGGCGGCTGACCATGTTGGGGATGGTGCGGGCGCACACGGTCGTATGGAGCACCCTGCGTTGCCTGGATTTGCCTTCGTTCAAATACTCCGCTTCCAGTTCCTCTACAATGTCTGAAGTCCTGGGCGCTACCAGATCGGCGCGCCAGGGAATGCTGGCGATGAGGCGGAAATGTGATTGCCGGAAGACGTTGCACTCTTCTCCATAATCGTGTTTTTCGGCTGGAATCTCGTCTTCATCTCCGTCGTCGCTGAAGGGCGGTTCATCGCCATGAGGTGCGTGAACCTTGTTGAGCACGCAGCCAACTACATCAGGATCGGATGGGTCCGCAAACAGTCGGGCGGCGAGTGACAGGTGATCGTCCAGGTCTTGCGGAGGCATGCCGTCAGGCGCGGCGACCAGAATGACCTCGGCGTCCAGGTTGCGCGCCACTTCGACATTCAGTCGGGCTGAGTAATCATCGCCAGGTGGAGGCGCCACACCTTCTACGATGACGACATCGGCCTCTGTATCCACTTTGTGAAATAGCGCGATGGTTTGCTCCATTAGCAGAGGCGTTTGCTGTTGGCTCATCAGGCTGTGGGCATAGCGTAATGGCATGGGATCAGGGACTGTTAAGCCCATTTTTTCCCGGGTGAATACAATTGAGCGGTCCGTTTCATGATGATTGTCGCGGGGTTGTGCGAATGGTTTGAAAAACGCGACGCGCAGCCCCACGCTATCGTAGGCCCTGAGTAAGCCAAGGCAGACGGAGGTCAAACCTACCGCGACGGAGGCGGGGGCGATAAAGAGAATTTTGGCCACGATGATTCCTCTTGGTTAGGGCGGTGAAAACAGGGCGACGTTTGATGGCGTCTACTGCGATTATTTGTTGCGCCTAATCAACGCCAGGGTGTCTCTGGCGATAAGAAGTTCCTCGTTGGTGGGAACGACCATGATGTTTAGCGAATCGTCCCTGGATATGCGTCCCTGATTTTTTTCTCCGTGGCGGTGGTTCGCCTCTTCATCCATGTCGACGCCCAGGGGCTTGAGCCAGGCGCATACCTTGGCGCGCACGGGCGCTGCATTTTCGCCGATGCCCCCGGTGAAAATAATGGCGTCCAGCGGCGCTGTCGCCAGATAGTAGCCGGCGATCGTTTTCGCTAACCGATAGCAGAAAATATCGATCGCCAGGGTTGCCTGCTGGTGACCTTCTTCACTGAGACGTAGCAGCTCACGCATATCATTGCTGACTTCTGAGACGCCAAGCAGTCCACTCTCTTTATTGAGCAGGTGCGATAGCTGATCGGGCGCGTAATTCAACGTTTGCGTCAAATGCAGGACCAGGCCGGGGTCGAGATCGCCGCAGCGGGAGCCCATTACCAAGCCTTCCAGAGGCGTCAACCCCATACTGGTATCGACTGAAACGCCGCCCTTAATGGCGGCGGCGCTACACCCATTTCCGAGGTGGGCGCTGATAAAATTACAATCGTCCAGCGGCTTGCCAAGCAGCTCGGCGGCGCGCCCAGCGACAAAACGATGGCTGGAGCCGTGAAATCCGTAACGCCTGAGTCCGTGCTCCCGATATAGCTTGTAGGGGAGGGCGTAAGTATATGCGTATTCTGGCAGGGTCTGATGAAAAGATGTGTCGAAGACCGCGACTTGATTTAGGTTCGGATACTTCCGTGCAATCGCTTTGATGCCCAGTAAATTCACCGGATTGTGTAAAGGCGCAAGCTTGGCGCACTGCTCAATCTTGGCGATCACCTGCTCGTCAATGATGGCTGAGTCGCGAAAAGTCTCGCCGCCATGCACGACTCTATGTCCGACGCCTGTCAGGTCCTTAGCGTCGATACTGTGCTCATGCATATGCTGGAACAGTTGGTCGATGACGCGGCCATGGTCTGCGTTGGGGCAGAGTTGGCGCCTGTTTTCTTCGTTGCGCCAGCGCATGCGAAAATTGGCCTCGGCGGAGCTTAGGCGTTCGGCGATGCCGGTGAGTAGGGGAGCGTCTTGCTCGGGGTCGATAATGGCGAACTTGAGTGAGGAACTTCCACTGTTCAACACCAGAATAAGTTTTCCTGTCATGCCTGCCTTGGATGCTTGTTTTCCGGTGACTTAAAAGCCGGGGTGATAACTCGCCCCTCAAGTATGGCTCATGATGACGACTGGCGCCTGTGAGCGCAAGGGGCGTTTAGGTGGCGTAGGCGCGCCGGTTTTCCGATATCCAATTGCAGAAGTCGCTTTCCGCCACAGGTCGGTTGTAATAGTAACCCTGTGCGTAATCGCAGCCTTTGGCGCGCAGGAACTGCATCTGCGCCGCATCTTCCACGCCTTCCCCTATGACTTTGAGGCCCAGGCTGTGGGCCATGGTGATGATAGCCGTCACCAGCGCCGCGTCTTCCGCCTCGGTGTTGACATCCTTGACGAACGAGCGGTCAATTTTCAGGGAGTCAAATGGGTAGCTCTTCAGGTAGCTGAGCGCGGAATAGCCGGTGCCAAAGTCGTCCACGGACAGTTTCACGCCCATTGCATCCAGCTTGTGCAAGATCTCAAAGGTCTCGATAGAGTCATCCAGCAACAGTCTTTCCGTGATTTCCAGCTCCAGGTATTCGCCCGCCAGATCATTGACCTCCAGCGCTTTTTGCACAGTATCGATGAATTTGAGGTCGCGGAATTGACGCGGAGAGACATTGACGGCGATCGTCAGTTTCAGTCCGGTATCCTCATGCCACTTCTTCACGTCGCGACAAGCGGTATGCAGCACCCATTCGCCGATAGAGGTAATCAGCCCGGTTTCTTCCGCCAGGGGGATGAATTTGTCCGGGGCCACCAGCCCCAGCAAGGGGTTATCCCAGCGAATCAACGCCTCTGCGCCGACCAACTGGCCGCTGGCGGTTTCCACAATGGGCTGGTAATACAGCAGCAATTCGTCTTGCTCAAGCGCTTTGCGCAATTGCGTCTCCAGCTTGAGGCGCTCTCTGGATTGCTGGTTAAGGTCCGGGGTGAAGCGGTGATAGGCGCTCTTGCCTTTGTGCTTGGCCTGATACATGGCCGCGTCAGCCTGCTGCAGCAAAGTGCTTGAATTTTCACTATCCGTTGGGTAGATCGCGATGCCGATACTGGTGCTGACGAATATTTCCTGATTGTTCAGCAGGAAGGGGGAAGAGAACGCCTGCAGAATGCGGGCGGCGACCAGTTCGGAATCTTCGGGGGACTCCAGGGACGGCAGAATGATCAGGAACTCATCTCCACCCAAACGGGCCACGGTGCTGTTGCCGCGCAGAGATGAGGCGATGCGGCGCGAAGCCTCAATCAACAGGGTGTCGCCATTGTCGTGGCCCAGGGTGTCGTTGATGTGCTTGAAGTTATCCAAATCCAGAAACATCAGGCCCACCTGCGATTTGTCGCGGCGGGATTGCGCCAGCGCTAATTTGAGACGGTCCAGCGCCAGCATGCGGTTTGGCAGGCCGGTCAACAGGTCATAATTGGCTTGACGCAGCAACTGTTGCTCGTAGCGTTTACGTACGCTGATGTCCTCGCCCAGAATCAGATACTGAGACGACTCGCCATCGGTGTCGCGGATGGGAGTGATCACCACTTGTTCCCAGAACTTCTCGCCGCCATGACGGGTGCTGTGCATTTCCCCCTGCCACATGCCAGCGCGCTCCACCTGAATCTCAATGTTGTGCCAGAGCTGCTCATTCTGAGATTCATCCGGGCTGATATGCGTCAGGGTTTTTGGATGCTTGCCGATAATCGAGTTCAAATTGTGGCCGGTCAACTGGCTGAACTTCTGGTTGGCATAGGTGATTTTCCAGCGCTTGTCGCAGATCAGCACGGAGGAGGGGCTTTGCTCAATGGCCAGCGATAACTTGCGGATCTCCGCCGCATCCAGCTTTTGCTTCTCAATATCGTTGAGCAGGGTGAGGCGCATTTCGTTGATGGCGTCTGTGACACGCTGCAGCTCATCCGGCGGTTGGCCGCTCTTTTGTGAGCGATCCAAGGCTAAAGGCGTATCTAGCTGGTGAATATTGAGGCCGCGGGCGTAGTTCGCCATTTTGGACAGATGACGCGTCACCAGATACTGAAATATCCATAGAATCAGTACGGAAATGAAAAAGGTTTTAAACGCCTGGGTCGTCATGATGACGAAGATGCGCTGCCGCAACTGTCGATAGATGTCGTCAAGGCTGGCGGTGATGGTCAGTTCCCCCAGCTCATATAGATCATCGGATGAGTGTTGCAGCTTGATTTTGTGTTTGATCGTCGGAATCCGCGGCGGGATCTCGCCCATCTCGATTTCTGAGTCTGGATAAATCTGCAGATGCAGATGCACGATGTCGGGCAGGTTCAATATGCCCTGCATTTGCACGCGCAGTAATTTCTGGTCGAGAGACCACAGGCTGCGCGCCAGTGAGGACTGGTAACTGGTTTCGATCAGATTCATGCGCTGATCGACCAGCGAAACATCTTTCCGATAGTCCGCATAAACCTGGATGCCTGTGGCGAACAGCGTAAACAGGGAGCTACACACAAGGATGTAGCCCAACATGCGAAAAGAAAGCGGAGAGGTCTCGCGAAAATTCCAGACTTTGCGAAACAGGTTACTCATTATTCGCGGGTGCTCTTTTTTCTTTCATGTAGGTAAAAAAGCAGCTCAAAGTCTTTTCATGGCGCAACAGACCGGCAGCATTGGAATATATTAAACATTATAAACTTAGCCCAGCTTTCCACCTCGCGCAAAGCGTCAAACAAGGCAAAATCGGATTATTGATCCAGGTTGCAATTGTTTTGTTCAAAATATAACCACTTTGTGCAATACTTAGGAATGGAGGTGCGTTCTATGGCTGATAATACCGTAAACAGTTTGGCGACCAGTTCTTTGCAGCAACTTGATGCAGGGCGGGCGCGAGAACGTGAGCAAACCCGTCAGAATGTCGATAATGCGCAAACCCAGGTCCGGGAGACGCCCGCCGTTGAGGTGGAGCTTTCTCAGGAAGGCCGGGAATTGAGTCTGGCGAACAGTCAACAGGTTAACGCCTCGACTGAGACGGAGCGGACTCAAGGCGCTGCTGAAAACGCCGCACCTACGGCGAATTTGGCTGAAACGGAAGAGGATCAATCACCGCCTCCCCGTGAGAGCGCTTCGCAGACGACTCGACAGTTTGACCGGACCGCTAACGAAGCACTGGGTACCGTTATCGATATCCGATCCTGACGAGTTCACGCTGACGCGGAACCGCATAGCGGACAATTCGCCGCCGCTTAACCCGTTTGGAACAGGCGGCGGGCGTTTTCCGCTGTGTATTCGCGCACGTCTTCTTCCGTCTCGCCGCGATACAGCGCCACTATACGAATCACTTCTCGCACAAGCCATGGGAAATTAGTGTTATTGCGCGGACGCGGTTTAATACTTCTCGGCATAAGAAACGGACTGTCCGTTTCGACGAGAAGTCTGTCGCGGGGAATCTCTTTAACCAAATTCACCAGATCGCCCGCTCTGCGTTCATCGCATATCCAGCCTGTTACGCCAATGTGTAACCCCAGGTCTAAATAGCCAAAGAGCGCCTCCCGGGTTCCGGTGAAACAATGCGTCACACCATGCTCGAAGCAATTCCGGTGCGCCCTGAGTATTTCCATTTGGCGCGTGTAGGCGTCTCTTTCATGGAGATAAAGCGGCTTCTGGAATTCACGGTTCAATTCAAGCTGAGCCGTGAACGCCCACTCCTGATCTTCGGGAGTGGAAAAGTTGCGGTTGAAATCCAACCCCATCTCACCCACTGCGACCACATGAGGTTGCTGAAGCAGGGACTTCAAGGTTTTCAGGCCTTCCTGATCTAGAGTCTTGGCGTCGTGAGGGTGTACGCCTGCGGTGGCGAAGACATAACCAGGATGCTCTTCGGCAATCTTTGCAGAGGCGAGGCTTTCTTTAACGCTGGTTCCAATAGCGATCATTCCCTCGACCCCACGGTCGCGGCTGTCGTCCAGCAACTGCTGTAACTTTCCTTTATAGCGGCCATTGGTCAAATTGACGCCGATATCAAACATGCTTAATGAAATCCTGTAAAACAAAGCGCACATAGTAAGCGTCGAAGCAGGATTTTTCCATGTGTGAAGAGGGTGGGGGCTGGGTCAGGCTCTAAATGCGGATTGTTCGTTAGCCCACAGAATCGCCTGGCGGTAGGTGGCGCTGATTTCTCCGCTATTGAGATTCATCTTTTCCAGCAGGTTCCAATGGATGGTGTCCAGTTTGCAGCGCTCGTACTGCAAGGTGGTATGTAACGCCAGCCCTGGTTTGCCTTTCATTTTTACCAGGGCGTCACTGACTCTCTCGGAAAGAGGGAGCTTGTTCAGTATCTCTTCCATGGGCATGTCAAAAAAAGCTTCCAGGCAGGAAAACAGGCCGACGGTGAAATAAAGGTCGGCGGCCTGGGGCTCTATGGACTGGGCTATAAGCTCGCACATGCGGGCGCGAATCAATGCGATGGTGATCAGCGCTTTAGGTTTATCCTCAATGTTGGACAGCGCCAACAAGGTCGCCCAGGACTTGATGCGGCTGATCCCCAGCAGCATGACGGCCATATGAATGGACTCAATCGTCCGCGGACGCCGATAGGCGGCGGAGTTGACCAACTGCAGCAGCTTTACGCTAAGAGAAGGGTCGCTGGTGATGGTTTTGATGATCTGGTCTATGGAAAGCGTGGGGTTTTGCACTTTGGCGATCAACTCCATCACCGCCATTCGGTTGTGCGCCAGTTTGCGCCCAGTGATGATTTCCGGCTTGCTGAAGAAATATCCCTGAAACAGGTCGCATCCTAAGTCACGACAGTATTCAAAATCTTCATGAGTCTCTACTTTTTCCGCCAGCAGGGTGATGTTCAGGCCTTTTAGGTGTGTGACCGTCTGCTCTAACCTGTCTTTTGGAATTGCGGGAAATTCAAGCTTAACGATGGATACATATGGCAGGAGTTCGTCGTACTTGGTGCCTGGGACATAGTCGTCGAGAGCGAGGGTGAAGCCGTTCTTGCCCAGGCGGATGATCGCCGTCACGATTTCATCAGTTAGCTCTATGGTCTCCAGTATTTCAATAACCAGGAGTTCTTTAGAGAAGGGGGGCGGCTGCATTAAAAGCGTTTCTGTGAAGTTTACAAATGCTTTTGCGCCGCCGGTTACCTCTCCGATAGATATCTCTGTAAAGGCGTTGAGCAAAACTTGAGAGGTGGCTGCATTGCCGTCGAATTGAGCCGGCTGTTCATTTGAGCGAAACAACAGCTCGTAACCTACTATCTCTTTTGTTGCGTTAACAATTGGCTGGCGCGCCAGAAGAATCTGCTCAACGGTCATTCATCGCTCCCAAAGCGGGTACGTCACAAAACAGGGAAACCTATTTGAAGTGTAGACTAAATGCCGCTGCGGCTGCGTAAATTTACCCACTACTCTTGCTGCTATGGGAGACCGTTCGCACAGAAGAGCCGAGGGGTGGCCGAAAAGGGAAATGAAATCGCCCCCCTCATGAAAAAATTAGAAATTAGTGTTTGACAGGTATGGGCGGCTTCCATAGAATGCGCGCCATCTCACCGAGATGGTGTTCCGTCCCCTTCGTCTAGAGGCCTAGGACACCGCCCTTTCACGGCGGTAACAGGGGTTCGAATCCCCTAGGGGACGCCATATTCTAAAAGCCCTGCATCGCAAGATGCGGGGATTTTTTATGTTCTTCGAAAAGTCCTTGTTTTTCTCTTCTCTAAGTCTCTGTCCCTATTAGCATCCATTTATATATACGTTAAGTTTACTTTCGTTACAGGATCTTTCGCTTCTCTGTCTATCAAGTTGCTCACATCCACATGGACACTACATTAGTAAGATTAGTGTTTGACATGAGTGAGCGGCTTCCATAGAATGCGCGCCATCTCACCGAGATGGTGTTCCGTCCCCTTCGTCTAGAGGCCTAGGACACCGCCCTTTCACGGCGGTAACAGGGGTTCGAATCCCCTAGGGGACGCCATATTATTAAAGCCCTGCATCGTAAGATGCGGGGCTTTTTTACATCCTTTCCAAAAGAACTGAACTCCTCTCTTCTTGAAGACGCCGGCTTGCGCTAATTAACGGTAAGTAGTTGGATTTGCTTGTATCGAATGGCATTATCCCGGTTCAGCCGCTGTCAACTTGTCAGCCCATTGCGAAATGATACTGGCGCGGGGGTTCCTCCGCAGCGCCAAGGCGAAAGGATATGTCGCACTCAAGTTCTCATCAGCATGATCATCACGCTGGTCATGCGCATCACCATGGTCACTTTCACGGAGCCTCCTCGAACTATAACAAGGCCTTTGCCTGGGGCGTGGCGCTGAATCTTGGGTTTGTCGTGGTGGAGGTGATCTATGGACTGATCGCCGATTCGTTGGCGCTGATCACTGACGCTGGGCACAATTTAAGCGATGTGCTGGGTTTACTTCTAGCCTGGGGCGCTTCCTATCTGGCGACGCGTTCGCCGACCTCCCGACGCACTTACGGATTTCGCCGGGGAACAATTCTGGCCTCCCTGTTAAGCGCGATTCTTCTACTGCTGGCGTTGGGAGCGATCGCCTGGGAGGCCGCCCACCGAATCAATCAGCCTGTAAGGGTGGATGGCATGACTGTGATTGTCGTGTCGCTTATTGGCGTAGTTATCAATACTGCGACGGCGTTGATGTTTCTGAGTGGTCAAAAGCACGATCTCAATATCAAAGGCGCATTTCTGCACATGGCGGCGGATGCCGGCGTATCTTTTGGGGTGGCGGCGGCGGGAGTCATTATTATGTTTACCGGCTGGTTGTGGCTTGATCCGGTGATCAGTCTGCTCATTGTCGCCATCATCCTGTTTGGGACCTGGGGGCTGTTTCGGGATTCGCTTAATCTCGCCATGGACACAGTGCCTTCTCATATCAATCCTGATGAAGTGGAGGCGTTCTTGCGCAGCTATGCTGGCGTAACGGATATCCATGATCTTCATATCTGGGCGATGAGCACCACGGAAGTTGCGCTAACCGTTCATTTACTTATTCCCAATCAATCTGTGGATGACGTCTTTCTCGGGGAGTTGGCGCTTCAATTAAACGAGCGCTTCCGTATCGGCCATTGCACCGTTCAGGTCGAAAGAGGGGACGGAGCGTCCTGTCATTTGGCTCACCCTGGTAGCCTGTAATCCTCACAGAAATCACCATTCTATTTTCACTCGTAAGGTCTAGGCCAAAGAGAGTCGCCTACAAGTCCTAGCTTATTTGGGTGATATTCATCCTTTCAGACCAGTGATAAGTTCTTCCGTATAACGACGGCATCACGACTGCGCGAGTGTTGTTATGTGTTCTTGCGGCAGATTTCCGAGTGCATCCCCCCGTTCACTTTGGTCATCTGCCTGCTTTGAATCATAATATGAAAGCGCTTTCATAAAGATGGGTGTGACGCACGTCGCAAATTTTTGATTTAAAAGGTTTTTGGTCCTGTACCGCAAGCCTCCCGACGGGGAGGCGTCGTCATTTCGGTTACAGGCTGTGCGCACTGATCAGGAGTCAATCGACCATGAAAAAAACACAACTATTAGTTTGGGGCGCGGTAATCGGCGGTTTATGCGCTGTGACTTACCAATTTATGCCTGGCGGGGATAGCGCGACGACGGCGCAGGAGCAACAAGCCGCCTCCGGCGCTCAGAATTCCGCTACAGCGTCGCCCGCGCAATCAGTTCAATCCTCACAACAGGCGGCTTCCAAATCGGCGCCGGGCGCAGCGAAGGACTCAGAACCGGAGCTCCCCGATTACGCCATGAGCAATGAAGAATATCCCTCCATTGAATTTCGTATGACGGAAATTGAAGCTCGCCGCGATGGGCGCGCTTTTGATCAGGAAGAAGTCGTACGTGCGATGTGGGAGCCCTCCGCATGGAAGAGTGATGACAGTATCGCCGACCAGCTCGAATTGAGCGACGCGGACCGTTTTGACGGCCGGGAATTTATTCGCTTCAGCCCGATGAAGCTGGAGTCCCTGATGCCTGGGGATGAGATGGAAGTGCCTGTGCTGCCGCAAAACGCGACATATCAAATGGTGGTGGATCGGGTGGAGTCTCATGGCGACGGCAATGTCACCTGGTACGGGCATCTGAAGGATTTCGAACAGGATAATCAGGTTTCTTTTACCCGCGGAGAAAATCTTACCTATGGCGGCGTCACTACCCCGGAAGGGTTGTATGTCGTTGAGGCCCGTGGCGACAAAGGATGGATCGTCAATAGCGGCACCTTGTTCAAAGGTGAAGATTTGCACGTTGAAGTACCCGAACTGGCGGATGTGAATAAGGCCGATGAAGGAACGGCGTCTCCGGATCAAAGCACCGGCGGGCCTATCGCTCAATAAGGATAAGCGTTAGCGCCCGGGGTAGGAGGCCAGGTCGCACAGTGGCTGGCTAAAAAAAACAGACAGAGAGAGTAATAACGATGAAAAGGAAATTAACCGGAAGTATGTCTAAATGGTTGTCCTGCTTGACTCTGGCGGCTGCTCCCCTGGGCGCGCAGGCTGTGACAGTGGATATTATGGTGGTGTACGACGCCTATTCCGCAGGACGCTTTGGCGGCGAACCGGCAACGGCCATCCGTAGCTGGGTGGACCAAGTTAACGCCATGTATCAAAACAGCCAGATAGACGTGCAACTGCGTTTGGTTGGCGCTTTCGCTCATGAAGAAAGCGGTTCCAGCATGGGAGAAGTGCTGGGCAACCTGCGTGTGGATAACTGGGTTATCCAGAAGCGCGAGGAAGTTGGCGCGGATTACGTTACGCAAGTACATAAAACCGGTTCCTGCGGCGTTGCATACGTCGCTGTACATAAGGATTGGGCGTTCAGCGTCACAGGTCCAGATTGTGGACCTCAGGTACTGGCCCACGAAGTCGGACATACCATGGGTCTTAACCACTCCCGTCGTCAGGGCGATCAAAGCGGATCGCGCTATCGTTACGGTCTCGGCCATGGCGTTGATGGCGTTTTTGGCACCATCATGACGTATGAATGGCTGTTCAATGCGCCGAAAGTCGCCAAATTCTCCAACCCGAGAGTGCAGTGCAACGGTCTTCCCTGCGGCGTGCCGGCGGGGCAGTCGCAAGAGGCGGATGCGGCTCAGGCGATTAACAATGTGCGTAACGAGATCGCTGCGTTCAAGCCGACCAAAACCGACGGCGGCAACACTTCCGGCGACAAAGTGTCTGTATTCCAGCATTACAACTACGCGGGTTACAGCGCGGCGTTGGGCGAAGGCCAGTATCGCCTGAGCGACTTGACCTCCCGCGGCGTTCGCAATGATGATCTGTCCTCAGCCCGCGTGCCTTCCGGCATGGTATTGGAACTGTATCAGCACGATAACTTCGGCGGCGCAAAAACCGTTTATACCTCAGATGTATCCGGCTTCCCGCTATCCGGCGTGAATGACACGACTTCCTCGATTATCGTCAAGAAAAGCAGCGGCGGCGGTCAGAGTGGAGCGCAACCGGTTGATAACGGTGTATACATGCTGCAGGCCAAACACTCCGGCAAGTGCGCGGACGTCTACGGCGGCAAGCAGGAAGCGGGTACGCCTGTGATCCAGTGGAGCTGCCACCAGGGCAACAACCAGCGCTGGAACTTCACCCACATCAAAGATGGGTACTATGAAGTTAAAGCCGTGCACAGCGGCAAATGTCTGGATGTCTCCAACTCAAGTAGAAGCAACGGCGCCACGGTGCAGCAATGGTCCTGTAATGGCAGCGCAGCTCAGCAATGGAAAGCAGTGGACAACGGCGACGGCACGTTCCGTCTGGTGTCTGGCGTGAGCGGCAAAGTGTTTGATGTTAAAGAAGTCTCAACGGCTAGCGGCATGGCTATCCATCAGTGGGACTGGGTTGGCGGCGACAACCAACGCTGGTATCTGAAGCGCGTGAAGTAAGCGTTTTGATATTCAGTTATTGAAGAAATCCCCTGGCGCGCTTTGACTGGCGGCTGGGGGATTTTCGTTATGGAGTGTGCGTTTATCTGATTGTTCGAAATGGGAGTTACTTTCCAATTATTAATCAGGCAGACAAATAGCTTCCTTCTATTTGTCTGCAACGACAGGGCCTGCAGGCCCTGTCTCCCGCGGCTTAACGCCGCGCAGGCGCGTCCATGCGCCTGATGATTAACATGCCAATATCATTGCCATGTTAATAGCTGGATGTCCATCGAGTTTGCGAAGGTCGCAAGAGTGGCTTTGCATCCAAACTGAGAAAACAACATGAGGGCGATGTCACTCGCACTGGCCGACTTTAAGCTTGCTGGAATAGTGTAAGGCCAGGGGCTGTTTAGGGCGTGGGTCATTATCAGGGAGTGAATGTTTTGCCTGAGCAGGTTGGGATCATCTGTATCCGCCGCCACAATGCGATCGAGTATTAATTCTGAACCGGTGTTCTGATAGTGGACCTTGTACATGAGAACAGAGGTCCAGCTCCTTACGAAATAAAACCACTCGCCGAAAGCATAAATATCCCATTTTACGTCCATGGACTCGGCTTTCGACACAATTCCTTCGAGCTGTTCTCCGCCATGTCGGTAGTGGATGTCACAAGGAATTTCTTTGCCGCCTTCGATAACTTGGTCAATGTACCGCCTGCCATCGTCGGCACGGCTGGCTACATAGTTTTCCGCGATGGATTTGTCGGCGGTAGTGGCGATAATTTTTAAAGTGATGCAGCGAATATCCAAAATAGGCGCGTCAAATGGATTACCTTCGCCTACTTCGATCCATACCGGCTGTTCAAGAGAGCGGGTATCGACATGCTCGGCTTCGCTCTTTTTCTCCCGTTGTTTATTTGTACTTTTGCGTTTAAAGAATTCGAACATAGTTTAGTACGCCTTTTATTCCTATTTTCACTAACCAGTACTAGTCATTATAGGTCGATGTGCTTGGTTGGCGTTTACTCTAAAACATCGCAATCGACAGGGAGTAAGACGCCTCGTTTTGTCTAAAAAAACGGCAAATACTTATTATTTGTGATTGCCTCCTCAATTTAACGATTTTGATAACGTTTATGTAACGCGAGAATTAATAGGCCTATTTGGGTTTATATAGGTAATTTTGTTTTAAATCAGTGGCTTGGGATATTTGTAGGCTCTAAGTACTAGCTGCTTTAGGCGATGGTGGATAAAAGGCTCAAATGATAGGTTTTCTGCGCCGTTGACGTTCCGTCGAGTTCTGGTTTGTGATCTATTTTCCGTTTTCCACGCTGCGGAAGTCCTATCCGGATAATAACGAAGTTCGTTATCGGGAAACTCCCATAAATGGAGCAGGAAAGTTGGTATAAAAAATGAAAAACAGCCTCAAAAAAATTCTGGCCGCGGGCGTTCTCGCCACGGCTGCATCCACTTCCCAAGCCGTCACCGTCGATCTGATGGTGGTGTATGATTCTTATACCTCAAGCTACTTCAAAGGCGATGTAAACACCGCTGTGCGTAACTGGGTCAGTCAGGTGAACAACATGTACGCCAACAGCCAGATTGACGTGCAACTGCGTCTGGTTGGCGCATACGCCCATGAAGAAACTGGCTCTAACATGACGGAAGTGTTGGGCAACCTGAGAGTGGATTCCTGGGTAAATCAGAAGCGTCAGGAAGTGGGCGCGGACTATGTGACTCAGTTGCATCGCACCGGCTCCTGCGGCGTGGCTTATGTCGCTGTCGACCGCAACTGGTCATACGGCGTGGTAGGACCAAGCTGCGGACCCACTACGTTGGCGCACGAACTCGGCCACACCATGGGGCTGAACCACTCCCGCCGTCAGGGCGACCAGAGTGGGTCGCGTTATCGTTATGGCCTGGGGCATGGCGTTGATGGCGTATTCGCCACGATCATGACTTACGAGTGGTTGTTCAACGCTCCTAAAATCGCCAAATTCTCTAACCCCAACCTGCAATGCAACGGTTTGCCTTGTGGTGTTGCGGCGGGCGCCTCCAACGAAGCGGACGCAGCACGCGCTATCAACAACGTGCGCAGCGAAATGGCGGGCTTCATGCCTACAAAAGTCGGCGGCGGCAACCCCGACGGCGGCGATAACAATGGTGGGGACAATAATAACGGCGGCGACAACAACAATGGCGCTTCCAATATTTACACCATGAAAGCCAAAAACTCCGGCAAGTGCGCGGACGTCTACGGCGGCGATCGTCGCGATGGCGCATCCGTCATTCAATGGAGCTGTCACGGCGGCAACAATCAGCGCTGGCAGTTTATTCACCTGGGTAACGGCGTTCATCAGATCAAATCCGTGAACAGCGGCAAGTGTCTGGACTTGTTCGGCGCGAGCCAATACAACGGCGCCTATGCCGGTCAATGGACCTGTAACAGCTCCAACAACCAAAAGTGGCAGGCGTTCAAGAACAGCGACGGAACTTATCGTCTGATCGCGGTTCACAGCGGCAAAGCGCTGGACGTAGACGCTGCGGGCGGTACCTACAATGGCGCAAGGCTGCGTCAGTGGGACTGGGTTGGCGCAGATAACCAGCGTTGGATTATCACCAGCGCAGGTCAATAAGCCTCTACTGGCTTACCCAAGCTAGAAAAATCCCCGCGAATGCGGGGATTTTTTGTTTCAGTCAAACAAGCTCAAGTCTATAACTGCCTAATTCTGGAACCGCGCCAGAATCAGATCGTTGATTTCCGCCACATGAGTAATCGGCGCCATATGACCCCAGGGCGTCTGCTTGAATTCAAGGTTGGGCAGACTTTCCTTCAGGCGTTCACTGATGCGCCGGGATGACAGCGGGCTCTTCTCGCCCGCCATCAGGTAGGTGTTGAATGGAAAGCTGGCGTAATCCTGCAGTCGGGTGGGCTCTTCTATTAGCGCCTTGAAGTCCAGCGCCACTTTTCTGATCTGTCCGCTTAGCGCGTTACGAATATCTGAGGGGTAGCGTTTGAATGCGCCCGGGCCGGACCAGTAATCAATAAACTGCTGAGTCGCCGACATATCGTCGTTTTGCGCGAGGGTCCGCTCCAACCCTTTTACGACTTCCACAATCTCCAGAAATGCCGGCTCCTCGGGCGATAGCAGATGAAACGCGACCGGCTCGTAGATGGTCAGGCTGAGAATGCGTTCGGGGTATTGCGTCGCAAACCGCAACGCCGTGGCGGCCCCATAAGAGTGACCGACTACATGTAGTGGGGCGCTGTCCTGCTGCTCTTGTTCCAACACGGCGAGGACGCGATCCACTTCGTCCTGCAAGCAGAAGCGCTCCGCCAGCTCGGCCGGATAGGGAGCTTCGCCGTACCCCCATAGATCCACCGCCAGGGTGCGGTAGTTTTCCTGCAGTTGGCTGGTGAGCATTTTCCATTGAGTTTTGGAGCTCATTGAGCTGTGCAGGAGCAATATAGGCTGGCCGTCACCGCCAACCTTGTATCCAGTCAAAGACTGCATGGTGACCTCGCAATTTCCACAATGTTTTATATTTATTCAATCTCGGGTTCTATCCATGAAAATTCCGCGTATATTACCTATCTGTAAGGAAATATTGATAGTTAAAACATTATCTCCCGAGTATTACGTGTTACGGTAATTAATACATAGGATTTATTCGGAAGTGCAGGTTTTTAAATGAATTTCCGGATTATTTCCAGATTAGAGGACGCGGTTGAACGCGCTGTGAACGGCATAAACATCGTTCCCATGGCGGATATATAACCCATCCCGCCGGCGTTCAGTCCTTGGTTGAGTTCGCAAAACCCCAAGGAGGAGAACATGACCGTTTTGCTTCTGTTACTGGCGGCGTTGGCGTTGGCTTATTTCGGCGCTGGCGCGTTGTCCTGGACAGTCCTTTTCACTATCGCCGCTCTGGCTTTCTCGTTCACCGATCCCGGTTTCGCCGGTTTGTTGGTCGTCTGGGGGCTGTTTATCGCGGCGGCGGTGCTGCTTAACTCCTCTTCGATACGACGGCGGTACGTCACCGCGCCGATTCTCGCCTGGGTGGGCAAGACGCTGCCGGGCATTTCCGATACCGAGAAAGAAGCCATCGAGGCGGGTACAGTCAGTTGGGACGGTGATTTGTTCACTGGCATGCCTGACTGGAACAAGCTGCTCGCGATGAGCAAACCCACCCTGACCAAAGAAGACAAAGCCTTTATCGACGGACCGGTGGAGCAATTGTGCGAAATGCTCAACGACTGGGAAATTACGCACCAACGCTATGACCTGAGCCCGGCGACCTGGAAATTCATCAAGGAAAATGGCTTCTTTGGGATGATCATTCCGAAAAAGTATGGCGGACTGGAGCTGTCCGCGCTGGCGCATTCCACTGCGGTGATGAAAGTCGCCACCCGCAGCATCACTGGCGCTGTGACAGTCATGGTGCCCAACTCGCTGGGGCCGGGCGAGCTGCTGCTGCATTACGGTACGGAGGAGCAGAAGGATTACTACTTGCCCCGTCTTGCCAAAGGCGAAGAAATTCCCTGCTTTGCGCTGACGGCGCCCAAGGCGGGTTCAGACGCCGGCGCTATCACTGATAAAGGCATTGTCTGCAAAGGCGAGTGGGAAGGTAAGGAAGTCATTGGTCTGCGTCTGACCTGGAATAAGCGATACATCACCCTGGCGCCGGTGGCGACTGTGTTGGGGCTGGCGTTTAAAGTCTATGACCCGGACCATCTGATTGGCGATGAAGTCGAGCGGGGCGTCTCCTGCGCCCTGATTCCCACCAGTACTCCGGGCGTAAAAACCGGCGCGCGCCATTTGCCCCTGAACACTGTGTTTATGAATGGGCCAACTTGGGGCGAAGATGTCTTTATTCCCATGGACTTTTTGATCGGCGGCGAGAAATACATCGGTAAAGGCTGGGCGATGTTGATGAACTGTCTCTCCGTGGGACGCGCTATTTCGTTGCCGGCGTTGAGCGCCGGGGCGGGCAAACTGTCCAGTCTCACCAGCGGCGCCTATGCCCGTATTCGTGAGCAGTTCAACCTGCCGGTCGGGTACTTCGAGGGCGTGCAGGAAGCCTTGGCGCGAATTGGCGGGCTGACCTATCTAATGGATAGCGCCAGAGTGATGACGGCGGGGTTGCTGGATAATCACGAAAAACCTGCGGTGCCTTCGGCCATCTTGAAATATCACAACACTGAAAAAATGCGCGCTGTGGTCGGCGCGGCGATGGATGTGCACGCCGGACGGGGCGTTATCAAAGGGCCGCGCAACTACATCGCGCGGGTATACCAGGCGATTCCTATCAGCATCACGGTGGAAGGCGCCAATATCCTGACTCGCAGTCTGATGATCTTCGGGCAGGGGGCCATTCGCGCGCACCCTTATCTGTTGCAGGAAATGGAAGCGGCGCAGAATCCGAACAAAGAAAAAGCATTGGACGAGTTCGATCATCTTTTCTTCAAGCATGTGCGGCGCAACTTGCAGCTCACGGCGCGATCGCTGGTATTGGCTTTGACGGGGAGCACGGTTGCGTCAGCGCCAGAATCGGCGAGGGAAACCAGACCCTATTTCCGTGATATGACGCGTCTGGCGGCGGCGTTTGGTCTGGTCAGCGACGTGACGCTGGCTTCCCTGGGCGGAGAACTGAAGCGGCGCGAGATGATTTCAGGGCGACTGGGCGACTGTTTAAGCTATCTCTATCTGGGTTCAAGTGTCTTGAAGCGTTTTCATGATGATGGCTGTCCTAAATCAGACGCCCCGCTGATGCACTGGGCGATGCGCTACTGCCAATATGAAATTCAGAATGCGTTGCATGAAGTGCTGCGCAACTATCCGGTGAAGGCGCTGGGCGTGCTGCTGAGACCGCTGGTGTTTCCTTTGGGGCGCCATTACGAGCGCGCCGACGACGCTATTTGCCGTGAGATTGCGGAGATGTTGCTGCACCCCTCTGAAGCCCGAGACAGGTTGGTGGACGGTGTCTACCGCAACACTCGTCCAGATGATCCGGTAGGCCGAATCGAAAACGCCTTCCTGAAAAAAGTTGGCGTGGCCAGCCTGGAGAAGCGTATCAAGAAGGCGATTAAAGCCGGAGATATTCCGGATGACGATCTATACGCCATGTTAGAGGCCGCGGTGAACAAGAAAATTCTCACCACGGACGAGGCGGAGCGCTATCGCGAAGCAGAGGAAGCGGTGGACGACGCCATTCAAGTCGACCATTTTGATCCTCACGAGCTACCCGTGACGCAATCTGACTAGTTTCCCTCCACACCGGGCCGGCGTATTTTACGCCGGCTTTTCTCAGGCCTTCGCCATGGCTTGAATGATATTCCCTTGGATAGTCGCTCTGCGTTTGTTATGAATACCGTTTTCCAGCAACGCAACAGAGAGACGAGTGTGAAAACCTACGAAGATATCCTCGACGCCATGTACGCGTTATACGACGACGCTTTCGCCAACGCGCTTCCCGTCAAAGAGAACATGAGAAGCCTCTGGAGCGAACCTGACAGGCTCGATTGGATCGCGATAGGACAAGAACAGGAGAACTGGTATTTGAACTTCGCCTGCGGGGAGGCCATCGCCGAGCACACGTCCGTTCGCGGATACTTGTCCAATGCAGCGGAATATCTGGATAAGGACAGATCCCGCGGCGACGAACTATTGGACATGGTCCGCTACGAGCTGATTGACTGGACGCCATTTGAAGAGGAAGACGACGTTAGCGACGATCAGGACGAGATGAATGAGTTCATCATCTTCAGCGCCCTGAATCTGGTCGCCGCGAAACTGCGCAAAGAAAGATTACCCCAACTTACCATCACTCTGGCGGACCCATTGGAAGTGACCGTATTCGACGACATCGAAGCCTCCAACTTTGACGCATCCGCCCCTCAATACAATGGCGAAGCGCTGACCAGGAAAGACCTGCTGGAAATGCTGCCAACGCTCTGCCGTGAACAGTCACACTGGGACTACCTGACAACGCTACTCAAACTTGATCGCAAAAACCGCGAGAAAGCGCTTGTGATTGCTGAGAGGTTTGTTTGACCAGCCAATCACCGCTGCCGATAGGGAATCTGGCAATAGGTGATGCCGTGTTTGGGGCTCAGGCGGTGTTTGGTCAGGAACATGTTGAGTGAGTTCATGGACAGGTTGATGTTGGGCGTCGGCCCAAGATAAATGTGTTCGAGGTAGTGGTTATCGCTGCTGGGAGTGGTCAGGTTGAACTCGAAATAAGGCACCAGCATGGAGGCGCCTTCCCGAAACTTCACCGGAGAGTTCAGGTAATCCGTCACGCCGGGGGAGACGATGCGCCATTCCTCTTCTTCCTGAAAAGACGGATGTTTCAATATGGCGGCGATACGCAACAGGTCCGACTCGATCATTGCAAACACGCCATGGTAGGACTGCGATGGCGGGAATTGCGTGGGGCCGGCGTGTTCGCCGTGCTGTTCAGCCAGCGCCTCCACCACATCCATTACCTGGCGAATGAGCGTGGTTTGTTCCTGATGACTGTAAATGCATTTGCCTACCTGAAAGGATTGTTGGGTGGCGCACTCCAGAATATGCGCCGCGGGGAAGCCTACGCTAACCCCTTTGCCCATCGAGCTGTATCCACGCCACTGACTCAACAGATTACCGTGGGAGCGAAACGAGGCGCCAAACAGCATGTGTCCGTTGGTGATGCGATGAGCGATCCAATCCCGGAACTGGTGCAACAGGCCGGGTTTGGGATGGCCGTCGGCGATGCGGCGATCCACTTCGGCGCTAATTAAGTCTGCGGTGTGCTTCAGCTCTGCTGAGTCGTTCATATAGCGAATATCGCTGGCCCATAGCTTGCCGCTTTCCACTATGCCCAGCAGGCCAGAGAACGTGGTGTAGTGGTACAGCGTGTCGACGGGAATGTCTGAGTACAACTTGGCGGTGATGTCCTGAATCATGGCGCTCGCTTCAGTCTTTGTTTGCGTTGCAGTGGAATAAGTGGGGGGAGTCCAGGTCAAACCCAGACATTGTCCTCCGCCGTTCGTTCGCCGCCAGCGTCGCCGGTATTCGCCACGCCTTTGGGCTCAATCAGCATGACCCGGCACTCTTTTTCAGCGAAAGGCTTATGCTCCACGTCTGCCGGTACGACGAACAATTCACCCGCCTCCAGCTTTACTTTTCCATCCCGGAACTCAATACACATCTCACCTTCGATCACCATAAACACCTCGTCTGTGTCCTCATGGCGATGCCAGACAAACTCACCGTGAATCTTAACTACCTTGAACTGATAGTCGTTCATCTCGGCAATTACCCGCGGGGACCAGCATTCACTGAACTTGGAAAATTTTTCTTTTAAATTGATGGCGGTATGGTTCATTTTTCACACACTTGAGTACAGTCATACAATCTTTCAATCTAAGTCGATGTGAGAGTGTGGTCAAATTAGCATTGATGCGGGAAGAAACGAACTTCGTATGAACGCCTTTTTTAGACAAGTAGCAGTCGGCTATTTGTCTGTTGGACTAATTGTATCAAGCGTAATATTTCTTCATGGCTGTTATTCCGAGGACTCCCCCCTACGGGTTCAACAGCGAGCCGCAAGCTCGTGAAGGGTGAAATTGACGGTATGAGGGATAAATATGAATTATTTACCCCATAGCTTGATTCCTCCGACAGGCTCCGAAAGGCAATAGGTTTCCGCATATGCTGGCGTGAGGGCGTCATCTGGGACCAGGTGCTTTGCCGTGAAGGCTGAGATATTATCAGCGACATTCTTTTCATGACTTCAAAGGAATAAAAACAATGAATTTTGAAGATTTTAAAAAGTGTGTCTGTGAGGCGAAAAGCCTGCATCCTTTTTGGTTTGATTTTGAGCCGGACGACGCTCCGGACCAGGATAGCCTCATTCGCGCCGAGCGCATGCTGGAAGCTCGTTTACCGCAGGAATATAAAGACTTTTTGCTGCAGTACGGCGGCGGTTATTTCGCCTTCGGCAATGTCTTTTCCCTTGAGGAGGGCAGCGAGTGGAATCTGATTGATATTAACGCTGAGTTTGCCCATCTTCGCGCCGGGCGCGTGCTGATTTCAGAGAATAATGCCGGGGACTTTTACGGTTTCGATGTGCGGGACGGCGCTTGTCAGTCGGAACTGTGTTTTTGGGATCATCAGGACGAGACCTGGAAGCCCTCAGGCTATGCGGACCTGTACGAATACCTGTTGAAGGTGGCGCTGACCAATTGAGCGCCGCCATGAATCATTGGACGAGCCGCTGTTAATGGCTCGTCCCCCGTACATAATGAGTTTTGTTGTACACATTGTACTTACCCGACGGCTTGGACATGGGCAGTCGGGTGACTTCCTTCAGCGTTAACGAGTCATAGACGATCAAAGCGCCATCGTCCTCCCATAGGCTTACCAGCGCGAAGCGGCCATCTTTGGTGAATTCGACATGGGCGGCGGTTTTACCGGGTTCCGGGGTGAGGGTGGCGATAATTTCCAGCGTGTTTTTGTCGATGACATGGAGTTTGTCCTTGTTCGGTCCGAAGAAGACGTCCACCCAGATGTAGGGCGAGCCGTCATGACTACGGGTGAAGAATCCCGGACCCAACGTGGGGAGGGTTTTCACCAGGCTCCAGTCTTTCATGCTGATGACGGACAGTGCGCCTTCTTTGAGGTGAGGCGTCATCATCAAGGGGCCTTGCTCTGTTTCCCAACTGATGCCCGATCCCAGGTGCGGCATGCCAGGGAGGTTCAGGGTGGCGATGGTCGCGCCGGACTCCAGATCGATAACCTGACCGCTTTCCCCGCTGCGGGAAGCGCCAATCAGATGTCGGTAATCCTGATCAAAAAAGAAGTCGTCCAGATAGTCTTCGGTGGCGATTTTACGCACAGGGACATCCGGTTTATCGTAATCGATCTCCCACAGCTCCCGGATATCTTTCATGGCGGCGATGAAGCTGTGACGCTGGGGCGCTGTGTAAACGGCGCTCACTCTTGAGCTTTGTTCGCCGTCGCTGACGGGGAGGGTTTTCACCGGGCTGAGTCGGTCTGCATCCAGCAGCACCAGATTCTGCGGTAGATAATTGGCCACCATCACCCATTTTCCGTCGGCGGATAACGCCAGATTGCGGGTGTTCAGGCCGACTCGGATTTCAGCTACGGTTTTCAAGTTATAAATATCGAACTGACTGATCCAGCCGTCCCGGGATGCGAAGTATACATAGCGTCCGTCCGGCGAGAACTTGGGGCCGCCGTGCAAGGCGTAGCGGGTTTTAAAGCGGTGGATGGGCTTGAAGGCGTCGCCGTCCAGCAAGGTGGCGTGATGGTCGCCGCTTTCCACCACGATAAACAGATTCATCAGATCAGCGTCGAATACAGGCTTATCTCCCAGATCGGACTTGGAAAAGTGGATGATATGGGAGGCGCGGATATCTTCATCTGTCCATTGCGGCCTTACTTTTGAGGGTTGAAACAGATACGCCGCCAGCCGCGACGCCTCGTCCTCTGTGATAAGACCGGCAAACGCTGGCATCTGCGTAGCGGCCCTCCCGTGCAGTATGACCTCTTGCGCCTGTTTGGGCCTTGTACGTCCCAGGCTTTCCGGCAGTAGCGCCGGGCCAAGGCCGCCCAGGCGTTGGGGGTGATGGCAGGCGGCGCAATGCGTTTGATACAGCGCTTCCGTGTCACTGGCGGCGTTGTTTGAAGTGCTGTCCGCTGCTGAGGCTGGTGTGACGAAAGCGCTCAGAGTCAGTGTAGCGAATAGGAGTATGGGCGATAATTTCATTAAGGCTTCCCGTGATAATCAATGTGCGTCTGAGCTTGATCGGATTTCCGCATCTGTCAGGTAACAGCCAGGGTCCTCCGCCCAGAAGTCGCCGCCGCTTTGCGTATAGGCGCGCACGCGGGTGTTGCCGTTGCAAATCTGGCGCACGGCGCAGGCGCCGCAGCGTCCGTGCAGGGGGCGTGGCTGCGCGCGCAAACCCAGCATGAAAGTGTCTTGAGTGTCCCGCCAAATTGCGGAGAAAGGCCGCTCTTTGACGTTGCCCAGATTGTGATTCCACCAGAACGTATCCGGGTGCACTTCCCCTGTGTTATCGATATTGGCGATACCCACTCCTGAGGCGTTGCCGCCCCAGTGCGCCAGTCGCATTTGCAGTTCCTGCAGTCTGTGCGGGTAGCGCTGCGCCGCCCATTGCAACAGGAATGGACCGTCGGCGTCGTTGTTGCCGGTAACGTATTCGTTATTCCTCCCGGCGAGAACGTCTTCATGGGCGCGTTCGAATAACAGCAACATGGCGTCCCGGGTGGTTTGGTGGAAGGCATCGCGTTTGCGGTGACGTAGACCGCGTCCGGCGTAATTGAGGTGAGACAGGTAAAACTTGTCGATATCCCGATCCCGCATCAGGTCAAGCATGGCGGGCAGTTGTCCGGCGTTGTTTTCCGTCAGCGTGAAGCGTAGCCCCACTTTCACTCCCGCCGCTTTACAGTGGGCCACGCCGGCCAGCGCGGCTTTGAAGCCGCCGGGCATCTGCCGGAACTCATCGTGGGTGGCTTCCGTTCCATCGATACTGACGCCGACATAGTCGAAGCCGGTGTCGCTGATCGCTGCGGCGGTGTCGCGATTCATCAGCGTGCCATTGCTGGATAGCCCCACATAAAGTCCCAATGATTTGGCGTAAGCGCCGATCAGAAATATGTCTTTGCGCAACAGGGGCTCGCCGCCAGACAGAATCACCGCCGGCGCGCCCATCTGTTTAAGATCCTCCAGGGTGTCGAATACTTGGGCGGTCGTCAGCTCGCCGGGAAAGTCGATATCGGCGGAGATGGAATAGCAGTGGCGGCAGGTCAGATTGCAGCGCCGAATCAGGTTCCAGATGACCACCGGAGCGGAGGGTTTCGGACGCGGTTTGAAGGTTTCTTCATGCACAAGGGCGCGCATGTAATGACTGATCCTGAACATCATTGTCCTCCACGGAAGCGCATACCGGTTTTTTTCAGAATACGGGTGCTGAGTAATTGGTCGCTGGCATGGCAGGCGTCGCTCAAAATGGCGGCCATCGCCTGTAAATAACCGTCCAGGTCCGCACGGGTTTTACCGTGAATCATGGCGAACAGGTTATATGGCCACTGCGGCGGTATTCTGGGGCGCAGATAACAATGGCTGACATAGGGCAGCGCGCCGATACGCTCGCCTAACTCCATAACGCAGGCGTCATCCACATCCCAGACCGTCATGGCGTTGGCGCGATATCCCAGGCGGTAATGATTGGGCGCGGCGCCGATGCGACGGATGCAGCCATTGGCGAGCATGCGTTCAAAGCGGGCTTTAACCTCGTCCGCTGATACCCCCAGTGTCTGCGCCAGGGCGTCGAAGGGGCGTGGGACCAGTGGCAGGCCGTCCTGGGTTAACAGAATCAGTTGACGATCCAGCGGCGCAAGCGCGTCCAGGGCCTCGGTCTGGCCGGGGTCAGGCTTGGAAGTGAAGGCCAACATAAAACTCCCTCTGTTTCGGTAGATTGTGAACAGGATATCCAGACTCCAGTGCGATGGCGGCGAGCACGGCCTCGACGTCCTCCGGTTTTTCCGTGGCGACCACAAACCAGAGGTTTAACGCGTGATCGCGCTCGTAGTTATGGGCGACTTCAGGATGACGGTTGATCGTCGTCGATACCCGCTCGACGTGTTCGGGGGCGACCTGCATTGCCGCCAGCGTCAATCCGCCTCCGAGACGTTCGGCGTGGTAGAACGGCCCGAATCGGGTCAGGTAACCGGTTTGCAGTAAATGTCGCAGGCGCTTCAGCAAATCCGCTTCGCTGATATCCAATTCGCTGGCGACGGCGGCGTAAGGTTCGTCGCAGATGGGAAAACCGGTTTGCAGCCGGTTGATAAGGCGACGATCCACTGAGTCCAGTTGATAGTCGCTGGGGTCATGGGGCGTGCGCCGCATGATGGGGGGATTTATTGGCTGGGCGGTCATAGAACCTCCTTCACCGAGACGGGCGGTTTTGTATGGGCGTAGCGACCGCCGCACTGTTTATATTGGCGCAGGCTGAACAGCACGGCGCAGGGCGTTTCCTGCAGACCGCACTGGGCCTTCAGGCGATCCATTCGTTGCAGCACTTCCTCGCGGGATTTTCCGTGCAACATGCAATACAGGTTATAGGGCCAGTCCGGGCCGTCGGGTTTGCGTTGGTAGCAGAGCGACACCAGTCCCGTGCGACTGATGGCGGCGCCGAGACGATTCACTTCGCTGTCGGCGACCTCCCACACCACCATGGCGTTGCTGGTGTAACCGATTTTGTGATGATTGATGACGACGCCGAAACGGCGCGTCAGGTGTGACTGCTCCCAGGTTTGCAAAACCTCGATGACCTCCTGCTCGCTGAGCCCGCACTGCTGCGCCAGCGTCAGGTAAGGGCGTGGCGACAGAGGGATTCCATCCTGTAGCGCCACTCGCAATCGCTCTTGCGCCGATGCCTGATCAGGGGGAGGACTCAAAATTAACTGCATGGCGAAGTCTCCTGCATCATTTGCGTTTCAATCAAAGTCCGGACGAAAACCCAGGTCGATGTGGTAAGGCCTGACCATGGGAAACCGCCGGACCTTCAACCCCGTCGCCGTCTCCATATTGCGTATCACGGCGTCCAGATGATCCGCATCCGGCGCGGTGATGACGAACCACAGATTAAGGTCGTGCTCGCGCAGATAGTTATGATTCACCTCGTCATAGGCGTTGATCAGCTCGGCGATGTTCTGCAACTGCTCGACAGGCGCACGCAGCGCCGCCAGGGTGCTGGCGCCGGCGCGTCGATGGTTGAACACCGGACCGATGCGGGTGATGACGCCCAGTTGTTGCAAGCGTTGCAGACAGGTCAGCACCTCGGCTTCGGTGCAGCCAAGCTGGTTCGCCAGAGTGAAAAAGGGGCGTGGCGTCAGTGGGAAACCTTTCTGATAGTCACTGAGAATGGCTTTCTCCAGCCCACTGAGTTCAATAGTGTTTGTTGATGGCGTATGGGTGGTAGTCGGAGAGTTAAGGGCGCTCATAAGCCGATCCTGTTAGCTCTGTCGGTGAAAAAGATGCCGCTGGGGTGCGTGACGGGCAGGCTGCCGATTCGCTGCATGCTGTACGGGTCGTAAATATCCACGCGGTTATCGTCGCGCAGCGAAATCCAGAGTTGATCGCCTCTCGGCGTAAAGGCCATATGCAGTACGGCTTTGCCTGCTTCAATCGTGTTGATGATTTGCAGACTTTCCACGTCGATGACTTGCACCCGGTCGTTATCCGGGTGGGCGAAGTTGACCCAGACTCTGCGCGCGTCGGGTTGCGCCATCACGAATACTGGCTGGCTGTAAGTGGGGATGCGACGCACGATGCGCCAGTCGTAGGAATCAATCACGATGACTTCGTGGTGGCCCACGCCGGGAGCGAACAGGTAGCGCCCAGCCTGAGCCCATCCTTCCAGGTGAGGCATTTTGTAGACCGGCAGGCGCTGCTCGCCGGGACCATAGGTCGGCATGATGCGCTTCACTCCTTCCTGCGGTCGCCATAAGTCGAGCTTGGCCATGCCGCTATCGCCAAATAATCCGGCGAGGTAGTAGCGGCCTTCGGGGGTAATCAAGGCGTCATAGGGTTCACGGCCGATCTGAGTGAACTTGGTAATTTGCGGTTGCAGACCAGGCGCGGGGTCGCTGTCCGCCATATCCAATATCCATATTTCGTCGCTGTCGAACAGGCTGACGACAAAGCGGTTGCTGGGCGCATCCACCAGGCCGACGGTTTTCGATCCTTTGGCGACGCCGTTTTTTATGACCGATGTGGCTGGAATACTCGCCACCAGCGCCAAATCTTCGCTGTTGAAAATATTCACGCCACCGGGATCGTAGTTGGATACGGCCACATAGGCGCCGTCCTGGCTGATGGCTCCGCCGATGCTATTGCCGGCCTGAATGATGCGTTTGACTACTTCGCCGCGCAGCAGATCCACTTTGCTAAGGCCGCCGTCGCGACCGAACACATAACCATAACGTTGACCGCGGGAGTAGACGATGGAGGCGTGGGACAGATCGCCAAGACCCTGGATACGTTTGATCACCTGGCGCTGGCTGGTGTTGACCAGCAGGACGCTGCCTTCGGTGCGTTCGATGATCAGGCCAAGGTCTCCCGTACCGCCCTGATACCTGACATCATCGCGTGCGTCGAGGTGCGCACAAGCGCAGAGGCCCATGCTGATCAGCAGCAGGGTAAGGCGTTGGAATAACCGCAGATGGGGGATACTCGCTTTCATGGGCTTTCCTGAGTGCTAGTGTTGTCGCTGATGTAGGCGCCGCTCAACAGGTCTTGAGCGATGTGGCGAATGTCCTGCTCCGTCAGCAGATCGCGCCAGGGCGGCATGGCGGTGTCCGGTTTACCGTCGGCGATGATGAGGCGAATGGCTTCGCCGCCTAACGCCTGCATACGCTCAGGGCGTAATGAAGGCCCCAGGCCGCCTTTTAAACTAAGGCCATGGCAGGAACCGCAGTCCTGACGCACCAGGTTGCGTAATTGCGCCGCGCTGTGATTGGCGTCTGCGGCGTGGACGGATGGCGAAGCGCAGACGATTAGCAGCGCCAATGCGCCTGTGATGAGGATTACCGGTTTTCTCATGATGGATGCATCCCGACGCTGCTCGCGCGAGAAGGTCTCGTCGCGAGCGCGTTCTCCTGGTCATGAATCAGTAAATATCGTGTTGGGTGTTGTACACGTTGAACTTACCGGTCGGCGTCACCAGCCGTGGGTCCTTGATGACGGTTTTCAGGGCCAGCGTTTTGTCGTCCACCACGACAATGGCGGATTCCTGTTCCTTGCCGTTCCATACCGAGAACCAGACTTCATCGCCGGCCTCGTTGAACTCCGGTTGCACCACGCGTTTGGGGCCATCGCCCAGCTCCGCCCATTGGGCGATAGGCAGCACCTTGTATTTGGCTTCGATATCGCTGAGGTCGAATACCGCCACGGATTGGCTGATATTGGCGTCCGGATTCAGGGGCGTGTCCACGTACAGGTGTCTGGAGTTGGGGTGCGTCTTGATGAACAACGATCCGCCGCCTTGGGCGGACAGCGAGCGCACTTGTTTCCAGGCGTAATCGCCATGTTTGTCCGGGTCTGTGCCGATCACGGCGATACTGCCGTCGCCCAGGTGGCTGGTGGCCCAGACCGGCCCGAATTTGGCGTCCGTGAAGTTGGCTCCGCGGCCAGGGTGGGGAATGGCGCCGACATCGACCAACGCCTCCAGCGCGCCATCTTTGGAATCGATGACCGCCACTTTGTTGGACTGGTTGGCGGCGGTGAGGAAGTAGCGATGGGTGCTGTCCCAGCCGCCGTCGTGCAGGAAGCGCGCGGCGTCGATGGTGGTGACTTTCAGAGCGTTGATGTCTTCATAGTTGACCAGCAGGATTTTGCCGGTTTCCTTGACGTTGATAATGAACTCGGGCTTCTCATGGGACGCCACAATGGCGGCGACCCTCGGCTCGGGATGATACTCCTGAGTGTCCACCGTCATGCCGCGGGTGGAGACGATTTTCAGCGGCTCCATGGTCTCGCCATCCATGATCACATATTGCGGCGGCCAGTACGCGCCGGCGATGGCGTAGGTGTCTTCGAACCCCTTGTATTTGGACGTCTCCACCGAGCGCGCTTCCAGGCCGACTTTGATTTCCGCCACCGTGGCCGGGGTTTTCATCCATAGATCGATCATATTGACCTTGGCGTCGCGGCCGATGACGAACAGGTAGCGACCAGAGGACGACAAACGCGAAATGTGTACGGCGTAGCCGGTTTTTATAATCGTTACGATGTTCTTGCTGTCGCCATCAATCAACGCTATTTGGCCGGCGTCACGCAGGGTAACGGAGAACAGGTTTTTCAGGTTGAGCTTGTTGAGCTGTTTGGTGGGACGATCTTCCGGTTTAACTAACACTTTCCAGCTGTTCTTCATTTCCGCCATGCCCCATTCCGGCGGCTGTGGCGGTTCATGCTGCACAAATTTCGCCATGAGTTTGACCTCATCGGCGGTGAGGTCGCCGGAAGTTCCCCAGTTCGGCATGCCGGCGGGGGAGCCGTAGTTGATGAAGGCTTCCAGATAGTCCGATCCTTTGGTCTGAGTAATGTCCGGCGTCAGAGGCTTGCCAGTCGCGCCTTTGCGCAGTACGCCATGGCAGCCGGCGCAGCGTTCAAAATAAATGCGCGTCGCCTTCTGGAACTCATCCTCCGTCAGGTCCGGAGCGCCGGGAGAGCGCACAACGCGCAGACCTTCCCCTGTCATCGCCGTGGGGGCGCTTTCGTATTGTCCGGGTGGGGAATTAACAAGGTCGCTTTTAGTGTCCGCCCAGGCATGGCTTGATAAGCCGGCGACCAGGGCGAGTGAAAGGGTGGAGTAACGCAGGCGCAGTGGCCTGGACGGCGAGCGTTGGCTGCGTTTTGGAGCGCTGTTTGTATGCATAGCACTGTCCTTCTCATCAGAGTCTTGCTATTTCGATTCTTTACTGACGCAAAACCGTCCGATCCCGGACGCGCCTTGCGAAACTACGGCGCTTTTTTTAACGACGATTCAGGTGGGGAGGACTCCTATTTGAGTTGGCTGTAGTAGGCGGCGAGGTTGGCGATGTCATCGTCCGACAATGGTTTGGCCATGCTGGACATCATCGGGTCGTTGCGTTTGCCGTCGCGAAAATCCTTCAGTTGCTTGACCAGATATCCCTCTTTCTGTCCGGCCAGATTCGGCCATACGCCGTTGTTGCTGACTCCTTCCGCGCCGTGGCAACCGGCGCAGGTGGCGGCCTTCGTCTTACCGACTGCCGGGTCGCCGGCGAGGGCGTTTCCTGAGAGTGCGGCGGAGAGTAAATACACGAGTGTTGCAGGTTTGAATATTCCCATGGCTGTCCCCTTTTTGCTGCTGGGTGAATGTCCTTGAGCGCAACGAGAGTAGGTCAGCGGCGGCCGGGCAAAGTTGATGAGGATCAATGTTTTGCGAGCGGCAAGGGCAAATACCCCATCGTGGGTACATGAGCGAAAACAGGTTTCGGGTAGGGTAAAAAACAGAGACCGGACATGACCCAGCACAGGATCGTCAGCCTATGAACGCCACTCAGGACGCCCCTTTCTACCTTCCCCAAGGCGGTGAAATCGAGCTGTTTGAAAAAGCCTGCAGTCATGGTCTGCCAGTGCTGATCAAGGGGCCGACCGGGTGTGGCAAAACCCGCTTTGTACAGCACATGGCCCATCGTTTAAGCCGGCGTTTATACACTGTCGCCTGTCACGACGACCTGACCGCTTCGGACCTGGTGGGGCGTCATTTGATCGGCGGAGACGGGGCCTTTTGGCAGGACGGCCCTTTGACCCGGGCGGTGCGGGAAGGCGGGTTGTGTTATCTGGACGAAGTGGTGGAGGCGCGCAAGGACACCACTGTGGTCTTGCATCCACTGGCCGATGACCGCCGCATCCTGCCCATCGACCGCACTGGCGAACAATTGCAGGCCGCGCCGGGCTTCATGCTGGTGGTCTCTTACAACCCCGGCTATCAGAACGCGCTTAAAGGGATGAAGCCCAGCACCCGGCAGCGTTTTGTCGGCGTCAGTCTGAGTTATCCCGCGCCGGCACTGGAAGCCCGGATCGTGGAAAAAGAGGGCGGCGTCAGCCCATCGTTGGCGCGGCGGATCGTTGACGTGGGAGCGGCCTTGCGGCGTCTTGAGCAACATGATCTGGAAGAAGCGGCGTCCACCCGTTTGCTGATTTACGCCGCGCGTTTGATGGCCAGCGGGGTCGAACCGACACGGGCCTGCCAGGCCTGTCTGGTTGAGCCGTTGACCGACGACGAAGAGACGCTGCGCGCCTTATCGCAGGTGATCGATATTCACTTCGGCAGAGATTGACTGACCGGAACTCCGGATGGGAGATCTCATGCCGCAACGAGCGTATTTATGGCCTCACATTTTGTATCTGATGAACCTGCTGGCGCTGCCGGGAGCGTCGTTTTTGATCTTGCTTGGCTGGTTTTGGCGCAGTCGTCGGAGCGCGCCCGCCGCGTTGTTGGCGGCGCAGAGGATTGCGCTGATTGGCGGACTTATCAATGGCGTCCTGCTGGTGGTCTTTCCGTTGCTCGTGTTGTGGTTGAGCGACAGAGAGCCGATCACTGTCACCTTGGTCCTGGTCTATTGGGTGGCGACGCACGGCGCCTGCGTAATCTGGGGCGTATATGCGCTGACCCGCGAAAACGCCGGTCGTCCGCTGTCTATTTGGGGGCGGGAGTGAGGAGCCGTTCATTGCCGCCGTAACAAAGCCAGGTTTATCTCGAAGTCCGGACGCACCGGGCTTCCACCTCATCATCAACTTCGTCAGGGAGCAAGCCATGCCGGAAAAATTCAGTAAGAGCGCCGCCCGTAATATTTATTACGGCGGCAGTCTGTTTTTTATTCTGCTGTTTCTCGCATTGACCTATCAAACCACCCAGGCTCTACCGCAGCGTGATCACCGGGATCAACTGACTGAGGCGGTGGCCAGAGGGAAGGAAATCTGGGAGGAAAACAATTGTATCGGATGCCATACGTTAATGGGCGAAGGCGCGTATTTTGCGCCGGAGCTGGCCAATGTGTTTGACCGCCGCGGCGGCGAACAGGCTTTCACTGCTTTTCTGAAAGCCTGGATGGCGGCGCAGCCGCTGGATGTGCCAGGGCGTCGCAAAATGCCGCAATTCAACCTGAGTGACAAGCAGGTGGAGGATCTGGCGGAGTTCCTCAAATGGACCTCCAAAATCGATGACAACAATTGGCCGCCCAATATTGAAGGCTAAGCGGGACAGCACGGAGAAAAAGGCATGAAATACCAGTCACAGGCGGTAGCCAAACCCTATTTTGTTTTCGCCCTGATCCTGTTCGCCGGGCAGATCCTGTTTGGATTGATCCTGGGCCTGCAATATGTGATCGGGGATTTTTTATTTCCCGAGATTCCATTTAACGTCGCCCGCATGGTGCACACTAACCTGCTCATTGTGTGGCTGCTGTTCGGCTTTATGGGGGCGACTTATTTTCTGGTCCCGGAAGAGTGCGAAACGGAACTGCACAGCCCGAAACTGGCGTTGATCTTATTCTGGGTCTTCGCCGCGGCCGGCGTGCTGACGATTCTGGGCTATCTCATGGTCCCATACGCCAAGCTGGCGGAGATCACCGGCAACAAGTTTTTCCCGACCATGGGGCGGGAGTTTCTGGAGCAGCCCACGCTGACCAAAGTGGGTATCGTGATCGTGTGCCTCGGTTTTCTCTATAACGTGGGCATGACCATTCTCAAGGGCCGCAAAACGGTGATCAATGTGGTGTTGATGACGGGCCTGGTCGGGTTGGCGGTGATGTTTCTATTCTCTTTCTACAATCCCAGCAACCTGGCTTTAGACAAGTATTTCTGGTGGTGGGTGGTGCATCTGTGGGTGGAAGGCGTGTGGGAATTGATCATGGGCTCGATTCTCGCATTTGTACTCATCCGGGTGACCGGCGTGGATCGCGAGGTGATTGAAAAGTGGCTGTATGTGATCATCGGCATGGCGCTGATTACCGGTATTATCGGCACGGGGCACCATTATTACTGGATTGGCCCTGAGCCTTATTGGCATTGGCTGGGTGGCTTTTTCTCCGCACTGGAGCCCTTGCCGTTCTTCGCTATGACCATTTTCGCCTTTAACATGGTCAACCGTCGGCGTCGGGTTCATCCCAACAAGGCCGCCACGCTTTGGGCGATGGGCACAGCGGTGATGGCGTTTCTGGGCGCGGGCGTCTGGGGCTTTTTGCATACACTGGCGCCGGTCAACTATTACACCCATGGCTCGCAGATCACCGCCGCCCATGGCCACATGGCGTTCTATGGCGCCTACGCGATGATCGTGCTGACTATTATTTCTTACGCAATGCCGGTATTGAGCGGGCGCACCGAGGGCAACAGCAATCGCTCCCAGGTGGTGGAAATGTGGGGATTCTGGTTAATGACTGTCGCCATGGTGTTCATCACGCTGTTTTTGACGGGGGCCGGCATTCTACAGGTGTGGCTGCAGCGTCTGCCGGAGGCGGCGGGAGCCTTGCCGTTTATGGTGACCCAGGAAAAAATCGCCGTTTTCTACTGGTTGCGGGAAGGCGCGGGAGTGGTGTTTCTGGTGGGACTGGTCTGTTACTTCGCCAGTTTCTTTGTAAAAGGCCCGCAAACTCAGTCTGCCTGAGCCATTCGTCATGTTTGAAGTGGAAGAGTGGGTCGGCGGTCTCTGGCATCGGGTAGTAACCGGGTATGCGGACGACCGTTACGCCGGGGCGGCGGTAACCTTGACGCAGATGCGCAAGGAAGTGGGCGTCCTGTACCGCGCCCTGGGCGGTGAACGCGCTGTGCGCATTGAGGCCGCCGCTGAGCGGCCCGTTACGCTGCCGCGTACATTATGGCAGCGTGTGGCGGGTAGTCATCGACGTCTGGCGCTGGCTTATCTGGATGAGGAAGTGCTGGCGCTGCCGGAGGCGATCGCCCTGTTTCCCAAGGCTGAGCTGAATCGGGAAATCTACAGGATGTTGGCGGCGGTGGCGGCGCAGTCGCTTCCGGGCGTTTCCGGGTGGGCGCAAAACGCCTGCCTTCGATATGCCGCTCTGCGCGCCGCCTATCCAGCGATGCGCGCGCGGTATGACGCCATGGTGTCTGCCTATATCCCCTTACGCGCGACACTTGAAAGCCTCCCGCCGACGCTGCAGGACAAAGAGTCTCGGTTGCGTGCGGCGATGCTGTCTCCCGAAACAGCCTTGATCCAGGATGCGGATATCGATGGCCTGCAGCCCCCACCGTTCTGGTTGTATTCCTCCCTGCGGGCTTCTGATATGTCGGTGCGACGAGATGTGGCGTCGGACGCACAGATGCAGCGGCCACCGGCTGCGCCAGAAGAGAAAGTGGAAAAGAAGGCGAAGGGAGAATACGTACAGGACCACGACGGCGACAAAGGACTGCTGGTATTTCGTCTGGAGAACCTGTTTAGCTGGTCTGAATACCTGAAGCTGGATCGCACGGCGGACGACAGCACGGATGAGGATGCGGCGCGCATCGCTGAAGATTTGGATCATCTCAGTCTGTCCACCCAGGAATTCGGCGGCGGTCAGCGTATCAAGCTGAACCTGGACCTGCCTTCCGCCAGCGAGGACGACACGCCATTGGGGCCAGGTTTGCATCTGCCTGAATGGGACTATCGCAGCCGACGACTGCTTCCAGATCATTGTCTGCTACAGCCGATGCTGGATCATCGCGCGCCGCCCTGTGCGCCGCCATCCCGTCTACGCAGAGTGGTGCGAGAGGTGCGCGCTCGCTTCGAGATGATGCGCCCCATGCGCGTTTGGCGTCGCAATCAGGCGGACGGTGAAGAAATCGAAATGGAGCGCTGGAACGAATTCTGCGCCGACCGAATCGCCGGAGGCGCCGTCGAGCAGCCCATGTTTAAGAGCTTTAACGGACGTTTGCGGGATTTGGACTGTCTACTGTTGGCGGATCTATCCATGTCTACTGACGCCTATGTGGATAATGACAGGCGCGTGATCGATGTGATCGGCGACGCTTTGCTGCTGTTTTCTGAAGCGCTGGACGCCGTTGGCGATCGCTTTGCTTTATACGGTTTCTCTTCCTGCAAACGCCAGCATGTCCGTTTTCATGTCATTAAAAACTTTGCCGAGCCCTACACAGATGTTGTGCGGGGCCGAATAGTCGGGCTGCGACCGGGGTTTTATACCCGCATTGGCGCGGCGATTCGCCAGTCCACAATCATACTGCGGGACCAGAAGGCGTCGCGGCGGCTGTTATTGATTCTCACCGACGGCAAACCCAATGACCTCGACCTTTACGAAGGCCGTTACGGGCTTGAAGACACCCGTCAGGCGGTTCTGGAAGCGCGACGGGCGGGGCTGATTCCGTTCTGTATCACGGTGGACAAAGAAGCGGGAGAATACCTGCCGTTCTTGTTTGGCGACAAAGGCTATGTGCTGGTCAACAATATTGAGCGTCTACCGCGGGAACTGCCGCAGTTATACGCCACGTTGATGGAAGGGAAGTGATTACTGGGTAGGTCTATAGCGCGCCCGCCGGATAATCGGCGGCGCGCTACATCAGTCTTCATCTTGCAGACAAATAGCGTCTTTAAATTGCGCTAACTACGGTGTCGCCTGCGCCAATGCCTGCTCCAGGTCGGCGATGATGTCGTCCTTGTGCTCGATGCCGATGGACAGTCTTACCATATCCGGAGAAACGCCAGCCGCGGCTTGTTCTTTTTCATCCAGCTGCCGGTGCGTGGTGGTGGCGGGGTGGCAGGCGAGGGTTTTGGCGTCGCCGATATTCACCAGCCGCTTGACCATCTGCAAGGCGTCGATGAAGCGGCCGCCTGCTTCTTTGCCGCCTTTGATGCCGAAACTCAGCACAGATGAAGGTTTGCCGCCCATATACTTTTGCGCCAGCTCGTAATAAGGACTGCTCTCCAGACCGGGATATTTCACCCAACTGACGCTGGGGTGAGACGCCAGGAACTGACATACCGCCATGGCGTTTTCCACGTGTCTCTCCATCCGCAATGACAGGGTTTCGACGCCTTGCAGAATCAGGAACGCGTTGAATGGAGACAGGGCGGCGCCCATGTTGCGCAACGGCGCGACCCGCGCGCGACCGATAAAAGCGGCGTCGCCCAGGGCTTCGGTATACACCACGCCGTGGTAGGACGGATCAGGCTCGTTAAGCTGCGGAAAGCGGGGATTGTCCTTCCAGGGGAAACGGCCAGAATCAATAATCACGCCGCCGATGGTGGTGCCATGGCCGCCGATATATTTGGTTAATGAGTGCACCACGATATCCGCGCCGAAATCGAAGGGACGGCACAACACGGGAGTGGCGACGGTATTATCGACGATCACCGGTATGCCGTGTTTGTGGGCGATTGCGGCGAGGGCTTCAAGATCCGCCACGTTGCCGGCGGGGTTGCCGATGGACTCGCAAAAAACCGCTTTGGTATTTTCATCGATCAACGCTTCCAGGGAGGCGGGATCGTCGCTGTTGAACATGCGTGCAGTGACGCCGGATTGCGGCAGTGTGTGGGCGAACAGGTTGTAGGTGCCGCCATAGAGCTGATTGACGCTGATGATATTGTCGCCAGCGCGGGTCAGCGTTTGAATCGTGGCGGTGATCGCCGCCATGCCGGAGGCCATCACCAAGGCCCCAATGCCGCCTTCCAGCTGCGCCATACGTTGCTCCAATATGGCGTTGGTCGGGTTCATGATGCGGCTGTATATGTTGCCTTCCACCTTCAGGTCGAACAAATCAGCGCCATGCTGAGTGTTGTCGAAATAGTAGGAGGTGGTCTGATAGATCGGCGCTGCGACGGCATGGGTGGTCGGGTCGCCGGCAAAGCCGCCGTGAATGGCGATGGTTTCTTGTTTCATGGATCTCTCCGCTGCGCGTAAGGAGTGGGTTTGCTCTGTGCTTGTTCGCGTAAGCCCCCAAAGAGACGGGCTAACTATTTGTATCGTTTGGAGAATCGTTGATATTAACAACGGCCCGCAACAGAGTGTACCGCTCGTTGGCGCAGGTCAATATGCCGAGTGTCTGAATTTGCCTTGCTTCCTGTTTGAAACTAGCATTGGCGATGTGGGCCCTCCTGAAAACGAGCTGGTTGCCGTTTTACGGAGTTTTCCTGGATTTCACTTTCTGGATGACTGGCGCGACATGCGTAAACAATCTCTTCACATACTGCTGGTCGTCGTTGGCTGGACTTCCGTTGTGCTTGGCGTCATTGGCATTGTGTTGCCGTTATTGCCCACCACGCCCTTTATTCTGCTCGCCGCCGCCTGCTTCGCGCGTTCCTCACCGAAATTCCATCACTGGCTGGTGTCCCATCGTCATTTGGGTCCAATCGTGAAGAACTTCGAGTCCGGGCGCGGCGTCACCCGCAAGGTGAGATTGCGGGCGTTGATCTGTCTGTGGGTGGGACTCTCCATTTCCATGGTGGTCGTCGGCAAACTGTGGAGCCTGATTATGCTCAGCGGCATTGGCGCCTGCACCACCTTATACCTGTGTCGTTTACCGACGTATGAAGAAGAGGACACGGGCGAGCCCGAGTCCCAAGCGAACTAACCGGCCCCGAATTACTCCACGACCGGCTCTTCCCATTCCGTATTGAATTGCAGGTCCGCCAGACGCGCGTACAGTTCGCTGTCGCGGATCAGCTCGCTATGGGAGCCCAGGGCTTCCAGGCGACCATGATTCAATACGGCGATGCGGTCCGCATTTTTCACTGTCGCCAGACGATGCGCGATCACCAGCGTGGTGCGCCCTTCCATCAAGCGCTCCAGAGCCTGCTGCACCAGATATTCGCTTTGTGCGTCCAACGCGCTGGTGGCTTCGTCCAACAACAGAATAGGGGCGTCGGTGAGTATAGCGCGTGCGATGGCGATGCGTTGCTTCTGACCACCGGACAGGCCTAGCCCGGCGTCACCCAACCGGGTTTTATAGCCCTGTGGGAGCGCGGCGATAAAATCATGTGCGTTCGCGGCTTTGGCGGCGGCCTCGATTTCCTCCTGAGTGGCGTCTGGTTTGCCGTAGCGTAAATTGTCTTCAATGGAGCCGAAAAACAGCGCTGGCGTTTGCGACACCAGGGCGAAGCAACGACGTAAATCCGTAGGCTCAAGCTGCCGAATATCCACGCCTTCCAAGCGGATTTCTCCGGCCTTGCAATCGAAAAAGCGCAGCAGTAAGTCAAACAGGGTGGACTTGCCAGCCCCGGATGGTCCGACTAACGCCAGAGTTTCTCCTGGCGCAACGTCGAGATTCAGGTGGTCGATGGCGTTCGCGTCCGGCCGCGCCGGGTAGGAGAAACTGACGTCGCGAATAGACAGATTGCCGGGGATCAGCTCAGGAAGACTCTTCACGCCGAATTGCGGCGCCGTGATTTCATTCTTCGACTGCAACAGCTCCACGATACGTTCCGCGGCGCCGGCCGCCCTTTGCAGTTCGCCGATTACTTCGCTGACGGAGCCTACCGCCGCGCCAACTAACACGCTGTAGAACACGAACGCCGCCAGTTCGCCGCCGCTGATGCGTCCTTGGATGACATCCAGACCGCCGATCCACAGCATGGCGCCTACCGCGCCTAGCACCAGAACGATGACCACTGTCACCAGGATGGCGCGTTGTACGATACGCTCCTTGGCGACGTTGAAGGCGTCTTCAACGTGCTCCGAAAAGCGTTGTTTATCCAGCTTTTGATGGTTGTAAGCGTGAACGGTTTTGATTTGTCCAAGCACTTCGCCGATATAAGAGCCGACATCCGCTACTTTGTCCTGGCTGCGCCTGGACAATCCGCGCACCCGTCGACCGAATATCAGAATGGGAGACACTACCAGAGGCACGGAAATCATGACGATGGCGGTGAGTTTGGCGTTGGTGATGAACAGCCAGATGATGCCGCCAATCATCATGATGATATTGCGCAGCGCCACAGAGACGGAGGAGCCGATGACTGATTGCAGCAGTGTAGTGTCAGCGGTGAGGCGGGATTGAATCTCCAGCCCGCGATTGCTTTCAAAGAACCCGGGATGCAGCTCAATCAGATGATCGAACACCTTGCGGCGGATATCCGCCACCACGCGCTCGCCCAGCCAGGTCACCCAGTAGTAGCGGGTGAAGGTGCCCAGCGCCAGTGCGACGATCAGGCCCAGAAAGATAAGTACATAGCGCGACAGCATCTGCTCGGACTGCGTCGCCAGGCCCTGATCGATGAGCAGTCGCACGCCTTGTCCAATGGACAGGGTGATGCCTGCGGTGAAAAACAGCGCGCAGAGTGCGAATACGATTTGTCGTTTGTAAGGAAGAATAAACTCAAGCGTGGCTTTGAGCGCCCCGATGCGGGCTGTAGAAACGTCTTGCTGCATGGGCGGACCGTTGTGGGGTGGTCAGATAAAAGGTTGAAGTTATTTATGGAGGGAAAGTCGGGAAATTTAAAGAGGGAAAGTGGAAAAAGAGAAGCTGATTACAGATTAAAGGGGGGGGGAGGAGAGAAGGGCGACGTTATGACGCATCGCCCCCGGCGCTTTTAGTCAGTGCGCTTGGTGACTTCCAGCAGGTGGTAGCCGAACTGAGTCTTGACTGGACCCTGAACAGTGCCGACTTCCGCACTGAAAACCACTTGGTCGAACTCTTTAACCATTTGGCCTGGGCCGAATTCGCCCAGTTCACCGCCATTACGGCCGGAGGGGCACTGAGAGTGTTCTTTGGCCAGAGCGGCGAAATCCGCTCCGTCTTCGATCTGCTTTTTCAGATCGTTGCACTGATCTTCACTGTTTACCAGGATGTGACGCGCGCTAGCCCGTGCCATGGCAGTCTCCTCATATTTACGTGGGTTTAAACGGGCGCATTAAAGCACAGGAAATGCCTGAATGCGAGGCTAAACGCCTGTGGCGTCATCTTGCCGATTAAATATAACGTTAACCATCCGTTAACCAATTGATTCCTAGGCTTTCGTCTCTTCTTCGGCGAATACGCTTTGCCGTACGGGAGCGATAAAACCAAGTAAATGAGGAGACTGAAATGTACAGTATTATTATTCGGGTATTGGCGGCGGCGCTAATGATCGGTGATGCCGCGGCGGCGGAAGTCACTGAGTTGAAGCAGGGCGCGTACGCAATTTCTGAAGCCGGCGTCACCAGCCTGGTGCTGCTCTCCGAGGATGGCGTTTTGATAACCGATCCTGCGACTCCAGAAAGGGCGAAAGCGCTGCAAGCCGAAATCGCCAAGCTGACTTCTCGCCCAGTGACCCGGATCGTCCTGTCCCATGAGCATCTGGACCATGTCGGCGGTACGGAGGCGTTTCCCGGCGCGGAAGTAATTTGCCACATTTCCTGCAAAGCCGTTTTTGATCTGGATGTCACAGGCGCTGCTCCGAAAAAGGTGCATGCGGTCTTCGATGACCGACATAGTTTCCAGTTTGGCGGACGTAAAGTGACGCTGATTCACGTCGGGCCCGCGGACGGCTTCGCATCAACCATCATTCACCTGCCCGAAGACGGTATTGTCTACAGTGCGGACCTATATGCAGACCGGTACATTATCCCAGGCGTATGGATGGACAACGACAATTATCTGGGCGTGCGAAAAGCCCTCAAACTGATGCAGGACCTGAAACCACAGATCGCGGTCAACGCACACTCAACCTCCACATCCGTGCAGGCCCTGCAGGAAAACGTAACCTTCGTGGAAGATCTCTTTCAACTGGTCTCTGCGCAGATTAATAAAACCATAACCACCAAAGGCCCCGGAGCGGTCATGGACAACATCCCACACTGGTCGCAAGAACTGAAACTGGATCAATACAAAGACTGGAGCAACTACGCCACCGAATTCCCAGCCCATGTGCGCCGCATGGCGTTGTCTATTTATCATGGTGGGTGAAATCAGGCTTTGATTGAGCTTTGCAGGGACGCAATGCTTGGAATGGCGCTAGTTTGGACTGTGTAAGCGACTACTTGATAATCGACACTATCTGAAAATTGAATATAGTGGTTCAGGGCGTTCAAATTTGAGTTTGATGTGAAGATAGAATGGAGCAATAGATGAGTGAATATAACATCGAGGATAAAATAGAGGGAGTGATAGGAAAAACCTTCCCCATAGGAGAAGGTGACAGGTATGGGAGTTTCAGAGAACTCAGTTCCAGTGACTATGAAAAGGTATCAAGTTTGGTGGATATTAATAAAACACTAGCGGTATATTACCTAAAAAGGAAGCTGATTGGTTTTGATGTCAGCATAATACTGGACTTTATTGAGTGTGTTGTTTGTGATGGCGAAGATATAGGGGGATGGGAGAAAGAAAGATATGAGTAGCTTGAAATCTAGAAAAACGCTCAAGATGTCTAACGGAGATTGGGGTGCTTTTATTAATGGCTATGATCCGTACTATCCATACTGTAATGAGTGATAAAAATACTGGACTCTCTGGAGTATAGATGATTAGGGGGATGGTAGAGCTATTACGTGATATAAAAGAACATAATAAAAGTAAGGTTATGAGCCAAATTTTAGCAGTGCCAAGGCTTAAGAGGAGAAACGAAAATGTTCCTGGGCTTTTTCTTATAGGAGAAATATCGAACCCAGAATATCCAGAGCGAGTGAATTCATTTAGAAGAATTTGTTGAGGATGTTATCTGTGAAGGTAAAGATCATAAGGTATGGGGAAATATAGTAAATTTAGCAGTCGATCTTCCACTAGATAAGCTCGTTACAATAGGTTGTGATGAGATTGCTGAGTTATTAGTGGGTGATGGAAATGTTTCTGATATTGTACGTGTATCACCTTAAAAAGCTCGAATTTATAGTCCTGTTTTTTCAGGTGGAGCTCTGATTTATACAAAAAAAGACCATGATTATCGCGAACTTCCACCGAAAGGGCTTGTAATAGTTGGTGATAAAGCTGTTGAGCCTGTATCGGACATAAATATAGCCTACCGAAGAAACTTTGCGGCTCGGCTGTACAATAAGATTTCTGGATCTGGTTCTCTAGACAAAGCGCTTACCGGTTTGGATTTACTTAGATTCTCATTTCCTGGCATAGACGACAGGGCATTCTCTATTGATGCAGTAAAGGCCGCCAACGGATTAATGACTGAGATTCGTGAAGGTCTGGGAGCAAATGATATTGCTGGTTTCACTGCGACGGACGCTCAATATAGGTAATCTGTTTAAGGTGAGAGTTTTGCGTTCCAAGCTTTTAATCTCCTCACAGATTAGGCTGGGATGAGCTTTGAGGTAGCCTGGAAGTTGTTCGAAAAAACCTTTTAGGGCCTAGGGTTGGCTCGTCTTAATCTGACATGCCCGCTGCTGAGTGACTAATTGCTGGGCTAATTTGCTTTTCCCCCAATCGCCATCTAAGAATAGGGTGTGCGTAAGCATGCGTGGTCGCTCAGGATGGTGGCGACGGCCTCGGTTAATACAAGAACATTTCACAAAGAGATTGGCTCTCCCTTATGAAACGGATTTATAGCTTTTTCTGTTTAGCGGCTGCTATGTCGCTGAATGCGTGTAATGCGGATGTTGAGTTGAAAGGGGACGCAACCAAAGCTAAAGCGGCTCTGGTGGGCGTTTGGCAGGGTGACGGTAGTGCGGACGACGAAGGCAATTACTCTGGACTTGAGGAGTATTGGAAAATCACGCGGACAGCGGATGGTCGTTTTGAGCAGGAATATCTGTCCATGGATATGTCTGCGAAAAAGTATACGCTGGTGCTTGAGAAAGGCGCATGGGATTACGAAGGCGGTATGTATCTGGAGACGCATGACGACGGCAAGTCCAACTCGTTTCGGGTGATTTCCATTACTGAGGACACCTTCCAGTATAATTTTCCGCAGGACAGCGATGACTTCTTTATTGAAGAAGGCAAAGCCGACAGCGGTTTTGAGTTGGTCAAGCCGCCGTCGGAGTTCGCCAAAGCGGATTAAGCCAGCTCGACGCGACTCTCGCGCCAGGACTTCAGGCCCAATAGCTTCTCGCCAAGCGGCGTTAGTTGGGCTTGCGGATAACGCGTTTTCTCCCACTCTCTGGGATCGCCGGGAAATGCGAATCCCTGCGGAGGCGTGTGCTCACGCCATGAAGTCACTCGCCACTGCCGCATCTCTTCATCGGACTCATCCGCTGGCGCCATAGAGATGTACTGGGCCATACGCACTCGGTCAGACCTGTTGGGGCGAATGCCATGGGCCAGCAGGCTGTTGAAGATAAGCAGGTCTCCCGCGCGCATTGGAATGAACTCTGGCTCATAGCCTGTCAGATCGGGAACCCAGGGATCGCGGCCGGCAGGCTGGCTTTGTTTCCACCGTTCAAAGTCGTGAAAAAGTTGCGGTACGCACTGAAAGCCGCCGCAATGCTCGTCCGTATCCGACAGCGCCAATACGCCTTGCACGCCAATAGGGGGCGGGTTCATTGTCGAGTCTGCATCCCAATGAATGAACCCGCTGAATTGGCGTCCGTCGCGATTAGGCGTGTTCAGGTTAGCGCGGTCAATGGTGACCCATAAATCTTCGCGGTCCCATATATCTACGAATGCGTTATAAACGCGTTGTGTCTGACGGCTGTCCCACAGCGCCTGATGGTGGTAACACTCCACCATGCCGCTGTTGTTGAGTTCCTTCATTTCATGCTGACGCAATTGCGGTTTACTCCAGGTGGCGGCGTCCTTTGGGTCCATTTCCGTAAACTCCCAAAGCAACGATTGCACCGCCTGCACCTGTTTCGCATCCACTGCATTGGGAATGATGACGTACCCCCATGCGCGCCAGAACTCAAAATCAGATTCGCTGAGCACGCGTAAAGGAAGCTGTTTGCGGATATCTTTCAACTGCACGCCGCCGGGGGCGGAAACACTGCGATTACCGGGAGCTTTATAGTTATAACGCTGGTTCATATTGTTATCTCCTGTTCTTGCCTGCGCTGATACTGATTGGGAACAGGATTATTCTGCTTGGCGTAACCGGAGACAGGTTGTGGAAAAAGGGCGGAGAATGATACTTTTCAGTCATTTCTAATGACTCTGTAGCCAAGATAGTATGACTCCGGTGGGTGTTTTGCGATGATGGCCAGACAATTCGGCGGTGCGGTGAAAGGTTATGAAAGCGCTCTACGAAAAAGTCAGATATCCGGAAGACGCGTCCTGGCGTTTTTTTCTGCGTCAACTGGACGAGCTGCCTTTTCAGTGGCATTACCATCCTGAATACGAGCTCACCTACACCCTGAACAGCGCCGGCCAGCGTTATGTGGGCGATCATGTGGATCGCTACGAATCCGGCGATCTGGTGTTGATAGGTCCTAATCTGCCCCATAGCTGGCGCTCCTCACAACGGCCTGACGAGCAGGCGCCGCACACGGTCTATGTATTGTGGTTCAATCAGCAGTGGGTGGATCGCTTGCTGGAGGGCTTTCCCGAGTTTGGCGATATAGGCGAATTACTCAGACAGAGTCGACGTGGCTTGCGTTTTCGGCCTGCGGATTACACGAGGGTGAACCGATTGTTTACTGGTCTCCCAGAGCAAGACCCACGGAGCCGTCTGCTTACGCTGCTTTCATTATTGGGCGATCTGGCGCAGACGCCTCATCGCCCGCTGGCGTCGGCCAACTTTTATTCCGGCGTCACCAATCGGCGTGAGCAGGATATTCTGGACGGTATTTTGGAGGCCGCTCATCAGGCGTTTGCCGATAAGCTGACAGTTGAAGATATGGCGCGGCGGCACAACATGAGCGTCAGCAAGTTCAGTCGTTTTTTCAGCAAGCATATGAATCAAAGCTTTAACCAGTATTTGACTCAGATACGTTTGGGGCAGGCCTGCTCAAAACTGATCAACAGTGAAGCGCCGATAGCGCTCATTGCGGAACAGGCCGGGTTTAATAATCTTTCCAACTTCAATCGCCTGTTCAAGAAGCATAAAGGCGTGACGCCGCAAGCGTTTCGCAAAAGTTTTACGGCAGCGGGGCAATGACGTGCGTATAGCATTTGATTTGGATGACACCTTGATTCCCACTACGGGCTCCTTTGCGGTTGGAGAGCGTCGACTGGGGCCGCCGGCAGGATTATGGTTCCGTGAAGCGTTGCGTACAGGTGCGCCGACGCTCATGCAAACCCTGGCCAAAGATCATGAAATCTGGATATATACCACCTCTCTGCGTAACCCCTGGCTGGTTAAGGCCTGGTTGCGTTTGTGGGGCGTCAGAATAGGGGAGGTGGTCAACCAGGATGATCATCGTGAAGCAGTCGCCACTAATCAGCGCTATTCCCGCTTCAGCAAGGCCTCCAGGCTGTTTGGTATTGATCTGATGATTGACGATTTGCCCGGTGTGGGCATTGAATGTGAACGTCAGGGATGTCGTTCCGTTATCGTGACTCCAGACGATCCTGAGTGGGTGGAAAAGGTTCTGGCCAGTGTCCAATAGCGTCATTGAGCAGTGCGCAGATTCGCTTATTTGGCTGTGCAAAACGCTAGACGCCGGGCGTTATTGGTTAGGCGCTGAAAGAACTTGGATAGAATGAATAATAAACAGGCGGTTATTACTATGAAGGTATTGGAGACTGAGCGTTTAACGCTCCGCTGGCTGCGGCTGGAGGATGACCATTTCATTCTGACGCTGTTGAACGACCCATCATGGATACGTTTTATCGGCGACCGTGGAATCAGAACGCTGGAGGGCGCGCGCCAGTATATCCAGACTGGTCCGTTGGCGATGTACGAAAGGGAAGGATTCGGGCTCTATCTGGTTGAGCTTAAGCACGATGGCGCTCCAGTGGGCATGTGCGGATTGATCAAGCGGGAAGGGCTCGACGATGTGGATATCGGTTTCGCGTTCATGCCGCCATTTCGTTCGCAAGGATACGCCTACGAGGCGGCCAAAGCGGTGTTGGATTTTGGCGCAACTAAACTGGGAATGAGCCGCATTGTCGGCATTGTGGATCAGAGCAACGCCAGCTCAATTCGGTTGTTGGAGAAAATCGGCATGGCGATGGAGAAGACCATCCGACTTCCCAATGGCGACGTCGATTTATTTTTATATGGGGTTAACTTTACCTGAGGCGTCCAATACTTCCTGCCCGTGTCAGGTAAGCTGGCGACATAACTCCAGCCAGTTTTCGATACCGGCGCTGCGGTACTTTTCTTTATGCAGAATAAAGTAGAAGCGGCGCTGGAAATTGCGGTGCGGTGCTTCCAGGGGCGCCAGACTACCGCGCTTAAAGGCGTCCACCAGGGTTACCCGCGACAGGCAACCAATGCCTAGATTAGCCTCCACAGCGCGCTTTATCGCCTCAGTGTGCTGCAACTCAATGGAAACCTTGAGGTCGGGAAGAATGCCATGCATCGCCCATTCGAACGCCTGTCGCGTTCCCGAACCCCGCTCTCTTAATATCCAACTGGCGCGCACCAGGTCTTCGTCGCTCAGCACTTTCTTGTGCGCCAGCGGGTGATCGGGAGCGCAGAAGATTTTCAGTTCATCGTCGCGCCAGGGGATCACTTCCAGCTCGTTGTGGTTGATTTCCCCTTCCACCAAGCCCACATCTAATTCAAAATTAAGCACCTTGCCTGCGATAGTGGTGGTGTTGGCCACCTCCAGGGATACCTTGGCGCCGGGATGTTGCTGCATGAAATCCGCCATGATGCTGACCGCCAGATAATTACCGATGGACAGCGTGGCGCCCACTTTCAGTGATCCGATATCCGTATGCTGTTGAAAGTCCAACTCCAGGTCGCGAGCGCGTTCAATCAGCGCTTCCACCCGGGGACGCAGCATACGCCCCAGTTCGTTAAGCTGGAGGCTTTTGCCGATGCGGTCGAACAATTGAATATTGAATTGGGACTCCAGATTGCGCAGTGCGTCACTGGCGGCGGATTGAGACATGGACAGGCTTTTGGCGGCCTGGGTGATGTTCTCGAAGTGAGCGGCGGCCAGAAATATTTCCAATTGTCGCAGGGTGTAGTGCATTATCGATAAATCCGATAAGAGTTATTGAATAATCCTGTTTTACAGATAGATTATACTCGGGTTAAATATCGATCAATGAAAACTTTAGCGCCTTTATCAGGAGTCAATGCAGATTATGTCAGGAATGCGTAAAGAAACGGTCACCAGCGTGCGTCATTGGAACGACACTCTGTTTAGCTTTACCACCAGTCGCGATCCGTCTTTCCGTTTTAAAAACGGACATTTTATTATGATTGGCCTGGAGCAAGACAGCGGTCGTCCGTTGATGCGCGCCTACAGCATCGCCAGCGCCAACTACGAAGAAGAGCTGGAGTTCTTCAGCATCAAAGTGCCAGACGGTCCTTTGACTTCCCGTTTGCAGAAAATCAGCGTCGGCGATGAAATCATCATGAGCCGCAAGCCTACTGGCACTCTGGTCGTGGACCATCTGCTGCCGGGGCGCAATTTATACCTGATCAGCACCGGCACCGGTCTGGCTCCATTCATGAGCATTATCAAAGACCCGGAAACCTATGAGCGCTTTGATAAAGTCATTCTGACCCACGGCGTGCGTTATGTTTCCGAGCTGGCTTACCAGGAGCTGATTCGCGACGAACTGCCGCAGAACGAATTCTTCGGTGAACTCGTGCAGGAAAAACTGATTTATTACCCCACCGTTACCCGTGAAGATTACCCCACGCAGGGCCGTATCACAGACTTGATGGAAAGCGGCAAGCTGTTTTCCGACATCGGTCTGCCGGAGATGGACCCTGAATATGATCGTTTCATGGTGTGCGGCAGTCCCAGCATGTTGAAAGATACCTGCTCCATCCTTGATTCCCGCGGCTTCACTGAAGCCCGTCAGGGGGATCTTGGACACTATGTTATCGAGCGGGCGTTCGTCGAAAGCTGATTCATCCCCTTAGAAAAGCGATTTACGCAGCCTTCGGGCTGCGCCTTATTAGCCGCTCCGTACGTTAGTCCGGTTCTGCTATAGGGGCCGTCTGTTAGTGACCGCAGACGGCCCCGCCTTTTTCTGCAGGCTATATTTTCCTTCCTTCCTTCTTTCCTTTCTTCACTTCTATCTTTTCTGCATAGAGCTACGCAGTCTGTTTGCGCATGCGATTGCAGGCGTTTAGTTATACTTTCTCACGCCCATGCTTATGGGATTCTCACCTTTCTCCCATAATTGCAGTGGGTTTGTAAGCTTTACATGTGATCGCCTCGACTTACTTCTTCTATCAATACCCCGTTTGTTCGTTAATGTATTGATAAGTAAGATAAAAAAGAAAGTTGGTCCAAGTTCTGATTATTACCTGTTGAGTTCGGAAACAAGTAAGGAGAAAGGATATGTTGTATTGGTCAATTGTATTTTTTGTCGTGGCGCTGGTAGCAGGCGTACTTGGATTCACCGGCATTGCAGCAGCGACTGCCGATATTGCACAGATTCTGTTCGTTATCTTCCTGGTGCTTTTCGTAATCAGCATCATCGCCGGAGGATTCCGCAGAAACCGATTATAGAGCTGTAATTGAGAACCAGAGGAAAGGCAGCGGTAGGACGCCGCCAATGAAACAAAACAACTGTTAGGAAACGAGGAGATGACGATGACTACATTCACTGACCTGTTGAAAGCAATGGTTATAGCCGCCCCGTTGGCTTTTTCACTGACCGCTTGTGATGCGGGCGATGGCGAAGCGGAGCAAATCGGCGAAGAAGTAGATAGAGCTCTGAACGACGCAGGCAACAGACTGGAAGACGCATGTGAAAGCGTTAAAGAAGGCGTCAACGCAAGAGACCAGGATTGTTAAGAGCCCTTGACCTAGCAAAGAGTCCTGGCGGAGTGGGGCCGCCGATGAACTCGTAAGCGAGCTGATCGGCGGCCCTTTTTTATGGCTGTAAAACGGATTGGAATAACGGAATTCTCAGGAGGCGCAACCTTGGCGCTATAAATGGTAACCACTATGCAAGTAGCTGAAATAAAAAGACATAACGTTCCTACGGTTGAGCGTAAGCTAGTGATGCTGGTTAACCTCGGCTCCGGCAAGGGACGTTCTGGAGATTCAATGGCGCAACTGGAGTCAGCGCCGGCCAGTGTGAGAGACCGGATATTGTCTACGCACAGTATTCGTCAGGGCATCGGTCTGCAGGAAACTATCCGCAGGGCGGCGCAGGAAGCAAAGGAGAATCAGGCCGTATTGGTTGTGGTTGGTGGAGACGGCACGATTAACGCCGCCTTGCCCCACATATTAGAGCAGGGAGTGACCTTCGCCGTTGTTCCTGGCGGCACCTTCAACCTGTTTGCGAAAGAGCATAAATTGCCGGAGAACTTTGCGGAGGCCTTGGATATCGCGCTCAATGGGGTGGTTAAGGCGATTCCTTTATATCAGGTTAACGACATACTGTTTGCGGTCAACGCCAGTTTGGGGCTGTATCCCCGTATCATTCAGGCGCGTGAGTCGCATCAGAAACGGTTTGGACGTTTTCGCTGGGTAGCGTTTTTGTCCGGCATATGGACCTGCCTGACCCAGGCCAGACCACAGCGAATGAAATTAACGTCGGAAGGATTTTCCCGCGCCATCAATACGCCGTTGCTGTTTAGCACCATCAGCCGTATGCAGTTGGAGCTGTTGAACCTGCAGGATGCGAAAGCGGCGGATGATCAGGGCTTTGTCGCCATCGTGCTTAAAGCCAAGGAGCGTATGCAGTTGATGAAGCTGCTGGGGCGCATGGCGTTGGGCATGTCGGAGAGCCCGGAGTACTATGAACATATGGTCTGCCGAGAGCTGCAAATTGACTCTCATCGCAAGTCTCTGCGGGTCGTTGTGGATGGTGAGATTCGTAATGTATCAACGCCCGTGAGGATGCGGGCGCTGCCAAGCGCCGCTCTATTTGTGGCTCCGCCGGACCCAGAGAAAAACGCCAATTGATTCGTTATGCAGATTATTCAGCTGTCTGATCTCCATTTTGGTACTGAAGACTGGAACGTGCAGGAAGCATTGGCGCAGGCTCTCAATGACATGCGTCCGGAGTTGCTTCTGTTTTCCGGCGATATTACCCAGCGCGCCACGCGCCTTCAGTTCGCCGCCGCACGGAGCTTTTTAGAGCGAATTCACGCAGATCATGTTTTAGCCGTTCCGGGTAATCATGATATCCCTCTGTTTAATCTTTGGACCCGTTTGACGGCTCCATATAAAAAATATTGTGAAATTTTCGGGGCGAATCTGGAGCCGGAATTTGAGAACAATCTGGCGCTGGTCGTGGGTGTGAACACCACCCATAAATACCGTCATGTTGACGGGGAAATCAGTCCGCAAAGAGCTGACGCCGTGGCGCGTCGACTGGCCTCTGCGCCAGACAAGCTGCGGGTTGTAGTCGCACATCACCCTTGTCAGGTGGTGCTGCCGTCCGACCAGAAAAACCTTCTCATTGGCCGCGAATATGCGCTGAAAGCCTGGATCAACGCAGGGGTGGATCTGGTGCTTGGCGGGCACATTCACTATCCCTTCATTTTGCCCCTGCGGGAGAGCGTTCCAGAGGCCCCGCCGGGTGTTTTTGTCATGCAGGCGGGGACCGCGACATCGACCCGGGTACGTAGCGGAAAACCGAATTCTTTCAATCGCATAGTTGTTAAGCGAGACCGTCGTTTAACGCTTCTTGAGCGCTGGGATTATGACGCTGCGACAGGGCGTTTTCGCGTCGCCTTGAAGTTTTCCCCCTGGGCTAACGAACCTTCCCGTCAGATTCAGGCGACCTCCTGTTGATTCAGCTAATATAGATAGTATTCATACAACCGCTTATAATGGCGCCCGTTATAAAGCCGGCTCCGGTTTTTAATATCTATCTGGTAAGACCGCTGAATCTTAAGGAGTAGAACCAAGTGACGTCTGTATTACCACGCTGGACTTGGTGTTGCATCTTGTCCCTGTGGGTGACGATGACCCAGGCGAGCCCGATCGCAGGCTTGCCGTCGCAATTGTTGGAGTGGGCCGCCGCCGGCCAGCCATTGTCTTTTCCCTCTCAGCAGAAAATGCTGCATCCCGCCGAAGTCCGGCAGATTTACGACATGAGTTTATACAAGCCCGTTTGGTTTGCGGATGAAACCCTGACAGAGCGCGCTTATGCCCTGGTCAGGACGCTTGAGCATACCGATCAGGAAGGCTTGCCGTCGCAAAGATACCACACTGCGGTTTTGTCAGAGCTGTTGGGTCAATATCGAGCGGAACCTGAAACGTTTGGACGCGCCTTTGAGCTGGAGCTGCTGCTGACGGACGCTATGGTGGCGCTGTCCAGTGACCGTCTGACCGGCCGCTTTGACCCCAGGTCGATCGACTCCGTCTGGCGTGAAGAGCGCACAACCGGCGAACTGGCCCCTCGTCTGTATCAGGCGATTGCCGAGGATCGTCTGTTAGAGGACATGAGCGCTATGGTGCCGACGCCGGAAGTGTATCAGGGCCTGTCGCAACTGCTGACGGATCTGCGCGAAACGGAAGCCCAGGGTGGTTGGCCTATGGTGTCCTACGGCCCGACGCTGCGGCCCGGACAATCTGATTCGCGAGTCATTGAATTGCGCCGTCGCCTGATCGCCAGCGGCGACATGGAGCGGCCTGTGATCGATACCTCCGCGGGGGATGATGAGACTCTTTTTGATGAAGCTCTGGTGAAAGCCGTCCGCTTTTTTCAGGAGCGTCATGGCCTGAAACCGGACGCTATTGTAGGAAAAGAAACTCTGGCGATGCTGAATACGCCAATTTCCGAACGTATTGAACAGGTGCGCAGTAATCTGGAGCGTCGCCGCTGGACGCCAACGAATCTGGGCGACCGTTATGTGGTGGTTAATATCGCCGATTACCGTCTGGATCTGGTGGATCACGGCCGCACCGAATTGAGTATGCGTGTAGTAGTGGGCAAGCCATATCGTCGTACGCCCGCTTTCAGTGGATTGATGACCTATCTGGTGGTGAACCCGCTGTGGGAAGTCCCCACCCAGATCGCGGAAGAAGACATGCTGGAGCGCTTTATCGAAGACCCGGAATTCATCAGCAAAATGGGCTTCAGGGTATACAAAGGCTGGGGACGGGAAGAGGCCGCCCTGGACCCTGAAACTATCAACTGGGAAGAAGTCAAAGGCGGCAAGTTTCCCTATCGCCTGCAACAGGCGGCGGGCCCCATGAATGCGTTAGGGCGTATCAAGTTTATGTTTCCCAATGAATTTAATGTGTATCTTCACGATACGCCAAGCAGAAGCTTATTCTACAAATCACAGCGGGCCTTCAGCTCCGGCTGTATCCGTCTGGAGCGGCCCCTGGAATTGGCGGCGGCCTTGATCGGCAGTAAGAAAAGAACCGGCATCGAGCTGGATAAAATACTGGCGTCGGGAGAGCCGACGACACTGCGTTTACCGAGCCCGGTTCCAGTGCATCTGCAATACTGGACCGCCTGGATGGATGACTCCGGCGTGGCGCAATTCCGTAAGGATGTATACGGAAGGGACGCTCGACTGCAAATGGCGTTTGAAGGTAAAACGCTGGCGCCGGAGGATAATGAATGGTTAGAGCACTAACGGTCATTGCGCTCTGTCTGCTGATGACCCGTGCTTTTGGATTTGAACCCGGGAAAGTCGACTTCAGTATCAGTTTTAAAGGCGAAACCAGTGATTACCGGGTTATGTCCGCATTTTTGCAGGCGTCAGAAGAATTTGTCTTCAAAATTAATTTGCCGGAGAGCGAGCAGATTGAAATAAGTGGCCAGGGCGATGTCGTCAAGGAGCCAGGCGATCGTTATCGCTGGACCGCTCCTGCGCATCCTGGGGTGAGTCGTTTGACTATTCGCAGGCCTTCCTCCGGAGCGCAGATAACCCTGAACCTGTTTGTGCTGGTGCCGGCGAACCAAGTCGAAGAGGGAATGCTGAATGGCTATCAGATAGGTCACTATCCCAGTGAAGCCTATCTCAACCAGGCTATCTATCTTCCGCCTCCCGGCTACCTCGAAGTCACCAAGGATATGCTGGATATCGAGCTGACGCCCAACTACCGTTTGGAGCAGTTTCTATGCCGGCAACCCTCGGAGTTCCCCAAGTTTCTGGTGTTAAGAGAGAAGCTGCTGCTCAAGCTGGAGTATCTGACGGAGCAGGTGAATTCAGCGGGAGTGCCGGTTTCATCATTCGTTATTATGAGCGGCTTTCGCACCCCGTACTACAACACCTCCATTCGCAACGCGATGTACAGTCGTCATCAATGGGGCGGAGCGGCGGATGTCTTTATCGACGAGGACCCCAAAGACGGCAAAATGGACGACCTGAACAAGGACGGCAAGGTCGACAAAGATGACGCGGAGTATCTGGCGCAGCTGATTGAGAAATTTGCCGAGACGCCTGACTACAAATCCTTCATCGGCGGATTGGGCGTATATTCCGCTAATAGTTATCACGGCCCATTTATTCATGTGGATGTGCGGGGGGCAATGGTCCGGTGGTAAGCCGGGTCGAGCCCCGCGGTTGAGCATTGGGCTCCTGGCGTAAATCTCTTTGCTATCCCTCTGCTGACGAAAAAAGCCCGAAGCCGTTAGGCTTCGGGCCCTGCTGATGTCCATGCGCATGGAGTGCGATGAATTAGTTGATCATCAACTTGTTTTCAACGGAATCCACGTCGTCAACATTGCTGGCCAGTTTCTCCGCCAGATCCTTCTCTGCTTCTGAATCCACCGCGCCATTCAGCGTTACCACACGGCCTTCTGTATCCACATCAATATCAAGACCGGCGACGGACTCGTTAGCCAACAGCTTCATTTTTACCTTAGCGGTAATAGTGGCGTCAGCCACGGAGCTTTTAAAGCTCTCATTCTCCGCGTTTTCCTTCTTGGCGGGTGTGGAGGCTACCTGCAACTGGTTATCCACATCCTTAACGCCTTCTACGCTCAGGGCGATCTGTTCCGCCAGCTCTTTTTCCACTTCGGAACTGACTGTTCCCACCAGTGTGGCGTTGGAGCCATTGACGGAAGCATCAATCTCGAATGTGCTCAGGTTTTCGTTGAACAGAATGGCGGTTTCAATCTTGCCTTCAGTCCAACCATCCTTGAAATACTTTTTCGCATCCTGGGTCATTTCCTCCGCCTGCTGGCCGACAGTTTCTTCCTTCTTAACTTTGTCTCCCGCTGCGTAAGCAGGGGCTACGGTCATAGCGCCCGCCAGGGTTGCGGCGATCAGAGCAGCATAAACAGGTTTCTTGGTAAAAGTTTTTGGCGTTTTCATAACGATCTCCTTTTCTATCTTTTAAAGTCCCGGATCTCTGTCGAGACCGGGTAACAGGTCTCTATGCCTCGTTGTCACTTAAGAGACAGCTAGAAGCGTGCCAAGTTATTTTTATCGAATTTAGCGCTTTTTATGCGCATTTTGGTGTAATTTTGCACGTTTTTTCCGTTTGGCTGGTAATCTTGGGTAAAAGGCTTGCAGAACTTACAAAGTATTGGGTTTTCTAAATTTGAAGTGTCGGGCGGCCTTTTCATGTCAGCTTGGTTTAATTCGAACCGGTTTTGAGGCCTGGTGTGGCTTCGATGGGCTAGCGCTTAAGGCTCCTTTCTGCGTACGAAAAACCGCCACTGCTGCTATATTGGTGATAATAACCATAAGCGAAAAACGCCCTCTGGTATGACCCTTCCACATAATAATCAGCGGAAAAGCAAGCGCTACTGTAAACCTCTCTCATTTATAGGAAGCTCCTGTTTACCGCGCCGCCGCCATCGAGATAGGGCGAAGCATCTTTTCTACGGCCTTATTGCGCTATTTATATGCCTGGACTTACTCAACGTTGCAGAGGCCGCGGAGCGCCAGGTAGTGCTGGCCGCGACCGAGTACCCGCCTTATTACGGTGAGCATTTAGAGAGTAAGGGATTTATTACGGAGATCATCTTCACCGCTTTTCAGCGAGTCGGGTATGAGGTTGAGGTGAAGTTTTTACCCTGGAAAAGAGCTTATGGCATGGCGCAGGCTGGCGATTTTGATGGGGTCTACACCGGGTGGTATCGAAAAAACAGGGAGCAGTGGTTTGAGTTTTCAGATCCTCTTCCAGCCAATGAGCTGGGCTTTTACGCTCTCAAGGAACGCAATATTTCTTATGTCGCCCTGAATGATTTGCAGCCATATAAAATTGGCGTAGTGCGGGGGTATGTCAATCCGCCTGAGTTTGAACAGGCCAGATTGAATACCATTGAAGTCACCGAAGACCGCCAGAATATCCTTAGCCTTTCCCGTGGCTGGATTGATCTTGTGCTGATTGATAAGTTTATGGGGCAGTATATTATCAACACGGAATTTCCCGATTCCGCCAACAAGTTCATCTGGCTCGATCCTCCGATCAAAGTGGAGAATCAATACCTGATGTTTTCCAGGAAAGCGAAGAACTTTTTGAAAACTTCCCAGGACTTCAATCACGGCTTAAAGCAACTGGCGCAAGAAGGTAAAATTGATGCGATTATTACCAAGCATAGAACACTGTGGGGTAAGCCGAAAGCCAAGTGAGATATCGCGGAAGTTTTAGTGTAACATTTTGTTATTTAAAGGAATTATGCGGCTTTCATGTGTATACTGCCCACCTGTAGATTTTGTAGCGACCTGATACCTAAACTTGGGACCCTGCAGTTGATGTTTCCTTCGGGTTTTTTTAACTCAAAATGAAAGCGCTTTCATTGGTTGGCGCTAAGTTTTTGGCTTTGATGGTTGAATACTGAGCAATATGATGAAGCTTGGCAGTGGTGGGCACAAGTGTGAAAGGTAAAGCTGCATCAATTTAAATTATATTTTTAGGAGTCTTGAGTGAGAGTAGCAACATGGAATTCTCAGGGAAACCCAACTTCCAGTGATAGTAAAATAAAGATACTGAGTAACTTACTGAACGAGTGCGATATTATTTTAATACAAGAGTGTGGAGGATTAAGTCAAGCTAGTTTAGACAGCGTATCTACTCAGAAGTGGCTGTATTCATGTGAACAAGTAGGAGCGTTCAATAATCGCTGCACAACATGTATTATTTCTAAACAAGTACCTGTAGCGCACGGCTGTATATACTTGCAAACTGATACCGGACGCAGTTCCCTGTATGCGACTTTTGGTGAAGGATTTACTGTTCTTACGTTTCATGCTAATGCTGGCGGAAGAGGTGCAGCGGATGCACAATTAGTAGGCCAACATGCAGTTGGGAAAATTCCTGGTAACTTTATTATAGGAGGAGACTTTAATTGCGTACCTTTTGACCTCTCTAGTCGCCGAAACATAATAAGGATTGGGAGTAACTCTAGAGGAAAAGAATTGCGCATCGTATCAAGCGGCTCAAATACTCATCCAGGTTCACATCATGAATTAGACTACTTTTTGGTTAGTGAAAATATTGATGTTAGGAATGTCGCAAAATATCACATGCAAGGCGGCGACCATTATCCAGTAATTATGGAATTCGATATAGGGTATTAGGGGCTTTTAATTTAGCGAGTTAACCGCCTGGAATTGAGTTCTTGCGGATTATATATGGCCCTGTCTATCCTTATTAGACAGGGCTTGTTCGTTATTCTGGTAAAGCTGATTATTAAAGTATGCTATCGAATAGCATAATATGCAGTTTTACGCAGCAGACTCCACCTCTTCAGCACGAGTGCTGATTATCTGATCAAGCTGCAAGCCGCCTTTCGCCGCAAAATCCAGTGTGCGAATCGGGAAGGGGATGAGGATGTCCGCATCGTCCAGCGCCTTCTTCACGGCCACGACGCCTTTGTGCTGGGCGGTCATGAAGTCTACTTTTCCGGTGGGATAATCGATCCAGTACCACACGACTAAATTGATGCTGCTGTCGCCGAAACCGGTGGCGAAAACCTGGGTTTCCGTGCCGTTGCGGGTGAAATCCAGGGCGTCGATGGCTTTGGTGATGACTTTGGCGGCTTTGTCGATGTCGTCGGCGTAGGAAATGCCGACCTGAATTTCGAGACGGCGTTGGCGGGTGATGGAGTAGTTGGTCAGTTTGTTGGTGAATACGGCTTTATTGGGAAGTATGACCCGTTGCCCTGAAAACGTCAGGATATGAGTATTGCGCAGGTTGATCGCCTCTACGGTTCCCATGATGTCTGCGGTCGCCACAATGTCTCCCACTCGAAATGGTTTGCGAACGCCCATGAATATCCCGGCGATAAAGTTCTCGGTGAGGTCCTGAAACGCAAAGCCCAACGCCAGACCGATGATCCCGGCCCCGGCCAGGAGTGAGGTGACGGTGCCCTGAAGTCCTACAAAGCCCAGGGAGACGAAGATGCCGATTGCAACCAATACAATATGCACAATAGTGGAAAGAAGATTGGCGACTTCCACTGAATCCAATGAGCGCACCAGCACCCGTTGGGTCAGGTTGGATACGGCTTTGGCTATGTACAAAAACAGGAAGAAAAACACCAGGGCCACGATGACGCTAGGCAGGTTGGCCAGTGCTGTTTCCGCCCATTCCTGAATGGAAGACCAGACAATGTCGACGGCTTTTTCAAATTCTATTATGTCCATTGCTTAATCCTTAATCTGTTCATACAACAACTGCGATGATGTGGGCGAACCCTCTCTACGCCTGAATACCTGAAGCTGGTAACGCAGAAATCGTGCCGGTTTTACCCTCTGACGCCCCAGCGCTCCACAGCCCTCTACTCATAAAAAAAGGCCACCGAAGTGGCCAAAAAAAGGAAGGTAGGATAAATGTGGAGGGTATCGTTTGGGTGGGATAGTGAGGATTACTCCTCGAGAAGGCTGCCCAACATCCAGACAGCCTGTTCGTGGGAAGTCAGTCTAGTAACCATAAGGTCTTCAGTCGCAAAGTCCTCGGCTTTTTGCGCCGCGGCGATACACTTTCTACAGCTTGCGACTGTGCCCTCATGGGCGGAAATCAATTCTTTAATTAAAGCCGTCGCTGTCCGCTCTTCTTTGGGGGAAATAGTGGAAAATTCCGCCATACGGGACAGGGTGCCGGGGGCTTTGTAGCCAATGGCGCGCATGCGCTCAGCGATATCGTCGATGGTTTCGGCGAGCTCTTTGTATTGCTTCTCAAATAGCTCATGCAGCGCGAAGAAACTCATACCCCGGACATTCCAGTGGGCGTATTGGGTGTAGAGATACAGGCTGTAAGTGTCGGCGAGCACGCGCGCCAGTTTGTCGGCGACTGAGTCCGCCTTGTTCTCTTTAATGCCCATATCCGGGGATGTAGCAGTCAGGTCGAGTTTTTTAGCGTGCTGATTCATAAACCTCTCCTAGGTTTGGTTGCTTTCCCTGAATACAGCAGAAACCGGGCCAGGTTTTAAAATATTTAAAAACTTGTTTTATATCAGGTTGTTACTTTCTTGTGGGGGAGTGGAGAGAGTCGATTTTGTTCAGAAGAGACCGCGCTGCGACTGCAAGTTTTGCAATGGCTTTGCAAAACTTTCTCTGAGGAGGGGGATTCAGGCTCATTGGCGTCACCCCGAGCCTGAATCGAGGAAAGCTATTCGGGTTTGTTTTGCTCAAACTGTTTGAGGTGGTTTTCGCTAGCAGGTTTCTGATGTTTGGCTTTCCACTCATCGTAAGGCATGCCGTAAACGATTTCCCTGGCTGCAGCATCTTCCACCTGTTCTCCTCGTTCTTCCGCCGCGGCGCGATACCACTTGCTCAGGCAGTTGCGACAGAAGCCGGCGAGGTTCATCAAATCGATATTTTGAACCTCGGTGTTATCCTGCAGGTGTTTGACCAGTCGGCGAAACACCGCTGCTTCGATTTCGGTTTGGGTTTTAGAGTCCATAATTCAACCTTGTTCTCAGTGAAATAAAATGTGCTTCCCAACGCTGCATTGGCAAGTTGAGCCGCAGAGCAATATCCATTAGATAAGTCGCGATTTGCAGAAAATATGTGCAGACAAATAGAAGAAAGCTATGTGTCCGCCGGATTGATAGTGTAAACGATTGATTCCGCTGCGTTGAGAGCGGATGGAGCAAGATCGCCGTCCCAATGCGTTACGACGCGTCGCCGCCGGCATTGGGCGGCGGTTGAAAGCCTTCCGGCGTCTTGCCCTGAATGTGGTAGGCGAAGGCGATAATTTCAGCGATAACTCGATACAGCAACTCAGGTATTTCATCGCCGAGATCCAGTTGCGCCAGAGAGCGCACCAGCTCCGGGTTCTCATATAAGGGTACGCCATGCTCCCGGGCGATGGCGATGATCTCCTCCGCCAGATCCGCTTCGCCTTTAGCGGAGACCTTGGGCGCCTGTTTGCCATCGTAAAACAGGGCAATGGCCTGCTGGACGTCGCTCTGAGACGTTTCCTGGGAGTGATTGTCTTGCGTGTCCTGGTGTTTTTTTGTCATGCGCGTTCGTCGATCAGTTGGCGGGAAATCGGAGCGGAAGGGGTTGGCGGCGCGCCTTTACGCACCGCCAGATCGCCTACCTCAAGGCCCCAATCCTGCAGACCTTTGCGCAGGCGCGGCAACTCTTCCGTGACCAGTCCCAGAGTCTTTTGCTCCATCGCCCAGAATGTGGCGGACACCGTTCCTTCTGTATACAGGACCTGGCTCTGCATGGGGCCGAGTCCCTCCAGGTCGAAGGCGAGTACGATTTTCCAGCGGCTTTTCTTGTTGTCTTTGGCCCCGCTGCGCTGTTCCTTTTCAAAGCGCATCTGAATGCTATCCATGCGTGGAGCGGCGACAGGCACCTCCACAAACCATACTTGCGCCCCGGTTTGGTCGGGTCCAGCGCTGAGATTTTGTTGCAAGGCGTTTAATTGATGACTATGCAGACGGGCGGTGGCCTGCGCCAACGCGCGCAACATTTCGCCGGCGTCCAGGTTGGCGGGCAGGGGAGGCCGCCCGCCTTCGCGTCCCATTGGCGGCGGAAATTGCAGCGGATGTCCGCCGGTCGCCATGCCCGGCTGCTCCGCTGTCTGTCGGGTCAGCCAGCTGACCAGTTGTTCCCAGTTGGCGGGAAGCGCGCTGTTGGGGAGACGATTGAGCTGCGCCAGCGTGGCGCCCAGCGCTACAGTAAGTAGGGCCTTGATGTCCTGCGGTGCGGCGCTCAGCAGGCGTGGTTCGGCGCTGGAGGGTAAAGCGGCCTTGTCGGGAGCAGGTCCGCGATTCTCCGCCAGCGTTCTTAGTAAATGACGCTCCAACCCTGCGCCGGATTGCTGAATCGCCTGTTTCAGCCCGCCGGCTTCGCTGACTCGCGGCGGCGTTGGCAACGCCTGGTTTAGTTTGTCGAGTGTCTGCGCCAGGTCTCTCGGCAGCCGTGTATCAGAGGATAGCCGTACTAACGCCTCCAGGTTATGGCGAAGATCCCCTTGTAAGGGCAGCCATTTGGACAGTGTCTGTAATGTCGTGGCGAGAAGCGCCTGCGTGGGCTCAGTTTGCGGCGGCGCCAGAGAGTCGACGACTTTCAGACCCAGCGCGGTGACCTGCAGTTGCAGCACCTTGCCTACCAGCCAATCCTGAGGAAGTTGCGCCGTGCGGATGTCAGTTTGCAGTGGTTGCGGCAAACCTTCAGCGCTCAATATCAAACGCCAGGATGGGGTGGCCGAGGTTTGCGCATTGGGGGTGGGATTGGGCGTTGCTGTACTGGGAGAAGGTGAGATATCGGTGATGCGAGCGGAGAATAGGTTGCCGACTTTCTGCACGATAGCGGACAGTTCCGCCTGTATCTTTGGTGGAAGCGAGTTAGTGCGAGTGGGCGCCGCCGCGGCGTCAGGCTGAACTTTCATCGCTTTTTAACATTTCTCCCACAATAAAATGATCTTAATCAGGGCTATGCACTGACCATCCGGGGAAAGCTGGGCTATAATGCGCCCGTTTTTACAAAGCTTAAGCGCGAGCGGGCCACTTTTCTAACTCTTTTCCGTTATTGTTGACGACTTTTCGGAAAAAGCGCCAATTTGTTATTCTTGCGCCGCTTTATTTCCGGTTGTTCCGCGTTGTTCTGCAAGCCAGAGGCGCACACAAGAGGCTGCTTTAGTAATTATGACAGGTCAAACTCCTCTGCTTGAGGCCAAGAATCTCCAGTGCGAGCGAGATGACCGTATCCTGTTCGAAAACCTGTCCTTCTCCGTCCATCCCGGAGACGTCGTTCAGATTGAAGGCCCTAACGGGGCTGGAAAAACCACCTTACTCAAACTTTTATGCGGGCTGGCCCCACTGCGTCAGGGCGAGTTGTTCTGGCGCGGCGAACGCATGTCGCAGGCGCGTCCACAGTTTCTTTCCTCACTGCTGTACCTGGGCCATAAAACCGGCGTTAAAGCGTTATTGACTCCGCTGGAAAATCTCCGCGCCTGGTGCGCTCAGCGTGAAGACGTGGATGAAGCGCGCATGATGACGGCGCTGGAAACGGTCGGCCTCGCCGGCTATGAATATTCCCCCTGCAATAGCTTATCTGCCGGCCAACAGCGGCGGGCCGCGCTGGCGCGCTTGTATGTTTCTTCGGCGCCTTTATGGGTGTTGGATGAAGCTTTCACCGCCATCGATAAAAAAGGGGTGGCCCAGCTGGAAACGCTGCTGCGTGAAAAAGCCAACGTCGGCGGCGCGGTGATTTTGACCACGCACCACAGTTTGCATTTATCCGGCGAAGTGCGCCGCATTCAATTGGGGGCTGCGTCTTGACGGAAGTAGGCGTATGGGCGGGCTTTTGCGCCATAGTGAGACGGGATTTGATGCTGGCGTTCAGGCGTCCTCAGGAGCTGGCCAATCCGCTGGTGTTCTTTGTGATGGCGGTCAGCCTGTTTCCGCTTGGCGTCTCGCCGGAAAAGAGCTTTTTGGCGCCGGCGGCGGCGGGCGTGGTCTGGGTGGCGTCGCTGCTGGCGACCTTGCTTTCTCTGGACGCCTTGTTTCGGGCTGATCATGAAGATGGGTCGCTGGAGCAGTTAACCCTGGCGCCTCAGCCCCTGTTTATTCTGGTTTTGGCTAAAGTCTTTGCACACTGGCTGACGACTGGGTTGCCCCTGATATTGCTGAGCCCGGTGCTGGCGTTGATGCTGCATGTGGATGAAGGTCTGCTTGGCGTCTTGATGCTGTCACTGTTGGTGGGCACGCCGGTTCTCAGTCTGATTGGCGCCATTGGCGCGGCCCTGACGGTGGGGTTGCGCGTAGGCGGGGTTTTGATTTCATTGTTGGTGCTGCCCCTGTATATTCCCGTGCTGATCTTTGGAACCGGCATGGTGCAGAGCGCAGCGGCCGGTATGGATTACACCGCCACGCTGGCTATGTTGGGCGCAATATTGGCGCTGTCGCTGACATTGGCGCCATTCGCCGCGGCGGCTGCGCTTAAAATCAGCGTCTCCAACTGAGACAATAAAACAGGCTGGCGCGACGTCTTGTATGGACTACGCGGCGGCGGACTGAATAGCTTGGATACAGATAACAGAAGCGATTATGTGGGAAGCATTTAAACAGTGGTTTCACCGATGGGGCTCGCCCAAATGGTTTTACGAGCGCAGTTTAGTGTGGTCGTTCTGGCTCGGTTGGGGCGCCTTGATTCTGCTGCCTGTCGGCATCGTCTGGGGTCTGGCGTTCGCGCCTCAGGATTATCAGCAGGGCAATAGCTTCCGCATTATCTATCTGCACGTGCCCGCGGCCATCCTGGCGCAGTCTTGTTATATGATCATGGCGGTCGCCGGCTTCGTCAGTCTGGTCTGGCGCATGAAAATGGCGGATGTCGTGTTGAAATGCGCGGCGCCGATTGGCGCGTCTTTTTGTTTCCTCGCTTTATTTACCGGCGCGGTCTGGGGCAAGCCGACCTGGGGAACCTGGTGGGAATGGGATGCGCGCCTCACCGCCATGTTGATATTGCTGTTTCTGTACTTTGGCGTCATCGCCCTGGAAGCCGCCATTGAAGACAAAATCACAGCGGGCCGAGCGGCGGCGGTGTTGAGTCTGGTAGGCGTGGTGAATATTCCTATCATCAAATACTCGGTGGAATGGTGGCGCACCCTGCATCAGCCCGCCACTTTCAAACTGACGGAAAAGCCTGACATGCCTGTGGAAATGTGGGCGCCGTTGCTGGTGATGGTCATAGGCGTCTACTGCTTCTTCGGCTATTCGCTTTTCTTACGAAGTCGTAATGAGATAATCGAACGCGAACGCCGTACCCTATGGGTCCGCGAGCTCTTGGCGAAAGAGGGGAAAGTATGAACTTCGACAGCCTCAATGAATTTTTCGCAATGGGCGGCCATGGTCTGTACGTCTGGTTGGCTTACGGCGCGGGTGGACTGGTGTTCCTGTATAACCTGGCTGCGCCGAAACTAAAACGCGGCAGCCTCGTCAAAAGATTGTCCCAGCAGTATAGAAGGGAGAAGGCGTCCCAATGAATCCCAAGCGCAAGCAGCGTTTAATTATCGTGTCATTTCTGGTGATTGGCGTCAGCGCGACCGTCGGTTTGATCATGACCGCGCTCAGCAACAACGTGAATCACTTTTACAATCCTACCGAAGTGGCGCAAGGCGCAGCTCCCGTGGACAAAAGCATTCGCGTGGGCGGTATGGTGGTTGACGGCAGCGTGAACAGAGATGGGAAATCCCTGGCGGTCGCTTTCACTGTGACGGACTACAACAACAACGTCGACGTCAAATACACCGGCATCCTGCCAGACCTCTTCAGAGAAGGGCAGGGCATCGTCGCCACCGGCAAACTGGACGCTCAGGGCGTTTTCCAGGCGGAAGAAGTGCTGGCCAAGCACGACGAAAAATACATGCCGCCGCAAGTGCAGCGCGCGCTCGATAAGGCGCAGGACGCCGCGCCCGCACAGACTTACTGAAGGAATGACGTATGATTGCTGAGCTGGGTCACTTCGCACTGATTTTAAGTTTTTGCTTCGCTATCCTGTTGGCGTTCGTACCCGTCACCGGGGCCTGGATTGGCGACCGTCTTTGGATGCGCTTGTCTCGCCCTCTCGCGGGCGCCCAGTTTCTGATGGCGATTGTGGCGTTCGCCGCATTGACCGCCAGCTTTTTGCGGGACGATTTCAGCGTCCGCTACGTGGCGGGCCACTCCAATAGTCTATTGCCCTGGTATTACAAATTCAGCGCCGTTTGGGGCGGTCATGAAGGCTCATTGTTATTGTGGGCGTTGATATTGACTGGCTGGACCGCCGCCGTGGCCAAGTTCAGCAAGCAACTGCCGCTGGAAATGGTGGCGCGCGTTTTGGGCGTCATGGGCATGATCAGCATCGGCTTTATGTTGTTCATCTTGATGACTTCCAATCCCTTCTTGCGCTACCTGCCGAATTCGCCGCAGGACGGCGCTGACCTGAATCCATTGCTGCAGGATTTCGGTCTGATTGTGCATCCGCCCATGCTTTACATGGGTTATGTCGGCTTCTCCGTTGCTTTCGCATTTGCGGTGGCTGCGCTGATGGGCGGTCGCCTGGACGCAGCCTGGGCGCGCTGGTCGCGTCCCTGGACGACAGTGGCCTGGGCCTTCCTTACCTTGGGCATCGCCTTGGGCAGCTGGTGGGCCTACTATGAGCTGGGCTGGGGCGGCTGGTGGTTCTGGGACCCGGTGGAGAACGCATCCTTTATGCCCTGGTTAGCGGGCACGGCTTTGATGCACTCTTTGGCGGCGACGGAAAAACGCGGTGTTTTCAAGAGTTGGACGGTTTTGCTGGCGATATTCGCCTTCTCACTCAGTCTGCTGGGGACCTTCCTGGTTCGCTCCGGCATTTTGACATCCGTCCACGCTTTCGCTGCGGACCCTGAACGGGGACGCTTCGTACTGATGATGCTGGGCGTGGTGATTGGCGGCTCGCTGCTGCTGTACGCTTTGCGCGCGCCAGTTGTGAAAAGCCGCATTGGCTTCAGCGAAACCTCTCGGGAAGTATTCCTGCTGGTCAATAACATTATTCTCGTGGTCGCCATGCTGACAGTATTGATCGGCACCCTGGCTCCGCTGGTGGCGGAATGGATGGATAAGGAAATTTCCGTTGGCGCTCCCTATTTCAATTTGATGTTCTCCCTGCTGGTACCCTTGTTGGTCATCGTGATGGGAGTGGGCATGTACAGTCACTGGAAAGACACCAAGGCGGCGCAGTTGCTTGGTCCTGTCCCTATGTTTCTGGTGATCAGCGCCGTAGCCTCCGTTGTGGTTCCCTGGATGTACGGGGAGATCCATTTGATGGCGGTTATTGGTGTTTTCATCGCTGTTTGGTTGTTTGCTGCGACTCTGCGCGACGCCTGGCTCAAAAGCGCCTTCTCGCAGGGACGTATGCGCGGCTGGCTGCGCACTTCGCGGAGCTACAAAGGCATGGTGCTGGGGCATCTGGGCCTGGCGGTGTCCATCGTCGGCGCCACGATGGTGTCGCAATACACCGTGGAGCGGGACGTACGCCTGGCGCCAGGGCAGTCGGTTGAGCTGTCGGGCTTTACTTTCCGTTTCGATGAAGAAACCCAGCGTCGCGGCCCCAATTTTATTGGTGATCGCGCAACCGTCTCAATTCTCGACAGTGACGGCGATGTGCTGCATGTTCTGCATCCGGAAAAACGCCGCTATCAGGTATCCGGTAATGTGATGACGGAAGCGGGCATCGATCCTGGCCTGTTCCGGGATCTCTACGTTTCTTTAGGGGAATCTCTGGGAGATGAGTCCTGGACCATGCGCGTCCAATATAAGCCTTTCGTGCGCTGGCTGTGGCTGGGTGGCGTATTTATGGCTTGGGGCGGTTTCCTGGCGGTGGCGGACAGGCGTTATCGCATCAAGCTGAAACGCAAACTGTCAGCGGCGGAAGCCATGGACAGCGGCGACGCACAGGCGCAGCCCCGTGGCGACGCTGATGCGCTCGGAGGACAGCAGGCGTGATGAAGCGGTTATTCTTATTTGTCCCACTGCTGGCGTTTGTTGCAGTAGTCATCCTGTTTAATCAGAACATGGACAACGATCCCTCCAAGCTGGAGCTGGCGCGCAAGGATCAACCTGTGCCGACGTTTAAGCTGGGCGAGCTGTACAACCCTGGGCGGGAGTTAACCCCAGCGGACCTCAAGGGCGAGCCCATGCTGCTCAATGTCTGGGCGACTTGGTGTCCTTCCTGTCGGGTTGAGCACCCCTATTTGCTTAAACTGGCCAGGGAATACAACGTTCCGATCATTGGCTTGAACTACAAAGACGATCGTGATGCGGCGAAGAAGTGGCTTGAGACGCTGCAGGACCCTTATCGCTTTGTGATTTTCGACCAGGAAGGTCGTCTGGGGCTGGATCTGGGCGTGTATGGCGCGCCTGAGACCTATGTGATCGACGCCGCTGGCGTGATTCGTTATCGCCATGTGGGTGTAGTAAACGAAAAAGTCTGGCGGGAGACTCTGGCGCCGATGCTGCGTAATTTGAAGGTGGCGAACGCCAACGCGGTTGAGGAGCCTGGTTCATGATCGCGCAACGATTACTGATTTGCCTGGCTGCGCTGTGGATGTCCGCTGCCGCCTGGGCGATTGATGATTACCAATTCAGCAGTGATGAAGGTCGTGAGCGTTATCAGACGCTGACGTACGAGCTGCGCTGTCCTCTGTGTCAAAACCAGAATATCTCCGACTCCACGGCGCCCATCGCCAAAGATTTACGTCGTGAAGTGCATCGAATGATTGAAGAAGGGAAGAGCGATGATGACATCGTTGACTTCATGGTGGCCCGTTATGGCGATTTCGTGTTGTATCGGCCGCGGCTGAACGCGCAAACCGCTGCTTTGTGGTTGGGACCGGTGACGGTGGTGACCCTGGGCTTATCTATTTTGTTGTACGTCGCTCGCCGCAGGCGTCGCTCTCTGGGAGAGTCCACTGAGTTGAGCGATGAAGAGCAGGCGCGCTTGCGCGCCTTGTTGCAGCAAACCTCTTCCGAAGAATCTGAGCAGAAATAACAGGCACTCCGAATGACAGTATTCTGGCTGGCTATCGTCCTTCTGGCGGTTATGGCGATAGCGATCATCGCCGTTCCTTTGTTGTCCATCCTGAAATCCGGCTCGCAAGGCGCTGGCGCCCGTCGCGACACCGCTAACGTGGCGTTGTTCGAAGACCGGTTGACGGAGTTGCGTGCGGAGCTGAAAGCCGGACAAATCAGCGATGCGGAGTTTCATCATCTGCATATCGAGTTGGAAAAGTCACTGTTGAACGACGCGGAGCCGGGCGCGCAGAACACCACGTATCGCAGCAGCCGCATGCGCCAGATTCTGGTGCTGGTTCTGGTGGTTGTGGGGGTGCCGGTGACGGCGCTTTTGATGTATCAGCAGGTTGGCGATTATAAAGGCCTGCGTCAGGTGGAGTGGATGAAAGAGACTCGCCTGCAGCTGGCTTTGGCCGGTAATGATCCGGAAGAAATTCTGCGTCGTTTGCGTGATCGTCTTTTGGAGCAGCCGGACCATGTCGAAGGCTGGGCGCTATTGGGGCGCTCTTTGATGACCATGCAGCGCTATGCGGAAGCGGAAGAAGCGTTTCGCCACCTGGCGGAGTTGCTTGCGGCGGAAGGTGAAAACCCCGCTGGCGCTCACGGATTGCGCGCGCAGGCGCTGTTCTTCAAGGAAGGACGTTTGAGCGCTCCGGTCAGGGCGGCTCTGGAGCAGGCCCTGAAAACCGACCCCAACGAAGGTAGTTCACTGAGTATTCTTGGCGTGGCGGCGTTCCAGGAGCAACGTTACGCCGAAGCCGCTAAGTTCTGGCGTCGCATTATTGAGCTGAATCCAAATGACCCTAACGCCGCTGCGATTCGCAATGGCGTAGCGAGAGCGGAGCAACTGGCGGCGGAGCAGGGGAACCAGCAACCCGCGCAGGCGGCGGGCGGGGCCAGTTTGCAACTGCAAGTCAGTCTGGGCGAAGGTCTGAAAGGCAAGGCTGAGCCCGGCGATACCGTATTTATCCTTGCGCGCCCAGCGGACGGTACGCGTATGCCGTTAGCGGTGGTGCGTAAAACCGTGGGCGAACTGCCTGTCAGCGTCACTTTGGATGACTCCATGGCCATGGGGCCAATGGCGAAGCTGTCCTCCGCTGAGACGGTGGAAGTCGTGGCGCGCGTATCCAAATCCGGTTCGCCGCAACCTCAGCCCGGCGACCTGCAGGGCGTCGTAGGCCCGATTCAATTGCGCGCGCAAAGCGAGCCGCTCAATCTGGTGATTGACCAGCTGGTGCAATAGCCCACCCGTCGGCGGCGTTACTCGCTAAGTAACGCCGCCTTGATTTCCTCCATCCGCTCCCGATTGACGCCGAAGTCCCTATAGCCCAGCCGGGACGCCGAGCGCAGATGTATCACTCCTGCCTGCCGATCCAATAGAAACTCCACATCGTCCACAAAACGGAAGACGAATGACGTGGCTTCCGCGCGGATGTAATTCGGTTTGCGTTGGGTGATGCGGATATTGCCAGCGTTTTCCAGAACAGTGGGCAGTCGCTCCCACATCAGCGTCGCCTTGTCGTTGTAAAGGGGTGTAATGAAATGCTCAGCGTCGTTAGGATCGCTGAAACTGCTGACGCAGTTGGGACTCTCGGGGCAGGACATCAGACGTCCGTCATGGGCCCCAAGTTCCGCTGGAGGCGTGCTGCCGCAGGCGCTGAGGCCTGCGGCGATAACAAAGATTGTCCATTTTGCTGTGTTGCTCATCGCTCCTTCTCCGCTGCGCATTGGCGCAGACTTTGATTAAGGCGTGAAATACAGCTGTAAGATCAGTCGCCTTGTGCGTTGAATGCCTGACCGGTAACGCCAATACTGTCTTTACCCATCAGATAAAGATAGACGTTCATGATCTCTTCAGGCGTTGGGTTTTTCGTGGCGTCTTCCGCCGGATAGGCCAGTGCGCGCATGGCGGTGCGGGTGGCGCCGGGATTGACGCTGTTGACGCGAATGCGTTTGTCTGCGTCATCCAGTTCGTCCGCCAGCACCTGCATCATGCCTTCAACAGCGAATTTGGAGACGGCGTAAGCGCCCCAGTAGGCTTTGCCTTTGCGGCCGACACTGGAGGAAGTAAAAATGATCGAGGCGTCTTCGGACTCGCGGATCACAGGCATCAGGGAGCGGGTCAACAGGAAGGGCGCCATAGCGTTTACTTGCATCACACGGGTCCAGCTGTCCGGATCATAATGCTCCAGCGGGGTGCGATGACCCAGGATGGCGGCGTTATGCAGCAGCCCGTCCAGTCGGCCGAATTCTTCACGGATGGCGTTGGCCAGATCGTCATAATCCTTCGCCACCGCGCCTTCCAGATTGACGGGAAAAATCGCTGGTTTCGGACCGCCTTCCGCTTCGATTTCATCGTAGACGTCTTCCAGCTTCTTGGTGGTGCGGCCGCTGAGAATGATGGTGGCGCCGTGTCGGGCGAAGGTCTTCGCCGCCGCGCGGCCAATTCCCGCACCCGCGCCTGTGATCAGGATGACGCGGTCGTGTAGAAGGTCGGCGGGGGCTTGGTAGGAATACATAATGCGTGTTTTCTCTCGTCGTGATCTGTCTTTAGTGTGCAGTGACTTTCGATTATAACGCCCGAGGGGAAATCAAAGCACTTGTTTCAGCAGGGCGGCGACATCCTCCACGGAGTGCGCCACGTGGTCCGCATTCCAGGCCAGGGCGGCCTCGGGCTCATCCAGATAGCCGTAAGCGGCGGCGATGGTGAGCATGCCGGCATTAGCGCCCGCCTGAATGTCGCGTATATGATCGCCGACATACCAGCATTTCTGCGGGTCGCAATCAGCCAGGCGAGAAGCCAGCAACATGGGCTCGGGGTCCGGCTTGGTGCGGGAGACGTCGTCGGGACACACCAGCGCGGCCATGCGGGAGCTCAGGCCTAACGCTTTCAGCAGCGCTTCGCTGTACAACCTGGGTTTGTTGGTGATGACCCCCCAGTGAATTCCTTGGCCTTCCATCAACGTCAGTAGCGCTTCAAAGCCTGCGAACAGGCGGCTGTCGACGGCGATGTGGCGCAAATACAGGTCCAGCAGCTCCTGACGCAGCGGCTCAAAATCTGCGTCCGTCTCTTCCATGGCGAAAGACAGTTTCACCATGGCGCGGGCGCCGTCGGACACCGTTTTACGCACTGCTTCGTACGCCATGTCGGGCATGCCGCGCTGACTGCGTTGCATGTTCATCACCCGAAAGAAGTCGGGGGCGGTGTCGATCAGGGTGCCGTCGAGATCGAAAAACACGGCCTCCGGGCGGTAAAGTCGCGAATCCGTCATCAGGCGTCCTTGAGCGGTTTGACCGCGTGCATGAGATAGTTGACGTCCACGTCGTCGCCCAGCTTGTATTCTTTCAGCAACGGGTTGTAGGTCATGCCCCGCATTTCGCACAGATCGAGATCGGTGCGACGCAACCAGGCCGCCAGCTCACTGGGCTTGATGAACTTCTTCCACTCATGGGTGCCTCGCGGCAGCATTTTCAGTACGTATTCCGCACCAACGATTGCAAACAAGAAGGACTTGGGGTTGCGGTTGATGGTGGAGAAGAACAGGTCGGCGCCGGGCTTGGCGACGCGAGCGCAGGCGGCGATGACTGAGGCCGGATCGGGAACATGCTCCAGCATTTCCATGCAGGTCACCACGTCAAATGACTCCGCTTCGGCTTCCGCCAGCTCCTCGATAGTGGTGCGGCGATAATCCACGCTGACGCCAGACTCCAGTCCGTGCAGGCGCGCTACAGATAACGGCGCTTCACCCATGTCGATGCCGACCACATGTGCGCCGCGTCGCGCCATGCTCTCGCTGAGAATGCCGCCGCCGCAGCCTACGTCCAACACTCTCTTGCCGGGCAGGGCGGCGCGCTCGTCAATAAAGTCGAGCCGCAGCGGGTTGATCTCATGCAGGGGTTTGAATTCGCTTTCCGCATCCCACCAGCGGTGGGCGAGATCCTCAAACTTTTTCACTTCACTCAGATCGACGTTCTCAACGGGAGTCATGTATCCGTTTCCTCTGAATTGGTCGGAAGGGGCCGGGATGCGGCCCCATGCGTTCGCTTCGGCGGGCTATTTTAATTGGCTTCGGCGGTATTGGCGATTCTCTCGCGCCAGGCGTCTACCTTGGTCCGTAGTTCGCGGACGTCCATATTGATCAGCTTCTGCTCTTTCACCTGGGCCACGCCGGAGGTCCAGACATGGCTGACCTGGCTGGATTTGGTGGAATAAGCCAGATGAGAGGCGACGTGATACACCGGCTGTACTTCGATGCCGCTCAGGTCTACCGCCATGATGTCCGCCCACTTGCCAGCTTCCAGAGAGCCGGTGACGGATTCCATGCCCAGCGCCTTGGCGCCGTTGATAGTGGCGATTTCCAGCGCCTGGAATGCGCTGACGGCGGCGGCGTCCTGGGCCACGGCTTTCGCCAGCATGGCTGCGGTTTGCAGTTCGCCCAGCATGTCCAGGTCGTTGTTGCTGGCGGCGCCGTCGGTGCCGAGAGCTACGTTCACTCCAGCTTTCAGCAGACGGTCCAGAGGACAGAAACCGCTGGCCAGCTTCAGGTTGGATTCCGGGCAGTGAACCACATGCGCTCCGGTTTCCTGCAGAATTTCCAGATCACGATCGTTTATTTGGGTCATATGCACGCATTGCGTGTTCGGCGTCAGCAGGCCCAGCTCGTATAAACGTTCGGTGGGGCGCTTGCCGGTTTTTTCCAGGCCTTCCTGCACTTCGCCAGCGGTTTCGTGGAGGTGCACCTGTACAGGCATATCCAGCTGGTTAGCCAGCGTCACTACCTGCTCGAACTTGTCGTCGGACACAGTGTAAGGCGCATGAGGGCCGAAGCCGATGCGCACCAAGTCGCTGTGCTTGTATTCGTCGTGCAGGGCCAGGCCTTTGTGGATGGACTCTTCCGCCGTCGCTGCGCCGGGAACCGGGAAGTCGATGACCGGAAACACGATCTGGCAGCGCATGCCGAGACGGGTTGCTTCTTCGGCCACGGCATCCGGATAGAAATACATGTCGCTGAAAGTGGTGGTGCCGCCCAACAGCATTTCCGCCATGGCCAGTTTGGAGCCGTCGCGAACGAATTCGTCGCTGACCCATTTGCCTTCCGCGGGCCAGATATGGTGGCTCAGCCACTCCATCAAAGGCAGGTCGTCCGCCATGCCGCGGAACAGGGACATGGCCAAGTGGCCGTGGGTGTTGATCAGGCCGGGCGCCACGACGTGGTTGGGCAGGTCGACCGTTTCTTTGGCGGCGAAACGCGCTGTCGCCTCGGCGGCGTCGCAAACGCCTACAATTTTGCCTTCGGATACGGCGACGGAGGCGTTTTCAAGAACGACTCCCGCTGGTCTGACGGGGATAACCCAACGCGCATTTATCAATAAATCAACGCTTTCTTGAGCCACAGCTACACTTCCTATATCTATTCAAAATCAGCGCCCAAGTATACCTATAATACAAGGGGATAAGTAGGGCGCAGGGCTTAAATGACGTATAATGCCGGCCCGGACCAGCAGATTTTCGCCCGGTTCCGTTTTCTGACCATTTGATCAACTTATTGGGGCGCGCCACATGTCGCAATCTTCCGTTTCCGCCATTCGCTGGGCGAACAATCAACTTATTCTGCTAGATCAACGCAAACTGCCGCTGCAGGAAGCGTATGTTCACTGCGTCACTCACGTTGAAGTGGCTGACGCCATCCGCCAGATGGTGGTGCGCGGCGCGCCGGCGATCGGAATCGCGGCGGCCTATGGCGTGGCGTTGGCGGCGGCGGAGTTCAGTTCCGACCGGGATCGCATGCATCGCGCTCTGGAAACGCTGGCGGATTCGAGACCGACGGCGGTGAATTTATTCTGGGCGCTGCGTCGCATGCGGGATCTGATTGACGGATCTGCCGCTACGGATCTGTTCCCGCTGCTGGTGGAAGAGGCGACGCGTATCCATGAAGAAGACCTGCAGGCCAACCTGACCATGGGTGAGTTGGGCGCTGATTTGATCGCAGAAAGCGGTCGCGGCGCGTTGTTGACGCATTGCAACACCGGCAGTCTGGCCACTGGCGGCTATGGCACAGCACTGGGTGTGATTCGCTCAGCCTACCGTCGCGATCTGGTGACGGAAGTGTTTGCGGATGAAACCCGCCCCTGGCTGCAAGGCGCCAGACTGACCGCCTGGGAGTTATGTCAGGACGATATCCCCGTCAAACTGATCGCCGATTCCGCTGCGGCGCATGTCATGAAAACCTGCGCGGTGAAATGGGTGATTGTCGGCGCCGACCGCATTACCGCTCACGGCGACGTCGCCAATAAGATCGGCACATATGGACTGGCGGTGCTGGCGCGTCATCATGGCGTCAAATTCATGGTGGCGGCGCCGTCCAGCACCATTGACTTCGAACTGTTCAGCGGCGCTGACATTCCCATTGAAGAGCGCACTTCCGATGAGCTGAAGTTCGTGCAGGGAATCCCGTTGGCCCCGGAAAAAGCCAACGCCTTCAACCCTGTCTTCGATGTAACCCCGGCGGAGCTGATCGACGCCATTGTCACCGAACGTGGCGTGGTATTACGTCCGAATGCGGAGAAGATGCGCAAACTGCAATAAACGCCCTCGCGTTCCTCAGTTTTCCAGGCGCTGGCGAGTACGGGGAGGATGATATTCCTTCCCGGGCTGCTATCTTTATCAAGGGAGGGCGGTTTTCAGCAGCACGCGGAACCGCGAAAGCTGACTTTATCTTCGCCAATGGCGCGTATGGTTTATGCAGGACCCCATCATCCCGGAGAATGAATCGCAACGGCTTGTCTGTCTGCGCTCGCTGTGCATTCTGGACACAGAGCCGGAGCAGCGCTTTGACCGCATCACCAAGCTGGCGGCTTCTCTGTTTAATGTGCCCGTTGCGCTGGTGTCGCTGGTCGACGCCGACCGTCAGTGGTTCAAATCGAAAGTGGGGCTTAGCGCGTCGGAAACGGGTCGCAATATATCATTTTGCGGGCACGCCATTTTACAGCGCGACGTGCTCTATGTGCCCAATGCCCTGAAAGACCCCAGGTTTTCCGATAACCCCCTGGTCACTGGACCACCCCATATTCGCTTTTACGCCGGCGCTCCGCTGAGTCTGGATGAAACCAACCGTATCGGCACGCTCTGTCTGATTGATGTCCGCCCCCGACGTTTTAATCAGGAACAACTACAGCGCTTGCAGGATTTGGCCGGTTGGGTGGAAAGAGAGCTGCATATGCTGCGCCTGGCGGAGCTTTCGCATATGAACGCCCATCAGGAGGCCTATCTCACTTCTATTCTGCAAGCGGTTGTCGAAGGGATTGTGACGGTAAATGCGGAAGGCGTGATTGAAGCCGCCAATCAGGCGATGAAAGAAATGTTGCAGGTCTCCAGCGAGCAGCTGACTGGCGCTCACTTTTCTCAATGGCTGAAAAATGATGCGCCTCTGCTGGAGTTATTGCAGCGTGGACAGGAAGGCGACGCCGAGATTAGGGACGGCATTCATCGTCTGGAGGTGGAGCTGGTCAGGAGCAACGGCGAGTCATTTCCTGCGCAACTCAGCTTCCGTCAGATGGAAATGGGCGACGCAATGAGGTGGGTTGGCAGTGTGGCGGATATTTCTGATCGCAAGCGCGCAGAGGTCATGAAGAAAGAGTTCGTGTCGGTGGTCAGCCATGAGTTGCGCACGCCGCTGACCTCCATAAAAGGCGCTTTGGGACTGCTCTCCGCGACCTTGGGGCCAGAGCTGAACGAACAGTCGGCGAAGCTGTTGTCGATCGCCTCTAACAACAGTGAGCGTCTACTGGCGCTGGTGAACGATATTCTCGATATCGAGAAGCTGGAAGCGGGCCATGTGGACATGGCGTTGGAGGAAACCCAGCTGCTGGCCGAGCTGGAGCAGGCGCTGAGCATGAATGGGCCCTACGCCAAAGCCCATAATGTATCAATGCAGCTTGAGCACGGCGCCGGGGACGTTATCGTCGGGGTGGACAAGCGCCGTTTCCAACAGGTGATGAGCAATCTGATTTCCAATGCGGTCAAGTTCTCTCCCACGCAGGGGAGGGTGACGATTCGCAGTCGACTGTCTGGCGGCGGCGAGGTGTTTATTGATGTCGTGGATGAAGGCGTGGGGATCAGTGAGATAGATCAGGCGCGCATCTTCGATAAGTTTTTCCAGGCCCCGCCTTCCGGCCGTCAGGCCGTAGCGGGCACCGGGCTGGGGCTCAGTATTGTGCGGGCGTTGATCGAGCAGATGGGCGGCGGGGTCAGCGTCAAGTCGCAGCTGCACAAAGGCAGCTGCTTTACACTGCGTTTACCCGCCCGTTGCCGGGAAATCCGCGCTTAAGCTTAGAGCTCACGAACGGGGCAGCCCAATAGCGAAGCGCACGCCGCGAGCGGTGTTCTCCACTTTGATCCGCGCCTGATGGAACTCGGCGATCAGTTTGACGATGACCAGCCCCAAGCCCAGGTGTAGTTCCTGTCCGCCGTCCTGGCGCACGCTCATAAACGGCGTAAACAGCTTCTCCTTGATGTCTTCCGGAATGGGATCGCCTTCGTTTTCAACGTAGATCCAGTGCTCCTGTTTAGTTTCTTCGACACCGATGTAAATGGCCCCGTCCGGCGCGGTAAAGTCCCTGGCGTTCTCCAGCAATTTGTCCACCGCCTGGGCGATTAGCTCGGCGGAAATGTCCGCCACAATGGGCGCTTCCGGCAATTCAAGCTCCAGACGGCGCGGCTCCACAAGAGGGCGGTAAGACTGCTGCAACTCACTGATCAGCTCGCTCAGGTCAAATGTTTCAAGGCTTTGCGACTGAATCGTAGCTTCCAGGCGTGACGCCTGCCGCATGGCGGTAAGCAGGGCGCTGATGCGTTCGGCGCCCGCGCGGGCGCGGCCCAGATACTCCTGCTTTTCCTGCTCGTTGTCGGCGCTTTCCAGTAATTGCAGGGAAGAGCTGACGATAGCCAGCGGCGTGCGGCATTCATGGGTCAGCTTACTGGCGAAGGACTCCATGTATTCTGAATAACTGCGCAATTGGGTCAGCATTTCGCTGAAGCTGCGCGACAGGTCGCCCAGCTCATCCGGCAGCCGTGAGGCCTGGAAGCGGCCGCTGAACTTGGTCTCAGTATCCAGCGCGGAAACGATCCCCTTGCTCAAATGCGTGATGCGCCATGACAGCCAGGAGGCGTAGCCAAACAAGATGAGCATGATGATGATCAACAGCGCCACAGAGCCGCCGACTGCGGCGAACAAGGCGTCATTGGCTACGGCGGCGATTTGCGGCGTGCGTTGCTCCAACTGCACCCAGCCCAATAATTTCCCGGCTTCGTTTTTAACGGGATAGCGGGTAATCAAATTGGCGAGTTCCGAAGTGGCGCTGGCGTCCCAGGTGGAGCGTGGCGCGTCGGCGGCGAGGGGCTGCGACTCCGACGTCTGTGAAACGCCATCCACCGCCCAGCGCAGCAGGCGGCGCATAGCCATACGCCAGACATCGTCCTGCATGCCAATGTAGCGCATCAGGTCGTTGTCGTATTCCAACAGGGTTGCGCCCTGAGCGTCGGTCAAGCGTAAACGGGTGTATTCAGGGGTTAATTCCTGAGCCCTGTGAATCAGAGCCGGCGGCGCGAAGTTCAACAACATGGGCTCAGCGTCGCTGCCCAGAACATCCAGCGTATTACGGTTGAACACCCAGGCGGCGGATTTGTCTATGTCGATCCAGCGCAGGCTGAAGCCGTCCTGCAAGGAGGCGAGGGGAATGCGCAATTCCAGGATGAAGCCAGGACCGTCTTCCTGCCACATCCCATTCACGCTGGTCCATGACCCCGCCAGACGGGCTTTGATTTGTCCAGGCCCTTCCGTTTCCAGCATTGTCACCGCCTTGCCGCCGGCGAGATAGCCGGTAATCAGTTCGAAATGGTCCGCTGGTTGGCTGCGGGCGCTGGGCTGTCGGTATTGAATGGATGCGTCATTGGCGGCGACCAACAGATACAGATCCTGCCCGTCGGTGGCGGCCTTGACCGCGCGGATGGAATCCGGTTTCGGACCCGACAAGGCGGGAATTTCCGCCCAGTCGTCCTGATAACCGTCGAGATAGATAGGCGTATCATACTGGCGCACGTTGAGAATGCGGCCGCCCATCGAAGCCGGCGTCGGCCATTCCGGACGCAGCAGAGAGGCGATAAAGCCCGCTAACTGGATATGATTCTGCTGTTGGGATTCCCGCAGGCTCTGTTCTATCTGCTTGGCGAACTGAATGACCGCCCACGGCAGCAACAGCATGACGCAGGCGATCAGGATAAGCTGGCGACGTAGTTTCATGCGTCAGCCTAAGGTTGTGTCGAATCCCAGCGGTATCCCATGCCGTAGGCGGTGTTAATCGCCCGGAAATCCGGGTCCACCGCCTGGAATTTTTTGCGGATGCGTTTGATATGCGAGGTGATGGTGCTGTCGTCGAGAACGGCGTTGGCGGCGTCCATCAATTGGGTGCGGTTCTTAACATGCCCGGGGTGACGCGACAGCGCATGCACGATCCAGAACTCGGTGACCGTCAGCATGATGGGCTCATCGTTCCAGAAAGCCTGCATACGGTCGATGTTGAGTTTAAGCTGCCCACGGGTGATCAGTTCGTCCTGCTTCTGATTGGCCGCCTGCAAGGCGTCGAGACGGCGGAACAGGGCGACGATGCGGGTGAGCAGATAGGGAATGCTGATGTCTTTGGTCAGATAATCATCAGCGCCCAGGCGCAGTCCGGATATCTGATCGAACTCACTGTCCCGGGCGGTCAGAAAGATAATGGGGACCTGGGAAGACAGTCCGCGCACTTCGCGGCACAGCTCAAAACCACCTTCCACATCGGAACCCAGACCCACATCAATGATCACCAGGTCCGGCAGTTGCACGCGAAAGCGTTCCATGGCGGAGGGGCGGGAATCATAGGTTTCCACCTGATAGCCGTGTTTCTTCAACGCTTCACTGTAATTGGCGCGGATCAGAGGCTCGTCTTCAACTAAGGCAATTCTGCGGGTCATTTCACACCTATCGACAAAGAATGGCGCTATTAGAGCACGCCTGAATTTCTCTGCTCAAGAGAAGCGGGGCGCATTGCCACAATTCGTCATTTTTTGATCGACGCTTTGACGGTTTTTTAGCAGATAAACCGCTTAATTCTTGAGTGAAATGTAAAACGACTGCAACAAAACGGTTACTAAACTGACAGAAACAGTCTGAGTGTCCTGCAGTCGCTTAACCGGAACATCACTGCTGTACCCAAGAGGAGATACGCTATGAGCGAGAAACTTCAAAACGCCTCTAACGCGCCGTCACAATCGAAAACCATGCGTTATGGCTTGGCGTTGCTAACCTTCGCCGCGATTGTCTGCGCACAAAACCTGTGTTTCATGATCGACAACCAAATAATCTGATTATCACTGCGACAAGATGCACGAACGCTTTCCTGGAACTCAACCGCGCCCAGGTCAATGCGGTTGAGTTACCACCTTCCCTGATTCATACTCCCCAAGGCCGTAAGAGCCGCGCCGATTCACTCGGCGACAAAATCATAGAATGAGCAAATCAAACCCCGGTTGTTGAATCTATTCATCAGATAAAGGGGATCATCATGCGCGCGCTGCTGTGCAAAGAGCATGGGCCGGCGGATACGCTGGTCATTGAAGACACTGTCGAGCCCAAAGTAAGTGGGGTTGACGTTCTGGTGGACGTTAGCGCCGCCGGCCTTAATTTTCCCGATACCCTGATCATTCAGGGCAAATACCAGTTTCAGCCTCCCATGCCTTTCAGTCCCGGCGGAGAAGTCGTCGGCGTAGTGAGTGCGGTGGGAGATAAAGTGAAGCGACTGAAGCCCGGCGACCGCGTCATGGGGCTGACTGGCTGGGGCGGCTTTGCGGAAAAAGTAGCGGTTCCCGAATCCAACCTGATCCCTGTTCCTGCTGGCGTAGACGATATTGTCGCAGCCGGATTCGTCATGACTTACGGCACCTCCATGCATGCTTTATCTCAACGCGGCCGACTACAGGCCGGGGAAACGCTGTTGGTGCTGGGCGCGGGCGGCGGCGTTGGACTGGCGGCGGTGGAAATCGGCAAGGCCATGGGCGCTAAGGTGATTGCTGCGGCCAGCTCAACGGAAAAGCTGGCGGCGGCCCTGGAAGCGGGGGCGGACGAGACTATTAATTACGCCGAAACGGATTTGAAGGAAGCCATGAAAGCGATGACGGAAGGGCGTGGCGTGGATGTGGTCTATGACCCGGTCGGCGGCGCTTTGACGGATAAGGCGCTGCGCTCTATGGCCTGGGGTGGTCGACATCTGGTCGTCGGCTTCGCCAGTGGCGAGATTCCCAAGCTGCCTGCCAATCTGACCCTGCTGAAAGGGTGTGAGGTAGTGGGTGTATTCTGGGGCGCTTTTACGCAACGCCAGCCGCAGGACAATCTGCAGAATTTCCAACGCATGTTCCAGTGGATGCAAGAGGGCCGCCTGCAGCCCCGGGTCAGCAAAGTGTATCCGTTCGAGCAGGCGGCGCAGGCCATCTCTGATATGGCGGAGCGCAGGTTGGTGGGAAAAGCGGTAGTGCGAATCGCGGAATAGGCGACGCTACAGCCACTCGTAGTCCGCTTCGTTCACCTTGCGGGTGCGGCGACGATATTCCACCGTAAAGCCTGGCCAGAGCGTGGTGATTTTGCCGCTTTTGGTTTGATACCAGCTCTGGCAGCCGGACTTCCATACGGAGCGCTGCAGGCGTTGTTGCAACGATTCGTTGAACAGTCTTTGCGCGCGGGAGCGCAGGTGAATCTGGTTGACTCCCAGCTCGCGGGCTTTTTTCATGGCGTCGAGAATGTAGTTAACCTGCGACTCGATCATAAAGATCATGGAGCTGTGACCGAGGCCGGAATTAGGCCCGACCACCATAAAGAAGTTGGGAAATCCGCTGATAGTGACGCCCAGCATCGCCTCCGCACCGTCTTCCCAGGCTTGATTGAGACTGACGCCCCCGAGCCCGATGAGGTCAAAAGGAATGACGGCTTCCGCCGCCTGGAAACCGGTGGCGAGGATGATGGCGTCGAAGTTATGGACACCCCCGTCTTTGGTTCTGACGCCAGTAGCTGTGATGGCGTCGATGGGCGTGGTCTCCAGGGTGACGTCTTTTCGTCCCAGCGCCTGATAATAGTCGTTGGAGATAAGAACCCGCTTACAACCTAGCGTGTATTGCGGCGTCAACTTCGCCCGCAGCGCAGGGTCCGGGGTCTGGCGCGCCAGATGCGCCAGCGCTTTTTTCTCCACCAGCTTCATGATGCCGGGATGCAGCACAAAGCCCATCACGCGCCACTCTAATATCCAGTAGATCGCTTGCCGGCTGAGCCACAGCAAGAAGGGGTAGCGGCGGTATAACGACCGTTCCATCTGACTGATCATGCGGTCCGGCTTGGGTAGTATCCAGGGCGGAGTGCGTTGAAAGACGGTGATATGGGCGGCCTGCGGAGCGATATTCGGCAATAATTGGATGGTGCTGGCGCCAGTACCAATGACGCCGACCTTTTTGGCGGTCAGGTCGTAGCTGTGGTCCCAGCGGGCGGAATGAAAAAGCTTGCCCGTAAAGGACGATAGCCCTGGAATATCCGGTTGCGCCGGGCGGCTGAGCGCGCCGACGCCCGACACCAGAAAGCGTGCTTGCAACCAGTCTTCGCCGTTTACCTGCACTAGCCATTGATCCTCAGTTTCATCGAACTCTGCGCGTGTAACCTGTTGCTTGAGGCGAATAAAGGGCCGCAGGCCAGATCTGTCTGCGCACTGTTGCATGTAGGCCCAGATTTCCGGCTGCGAAGCGAACATGCGGCTCCAGTCTGGATTGGGCGCGAAGGAAAAGGAGTACAGATGGGAGGGAACGTCGCAGCCGGCGCCGGGATATGTATTATCGCGCCAGGTCCCGCCAATGTCGTCGGCTTGTTCCAGAATCACAAAGTCATCAATGCCGGCCTGCCTCAGCCGTATTCCCATGCAGAGTCCCGCAAAGCCAGATCCGATGATGATGACTTGGTGACGCGCCGCTTCGCTCATGAGCTACCCCCTGCGAAATATCTTTGTTATTTTGTTTGCGCCGGGCTCCGTTGAGGCTTCGCTTTCACTATGAATGACGAGGCTGTCAACAGACCTTGGTAAATTCAAGGATAGGTAAGTCTCCCGCTAATTGGCAGCCCCTTTGGGGTGATCGGCGTGGCGGCGATTTGAAAGAGATCACACTATATGTCAAAACAAACTCTAAATATGAACGACAGCCTCTATCAGTACCTGCAAGTCACCGGCGTCAGGGAAAGCAAAGTGCTGCATGCATTGCGGGACGAAACCAACCGACATGAGATGGCGCGTATGCAGATTGCGCCGGAGCAGGGGCAGTTCCTGACCTTGCTGACGAAGCTGACGGGCGCCCGCAAAGCCATCGAAGTGGGCACTTTTACCGGTTATAGCTCCATCTGCATCGCCGAAGGCTTACCCAAAGACGGCAAACTTATCTGCTGCGACGTCAGTGAAGAATGGACCAGTATCGCCAGACGCTATTGGTGCCTGGCGGGGCTGACTGACCGCATTGACCTGCGGCTGGCGCCCGCGATGGAAACCCTTAACAAGCTGTTGGACGAGGGCCATGCGCGCACTTTCGATTTCGCTTTTATCGATGCGGATAAAACCAACTACGACAACTATTACGAAGCCTGCCTGCGCTTATTGCGCCCGGGCGGTCTGATCGCCGTCGACAACGTGCTGTGGGACGGCAAAGTCGCCGATCCCACTGAACGGGATGACGACACCTGTGCAATTCGCGCTCTGAATGAGAAGCTGATGCGCGACAAGCGTATTGATTACTCCATGGTGCCCATCGCGGACGGCGTCAGTCTGGCGCGGAAAAAATAAATCTCGCACTGAGACGATCAAGGGAGACTCGATCCGCCGCCTCACCGGCGGATCGAGTCTCGCGTCTGTCAAAACAACTGAGTGTGCGGTCCGGAGCTATTCCTGCCTGGCCTGCGTGAGCATAACAGCCACTTCCTGGCCCTTAACCCGGTCATCGTAGCGGGCCACCAGCTGTACGTCCGAGTAAGGATCGAAGGCGTGCAACATCACATGGTAAACCCCGGTCTGCGGCGTGTCGTATGAGCAGGTCTCCTGCTGTGTGGTTTTGAAGGGGCGGCAGTCATACTCGTTCAACGTGGGTGGGGTTCTGAACCTGACATGCATGTCCGCATCCCCTTGTCCGCCAGACATTTCTATACGCAAGTTACGGGCGTTTTCCGGGATGTCGACATAGTAATAGTCCATTTCATCCTTGCTGCCGGAAAGCTTCGTCACCGCCTCGCCATTCATCAGCTCCTGGCTGCTGTCGGAGTTAGCTTTATAGCCTGCTTCGAAGGTGATGCCGGAATAGCTGGAGAATGCATGCAGCATGACATAGTAATTGCCGGCCTGGGGCGAGTCGAAGCTGCAAACTTCTTCCTGAGTGGTTTTGTAGGGCCGGCAGTCATAGGAATCAAAGGTCGGTCGGCTGCCGTATTTGACGAACATATCCATGTCGCCGCTGCCGCCAGAGATGCGGAACGTCAGGTCGCGCGCGCCAGGATCGACTTTCAGCACGTAGTAGTCTTTGTCCTCCTTGTCCGCACTTAGGTTACTCAGAACTTGGCCGTTTTCCAGTTCCGTATCCGGCGTGTCGGGATCGGTGGGTCCGGATGTGCCAGGGTTATAGAGTTTATTGCTGGTGCAGTATTTCGAACCGTTCTTGCTCATCCAGAAATAATTGCAGTTACCGTCGTAGCTATAGCGACCTGTTTTCACTTTGTAGCCGGACAGATAAACGCCATCCAGGTGGTAGAAGCTGCCGTCATATTTCAGGCTGAAATGCTGGTGGGGCCCGGTTGAGCTGCCGCCATTACAGAGCGCCTGAGAGCGGTTGTTGGCGTAGTTCGCCAGTTTCTGGTTTTGCGTCACGCTGGTGCGATTCTGGAACTGTACGTTATCCAGATGGTAGTAAGTGGTTGACCAGCCGCCATCGTGCAGTACCTCCACGAAGCAGGACGAATGCCGCACCGCAGTTCCCGCGGCGGACGCCACGGCCCATTTGGTGGATGTATCCGAGCCCCAGGAGCCGCCGTTGTTCATATCCAGGGAAGACAACGGATAATTGCCGCTGCCTGTGTTGGTGTGCGCGCCGCCGAACCACCAGCTCTGATCAATCGGGAAGGGGAGCTGCAGCATGTTTTCCGGTGGGACCAGCTTTTTGGAGTAAGCGGAAAAGCGACTGACGCCGGGAGGTTCCGCGCTTTCCTGCTCTTGCGGGAACAAGCGCTGGTAGACCGTTGCAAATTCATCTGCATCGCCTGCGGCATTGTTCATCAGGGCGCGAGAGAGCGCTCGGGTGGCGATGTCCTCGCCGCTGATGGAGAGGCTGTTTTGCTCCTGGTTCACTGTGCGGTAATAAGACTTGGCCAGACGCATGGCGATATCTTCAACCTGAGCGCTGAAACCATTCCGTTCGGACAAATCTCCGAGGGGACGTTGCAGGGATGCAGTGCGTGCGCCGCTTACCAGGCCAGTCTGCATTTCTATCAGGGTTAACAACACTTTAGGGCTCACGGTGCTATAACCGGCCCAGTGAGTGATGACTTCGGTCTGATCCAGCAAATGAGGAGCATTCCGTTTCAGGTAGGCGGCGACATCGAAGGTCAGCATCTCTTGATAAGAATAGATAAACTGCTCGTCCGAAATGATATCTCTGCTATCGTCAGAATGCGCCAGGAGGGGGAGTGCTGTAAGCGCGCAGACGAAGATAGATCCGATACTTTTTTTCATATAAATTCCCTTTAAAGTTAATGAGTTGAACGCGGCTCGGAAAGGCTGGCCGGTTTAACTGCTGCGCGGTAGGAAGCGCAGCCGAGCGGTCTGTTTCTCAAATGAGAATAACTCTCAGACAGTTATAAATGAAGACTAAAAAATGATCAGTTGCAAGTCCCGGACACGGGTTGGGAATGGTTTCAAACTCACCGCCGTTCATTTTGTCGTTAGGTGGGCGCGTCCTTTTTTGCACTGGAATAAAGACTAGGATTTATAAAAAAATCCGGCAATCCGGTTGAAATACCTGAACAAAAAATACGGGGCGCATTATTGCGTTAAGCGGCGTAAAGTCGAACAAAAAAGTCGGATAGAGAAATATGAGCGGCGAAGCAGAACAGATGAAATTTTTATGTCTGAAGCATACGGATGCGGATATCGCCAGGGAGTTGCTCGATCTGTTTCAATCCGCTTACCGGGTGGAGGCGGATTTGATTGGTGTGGAGCTGTTTCCGCCTTTGCATAGAACCCTCGCTGATTTCATGGCGAGTTCTACCCAGTTCCTGGGCTATCGACGGGAGGCCAGGCTGGTTGCGGCGATGGAGTGGAACCGCCAGGGCGAGTGGCTGAGCATCGACAGTCTGGTGGTCGCTCCAGATATGTTTCGGCGGGGATACGCCAGTGGTTTGCTGGAGCATGTTTTTGCTCATCGTGATCAGTTTGGACGTCCCAAAGGAGCGCGAGTATCCACCGCCGAAGTGAACGCGCCCGCCATTGCTCTGTATGAACGCTTCGGGTTTCAGAAGGTGGGGCGTCGCCGCACGGAGGAGGGGATATCTGTGGTATCCTTTGACGTCCTGTTTTGAGGCCGGCTCCAAACATATTTTCATCACTTTAAGGTCGCGCGATGGATGCGCATTTAAAATCAATCCATTCGCTATCTGCACCATCGGGTTTTCTTTAGGCAGTTTTTATCTCATGAAGTATCGGTTCCACACGCCGTTGGATGCGCTCAAGGCGTTTCCTGGAAAGTATGAAATTCACATTACCGTCGTCGCTCGCGATCAAGTCGCGCTGCAGCGTTTTGTCGACTTTTGCGCGGCGAAAGAGGCGAAAGCTATTGTTATTCAGCTGTCCTCTGGTGAGCATTGCACCCAACCCATGCTGTGCAAGCGTTTGAACGGCGCGCCGGAGCGGGTGTGGGAGCAAATTCAGGAAATATGCGACGGGATGCTGAGCGAGGGATTTACTGTCGAACGCCTGAAAATTGAGGCGGCGATAAGCAACGCCAATATTCCCCAGCATGACGAAGCGGCGACGCAGTTGCCCGATTATTGTTACTTCGAACATCATCTAAAGCTTAGATTACCGGCGGATTATGACCTGAGCGCCTTGCGTGAGACGGTGCGGGAGTATCGTGGACGTCTTTCCTCCAATGCGTTTTGGCGCGATGAGGCGCACAGGGAGCAGTTCGTCACTCAGCGTATACGGGGAGGGCTGGGCAAGGCGGCGGAGGTGCTGGGCGCTCTGCGTACTTTTTTAACGGACAATGGCGTAGAGATTGTGAAAGACATCCGCGAGTTCAATATCTATGACAGCAATATCGGGCTTGATGCGGGGTGGGATGGAGCCGGCGCAGGAACACGCTCATGATGCAGACGCCGAAGGCCCTTACGGACGAAGCGCGGACTCTTATCGCTATTGAGACGGTGTTGTCGCGTTTACGCAGTCTGGCGCAGGCTGATCGCTTCGTCGTGCGAGGCAGTTATGTTTCAGGCTGTTGGAGCGGGCCGCAGCCGCGAGCCTGTAAAGACCTGGATTTATTGTATTTGGGGGATTACGCCCCTGACTATTTCACAACGTTGATGCGTCAGCTCGTGACGCAGACAGACGCTTCGCCTTGCCGCTTTGAACCAGAGACACTGCAGATTCATCCCATTTGGCAGGACAGCATCTCTCCGGGCGTGCGATATAGCGTTAATTATGTGATTGCAGGTTCTGAAGGTATTTTGCAGGTGGATATCGCTGTGGGTGATCCGCTAGTGGTTCCTCCGCGGATTATAGCGATTCCTTCCGTTCTGCAAGAAGGCGTTACGAACGCTGTTCCGACTGTCGCCGTGGAAATCGCCGCCGCCTGGAAGCTGCATGGGCTGTTTGAGCATATGAACGGCGGTTGGATGTCGAAAACCTTATGGGACCTGTATCTGTTTTGCCGCTACAACGAATTAGATGCGGACCTGTTGCGGCGCGCTATTCTGGAGGCCTTCGCCAGCAGGATGGACCCGTTGGAAATTTGCCGACGTCTGATGTTCGGTGATTTCGGCCGTAGTAAAAAATCCCGCAGAAACTGGCGCAATCTGATGGCGGAATATCCGCATCAGCAAATTGAACCGATGGAGTCGGTGTTGGACTGGCTGCGAACATATCTCAACCCGAGATTGCCGTTGCAGAATGATGGAACCTTGCTGACCCAGTCTGAGGTGATCACCTATCGCGTGAGGCTGCTGAAGGAAGACGGTTCGGAAGCCGCCCGCAAAAAGCTGCGCACCCTGCAGCAGAAACGCAAGCTGCTGCCGTACAAGGCCTATACGTCCATTCCTCATCTGCCCGGTTCGCGCACGGGGCTGGCGGATAAACATATCGACGCCAACAAAGCGGATATGCTGACCACTCGACAACGTTATCCTGACGATGTGGTGATCGTGCAGGAAAAGCTGGATGGTTCCTGCGTGGCCGCGTTGCGAACGGATGACCGGGTTCTGGCGTTGGGACGTGATGGCGATCTGGCGGATGAGTCTCCCAATCCTGCGCGAAGACTGTGGGCGGAATGGGTGGAGGAGCATCAAGCCCGTTTTCTTGATGTGCTGGAGCCCGGAGAGAGATTGGTCGGCGAGTGGTTGGCCCTCGTGCATGGAACCCGTTACCGGCTGGCGCATGAACCTTTTGTACCCTTTGATATTTTTACCGCGGACAATCGACGCATACCCTATGCGGCCTTTTATCGACGCGTGACGCAGGCTGGGTTTACTCCCGCCAAGACACTCCATGTCGGCGAACCCTGCTCCGTTGAAGAGGCGCTGCGATTATTAGGGAACGGCGCGCACGGAAGCGTGGATGCGCCGGAAGGCGCTGTGTGGCGTCTGGAGCGGGAAGAGCAGGCGCTGTTTTTGGGTAAATTTGTACGTCATGGTAAAACCGATGGGGTCTATCTTCCAGAAAACAGCGGACGTCCCGCGCTATGGAATTGGCATCCATATTTGCCTGTGTTTTTTGAAGACGGCGTTCTGGATACGGCAAGTAAAACTGAAAATGATGAGACGGATTAACTGCGGTTTGGAAATGGCGTAATGAAATCATTGGATCAATTGGTGAAAGGCAATCGTCGTATTCGCGTTGCGGGGTTTGATGATGCGCCTTTTGCACGGCGGCGGGGATCGCCAGTCAACGTGGCGGGAATCATCTGCGCAGATGGCGAATTTGAAGGCATGCTCTGGGGCGCTGCGACCAAAGATGGCGATGACGCCACGGACTGCCTGATCGCCATGCTGACGAGCAGCAAGTTTTATGATCAGGTCGGCGTCGTGCTGACGGATGGCGTGGCCATCGGCGGATTCAATGTTATTGACCTGCCCAGGTTATGCGAAAGCGTGCAGCGTCCCTGCATCGCGGTCATGCGCAAGCACCCGGATCTGGCGGCGATTGATAAGGCGCTGCGTAACTTTGACGACTATGAACGGCGGCGTGATCTGATTCGCGCAGCGGGAACCATTTTCAATAATGATTTCTGTCACTATCAGGTGGCGGGCTGCGACCCGGAAACCGCCAGTAAAGCGTTGGCGAGACTGACCACGAAAGGCAGAGTGCCAGAGGCTTTGAGGCTGGCGCATATTATTGGCTCGGCGGTGATGACCGGCGAAAGCGGTCGGAGGGCCTGACTTTAATGGAAAATGCCGTGACGCAATGGTTCGGTGATGCTTTCTCGCGTCTGCACCCGATGCTGCAGCAACTGCATCGCGAGGGCGGAACGCTGACCGGACGCGTGCAGATTGAATACGGGCCGGGACTGGCGGGTTGGCTCGGACGTCGTATCGCCGCGAAGACCGGTGCGCCGCAGACGACAGGAATGGTCGGTTTTTGTGTTGAAATCCGCCACTCTGGCGACGCGTTGCAATGGAACCGCACCTTTGAGACCGGCGCTCAGATGCGCTCCCTGTTTCGCCCCCACGGCGCGTTTCCTGATGGTTACTGGAGTGAAACCACCGGCGGCGTGGAGCTGCATTTGGGCGTGGATATCCGCGATGGCGGCTGGCGCTGGGTTCCGCAACGATGCAAATTGCGTGGAGTCTCTTTGCCTTTATGGCTGGTTCCACGAACGGACGCCTATAAATCCGTCGTGGGCGACCAGTATCGCTTTGCCGTCACCCTCAGCCTTCCCGTGTTGGGAAAACTAATGAGCTATTCTGGAAACCTGCGGCCGGGCTGACGCACACAAACCAGAGAAATACGACGCAACCCCAAGAGGCGTTATGCAAGCAGAGACAACTACCGGCGCGATAGTGATCGCCAGCAGAAGAAAAAAGCGACAAACCCTGGAAAAGGAATATCCGGGTTACGCGATTGTCGACGTTACCTCAAAAGCCTCTGAGCCTTGGGTGAAGTTTTCCCCTTTCTATCCCCATGGCGGTATTCCGATTCCGTTCTCATCTTCGACCGCCCAATCCGTAGAGGGAATCTGGCAGGGCTTGAAGGTGTTCGAAGGACAGGATGTTGATCCTTCTCGCTTTGACATCACAGACATGAAAGGAATCAAGCGCACCGTCAGGCGTTACGGGCGTGTGTTGGGTCACCGTAAAGGACCCACTGGAGAATTGATTCCTTATATTGAGGCGAGAAAGCGGATCTATCTGCCAGCGTATCAATGGACGCTGACGCACAGGTTGCAGGCAGAGTTGAACCAACTTTCAGATCTGCTTGCTCAGCAAATGGGGCTGGTTCTATTGGATTACGAGACTAATACGGATGTCGACGATCCGCGCAAGCCTCTGTCTCACGCGGCGCTGATACGCCACTATCTGCTGTCTTAATACGCTCTTAATCCGGCCTTTTTTAAGCTCTCCTGCAATCAGAGAAGCCGCAGCATGTGTTGTGGCGAGTGGCGCAGATGCGGGAGGAATGAATGGATAATTTGCAGGCGCGTTTTGATGCGGTGGGTGTCTGGCTGGAGGTGATTGATCTTAGCGTGCTCGCTGCGCTTTGTGTCGTCGTCGCAGGGGTGTGCTGGGATATGGTGCGAAAGCGTTGGGAGCCGTTGCGCGAGAAGCTTGCCAATATCGCTGTCGCTATCGGCAATGTTCTCTTGGAGCGGACGCTATATGGCGCAGTTTTTTTAATCGCGCTGTGGCTGGTCGAGCCTCTGGCTTTGTGGCGTATGCCGATAAATGGCTGGACTTGGGTGTTGGCGCTTCTGGCGGCGGACTTGAGTTACTATTGGATGCACCGAATCGAGCACAAAGTAAGGTTTTTCTGGACGATCCATAGCGTGCATCACTCTTCGGAGCGCTTTGACTTCAGTACGTCCTTGCGTCTTTCCTGGTTGGAAGGCCCTGTAGAGTGGATCTTTCTGGTTCCCATGATTTTGCTCGGGTTTGACCTGGTGCAGACGATAGTGGCCTTTTTGGCGGTGGTGGCTTACCAATCCTGGATTCATACGGAAAAAGTAAGGTCGCTTGGCTGGTTGGACTCTGTGTTCAATACGCCCTCCGCGCATCGGGTCCATCATGGCTCTCATCATCCCTACCTGGACAAAAACTTCGGTGGCGTGCTGATGATTTGGGACCGCCTGTTCGGGACTTATCAGGCAGAGGTCGCGCAGGTGCAGTACGGCCTGACTGCGCCATTGGCGTCACGCAATCCCTTTGTAGTGGTGTTTCATGAGGCGGCGGCGTTATATTCGGATTGCCGAAGGTCGCTGTCATGGCGTGATCGGCTACTGTTTTTGATCAAGCCCCCTGGCTGGAAACCGGACACCCATGCGCATACTGATCATTGAAGACGATCGCCACCTGGCCGCCGCCATCGCCGACTATCTTGAGTTGCATAAGGCGGAGTGCGACTTCGCCTTCAACGGCGCTGTCGGGCTGCAGCGTGCGGCGCAGGACAGGTTCGACGTCATCATTCTGGATTTGATGTTGCCGAAAATGAACGGCTTTGATCTGTGCCTGGAGTTGCGACGCCAAGGGATATATACGCCAGTGCTGATGCTGACCGCCTGCGATACGGATGAAGAACAATTGCAGGGATTTCGCAGCGGCGTCGACGACTATGTCGCCAAGCCCTGTGCGATGCCGTTGCTATGGGCGCGTTTACAGGCGCTGGCGAGACGCGCGTCGAAGCAGGGGGAGAGATTGCAGGTGGGTCCGTTGGAGATACGCTTGGGAGAGCATCGCGCGATACGAGAGGGGCGTGAACTAAAACTGACGCCAACCGGCTGGAGGCTGTTAGTGACATTGATGCGACGCAGCCCTGACGTTGTTTCCCGGGTGGAGCTGGAAACCGCCGCCTGGCCTGGCGAAGACGTTGATCCGGGCAACTTCAACGTCCAGCTTCATCAACTGCGCAAAGCAGTGGATAAGCCCTTTGCGCAGGCTTTGATACATACCGTTGTCGGCGTCGGCGTATGTATTCGGGAAGACGGCGCCTGAGCGTCCCTGCTCGGCGTGCTATAACCGGGATGTCTGATCAAGGGTTGTTGCGGGCGTCCCAGCTGCCGCTTGGGCCGATCATTCTTGAACGACAGAATACGCAGTGAATGTTGTTGTAGCGATAACCATTGCTGGCGAGCATGTCCAGTGCGTGTTTGAGGTCTACTCCGCCCATCAGCTTGCGGTTGCGGACGGTCAATACATCGAATTTGGGGAATGGGTTGGGGCATAAACGTTGCGCTTCAGCCATCATTCTTTCGTCGCCGCTGTTCAAGGCGTCCTGACGCAAGGTGATAAATGTCCGGTTGCTGTCTATATCCCGACCGATGCTCTCGTAGGTCTCTCCCGTTTCTTCTCCCTGATATTTGCTCAGACTATAATTTCTGACTTTTGTATTGGGCGCCAGACGTTGCAAAAACTTGGTTTTACCGCTGATAACGGAACCCAGGCCGGGGTCCAGCAATGATTGAGTGTGAGGGCCGTAGAAATAAAGCTGAGTCCATTCCGGCACGCCGATCCAGCCTCCCAGACCAGGGATATTGCGCGCCCAGCCTGTCTGCTTGCCGAAATCCGGGCGTGAAATATAGCCGCCATGGGAGGTTATAAGCAGGTTTTCCGCTATCATGCCGGTGGCGTCAGTGAATAAATACAGTTTGTCGCCTAATGGAGTTTTCTTCGCCATATATAGTCCTAAAGTGTCGTTAAGAAAGCATTATAAAGATGAATGTTAAAAACCGTCTGTTGTTGGCATGTAACAATAAAATCTGCAGTGTCCTTTGCATAATTAGTATGCTTAATGGGTTTGATAATCAGACCCTAAAAAAGTTCCATAAAGGGGATTTCCTTTGAACGACGCTTTAAACAAAAAAAGCCGGCGACGACCATGCTCATACTGGAGGTTCCGTGCAGGACTTGAGTGAACTTATTATCAGCGTCGCGGCCGGGGAGATTGATACGCCTTCTCTAGGCGTTACTGAACAGGTTTTAGCCAGTCATAAAATTGCGCGGAAGCCAATAAAAATAGATATGAATACGCAGATGGATTGCTGTAATGTCTATTATTCTTTAGTGGGTGAATCCTATTATTTTGTGCTTTCCTTGAAGCAGGATGCTGAGCAATGGCGAATTAATTGGGCATATATTGAGCCTCATGTCAGGGTAAGATTAGTCATTCAGTCCTCCTCATTGACACCTGATAGAATGTCCTCTTTTATTGGGTTAAAACCGACGCATAGTTATTTACAAGGGGAGAAACGAAATAAATCTGTAAATTCCGTCTATCGTCATCATGGATGGGGGTTTGAGCTGGATAAAGATGTTCCGGATTCCCTGGAGAAAAAGCTGGATAAATTAATATCCGTCATCGGTGAAAACAGAGAAAGTCTACGCACTCTCAGTGAGTCGGCGAGTATAAAAGTCATGGTGTGGTATGACTGCTACAAAGACTGGATGGGTGGGATATCGCTGTCAGCGGAGCAGATGGCTTTGCTGGGGGAAATTGGAGCCGGTCTGGAGGTTGATATACATGCGTCGGGCCCGGATTGGCCAGGCCCATAGTAGATAGGCGTCAGCCGTCTTTCTGCAAGTTTCGGGGCTGACGCGTTGGGGCTGATGCGTTGATAGGAGCGAAGCCTATCGATGAGGGCGGGGGGCTACTTCCAAATGATTGTAATAGAAAACATTGGGTTCATTTTTCCAAGTGGCTTCCTCCGTACCTCTCAATGCTGCGCCGCATGTATAAACCTTACAAAGTTTATTTAGTCCATCAAACTTCTTTGTATTAAGCCTGTCCACATAGCCGCCTACGGCATTTACTTTTACACATTGATTGGTTTGCGTTCCGATAATAACGGCCCCAGTAATATTCTGTCTTTTGATTTCAGCGGCGATATCCAGATTTGTTTCGGGGTTGAACATGCTAATGTGTGGCTTCTTAACCACTGTGGCGCCGCGCACGCAATAGTCTCTCCATGTTCTTACTCCCACCGGAGCAGCTCCACCAATGACGACAGGTTGCGCTCCTTGTCCGAGTGCGGCGTGATCGATTTCTATTAAGTAAATGGGCATGCGCAAAGTTTGCGCTTTAGTTATAGTCGCCAATAGCGAAGCATGATTTCTGGGGGCCTGTCCTCCCTGTTCATCTATGACAAATAACGCAAGTTTCTTCCTGCCTTTTTTAACTTCATTGTTCATGGCTTCATGTAAAGAAACGGTGTTGATAATGGTCATTATAGTATCCTTGTTCCTTGGTGGATTATGATTCTGATTGGTCGTAACGGGATGATGTTTAATTTAAATAATTATTAAAGTTGTCAGTGTTCATTTGAGTTTGACGTCGACTTATTTGCAAAGGCGTCAAATAATTGGATAACACCTCAAAAAATAGGTATAAATACCTGAGCTCTTTGGCTTATTAATAATGAGAATGATTAGCAGGTATTGTTTGAAGCAAATAGTCTCCAGAGAATGACATGATGTTTAACTCAAACAGGGAAAGACCTCGTACTCGCGCCAAGACGCTGGCTCGAAGTCTCAGAGACCAGTTACGGTGGATGGGGGCGGGTTTGCTATTGGGGTGTCTTACTCTTGCCTTTATCTCTTCCTGGAACAATATGGACTGGGCTGGCGATACGCTGATGAAACTGGAGGCGCAGGCTCTGTTGCGTCAGTCGCAGCGAGCAGGGGGAGCGCAGCAGACGAGTGATGGTTATTTGAGTCTGTATCAAAGCTGGGCGGCGCTGCCTGAGCCAGTACGATCGCAATTTGGAGCGGAACCGGCTCATGATGGCGAAGTGCTGGAAGCGGTGGTTAAAAACGCAGGTGAAGAGGCGTTTTTATATTTACTGCCATTCCAGACCGAGACGGGAGAGCGCCGGTATTTATTAAGTCGCCATAACCGCGCGGATATCGAAACGCTGGGAGAGGAGTTTTTCAGCGCCGCCCTGATGCATTCGCTGCTTACTACTCTGGCCGTGTTCGGGTTACTGTTCGCGCTGTTTTTCTGGCTGATCCGGCGGGCCACCCAGCCCATCGCCGCGCTCAGCGCCTGGGCGCAAACCCTGGGAACCCGAGCGCGGGCGGACGCGCCGCATTTTGAAATCGAAGAACTCAATCAACTGGCGCAGCGAATGCAAGAGGGCGTCGCCCGTATTGAGGCCTTCAATGAACGCGAAAAGCAGTTTCTGAAGCACGCCAGTCACGAGATGAGAACACCTCTGGCGATTATCCAGGCCAGCCTGGACACCCTGGAGTTGCAAACCGGCGAGGCGGGTAAGGCTTCGCTGCGGCGGGCGCAATTGGCGGGTGCGAATATGGCGCTGCTGTCCAGTGCGCTGCTTTGGCTGGCGCGGGAGTCGCCGCAAGCGTTAAAGAAAGAACGGGTGACCCTGGACAGGTTTTTCCAGACGATCATTGAGGATCACCGATATTTGCTGACAGGCAGGGAAGTGGAGGTGCGGCTGGAGCTGGGCTACGACGTCGTCAAAATTGAAAAAAGCCTGTTGCACATCGTCTCGGCGAACCTTGTTCGCAACGCCTTCCAACACTCCTCCGAGGGTGAGATTGTCATGGTCACGAACTCTGCAGGGCTGTGTTTGACGAACCCGATCAATTCCGAAGACGCCGACGTCAATGTAGAAGGGTTTGGATTGGGGCTGGATTTGGTGAGGCGTATCTGCGACAAGCTGCAATGGCGTTTTTCTGTCGACCTGACAGCGGATGGGGCGCAAGTAAACGTGATCTGGTCTCCGACATCACATTCTTAAGACGATCTTAAGGTCGCGCCGGATTTAATGTAGCGGACTTCACAATGGGTTAGGGAGAGAAGATGAAAGTTGTGGCGGGTCTGCTATTTGTGTGCGCTTTGGCGGCTGTGGCGACATTGGGTGTGTTGGACCAACACAGCCTGAACTATGCGCAAAGAACCGATTTTACCTTTGAATACGACGGCGAGCAGTTGGGGGCGACTCTGTTGACGCCGGAAGGAAAAGGCCCCTTTCCTGTACTTGTATTTCTGCATGGCGATGGCCCGGTGGACCGCTTCGCCAATGGCGGCTATGTGGCCATTATGAACCAGTTGCTGGAGCGTGGCGTGGCCTGCCTTAGCTGGGACAAACAGGGCGTTGGCGAGTCCAGCGGCGATTGGCTGGCGCAAAGCATGCGGGCGCGTGCGAATGAGGCGAAGGCGGGCATAGCCGCGCTGCGAGGGCAGGCAGGTGTTGATGTAGGCGCGGTCGGCGTCATTGCCTTCTCGCAAGGGGGCTGGGTGTTGTCGGAATTAACGGAAGGCGCAGAAGGCGCGTCTGACGTCGATTTTATGGTGGCGGTTGGCGTTGCTGTCAATTGGCGCAGGCAGTCGCTTTATTTGCAGCGCCAACGCATGCTCGGCGAGGGTTACAGCGAAGAACAAATCGCGACGGCGCTGGCGTTCAGTGAAAAATCGGACCGCTATCTCGCGCAAAATAATCTCACCTATGATCAGTATCTGGCGTGGCTGCGCAATAGCGCTCCGCCAGCTGGCGTATTAACTGAACCCATGTCCCCCGAGCGCTATCGTTTCGTCATGCGTAACATGCAAGCCGATATGAGTGCGGGGCTGGCCCAGCTCAGGGTTCCTTTTCTGGGGCTGTTCGGAGAGAAAGACCGTAATGTGGATGTGCAGGAGAGCATCCAGGTAATTGACGGCGTTTTTCAGTCCTCAAACTGGCGGGATTACCAACTGAAGCTGCTTCCCGGCGCGACGCATAGTCTGCTGAAGGCGAAGTACTTTGATTTCCAAACGCCTGCGCAGTGGACGCTATCTGCTGAAGCGATGTTTCTGATACTGGGGCCGGACGCCTTTGCAGAAGGCTTTCTTGACTCATTGGGCGACTGGGTGGCAACAAAGTCGATTGCTGTTCACAAGCACTCTGAAATGCCTAGCAGGAAGACATCCCGCATTTCGCAGAAAGGTCCTGAAACGCCAAATTGACGCCAAAGGGTTAACCCGAGGCTGACCCGAACGCGGATATGGGGTAGGGTATCGGACTTGGTCGGCGCTTCCTGTTTGCAATGAACGAAGCGCCTAAGTCCGCTTTGCAATTCAGTCAGGTATCCAATGAGCCATTCGAGCAGTTCAATAGACGTCCATTCCATTGTTTATTTCTATCAAGGCGCGCCTGTCGATGCCGACGCTATCCCGGCCGGGGCCGAATACACCTGCTTTCTGCTCAATGAGGAAGAAGTTACTGAGTACATGATGTTTTGTGAGCACAACACAGTATTTCGTCTTCTCGGACCTGCTGAAGACGGTGATTACGCCGCCAGAGCGGTGGCGATATGGGAGCATGCGTCTACGCTGGAGAACGGGCCGGAAATCAGCCCAGACGTGGTGGTCACTGTAGAAGTTCCCGATGAAACCTTCCCTCATAATATCTCCATCGGTGAATTGGAAGCGTATAAGGTTCACGCGGAATACCGGGTCGACGTGAACCCGGAAAGTGGCGAAGCGGCGCTCAAACCGAACCCTGATAATGCTTTCCGTATGGAGGTCACTGATCGCGGCCCTCATCCTATTCCGGTGAAACATGTTTTCTTCAATCAAGATAAGGACGTGCTGGGCATAGAGTATCCCTTGCTGGGGTTTGATGAGAAATATGGCTTTAGCGGCCCGTTTTCCTTTGTGGAACTTTCCGAGCAGGGTATTCAGGCCATGCGTTCCATTGAGGATGAAGGCGATGATTGGGATGAGGAAGGACAGGTTATTTTCCCTGTGGACTGTCAGGCGCAATTGGAGGAAGTCCTGCGTTTCGTCACCCCGGAGCTGGTCGCCTTCGTAGATCTCGAAGGCGTACCCATTGAGCATGATCAAATCATGGAGCATTCCGATTATCGACGTCATTGGTTCCATAACGATCAGACTTTGGCGATGAGTGAACTGATTGCGGCGCGGGGCATTGCGCACACGGAAATCATCAATGTGCCGCAGGAACTGCATCAGCAAACGTTACATGCTTATCTGCGCCGGATTCACGCCAGTAAGGAAGCCATTTCGCTGGATGGCCTGAGAGCGACGCACTACGTCGTGCTGTATGAGCCGCTGTCACAGGAATCAACCGCTGCGGTTCCTCTCGAATCGGGGCAGTCCAAACTGCATAGCTCCATCTATACGTTGAAAGGCGTGCAGGTGGTGTCCGAATGCATGGTGTTTGACGCTGAAGGGCGGCCTATCAAAAAAATGAGTTTTGGCAGACCCGGCGAGAAGACGCTGATGTATGAAGAGATCTTCAAATTCGATGAAAATGGCCAGCCGGTGGATTCGGAAGTCATTCACCACGATTTCAGTTAAGGCGAGGCGGTTTTCTCGCTTGCTTCTTCACTGACGGCTTGCGGCAGTCGATAGGCGCCGCGCCGAGAGTCTTCCAGATAGCGGTCGAGCAGGCCGCTTTCTTTCAGTTGTCGCAGTCCTTCGTTGAATTGTTTGACGCGTTCCTTGTTAGCTGGAAGGGCGCGGGTCAATATCAGGTGGTAGGTGGTGCTGTTGTAGACATGGGGAGAAATGGTCAGTTGCGTTATGTCTTCCGGTGGGAACAGCTCATACAGTAAGGCATAGCCAGCGTCTTTATCAGACGGAAAGACGTCAATTCGTCTACGCAGCAGTTTGGTGAAATTAATCTCATCACTGGACACCCGTTCAATCTGCACCCCTTCCGTGTCTTCGAACTGGTAGGAGTAACCCAGAGTGCCGCCCACCCGGTAGTGCTTCAGGTCGGCGAAGCTGGTCCAGGTGAAATCCGAATCCACACGGTGAAAAAACACGGACTCGCCCATAACAACCGGCTGGCTGAAGTAAAACTGAGCTTCTCGGTCGACGGAGGGGCTCCATAGCAGACTGCCGTCCAGACTTCCCGACAACGCTTCAGCATAGGCGCGTTTCCAGGAGTCAAAGAAGACGTACTGCACGTTCACGCCTACGATGGCGAATGCTTCCGTAATGATGTGACTGGCTACGCCATAATGCTTGAGCGTTTTCGATTGATAGGGCGGCCACTCCCCATTGGCCAGGCGCACGGTGACGCCGGCGGCGAAGGTGAGGGCGGCGGACGACGAGAACGTGAGCGCGACGACGCTACCGGCGGCCCAGTGGCGACAACATCGACCCGCTTTTTTCCTTTTTTCATTCCAGCATCCGACGAGGAGGCGTATCGCCATGTCAGGGTTCGCCCCTGACCTGCTCGGTCGGGTTGATATAGCTGTCCAGAATTTCCTGTAAGCGTCCATCTTTCTGCATTTTGGTGATGCCTGCGTCCATTAGCGCCTTGAGATATTCTCCCTCCGGAGTGCGGGGAAACATCATGTGGTAGCCCTGCGGAGGCGAGTTGGGGATGGGGGTGTACTGCATCCCCGGCGTCGCAATTAAATCCAGCCCTTTATGGGCGAAGCCCTGCATGATTTCGTAATCGGCGGTAATCAAGTCTACTTTCCCGCTACGCAACTTCAGGAACAGGTGGTCATAGGTCACGGAGTCGGTGTCCATCGATTCGCCGGGGTGCTCCAGATAGGTGTAATTGTAGCCCGAGAGCCCGCCGATGACGTAAGTGTCCAGAAGGTTTTTTTCCATCTCGCCCAGGCCTTCGGGAAACCGCTGTTGCAGGTAAAAGAAGTAAAGGTGCGTCCAATAATAGGGAAGGGAGTACAGGTACTGTTTGCTGCGCTCCTCGGTATAGGACGCATTGAGCAACATGTCGAATTGCCGCGCTTTTCTGACTTCCAGCAAACAGCGCTTCCAGGAAGGAAGTTCAATGGAATACTTGATATGGTTGCTTTCCAAAATCTCCCGCGCCACATCCACAGCGTAACCAGCAATCTCCTTTTTACCGTTCTCTACTCGATAAAACGTATAGGGCGGCCACTCTCCTGCGTCGTCGCAAATCCTCACGAAGGACAGCTCCATCTCCGCCGCATAGACGCCCTGAACGATAAGCAGCCATAACAGCGCAAGTACAAACCGGGTAAATCGGCGCCGCATGTATAGTTGTAGTCTCTATCGGTGAGATTAACTGTATTAAAGATAGTGCATGGAGAAACAGTCTACAAAGTGGCGGGATGACAGGCGTTGCGACGTCAGGGTGAATTATTGATTGACAAATAGTGGCTCAGAGCCTTTAATTGTTTTGGTGGCTTTGAGCCACTATTTGAAATTAAGGAAGAGGTCACAGATGTTCAGATATATAAAAACCGAACCTACCACCTACATCATGCAATTCAACAAAGGGAAGCTTAAGCGGGAAGGCGCGGGATTGGGCTTCTTTTACTTTGCGCCGACGACGTCATTGGTTTCGATTCCCATTGGCTCGGCGGACTTGCCTTTCATATTCAAAGAGAGTACCAGCGACTTTCAGGAAGTCACCGTGCAGGGGCAGGTGGTGTACCGTGTAAAGAGTCCCAAAATTCTGGCGGCGACCATGAACTTCACCTTGGCCGATGACGGCAAATCCTATGTTTCGGACGCACCGAAGAAGCTGCCGGCGCGTATTCTCAATCTGCTGCAGTCCATTACTCGCAACAGCATCCAGAATCTGTCCTTGAAAGACAGTCTGCTGGCTTCGGAAACACTGGCCGGGACGCTCGCCGGCGCGCTTGATTCCGCCCCTGTACTTGAGAAACTGGGGGTGGAAATCCTGGATGTCTCCATTCTGGCGATTAAGCCCAATCCTGAAACCGCCCGTGCGCTGGAGGCTACGGTGCGTGAGCAAATGATGAAGGATGCGGACGAGGCGGCTTATACGCGCCGTAATGCAGCCATTGAGCAGGAGCGTAAGATCAAGGAAAACGAGCTGGATACGGAAATATCTGTCGAACAGAAGAAGCAGCAGGTCAAAGAAGCGGAAATGGACGCCCGTATGGCGGTGCAACGCAAAAATCAGGAACTGCAGCGGGAAGTGCTGGAGAACGAGATAGAGCAGGAAAACAAACGTCAGGAACTGGTGGCGGTCAGCGCCGAGAACAGCCGTAAGGAAGCGGATGTGAAAGCCTATGCAATCTCCGCCAGCATGAAAGCCATGGCGGAAGTGGATAACCGCATTCTGGAGGCGATCACCAACAGCTCGATGAATCCTGAACAGCTAATTGCTCAGGCCTTCCGCCAGTTGGCGAATGGCGCTGATAAAATTGGCCAGTTGAACATCAGCCCGGATCTAATGCGCGAGCTGCTGGGTAAAAAGCGATGACTGAACGCGCTACGGAAACCAAGCTGATTCTGGTGAAACGCAGAACGCGGCTGGAGGAGCTGGCCTGGCGGCATAACACTGAAGAACAGGCGCGCTTTTATATAGAGAGCCGCGGCGAAGACTTTGATGTCTACATTCATGAGGATCAAAGCTATCGCGCATCATTGGCCGCTGTAGAAACGACGTTGTCACGCCTGGGACGTGTGCAGACGCTTGATCGAGACTTTCTAAGTAACTTCATCTTCGGCGCGCAGGATGTGGTTGTCGTGCTTGGACAAGACGGGCTGGTGGCGAACACATTGAAGTATTTGCACGGCCAACCGGTGGTGGCGGTCAACCCTGACCCTGCGCGCATCGATGGTGTATTACTACCGTTCCAGGTCGCGGACCTGGATGCAGTGTTGAAGGAGCTGCTGAAAGCCAAACGGCCGATCAAACGGGTGTCCATGGCGGAAGCCAGCCTCAACGATGGCCAGACGATGGTGGCGGTGAACGATTTCTTCATCGGGCCGAAAAACCATACCTCGTTACGCTACGAAATCGATTTTCGCGAGGCCTCGGAAATGCACAGTTCAAGCGGCGTTATTGTCTCCACTGGACTGGGCTCCACCGGGTGGATGCGCAGCGTCATCGCCGGCTCCTTGGGCGTAGCGCGAGCCCGTGGCGCGCAAGACGAGGTCGCAGACGCCTATCAGCCGCTTTCATGGGATGCGCAAAAGCTGCTGTTCTCCGTCCGTGAACCTTTTCCCAGCAATACGACACAAACCGAACTGGTGTATGGAGAAATTACAGATGGGGAAGCGCTGACTATCAAATCACGCGTACCGGAAAACGGCGTTATTTTCAGTGACGGCATGATCGGCGACGCCATTGAGTTCAATAGCGGCGCAGTGGTGAACATCAGTTTGTCGCAACGGTATGGTTCAATTGTTCACTAATAAAATGGCTTGAACCGTAACGGTTATCTATCAGCACAAGGAAAAGATCTATGGAGCCCTATGAAAACTAGCCGAAAGAGCAGTACAGTCGCAAAATCTCGGCGTCACACGCCTTGGGAGAGCATCTGTTCAAACAAGTCAGAGCCGAGGCGTTTAGGGCTTTGACGTCGCTTGAGAGCAATACAGATCGTGAGCTGGCGGAAAGGGCGGTGGACTCAACACTTTATGCCGTGATGCAGTTGCTCGATGGGATATTCCTTAACGATATTGATGAGAAGCACCGGGCTGAATATGCACTGATTCAGCGTATTCGAAACGATGAGGGCGTGTTGCTGGAAGAAAGTGAACTGGCCCCCGACGGTGAAGGTCTTTGCATGGGATTCCATGGATGGCGTGAAGGGGATTTTGGCTGAATGAAAATTTTCCTGAGCCGGACTGCCTGCGGAAGGCTAAATATTGACTACACTTTTAAAGTCTAAGCCCCGTTGAATTGATTTGCGACGCAAGCATCCGCGAAAAGGGAGTATTTCATGAGGGAAGCGCATCCTGCCACCGCTATTGACCGTTTCTTCGCCCAGTTGACCCTGAGACAAAAATTTCTGGGGCTCAGTGTGGTCATCATGATCATGTTTATCGCGTCCAGTTGGTATAACGCCAGTTTGACCCGTGAATCCCAGCGTGACGCCCTGCGTGAGAGCGCAATGAATATGGTGGAGGCGGCCCTTCATAACCTGAAACAGTACAAAGCCCAGCACCCGGATGAATTGAATCAGTACATTGGCGAGATGCTTGGCGGTCTGCGTTGGGGAGAGTCCCTGGACGGCTATGTGTACGCCTTCTCCGTCGACCAGAAGTTTGTCGCGTTTCCCCCTAAACCGGAATGGGTGGGGGAGCCGGTTCCTAACATTGACCTTAATGAAGGCGGGCGCTTTGGGGATGTGGCGACGCAATGGTTTCGCGCCGGCAAGTCCGGTTTTGTAACCTACCAATGGCGTAAACCGGGAAAAGACGCGCTGGTCGATAAGACTACATACATCGAACCCTGGCCGGAGCAGGGCTGGATTATTGCTTCGGGAATATATCTTGATGATGCGGATGAGCTGTATCAAGAGACATTGACCCGTCTGGTTTGGGTGAGCATTGGCGTACTTGTCGTCATGTTCGCCGCGTCTCATTTCGTCGTTAATGCGATGCAGCGCAGTTTCTCAAGAGTGGTGGCGGCGATGGAGAATCTGGCGCGGGGTAACCTGACCTTTCATCTGGACTGTATCGGGCGTGATGAAGTATCCCACATCAGTCGCGCCATTGAATCCACCCGTCGCTCACTGGCGGATTTGATCGGAAAGCAGATGGAGATCAGCCGCTCTCTGTCGGATGAGTCGAAAGAGCTTTCCTCCCGTATGGCGACGGCTAAACGGGCGATAGACGACGAGTCTTCTCAGCTTGAGCAATTGTCGTCCGCCATGGAAGAGATGGCGGCGACGGTGAGGGAAGTAGCGGAACACGCCAGCACTACCTCCGCCGCGACGCAGGCGACGAATGAGCGCGCGTCTACGGGCAATGAGCTGGTAGGCGATGCGGTTAACGTCATCAATAACCTGTCGCGCAACCTCGATAACTGCTCCAAGGCGGTGACGGACATCGCCAATCAGGTGGATACGATTTCTTCCGTCACCGATAGCATTGAGAGCATTGCGGAACAAACCAATCTGCTGGCGCTTAACGCTGCGATTGAGGCGGCGAGAGCGGGAGAAAGCGGGCGTGGCTTTGCGGTTGTGGCGGATGAAGTGCGGCAACTGGCGATGCGTTCCCGGGACGCCACGGGTGAAATTAATGGCACCATTGAGGCGTTGAAGAAACAGGTGCGGGATGCCGTTGAACTCATGAGCGCCAGCGTCGAAGTAGCGGAAACCGGTTCCTCCAAAGTGGGCGAATCAGGAGAAATGTTTGACGGTATCGTCACGGAAATGGGGGAAATCACCAACCGTAGCCTGCAAATCGCCACCGCTGCGGAACAGCAGGGCAGTGTCGCCGGTGAGATGACCGCTAACCTCGCCCATGTGCGGGACGCGGTCAGAGATACCGAGCAAGTGGTGAGCAAATTGTTTGATTCTTCCAAAAATCTCAGCAACCGGGCGGCGCAGTTGAAAGAAATGGTCTCCAATTTCAAGGTGGCTTGAGAAACATTTTTAAACAATCGGCGCATAACTTATTGACGCTATTCGTGATATACAATCCTGTAAAGGTCCAACCAAGCATGCGGGGAGTACCGGCTTATAAGAGGCCGTCATAGTTTGTCGGACTAACAATTAGAATAAAGAAAAGTTGGGTTAAGCTCACATGGAGGGCAGTGCATGGGCTTACACTTGCACAGTTTTAAATATGCGGCTGGCGTCTCTCATTCGTCGTTAATATTGTCGCCAATGGCGTTAGCCTTAGGTGTCGGACTGGGAAACGGCCTGTTCTGTTCTTTGATCGACGATGCGATCGGGCGGGACTTCACTTACTATCACCTGTTTCGCCTGGGACCCAGCCTGATGCTGAGTCTGGCGATCATTGTCTGGATTGCGCGTTTCCATACAGTGAGCGGAAAAGGCGCGCTGGAAATCAGCGGTAAAATATTTCTTGGATGGGCCACAGCGTTGTTCATGGGCGAGACGTCCATGGAAGTCTCTATAACGTTAAAGTGGGTCGGCATCGCCGTTGGCGTCCTGATTGGCGGCGGATGCGCATATTGGGCGTTTCATCCATATCTGAAAAATTCCCCTCCCTTGCACGATGCGCTGGTCAAACTGACGTCCATCACCCTACTGGGCGTCGCCTGCGTCATGCTGCTGTTTGAAGTCATGGAAAATGACGCAATCCAAAACTGGCCTCCTCTGCTGAGACGCCTGCTCGGCAACGCTATCCTGTTCACCCCCTGGACTTATATCGTGCTGATATGCGCTGGCGGTTGGTTGGTCAAGGAGGGTGGGAATAGTCAAAGGGGTTGAGGGAGTAGTCTCTTTGATATATTCATAGGGGGGAGGGTATGGCATATAGTTGGTGCCTGTATATCTAACTCACCTCTGTTTTAAGGAAGAATTATGCCTGCTTCTACCACTTTACCTGAACATATACAATCTTATATTAGGCGAAGCTTGATTGATCGTGAATATATTGTGGGGGGCGGGGCAGATAAAAATGATGCACTTAGCCATGTTGTAGGTTCTACAAACTTGGTTAAAGTTGATATTATAGACAGGTTTAACTTGTATAATTCTAGTGATAGGGAAGTATATTATCGAGGGCATGAAGAAGAAAAGGAGTTGTTGGAGGAAATAGTTAGGGACTGGAAGTCATATAAGTTTAATAATCTTCGCCTAACGGGACATAGCTGGGGTGGGCAGGCTGTAATGAATATTACCCAAAAATTGTTTGTCAAAGGAGTACCTGTAAAGGAGCTAATTACACTTGACCCTGTTTCAATGCTCCCATTAGCAAGGCCACAGGCTGAGAAATGGGTTAATGTCTACATTCGTCAATCTATTTTGGATAATACTATAGGGAAGCTTCCTTTGGTAAATCAAGTTGTCAGCAGCGTTGCTTCGCTTCCCACTTTATTAACAGTAAATGGGCGAGCAGGTGGCTATATAGCCAACATAGGTAGTCAGTTGGGGCATGAAAATGGCGCGTATAATTATGAAATGGATGTCTCACATGCAAATGCAGGAGAAATGTATAAAAAAGCATTATCTTTGTTGGAGAAAGCACCAACAAGTCCCAAAGCTATGGGGGTTCGATAGTGAAGAAAATAGTGTTTCTTGTTGTATGCTTTTCATTATTTGGTTGTGCTGGGTCAGTCAATATCAGTCAGCAGGAAATTCGGCATGTAAACATTTCTACCAGTGATGGAATGGATCTTCCTCATAGCTTGGTGGTGATGTTTGAGTCTGACCAGAAGCAGGTTCTTGAAAGCGCCCCTGTTTTAAGGTCGGATTTTACCCTGTATAGCGCTCAAAACGAGAAAGTTCTCAGTGGTACGAGCTTGGTGAGCTATTACTTAGGTCACGTAAAGGCCATCGTAAACACCCAACCGGGCAGTGAGTACAAGTATGCTACGGTTCTGGTAAAAAATTACAGGGTAAGAGGGCGTTTGTCTGGTAGTCATGAGGAACAATCTGTAGACATTCGCAAACAGCCTTTTTCCTATATGACATTGTCTATTGCTGCACCGAGTGTCGGACTGCCCAAATCCTTGGTGTCCAACACTATACGGCTATCAAAAGAGGAAATTCTCGCCGCGCTTGAACACGATGGAGAGAAACTTTCTTATACGCCATAGAGGCCTCAAAACAGCGAGAGCTGTTCCCCAATATTGTTATTTTTAGGGTCTTTTAGTCTGACCCCCATCCCCAGCAGGCGTACGGGTTTTTTCTGGCGCGCCCAGGCGGCGCTCATTAGACGCAGGTAGTCGGGGAGGCTTCGCCACTGGCAGCTGTAACCCGGTAGGAGTTCTTCAAGGGTGGTCTGGGTGAAGTCGGCGAACTTGACTTTGACGAAGCGCTTGTTGACCAGGTAGGCGTCACTGATGCGGTTAAAGCGTTCCAGCAGTTCTTCGAAAAGAGGTTCGCAGCTGTCGAGAATGGCGTCGAGATTTTGCAGATCGTGATCGTAGGTATGTTCGACGGACAGGGACTTGCGCACCCACTCTGTCTGTACGGGACGATTGTCTACGCCACGCGACAGGTTGTAGAGGCGTTCGCCGTAGCTGCCGAAATAGCGCTCCAGATCGTCTTTGGACAGACGCTGCAAATCGCCGCAGGTGGTGATGCCCAAACCCTCCATTTTGGCCGCTGTCACTTTACCCACGCCGTTGATTTTGCGAACGGGGAGGGTGGGGATGAAGTCTTTTACCTCTTGCGGCCGGATGACGAAGATGCCATCGGGCTTATTCCAGTCACTGGCTATTTTGGCCAGAAACTTGTTCGGGGCGACTCCCGCCGATACCGTCAATCGTAAGTCTTGCTTCACGCGGGCGCGAATTTCCTCGGCTATAAGCGTGGCGCTGCCTTTACAGGCTTTGCAGTCGGATACATCCAGATAGGCTTCGTCCAGGGACAGCGGCTCGATGAGATCAGTGTAGTCGCGAAAAATCTTGTGAATATCCTTGGATACGCTGCGATAGACCTCGAAGCGGGGACGAATGAACACTAAATCCGGGCATAGCAGAACGGCTTTCGCCGAGGACATGGCCGAACGCACGCCAAATGCGCGGGCGTTGTAGTTGCAGGTGGCGATGACGCCGCGTTTGTCAGGGCTTCCGCCCACCGCTACCGGCAGATGCTGCAGTGACGGATTATCGCGAATTTCTACGGAGGCGTAGAATGAGTCGGCGTCAATGTGGATGATTTTTCGCATAAAGCCTGTCTGCAGGCGGCCTCAACGGCGATTAACGTATGGCCCAAGGATAACGTCTCAGGATTGTGCGAGCCAGCCCATGCGCGCCATGACCGAGGATTTAGCCTACTTGCCCAGAGGCGTTAGTGAAGGCAGCAGCCTGATCGTTTCCAGCCGCTCCATATCCTCCTGCAGACCCGCTATCAGCCAACGCTTGAAGGTAAGAATGCTGGGGTCGGAGGCGCGTAGTTTCTGATGCACAAAATAATAGCCCCAGCCGCTGTCGTGGCTATGATTGCGAGGTGTGGTAAGAATTCCGTTTTTCAGCTCATCCATTATGAACAGTGGGTCCGCCAACGCGACGCCGTGCCCCTGAATGGCGACGGTCACTGGCATGTCCAAGGTATCGAATATCAGCCCCGAAGACGGGTCTACGCCGGATACTGGGTTTTTCGCCAACCAGTTGCGCCAGTCTTCGTGAGTAACGGATGGGTGCAGTAGCGGCAGGTTGCGAATTAGGCGACTCCAGTCATTTCCGTGCTGTTTCAGGAGTGATGGATGGCAAACCGGCACCAGTTGTTCTTCCCGCAACAAATTAGCTGCGCCGTTATCCCTGCGGCGACCGCAATGTAGCACGATATCGTAGTGATCCAGGTCCAGGTCTGCTTCTTTCTCCGCTGACAGCCACATGGTCGTGATTTTCAGCTGCACGTCCTTTAACTCCCGCTGCAGCTGCGGCAGTCGTGGAAACAACCAACGGACGGCGAGGGAGGGCGTTACTTGCAAACGCAAAATATCTTTCTGGTGGGAAGACGCCGCGTCGCAGGCTTTGACCAATTGATCAAAAATATCCCCCAGGCTGTGAAAAAGCTTTTCCCCTGCTTCCGTCAATTTGATATGCCGCGCCCGTCGCAGAAAAAGAGGCTGCTCAAAATATTCCTCAAGTAATTTAACCTGCTTGCTGACCGCGCCTTGCGTCACATTCAGTTCGTGCGCGGCGACGGAGAAGCTGAGTAGTCTGGCGCTGGCCTCAAAGGCTTTTAACGCGTTTAGCGGCGGTAATTTTCTGGGACGGATTGGCATGAAAAAAACTCATGTATAAAGGCAAATGTTTCGCTTGTGAATATTGCCGCTCCAACCTAATTTAGGCAACAGCTTTGTTGCGGCGCCGCTATCGGTCTCCTCTAACTGGCTATGCTTGGAATGAATACCTATCTAAAGCAGACGAATTCCGAGCGACAGTTCCAATTATTAATCCGGCAGACAAATAGCTTCCTTCTATTTGTCTGCAACGACAGGGCCTGCACAGGTCAGGCCCTGTCTCCCGCGGCTTGTCGCCGCGCAGGCGCGTCCATGCGCCTGGTATTAACATGCCAATATCATTGCCATGTTAATAATTAAGTGAAACTAATTAACAGGTGTGTGATGAAGGCTCGTCGTGAGACGTTGCCGAAGAGTGAGCAAGGAAAAATGAGCAGGTTAAGAGAAGTTCTGAAATTATCCCTTCCGTTATCAGCGGCCCAGGTTGCGCAGTCAGCCATGATTTTCTGCGACTCCGTTATGTTTGGGATTTTGGGGGTGGAAGAGTTGGCGGGCGCCGGATTGGGCGCAGCTATCTTCAACTTCATATTGGTGGTGATCAGCGGTTTGCTTGCAGCGGTCGCCAACGAGGTCGCTTTTCATACTGGCCGTGGCGCGCGGCAGGATATCATCCGTATTGTCAAAGCGGGCCTGATTCTCGTTGTAGTAATCGCCGCCATGGTGGCGCTGGCGATGAAAGTGACGCCTGCGCTTTTATTAAACATGGGGCAGGAGCCACAGGCGGTTGAGTTTGCCTCACAATATCTGGGACAGGCCGCCTGGATCAGTTTGCCCGCGTTTACCTTCATGGTGTTGCGGGGACTGGCCGCTGGCATGTCGCGCACTACCTCCATTATGCGCATCAGCCTGGCGGCGGTTGTTCTTAACGTACCGTTGAGTTATGCGCTGATGACCGGCTGGCGCTTTTTCCCTGAACTGGGTATCGCCGGCGTTGCGATTGGTACGGCTTTGGTGTGCGTGTTCATGTGCGTCATGCTTGTATTGGACTTGAACCGTTATGCGGAAGTCCGCGAAGTGCTGGGTAGCCTGACTAAAGTCAAAACCCGTTTGGTGGATTTCAAACCCTTCTATACTCTGGGGCTGCCAATCATGCTGGCCTGGACGATGGAGGCGGGACTGTTCACCGCCGCGACCTTATTGGCGGGCGCTATGGGCGCGGTGGCGCTGGCGGCGCATCAGATTGCCCTACAGGCGGCCTCCATGTCATTCAATATTTATATTGGATTTGCTCAGGGCGCTTCCATCCGGGTAGGCCAATGTTATGGCGAAGGCCGCATGGGAGAGTTGAAGAGCTACGCCTGGACCGGTCTTTCATTGGGAGGGTTATTCTGCCTGGTGTCCGCATTGGTATTTTTATTACTTCCTGAACAGATCGTGGGCCTTTTTACCCTGGGCGGTGAAGGGGCGCTGGATCAGGATGTAATGACGCTTGGCGTCAGTCTGCTTGCAGTTGCTGCGATTTTCCAGGTAGTGGACGGCGCTCAGGTCATCATGATGACCGCCCTGAGGGCCTTGCGTATGGGAGCGGCGCCCACCTTGATTACGGTGGTTGGATATTGGCTGGTCGGCTTTCCGGTGGCGTGGCTGTTAAAAGGCCAGTGGGGAATAGTCGGCGTCTGGATGGGATTGGGCGTTGGGCTTGGATTTACAGCAATATGTCTTACCACACTGTTCAACTGGCGTGTGAACCGAGCGCTAAAAGGAGAATTACGGAAAGAAAACAGTACTTTTGTAACGGCGCCAACTGAGTCCCAATTAACTCACAACTAAGCCAAATGGCCGGCGCGTCAATCGTTCTTTTCCATTAAACTGCCTATAAATTCAATAGGTTGTCGCACCTTATTAAGCATGAGTCGATTTTAGGCTGTGCATGACATGCCAGAGGTGCGGCGACCTGTTGTAGTAAGAGGCGGTCTTCCTTCTCATTCTTACAAAAACTATATAGTAGTCCGCCTCGAATCCGTTTATATATTGAGGATTAACTTGGTTGTGTTCGTTTTTTGATCGCAACTGATCGCAGTTTCTCTCGGGGGTATAGTGCAGTTACGCAAGTCCATAAAGTCAGCGCAGCAGTTTGCTTTGATTGGAGGAATCGTTTTGATGTCCCAGGCCGCAAGTGCTGAGATGTCATTCTGGTCACCCGTTGCGGAGCCGCAGAAAACGCAAGAATTTCCGTATTTTGCTGTCGCCTTGAAAGGCGAGGAGCTGCGCGCATACCTGAGAGCCGCCCCTCAAGAGGGCTCCGCGGAAGGGCTGTCTTTGACTTTGCCTATGCCGGATCAGCGCTTTGTTTTGGTTGAAGCGTATGACTCGCCGGTTATGGCCCCTGAGCTTGCTGAAAAGTTCCCCAATATCCGAACTTACAAAGTTCATGGCGTGGATATCCCCACCTTGTCAGGCCGCATCGATTATACCGATGCAGGCTTCAAGGCTTTTCTCACCATGGATGGCCGTAGTGTATTGATAGAGCCCGAAAGCCGGTTTTCCGATAGGAAGTCGGAGGATCGCTACCGGGTTTTCTTCAAACAGGATCTGCCATATATCCCCAAACCCGTTGAGCCTCAAGGCGCGCTTGTACCGGATCAAGCCGGGAATAGCGTCGAGCCCTATGAAGAAGTGGCGAACCCCGGGTTCTTCTCACGGATGTGGCGATCCATAAAAAATTGGTTTTAACCGCCGGTGAACTAGCCAAAGCCCCTGCTTTCAGGGATTGGCGTCAGAGATTTTTATCAGGTATTTGAGTTGATGAGCATGAATAAAGCAGCATTTTTTGTGGCGTCGCAGTTAGCGCTGGCTATCGCCAGTGTCTCTCATGCCCAATCCCCCGATGGATTGTGGTTGGACATGGCGGGCAAGGCGCAGGCGCAGACTGAGTCGGCGTTTCACTATCGCGGAATCGCGGCGGACATTGAGCGCCTTAAAGTCTATCTGCAAGACGCCCCCCTTGAAGGCGCGTTAGAAGGATTGCCGTTTTACTACCCTAAACCTGATGGCGGCTTTATTTTGCTGGAGGCGTTTTACTCGCCTGTCATGGCTCCAGAGTTAGAGGCCAAGTATCCGGAGCTGCGCACCTACAAGGTATTTGGCGTTGAGGATAAAGGCGTCAGCGGACGTATCGACACAACGCCTCGTGGATTCCACGGTTATGTTAATACTCCGGAAGCCACTCTGGTCATTGAACCGGAATCCAGCTTCAGCGACACAGAGAGCGTCAGCCAATATCGCGGCTTTTTCAAAGCGGACATGCCAAGTAAAGAGCCTTTGCAGTGTGAAACGGCGGAGCATGATCATGCTGCGGAGAGTGACGAATACAGTTATCTAAAATCTCTTGAGGTGCCTGTACTGGCCGAACGAGCAAGCTTTGGCGATAGTTATAAGGTATATCGTCTGGCTATGGCCGCTACCGGTGAATTTTCAGCCTCTGTTAGCAGTGACTCAAGCAATCCTTCTGTAGCGGAAACTCAGGCATTTATTGTTTCTGTCGTTAACCGTCTGAACCAGATTTACGAAAAGGAAGTCGCGGTTCGCTTACAACTGGTTGGGAACAACGACAAAATAATTTATACCAATTCAACAACTGACCCTTACACAGGCGGTAGGGCGACTAATGGATCAGATATCCTGCTTAATGAGAATCAAGCGACGCTAGACAGTGTCATTGGTTCCGAAAATTACGATGTTGGCCATTTGCTCAATCAGGTTGGAGGTGGTCTGGCGTTTGTTGGCGTCTTTTGCAACAGCAGTGGCTACAAAGCTAAAGGGCGGACTGGGCTAGGCAATCCTGATGGTAGATTTGAGTATTTTGTCACCGACTTATTAGCCCATGAATTAGGTCATCAGTTAGGGGCTGGGCATACATTCAATGCGGTAAGCGGCGGTTGTAAAGATAACCGGTCGTCCAGCAGCGCATGGGAAGTTGGGTCTGGTTCGACGATAATGTCATACTCGGGATTGTGTTCTCCTCAAAATATACAGAATAGTGCCGACGACTACTTTAACGGGGGCAGTCTGGAGCAAATCCACAATCATCTTACGGGTAGTGGGGCTAGCTGCGGAACGCCGGTAAATACCGGGAATGCAGTTCCTACTGTGAATGCAGGTCCGAGTTACACGATTCCCGCCCGGACGCCTTTCATGCTCACGGCGACGGCTAATGATACTGATCCCGGCGATTTATCTGGACTAACCTATACGTGGGAGCAGCAGGACAGAAGTGATAGCGGTGGAACCTCTGATGCGGTTGAAATGGCCACTGATGATGGAAAGCGTCCTTTGTTCCGTTCTTTTCAAGGAACGACTTCATCTACGCGTTATTTCCCCAAATTGGATGCAATTCTTTCTGGTGATCTAAGCAGCTCTCTAGGGGAAACTCTGCCTACGACCGACCGTGATCTTAATTTCAGGGTTACCGTTCGCTCTGGCGACTTCGGCGTGAACCAGGATGACGTCAGGTTGACGGTTGATGGCGACTCAGGCCCATTTAAAGTAACGGCTCCAGGCGCTGGGACATATACCGGCGGACAGCAGGTGGATGTGACTTGGAACGTAGCGAACACAAATCTGGCCCCAGTCAGCTGCAGTCAGGTGGATATCGAATTATCGAAAGACGGCGGCTCCACGTTCACAACGATGATTAAAGCCGGCGCGTCCAATGATGGATTCGAGAGAGTGGTTGCCCCCAATACGGACACCGCAAATGGGCGGATTCGGGTGAAGTGCAGCGACAACGTATTCTTTGACGTTTCCCCTGCTAACTTCTCTCTGGTTTCTGTGAATACTTCGGGGAATATTTCCGTCAGCGCGGTCAGTGCGAACCAAGTTGAAGGAAATAGCGGGCAGACTGCTTTTACCTTCCAGGTTTCCCGTCAGTACGCGATTGTTGACATGACAGTGGATTACAGCGTAGCAGGGGCGGGCGCTAATCCCGCCAACGCGACAGACTTCGGTGGCGCAATGCCTTCCGGATCAGTGAGTTTGGCTGCGGGTCAATTCAGTAAGACGTTTATGATTAACGTCTCTGGCGATACGACATTTGAGACGGATGAGTCTTTCACGCTGACAATAAGCAATCCCTCTTCTGGAACTATTAGTCAGGCTACGGTCTCAGGTGTCATCGCGAACGATGATGAAGAGCCGACTGGTGGTAGCGACTCAGGAGGTAGCGACTCAGGTGGTAGTGACTCAGGTGGTAGTGACTCAGGTGGTAGTGACTCAGGTGGTAGTGGCGATTCCGGCGGTGGCGGCGCAGTTTGGCTGATGTTGGCGGCGCTGGGTTGGCTGCGGTTTAAATTTCCTCGTAAATAACGCCAGCCGTAAGTTAAGAAGGTGAGCGCAACGCTCACCTTCTTTTAAAATATCTGTCGATGACTCAGGTCGATAAATCTGGGTTCAACTTTCCTCCTTCCTTTGTTCGCCTGTCGCTTTTTCCTCAAATCGAGTGAGGGGAATCCAAAACCGGTAAAGCATGTCTTCATAGCTGGGGAGCTTCTTGAATGCTTCGTAGTTTTCTTTCATCAGGCGTAGCCGCAATTCCGAGGCTTTCGCATTTCTGATGAAGAACAGCAAACACAATGCAGTCATAATCAATATGGCTCCGGTCAGGCTTAGTAACAGCATGGGCCTCCCTTTGCTATTCCTCTATATTCCCTTGGTAACTTTGTCCGCATCGCCGGTTTTGTCGCTTTTGGCTTTTTGTCCAATCTTTACATTTTTCTTCAGAGTTTGAGTGGATGATTTACCTTGTCTGCTTCGCTTCGATGAAACCTTTAGAACGCCGTCGGTCAGAACCTGCAATTGCCATTGTCGCAGCTCAGGCACCGAGTCTCCCCACTCATAAACAGCTTGGGTGGTGATTCCTAACGTTTTGGCGACGTTCGCCACCGAACCGAAGTAAGCAAGTACTTCCGCTTTCGTCATAGCTGCCTCCTTACATCGCGCGTTATACAAGCATAATTGCTTAAATAAAGCAAGCATATTTGTAGCAAGGCGGGTTACAATGCGGCAAACTACAAAGCTGGCTTGCATATGTCTGTAACCGAAAGAATCGAACAACTACTACTCGAAAGGGGCGTTCATCGCCGTCAGGTAAAGCGGAAGATCTCTAACGCTTGCGGAGTCCGTTATGAAACTGTACGTCAGTGGTTTAACGGCACGATTGCTGAAGTAGGCGCGAATTACCTTTTGATTATTGCTGACAAATGGGACGCCAACTTCGATTGGCTCTACACCGGCAAGGGCTCAATGGAAAAGCCCAAGATCAGTGAAGAGGCCGCTTCTTATCTGCCCGAGGAAAAAAGGGCATGGTTGGAATTGTTCGATAACACGTCTGACGTTGAGCGCGCCTATATGCTCAATGAGTTGAAAAGGTTCCGTAAGTCTATTCAAAATCCATATGAAGGGTTGGAGCCGGCCTCTTTCTCAAAAAAGGAAGAAAAAGTTAAAAGCTGATAACTTGTTGGCTTTTAACTGAAAGTTGTACTTCCGTCCAAGTCTCTAACTGACTTTCACATCGGAGAGTCAGTTTCCCGCCACGAATCGATCCTTCTTCTTACCTGTTCTTAATATTTTGTCTTCTTTTTCGTTTGCTGAGCGATTGCGTTTGCGTTTTTAGCGAAAGTGCATCGGGCCCAGTGTCCAAGGCCTATCTGAGGGAATGAAAAGGGGTGGGGTAACGGCGAAATCCAGTTGTACTTTTATTAATCATTGTCAATGTAATAAAAAATCTTGGAATTAGGCATGCAAGCTTGTATTAATGCGAGATACAATTTACAAATCTTAACAAAGCTGGCTTGCATATGAGTGTTACAAAAAGAATCGAAAGACTACTACTGGATCGGGGAGTGCATCCCCGGAAAATTAAACGGGAAATCTCCGTCGCCTGTAACGTGCGTTACGAAACCGTGCGCCAATGGTTTAACGGGGATATTTATCAGGTGGGAGCGGATTACCTGATTACCATTGCTGACAAATGGGACGGCAACTTCGAATGGCTGCGTACAGGCGATGGCCCCATGTATCGCGTACGTATGGAAGAAGATGGACCTGTCTATCAATTGCCGCCTGAGAAGCAGGCCTGGTTGGATCTCTACGATCGCACAACCGAGTTTGAGCGCACGTTGTTGGTGTCGGAGTTGGATCGTATCCGTCACGCTTTCCGCAAGCCCTCCGGGCCAAGCGTCAAAAGAGGACATAACGGCGCTGCTGTAAGGATTCAGGAAAGCCCCGTCGCATCCTGACGGGCCTTTTTGTCGTCTAAGTCGCATATGCGTGGTTTGCAGCTGTAGCGAAGTGGTGCGGCTTTGAATTATTCTGCTGAGTCTCAGGAAATGCTGGAGACAAGGCGGCGGCAGGATTGAGCCGCGTCAGAGTGGAATTGACGACAAAGAGGGAAGCGCATGGCGACTATTGTTATTTTAGGCGCGGGCCTGGGTGGAATGCCCATGGCGTTTGAGTTAAGGGAAACATTGAGTAAAGACCACCGTATTGTGGTGGTGAGTGACAAAGACTATTTTCATTTCGTGCCGTCCAATCCATGGGTGGCTATCGGATGGCGGGAGCCGGAAGCGATTAAAATTCCGCTGCAGTCCCCCTTATCCGGCAAAGGCGTAGAATTGGTGGTCGGCGCAGCGCAAAAAGTCGACCCCGCCGCCAGCCTCATAGAACTTAAAAATGGAGACAGCATCTCCTACGATCATCTGATCATTGCGACAGGTCCTCGTCTGGCGTTCGACGAAATTCCAGGACTGGGTCCTGGAGGCTACACCCAATCTATTTGCCATATAGATCACGCGATAAAAGCTAACCAGAAGTGGCGAGAGTTTGTCGAAGATCCTGGTCCTATAGTCGTTGGCGCGGTGCAGGGCGCTTCCTGCTTTGGACCGGCCTATGAATTTGCCTTCATAATGGATCGTGACCTGCGTAAACGGCGTATTCGCGACAAAGTGCCCATGACCTTCGTCACTTCTGAGCCTTATATCGGTCATCTTGGTTTAGGTGGAGTCGGTGATAGCAAAGGCATGTTGGAGTCGCAATTACGACAAAGACATATCGACTGGGTTTGCAACGCCAAGGTTGAGTCTGTCGACGATAAACTCATGACCGTCATGGAAGTGGATGAGATGGGAGAAGACAAACATCGCCGTGAATTGCCCTTCAAATATTCCATGATGCTGCCCGCCTTTACTGGCATTGATGCGTTGAGAGAAGTCGAAGGCCTGGTGAATCCCCGTGGCTTTGTCGTGATCGATAAACATCAGCGTAACCCGACTTATCCCAATGTATGGGGGATTGGCGTGGCGGTTGCGATTGCGCCAAAGGAAAAAACGCCTGTTCCGACTGGCGTTCCTAAAACTGGTTATATGATTGAAAGTATGGCGACGGCGGTGGCGAAAAATATCCAGGCGACGCTTGCCGGCGCTGAACCTAAAGCGGAGGCGACCTGGAACGCGGTGTGTCTGGCGGATATGGGGGACACCGGAATCGCCTTTGTGGCGATTCCGCAGCTGCCGCCACGCAACGTGAACTGGATGCGTGAGGGCAAGTGGGTGCATGTCGCCAAGGTGGCGTTCGAGAAGTACTTTCTTCTTAAGCTGCGTAAAGGTTCTACAGAGCCGCTATTTGAGCGCTACATATTAAAGGCATTCGGTATCGAAAGGCTGAAGGTTCCCTCTTAACCACTATCTAAACGTCCGCCAATCAGACTTTTCTAACGCGTCAGCCTAAGCGGGCGGGCGCGTTTCTCCCTATTATCGTGACGGAAAATCAATCCAGAAAGCGCTTATATTTCCTGCAATTACGTCCACTCATAGGGGAGTTCCATGCTTAGAAGGTTTACCGCTGCTTTGATTGGTGTTTTGAGCGCCGCCAGTGTTTATGCCGACAATCCGGACCATCCGTTGTTAAGTCGTTATCCTGGCGCCACAGTTAGAACCTATCTGCAGATCGATTATGCGCCGTTCACCATTCCCGCCAGCAAACTCAGCGGCGAAGACAAGCCTTACGAATATGAGAAGTTAAGCCTGACCGGCGACTTGACCCAACATTTCTATAACCTCGAAAACGTCTCCACACTAAAAGTTTATAAGAACTATCAGGCCGCGCTGGAAAAAGGCGGTTTCAAATCTGTTTACCAGTGTGAGTTAGAGCAGTGCGGCTCGGAATATCAAGTTGCTGAGTTGGGCGCTTTGGTGTCTTCGAATGACAGCGTCTACAACTACTACCGCAAACCTTACTACATGGTTTACGAGAAGGGCGCGGAAAAAGGCAAAGTCACAGTGGCGCTGTTCATTGGCGGCTATGAAGACGAGGTCGCCGTACAGCAAGTTATCGTCGAAGAAGAACCTCTGCAGAACGACCTTATCGCTATGAATGTCGATTATCTCGGGGCGCAGCCGCCCGCGACGGTAACGAAAGCGAATGACCCGGATGCGACGAAGGAAGATCATCCCTTGCTGCCACGCTATCCCGGTGCGGATTTGCGCCAACGCAAAGTGGTGGATTATGAGCGCATCAGCATCCCTGTTTCCGCACTAAGCGGCGATGACAAGCCATATCAGTTTGAGACTTTGGACTTGGTTGGCGATCTTTCCAGACACTATTACGAACTGGAAAATGTGTCCACTCTGAAGTTGTACGAAAATTATAAAGCGGCGTTGTCTAAAGGCGGCTTCGCTACTGTGTATTCCTGTGAGCTGCAGCAGTGCGGCGACGAGTACAAGTCCTCTCATCTCGGTGGACTGATTTCACTTACAGAATCCGTTTACAACTACTACCGTAAGCCGTATTTCATTGTAGCCTCAAAAGACGCAGCAAAAGGCAAGGTTTACGTCGCCTTGTTTATCGGCGGTTATGAAGATGAAACGGCAGTGCAGCAGATCATTCTGGAGTCAGAGGCGCTGGAGGATGATCTGATTACGGTGGATGTGGACAGTCTGAGTCGTGATATTGACGAGACTGGAAAAGCGCTTTTATACGGCGTGTTATTTGATACGGACAAAGCAGTCGTCAAAGACGAATCCAAACCTACTTTAGACGCAATCGCCGGCTTGTTGAAAAAGCGCCCAGACCTGTTGCTCTATGTGACAGGCCATACCGATGACACAGGGGCATTTCAGCACAATATTGAGCTGTCCTCAGCGCGGGCGAAAGCAGTTGTTGAGCGCTTGATAAAAGACTATGGCATCGCACAGGCGCGCCTGATTCCTTACGGTGTGGGCCCAGTAGCGCCGGAAGCGGGTAACTATTCTGATGCAGGAAAAAAACTTAATCGCCGGGTTGAGTTGATCCGGCGACTCCAGTAGTTGGCTTGTATAGCGTTGCGTCATCAATAGAAGATAAAAAGAGGCCCTGATGGCCTCTTTTTTTTGTGTTGTCCAGCGCGTCAGGACGTTAATGCTGAAGCCGCTGCTGTTTGGTCAGTGCGTCAGGTTCTGACGTACGTAGCTCTCGAACTCATTACAGCCGCCGATGTGTTCTTTATCGATAAATATTTGCGGTACGGTCTGGACCGGCTTGCCGACCGTTTTCTCCAGGTCAGCCTTGCTGATGCCTTCCTCATGAATGTCGATGTAGCGGAAATCGAAATATTGTCGCTGATCTTTCAATTGCTCTGCAATTTGCTTGGCTCTAACGCAATAAGGGCACCCTGATCGACCGAAAATCACTGTATACATGACTGATACCTCCGTAGGAGCGTTTAAAACAATGCGACTTAGATTATACGTGGGGATGAGAGGAGGAAAATTGATAGTTAATAACGTTTTGATTGATTTTTGTTATTGGTATGCGTCGAAATTGTGTCTATGGAGCACAAGAATCCCGGGCGTCAGCCGCCCGGGAGAGGGTCTGCGTTACTGACGCCAGATGCGGATGCGGCCATTGTCCTCGTTGACCGCCAGGCTCCAGGAGCCGCCCGCCACTTGATTTGGCGAGTTGAAGTTAGAGTCGATGGCGAACAGCAACTTTCCATTGCTGCCGCTTGTAGTTCCCACCAATCCGCTGAATCCATCATGGAATTGTACACCGGAGTAGGCTTTCACGCCAGCGGACTTGCGTAGTTGGATCAGGTTGCGGATGAAGCCGCGCATTCCCCAGTCATACATATGTGGCCAATACACAACCGGCGTGCCGGGGCTGGAGAGAATGTAGGCGTAAGCCATCTTGCGTTTCCAATCCGGCAGCGCCCAATGATGCTGGCCGCCGAGAGGGCCGGGTGAATAGCCTGTGTCGTGATTGTCGACAAATGTGACCGCAACTTCACGCCATTGAGCGCTGGGGTTGCCATTGAGTCCGTATCTCCAGTCTGAAATGGAGCCGTTTTGCATACGTTCTTTCAGCGCAAAGTCGAAGACGGAGCAATCGGAGTTGTCAGTGAAATCTTTCAGTATTTCCTGCCAGCTGGCGTTGTGTCGCCAATCCCAGGAAGGGAATTCGCTGGGACCTTTCCATAACTCGCCAACGCAATAGCCGCTGTCCAGAGAGGCGCTCATCCAGGCGTTGATACGCTCTGGCGCGTAGCCTCGGACGAAGTCAAAACGGAATCCGCCCGCGCTGTAGTTGGTCTTCAAGTTGACCAGCTCATTCTTAAACAGGTTGTATACATCTGGATGAGCAGTGCTGAAGTCCGAGCCGCCGTCCATGAAGGGGTCGCCATCGTCGCAGGAACTGCAGTCGGAGCGATAGTAACCTTGCCCGGATGGGTAATTGAGAGAGTCATTGGTGTGACCGCGATCATGATGGTTGGGCACGATGTCGTAAATGACTTTTACGCCTTTGTTTTTCAGGGCGGAGGCGGCCTGTTTCAATTGTCCGTCGTCGCCGTAGCGGCTGTTTTTATTCATATCGGCCCAAAAGTAGCCTTCGCCGCCGAAGCGCGTATCGCTGGACGCTTGCCATGAAGAGTTGTCTCTCCAGGGCGCCGGCATCCAGATGGCGGTGAAGCCGTCGTCGCTGATTTGCTGGGCCTTACTTTGCAGGATGTTGTACCAGTTGTTTTCCGCAGTGCGTACGACGTTCCAGTGGAAACCCTGCAGGATGATTTCGTCGCCGCCATGAAAGCGGACGCCGGAGCCGCTTTTGCCTGAGGTGTCGGCGCTTGCTGCGCTTGCGGAAACGCCTAGTACGGCGGCGGCCGCACAGGCGGCTGCGTGTCGGATGACGAGAGAAATTCGGGTTGGACGATGAACTTTCAACATAATGAATGAGCTCCGGTATTGTATTTTTTCTGAAGTCCATATTGGTTCATCCGTACGCCAAGCTCGTGAAATTGGCGGCGGCCGTCATGGCCGCTTCGGATGTACGTTACCCTTTGATCATAACCAAGGCGAGCTTGGGACGCTTCCATGCAAACGGGGGATTTACGGGGGGATTTTCAGCGTTTAGGTCCGCCGGCCTACCCCTGTTCGCCAAGGCCGGCGACCCGGCCCTGCGATAAGTCGAGGGAAACCCGCCGGGCTTCTACCCGACTAGAAATGCCCAGTTTCTGGTACACGTGCTTGATGTGGCTGCGAACGGTGCTTGGCGCCACGTACAGGCGCTCGGCGATACGCTCATTGCTGCTGCCTTCGCCAATCAGACGCAGCACCTCCCACTCTTTTGGAGTAAGCGCCAACGCTCTGGCTTGCTCTGGCATATTGCGCGTTTTCTTCTGCGGTCTATGCTGGCGCTTGGATAGTTCTAATACCCGTTGCAGGTGTCGGCGTTCGGCGCTGGACAAGCGTGAGTCCTCCATCATTGCGCCATAGAATTCCAGTAGCCACTCCGGCGCCTGTAACAAGCTGGCGATTGCGCGCATGGGGTCCGCCAGCTGCAATGCGCGCAGCAAGGCGTTGCTGGCCTCGTCCTCTTTTCCCAGGCGCAGACAGGCCCAGGTTGCGAGAATCTGGTTTTCCATCTCACAGAGGCGCAGGCCAAACTGGCGAGCCTGAGAGGTCAGTGGTTGCAGTATCTGCAGCGCTTCGTGGGATCTGTCCAGGCTGAGCAACGCAAAGGCGAGGTTGCGCGCCCGGCGTTGTTGAAAATGACTGGGCGCTGGACTGGGAGCAGGCTCAGCGCTTAACCACTCGTTAATGGCGGATAGACTGCGCTGTTGTCGCCAGTAGCGAAGTTGAATGGATGCGGACAGGGCGCGCCAGTCCGAGTGGCAACGATGTTCGCGCATTAGCAGTGTATTTTTGCGCAGATAAGTTTCCGCTGCGCCAGCTTCGCCCTGCTGCAACGCAATGCTGGCTTTCAATGCGTTGAGAGGGATGGCGCAATGGGGTTCAAGATGCTCCACGATGCGTAGTCCTGCATCACAATGCTGAGCGGCTTCATGGCACTGTAGCCACTCGATGAGCAGGTCGGCCCGTTGTCGATGAATGAACTCCATGACCGGTGTTTGTGCAAGATGGTGCTCCCGCGCCAGTTGTAAGACGATAGTCTGCTGTTGGTGACATCCCAACAGATCCCCCTGATGACGCAGAACATCCGCTTGTTGTCCAAGCGTCCAGAGTAGGCCGTGCATGGAATTGGCGGCGCGTGCGGAAGCTTCCGCCTGAATAAATGCGTCCCGCGCCTGGTCCAGTTCTCCCCGGCACACGTGCGTTTCACCCAGAACTGACAGGGCGATGGCGGCTGCGTTGGAGGCGCTGGAGCTGATCGCCAAGGCCTGACGCGCATGATTGTGCGCGGCTTCAATATCCTCCACTGTGGCGTATAACTGGGCTTTGAGTGCGCTGATTTCGGCGCTGACCTGTCGCCACTGCGTCTCCTCTTGCTGGTCCGGCAAACGTTGTTCTGCTTGATTGAGCGCTTCCTCCAGCGATCCGGGGTCGGCCTGCGTCAGACATACCCAGGCCCGCAGCAGCGCAAGTCTGTTGTCGTTAGCGATGGCGGCTTCGGGAAGGGCGTCCAAGCACTGTTCAATGAGGCTGAGCTGTCCCTGTTCAAACAGCGCCCAGCCATGGACAGACAGCGTCTCTGCGATCAGCGCTGGGTCGCCTACCTGCAATAGATGAGTCAGTGCTTCCGCCGTCTGGGCTTTCTGCAACCACCATTCGTATGCTCTTCGATGCAAGTCGACGATAGCCTGTGGAGACGCTTGAAGCTGTAGCTGATGACGCAGAAACTCGGCGAAAAAGGGATGGTAGCTGTACCAGGTGCGATACTCATCCAGCGGGGCGATGAACATGCCGCCTTTCTCCAGATCCTGCAGCATGCCGAAACTTTCTTTCTGTTCAGTCAGCGCCTGCGCCAGTTCGGAATTGAAACGCTCCAGCACACTGGTTTTTAGTAAAAACGCCTGACGCTCTGGCGATTGTTTGCTGAGCACTTCCTCTGCGAGAAAGTCCAGCACATGCGCGTGGGCGCCGTTAAAGCGCCTTAGATAATCATTAAATGAATCCTTCGGGGGCGCCGACAGCGCGATGATCTGCAGTCCCGCCGCCCAGCCTTTCAGGCGCTGCAATGTCTCCTGTAATGCTTGCGGGTCGTCGATTCGAAGATCATTTTTTTCATGAAGAAATTGCCGGGCTTCCTCCAAAGTAAAGCCAAGCTCATCAGCCCCGATCTCGTGCAGCATGCCGCGTACCCGCCAATTCGCTAAACCCAGCGGCGGCTCGGATCGCGTCAGGATAAAAAGACGTAGCGCGGGAGGCTGATGCTGAATAAGAAACCGCAGCGCCTCATGGATTTGCTCGTTTTGCACGCGATGGTAGTCATCCAGCACCAGAATGAGTTGTTGATCCAGAGCGCTTAATTCATTGCACAACTTTCCGGTGAGCCAGATCAGATCATAGTCGGATAGCGCTTCTTCTGCGCGCGACAACGGTCCCTGGAGCTCCGGCGCCTGATGAGACAGCGTCGCTGTCAGATAGCGTCCAAATAGAGTGGCGTCGTTATCCAGCTCATCCAGGCTGAGCCAGGCGACCCGCCCTGGCTGACGGCGGCGCCAATGAGACATCAACGTGGTCTTTCCGAATCCTGCCGGCGCGCGCACGATGCATAAGGGCTTGCTGGCGGCGTCAAGCAGGGCGGCCTCCAGGCGTGGGCGGCTCAGCACGTGAGGGCTGGTTTGCGGCGGTGAAATCTTGCTGGGAATCAGCGGTCTTGCTTCAGGTGCGTCGCTCGTTGTCATAAAGGTGCTCCGCCGGCGGCCTCTCGCTGACCGTCACGGCTGTTTATTTTTGTTATGGGCCGCTTTGTTTGTTATGTGCAATGGGCATGTTGGCGGCGTTATTACAGAGAATGGTATGGGGGTAGAAAATACGGGTAAACAGCCGCTCAAGGGGGGAGGTGGGGATGAGTGGGGGAGTAGTCGATATTTTCTTTGGGCGTAGAAAGGGGCGTACTCCGCTGAGGCGAGTCTGGCGCGCCCTGGAGCCAGCGCGAGGACGCGCCGGGGCCATATTAAATTACTAACAATATTGCCTGTTTCGTTTTACACTTGAATGAATTACAGATTATTAAAAGGATCGAGTGGTATGGGAGTTGAATTTCCTTCCGTATACCCGAGGGGACAAGTCGCTTCGGGCTATGAATCTGATCCGCGATTTATTGACCTGCGCGCATTCTTGTGTGACGCCGAACGCTGTGAGGACTTGCTTAATTACAATCAATGTCACGGTTTTTTGTTCGGATTAGCCTGTTGCCCCGTTGAAATAGACGAGCAAGACTGGCTCCCCGTCGCATTGGGAGAATGCTATCAGGAAGAGCTGCGCCAAAGTGACTCGACAGTGATCGAGGACATGAAAGCGCTGTATCAGGAAGTTCGCGGACAAATAGAAATTGGCGCACCGACACTGCCATCAGACTGCCTGTTCAGCTGGGACACCGAGGAGCGCCGCAGTTTCGAAAACTGGTGCGAGGGCGTTATCCTGGCGGATGAGTGGCTGGCGCCAAATTGGGTGCGCGCTTTGGGGATGCTGGCGCAACGCGATCCTGGCGGCTACGAGAAAATGTCACGGGATCTGGATGACACCATTTCGATTCTGAAAGTCTTTCAGGATGTGGACGCAGCACTGGAGATTCTGGAGCGTGAAGGCGCCTCTCAGCAGGATGATTTTCGCGAGGAGTTGCGTGGCGCACATGAAGATCTGAATGGGTATCTCATGCGATACGCCAAAGCGGGGCGGGGCCTGTCTGTTTACTTTCAGCACCATGATCCGCTGGTGCGGGAAGAGCCCAAAGTCGGTCGTAATGATCCTTGCCCTTGCGGGAGTGGTAAAAAGTTCAAGAAGTGTTGTCTGTGAGTTTACGCTGGGCCGCCGGTGACCCCGGCGGTGGGCGAACGGACTCAGGGCAAGTACATTTCAAAGACGCCGCCATTCAGTGCGCCGCCGTTGCGCAGTGAAATTCTGCCTGTTTTTCCTTTTTGCATGTGCAGCTGCGCGATACGGTGGGCGAAATACAGTCCCAGATTGGTGCTGCCTGACTCGAAATCCACTTCCGTTGATAGCTGCTCTGGAATCTCCACCATCTTGGCGGGAAATCCCTGGCCATCATCTTCGATCGTGATGTAAAGACCACCCTCTTCGGTTCTGGCTGACACCCTGATCTGGCTGCGGCTGTAACGAATCGCGTTGGCGAGAATGTTGTTCACTACGCCGGACACCAGGTCGTTATCAAAATACCCCGTTAATCTCTCGTCGCAGTCTACCTCGCAACGCATGTTGCGAGCGGCGAAAAGAGGATGGTAGCGCGCGACTTGCTCTTCCAGAAAATCCAGTACGAAGTGTTCATCGATGTCTGCGGTCAGCATGTCTGCATCCAGCTTGTAAAGGCTGAGTAGCTGCACCAGGTCGTTGTTCACCCGCGCAGCTTCATATTGCAACGTCGCCATGCGTTGAGCAATGGGCAGATCCAGCTCCGCGATTTCGTGATTCACTTCGTCCAGCGAGTGCAGCAACATGCTCAGAGAGTTCTTCATATCGTGCACGCTGGCCGCCATGATAAAGCTGAAGTCCAGTTTGTTTTTCTGTGTCACGGTGCTTTAACCTCGTTGAATTTGCTGGTATCGCTGCAACAAGTGTTGATAGCGTTTGTACTGTCTGTGTTGCGGCGTCAGTCGTTGCAGCCGGCTCAGACACTGCTGCGCGAGCCCCTGATACTCCGCATTCAGTTTGGACTGAGCGGCGGATTTGATCAGTGTTTGCAGCAGGTTTAGATTCAGGCCGACATGAGCCGGTGTAATCGCCATCGCTTCCTTGAATACGGCCACCCCATCCGACAAGGCGCCTTCCTCGTATAGCTGTATGCCTTTTCTGTTGAGTTCCCGAGCTTTGATTCGTTGTTTCAGGCTGACAGGTTCATCGCGCAGTTCTTCTATCCGGTCTTGTAGCTTCTCATTATCCGGATACTTGGCGGCAAGCTCGGTCAGCAGCTGTTCAGCTTCTTTCTCCTGATTTAGTGCGTATAACGTTTGCGCCATTTCCAGAGTGAGGTCCGGGTTGTCCTTGGCGGCTTCGTCAAAGTAGGTTTGCGCCTGCTTCAGCGCTTTGGCTCCTTCTTGGGCTTTGCCTTGGCCGGACCAGACCCTGGCCTCAACCATATGGCTTTTCAGTTGTGTCGCTGGATCGTCTTTATACTTTCTGCGGATGCGTTCTAGCGCTGCGTTGGCTTCCGAGGCCAGTTTTTGGCCTTGTGATGAGGTGTCGCCCTCCGACAGGTCAGACAGGCAGCGGGTGAAATCCAAATACAAATCTGGTGATTCGTGGCAGGAATACTCGCTCAACTTGTTGGTCTGTCGGTACGCTTTGGAGGCGGTTTCCAGGTCATGCAACGAGCGACTGATCTCCGCCAGCTCTTTTTGGCGCAGCAGGGCGCGAGGGGAAATTTCCACCGCTTGCTGCAGTGTCCCTTGGGCTTTTTTGCCGTGGCCGATATGACGCTGCGCTTTGGCCAGCCAGTCATAGGCTTCCACCAAAAGAGGCTGCTCTTCAATCAACTCCTCGAACTTAACCGCCGCCTCTTGCGCATTGCCTTCCGCCAATAGCACTTTGCCAAGTCCCAGGCGGGCCCAGTCCAAGCGGCGTTTTTGCAGGATGTCTTCATAAATCTGCTTGGAGTGCACCAGATCGCCACTGAGATAGTACAGGTTCGCCAGGGTTTTTACGGTCCAGGAGCGGTATTTAGTGTTGGCCTTGAGATGTTGATTGCATAGGGTAATCGCCTTGGAGTAATCCTCCAGATCAATCGCGCGATTGATATCTGCTGTGGCCTCCTTTTGCTCCATTAGCTTATCAAGGCGGTTTTGCAGTATGGACTGAGTGATGGGCTTGGTGATGTAGCCGTCAGGCTGGCACTCCAGTGCGCCAAATACCATGTCTTTGGCGGCTTCAGCGCTGACCAGCAAGAAGATATCTGTATTTTTCAGCAGCTTACGGAAGCGCAACTCTTCCAGCACTTGTTGTCCGTTCTTGTGCTCCCCCATGTTGTAGTCACAGAACACCACATCATAATGCTTGCGTAAAAACAGCTGCACCGCATCTTCGCCGTTGCGGGCGCTGTCGATATCCTCCGCGCCAAGTCGGCGCAGCATTTGTTTGAGTGAGAAGATGAAATTGTCAAAATCATCAACCAGCAGAAACTTTTTCTTTTGATAAGTCTTGAACAGCATTGCGCTATTTCCCGGCTATTGGCTCACTGAGATGAACTTGGGTTTTCCGTATTTAAGCAGGCGCACTGCGCAGCAGACATCTTTGATGAAAGCCCAGAAAAACAATTGGTGTAATGCTCTCTTTCTAAAGAATTACTTTAAGTAAGTGTAACGGATATTTATTTTCTTGCCTGAAACGAGGGTAGAGACTTGCGCGATAAGGCCCTGACGTTGGTGCGCTTGGCAAGAGTTGCAATGATGGGCGAGATTAGGGAAGGAGGGGGAGATATTAAGAGAGCGCACAAGCGCCCTCTAGTTCAAGGTTGCTACAGATTCTGTTACTGACTCTTTTCGTGATCAGGTTTCTTCCATGATGGCGATCAGCTCGTTCAGAACCTGTCTGGCGGAATTCACCTCTTTTTGCATGGCTTCGAAGGCGGAATCCAGAGAGTTCAACTTCAGCCCTGTCAGGATGAATACGACGATCATCGCCCATAGCGCAATGCGCAGACGGCCATTCTGTTTTTTCAGTTCTTCCAGTGGTTTCCAGTAGCGCTCGTTTTGCTGCGTTTCCAGCTCGCTGCGTAGAGATGCGATGCGCTGCTCCACGTGATCTTCCATTTTCTGCTGGCCTGGGCGCAACGGGACGACTTTGCGTGGCGTGGCGTGCTGCTCTGTGGTCATAGGCGTCTGGCCGATCGCCTCCGCCACAGTGTTGACGCTTGTTTCGGTGCGAGCCAGTTCCTGCTGCATATAAACATGTTCGACGAGCAGATATAAACGTTCGCGGTCAACCTGTTTGGTGATAACTCCCGCCGCGCCAAGGGCCTTGGCTTCTTCCTGATATTTCATGGCGTTCTGGGAGGTATACATAATGACGGGAATCTGGTTGGTTTCCGGATTTTGCTTTAACGCTTTAAGTGTCTGGAAACCATCCATGCCCGGCATAAGATGATCGAGAAAGATCAGGTCCGGGCGTTCTGCGGGAACCAGTTTCAGGGCTTCTTCACCTGAGCTGGCCTGACGGGTTTTAACGTCCATGCTGTTAAGGACCTTGGCCAGCATAATTCGAGCTGTCGCTGAGTCGTCAACGATGAGAGCGGTTTTCTGAGCCATTTAATGTTCCTTAATCGCCTGTCTTTTCAGCAGGAGCAGGCCTGCTATACGTCGGAAGAGAAAGCGTCTCCGACATTCGACGCCGTCCAATAATCTTAATAACTTTTAATATAGCAACAGCCGAATAATGAAGCTGTTATGCCAAATAATGACGCTTCTAACATAGATTGCAGATTATTCATTTGGCGTTAATTTTAGCAACCCTATTTTAGGCCTATGAAATATAGGCGTACGGGTCGATAAGTATAGGCTTTATGGTCTATTTTTGTTGTTTTGGGTTTTATTCTGTTGCTGTCTAACCCTAAAGGATTATCCTAGGGGCAGTCGGCGGCCCATTGCAGTGTCGTCGTATATAGTCAGGGACGCAAACCCGGAAAGCCATTGTGAGTATATGCATCGCTTTAACTGGTAAGCATAATTAGTTAATCTAACTGGATATTTCCTTCGGACTTGAAAATCACCATGCAGGTAAAGCTTAGAGTCGTTCAATGTCCGCCTGAGAGCGAGATGGCGGGCAAAGTCGTAACTGTTGAAGAAGAAGGGGCGACGATAGGTCGCGCGAATTCGAATACCTGGGTGTTGCCGGACCCCAACCGTTACGTATCATCCGTTCACGCGAAGATTCAATTTAACGGATCAGGCTTTGAAATTGTTGATCAAAGCACCAACGGCACCTTTCTTAACAACCTGAGCCAGGCTTTGGTAAAAGGGCAGCCAACCCCTATCAACCAGGGCGACCAGATTTTGCTCGGACCGTTCGTATTATTGGTGGAAGGGGATAAGCCGCAGGATGACGGCGAATCAACGTCCATCACATCCGACATTGATGATATTCCAGGCGGCGCAGGCGCCGCGGCTTCCCCTGGCTTGGACGATTTGGATAAATGGCTGACTGGCGTTGGTTCGGAGCCGGAGCCCAAACCTTCCGTGGGCGCATTTAAAGGCGAGCTTATTGGCGGCGACACGGGGTTGACTGGCGGCGACTCTTCTGTAGATCCATTGGTCGCCATTGGCGGATCACAAAAATCTTCTTTGTATGATGAAGGCCTAGGGTTGGGCGTGTCGGGAGACGAGCCTCCCGCAGACAATTTAATGGGCGATTCTTTTGGGCTCGGCGGCGGCTCTGCTGAGAGTGGTCGCATGGTTATTCCCAATGTGATCCCTGAAGACTGGGATAAATCTCTTATTCAGCCACGCAAGCCGGAACCCCCGGCTACGCCCAAGACGCCACCGCCTCCCGTTGAATCCAGGCCGAAGCCGCGTAGAGAACCTCCGCCCAAGTCTAACCCGGATTCATTGCTGGATATCGTGAACACACACCCCGAACAGTTGGGATTGAATCAGCCGCAACAGCTTCCTAAAGAGATTGAGCCAATACAGGATTTGACCGGGGCGGGGATGAGCAAGTCAGATCCATTGGAGTCCACCTCACCATCGGAGTCCTCTTTGTGGGGGCAACAGCCTCCCCCAGCTGAGCCTTCCATCAAGGAACCTTCTGGTGATAGCGGCTCGCTCGCAGACATACTCAATGACGTGGCCCCGGTTGCTGAACCTAAGCCCATTGAAAAGCCGGTCGAACCGAAACCCGAGCCTGATTTGCCGATTGCAAACACGGGTGCGCAAGCACCGGGGAAGGTTGTGCCGCCCAGACGCCAGGTCGAACAGCGCCCGGTCAAACGAGAGGCTCCGCCTGTAAAACAATCTGTTATAGATACGCCTCGTGAGCCTGAGCGTCCATCCGTTTCCGCGCCGCCGATTCAGGTTTCTCCTGAGCAGGCTGCTGGATTGGCGCAGGCCCTGGGGCTGGTGCGCTTAACCGCGGAACAGCAAGCTAATCTGACGCCAGTTATCGCTGATATGGTGAGGGAAACGGTTGATGGACTGATGAAGGCGCTGAGAGCCCGTCAGACTATCAAAAACGAGTTTCGTATGAATCTCACCATGATTCAGGCGGCTGAGAACAACCCGTTGAAATTCTCGGTGTCGGCGGAAGACGCATTGGACAACCTGTTTACGAAGTCCGGACGCGCCTACATGTCGCCCATGGAAGCGACAAAAGAGGCCTTTGCCGATATTTCTGACCACCAGTTAGCGCTCTTTAATGGCATTCGTGCGGCTTACGACTATCTTATGAGTCAGTTTAACCCCGAAAAGCTGGAGCGTCGGTTTGAAAAGCAGCGCGGTAAGTCGCTGTTTGGCGGCGCCGGTAAAAACTGGGAAGGGTACAAGGATTTCTTCGAAGAAATGAACGAAGACGCGGAAAAGACATTCAAGCGTCTGTTCGGCGAGACCTTTGCGGAAAGTTATGAACGCAGTTTCAATGAGTTGAAGGCAAACCGTCAGAAATGACGCTTGCACTTTAAAATTGATTACTGTACCTAGAAACCCCCTTGTTAAAAGTGCGGCGATTGGCTGCATTTTTTCTCATATTCAAGGGAAGCAGTTGCGGGACGACAGAAATTGTCCTGTAAAGCATTATAATTTATAAGATTTGCTTGGGCGTATTTGATTGTACGCTCAGGCTGATTGCATAGTTTAGATGGCGCGAATCTATAAATATGGAGGACTTTTGTTCATGAGATGCCAGGCTTCTTTCAGAAATTGGGCTATGTTGTTGCTCTTGGCCTTGACGGTGGCCGGGTGTACGACTGTAGGCAAATGGACCGGGCGGGAAACCACCGTCACTTTGAGGATTCACGGCGCCAACGACGTCAATCCGAACGAAGACGGTCGAGCTTCTCCCGTCATTCTGAATATATTCGAGCTGGAAAATGATCGTCAGTTCGATCAGGAAGAATTCATCGCCCTGTTCCAGAGCGCAAAAGAAGTATTGGGCCGCGATCTGGTGAAGACTTATAAATTGAAAGAATTGACCCCGGGCGAGCTGAGAGAAGAGACCTTCACCTTCGATAAGCGCACTCATTATATCGGCGTCATGGCGGAATATATCCGTTACGACGACGCTTCCACCAAAGTGGTCTTCCAGATCGATCAGAACACCGGCAACAAACTGGATCTGTTCGTTGACCGCCTTGGCATGCGCATCAAGGATTAATCCGGGGCTATTCGATGTCATTTGAAAACCGCGTCGTATGGACGGAGGGCATGTTCCTTCGTCCTCAGCACTTCCAGCAGCAGGATCGTTACCATGAATCGTTGTTGGAAGCCCGCTGCAAGCCTCTAAAGGCATTTTTCTGGGGATTTTACGATCTGGAGATAGACAGCCAAGTGTTGAAACTTGGAAAGTTCTCCATCAATCGCTGCCGGGGTATTTTCCCCGATGGAACGCCGTTCAACGTTCCAGACATAGATTCTGAGCTTGATATTCTGGAGCCCGAGAAAGGTCTCCAGAATCAAACCGTTTATCTGGGTATTCCTGTTAAGCGTCCAGGTTCGCCTGACACGCATCTGGAAGAAGACAATCAGACACTGGTGCGATTTAACGCCCGTGAGCTGGAAACCTTCGATTCCACATCCGAGCATAGCGACAGTACCAAAATTCAGATTGGACAACTGCGTTTTCGTATCCTGTTGGAAAGAGAGGATCGCAGTGGCTACGCTGTGCTGCCTATCGCACGGATACAGGATAAACGGGACGATGGAGAAATCGTTCTCGACACTCAGTTTATTCCTCCTATGCTGGACGTCAGAGCGCATCCACGCCTGGCCAACCTGTTGCAGGAAGTGGCGGGCAGCTTGAATTTACGCGCGGAAGCATTGGCTGGGCGATTGCGAGACAGTGGCAGACAGGGCACTTCCGAAATTGCGGACTTTCTGATGCTGCAGATGATTAACCGGGTTGAACCTTGGTTGTTGCACTTGGCGCAAATTCGCCCTTTACATCCTGTGGATGTTTTCGGCGAGCTAATGCAAATAGCCGGTGAACTGTCGACGTTCACCAGTGTTCAGCGCAGACCTCCCGCGACTATGCCTGCGTATCATCATGACGAGTTGGAAAAATCCATCCCGCAGCTGATGCAGATTCTGAACCAGTACATGAACACCGTGAGTGAAACCTCAGCAGTGTCCCTGGATCTGGTTGAGCGTCGCTATGGTATTTATGTGTCTCCGATTACTGACCGGTCTTTGGTGGAGAAGGCGACTTATATTCTGGCGGTCAAGGCGCAGATGAAGTCGGACCAGATCCGCAGCCGCTTCCCAAGCCAGGTGAAAATTGCGCCGGTCGAACGTATTCGCGACTTGATCAATGCGGCGTTGCCAGGCATCGGGCTGCAAGCCTTGCCAGTGGCGCCGAGACAAATTCCATTCCATACCGGTTTCACCTACTTCCAGTTGGACCGCAATAGCGATTACTGGCGAGCCTTGGCGCAATCCAGCGGCTTTGCCGTGCATATCGGTGCGGATTTCCCTGGTTTGGAAATGGAGTTTTGGGCAATCAGGGATTAATCGTTTTTTGCTTCGAGGAGAGGCGTTTAGCCCTCGCCGCGTTTCATTGCGAGACGCGGCGTTTTAATATGAAGCGAATGGACGGCTTTGAGCGAGATTAGAAGTCATGAGCAACGATTCTGATAAAACATTTTTCGGTGGCGCCGGCGGCGGTGATCGTACAGTCATTGTACCCACACCTGGAGGGCGCTCTTCTGGCGGACTGTCAACACAGCCTCCGCCGACTGCTTTTGCGCCCCATCAGGCGCCAGCGCCTCCTCCCGGCGCAATGGAAAGCGGGCAGGGTCTGGATGTAAAACAGGGGTTGAACCCTCTTACCGCCAGCGCTTCGGAGCTGATAGCGTTATTGGGAGAGTTGCGTCAGACCGTTCAGGTGCAAAACCCCAATCAATTGCGCCAGCAGGTTATTCAGCAGATTCGCCGATTTGAGTCGGAAGCGCAGTCGAAGGGCGTCGCCTCTGATGTGGTGCTATCGGCTCGCTATGTTTTGTGCTCCGCACTGGACGAGGCGATTATGAATACCCCTTGGGGAGCGGAAGTCGGCTGGTCGCGAGCGACGCTTCTCAGTACGTTCCATCGCGAGAACGTGGGCGGTGAGAAAGTATTCCTGATATTGGACAAGATCCTGGCGACCCCAGCCAAGTATATCGACCTCATTGAACTGATATACGTGTGCCTGAGCCTTGGCTTTGAAGGGAAATATAAGCTGGATCCCCGTGGCAGGGATTATCTGGAGACCATTCGCGATAACTTGGTGCGCACTATTCAGATGCAGCGCGGCGAGTTCGACGGAGACCTGTCTCCTCGCTGGCGTGGCTCTACTCCTGCGAAAAAGCGTATTTCGGAATACGTGCCGCTGTGGGTTGTCGCGTCCATTATGGCGGCGGCGCTGTTGCTGAGTTATAGCGGCTTCCGTTATTGGCTGGGTACGGTGACCGACGCGCAGGCGCAGCAGCTTCAGGAACTGACGCAAAAGTATCAGTCTTAAGTTGATGAATCGATCGGACCGCTCCCCGAATCGGATATCCGGTCCTGTAGTTTGAACTCTCTTTTTCGGTTGCATGAGGAGACTTATGTCCCGCTTTTTTAAATGGATGATTGACCCACGGTTTTTGACGGTAGTGGGACTTATAGCGCTTTCTCTGGTGATATGGTTCGGGGCCGATTACGTCCGCTTCGGAGAAAAGGCGGAGCCCGCTTCCGGGGCGGTCAGACTGGTCGTCATACTCTGCGTCTGGTTTGTCGCCACCATTATCTTCTTGATAAAAATGCTGGGACAGCGCAAGCAAAACAACTCCATGGTGGAGGCGATTCAAGAAGAAGCCAAACCTTCTGCATCTGATGAAGAAGCGAGAGTTGTTGGCGAGCGCTTCCGTGAGGCGATGAGTCTCCTGCGCACCGCAAAGTTCGACACCAAGGCTGGACGGCGTTCAGTCTATCAATTGCCCTGGTACATTATTATTGGGCCGCCGGGCGCAGGTAAAACGACCGCGTTGATCAACTCCGGGCTGCATTTTCCGTTGAAGGAAAAGCTGGGTCTGCAGCAAATCGGTGGCGTAGGCGGTACCCGTAACTGCGATTGGTGGTTTACTGATGAAGCCGTGCTAATCGATACGGCTGGCCGTTACACTACCCAAGACAGTGACGCAGCGCAGGATCGCACAGGCTGGCGTAACTTCCTTGCGTTGTTGAAAAAGCATCGTATGCGCAGGCCGATCAATGGCGTTCTTTTGGCGGTGAGCGTTCAGGACTTGCTGAGCTCCAGCGAAGCGGAACGTTTGCAGCATGCTGAACGTATCCGCAATCGAATTCAGGAGCTGGCGGAGAACTTCCAGGTTCGTTTCCCGATTTATTTCCTTTTCACAAAAGCGGATCTTATTTCCGGCTTTAACGAGTTTTTTGAAAATCTTGGCGCCACGGAGCGTGAAAAAGTCTGGGGGATGACCTTCCCCAATACGGAAGATCAAAACGCTTCTCAAACGGCGGAATATTTCGCTCCGGAATTCGAAGCATTGGTCAAGCGGTTAAATGAGAGGGTGATTTGGCGGGCGCATCAGGAGCGAGACACCCGCCGACGTTCTAAGATTCTCGCTTTCCCTGGGCAAGTGGAGAACATGCGCTCAGTGCTGGATAGCTTTATCAAGTCTGTTTTCAAAACCAGTCGTTTCGAAAAACAATCGCTGCTCCGCGGCGTGTATTTCACCAGCGGCACCCAGGAAGGGCGGCCGATTGACCGGATTCTGGCGAACCTGTCTTCTAATTACGGCATCAACTATAACGTCGCCGCTAATGCGCCAGGCGCGGGTAAAAGCTTCTTCCTTAACAAGCTGTTGAAAGAAGTTATCTTTCCCGAAGCCGAAATCGCCACACTCAATACCCGCTATGAAGGCCGCATAAAGTGGACGCGCCGCGTCGCTTTCTTCACGCTATTGCTCGCCTTCGGCGGAGCCCTTGCCGCATGGACTTCAAGTGTGGTGAGCACGCAGAACATGATGGCGGAAATTCAGGAACTGTTGAACAAACACAATCAATTGGCCTCGGCCAATCCTGAACCCAATGAATTTGAGCAAGTACTGGATATATTGAAGCCATTGGAAGACGCCCAGCAGCTTTACTCTGAAGTGGATCACCCCTGGTTGAGTAATTTGGGGCTCTATGACGCAGGCGTTGTTACGGAAACCGAAAAAACGTTCGATGCTTCATTGCGCCACTTTTTAACTCCGCTGTTGCGCCAGAGGTTGGAAGGCGTGCTGGTTACGGAAGATAACAACGACGCCATTTACGAGGCCTTGCGTGTTTATCTGATGATGGGTAATAGCCGCGTCCGCGACAACAATGAGATAAAGGCTTGGTTTGCGCGTTATTGGGAAGAGAAGCTCCCAGGTAAGGCGTCTGAGCAGGGAGCTCTGAAAACGCACTTGAACCAAGTGTTGGGCGACAATTTCACGGATTTGACGCTGAAGGACACGGTTGTTGAGCGCAGTCGTGAAAAGCTTAGAACCATTCCGATCGAGAGACGTATTTACCAGCAAATCAAACGTCAGCCTGAGTTCGCTGGCTTCCTGAATTTGCGTGATGACTTGGGTGTGGACTTCGCTGGCACCTTTGTCGTGGATTCACAAGTAAGCTCAGACCTTAAGATTCCACGTCTGTACACCAAAGCGGGGTATGGCAAGCTGGATCTGTCTCCCGACTCTAACTTGGTCAAGCGCTACTCAAGCGAGCAGTGGATTCTTGGGGCGCAAGTGGAAGAGGACTTCTCTGAAAAAGATGTGGAGAACATTGTAGAGAAGATCAAACATCTCTATTTCACCGACTACATCGATGTTTGGAACCGTGCGCTGAATTCGCCCAAAGTGGTCGATTTCGGTTCTATGGATGTAGCGCGTAACAAGCTGGCCAATAACCTGGACCGCACTCAATCTCCGATTCTGACTCTGCTGAACCGCGCCAGCAAAGAAACGTTGTTGACGCCTCCGCTGCCAGACGCAAACGTCAGCGGGCGCGCTGGGCAGGCCTTAGACGCCGCAGCGAATTTGGTGGCGCAGCAGCGTGAGCCAACGCCAGTGGATGATGCTTTCAAGTCGCTGCATAGGTTGATGGAAGATAAAGAAATTGACCGTTATTGGGAGAAACTTCGCGGCATATTCGACAAATTGGAAGAGACCTCTCTTGCGCCGAACTCATCTGAGGCCGCTTTCAAATTCGCACTGGCGCGTTTCAGTGGCGGAGAAGACCCTGTCAAAGCGCTACGCGTCACGGCATCAAGAGCGCCGGGTTATTTGAAAGGCTGGCTGGAGTCCATGGGCGACCAAAGCTGGAAAGTGTTGTTGGGCGCAGGCGGCTCGCACCTGAGTGCGGCCTGGAATAGAGAAGTGTACTCTGTCTACCAGAAGACGTTGGCGAAGAACTACCCATTCTCTTCCCGGTCATCCAGCGATGCTTCCCTGAGCGACTTTGCGGCGTTCTTCAAGCCTGGCGGCATTGAAGACAGCTTCGTCAAAGCGAACGTCGCGCCTTTCATCACTTCATCCTGGCGCGCGAAGGGCGTGGATGGTCGTGGTATTGGCATCAGTAGTCAGGCTCTGCAGCAGATGCAGGTGGCCGACTCTATTCGTCGCGTATTCTTCGGCGATAAAGGTGAAGACCCGCACGTACGCTTCCAGGTAAAACCACATAAACTGGATAACACCGTTCGCCGTTTCGATTTCGAGGTTGGCAGTCAGCGCTTGCGTTATACCCATGGTCCACAGTTGAAAATGAGCATGGATTGGCCAGCCGATAAGAGTGGCGCCAGAGTGGTGTTTGAAGATTTGAACGAGACGCTGCACACGGACGCGTATGAAGGGGACTGGGGACTGTTCCGATTGTTGGATGCTCACAAGGTGAATAAAGGGAGCACTTCCCGTCTGTATAACGTAGTGATCAGTGTGGATCACCGCAATGGAGAAATGGAGCTTTTCGCCAGTAGCACGGTTAATCCATTCACGCCCGGATGGATAAAGCGGTACGACTGCCCGAGCGGTTTATAGAGAGTTAAAGGTAGTGAAAACAGAACTAAATGGCTGTTCTAACTGGGTTGGGATGGTAGAGCTTGATAAGCGAATATGGGGAGCAAGTGAATAACTCGTCTGTTGGCTATTTTGGCAAATTGCCGTCTTCGGGGGACTTTATCCAGCTGAACCTGCCTGGCGGGTTTGGTTCGGCGTGGGATAAATGGTTGCAGAACAGTCTGTACGCAAGTCAGCAGTCTTTGGGACAACGTTGGTTGGATTACTATCTTGTAGCGCCCTGGTGGCGCTTCATGATTATGCCCAAAGTCCTTGATGAGCAGGCATGGATTGGGCTGTGGTGTCCCAGCGTTGATAGCGTAGGTCGATATTTTCCATTCACTGTACTGCATCCGCTGAGCTCTCGTATCAGTTATGTCGATACTTTGTTGAGCAATGGCGAGTGGTACGAAACATTAGAAACCCTTATTGGACGTCTGCTTGAGCAGATCATTGATTTTGGAGAATTTCGGTCAGAGCTTGCAGCGATGACGCCGCCGCTTGAGAAAACTCTGGCGGGCGGCTCCATTCAAAGTCTCAGTCTGGAGATTCCCGAAGAGGATGAATCCACTTTCCCTGTGGCGATTGGGGCGTTGGACGTCATGCTCACGAAGCAGGAAGAACCGCATAGCTTTTGGTGGACTCAGGGCTCCACATGGGTGTCGCCCAGATTTGTCGCAGCAGAAAGGTTGCCTAAATTTCAAGGATTTACAGCTTTCCTCGATGGAAAATGGCAGCAGTGGGGATGGAACGATAGATAGGAATGGAAAATCGGATATTTTTCATCGGACGCTACCAGCGTCCGGCGACCTGTGAACAGATGTAATTTTCATGGCGAACCACCTTAACTGGAAGTCTGAGCTGCGCACGCATGTGGGCAATGTTAGAAAACACAATGAAGATGCTGCGCTGGCCCGGGACGCGGGTGGTCTGTGGGCGGTGGCTGACGGCATGGGCGGGCATCATGCCGGCGAGGTCGCCAGCCAGAAGATCGTAGAGCAACTTGATCATCTGCCGCTGCGAGCGTATCTGGTGGATGTGGTCGAGCAAATTGAAGACGCATTGATCAAAACGAACGATGATTTGCTGGCTTATGCGCAGCAAGAACTGAACGGCAGTAAAGTTGGATCGACGGTAGCTTGCCTGTTTGTTCGATATGGTGTGGCGGTTGCGGTCTGGGCTGGTGATTCTCGCGTATATCTCATGCGAAATCATAAGCTGCATCGTATTACGCATGACCATAGCAAGGTGCAGGAGCTGGTTGATAAGGGGGATATGACGCCCGCGCAGGCGGAGCAAAGCAGCTTTCGCAATATGCTTACCCGCGCCGTTGGCGTGCATGAACATTTATGCGTAGATGTTAACGCCATACTGGTTGAGCCTTCTGATCGATTTTTAATTTGTACGGATGGCCTGTACAACGAGGTTGGAGAAGATGGTCTGGCGAAAGCTATGCAAATTAGAAGTCTGAGCGAGGCGGCCGACACGCTGCTTAAAGAAACCTTAAACGGGGATGCGAAAGATAATGTCACCTTTATCGCCCTCCAAGCGCACTGAAGAGTGCGGGAGCAAACTGCATCCTGATCTGATGGGCATCAATCATCAGCAGCTAAAAGGGCAGATCGGTCGGGGAGAAGTGCGTCGTCAGAGGCGTGTGGTTTTGGAGCAGCTTTTGGAAGAGAGAGCGCACGTCAATAAAGTTTCAGCAATTACCAGGTCTCGTTTCAGGAATATTTTATTGACGCTGCTGGCGTCTTGCTGTGTGGCGGCTGGCGTCGCAGGTTTTTATCTTATCCTGCGTTAGCATTTAGCTTTGGTTCGAATTGAGGTCGCCTTGTGATGATCTGAGGTGACGGACCTGTTATATATTCAACTGCAACAAAAAAGGCGAGGGGGAAATCCCACTCGCCTTTTTTGTTTGCTTGGCGAGTCGCTCTTGAAGGAGCGACTCCAGATCCAAATTAGATCTTTTTGCCAGCTTCCAGGTCGTAACCAACGCGCTCTGGAGTCTTGCCAGCGTGCTTCTTGTCAGCAGCAGTGTAAGACATAGTTACTTTGGAGAAGCTCAGGGAGATAGACTCAGCTGGAGCAGATTCAGCGCCAGCGGAAACGCTGTAGCTGCTTACCATTACGTCTTCCATTTCGTAGGAAACGTATTTCTCGATTTTGTCAGCCTGAGTGCGAACGATATCAACCAGAACTTTAACGCCAGCAGTACCAGTCAAAGACTCTTTGAACAGACCGGAAGAAGCGGTGTCCATCAGTTTGGAAACAGAGATTTCGCTGATGCTAGGACGAGTAGCTTCGCGGTTGGACATGTGGCCGGCTTCCATCGTGATGTGACGACCAACGCCGAATTGGAAGCTGTCCAGACGAATCCAGTCTTTGTAGCCTTCAGCAGTCACGTTGCCTTTAACTTTCAGACCGTCGTAGTTCATGTAAATAGCCATGTTGAAATTCCTCTAGTTGAGTTATCTGTTTTAATTCATCTTCGAGAGTTAAAGCGTCGAAGATTTTGGAAACCCTTCAAAATTTTTTTCAGAAAATTTCTATCGCTTTTACTGCATCGGGTTACCTAAAGCGTGGTTGCAGTATGAGCGGATATACTTTGATCTTCAAGGATAAAATTCTATATTTTTCAACAAATTAAAGTGACTCTGACACTATTTAAAGCCAGAAATTAATACGACTCTGGGCGATAATTAAACTGTATTTCGGCTTCACTCTGGCACCATTAAAATACTTATGCATTAGCCTCGGATACATATATAAACGAGGCAGAGAAGATTAACTCTGACACTATTTTTATTAAGTCACTCTGACACTAATTAATAAGAGTTCTTCTATGAAAACCCAGTGACTCGGTTTCCTATTTCGCCTTCTTTTTTTAAGCCAATGTGATTTTCATCACAAAAGCTGGGTGGTTTTGATGAGGTTACACTCCGCTGCACATTCAGAAATGAGGCTCTCCATTTTGCGTAGTACCTATGACCAGCGTTGATAGGGTGTTTGCAGGAGTGCTGTTGTTGTGCGCCTCTAGTATTCTTTTTTCCTGTGTAAACAGGCTCTTAACAACCTGGGCTTGATGTGGAGCTGCATGCTAATTAAGTGGGAGAATCCTATGGCGTTGCTGAGAAGATTGTTGTTGCCGGCTTTAGCGGTTTTGAGTTTTGCGCCTTTGGCGCTCGCGGAAACCTTTCAGTACGACGTTCCGACACGCATTGATCGCAATGCGGGCTCTGCGACCTGGAAAGAGATCGTATTGCCCGTTTCTTATGTAGATAGCATAGAAAGCATCAGTGTAAATCTGAGCTTAACTGATGCTAAATCCATTAACGCAGTATTGACCGATCCCAGTGGGATGATGGTGGGGCGCTTTGCCGGCGTAGTGGGGGCAGGGGAGGGGTCCTTAAGCAAACAGTACGTCATTGACCATACATCAGTCCCCGAGGTCAGCGGAAACTGGACGTTACGCATCCTGGCGTATGGTAAAAGCCTGGATGCGCCAGTCACCTTGGATAACTGGAGCATTACTATCGATGACGGCAAGTCAGTAGGCGGAGACGATAACGGTGATGATCAACCAGATGGCCCTTCTATATATACCTATGATAAGGCCAGCCGCATCGATCGCGGCGCGGAAGGCAGCGCCTGGAAGCAGTTCAAGCTAAACGTGCCTTTTGAGAATAATGCGCAAAGCGTCGCCGTCACCTTGAACTTCCTTGATATAAAGTATGTCAACGCTGTGCTGACCGGCCCTTCCGGAACGCAGTTGGGACGTTATACCGGCAAAGTGGGTACGGGTGAAGGCTCCGTCAGCAAGCAGTACATTATCGGGCCGATGGACCTGGCTGAGCTTCAGGGAGATTGGACGCTGACCATTATGGGGTATGGCAAAACCTATAAAGCGCCTGTGATCCTGGATAGCTGGAGTGTGACTGTCGAGTAAGGCTCGTATGGCGAAGGCTTGGCATGGCGCGATAGTCTGGCGGCATGCCATTTACTGTCACATTGAGAACAGGATATGCGTTGAGCGCCTACAAAACCTCAACGCATATGGCCGCACAGCAAGCCTAAAGTGTTGCAGTCACCTGGCTAAGGCGCAAAGTGTAATGACTTCCAGGAATCCGGCTCAAACTTGAATCCAGGAGACTTTCTGGCGACCTCTGGGATTTGAGAGTAGTTTATCGCTGTCTTTATCCCTTTTTTCTCCGCTAAGCGCAGCAAGGCGAATGCCTCAATGGAAAAATAGCGGGACCAGGCCAATATCTCATCAGGCAGCGACTCATTTTCGGCCATTTTATCCAGTCTCGCCGCCCGCACACCCAATAGGGCGCAGATGGCGTCATGCAACGCATCGCTGTCCTCGTCGAGAAAAGCTTCGCAAACATCTCTGTATTCTGAGTCTGCGCCTTCCGCCGCATCGTTGTGACGTTCAATAATGCTCCTGCACTCATCTTCGTCTGCGCCAAGGAAAAAGTGTTTGATGATGAACAGGACAAAAAGAAAGTCCTCTTCCAGCTCATGTTTTTGATTCCAGGTCAGGCGACTATGTTTTGCGATATCTTCCGCGCACTCCCAATAACCTCCGCCGATGGCGTCATAGAAAGGCATCGCCCGGCTGGTGACTTTGTCGTTCTCCGGCGCAAAGTGAAGGTAGTGCTGATGTAGTGCGGCGCTTTGCATCAGGTTGACATACAAGGCGTCTGGCTCACCGGTCAGCAGTAATTCGCATGCGCCTCGCTGCCGAAAGTACATGCATACCGATTGCGCCTGCATGTTGGTCAGAGTTTCTTTTATTGCGATAGGAAGGGCTATTTCCAGTTCGTACTCTGCGTTTTCCTTATAATCTTCGAGGTAGGGTGAGCTCATAATAAAGGTTCCGTAATTTTGGCTTGCTCTATCTTAATGGATTTCGATTTCGCTAAAAACCAAATTTGTATGGTCGGCATTTAGTAATGCATTAACAAGGGTTTCGCTGAATATATATTCTGCAGTCAGATATTGAATGCGGAATATATGGGGGAGGTTATCGGATTTTTTCTTGTCAAGGACTAGTTTTTTATAGTTGGAGACGTCGCCATTCTTCCTACGGTTACAAACTGTTTCTCTCCAATTAATACGGTCAATGGAGCCTACTGGATTGATGAAGACATAGTCTTTGCTATGTATCTTTCCTTTACAGTCTAATAAGGTGAATGGGATGATTTCGATCTCGGACTGAGCAGTTGATGTTATCAGGTTTGCTGCGCTTTTATTGAACGCGAGAATTCTGTGCGTGTTTCCGATATAAGATGCAAGCTCTAGTCCTACAAAGTTATCTCCAATACGCCAATAAACATCTTCGATGCAGTCGGGATACTCATCAGACAGTCTGAAGCCGGCGATTAAATCGTAGGAGTCAACTCCTCCGTCCGGTGTTTTGGAAGTAAAGCAATAGTTTTCGTTGCTTGTATCGCCTAAGAAATCGAATAAATAATATTTCATTTTGAATTAGGCGAACTCAATTTCGCTAAAAATTAAGTTTGTATGTTCCGCTTTTAGTAGTGTATCAACCAGGGTTTCACTGAATATATATTCGCGAGTTAAAAACTTGATACGAAATAGGTCTGGAAGGGTGTCTATTTTTTTCTTGTCAAGGACTAGTCTTTCAAAGTTGGAAATATCACCATTATCTCTGCGATCACAAACAGTTTCCTTCCAGTTGATGCAGTCGACAGATCCTACTGGGTTAATGAAAACATAGTCATTGCTATATAATTTTCCTTTAGCGTTAAATAGAGTGAATGGAATTGTTTCTATCTCAGATTGTACAACTGAACTTATTAATTTTGCTGAGCTTTTATTAAATGCGAGAATGCTGTTTGGGTTTCCAATATAGGAAGCGAGCTCTAGCCCAAAGAAGTTGTCTCCGAGACTCCAATAAACATCTTCTATACCATCTGGATATTCATCGGAAAGCCTAAATCCGGCAACTAAGTCATAGGCATCAACGCCACCTCTAGGAAACTTTGAAGTGAAGCAATAATCATCGTTGCCGGTATCACCCAGGGTGTTAAATAAAAAGTATTTCATTGTCTGACTAAGAGATTTCAATTTCGCTAAAAATTAAGTTTGTATGGCCGGCGTCTAGTAACGCTTTAACCAGGGTTTCGCTAAATAAATATAAGCTGGTTTTGTGTTTTACGCGAAAGAGATGTGGCGCCCCCACTAGTTTTTCCCTGGAAAATACGAGCTTCTCATAAGACTTTATATCTCCCTTTGCATTTCGCTCACAGACAGACTCCTTCCAATTTATACAATCCCAGCTTCCTACAGGATTAATAAATACATAATCTTTACTGTGTACTTTGCCTTTGCTATTGAGTAGCGTGAAGGGGATGGTTTCAGTTTCTGCTTGGTTGATGGAAGTAATTATTTGAGCGGCTGATACGCTAAACGCAAGCAGTCTGTTGGCGTTGCCAATGAATGAGGCAAGCTCTAAGCCAGGAAACTTATCTTCCAGTCTTAGAACAACATCTTCTATACCATCCGGGTACTCGTCAGATAAACGAAATCCTGCTATAAGGTCGTAAGAGTCGACTCCACCTTCAGGGGTATCCGTAGTGAAGCAATAGTCATCATTGCTCTTGTCCCCTAAGCATTTGAAAAGAAAATATTTCACTTTTAACTAGGCTATCTCAATCTCACTGAAAATTAAATTTGTATGATTTTCATCCAGTAGTGACTTGGTCAAAACTTCGCTAAATATATATGCGTTAGTTAAATACTTGAGCCGAAAAAGGTGAAGAGGATTATCTATTCTTTTCTTATCTAGAACTAATTTATCAAAGCTGGAAACATCGCCGTTCTTTCTTCGGGAGCAATCAGTTTCTTTCCAGTTTATGCAGTCAATCGCGCCCACAGGGTTAATAAAAACGTAGTCGTTACTATAAACCTTTCCTTTGGGCGTTAAGAGTGTGAACGGAATAACCTCTATTTCAGACTGTGCTATTGATATAATTAGGTCTGCCGCCTTTTTGCTGAAGGCTAGCATTTGGTTGGGGTTTCCTATGTAAGAGGCTAAGACAAGCCCAGGAAACTGATCCTCAAGCTTGAGGATAACCTCTTCAATGCCATCAGGGTATTCGTCAGCTATGCGATATCCTGCGATTAAGTCCCAGGAATCAATGCCTCCTTCAGGTGTGTCAGAGGTGAAACAGTAGTCATCGTTGCTGGTGTCGCCAAGGGTGTTGAAGAGAAAATATTTCATTTTAAATCAGGCGATCTCAATGTCCTTGAATACTAAGTTTGTGTGGCCTGTATCCAGTAGGGCTTTGACCAGCTCCTCGCTGAACAAACAGTATCCAGTATGATTTTTCACTCTGAATATGTGAGGCGCTTCATTTAATTTTGCTTTTGAATAGACAACTTTGTCGTAGGTGGAGATATCTCCCTCGGAATCACGAGTGCAGATAGATTCTTTCCAATTGATGCAATCTCTATCCCCAACTGGGTTAAGGAAGACATAATCCGTGCTATGTACTTTGCCTTTCTGGTTATAGAGGATAAAGGGAACTACCTCTATTTCTGACTCGCTCATTGACGTGATGAGCGTGGCGGCTTTTTTGTTGAAAGCGAGCATTTTATCAGTATTGCCGATGAAGGAAGCCAGCTCAACACCTGGAAATTGGTCTTCCAGGCTCAGAGTTACTTCTTCTATGCCATCAGGGTATTCATCCGACAAGCGGAACCCTGCGATTAGGTCGTACGAGTCAATGCCGCCATCAGGCGTTTTGGAAGTAAAGCAGTAGTTTTCTTCCTTTTTATCGCCTAAGAAATCAAATAAAAAATATTTCATTTTGAATTAGGCGAACTCAATTTCGCTAAAAATTAAGTTTGTATGTTCCGCTTTTAGTAGTGTATCAACCAGAGTTTCACTGAATATATATTCGTCAGTTAAAAACTGGAGGCGAAATAGGTCTGGAAGGGTGCCTATCTTTTTCTTGTCGAGGACCAGTCTTTCATAGCTGGAAACATCACCATTCGTGCTGCGATCACAAACTGTTTCCTTCCAATTGATGCAGTCAATAGAACCTACTGGGTTAATGAAAACATAGTCATTACTATATACTTTTCCTTTGGAATTCAATAGGGTGAATGGAATTGTTTCTATCTCAGATTGAACCGTCGATGTTATTAGTTTTGCTGAACTTTTATTAAATGCGAGAATGCTGTTTGGGTTTCCAATATAGGAAGCAAGCTCTAGCCCTATGAAGTTGTCTCCGAGACTCCAGTAAACATCTTCTATACCGTCTGGATATTCATCGGAAAGCCTGAACCCTGCTATTAAGTCATAGGAGTCAACTCCACCGTCAGGAGTTTTTGAAGTGAAGCAATAATTATCGTTGTCTGTGTCACCTAATGTGTTAAATATAAAATATTTCATTTCTTGTTGGCTCATATGTTACTTGTGTTGGTAATATTTTACTATGAAGATAAAAGCGAGCAGGGAGATACGTCGTTTATTTTAGTTGCCTTTTTGAGTTCTCTGTTGGCCGCGGACTGTGCAATTATTTCTTGGTATATGGTGTTGGATGCTTTCTCTAGTTTTTCCTTCAACTCAACTGGATTTGGCGCATCATGCTCCTTTTTCTTCTTTTTCATTTGGTTGGCGATGCTCTTATAAGGTTTAAGTGCTTTTAATACGTGCTTAAGTATTCCTTTGCTATATTTGGGATGGCTGCCATAGTGAGAGGGTAGACCAGTTTTAGCGGATGCGCCTCTTTGTGTCGGCAATATCAAGCTATTGTCTTTATGGTTTATGTTGTACTTCTCATCCAATAAACCATTAACGATTAATGTTCTAAGGTCGGGTAGATCTTTCGCTATTTCTTCAATACCGTTTCTTACCGAGCTTATATTAACTATGTGATGCACTTGGTTGCCGTATGGGGCGAAGCCGGTGGTGAAGTTATTCACTTGCACTAGCGTGAAGGCGTCGCCTTTTTTGCTGGTGAAGCTTTCGCCCGCTACGCCATCGTAGCCGCTGCCGTCACTGGTGTAGTTAGACAGGTTGGAGGTGGCGACGGGGCCGGTTCCTCTGCCTGTGATGTGATATTTTGTGTTTGGGTGTGCGTTGTAGGCGTCGCAGCCGGGTTTCGTTTTGGCTTTTTCTACGCCCTGCCAGCGATAAGAGCAGCTGTTGTTTTTCTTGTAAGACTGTTCATGGCGAGCCAGGCAAGAACCGCCCTCCATGCCTTGCACCGTTTTGTGCGGGCCATAGCCGTCGGTGTAACACTCATGAGGTCCTTCTGACTTTTGCTTTTTGCTCATAACATCGCCTTTTGTAATATGCACGCACAGGTGTCGCCGTAATCCGAGCTGGACAGGATCGTCGCGTAGGGCGCCTGGGATTGTCCCAAGGCTAATGCCTGGGCGGCGATGGCGATATTCAGCGCGCCGCTGGCGGCGCCTGTTTCGCCCACTGACTCCGCCACCGCTTTGAATCCGCCCGCCAGGCTTGGTCCAATTGACGAGCCGGGAATCGCCATGCCTAACTCAGTACTGCGCCAGTGCTCTCCGTTAATATCGGTATAGAGTTCTGTCTGGAAGTCCGGCCCGAAGTTCTGCGTGGCTTGATTCAACGCATTGATCAATCCGCGCCCCTGGGTGCGGCCAATTTGCCAGAATCCATAATCGTCTTCGCTGCAGGCAGTGGCTTTCAGCCAGGCCATTGGCTTGCCCCCGCGTTGCTGCAGGGCGTCGGCCCGCTCCAGAATCAGAGCCACTGCCGCCTCTCCCGGCGCCAGGCCGTGGGCGGAGTCAGGCGTTTTTAGACGCCCGGCTTCGTTCAGCCATAGCAGAGAGAAGCCATCCAGCATCGAGTCGACGGCTATGATAATGCCCCGGTGAATCGCGCCAGCTTCCATTTTACTTTTTAAAGCGAGAATTGCCTCACCGATCCCGGCATGGCCACTGCAAAAATATCCCCGCTGTTCCAGAGGTATGTTGAGTCCGTGCTTGATCAGCAAGCCGCTGAGCAGGCTTTCAGAGCTGTAAGGAGGGCGAATTCTGCGGTCATAGTAGAAGCGGTCGCCTTCCAGGGTCGGCAAGACGATTGCGCAGCCGGTGGGCGTCTGAGTCAGTTTGGCTCCGGGAGTTTTACCTCGCTGGATAAGATTGCCCAGAGCGTGGTCCGCCAACAGGCGCCAGCGGGCAAGGGCGGAAAAGCCCTCAGTGACTGCGGCGACCGGATGTCCGATTAACGGAACCATGTCGTGCTCATCGCCATCGAACACTTTAAACCCGCTCACTTCAGTGCTTCTGGACATGCCGGCGAGGATCGAGGCGAAGCTGTCCTGCATGCCTCTTCCTACGGAAGTGATCGCGCCGACTTCGCTGACGGCGATAGGAAGCTCAGTATTAAAGTCCTGTGGGGTGCTCATAGGAAGGCTCTCTTACCACTGTCCTGGAGTATGGGCTGATCCGTGCTCTTGCACCCACTGGGCGATGCCGGATAACTGTCTATATTGTTGTTTGACGGGGTTCTCTACCGAGAACGGCGCGCCGAGTCCGAACCGGATGCACAGTTCATACTGAATCCAGCGGCGCAGGAAGTCGGGCGTACGCGGGCTGGCCAAACTTCTGCCGATAGTTTGTGGGCAGGCAGGTTCCCCATAACGGTAGCGTAAAGCCGGATCAAATCGGCTCTCATTATCCAGCATCCATTGGCGCCATTTCGCCGGGTCCCGAGAGAGCTGCTCTATGTTCTCGCCATAGGGGCGTCCGCCTGGATGCTGGGGAGATTTACCGTTCTTAAAGTCCGCAATCTCATGATCAAACAGATCTTCTTCAAAAAAACGCTCTTCATGAAAGGCTTCTTCATAAAGATTGGCTCCGACCAATAGGTTCAATGCGTGCGCGGCGTGATAGGCCAATTCATCGTCAGCCAGGGCGGGCAATAAAAAGTTCACGGCTCTGAGATCGCCGCTGATGCCTAATGCGGCAATCAGATCGATATTCAGTTCTTTTTTATTGATGGCCTGCAGAACAATCTGCATTTGTTGCCTGATGCCGGCCAGAGCAATAGGGATCGCAAACACCAACGGCTGGTTTAGCAACTGAGGGAGAACGTGGGTTTCGCCGAGTCGCAACATTCCCACCGCCGCTAACTGCCGCACTGCGGCGGACTCATGTTCCAACAGCGGATAAAGCAGCTTGGCGTGGCTTGTCGTATGGTTCTCCGCTACATTTTCAAGCGCGCTTGAAAGAAAGGGATAAGGCATGTTCTCAAGAAGGTTTTTAGCGCCTTTATCCGACATTTTGCGGGTGATCGCTACGGCTGACGCGATAATCGGAAACAACTTATGGTGAGTGGTTTCCAAAATCGCCGCCAGCTTGATGCGCCACTCTTGAGGGTAGTCCTGGCGCAGTGCGCGCGCGGCGGCGGTTATCTTGTCATATTCTTCAGACTCTTGCTCAAGCTCATCGTCGACACCTTTCAGCAGCGTTTCCCATAACAGAGATATGCATTGCCCGTCGTGGGCCTGACAAAAAAATCTGGCGATAGCGTATATCTCGCCCGAGTCGGCTTTTGACAAATGCTTCAGACAGGTTTGCTTGGCCGCGTCTCCTCCTGAAGTAAGAGCGAAAATATGCGCATCTAGTCTATCCTCCAGGTCCTGAAGATCTCTCCAGGTTATTTCCGGGTCATTTCTCCATGCGAGATAGCTGTTGTATAGAAAAGACGCTTCTTCCAGGTGCTCCAAATATAGCTGACGACAAAACTCGTCTACAGGAGCGAAGTTAAGAGGTCCTGCTCCCATGTATTTAAGACTCCAGTTTCACATGTTTCATGACTTCGACGCCGGGGATCTGGGCGTTTATTTCCGCTACGCTGTTAAAGCCGCCGTCAAGCGGTATGACGCAACGCCAAATCAGGAAGACCTTATGCTCGTCGGTGTTGACGATGAGCGTATCCAGTTCGCCTTTGTCTCTAAGAACGCCAGCTCCGCCCTGAAGCTGCACGTGACATTCCGGCGCTGGCAGGTTGGGCAGGAAAAATTGCAGGCGTCCACGAGGGGAAGCATTCACTATGGTGACTTCTTCGTTGCCGGCCAAATAGCCGTCCAGCACCAGTCCGGGCGATGCGGCGTTGTAAAACTTCTTGCTGAAATCAAAAGGGAGTAAGGGCTTGCGCGTCTTCTCCCAGGTGTCGTCATAGGTGCCCGCGTACTTGATGCGCGGTTCCCAATGACCTTCGATGAAGCCGAATCCGACTGGCGCGGGCGCGTCGTTGTAAGCGCGAATCAAATCGTCCGGATTCTCCAGGTTCGGCAGAGGAACGCCTTCTTCAAAATCTTCCAGCGGGTCGCGATATCCCACTCCCATGGGATTGCGAGACTCTTGGCTGATTTTTTCGCCATCGTCGCCACGGGGATCTTTGCCGCCAAATGCGCGCTCATAGATCAGCGGTATTTTTTCGAAGGGCGCCGGAGCGGTGGCGATAGGGTGGGACGGGCCCATTGTCCATTGCCGGTCTCCGAACACTTGCACGATTTTTCTGGCCGGGCCTACGCGAATGCCAACTTTAACGCTGGCGTCGTTTTTCCGTTCAGGGTAGGCGTGGCCGATCAGAACAATATCGGCGGCAGGCTTAAAGTAGACGCATTCAGGCTCGTATTTCAGGCTGGACTCGCCAGGTTCGCCCCAGTATTCGCCAGCTAAACAAAGCGGCGCCTGTTCGTCCGCCAGCCGTAGCTGCTGGTTGCCGACGATGTCATAAGTCGCCTTCACAACCAGCGTCAGGACGGGGACGAACTCTTCATCATTCAGGTAAAGGGGCTCAACAACAAAAGGGGTTTTATTGGTTATTTCCGGATGCGGCATTGTTGATCGTTATTCACTGACCGAAGATTAAAGTTCTTTTTTACAAATGATGCACTTTGGTTTTTCGGTGATCGGCATCGCTATGATGGGTTTTTGCAGCACAGGGAAGGGCGGCGTATTCATCTTGTTGTGAAGCATGATGTCAAAGGCGCGCGGTACGTTTTTCCCTTCGAACTTGGTGTCGAAAGAGTACATCGCAAACTCCGCTTTGTTCTTGATCGTGCCGGAAGCGACGCCGCCTCCTGCCGTTCCACCTTCGTCGCCAGTACTGGTTGAGAAATTCGAGTCTTTCAGACAGACGGGATTGCCGTCGCATTTAACTTTTTTGGCGCCCTTGGCCGAGTTGCTGGACATGGCGATGTTGGGATAAGGGATCGGAACAGGGCCCCCCGGCGTGGGTGTTTTACAGACGTCCGGGAAACAGATGGTCACTCCACCGCTGTCCTTGTGCACCACGGACATATGATTTACGCCGACTGTAACGCCCATTGCTATATTCCTTAATCTCTTGAAATCTCGTGTATATTCGCCCAGCGTCGTCTTCGACGCAACCGTTCTTAGTTGATCGCGACGTTGGCGCCTTTGATTTTATTGGATGACATGGCGCGGTTCAGAATATCTTTGCCTTTGATGACGACCTTGCCGTCAGCTCGCAACAGGATGCTGCTTTTGCCGCACACCAATTGAATTTCATCGCGCGCGTCGAAACGTACCTTTTTACCATCTATAACGGCGCCATCTGTCTTTCCAACAGGCAGCACGACCGTCTGACTTTCATTGGGAACCAGCGCTTCGCCAATGACGCCGATAATGATCGGAGATTTTTTGCGTCCGCCTTCGAATAACATCAGCAGTTGTTGACCTGGAACGGCCTGGCTGGGGGGGAGTGTAATGGTGGTTTTGGCGAGAAGCGCGCCTTCGCTGTTGCCGGGGAAGTCAATCCATGCGCGACCTTTAGCGTCCACTTCCACCAGCTTTCCAATAATTGGCGTGGCGGCGGTTTCCGCTACGGATTCAAATAACTCGTTGACTGCACCCATGGTCGCGCCTCTTTCCTTTGGTGTTGAAAATAAACTTAATAATCAAGCGACGTTCGACACTGAAAACCGTCATGAAAAGTGTGTCGACGGCTATAAATCCGATTCTCCCAACTAGCCCAAACCCCTTGTAATAAAAAGGTTGTCGGCCAGTGTGGCTTGGCGAATCATTCATAAATTCAAGTGTGGCTTAAGGATACATCAGCCTATCACGCCTTACTACCGCCATAAGGACGAGAGGAGCGCCGTGAGTTTGAGTTGGCCTGCTGAGACGGCTTGGTTTAAGGTTCCTGAAACAATAATCAAATATGGAACAGGGAATGGACTTGCATATGAAACACGGTGGCGATCTGGTGGCTGAGGTCTTGTTGGAGCAAGGCGTTGGTGCGTTATTCACTCTGTGTGACGGGCATATTTCGCCCATTCTTTCTGGTTGCCGCAAAGCGGGAATGCAGGTGATTGACGCCAGGCATGAGGCGAGTGCGGTATTCGCCGCTGACGCATACGCGCGCTTGACGGGAATACCCGGTGTGGCGGCGGTGACCGCGGGTCCAGGGGTGACCAACGCAGTCACGGCGCTGAAAAATGCGCAGATGGCGCAATCCCCGTTGATTCTGCTTGGCGGCGCCAGCGCCACGGTGTTGCGCGGACGCGGCTCCTTGCAGGATATCGACCAGACGGGGTTGCTGGAAACGACGGTCAAGCAGTGCTTCGCGGTGGAGAAGGTCCGCGACATTGCGCCGACGTTAAGGGAAGCGTTCAGGGTTGCTTGCGCTAGCGTGCCCGGACCCATATTCGTTGAACTCCCCATTGATCTGCTTTATCCGGAGCAGGTGGTAAGAGAATGGTATGGCGTGAAAGGCGGGGAGCAGGGCAAAGGCAGTCTCAGTGGGAAGGCGGTGCAATGGTATCTGGACTTTCATGCGGAACAGATGTTCAAAGGGGCTCAGGATTCACCGCAGCGCAACACCTTACGGGCGATACGCCACACTGCGACGGACGTGTCTCTGGATGTGATTGATGCAGTAAAGAATAAATCGTTGGCGGCGGTGGCGGCGCCGTCTCTGCGTAAGGCGAAGCGTCCTGTAGTGGTGATCGGCGGCCAGGCGTTGCGTCATCCTGAACAGGCTGACAAGCTCATCTCCGCGATTGAAGTATTGGGCGCGCCGGTTTATCTCTCTGGCATGGCGCGGGGCCTGTTGGGCCCGGATCACCCACTGCAGCTGAAGCATCACCGCAAGCAGGCGCTGCGCCAGGCGGACTGGGTTTTGTTGGCCGGCGCGCCTTGCGATTTTCGTCTCGATTATGGCTCTCATATTTCCCGCAAAGCGACGCTGGTGTCAGTGAATGCGCAGCGCGAGGATCTGTTCAAAAATCGTCTGCCAACCATTCCGGTCTGGGGAGATCCCGCTGCTTTTATTGTGCAATTGGCGGAGTCATGTGGAGAGACGATGCAATGGGACGCTGATTGGCTGGAATCATTGCGGGAAAGGGATCGGCAGAGGGAAAAAGATATCCGTGCGCAAGCGTCGACAGTGGGTGGGCGTGTTAATCCTCTGGATCTGCTATTGCAAATCGACGCGACGATGGACGAGAGAAGCTTGATCATTGCCGACGGCGGCGACTTTGTGGCCTCCGCCGCTTACACGCTGCGTCCTCGCTCGCCGTTGAGCTGGCTTGATCCCGGCGTGTTCGGGACGCTTGGCGTTGGCGGCGGCTTTGTGTTGGGTGCCGCAGCGGCGACGCAAGGGGCGGAGCTATGGCTGATATACGGCGATGGCTCTTGCGCCTATTCCCTCGCGGAATTCGATACCTTCGTTCGTCATAACATGGGGGTGATAGCCGTGGTCGGCAATGACGCCTGCTGGAGCCAGATCGCCCGGGATCAGGTGGAAATTTTGCAGGACGATGTGGGCGTTATGTTGCGTCGCACGGACTATCATAAAGTCGCTGAGGGCTACGGCGGGGTCGGCTTTCTGCTGGATAAGCCGGCCGATATCGCTCCTGTGTTACAAGAGGCGAAAGTGCTGGCGCGTCAGGGCAGGCCTGTATTGATCAATGCGATTCTGGACCACTCGGACTTTCGCAAAGGCTCAATATCCGTCTGATCAGTCCCTCGAAGCCTCTATGTTAAGAGCGCTGTGATAACGATGTTCCATGGCTTCGTCGACTGACTCATCGCCAGCGTCGCACAAGGGGAGGGGAGAGACCTCCGGCGGTGAGGCGCTGCCGGTGAAAGGCAGTTTTAGATGCATGAGACCGCTGCGAAACAGTTCGATTGGCATGATTTTCAGCTTGGGGGAAATACGTGGGCGGAACCCCATATGGGCGAGAATATCCCGATCAATCTGCACTCCGGGCGCAATTTCCGTCAGCTCCAGGCCGTCCGGTCGCAGACGAAAAACGCACCGCTCTGTGATGTAGGTGACCTTTTGTCCGCGCTCCAGGGCGTAGCGTCCACTGAAGGTGAGGTGCTCGACGTTGTTCACCAGTTTCATGGTGGCGTCAGCAACGCCGAACTCCAGGCCGTTGCCGGTGATGCGGATGTCGTAGTCGCCCGCCAGGAAGGTGCCGAGAAAGTACACTTCCTTGGCGTTCTGGCTGATATTGATAAAACCGCCAGCGCCGGACATGCGCTGGCTGAAGCGGCTGACATTGACGTTGCCCTCACTGTCCATCTGCGCCATGCCCAGGAACGCCTGATCCAGGCCGCCGCCATCGTAGAAGTCGAACTGGGAGGGGTGATCAATGATCGCCTCGGCGTTCATAACCGCGCCAAAGCTTAAGCCGCCGGCGGGAAATCCGCCGATGCCGCCAGGCTCGATGGTCAGTGTGACCTCATCCATCAGGCCTTCTTCCGTCGCAACGGTCGCCATGGTTTCGGGCATTCCGATACCGAGATTGACGATAGCGCCGGGGCGCAGCTCCATCACCGCGCGGCGGCAAATCAATTTACGAATATCCAGCGCCGCTTTGTGATCGCATAAGTGCAGATTGATCTCACCGCTATAGGCAGGGTTATAGCTCTCTGCAAACGTTTGTTGATGGTGTTCGGGCGGCGCCACCACAACCTTGTCCACCAATATGCCGGGGATGCGTACACGGGAAGGGTGCAGGCTGTGACGGGCGGTCAGCCTTTCCACCTGAACAATGACCAGACCGCCGCTGTTATGGGTGGCCTGAGCGATGGCCAGACTTTCCAGCGGCATCGCCTCTTTCTCCATGGTGATGTTGCCTTTGGGATCGGCGGTGGTGCCGCGTAGCAGGGCCACATGGATGGGAAAGGCTTTGTACAGAAGATATTCCTGGCCCGCCACATTGAGCAGTTCTACCAGTCCCGGAGGCGTGCTGTCGTTGATGCGTCCGCCGTCATAACGGGGATCGACGAATGTATGCAGCCCGACATGGGTGACGACGCCAGGCTTGCCGGCGGCGATATCGCGATATAAATGCGTGATGACGCCCTGGGGCAGGTTGTAGGCTTCGATTTTGCCTTCGCAGGCCAGTTTGCCGAGTTTCGGCACCAGACCCCAGTGTCCGCCGACCACCCGTTTTACTAACCCTTCATGGCCGAGATGATTCAGTCCCCGCTCTTTGCCGTCCCCCTGTCCCGCTGCATAGACGAGGGTCAGGTCGCGAGGCGACTGAGTTTCCATAAATCGCTTTTCCAACGCTACGGCGAGAGTTTCCGGAAAACCGATGCCGACGAAGCCTGCGGTGGCGACGGTGCGTCCGTTTTCAATCAGGGAAGCAGCTTGTTCGGCACTAATTACTTTCGGGTGCATAACAACCTCGGAGTCATGGATTGGCGTAAGCTTGCTGGGGTAGCCAGGTGACCAGTTGCGGCCACACAAATACGAGCACCAGCGCGGCCAGCTGGAGGAAAATAAAGGGGGTTACACCGCGGTAGAGCGTTCCGACTTTGATTTCCGGCGGCGCGACGCCTTTGCAATAGAACAGGGCGAAGCCTACCGGCGGCGTCAAGAAAGACGTTTGCAGGCAGACGGCGAACATGACGGTGAACCACACCAGGTCGAAGCCAAGTTGCTGCACCACTGGCGCCACCAGCGGCAGGATGATCAAGGTGATTTCGATCCAGTCCAGGAAAAAACCAAGCAGAAATGCGCAGGCGAGAATGCATATGATGACGCCGTTAGGGCCAAACGGCAGGCCGGTCAGGGCGTTCTCAATTAACTCATCGCCTCCCAGTCCCCGCAAAACCAATGAAAACGCGGTGGCTCCGATCAGTATGGCGAAGATAAACGCGGTGGTTTTGCTGGTTTGGCGGCAGACATCGCGCAGCATGTTCACACTAAGCTTTTTATTGCGCCAGGCCAGGAAGGTGGCTCCGAAAGCGCCGACGCCGGAGGCCTCTGTGGGCGTCGCCAGACCGAAGAATATAGAGCCCAGCACCGCCAGAATCAGTAATGCCGGGGCCATGATAGAACGTAATGCCGCTAACGCGACCTTGCCGCTGAGAGGTTCTGCGTCAGCGGCGGCGGGTGCGATGCTGGGATCGAAGCTGGCGCGGGCGACAATGTAAAGGATGTAGGCGGAACCCAGAAGCACGCCAGGCATGACGGCGCCGAGAAACAAATCGCCGACGGACATGGCCAATTGGTCCGCCATCATTACCAGCATGATGCTGGGAGGAATCAGGATTCCCAGGGTGCCGACGGCGCACACCGAGCCCACCGCCAACTCCGACTGATAGTGGTTTTTCAGCATCACCGGCAGCGCCAGCAAGGTCAGTAAAGCGACCGAGGCGCCGATGATGCCGGTGGATGCGGCCAGCAGCAGTCCGATGATCACGACGGCGACGGCGGTGCCTCCGTTCATGCGGCCGAACAGCTTGGAAATGTCGTTCATCAGGTTTTCGGCGACGCCAGAACGATCCAACATTTGTCCCATGAAGACGAACATGGGCAGCGCCACCAGCACCCAGTTGTTCATAATGCCCCAGATGCGGTCCACCGATAGCGCTGTGTAGTCCCAATCGACGCCGACAAACGCGTCCAGATAGGTGTCTGCGAACAGAGCGACGCCAGTGAATGCCACCGCTACGCCGCCCAGCAACCAGGCGACAGGAAAACCGGAAAAAATAAGAATGATGAATGTGGCGAACATTGCGATGGCCAGGACTTCATTCAGCTCCATCGCATTACCTCGGCTTCAGAAATAGATAGACGAACACGCGGCTGAATCGGGACGCCGTCGCGATGGAAAGAAGCAGCAAGCCAACAGGCAGCGCCGTCTTGATCGCCCATCGATAGGGCAGTCCGCCGGGAGACAACGAGCGTTCGCCGCTGAGCCAGGCGCCATAGACGAAGGGGAAGGCGTAATAGGTCAGCAGGGTAAGAAACGGGATCAGCAACAACAGAATGCCGAGAAACTCAATCCAGCTCCGGGATCGCAGAGAAAGGCGCTCATGGATGACATCCACTCTCACGTGATCGTCGGACTGATAGCAGTAGGACAGGGCGGTGAGGAATCCAACGGCGTACAGATGCCACTGCAACTCTTCAAATTCAATGCGCCCTTCGCCGAAAAAGTAGCGCATCACCACATTGGTCATGATCACCAGCATCAGGACCGGCCAGATCCAGGCGCTGGCTTCGCCAATGCGGCGCACCAATGTGTCCAGTAATCTGGACAGTCGTGTGTGCGGAAGCTCTGGCGATGGCGGCGGCGGACTAGCATCGGCGCTCAAGTTGGAGAAAACGTCGTTACGTTCAGAAGAAGAGGGTGAGAGATCTTGTGAGGATAGGTCGAGGCCGCGCTCATGGCGCAATCGTTCGTTCTGAGACGGTAATGCGCCGCTCAGTGCGTCGGTGTTGGCGCTTTCAGCCTTGATAGGATGCGCCTGCATAAGGATACTCCTGCTTATTATTCTTACTGCGGGCTATAAAACGGGCGTCCCTTTGGCGGAACGGGATGGCCACCAGCCGAAAAAGGTGGGGGCCGGGCCCCCACAAAGTGTCGTAGCGACACCCTAGAACGCTATGGGTACTGCTTACCTCAAGGAAATCAGACAAGGCTGCGCAACTTTCCGGCTAACCGCCTAGAAATCGCGCGGCAAATATCCCAGCTGCTTCCACCGCTTGTACTGCGCTTCGAAGGCCAGCTGGTTTTCGTAAACCTTTTTGAAGTCCGCATCTTTGGCGGCTTCTGCATCGAGTACTTTTTTGGTCACTTCCTGCAGACTGCGCAGGATGTTCTCCGGCAATCTGCGCGCGGCGGCGCCCTCAGCCTCCAGTTGTTCCATGGCGCGACCTTGAATGGCTTCACTGCGCGCCAGATCGCGCGTGACGCCAGCCTGGCACGCCATATTGATCATTTCTTTGTCGCTGTCGGAGACGGCGTCCCACTCCTGCTTGTTAACGACTAAATGGAACGCGGAATGCGGCTGATGCCAGCCAGGGAAGTAGTTGTATTTGGCCACTTTGTTGAAGCCCAGTTTCTGGTCGACGGCGGGAAGGGAGAATTCCGTCGCATCAATGGCGCCTTTTTCAAGCGCCTGGAATATTTCACCGCCGGGCAATACCGTTACGGAGGCGCCGAGATCCTGCATAATCTGGCCGCCGATGCCGGCGAAGCGGACTTTCAGGCCTTTGATGTCTTCAAGGTCATTGATCTCTTTTTTGAACCAGCCTGCGGTTTCCGGCCCGGTCAGGCCGCACAGAACGGGATGGATGTTGTCGCGGTGATAAACATCTTCCGCCATCTGGCGGCCTTCGCCTTCATACCACCAGGCGATATATTCCCAGGGCTCCATGCCGAATGGAACGGAGGAGAATAATACGGAGGACGCGATACGGCCCTGGTCGTATCCCAGCCAAGTGTAGCCAGCTTCGATTTTCCCGCTTTTGACGGCTTCGGTGATGTCCAGTGTGGGCGCCAGTTTGTTGGGCTCGTAGTGCTTGATCATGATGCGGCCGCCGGAAGCTTTATTCAGCGACTCCATGACGCCAGGAATCGTGTCGCCCAGAGCGGGAAGGTTACTGCCGTACGCCGCCTGCATTTTCCAGCGTACTTTGTCGGACGCCTGCGCCGCCGCTGCGCAAGTCAGTGTGGCGACGATGAGGACTTTGGCGAGCGCGCGCGAAGAGAAGGATGAGGTTCCATGTAAATGCATAGTATTTCCCTAAATTTCTTTTTATTGCCGACTACTATCGGAAGGCAGAATACATATATTGGACCAGCTTTTAAACTCCTTAAATTTCATATAGATACGCATTAAATATCACATCTTCTCCGGCGAGTGTACGGAAGCCCGGACAGACGGTCTGTCCTGCATCCCTGGGAGCTTGTAATCGCTGGCGTTAGTGAGGCTGTGGAGTTGTCCGTATTTTCAGACAATGTATGAAGAGTCGGACAAAAACGGCGGGGAGGTTAGTTATAAAATTATTAGTACAAGTTTATCTGTGCAGGCTGATTAAATATGTTCTTTGTACTGTTTTTCTACATCTATCTGCCTGTAAAGGCCCGAAAAAGGCGTCTGGCGACGCCTTATATCAACTCATGTTTTTGCAGTTTTTCGTAAAAGGTGGCGCGGGATATCCCCAACGCCTTCGCACTGGCGGAGCGGTTGCCATTGCAGGCGGACATCGCCTGCTTAAGAAAGTTGCGCTCCGCCTCCGCCATAGCCTCCGATAGCGGCTTGACGGCCTCGCGGCGTTTTTCTTTATCTCCGGCGCCCTGCAGGTGGGCGAAGTCTGCGACGGTCAACTCGGTTCCTTCGGCGAAAATAAAGGCGCGCTCCAATGTATTGTGAAGCTCCCGCACGTTGCCGGGCCAGTGATAGGTGTGCAATAACCGCATCGCCTCCGCGTTGGGCTTGCGCAGAGGTAATGCGGAGGCGTCGCAGAACTGTCGCAGCATGTTGCCAACCAGTAGTTCGATGTCGCCTTCTCTATCTCTTAGTGGGGGCACCTCGATGGGCAAAACGTTTAAGCGATAGTACAAGTCGGAACGGAATTCGCCGGTCTCCACCATTTGCTTCAGATTGCGGCTGGTGGCGGCGATGATGCGTACGTTGACGCGAATGATGCGATTGGAGCCCAGGGCTTCGAACTCTTGCTCCTGCAGCACCCGCAATAACTTGGTCTGCAGGCTCAACGACAAATCGCCCACTTCGTCCAAAAACAGCGTGCCGCCGTCCGCCAGCTGGATTTTACCAATGCGTCCCTTGCGGTCCGCGCCAGTGTAGGCGCCTGGCGCTGCGCCGAAAAACTCCGCTTCCAACAGACTTTCCGGTATCGCCGCCATGTTAACGCCGACGAACGGTCGTTCCGCGCGCACCGATGCGTGATGGATAGCGTGGGCCAGCACTTCTTTGCCAGTGCCGGTTTCGCCCAGCAGCAACACGGTGGTGTCCAGCTCCGCCGCCTGCCGCGCGCGACGGATCAGTTCACGAATGACCGGGCTTTGCCCGATGAAATCCGCGAAGGAGTATTTCGCCTGTCGCATGTCCGCCAACTGCTTTTCCGCGGTGGTGGGCACGCCGCGCAGGCGACCGAACTTTTCCACCAGGGGTTTCATGTAGTCCAGCTGTTTGTAAAACACGAAACCAATGCCGCCAATGACTTGATCCTGGTCGTCCCGGATCGGCATACGGGTCACCACCATCCAGGTGCCGCGAATGCGCATGAGATCGAGAAGAATAGGGCGGCCGCTTTCCACTACTTGGCGCATCATACTGTTGGGAATGGCTTCTTCTACCGGGCGGCCGACGTATTTTGCAGCGTCTTCCGGCAGTTCCAGCAGAAGGCGATATTTGTCGCTGAGCCAGCGAATTCGGGCTTTCTGATCGACGATGATGCTGCCTTCGCAAAAACTGTCCAGCAGATCCATCAGAGGATTGTCTTGAATAAAGGCTAATTGGGCTTCGATGGGAAGCCGACTGTCTGATATTGAGGTTGCCATGTCTACGCCGTCCGTTTCTTAATCCGACCCTGTCCATTGAGAGGGACCGAATGACAACAAAAGTACTCCACGTGTAACCGGGAAACATACTCCGAAAGCCGTCGTCAGGCAATGAAACTGTGGGGGTACAACAATGGTTTAGGTAAAAAGTTCAATGTTTGAACAATTCGAACGGCGATCGTTGTTATTGACGCCGCGATCAGGTTTTTAGTTGGTGTGTCCGAAGGTATGATTTAGTGTGTCTGAAGGTATGATGCCTCGACACGGCGACGTCACTTGATGTCGAGCCTCTGTTCTATTAATCAGGCAGACAATTAGCTTCCTTCTATTTGTCTGCAACGACAGGGCCTGCACATGCAGGCCCTGTCTCCCGCGGCTTGTCGCCGCGCAGGCGCGTCCATGCGCCTGATGATCAACATGCCGATATCATTGCCATGTTAATAATAAGGACGCACTGAATGCCTGAAAACGACTTGTTTACCCGTTGGCGACAATTATTTCCCTATGCGGCCCCAGAAACCGTTGAAAGCTGCTTTGACGGATTGCGCCAGGCCTATACTGAGTCTCATCGTCATTACCATACCTTGGACCATATTCAGGCCTGCCTGAGGCGCTTCGATCAGGTCGTTGGCGATCTGGAAGACCCGCGTGCGGTGGAGTTGGCGCTTTGGTATCACGATGTTGTCTATCAGATAGGAAATGCGGATAACGAAGCGGACAGCGCCCGACGCGCGGTTGCTGAATTGGGTCAACTGGAAGAGACGCCGGAGATGGCTGCGCAGGTGCGGGACTTGATTCTTCACACCCGCCATCCATCGCAACCGGACTCTCATGACGCCGCGTGGCTGGTGGATATTGATCTGGCGATACTGGGCGCCGCTCCCGCTTTGTATGACCAATATGAAGCCTGGATCAGGCAGGAATACCAAGACATCCCCTGGCCGCAATACAGCGCTGGACGCCGTCGGGTGCTGCAAGGCTTTCTGAACGACGCCTTCATTTATCATACGGAAAGGTTCCGCAGTGAGCGGGAGCCCAACGCCAGAGCAAATTTAAAGCGGGCGTTGACGCGTCTTGAGGAGCAGTCGAGAGAAGATAATAAGCAGGCGTAGGCGAATCAGGACTGTGAGGGTTTCAGGCCATAGCGCAGCATGTCCGCCGCGATGGTTGCGGGGACCGGTTTGCTGAAGTAAAAACCCTGGGCTTCGTGGCACCCCAGTTCCCTTAGTTTTTCCAGTTGTTGAACGGTTTCGATGCCTTCCGCGATGACCTTGAAACCCATGTGCTCGGCGATCGCCAGAATAGCTTTGACGATAGCGATATCGTCGCTGGACTCACAGATATTGCTGATGAAGGAGCGGTCGATTTTGAGGCGGTTGAACGGGTATTTCTTCAGATATTCCAGATTGCTGTACCCCGTGCCGAAATCGTCGATGGCGATATCGAACCCTTGCCGCCACAGCGCTTGCAGTTGTCCACCGCCTTTGGGGTCCATCAGGCTGCTTTCGGTCAGTTCCAGTTCGAAGTCATTCGGAGTCAGATGGTAGCGGCTGAAAATATCGACAAAGTCCTCGGTGAAGTCGTCTCTGTATAGTTGCGCCGGTGAAATATTAATCGCCATGCGCACCCTCGGACCGATACTGCGCCAGGCGACGATCTGCTGACAGACCTGTTCGATCATCCACAGGCTCAGATCGTAGATGTGGCCGTTTTCCTCCGCCAATGGAATAAAGCGCGCAGGACTGATAAAGCCCTTGTCCGGATGTTGCCAGCGCAACAGGGCTTCGAAGCCAACCAAAGTCTCTTTGTGGATGTCCACCAAGGGCTGAAAATACACTTCGAATTGCTGCTCGCGCAGAGCCTGAAACAGCGCCTGGGACAGCCACCAGCGCTCGTAGTTCTCCGCATCCATTTCCGGAATGAACTTTTTCAGCAGATTGCCGCCTTCTTTTTTGGCTTCCAGTAGCGCCATTTCCGCTTTATTGAAAAGGACGCGCCATTCCTGCGTCGGCTGGTCGGGCGGCATATAGCCGATGGAGAATTTAAGGTGGAATTCCTGGGAGTGAATCAAAAAGGGTTGTTGCAACCGATGCTGCAACAAACGCAACTGGGAGGCGGCTTCGTTTTCCGAAGCTTCCAGCACAACGCCGAATTTTCCAGGTCCGAGACAGCCCATCAGAATGCCGGGAGGAAAAATGGCGGACATGCGTTCGACCACCGTCCGACTGATCTGTTTTTCGGACATATCCCGATCCTGGCTGCTGAGGAGACCAATCAGCGTTTGATCCAGGTCGATTTCACACACGCAGACGCAAAAAGAGCTGCCCTTTTTCTTTTTAAACAAGGTGTTGGCGATCTCCAACAAGATTTCTTTGCGCGGCAGGCCGGTAACCGGATCGTACTGCTCCAGCAGGCGGATATTCTGATTCTGGAAATCGTGCAGTTTTTTCAGCTTCAACAGGTTATTGACCCGGGCGCAGAGTTCGCGGCGGTTAAACGGCTTGCTGACATAGTCCTCCGCACCGGCTTCCAATCCCGATACGCAGGAGTCTCTATCCGCCAATGCGGTCAGTAAAATAATGGGGATGTGTTTCCAGGCTTCATGAGACTTTATTTCCCGCGTCAACTCGAAACCGTTTTTACCCGGCATCATTACATCCAGAATGATCAGGTCCGGCTCATAACTGGCGACAGTTTTCAGGGCGTTGCAGCTGTTGTTCAGTTCATGAACGTCACAACCTTCAGCGCGAAAGATATCCGCCAGCAGTCTGGTGTTGCGCTGTTCGTCATCGACTATTAACAGCCTGCTTCCCTCGAGCTGGAGCATAAGTTCTTTTCCATCGCTTGATGTTTAAAGTCTAGTCAAGAATTGCAGCAAATTTAACGTCTCAAATCAGGACTTTTTGTAATAGGGGAATCGTTTCTAATGCTGAGGGGAAGGGGCTGTTTCGGTTGGCGGCGGCATTGCGGACGATATGTGTTTTTTTGTTAATTCCCAGCTTGTTTCTATACTGAGTTTAACGGTTCAAGGGAGTTTCGAGGATATGAAACAACGACCGTCCGATCTCGCGAAAATAGCTGCATGTTGGCTGATGGCGCTATTTTCCACCACGGTATCTGCGTCAAGAGATGACCTGGTGCTCGACATTAAAGGCGCCAGTCTGGAGCAGCTCATGGGGCTGAAAATCTCTACGCTGTCTCGCAAACAGGAGCTACTCGCCAGAGCCCCGGCGGCGGTTTACGTCGTTACCCGGGACGATATCCGACGTATGGGCGTCACCCATATTGCGGAAGCGCTGCGCTATGTTCCCGGGCTTGAAGTGAATCGTTTCGAGGGAGGCAAGTGGAGCGTGAGCGCCCGTGGATTCAGTTCCGCCACCACCAACGCTAACAAGATGCTGGTGCTGATCGACGGACGCAGCATTTATAGCATGCTGTATTCCGGCGTGTTGTGGGAGGAAAAGGACGTCATGCTGGAGGATGTGGATCGCATCGAAGTGGTGCGCGGACCCGGCGGCACTTTATGGGGAGCCAATGCGGTCAACGGCGTCATCAACATTATCACGCGTAATGCCGCTGAGACGCAGGGAGGGGCGGTGACCGCCGGCGTCGGGTTGGAAGAGCGTGGTCTGTATCAACAGCGTTACGGTTGGAAGATAGGCGAAGAAGGCTTTGCGCGGATCTATGGCAAAGGGGTCTATCGCGACAATAGCGGCGGCCTGGGAACGGAAGACGACAGTGAACATCTGCAAACAGGATTTAGAGTGGACCTGGGGCGCAATCGCCAGGATACGTACACGCTACAGGGAGATTACTATCGGGGTGAGGCTGGCGCGACGGAAGAATTCCACGGCGGCAATCTGATGTTTAATTGGAGCCACACTTTCTCTGAACGACGTAGCCAACAGTTGCTGTTTTACTTTGATAACACTGTGTTGGAAACCACGGGGCTGGACGATAGGCGCAATATCTGGAATCTGGAATATCAGTTTCGCAACCAATTCGGGATTAATGATGTAGTGGCGGGATTGGGTTATCGAGTGGCTCATGATGAAGTTTTGTCGCCTACTGAGATATCCGGTTTGCGACCGGAAAAGCGCAATGACGAGGTCAAGAACCTGTTTATTCAGGATGAAATAAAGCCCTTCGGCGAAAATTTCCGTTTCATCGTGGGTACTAAGTACGAAGTGAACGATTACTCCGGAGAAGAGTGGCAACCCAGTGTAAGAGCTGCTTATGACTTCACGGACGCTATTGTCTGGGCGTCCTGGTCCAGAGCAGTGCGGGTGCCGACGCGATTGGAGCACGACCTATACGCGCCGACACTGGAAGGGGCGCAGACTCTGCTGCCGGAGCGGGCTAAATTTTATGAGGTAGGGGGCCGTAAATCCTGGGATAAGTGGACGCTGGATCTGTCCACCTACTACGGCGAGTACGATGATTTGAGAACGATAGGGCCCAGCGGCATCCACAATGAAATGACCGGCGATGTCCGAGGCGTTGAAGTTTCATTAGATTACAAACCTAATCCTGTCTGGCGGTTACGCTTTAATGCCAGTCATATGGAAATGGATATGGAACTGGACCCTTCCAGCGAGTCGTTTATCAGTGCGGAGAGTCTCGAAGACACTTCACCCAGAGACATGGCCCAATTGATTTCTTATTGGGATATATCACCTTCCTGGAGTTTGAACGCATACCTGCGTTATGTAGATCGCATTCAGGATTCCAATATCCCCAGCTTTCTTGTGGCTGACCTCAGTGTGGTGTGGAAGCCAACGGAAGACCTGCGCGCGCAATGGGTTCTGCGTCATTTGGGAGATCCGCATCCAGAGTCAGTGGGTCTGAATGGCGAAGTGGAATCCGACGCCGCCTTCTATCTGGGCTGGGAGTTTTAGCGGATGCTGACTCGACAGATGAGCTGGAAATGGGCGAGCGGCATGCTGGCGGCGATGATGTTGTCTCTCTCCGTCGTGGTGTGGGCGGTGGATGTGGAGTATCAGATCAAAGCGTCTTATCTCTATAACTTTATGCAGTTTGTGAGTTTCCCGCAGGAGTCCCTGGCTCACGAGGGGCAGATCAAAGTCTGCATCGTTGGCGTAAATCGCTTTGGCGACGCTCTGGACGAAATAAACGGGGCCAAAGCGCCGCAAGGGACAGTCGTCGTCAGCAACCTGGGACGATATCGACCCAATCTACCGATATATGGCTGCAATGTATTGTTTCTGTCTTCGTCGGAAGAAAGGGAAACGGAGCGCATCCTGAAGCTGGTGGATGTGCGTGAGGTGCTGACCATTAGTGAATATTCCCCGTTTATCGCCTATGGCGGATTGATCGAGCTGTATCAGAAAGATGACAGCATTCGCTTCAGAGTCAACGCGTCGTTAGTCACGGAAACCAAATTTAAGGTAGCGGCGCAGTTGGTGCAATTGGGAGTGGAATAACATGCAAAATGCGCAAGCGACGGAGTTGAGCTGGTGGCGGCGGGTTAGCATTCGCGCCAAGATGCAGATAGGCGTTCTCGGTTTCGCACTGTTGCTGTTGCTGATTTGCGCTATCACCCTGACGGTGATGGCGAATCTCTATTTTCATCAGAAGATGCGTCAGGATCTGCAAATGCTCAGCAAGGTGCTGGCGGAGAACAGCGGCGCCGCGCTGACTTTCAACGATGCGAACTCCGCGGGCAAGGTATTGTCGGCGCTGAAAGAAAATGCATCCGTGGAGGCGGCGGCGTTGTATCAAAATGGGGACGCCAAGGCCTTCGCTGAATATCCGCAACACGGCGCTGCGGTTGGTTTGGCGTCAATGGTGGGTAAGGATGGCGTGTGGCTGCGACAGGAGTTTTACGTCACCTCGACGCCTGTGAAGGTGAATGAGGAAACCGTCGGATATCTGGTGCTGAAATCGAATCTGCAAGAGTGGGATAGATTCAAACAGAAGCTGTTGAGTTTGTTCCTGGTGCTGATTGGCGGCATGCTGGCTCTGACGTTGCTGGTGTCTTATTGGCTCAAGTCCCATATTACGCAGCCGTTGGCGTCGCTGTCGGAGTGGGCGATGCAGGTTTCCATGCATAAGGACTTCAACGCTCGCGCCAGCAAGCGCAATGAAGATGAAATCGGGCATCTGGTGGACAGTCTCAATGTCATGTTGTCGGAGTTGGCGCGGCAGGAAACTATTGTCTCGCTGAACCGGGAACTGGAGTGGGAGATTCAGGAACGCAAAGTGGTGGAGAAAGACCTGATCGCCACGCGCAATCGGGCGGAGGAAGCCAACAAGGCGAAAAGCCGCTTCCTCGCCAACATGAGCCATGAACTGCGCACGCCGCTCAACGCCATTATCGGCTACAGCGAAATGCTGCAGGAAGTCGTGGAGGAGGACGACTATGAGAGAGAGGAAATTCTCGATGATATCGGTAAGGTGCGCTCCGCCGGTAAACACCTGCTGAGTCTGATCAACGACATCCTGGATATCTCCAAGATTGAAGCCGGCAAGATGCAGATCAGTATCGAGGCGTTCAGCATGGAGGATCTGGTGGATGAAGTGGCTGGCGCATTACGGCTGCTGGCGGAGGAACGACGTAATAAGCTGGTTGTGCGCGGCGCTGGCGAAGTGGGCGTGGTGCACAGCGACCTGGTCAAGGTCCGGCAGATCCTGTTTAACCTGTTGAGCAATGCGGTCAAGTTCACCCAGGACGGCGTCGTGGAGCTGATATGCGAACGGGAGTCCGCTGAAGGGGAGGATTGGATGCTGTGCAAAGTGCGCGACACGGGGATCGGCATCAGCGCCAGCGCGATCAAAGAGCTGTTCCGTCCTTTCAGTCAGGCGGACCCTTCCACCACGCGGCGTTACGGCGGCACGGGACTCGGCTTGGCGATCAGTCGTTCCTACGCCACGATGCTGGGAGGTGAAATCAGCGTCTCCAGTACCGAAGGCGAAGGCTCAGAGTTCTGTATACGCCTGCCCACCACGGCCGAAATCAACGGTCCGGAAGAACGTATTGAGGGCGGGGAGACGGTAGCGTCAGACATATCGACGCCTGCGCCTAATGCGATAACTGGCGCCAGACTGTTGCTGATCGACGATGATCCCACCGTGCATGACATCCTGAAACATCAACTGAACAAGCATGGTTTCATGGTTCGCTCGGCGCACTCGGGCGCGGAGGGTCTGACTTTGGCGAAACAGGAAGAGTTTGACGTTATTGTGCTGGATATATTCATGCCGGGACAGGATGGCTGGCAGGTGCTGCAGATGCTGAAGTCCGATGCTGCGACAGCGCATATTCCTGTGGTGATGCATACCATCGAGTCCAACGCACAGAAGGGATATGCACTGGGTGCGTCCGATTTTCTGGTGAAACCGATCAACGGCGCGCGTCTGTTGTCCATCCTGCAACGGTATCAGAAAAAAGATACCGGGATGAAAGTGCTGTATGTGGATGACGATGTACACAGTCTGGAGCTGGTGCGCGCCTACATGCATGGAACCGGGTGGAATCTGATCATGGCGGAGGACGGCCGGGAAGGCTTGGAAATGCTGAGTCAGAACCCGGATATTTCTATGATTTTGCTGGATTTGATTATGCCGGAAATGAACGGCTTCGAATTTCTTGAACAAATTCGCCGCAATGAGAAAACCGCGGATACTCCGGTCATTGTAATTTCCGCCAGAGATTTGACCCAGGTCGAGCGCAGCCTGTTGCGACAGCACACCCAGGCGGTGCTGCGCAAAGGTATGTATGACAAGAGTGCGCTGCTGAGCCGCATCAAGGAAGTGCTGGAGGAAAGGATGCCGGTAAGTTAGGGGAGAGAGTCATGACGTTGCTGCTGATTGTCGAAGATAACGATATGAATGCGGACATGCTTACGCGTCGACTGCGCCGGAAAGGATACGAAATCGCGCTCGCCTGCGATGGCGGCGAGGCGGTCACCATGGCGCAGGAATGCCGCCCTGCCTTGATTCTCATGGATTTGAGCTTGCCCGTTATTGATGGCTATGAGGCGACCCGAAGAATTAAGGAGAGCGGAGGGTGCGACGCTCCGATTATCGCGCTGACGGCCCATGCGCTGGCTGAGGATCGCGACAAAGCGCTGGCGGCTGGATGCGATGACTACGAAACCAAGCCGGTGAATTTCCCCCGACTGCTGGAAAAAATCGAACGCTTTTTGGCGACAGGTTATTAATCAGGCAGACAAATAGCTTCCTTCTATTTGTCTGCAACGACAGGGCCTGCACATGTCAGGCCCTGTCTCCCGCGGCTTAACGCCGCGCAGGCGCGTCCATGCGCCTGATGATTAACATGCCAATATCATTGCCATGTTAATAACAAGACGTTTCAGCGACGATCAGGCGAAGGGCGTGCGGAAACAGTTGTGGAGATGGCGATGACCCAAACGACGGATGTGCTGATTGTTGAAGATGACCCGGCCTCCAGACGTTTGTTGCTGGATGTCCTGAATAATGCAGGCTACCGCTGTCAGGCTACGGATAACGGCGAAGACGGCGTGCGGCTGGCGTCCGAATTATCGCCCCGGGCGATACTCATGGACATCAAACTCCCTGGCGTCAGCGGTATCGTCGCCGCCGGCCGCATCAGAGAAGCGGAATCGCAACAGAGGAAACAAGCAAACAGGCGGGCCATGTTGATCATTGGCATGTCCGCTCACGCTATGAAAAACGATCTGGAGATCATCGAACAAGCGGGATTCGATTACTTCATCACCAAACCCTTTAGTTATCGCGTGTTATTGCAGTACTTGCAGGAAAGCCTCGTCATCGACCCAACGGATCTTTGAGCGCGCATCGTATTGAACTGGCGCACCATGGGAGCGTATTACCAATTGTTCATGGAAAATGCCCAGGCCGGGCAATATTGTAGAAGTAAGTTGCAAATTCCGTTGGAGGCAGCGCTGGTTGCGTTCCTCTAACGGGCGCGTCATGGGGAGCGCTTTATGTTTCACAAGCGAATGCTTGGCGGGGTGTCCGCCATTCTGATTACGTTGACCTTAACCGCCAACCTGTCCGGCTGCGCCACGAAGACGGCGCGATATGACTATCAGCCCGGCAGAGACTTTTCCTCTCTAAAAACTTATGCCCTGACGCCGCCCAGCGTCAACGGCGGCGCGACCACGCTGAGCGACGCCCGGGTTGAAAACGCCATACGCCTGTTCATGCAGAACAAAGGCTTTCAAATGGTCGACAAGGCCAAGGCGGATGTCTGGAGCACTTGGCGTATTAAAGAAGAAAAGGAAATTCGCCGCGATGGGATCAGCTATGGCTTTGGATACGGCATCGCGAGCGGGCGCACCGGCGTCGGCATCAGTCTGGGAACCCGGCCGCCGGCGGAAGAGGTGATGCGAGGCAAATTGGTGCTGGAGATGATCGATCCGCAGAACGCCAATGTTATCTGGAGCGCGGAGGCCGCTCGTCCTCTGAGCGAGAACGATACGCCGGCAGCGAAGGAAGCGGAAATCCGCAAGCTGGTGGGAGAAATGCTACAGAATTTTCCACCGAAAGACGCCTGAAGGCATGAGTGGTAGATTGGGCGTCAGACTGACGCTGGTAGCGGAATGCAGGTGAGGAGACCTCAATGAATCTGTGCGGACAACTGAATTGGCTGAGTCGGGCGGCGACGCTGTGCGCGCTACTGCTGTTGGGCGGCTGCGCCGGTTATCAAGTGCGTGGCGATTACGCCGAGGAGATCGACTTCTCCAGCATCCATACCTATCGCTGGGCGACGCAGAATCGCGACGCTCAGGGCGTGGTGGGACTGCGCGAACAGCGCATGCGTCAGACTGTGGAGCAGGCGTTGCAAGGCGAAGGCCTGTCTCAAGCTGAACCGGCGGATGTGCTGGTGCGAGTTTTATATCGCATTGATAACCGGCAGGAGTATCGACAGGAGCCGGGATTCGGATTCTGGCGGCCATTTTTTTCACACGACCGGGATGTGGTGGTCCATGACTACCAAATGGGCGTGCTCACAGTGGAAATGATAGAACCCAATACAAATCGCGTCGTATGGCAGGGCTCGTCATCCAGACGTCTGAGTTACGACCAGACCCCTGAAGAAAAAATCAAAAACCTGGAAGAAGAGGTGCGCGCTATCTTCGAGCGCTATCCGCCGCAGCCGGCGGCGCAATAGTCTTTCCGGCTTCCTCGTCCTGTCGCTGCATCCAGCAGGGATGCTTTTCTCTGATCCCGAGACCGGGAATATTTCTTTTTCGTGTGTTGTCAGAAAGAGTCACCCATACAGGTGATTCTTTTTCGTTTGTCGCTTTATTAACCTGAAAACGCTGTTGAGAAGTACAAAAATAAACATTAACGAAAGCAGAAGGTAGCGTAATGGAAAAAATAACGCACGCTGTATGTTTGGTCGTGGCAGCTTCACTCTCCTCCCTCTCACACGCTGATGGATGCAGCGCCTGGGCGGGTTCTTCAGATGGTTATACCGATACTCAACATCCTTTCTTGATGGTGCATGGCATTACTGGTTTCGATACCGTCGGCGGATTGTTGGGCTATTTTCACACCGTGCCCATGAATCTGTGCCGTAGCGGCGCCGATGTGGTGATCGCCAGCGTATCGCCGTTCAACGATAGCGAACAGCGCGGTTTGTCTCTGGCGGACGATATCAATAGCGGCGTCTATGGCGATGCGGTGAAGTACAACGTTTTCGCCCACAGTCAGGGCTCGCCCACCACACGCGCCGCCATCACCTTTGACGCGCACGCCAATGGGGAAGGGCAGGGGCACATCGCCTCGCTGACTTCCGTGGATGGCGTCAACAATGGCTCGCGGGTGGCGGATATGATTCGCGGCGTCATTCCAGCGGACAGTTCGATAGAAGGCGGCGTCGCTGCGGTGGCGAACGCATTCGGCGCTCTGATCGCCTGGATTGCGGGAGATGAGCATCAGCAAGACTCCATTGCGGCGCTGGATTCACTGACCTCAGTCGGCACTGCAGACCTCAACAGTCGTCACCCTTATGGGACCGCGTCTGGAGAGTGTGTGGAGGATCGCGATACCGTTGTGACTTATCGCGGCAATGAGATCCGCCTGTATTCCTGGGCGGGAAGAAGCGTGATGACCAACATTCTGGATCTGCTGGACCCGTTTCTCTTCACCACCTCATTGGCGTTCGGCGGGCAGCCCAGCGACGGTATGGTCTCCGTCTGTTCGCAAAAACTGGGCGAATACCTCGGTGACTACGACGCCAACCATATCGACGTGATTAATCACGTGATGGGCGTGGGCTCCATCTGGCATAACCCGGTGTCGTTGTACCGCGTGCAGGCCAATCGCCTGAAAAATATCGGGCTCTAACCAGTAGTTTGAGCAGTGCGCCCTCACTATGGCATGCGGTGAGCGCGCGCTGCGATTTGCCCCCCAAAAAAAATCAATCGCACCAGTACGTTATAAAAAACCAGGATGTTATAAAAATAAAAAGGAACCTCGCCATGAAAAAACTCTCCCTCGCCTTGTGCGTCGCAGCGCTCGCTACAGCAACGTTATTGCTCTTACAACCTGACGTAACCGAATCTCCTATCGCTGCGGCAGCCAATCCCGAGGGCTCTCAATCAATGGGAGCTGATGCAGTTAATGAGCCGCAGCCTCCCAGGCTTTCTCAATCCGATGCGCCAACGACGCCGCCGGCATGGAATGGCGCCAACTTCGCCCGCGCCCTGGCTGGAACGGATATCGACGGTGATTTACGGGTGGATGAGAATGGTCTTTTGATCATGGACATACAGGTGAAGGACTTTTTTGATTACTTCTTCCTTGCTGTCGGCGAGCGTACGCCGGAAGAAGTGGTTGCGGAAATTCGGCGACGTATTTATGAGCGGTTGCCGGGGCCGGCTGCGGAACAGGCGATGGGCCTGCTGAACGACTACATCTCCTATCAGGAACGTATAGGCGAATTGATGGCCGCTCCGCTGGCGCCTGCGGAGAGTCAGAACTATGAATACTATGCATCGGTGATGGCGAACACATTCGAGCAGCTGAAATCGCTGCGTCGGCAAATATTCGCCCCCGATGTGGTCGACGCATTTTTTGGTCTGGATGAAGCCTATTCCGGTTATGCGCTGGCGGTGATGCAAGTGAAGGCGGATGCGCTGTTGAGCGACAGCGAGAAGGTCAGCCAAGTGGAGGCCCTGCAACAAAAACTGCCGGCGCAGATGCGCGACGCCCATCGGCAGGCCACGCAGCGGGAGAACCTGACGCGGGAAGCGCGACGCATGTACCGGGAAGGATATGACGCCGACAGTGTGCGACAAGCTCTGCGAGGACAGTTTAGCGATGACAAGGCGGAAAAGATTATTGCTTATTATCAGAGGGAAGATGAGTGGCGCGCCCGTCTGGATGACTATCAACGCCGCAAGCAGGATATCCAGGCGGCGGCGCGAACTGATGCGGAAACCGTCGCCGGACTCACACAGTTGCGCAACAGCCTGTTTACCTCAGAGGAATTGAAACTGGTGGAGAGTTACGACGCGATCGACAGAAAAGCCGCGCAATATGATAAACCCTGAGCGACGCTTATTGCTTGAAGGTGGCGGCGTTGTTAAAGCGCCACCACTGCTTCAATCTCAATATCCACCTCGGGAGAGAAAAAGCGACTGACTTCCACCAGCGTACTGGCGGGGTAGGCGCCCTGATAATGCCTGTTGAGGCCTTCCCTCACCAGCGCCAGATGTTCGGTGGACTTGATGTAGACCGTGACCTTTAGAATCCTGTCCAAACCAACGCCCTCTGCCTCAGTGATGCGCCTGATTTGAGTGAAAATAGCGTCGATCTGTTGTGCCATTGGTTTGCTGACGCCACTGCCGTCATACGCTGTCAGCCCACTGATGAACAGCAGGCTGTTGAATGCGGTAGCGTGACAATAAGGCCCAACGGACTGCCCCAGCGCCGCGTAATTTTGACGCCGGATCGGTGGCTTGTTTTCCATGAGTCGACTCTCACTATATGAGCTTTTATAGGTTAAGAACCTGATCTGCGGCTTAATGTGGCGCTCGCCGCCATCAGCTTCTCAGTGACTTTATTGACCGTCGGCCCCAGCGCGAAGGCGATGGCGAAAGCGGTCGGCCACGCCAGCAGAAAGGCGTGCATCCAGTGCGCGGTGAAATCCCTTTGTAAACCCAGATTGAGAAAAGTCACCCATGCGCTCATCAGAAAGCTGAGGGCCAAGGACATGGTCAGGCTGTAGAAAAGACGAAATTTTACCGACATAAAGTTCTCCTGCTGATTATGAACGGAGCATAGGGTTTGCCAGTCAACTAGCGTTTTGATTAACTGGCGAATGTACGACTACTTTCTCGACTTGCGTCAGGTTGAGCGCCATATAGCGCTGGGTGTGCGCATAGGTGAAGTGCTGGTCCAGCGCCTTTGGGCTTATCCATGACTCCCAAAGGATAAAGCGAGTAGGGGCGGCGGCGTCCTGGAAAACCTGGAAGGTCAGACAGCCTAACTCTTTCTGTGTGTCCGCCTCCAGTTGCGCCAGCTCCTGACGGACTAAATCCGGGTCGCTACCTTCTGTAGCGCGAATGTGGGCGGTTAGATGGTGGGGCATGTTCGACCTCTTAATCCTTGTGATGGGTTGACGTGATTAACTAAGGTGGACATGCTATTGCCATTCATAAATAGAATATATACACATAAATCAAATCTTAAATTCCAAATTTGAAATCATGTTTGATGACTTGGCGTTATTCATAAAAGTGGCGGAACTAGGCGGTTTTTCTAAAGCAGCTGCGGCTGCCGGGGTTCCTGCGCCGACGTTAACGAGGCGGGTGCAGAAGCTGGAGGCGGAACTGGGATGCCAGTTACTGCATCGGTCCGCACGACGATTGCAACTGACCCCCGCAGGGCGCAAGGTATTTGATGAATCGTACCTGCATCTGTCCAGTCTCGATAAACAGATGGCCTTGATAAAAAAGGATATTTCGGCCGAAGAGGGTGAAATCCGAGTGCTGGCCCCGGTGAATTTGGCCAATGGGCCTCTACGTCCTTTGTGGGGGGTGTTTATGTCCCGCTATCCCAATATTCAGCTGACTTTGCAGCTAAATAACAGGGTGGAAGATTTCACCGGCTCGCAAGCGGAGCTGGCGGTTCGCGTCGGTCCGCTCGCCAATTCTGCATTACGGCAACGACTCCTTGGGTCCATCCGCACGGTGCTGGTGGCGACACCGGATACTGCTGCGGAAATCGAGGCGCAAGGCGCAGATTTAGCCCCTTCAGAGCTGGGACGCTGGCCTTGGGTAGCTTCAGTATCCGAGAGTATTCGCCGTCTGCGTCATCGCCGTACAGGCGAGATGGTGAATATCGACTGGCGTCCTCGCGCTCACATCAATGACCTCTCCCTGGCGGTTGATATCCTAAAAGCCTGCGGCGGGTGGATGTTATGTCCTGTCTCACTGGTCTGGGAGGACCTGCAACGCGGCGACCTGCGACAGATACTGAGTGATTGGGAGGGAGCCAACAGGGAAGTGCATGTGGTTTGGAACGACCGCAATATCCTGCTTAGACGCACCCAGCTGTTACTGGATTTCCTGACGGAAGAAACCAGACGCATACCGAGCTTGCTTGGTGAATTGCCTGAAATGCAGATGATGGACTGAGGTGAAAGGCAGGCAGGTGGGTAGGCAGATATGGCGCCAGTGGGCTTGCAAAGAAATAACCCGCTACCGGATTACCGTCAGCTTTCACGGTTTAGCGGGTATATCTTCCTGTAACGATTAGACTTAATTATCTTCAGGGCCAACCCAGGCGTGAGGATTCCAGGCGATTTCCCACAGGTGGCCGTCGGGATCGGCGAAGTAGCCGGAGTAGCCGCCCCAGAAGGTGTCCTCTGCGGGTTTGACCAGTTTGGCTCCGACTTCGACGGCTTGCCGGATCTGTGCGTCCACTTCTTCCTTGGACGCCAGATTATGGGCGAGGGTGACGCCTTTGAAGCCGGAGCCATTGTCGGGAACCATTGCATCCTCCGCCAACAGATGGCGAGGGTAGAGGCCCAGCCAAGTCCCGTTGAGCGTGAAAAACGCCACATTGGCGCTTTCCATCGGCATCCTGGGTAAACCCAGGCCGTTCTCATAGAAGTCCACGGAGCGCTGCAAATCCTCAACGCCCAGTGTGATCATGCTGATTCTTGGTTTCATTGCGCCTCCATGTACATTGGGACTGAGCGAATCCGATCAGGATTTCGCTGCGTCTTTCGGGGGGCGGCCGCGTTTCATCGGCCGGACAGGTCGGTCCACCAGATCTTCAATCTGATTGATGAAGCGGTCTCCGCCTAATACCAGTTCATTGAGTAATGTCTGCTCGATATGCCGGCGTATCCAGGGCTCCATCTCGTACTGCATGAGATCCAGGAACGATTGCTGACGTTCTTCCGCATCATCCCCGAGATCGGTATACATGGGATGGTTACGAATCAGGCCGAGTTCGTCTTCGCCCCTGGCGTGCGCATGATAGCTTGACCAGGGATATTCCGATTCGTTCGGCGCCAGGCCGCGAAACACGGCCAGGGCGTCGATATAGCGATAGCACGTCAGCATATAGCCGGAGGAATCAATCAGACTGGATTTATAACGGCCTTCCCACAGCGTGCCGCTACGATGGTAGCGGTGATTCACATACTGCACGTAACGGCGTCCCAAAGACTGCATCATCTGAGGGATGCCGTTTTCAATGTGCGGCGTGACCAGCAAGTTGAACTCATTTTTCAGCAACACGTACGCATGCACGTAACACTGATATTGTTCAGATGCCTTGCCCACGCACTCAAGGAAGTACAGATAATCCTCTTTATCAAAAAAGCAGGGGAGGCGATTGTGCCCCCGCTGCATGATAAGTTGTGGATGGCCGGTAAGATTAAATCGTGTTTTTCTCGCCATGCGCGTCCAGTTGCACTCCTGTTAATTATTCGGCTGCGTCCGCATCGGCATCCACGTCTGCATCGACATCAGTCTCCACTACCGCCTGCGGTTCCGCAGACGCTGCGGCCGCTGCCTCGGCATTGAACAGATAACCGAAGTTACCTTCTTCCGTGGCGCTGATGTGGATATGCTCGATGTGCTCCCCGTTCGCCAGTCTGCTTAGACATTCGGTGGACAGTTCAGGCAGCACGGTGCGGTTCAGTATATGTTCGATATTACGCGCGCCGGTATCCACTTCCTGCGAACGGGCGACGATGTTGAGCAACACGTCTTCGTCGTAGGTGAATGCGGCGCCGTAGTGATTGCGTACTCTCCGCGCAATACGATCCATGTTGATACGACAGATTTTGAACAGATTCTCGTCGTCTAACGGATAATACGTAATAACGTTGGCGCGGCCCATAAATGCGGGCTTGAAGTACTTCAGCAGCTCATGACGCATGCTGTCGAGCATGACATCCGGCTCCGGCTTCTCTTCAGACTGCGAGCAGATAGCGCGAATTGCTTCTTCGCCAGCGTTGGACGTCATGATGATGACGGTGTTCTTGAAGTCGATGTCGCGGCCTTCGCCATCTTTGATGGTGCCCTTGTCGAACAGGTTGTAGAACACGTCCTGCACGCCCTGATGGGCTTTTTCCATTTCGTCCAGCAGGATGACCGAGTACGGCTTCCGGCGTGCGGCTTCCGTCAACACGCCGCCTTCGCCATAACCCACATATCCGGGAGGAGAACCCAGCAGCATGGAGACTTTGTGCTCTTCTTTAAACTCGGACATGTTGATGACAGTCAGGTTCTGCTCACCGCCGAACAGGGTGTCCGCCAGCGCCAGCGCGGTTTCGGTCTTGCCTACGCCGGAAGGGCCGACCATCAGGAAGACGCCGATGGGCTTGCGTGGGTCCGTCAGGCCTGCGCGGGAAGTGCGAATCGCCTGGGCGACGGCTTCCAGAGCGTGGGACTGACCGATAACGCGTTTTTCCAACTGCTCATGCAGGTTAAGAATGCCGTTGATCTCGTCGCTCACCATCTTGCCAACAGGGATGCCGGTCCAGTTGGCGACAACTTCCGCCACGGCCTGGCCGTCCACATGAGGCATCATTAGCGGCTGATCTCCCTGCGCGGACGCCAGAGCGGCGAACAGGTTCTTGAACTCCACCTGCAGCTCCGCGACTTCTTCGTCGCTCAGGCGGTCGCCGGCGTCTTCAGCGCCTTTCTTGGCCTGGAAGTCTTGTTCCAGCTTGGTGCGCACATCCAGGATCTTGGCGATCAGGTCTTTTTCTTTCTCCCACTGTTCAGTTTGCGCGGCGAGAGACGTTTCCAGAGCGGCTTTTTCTTCAGTGAGCAGATCCAACGTTTCGTGATATTCGCCGGAAGAGATATTTTCCTGGGAAATCAGGTCAAGGTTGGTGTCGATCTGTTGAATGCGGCGACGGGTGTCCTCAATCAAAGACGGCGTAGCGCTTTGGCTCAGGGATACGCGGGCGCAGGCGGTGTCGAGCAGACTCACGCCCTTGTCCGGCAACTGACGGCCGGGAATGTAACGGGCGGATAGTTTCACCGCCTGGATAATAGCGTCATCAGAAATGCGCACATTGTGGTGTATCGCCAGGATTTTCGAAATGCCGCGCAGCATGTCGATCGCAACGGTTTCAGACGGCTCTTCCACTTTCACCACCTGGAAGCGGCGGGTCAGCGCAGGGTCGCGTTCGAAGTATTTTTTGTATTCCGCCCAGGTGGTGGCGGCGATAGTGCGCAGTTCGCCGCGCGCCAGCGCAGGCTTGAGCAGGTTGGCGGCGTCGCCTTGGCCTTCTTTGCCGCCCGCGCCGATCATAGTGTGCGCTTCATCGATAAACATGATGATGGGCACAGGAGACGCTTTGACTTCCTCAATAACGGATTTCAGGCGCTGCTCGAATTCGCCTTTCATGCTGGCGCCGGCTTGCAACAAGCCCAGATCCAGAACATGGATATGTACGCCCTGCAGGGGTTCCGGTACGTCTTTTTGCGCAATGCGCAGCGCCAGGCCTTCAACGACTGCAGTCTTACCAACGCCGGCCTCACCGGTCAGGATGGGGTTGTTCTGACGGCGACGGGTCAGGATGTCGATACACTGACGAATTTCCGGGTCGCGACCCAGTACTGGATCGATTTCGTTGTTCAGCGCTCTTTCGGTCAGGTTGACGGTATATTTCTGCAACGCGCCGCCTTGCGCTGTTGGCGCGGCTGGAGCGCCGCCGCCCGCGGCCGCCTTCAGGTAGGCGCGGCTCTCGGAAGATTGTCCTGTGACGGCTTTTACCGCCGGCAATACTTTCTCCAGGGAGATTTCCTGCAAGGTTTTGACTGAGCTCAGCAACTGGTTGCGCATAGTGTTGTGCGACATGATCGCTGCGAACAGGTGCGCGGAGCTGATGAAATTTACGCCCATTTCCACTGACGCCAGCAGCCAGCCGGCTTTCAGCGCATCCACCACCAATGGCGAAAAGGGAACCATATCCCGGGGATTGTCGCGGTGGAATTTGCCTACGGTCTGGCTCAGTTCTCTGCTGATTTTGCCGATGTCGACGCCCAGCTGTTCAAGCACTCGGTCCAGGTCGCTGTCGCTTTGCTCCAGCACCTTCAGCAGCACATGTTCGATTTCCAGTGAGCTGTGACGCTCCTGCTGGGCCAGACGCAAGCCATCTTCCAGCGATTTGCGTACGACGGAAGTGGTGGGTTCAATGAGTTGGCGTAAGTTTAACTCAATCATAAGGTTTCCCTTTTCTTTTGTAGTCTTTCTATAGTTCGCTGCATTGCGTGCCGGGATACAGACACGGTAATGAACCGATCTTGTTGTCGTGTTGAAAACAGTTTTGAGTTCCAGCCCAGCAACGGCGGCGCCGTCGGGTGTGCAAGCTGGCTGTTTGGCAGTCGGTCCTGCCGGACTTTAAGCGATAAGTCAAAGTCTAGAGCAACCCCCGCCATAGTTCGAATCAGCTTGTACATGGCTCCCAGGATTTCCGTGCCGGAGACGATGGACAGGAAACGTGGGTAGTCGATGTCGTCGAAGTGGACGGTGAAACGGTTCTGCACCGACCAGGTCTTCTCACCCAGAATGGCCTGCTGTCCCAGACAGTGATTCACGCCGGGGAAGCGGCTGCCCCCCAGGCGGGTTTGCACGTCGTCCGGCATGCGTCGCCATTGTCCGCGGAAGTGCAGGATGCTCACCTTGAGGCCAAAATGCTGTCGGATGGCTTGCGACAGCGCCTCAGCGGAACACACGCCCCGGCTCATCAGTCCGGCGACGTTGAAGATATCGCCGGACGATTGATAGAACTTGGCGCTGCGCATGCTGGCCAGGCCCATCAGCCCTTTGATCATCTCCGCATGTCGGTCGCGGTTGTATTTGGGGTCAAGCTGGTGGTTAGCCTCAAAAGTGAGCGGAATGCGGTACTTTTTCCAGGAGCGATAAAACAGCGACAGGGTGCGGTGGTCCAATAAGTCGAAGAAGTGCTTCATCGACTTATCTTTCTGCCGCAGACGCTGCAAAATCAGGTCGCGATAATGGAACGGCAGTACGCCGCGCGAGCCGACCAGTCCCCAGAAATTCACAGACATCGCCCACTGATCGCGAGACGCCAGCGACTTATCTCCGCCGCGGGTGATCTTGTCTACAGCACCGCCCTCGAAGCCCATGCTGGGATTCACGACGAAGCGCACGGGCTCGTTCCTGGGCGGGTAAAATCCGCCCAGAGGAGTGCGAGGTCGCGCATCCTGCGGATCGAAATGCTCCAGCAGACGCACCAGCTGGAAAAAATCGAACCGCCAGGGGTCCTGCTGCAGCCGTTTGGTTAGATGAGAGGCTGGGAGCCGATTCTCGGTGGCCATTTCTTGAGAATATCCTGTCGCCCTTTGATTCGGGCAATTAATCGGGTGAACGCGTTAATCGAACAATACATGGCGAAGAACCTTTCCAGTATCGAGGCGAACAGGAAGGTGCTGTTGCCTGACATCAGGTTGTCGTCAAAGGTGACTTCGATTTCCACCCCACGGCACACGGTAGTTTTGCCGCCGATTGTGATCGGCGCCGTCATCGGCCGGGTCTGTACGTTGACCACGGCGGCGATGATCGCCCGTGAGGCCGCACTGTCCTGAAAATCATATAGCGCCAAAATTTCTTTAAGTACGTCAATGGCTTCCGGACTATCGAGCGATAAATAGTTTAATGTCAGATGCGACACAAGACGCCAGCGCGCGCCATCCCGCAACGGCGGTCGTACTGTGGGCGTCAGGTGCGTCAAAGAGTCGATGCCGCGCAAGGAAACACCCACGTCCAGGCAGGTGAAGCGAGGCTGTCCGCCGCCAAAGGGCAGTTTCTCCGGCGTATTGCGATTGAAGCACATTACGTCGACGGTCAGGGTCTCGTCGGACAAATTCGCTGGCGCGTAATTCAGGTCCACGAGAGATATTTCCAGCTCGCTGCCGGGTTCGTTGCCAAGCTCGCCGCCAATTTTAGGGTAGCGCTGGGCATGCCAGAAAAGCTGAGTTTCTCGACCGATATCAAAGTGACTTAAGCCATAAAAGGGCTTGTATTCCTTTTTCTTGCCATCGCCGGTTAAACCTTGGACACGATCGATGGAATACACTTCATAGTTATCCGGGAAACGCGCATCGGGAATGATCGGATAGCTGTACTGATCATGCTCGATATCAATGGGCTCGGCGCGATGTTTGAAAAGATTGATGATCGGCGTGCAGCCCAGGGCGAAGTTACTGGCTTCCAGATTGCGTTCCAGCTCCGCATGGGATTTGTTCAGATAGAAATACAAATCCAGATTGGGGCCGAATTTTTCATTCAAGCGTTCGCCAAGGCCGGTCAGGTCGACGAACAGGAATTTTTCCGGGAACACCATGTATTCGGTAAGCAGGCGATAACCCGGGAAGGATTGCGGCGGCGTCGGAATCAATGCTTCTTCTTCGGCGAAACCAACGGGCTGCAGGCAACTGCTGTGCAGGAACATCGGGTTGACGTCGTCAGCGCCTTTGGAGGCGACAATCTGCACGCAGTGATTCATCAGCAGCTCATAGAGCGAATAGGCGTATTGCGACTGGCCGCGCAGGAAAAAGCGGATTTTATCCAGCGGCAGTTGACCCAAATCGATTTCTGGCGCGAAGCCTTCCAGACGTACGTGAATTACCGCGGAAGCGCCTTGTACGGTTTGCGAACCGGGAGCGATAAAGGGGCGTTCCTTGAGGCTCGCTTTGGTGACTTCGACAGGCAACAGATCCAGGTCATAACCGGTGCTGAAACGGCACACCTTATTCTGGAAAACATCGCTTTCCAGACGTGAATGACGTGCGACATGTAACGGACCGTCCAGATCTTTCGCCGCCCTGAACTGCACTACCGCCATAGAAGGGATCGGGCGCAAATAGTGTGGATAGAGCTGGTCGAGCAGGGCGTCGGAAAGTTCGGAAAAGTCATCCTCCAAACGATATTGAATACGAGCGTTTAAATACGCGACGCCTTCCAATAGACGCGAAACGTGGGGGTCTTCCACCACGTCGCCGGAAATGCGCAAACGACCGGCGATTTTGGGATGGACGCGGGCGAATTCCGCGCCGGACTGGCGCAGGTAGGCCAGTTCCTTCTCGTAATAGGGTAATAATTCGTCGCTCATTAACGCGCCTCCTGAACGTTGACGATAGCCGAAATCGGCTCCAGGGAGGAATCAAAGGAGATTTCCTCGGGAGCAGGTTCGGCGAACAACACCGCCTCGATGCGGAAATGCAAGGTGGCGCCCTCCGCCCAGTCCTCATCCAGGGTGATGACCCTGACGGACTTAAAGCGGGGCTCAAACATGGCGATATGTTGTTCCACTGTGCGGCAGAACTGACTTTTACCTTCCGCACTAAGGAAGTTGATAGTATGCAGGTCGGGCAGGCCGTAATTGATCAGCGACTCGTCCAACTGACGCAGGTTGTCAGATGCGGAGATGGGCCGATAGCGCGTGTTGAGGAGGTCCTCAAGATCGCGGCGCACGGATTCGCGGAGCTCGTTGAGCACCTGATGGCGATTCTTTTCCGGTTCTACTTTCAGGTCCGGCCTCTCATCTATCAGCCGGTCCAGCACCGAAGGGCGCAGTTTTTGGCTCTTACTTATTTTCGTCATCCGAATCCCTTAACTAGCGGTGTTAACCTCTGTCGTCAGATGCAGCTCCGAGACCAGGCGATCGGCCTGATAATGTGGGCGCAAGTAAATAGTAGTGGCGAAGGAGCCTGGCTTCTCGGGAATCTCTTTGACCTGCACCGAGCCTTCACGCAATGGATAGCGCGCCTGCATGAACCAGTCCGCATCTTCCTGTGAGGTGACATATTGAGTCAGCCAACGTTGTAGTTCACGCTCGCAGTCTTCCGCCCGCCTGACAGAGCCGATCATATCGCGGGTAATCACTTTGATATAGTGGGCGAAGCGGGAGCCGCACAAAACATGCTGTAGCAGTGAGGATAGTCTGGAGTTGGCGCTGGCGATCCGGTCCTGAAATACTTTCGGACGGTGCAGGGTAGGGGTGCTGTAAAACACGCCCATGGGAACGTCGTAACACTGACAGAGCGCAATGAGTCCATGCTCACTAAGCGCGCGTTCGCGTTCGTCGGAAAAAACGGCGTCAACAATCGGCTTATGCGCGATTTTCTTGGCGTCCGTAGCAAAAGCGTCCACGACCAGATTGTCGACGGCGCCGCCCGCCATGTGATCGCGAAGTAAACCGCGAATATGCGAAAACCAGCCTACTTCAGTAAATTCGCGTATTAATACCTTGGCCAACGCAAAGTTGGCGTATCCCCACAAGTAGTTTTCATTGGAGGCCTGGGCGCGCTTTTCTGAGAAAAGCAGCCCGCCATGCGGGGCGATTTGAATAGAGTAGGGGTTGCGGATCAGTACGCGGGGCATTGTCAGTCCCAAAAAGCGCGTGTCAGGGTGATCGCGCAAACTGTTCCAGGAAATGTAGTCCTGCTCGCTGAAAAGTTGCTTCAGGCTGATCGGGCTGGTGATTTCCGGGAAACTCGCCATTTCAAACAACTGGGGCGCGGCGTTAAGCAGTATCGGCGAGAAGGACGCTGCGCCGATTTCCGCCAGACGCTCCAGAGTGGGAATATCGTTAAAACGGTGTCCCGCAAAGGGTTTATGGGCCACCTCAAAATTCATCAAGATGATGCCGTAGGGCTCGCCCCCAGGCACATCGTATTCTTCGCTGTATATCTTGTGGAATAACTGACTTTGGTCGAACTCCACGGAGCGATTTACGTCTTTGGTGATTTCCGACCAGGTGATATCCAGAAAACGGATCTTCACCAGTTTGCGACCATATGAATAACTCACCACGTCATACAGGCTGCGCCAGGCGCGCTCTAAATCCTGAAACTTGCTGTGGTGAAGGATATGGTTAACCTGGTTGATGATCTTGTTGTCGATCTGGGCGACGGCTCTTTGCAGCCAAAGAATCAGATAGTCGTAATCCAGCGGCTTACCGGCGGCTTTGTCCTCGTAACACCAGTCTGGAAGTTTAATCAGTTGAAGTATCTTCTTGAGCGCGATCACTTCGGCGGAGCTTGGCCCCTGCGTGCGCTTCTGCACAACTCCGTAGGTAAACGGCATGGGGTTGTCGTTTGGAGATACTTTATTCTGCATCTTGGATTTGCGTAAGTCTGCCCGGAGAACGTTTATTTATTGGTTTAATTCTAAAATTTAAGCCGGACTTGCGCTCTAAGAGAGCAAGCCCGGCCCAAGCATGTCGCTTACTGTTCCTGAGCGGTTTTATCAACCGGACTTAGGAATTTCCGCAACCAGACGTAGAGAAGTGGTGAGCTCTTCCATTTGCAGCCATGGGCGCAAGTGAGCAACGGCGCTGAAAGAACCAGGAGATTCTGGGTTCTCTTTAACCTCAACGCGCGCTTCAGCCAATGGATATTTCGCCTTGGATTCGGGCGATGCGTCCGGATTGCTGTTGCAGTAAGTGTTGATCCAGTTGTTCAACCAACGTTCTGCGCCTTTGGCGTCCATGAAGGAGCCAATCTTGTCGCGAGCCATTACCTTCAGGTAGTGAGCGACGCGCGAGGTTGCCATGATGTAAGGCAGTCTTGCGGAGATCGCTGCGTTTGCGGTCGCGTCGGCTTTGTCGAACTTCTTGGCCTTCTGGCAGGTCTGTGAACCGAAGAATACGGCATAGTCAGTATTCTTGTAGTGCAACAGCGGCAGGAAGCCTTGTTTGGACAATTCAGCTTCACGACGTTCAGTGATGCCCACTTCGGTCGGGCACTTCTGGTCAACGTCGCCGTCATCGCTGACGAATAAATGAGAAGGCAGGCCAGTTACTTTACCGCCATTTTCCGCGCCACGGATCGCTACACACCAGCCGTGTTCTGCAAAAGCCTGAGTCAGGGTGGTGCCCATAACGTAGGCGGCGTTCATCCACGCAAACTTGTCGTGCTCGACGTTCGCGGCTTTGCCAGTTTTGGAGTCGATCGGCAGCTCTTCGTAGTTGAAGTCTTCGATGGACTTGCCGTTTCTGCCGTAAGGCATGCGAGACAGTACGCGCGGCATAACCAGGGTTACGAAACGGGAGTCGTCGGAATCCCGGAAACTGCGCCAGGGGATGTATTCCTGAGTTTCAAATATTTTCTCCAGATCGCGCGGGGTAGAGAGTTCGGTGAAGTCATCAAAGCCGAACATCTGTGGGCCAGCGGCGGAAATGAAGGGGCAGAAACCAGCGGCGGAAACGCCTGCCATGTTTTGCAGCAACTCCACGTCTTCTGGATGGTTGGAGAATTCAAAGTCGCCGATCAGCGCGCCGTAAGGTTCGCCGCCCGCGGTGCCGAATTCAGACTCGTAGATCTTCTTGAAGATCTGGCTTTGGTCGAATTCAACTGCTTTGTCCAGGTCTTTGTACAGCTCACGCTTGCCGATGTTCAGCATACGGATTTTCAGCGAAGAGCTGGTCTCGGAATTCATGATCAGGTGGTGCAGACCGCGCCAGGAGCCTTCCAGCTTCTGAAACTTGTCTTCGTGCATGATGGCCGCTAATTGCTTGGACATCAGCGCGTCGATCTGATCGATCGCTTTATTGATGGTGACGGTGAGGTTGCGGTCCCATTTGACCATACCTGCGCCAGCTTGTTTCGCCAGGTTAGCGATCAGGTCTTGAGCCTGCTCTGGTTCGGTTTGCTTGGTGGCGGTAATCGCCATGTCCAGCAGACTGGAGCTGGACTCTTCCGCTGCTCCGGATTCCTGACCTTGTAATTCTGCGTCGCTCATTAGGCATCTCCTCCGTCTTCATCTTTGGCCGGGCTACGCTCTTCCACTTCTTTGCTCAATACCGCCATCTTGTCTGCGTCAGACAGAACCTGCTCCAGCAACCCTTCCAGTTCTTCAGAGCGGTCAGCCTTGCTCAGCAGATCGCGCAGGCGGTTACGCGCTTCCAGCAACTCTTTCAGCGCCGGAATTTGTTTAACGATGTTCTGGGGTTCGAAATCTTCAATGGAATTGAAGGCGAGACTCATGCCTACTTGTTTGTCAGGGTCGCCAGAAATTTCGTCTGCTACTTTGAGGTCCAGAGTTGGAGAGACTTTCTCCATGATTTCGTTGAAGTTGTCACGGTCAATATTGACGAACTTACGTTCCTTCAGGGATTTCTTGGCGTCAGTGTTGTCGCCTGAGTAATCGCCCATGACCCCAACTACAAATGGCAGCTCTTTTTTAACTTCCGCACCACCAGTTTCCACATCATAGGTAATGTGCACTCGCGGTTTGCGGACTCTGTTTAATTTATCCTGTAGGCTATCTGACATTATTAGGTCCTCTTTGATTTAGCTGTAGGTATCCGGTTAAGCGTCAAAAAAAATTTTAACCCTTTAATATGTTGATTTGTCACCAACTACTGTCGCCGCCTCCGCCGCTATCCCAGTTTTCACCGGAGCTTTGCGCAGGTTCGGATGCGCCTTCGGCTTTCGCCTTCGGCTCAGGAATGGTGACCGCTCTCGCCGTTTGCGATAACTGGCCGATAGGAGCTGCGTCTTCGCCAATTTGAATACCCGTCATTAAAGCATAGCGCGCCCGTGCTTCTTCGTCAGGTATCAGCTCCATGAGAAGTTCTTGAATAGACATTCTACCCCAGCTGGCGGCTCTTTCAATGGCTCCGCAGAGGGGGGAATGCGGTTCTGTCTTGCGGAAATATTCGGCGATCACCAACAGATGATTGATGGCGTCTTCACGACTTCTGAAGGGGCCGTGCGCAACGCCGCCTCTCATTTGCTGACTGCCTCCTCCGCCTGTGCTTCCGCCTGATTGGCCGTCATCGGCTTGCATCGGCGCTTCATCATCATCGGAAAGCAGCTTGTTTTTCATCAGGCGCTTATACAGCTCTTCAACTTCCTGCAGCGCATTCTTAACGCCGCTGGTGGGAAGGCTGGCTTTGCTGCCGCTCTCTGCGCATTTGGCGTCGACCAGTTCGCCAATCTCTTGCCATAACGCTAACGTTTGCTGAATATCTTCGTAAGTATTCTGCGCTTTGTCAGGACTGATAGTGAGGAGCTGTTGGTTAACAATATCCTCACTAAGACTCAATTCTTCAAAGCGGCGAATACGCTCTTCTGGATCTTCGATGTCCAGGGCGTCCTGAAGACGACCATAGGAAGTCAGGGTCAGCACGTTTTCCGTATCGTCAGTCAATGGCGTATTTTTGATCGGCAGCACCAGCGTGCCTGTACCGTCCTCGCCGTTGAGTGATATCAGTGGATAGATGCGGGTTTCCACACCATCTTCGTCTGGAAGTGGGTAGACCGTGTCCCAAAAGTTTTCGACCAAGCCTTTAATGATCTGGAGGCCATCGCGAAGTCCGGTGAAACCTTCCAGTTTCAGTAATGCTTCGGTAAACCAGGCGGCGACTTCAAGGTCTTTGCTTTTGCGTTTAAGAATAGTTGGGGCGAGACGACGGATTTCCCGCCATTGTTCAACCAGCTCCAGTTCACCGTTGGCGTCAAAGCGCGCAGCCTTGGCCAGAGATACGACTTTGCGACGCGCGGCCTTGGCGGCGCTGAAGTCACTGTCGTTTTCATCTCTTAGATCGGTTCCGGATGGATTCTCGTCACTGATTGGCGAGAAGAAAGGCTCTAACTCAATAATATTGTCAGACGCCATAATGTATTTACTCCATAAAATCGTTCGGCGCTCGGAAATAGAGGAGTATGTCCGATTTTTCCCTGAAATCAATGTTGTTTAAGACATCGGCCGGTCGTGAACCTTGCTTTTCACGGCTGGCAGGGGGCTTCTCACAACCCTTGTCCAGGGTTCCGGGAAGGCCGGTTAATATACTAAAGTATTCGCTTTCAGGCTAGCTTACCCCTTACTTTTTTGGCGCTAGCCCTTTGTTTTAAAAGAGTCCTTTTGGGATTAGGGCGAATGGTTTATCTGTGTGTCGTGCATTTGGCGGATCTGATTTTCAGGTCTACTTTCTGGTCGGAAATGCGCTTGTTTAAGGGTGGAATAATTTGCAAAAAGCAGGTCTGTACAGTTGGGCGTTGAAAGCTCTACATTGCCCACCCCAAGGAAAAAAACGCGGTAAATTCATTATCTTACTGATGGCTTTATTGTGTTTTTTTGTTACCGGGTGTGCAGGTCTCGCTACGCCGCCCGAAGTGAAAGAAGGTGTGGCGGGCTATGTGAACGCTGACGACTTTAATATGTGGCTGGCGTATAAGAATGAAGCAATTGCGGGGGAGGATAGAATGGTTGACGCATCCACCTTACAAGCGCTCCTGATTGTTGTGATAGAGGGGGATGGCCTGCCCTGGAGTCGGCCTTGGCGCATCTCTTCCGATCCTACGTCTCCAGATCCTCTTATGTTCGACTGGTATCGCCAATGGCCGGGTGAAGCATTATATATAGGAAGGCCTTGCTATTTCGGAGCTAGATCAGGTCGCGTTCCGCCTGCGCCCTGGGATAGGGAAAACCCGCCGGAAGCACAGCCTTGTTTCGCGTATTGGTATACGCATGGTCGCTACAGTGAGGCAGTGGTAGCGGCGATGGCTCAGGCTCTACGAATGAAAGCTGGCGATCGCCCATTGCTATTGCTGGGACATAGCGGCGGCGGGACCCTGGCGATGCTGCTGGCGGCGCAGATGAGTAATGTTGCAGCGGTGATGACGCTATCTGGAAATTTAGATGTGGGGGCATGGACGTCAGAGCACAATTTCTCCAGGTTGACGGGATCTCTCGACCCGGCTGTTATGCCGCCTCTTAATCGCGATGTCAGGCAATGGCATTGGGGCGCCAGCGAAGATAGAACCGTCAAGCCGGAGTGGATAGAGAGGGAAGCAACGCGGCAGCAAGCGACTTTTCAGCTGGGTCCTGCTGCGAAGCATAGCGACTGGCGACTCTATTGGCCGCAGATAAATGACGCTGTTTCTCAGCTAAAAGCAACTATAAGCCGACAAAGATAAACAATAATCGCGTTGCACAGGCGTTGGATGCGATCAATACTTTATTTGTAAAAAATTATTCTTTGTATCGAGCGGAGGCCGGACGTCGGCGTTCAGGGTTTTGGGCGAGAACGTCGCTTTATCTGTTGCCTGTTCGGATAAGCAGGAGGCGTCATCGTTTGCGGTGACGCCAGGGCAGTACAGCAGCGTTGATAAAAGTGAGATGAATTATGACACGCAGACAAGGTATGAGCAGTAAACAGCACAGGTCATTAAAAAAGCGTACCCCCTGGGGGCTGCCTGTCATGGTCGCAGCGGGCGCCTTGGCTGCGTGCAGCAGTCAGCCGGTGGATAAGGCTGGCGACAAGGGAACGGAAGCGGACAAATTGATGGTGGTGGACTGCCTGTTGCCAGGGCAGATTCGTCAGTTAGGGGCCAATGCCCGATTTTTGACTGCTCGCCGCCCGATTAAGACGACTGCCTCTGAGTGCGCTATCCGAGGAGGCGAATTTACGGCCTTTGATAGAGCCGATTACTCTACTGCGTTGAAAGTCTGGCTTGAGCAGGCCAAATCCGGGGATGCTGAAGCGCAGACATATGTCGGCGAGATTTATGAAAAAGGCTTGGGACTGGCGCCGGATTATGAAGTGGCGGCGGTTTGGTATCGCCGCGCCGCGGACCAGAATTTCACTCGGGCCCAGATCAACCTGGGCAACCTTTATGAAAAAGGGCTTGGGGTTAATAAAGACCCTATCATGGCGTTGAACTGGTATCGTCGCGCCTCAGGCCTGGATGGCGACAATCTGCAATATGCGTCCACCATTGTTGCGAATGATGCCCTGCAGAAAGAACTGTCTAATTTGCAAGGCGAAGTAAGCAAGCTGGAGCAGTACAAGGCGCAAACAGAGGAAGAGAAGCGTCGCGCTGCCGAAAAGGCGAGGGCGGAACAGCTGGCTAAGCAGGAGCGTGACAAAGCCAATCAGGCCACTCAGACTGCGACGCTTGAAGTAGCAAGCTTAGATCCCACTCTGGCGCCGCCCTCCATCCAGATCCTTGATCCTCCTATTTCGTTGACTCGCAGTGGCCCCACTGTCTTGTTGCGCAACGCGGTGAGCGAGAAAGAGATTATCGGTAAAGTCGATTCCCCCGCAGGCTTGAAGTCGTTCACGGTGAACGGCAAGAGAGTTGATGTGGATGAGTTCAACTTGTTCTTTATCAAGGTGCCGGTACAAGGGCGTAAAACAGACGTCGCCATGAACGCAACGGATAAAGTGGATCAACGCGTCGGTTTCGGCTTTTCCATGTTCCTTGATCAGGCGGCGAATCAGTCCCGCACTCAGAAAATCGAATTTGACGCCAGCTCGCAGTCGCCTAAATTCGATGGCGTCAGCTTTGGTCGCTATTACGCGCTGGTGATTGGTAACCGTGATTACGCCTATTACACGGATCTGGAAACACCGGAAAAAGACGCCCGCACCATTGCAGAAATGCTGAGCAAGCAATACGGCTTCAACACTAAACTTCTGCTTAACGCGACGCGCTATGAGCTGTTGTCCGCGTTAAACGAAATGCGTGAAAAACTGACGGAGCATGACAACCTGCTGATCTACTATGCAGGTCATGGCGAGTTAGATGCGCAGAATGATCGCGGCTACTGGCTGCCGGTGGACGCGGAGCCGGGCAATACGGCGAACTGGTTGTCCAACGTATCGATTTCCGACCAGCTGAATACCTTTAAAGCCAAGCATGTGATGGTGGTGGCGGACTCCTGTTACGCAGGCACTCTGTCTACCGCCTCGGTGGCGCGCCAGAGCGCAGTGGCGGAAAACGAACTGCAGAAAGAGTGGCTGGAGCTGATGGTAGACGTCAAAGCTCGCACCGTGCTGACATCCGGAGGCGTGCGTCCGGTATTGGATAGCGGCGGCGGCGATCACTCCGTGTTTGCCCGCGCGTTTATCGAAGCGTTGAACACCAACAACGGTTTGATGGACGGCAATCGTCTGTTTATCTCTGTGCTCGGCGATGTGCGTAAGCGTTCACAGCAATTCGGTATTGATCAGATCCCAGATTATGGCGCGATCAAATACGCGGGTCATGAAGCAGGTGAGTTCTTCTTCGTAAAAGCGAAATCCATCTAATTCGACTCACTCTCTCCAGGGGCGGATTTCCACCGCCCCTTTCTTATTTCTTCCATCTTTCTTCCATCGCAAGCGTCGCTTTTTTTCGTAGAGCATTAATTTGCTGGATGAAACTGACAGTAAGACGTTATTATTTTTCCACTGACGATTTCCCGGTTTACTCCAGGCTCTTCGGGTTTTGACGCTATAGTTATACTAATAGCGCTTCCCATATACCGTTTGCGCGAGCAGGCGAAGTGCTTGGACAAGCGGACCTAACCCTTTGAATTAATTGATAGCGCTGGACAGTAATTGAACGATGTCTGATACGCAAATTTTCGATCCCGCCTCAATGGACTCTCAGTATTTCGGCAAATACAAGGTGCAGCGCGAACTTGGGCGCGGCGCCATGGGGGTAGTGTATCAGTGTTTTGACCCTGACTTTGAACGCATCGTCGCCGTCAAGGTTTTGCTGCCGGAGTTGTTGGGCGCGGACGTGACCGGTGAATTTCGCGAACGCTTTCGTAACGAGATGCGAGCGGCGGGCAAGATATCCCACCCTAATGTGATTAACGTATTCGATGCCGGCGATCAGGATGGCGCGCCATTTTTCGTCATGGAGTATGTAGAGGGATATGAGCTGAAAAGCGCACTCGACGATGGACAGCGCTTTCCTATCGACAAGACCCTGAAGATCATGACGGACGTGCTTTCCGGTCTTGGACATATCCATGAACATGGCATCATTCACCGTGATCTGAAGCCCGCTAACATCTTCATCACCAAGAATGGCGTAGCGAAAATCGCCGACTTTGGCGTCGCCAAGCTGGAGTCTTCCGAGTTGACTAGGGTGGGCACCATCATTGGTTCCCCCAGATATATGTCTCCTGAACAGTGTCAGGGCTTGCCGGTAGACGCGCGTTCAGACCTGTTCGCCGCAGGCATTATCTTTTATCAGCTGCTAACCAACGAGCATTGTTTTAACGCCAACTCGCCGACAGCGATTATGCAGAAGATTCTGCACGCGAAACCCGAACTGCCCTCAATGTTGATACCGACTTTGTCCAAGCATTATGACGCGGTTGTCGTAAAAGCTCTGGAGAAGAGTCCAGAGAAACGCTACCAGTCTGCGGAAGATTTTATTCAGGGATTGATGCAGGCGGCGGAAGGTAAAAAAAGCGGTAATATCAAGGGCCCTATGTTCGCTGGCGTCGGTGGTTTGCTGGCGGTGGCGGCGGCAGGGTTGCTTTACGTTTTGATGCCTTCGGTGGGGCGGAATGGCGTAACGACTCCCGCTGAGACGACCAAATTGGTCCCGAGCAGTGTTAATGGAACGGAAGCGATTTCCAGGCAATCCGACAATGGCGCTCAAGCGCATGCTGATAACAATGGCAATAGTAACCCTGATAGCGCCCAAAACGGCTCGACGCCTCAAAATGCGTCAACAGAAAATACCGACAATCCTGTACGTCCCGCCAACACCGAAGTGCAAAGCCTGAACCCGGAAATCTCCGCCAAGATTGAACGGCTGCTTAAAGTCGCCAAAGTCCATCGCTTGCAGGGGCGGTTGGTGACTCCTTCCGGCTCCAGCGCCTATGACGCCTATAAAATTGTGCTTGAGATTGATCCCACTAACCAAGTGGCGCAAGAGGGTCTGAAGACTCTGGAGCACGATTTGGTGATTCGCATTGACGAGTTGCGGGATCAGGGCGAATCGCAAATGGCTCTGGCGGAAGCCACCACCGGGAGTCAATTGTTTCCCAGCTCTGAGCAATTATCGAAGCTGGCGACGCAGCTGAAAAAGTAGCTCAGGCTTCCTCCGGTTCAGGTGCGACAGCGTCTTGAGCCGAGTCTGGCGCGAGGGGCAGCTCCACATAAAAAGTCGCGCCTTTACCGACTTCAGATTCGAAATCAATCCGGCCATGCATTCCTTTAGCCAGTTCTCTGGATATAAATAAGCCCAGTCCGGTGCCGCCTTTTTGGCGGCGATCGGAGGAGTCAGCCTGGGAAAATTTCTTGAAGATACGGGTATAAAACTCCGGCGGAATGCCAGGGCCGCGGTCTGTGACGGAGATACGCACGTAGTTCTCCCGGCGTTGCACTGATATGTCCACCGTTGAGCCCTGCGGAGAGAATTTGGCGGCGTTGGAGAGAAAGTTGGCCAATATTTGCTGAAACCGCAATGGATCAACGTTCACGAGACTCCCGTCTTCACGGTGGGAGATCTGATACTCCACCTCATGCTGTTGTCCATAAACCAGATTTGTGTCAATGGACTGTTCCACCAGCGGCATCACCGGTTCGATGGAAAAGCTGTATTTCACGCCGCCTGCGGTGATTTTCTCCATGTCCAATAGGTCATTGATCAGCAGGGCGAGTCGCTGACTGTTTTTGTAGGCGATTTGCAGAAAACGGGCAAATTCTTCTGTCGGCTGGCCCACAGCGCCGTTTAACAGGAGACTGAGTGCGCCGGTGATAGAGGTTAATGGAGTGCGCAGTTCATGGCTGACAGTGGAAATAAACTCATTTTTCATACGATCGACGCGTTTGCGCTCGGTAATGTCGCGCACCACCACAATAAACAAACGTTCTGATCTGCGGTGTACTTCCGATACGGATATACCCACGGGGAAGCGCTCGCCGTTTTGGCGTACGCCCTCTATCTCATGCTCTTCGCCGCTGGCGTCGCTGCGTATGGAGGCGGATAGGTAGTCCGACATGGTTTCCGAGGCGTCATCGTCGGAATAGTTGGCGAATAATCGTTTAAGGTTGTAGCCGATGACGGAGTCCGCGTTGTAGTGGAAGATGCGCTCCGCCGCCCGATTGAAGGAAGCAATGAAGCCAATCTCATCCACAGTGATGATGCCGTCGTTGATATTATTGAGAATCGCCTGGGTATGTTGCGCATGTTCTTCCGCCTCCGCTTCCGCCATTTTTTGCTGGTGGATGTCGGAGATTGAGCCAGCCATTCTGATGGCGACATTCTCTTTGTTGCGAATGGCGGCGCCCCGAGAGCGAAACCAGCGCCATTCACCGGAGCGGGTCAGCAAACGATGCATGATGTCATAGGGCGATTCGCTTTCCAGATGGGCCTTGATGGCCTGCAGAACCGGGTTTTTGTCCTGGGGATGAATTTTCTGCTCAAACTCAGTGAATGTGTTGCTGAAACTGCCTTCCTCATAACCGAGCAGTGCCTGGAAACGCGGAGCGTAATACATGTGGCCGGTTTGCAGGTTCCAGTCCCAGATCCCGTCATTGGAGCCGCGCACCGCCAACTGGTAGCGCTCTTCGCTCTGGCGTAGACGGGTCTCGTTGTCGCGAATGGTTTGCGTCATGCGTTTGGCCAGCTCCAGCGCCTGCTCCCGCCGAAATGACAGGAACCAGACCAGCAGCGTCAGCAAGAGACTGACCACTCCACCTAACCCCACTACCAGCTTATCCAAATGCGTAATGGCGTTGGCTTCAAACGCTGGCGTGTTCTCAAACACGACTGTCCAGTCGTGTTGATAGAAAGTCAGAGTGCGGGTAGCGGAATACTTGGGAGGAGTCGAAATTTCTATCTCCTGCAGGCCCGTTTGAAAGTCGTTTTCTTCGGTTTCGAACATCAGTGTTTCGTCACTGATGGTTGTGTTGTCATAGATGCGGAATGAAATCTGCAGTCGACGCGGCCCAAGGATGCCGGCCATTAAATCGTCAATGCGATAGGGGCTGTACACGAAGCCTTGCAGGGCGCGCCAGCGCGCCTGCTCTGTTTCCGGCACAACGCCTTTGGCGTAAATGGGGACGTACATAAGAAATCCTGACTGCACTTTTCCATGGGTCTCCTGCACCAGCGTGACCTTGCCGGACAGGGCGGTTTCCGCTGATGAAGCAGCTTGCCGCATAGCGGCGGCGCGGGTTTCCTCGGACATCATGTCGTAACCGAATGCGGCCAGGTTGCGCCCCAGAAAAGGCTCCAGATAAATAATAGCGGAGTAAATTTCCCGATCGCCCTGAGGTTTGACGACATAGTTGGGAAATCCTTCAGCTCTTACTGTTGCGATATGTTGGGCGAGTTGGCTCCTGGGGATGACGACGGAGTAGCCTACGCCGAGAATGCCGGGATAGTTCTTATTCAGGTTGAGACTTTCGATGTAAACACGCCACTCGTCGCGCCTTACTTCATTGCTGGCTTTGAACAGCGCGCCGCCGCCGAGCAGAATCTGCTCATGGTCGCGCATGCGCTGGGTAATCAGAGAGGAAACCTCATCGACATAGAGTTGGAACTGTCGCTCGGCGCTGAGTTGTTCCTGATTGCGGATAACGCCGGCGGCGAGAACCACCATGGCCAGACTGGCGATCAATACGCCCCAGGCTGCAAGCAGGCGGCGTCTGAACAGAGGGGCGACGGAGGCCCAAAGTACATTGCCTGATTGAGGTCTGATGTTCGCCATCCTTTATCATGCGTTACTGGCCGCCGCCGAGACGGCCGGTTGATCATTGACGCTTATAGAAAGTTCAGTTGGCGGCGCTGAACTTGTCAAGGAGTCTTCCGCCTCCTGTCCGTTGACGCGGCGGCGCGCCGGTGGGCGCGTCGCCGGGGAGAGATCGGGCGCAGACTAGAATTGATACGAGACGCCAATGGCGATGACTGGCCAGTACTTGGCGTTATCCAGATCATCGTCATTGATATTGGCTTCTTCTTTCGCCAGCTCACTCTCCAACTGCGCCTTCAGCGCAGGGTTGGCGTCTGCTGCGGGGCTATCCGCCGACAGGTGAGCCTGGGCGGTGTCGGTAAACAATACCCCCAAATCTGCGTTAAAGCCCCATCCCTTTGTCGGCGCTACGGCATTGCCCCAGCCAATGCCCAGATAAGGCGAGATGGCGCGATCATAGTCGATCTTGGCGTGCAGAGTGCCAACCTGTTCGGGGGTAAAGGTAAAGTCCCCGATTTCCACATTTTCTGTTGGGGTCGCGGTACCGGTGAATTCATTGCGGTTGGAGAACAAACCGCCGCTGACTCGGAAGCCGCCTTCGAAGGGGTGCCAGTCCATGATGAGGCCGTAGGACTCCAGATCGATATCAATATCGTAGTCCACATCGTCCAGGGAGCGATCAACCGAGTGTGAGAAGCTGTTGACCATGCCGCGCATATTCCAGCTCAGGTCATGCAGTGGAATAGTGACGCTGATGCCTGCGCCTAAGGTGCCTAACATAATGCCCGGGGCGATGGATTGTCCTTCAAGAGTATGGAATACGCCGCTTTCCGCTTGTGGACCGCCCAGCTCCATACGCACGCCTGCCTGCCAGACATCGGTGGACAGATTATCGCGGGCGAAGTCGGTTCCGTAGCGAACATAGGCGGATGTGCCGCTTTTGAAAACGCCGGTGAGCGACAGGCCCGCGTTCATATAAGTTTTATCCGCTTCCTCGGTTTGCAGTTTGAACGAACCTGCTTCTGGGAAGATCGATAACTGCGCTTCGATTTCGGTGGGATCGTTTTTTAACTCATTTACGAACGCCAACTCCAGTTGTGGAATCAGCACGCCGAAGTTGTAACTCAACGCCTGACTGACCCGTGCGCCAAGGGTGCCGGTCATGAGGTCTGTGGAGTATTCCATCACGTCCAGTCCTAAGCCTGCGTCATTGCTTTCGCTGTAAGCGTCCACATTAACCGTGCGGTATTCGATGTTGAGGAAGGCGTCGACCTGCCATTGTTGAACCTGATAATTGATGCCGGTTCCCATGGCGGCGTTCCATTGATCGCCATCGGTATCGCCTTTGGAGGTCGAAGTGACGCCAGGGAAATTGACGGCGCGAGTGGAGTCGATAGAAACTCCGCCGTAGCCGGCGATCCAGTCAAAATACCAATTGTCCCGGGGATAATAGTTACCGTAGAAGGCGAGGTTCCAGGTATCGGTCTCCAGCTTGGTGACGGAGTTGTTTTCTTCGCTGTCTGTGGTGGTGTATCCGGCGGAAATGCCGAGGATCAGTTTGTTGGTGAAGCGATAGTCGACGCCGGCGAGCAGTTGTTGCGCGTCATAATCGTATGCGCGCTGATCGCCGTGGGCGTCAGCGTCGCCGAATATCAAAGAGCCGCTTAAAAATACGCCCAGGCGATTGTCGGCGAACATAGTCTCGTCATCCCCAGCGCCGCCGCCGGTTCCTGTGACGCCCAGTAACCTGCCGACGCTGAAATTCTGGCCTTGTACTTCAGTCTGCAGCCCTACCAGGCTCAAACCGGTAGATCCGTTGCGTAGATTGCTGAGTCGGTCGCCCAAGCTTTTTACCTGTGACGCAGCGGCTTCTTTCATTGCGCCAGCCTGAGCGCCGATCTGGCGCAGCAGAATTTGTTCCAGCGCATCCGCTCTTTCGGAATCGCTCAATGCGGCGAGCGCGTTACAGGTAGCCTGGAAAGTGGCGTCCGTCTCTCTGACAATGCCGGCGGAGTTGGCGTCGCAGGCGGCCTGCAGCACTCCTGCAAGCTGTTCTTGCTCCTCGTCTTTAGCGCCCGCCAGTAACGGTTCTGAATCAGGATCGATGGATATGGTGACGGTAGCAGAACTACTGCCAACGCCTTCGTAAGTGACGGTGTAGTTGAGTACGACGTCGGTTGGTTCGGTTAAGTCGCTGGGAGGCGTGTATTTGTAAAGCCCGCTGATGCCGCTCAGTTGGGTAATGGAGCCTTGTTCGGGAGTATCAATAGTAAACTCAGTGGGATTGCCGCTGGGTTTGACGTCGTTTTCCAGAGGAAAGATAGTGATGGCTTCTCTTCCCGCCAAATACTTATCGTTCAACGCCTGCAGACTGCCAGCCTCTACCGTCAGGTCCACCGTAACTGTGGCTGTGCTGGTCCCTCGGATGTCTTGTAAGGTGTAAGTGAAGGTGACAGTTCCAGAAAACGAAGGGTTTGGCACGAAATTGACGGACAAATTGTCATCTGTGTCGATTGCTACGCTACCTGCGGAGCTATTGCTCAGCGCGGATACGTTGGTAATTTTGGCTGCATTTATTGCTTCCTGCGTGCTGATGTCGATGGTGTCGTTGTAAGTGACGACCAGTTTCTCCTGTCCGTCGCCGGGGTTGACGATATAGGAGTCGTTTACCGCAGTAGCGGCGAGGGAGAGAGAAGCGATGCAATTGAGAAGCACAAAAAGCGTGGAACAGAGTAGAGGTCGGAGTCTGAGCGTCATGTTGCGTACCTTGCCTTCTTCTTGAGGTTGTTACCGCTGTCAATGCGATTGGATCGCGGCCGTGACCAAGACTTCAGCAGCTACCGCTGGCGGGCCAGATTTGTTTTTAATTAGGAAAGTGTAGGCGAGGCCTATGAAATCGTGTAGGAAATTTCCAGATGTTTTTGCGCATCCGGCCCCATAAGGACCGGATTGATTCGCGAAAGACGTGAGCGGCGTCAGGGTGCTTCCGGCAGTTCCAGATAAGACTGTGCGACGTTGCTATGGCGGAAGCTGACGGCGTAAGGCGTCAACGTCGGCGGGCCGTAAAGAATATCGAAGGTATCGAAGGCAATGGCGATGCGATGTCCAGCGGGCACATCGTAAGCCGCCGCCGTCAACTCCATGTCCAGACTCTGGTCCCGCCAGGGCGTGGCGTCGTGCAGCGTGGCCGGCGCATGGGTAATCAGTTTGCCTACGCCCAGCGCATCGACGTCGTACAGATAGGCATTTAACTGCACCTTGTTGTAGCTGGGTTCGATATTCAGATGGATTTTCGCCATTCCACGAATTTTCAGTGTTTCGGATAGCGCGCCGCTCTGATAGACGATGCCATGAACGCGATTGATCAGCGGCATGGAGGCGTAAACCGGCAGGCCCAGCCCATCCAGCAGTGCGGACAGAAGGGGAATGCCGGTGCTGGCGCCGGAATCGAGCCCGGAATAGATCGTGTTGGTGCGAGTCAACCAGGAATCGTATTGAGCGTTTGATAAGCCGCCGTTGCTGAGCAGTCCTCTAGGGTGCATATACAACGTGCGTGTTTGCGCGCCGGGGATGGGCCACGCGGCGTATTCTTCCCGCTTGTGTTTGAGGTCGGTCAGCATGGTCAGGGGAGGGCGCGCCATGATGCCGGTATCTTCGCCTTTCAGCCAATAGTCAAACCAGTCTCTTGCGTTGTCCCAGGTATAGTTGGGAATGCCAAGCAAGCCGAGTCCTTCTGCGGAAGCGTGCGTGCCCTGATTCAGATCCAGACGCTTGGGCCCGCTGAGCTGTTCGAAGAAGCGTAGCAGATTGTTTGGTTGGAACAGGTTGTCGCCAAAGCTGTTGGCCAGATATACCGGCGCCTGGCGAGCGTTGATCTGATCCACGACGCGGGAGGGGGAACGTTCATAGCCCCAGGCCATGGTTTCCGGGATATTTTTATGCTCCACCAGGTTGCGATATTTTTGCGCGATAGCAGGGTCCATATTGGCGGTGATCAGGCCGCTGGACACGAGGAAAAAGCCCCAGAACAAACGTGGTGTTTGCTGCGCGTACAGGGACTCTACCAAATCTCCCCAGGTGCTCATGGCGACGGCGGTTTTGATGCGCGGCTCATGAGCCAGCCCTAACAGGCTGATGCCCGAGCCGTAGGAAATGCCGGTGACGCCGATAGCGTTGGGATCGGCCTGGGTATTGGCCAACAGCCAATCCACCATGGCTGACAGGTCCGCCATATCGTTGGGGCCGGCTACATCCACCATGCCCTCGGAACAGCCCCAGCCCCGGGAACTGTAGCTCAGCGCCTGATAGCCTCTTTCTGCATATTTGGCCGCTTGCAGAAAGTATTCATGCTCGTCCAACACCCAGCTGTTGATGAAAATCACGGTAGGGTAGCCGCCAGCCGGAGGCGGCGTATTGGGGATGAACAGGTTGGCGTCGAGAGAAAGACCGTCGTGGGCGGTGACCTTGATGTTGTCGTTAAAGCGATAATCGGTGTGATCAGGCAGGTCAAAATTGACGCAGATATTGGCGCTGGCGAGACTGGACCAGCCAAGCGCTAACAGGGTCCATAACAGAACGGATCGTAACGTGACGTTCATGGGGAGTATCCTTGTCATGTTATTTTTGTTTTGTGTGTGATCCTTCCGCGCTAACGCACTCCTTCAACGGGGAGGACCTGACAAAGTATTCCATAAATAAACGTCGTTCATTTCACCCGAACGGGTGAGGACGCACGTTTTTGTGAACTGCGTTAAGGTTAGCTCTGACTGTCTAAAGTGAAGTAAAAGGTGGTGCCTTCGCCGTTGGAGGAGTCCAGCCAGATTCGGCCGCCATGGCGCTCCACGATTTTTTTCACAATGGTCAGGCCGACGCCGGTGCCGCCATATTTATCCTGGGGATGGAGGCGTTTGAAGATCTTGAAAATCTTCTCATACAGATTGGAGCTGATGCCTATGCCGTTATCCTTGACGTAAAAAATGTGTTGAGAGTTTTCCTCAAAGCTGCCCACAGTGACCCATTTTTCCTCTTTGTCGTTATACTTCATGGAGTTGGTGATGAGGTTGCGGAACACTTCCGCCACTCTGACGCGGTCGCATTTTATTTCCGGCAGTTTGTTGGCGATTCGGCAGGCGACCCCCAATTCATTAAGGCGCGGCTCCAGCGTCTCGATCACTTCGATGACGACCGTGTTCAGGTTGCAGCTTTCTATGGACAGTTCGGTTCTACCCAGGCGGGAGTAATGCAACAATTCTGTGATCAGGCGTTCCATGCGGCTGGTCAGGCGCACCAGACTTTGCAGCATTTGACGGCCGCTGTCGTCCAGTCTGTCTTGATAATCTTCTATTAGAAAGGAAGCGTAGTTGCTGATGCCGCGCAGAGGCTCCTTCAGGTCATGGGAGGCGATATAGGCGAAATCGTCCAGCTCCTGATTTGAGCGCAACAACGCTTCCTTGTGTTTGATCTGCTCCGTGACGTCCGCCGCCATGCCGATCAGGCAAATGAGCCGTCCATCGTCGTCCAGCACGCCATGCCCTTTGTCTTCGATATAGCGCAGTGAGCCCCAGGCGTCGATGATGCGATAACTATGGGTCCATTCTCCCTGCTTGTGTCTTTCCAGTCCTTTAATGATGCGATCGCGGTCCTCCGGCACGATGGCGTCGATAAAGCCCCTGGGATTTTCATACAAAGATTGGCAACTGCGCCCCCAGATTTCCTCGTAGCGGCGGTTGATGAAGTAGATGCGGTCCAGTCCGGGGGCGGACATCCAGACCACGCCGGGCAGGGTTTCTGCGATGGTGCGGAACTTCGCTTCGCTTTCTTTCAGCGCTTTTTGGATTTCATTGGTTTCACGGATGTATTTCTGGTGCGCCTGTTCGATTTGCTCCTGCATGCGCTTGCGTTCGGTGATGTCGATGACAGTGGCGATAATGGTGTGGGTGTCATGCTCGTGGACGGCGGTCAGACCGACTTCCACGGGGATCTGGCCGCCATTCTTATGCCGCGCCCACAAGTCCCGGCCGACACCCATCTTGCGGGTTTCCGGGCGTTTCAAGTAGGCGTTGCGTTGGATTTGGTGCTGGTGGCGGATGCTTTCCGGCAATAGCAGTTCGATCGGCTGCTGTTTCAGCTCATCTTTGGAATATCCCAACATTTCTGTCAGGACGGAGTTGAAGGACTGGATCAGGCCATCGCTGTTGACCACCACCAGGCCATAACCGACAGCGTTGCTGATTGTGTTGGCGCGTTCTTCCGCGAGTCGACGCTCGATATTCTCGCGCTCCAGGCGGCGGTTGAGATTCTGCAGCTCTTCCGTGCGCTGCGCTACCTGTTCTTCCAGATAGGCTTTTACCTGGGTAAGTTCATCACTGCGCAAGCTGCTCAACGCCAGCTTGTTCTGCAAACTATCTGTGAGTTCGCGCCATTCATTGAAGGAAGGGAGCTGGGTGATCTTCGGCAACAGGGGCCAAACGACAATGGCGGTAATGGCGGAAACCAGCGCTGTCGCGACCTTGATGGCGCCTTCCGCGTAGTAGTACCCGTTCCAGACATTGATGATTTCCATGACGTGAGTCATCCCGCAAAACAGGATGAAGCAGGCGAACAGGGCGAGTGTCCAATTCAGTTCGAATTGCCGTTTGCGATAAATGAAATACAACAGAGCCAGGGGGATGCTGAAATAGGAGACGGCGATAACCAGATCCGATCCCACATGCATGATCAGCAGATCATATTGCCAGAGCAGACAGTGACCATGAGGCATATAGTCGCCGGAGAGAAGCCGGTCGATAATTGACATTGCAGGTTTACTCCATAAACGCTGAAAGACGTACTCAGGAGGGTTTCAGGCCTTTCGCTGAATACGCGGGAAGTGTTCCATGAATTCTTTTAAAGGCTGGCTGCCGCAGGGCGTTGGCTTACCGAATAAATAGCCTTGCGCCAGATCGCATCGTGATTTCTTGGCGTCATTCCATTGCTTGTCGCTTTCGATCCCTTCCGCAGTCACTTTCAGTCCGAGGTGGTGTCCGAGGGCGACGACGGTTTCTATGACTTTCTTGTTGCGTTCATCGTGCTGCGCTTCCAGAAAGAAGCACTTATCGATTTTCAAAATATCGATAGGCAGGCGGGTGAGGTACGCCAGGGAGCTGTAGCCGGTGCCAAAGTCATCTACGGCGATGCGCAGGCCTAACTCGTGAAGATTATTCAGCAGGCGGATGCTGGCGTCGGGTTGCCGCATCAGCGTGGTTTCAGTGATCTCCAGTTCAATGACTGAGGGATCAATGGGGTAGCGATTCAACTTGCTGCGAAACATATCCACCAAATAGCTGTTATGGAACTGATTGGCCGGCATATTGATAGAAAGCGAAATTTCTGGAAACTCCTTCGTCCATAGCACCGCCTTACGACAGACCTCGTCGATCAGCCATTCATTGAACGGCTCCATCAATCCCAGGCTTTCCACCATCTGGATCAACTCCATTGCCTGGATATTGGGGTAATCCGGCTTCGGCCACCGGCTCAGCAGTTCAAACCCGCGCAGGCATTCACCGGGAATATCGACAATGGGCTGGAAGTAGGGCTGAAGCTCTCCCTTTGCAATCGCTCTGGGCAAAGCCGCTTCCAACGCTTGTTTGCGTTGCCAGATTTCCTTCTGCGACTGGGAAAACTCATGATACGTAGAGCGTCCGCGCCCCTTGGCGGCGTAGAGCGCAAGATCTGCGTGCTTCAGCAGTTCCTGTGCGGTTTTCGCCGTGGCGGGATAGCGGGCGATGCCAATAGAAGAACTGACGGCCACCTCATGTTCCGCGATATGGGTGGGCCGATTGACTTCTTCCAACAGCTTTTCCGCAACACTGCGGGTGATATTGACGTCGACATTCTCCAACAGCACGACAAATTCATCGCCGCCGATGCGGGCTACGCTGTCGGTTTCCCGCACGACAGACTTGATGCGGCCGGCGACGGCTTGCAACAGCGCGTCGCCTGCGTCGTGTCCCAGAGAGTCGTTGACGGGTTTGAAATGGTCCAGGTCTAAATAGAACAGGCTGCATTCATGGCTATTGCGCTCGGCTTTCTTGATCGCCAGCTGCAGGCGGTCAAGAAACAGCGCGCGGTTCAAAAGCCCGGTCAGCGCGTCAAAATGCGCCATGTAATTCAATTGATGCTGCAGACTGCAGGTGCGCACGGCGTTGCCGATAGCGCGGTGCAGCGACTCGGCGGTCAGGTCGCCCTTCACCAGGTAGTCATGGGCGCCATTGCGCATCAGTTGTACGGCGATGGACTCGTCTCCCTGACCGGTCAACACCACCACCGGGATCATGTCGTCGATCCATAACTTCTTAAGCTTGCGCAGAAACGTCAGGCCGTCCATGCCTGGGAGTTGATAATCCAGTAAACAGCATATCGGTCGGTGGTGCTGCAGGATTTCCAGCGCCTCTTCCGCGCTTTCCACTTCTTCGATACTGGAGAAAGGTTCTTGATATTTGGCCAGTAGTCTTCGGTATAGGTAGCGATCGTCGGCGGAGTCTTCGATGATTAACAGGGAGGTGTCGCCGCGCATTCCATTCATGCCTCGTTGCCGCGTGGTAGAACTGCAATTTCAAACCAGTACTGCTTGAGCTCGCCAACTGCTCGAATCAAACCGGATAGATCGACCGGTTTGCAGACGTAGGTGTTCGCTCCAGAGAGGTAACAGCGGGCGATATCCCTTTCATCGCTGGATGTGGTGAGTACGATTACGGGAATGCGTCGCAGTTCCGGATCGCCTTTGACTTGCTTCAGCACTTCAAAGCCGTCAATACCGGGAAGATTAAGGTCCAACAGAATCAACGCGGGCAGTTCGCCTCTGTCTTTAAAACGGTTGCGCGCAAACAGGTAATCCAGGGCTTCCTCTCCCAACTGACAGTGGACAATGGGATTGATCAACCCTGCTTTGGTGAAGGCGCGTTGCATGGCGGCATAATCATCCATGCTATCTTCGACCACCAGAATAAGCCGGGTGGACTGGTTTCCTGTCATGACTCCCGCCTTGAGAAAAGTAGAAATTCCATGCTGATTGAGAGCGCCACATCTCACCGTATAACTATAGACAAATAGTCGCTGTTTGGCGTAAGTGCAAGCGGTTCATTTTTATTACATATTTATAAAACTGCTTTAACAGGCCCCTGTGCGCAGCGCCGCCACGCCCGAGCGGAAGGTCTTCGCGGCGGCCTCGCGTCATTTTGGCTGTGGTCTAAACTGATAATTGTCGGAAAAAGAAAGCGTTGAGCATTTCCTGGCGACGTCTTTCGCGTCCGGTTGTATGTCGGGCGCAAACTGCTATGCCGTTTGCAGGACCACTCATAAAAACTGATATCCGGGACACTGTGTGACTGAATCCACGACCTCCGGCTCCGCTTCCATCACCAAACAGATTTCTGTGCTGGAGAAAAAGCGGTCCGCGTTATTGCGCTTGGTAAGAGCGACATCTTCCCTGGAAAAGCTGCGCCAGAGCTTCCAGGCCGTGCTGCAGTTGGGTGCGAAGAAGATGACGCTGTCCACTTCTGCGTTGAAATCATTTGAATCATTGGGGCGTAAAGTCCGCAACCTGCCTGACTCCGAGGTGAAAGTTCGCCTGGGTAATCTGGACGATCACGTGCAGAGCAACCTGGGGCGAGTCACGGAAATGGCCTTGCAGCTGGTGGACGCTGAGGAGGCGATTGACGAAAAGTTTGAAGAAATCAATCTGGTAGTAGGCGATTTCAGTCGTTATGCGCGCACCTCCATCGCCATGCGAGTATTGCTGGAACGGCGCGGCGTCAAGATAGCGCCGCTGAAAATCAGTCTTCCCGTTGAGGATATCAAGCGGCGTTTGAGCCGGGTTTGCGAGCAGGAGAAGAGTTGCCGCAAGCAAGCGGAAGAACAGATCGTCAGTATGCATGAGGACATTGGCGTCATGCTGGAAAATCCCACTTGTACGACAATGCAGCGGCAGGTGCTGGAAGCGGTGGATAACGCGCTTCTGGAGAATCTGGCGCATATTCAAGCGGGTAAAAGCCTGGCGGATTTACCCACGCCAATTGAAGAGATTGAAATAGAAACACCACGACCGGGCGCTGTGACAAAGGGGGCGGAAGAAAAGGAGCCAGCGCAAGAGAAAGAGCAAACGGTCAAAAGTCGCGAAGCGGCCCCGCTTCCTTCAGAAAAAACCAAGAAGCCGGGCGTCAAGGAAGCTAATCATCCGGAATCTTCGCCCAAACGACCTTCAGGCGTGATGGGGCGTTTCCTTGAATGGTTAAACACGCCTTGGAGCGTGAGTTGGAAAGATCTGAGGAAAAAGAAACGGGACGCGAAGCGCAAGTAAACCTCAGGCTCTGTCGTTTGTAGAAGAAGCCCTGAAGCGGGTTTTATCGATACCATGTTTTTTGATCATTTTTCCTAAGGCGCGCCGCTCTTTACCTGACCGGCGCGCCGCTTCACTGATATTTCCACGAGTCGTCTCCATCAACCAGTTCAGATAGTCGCTCTCAAAGCGCCGAATCACGGCGCTTTTGGCGTCATTAAACGACTGCGCTTCGAAGCTGATGTCAAACTGCGGCGTAGTAGCGCCGGGGGACGAGGGCAGAGAAAACTGCAGCTCTGCGTTATCACTGAGCAAATATTCCCGTTGCAGCAGATTCTCCAGCTCTCTCACGTTTCCCGGCCAGGCGTAGGACTTCAGCGCTTGCAAGGTCGCCAGGTTGAGCTGTTTCTCGGGACGACGGTATTGTTGGCTGAAACGTTGCAACATATACCGGGACAGCAGCTCAATGTCCTCTTCGCGGCCCCGCAGTGCTGGCATGGTCAGGGTCAGGATATGCAGGCGAAAGAAAAGGTCTTCGCGAAACATTCCCTGCGCTACCTGCTGCGCCAGGTTGGCGTTGGTGGCGGCAATAACGCGAATATCCGCGGTGCGGTATCCTGCACAGCCCAGTGGGCGATATTCTCGGGTTTGCAGAAATCGGAGCAGGGCGACCTGGGCTTTGGCTGACAGGCTGTCTATTTCGTCGAGAAAAAGGGTTCCCCGGTTGGCTAATTCGATTAATCCTGGCTGTGCGCTTTTGGCGTCGGTGAAAGCGCCCTTGGCGTGGCCGAACAACTCATTTTCCAGTAATTGCTCAGGTAAGGCGCCGCAATTAACGGGAATAAACGGAAACTGTCGGCGCTCCCCCAGATAATGAATCGCCCGCGCCGCCATCTCCTTACCCGTGCCGGTTTCGCCTTCGATCAACACTGCCGCGTCGCAGCGCGCAATGCGGGTTATCAGACGCAATGTAGCGGTGAACGAGGCGGAGCGACCGATCATATTCAGCGCATCGAATTGTTCCCACAAGGCGATATCCTGATGAGAGTCATATGTATCTGCATCACCACCTTCCCGATGACGTAATCGGTCCAGTCGCAAGGCCAGCTCCGCCTTATGACAGGGCCAGCGCACAAACTCATCGAAGCGTTGCATGAAATCTGCGTCCCACTCTCCCGCGTCGGAGCTGTACACACACAGACTGCGGCCGCGCTGTTCTGGCGTGAGGGCGGCGAGGATAGCGTCTTTGGGATACGGCTGGGCGCCCAGTAAAAAAAGAGTAATAGCGCTTGAGCAGGGCTGAGGTTTATTCAGCCAGACGTCACCGGACACAAACTGAGGACGGTAGCCCAGCTCTGGCAGAATCCGGCTGAACTCAGAGTGATGTTGCGATGAAGGGCTGAAGGCGATGCAGTCTAAGGTTTCCATATGCCTGCTCCAGGCGTTTCTTGTTATCGTCCGAGACGCGACCGCCGATGACTGCTCTGAGTGAACGCGTCCATATAAAGAGTGCGCCGCTAACCTGAAGCGCTGCTAGGGAGTTTTAGTATAGTTCGAAATTTTCACTTTGCAGGGAGATCAAAAGTACATTGCGTTATTACTCGGTCAGAAGTGTGACGAGTTTGAGAGGAAGCCAGTACTGCTGCTGAGCCCTCTAAATTACTCCAACAAGCTCAGCGCCTTTTTCTATTCCGCTACCTTTTCCGGTGTAAACGCCTTGCGGTTTCATGTAGAGCGCCTCATATTTGGGAGGGACGCCAATGTTTCCGAACTCTTCTCCTTGAGGGGAGGCGTAGACTTCGTTGGATAGTTGGGGCTAATCGCTGAAGCGCTTCACAAAATACAGCTCCTTAATGTCCTCCACTTGCTTGAGTTCACTAAGAATGGCTGCTGGCGCGCTGTTGACTAATACCAATGGCGAGTTTTGTGAGAAACTGTTTTGCATTACTAATCTGCAACAACATCAAACAAGCCATAGAGTTGATTAGGAGACCCGTAGTGAAAGACATCATCGAAGGCTTTCTGAAGTTCCAGCGCGAAGCATTTCCTGAGCGTAAGGAGTTGTTCAAAGACCTCGCTACTCAGCAGCAGCCGCGTACTCTGTTTATTTCCTGTTCCGACAGCCGCCTGGTTCCGGAACTGGTCACCCAGAGAGAGCCGGGGGATCTCTTCGTCATTCGTAATGCGGGGAATATTGTGCCTCCCTATGGACCGGAGCCCGGTGGGGTGTCGGCCTCGGTGGAATACGCCGTGGCGGCGTTGCGGGTAGCCGACATCGTTGTGTGTGGGCATTCCAACTGCGGCGCTATGACGGCCGTCGCTACCTGCCAATGCATCGATCACATGCCTGCAGTCGCTCACTGGTTGCGCTATGCGGACTCCGCCAAAGTGGTGAATCAGGCGCGTAAGCACGCCGATGAACGAGCGAAGATTGAAGATATGGTGAGAGAGAATGTCATCGCCCAGCTGGCGAACTTGCAGACGCATCCGTCTGTGCGACTGGCGCTGCAGGAAGGCCGCCTCACCATGCATGGCTGGTTCTATGACATCGAATCCGGCGGCATTGAGGCTTACGACGGTTCCCGACATGCATTCGTGCCGCTGGCGGAACATCCTGAAGCGCGGGCGATTCCAGGGAAGTTGTCGCACGCAGTTTAACCCGCCTGTAGCGTCTGGCATCCAGTTTAGTGGGGCGTGTGCATGGGGTATTTCGGTTTGGAATAAACGCTTGCATACGCCCCTCGCTCATCTACTCTTTTAATTCATGAGTAGAGAAGTGGGAAATAACTACCGAATGGGTTGTTCAGATGCGACTGATACTGAGCAGAAAGGGATTCGACTCATCCGCTGGAGGGATATCTAGCCTGATCATGCCTGATGGCCGCATGATTTCACTACCGATTCCAACGAACGCTAAGTATCAGAAGCTCGGCATGCTCAATATTGAGGGCGTCGATATCGACCGCATTCTTAAAGACCTCACGGATTGCAGATTTAACGCTGATACGACGGTTCACATAGACCCGGATCTATGCGCCACATATATGACCAGAAAAGAGGGATGGCGTTCCTCATTTGGGCAAGTGAGCGCGGCCCAATCTCATTTGCGTAATCAAAAAGTGGCCTGTGGCGATCTGTTTCTTTTCTTTGGATGGTTTAGACAGATTGCCAATACGGAAAAGGGATGGCGATTCGCGGAAGGCAGCGCTGATCTTCACGTTCTATTTGGCTGGCTTCAAATTGGCGAAATTCTTCAGATCGGTGAGGATACTGAGGAGGTTGTACGTAACAGGCCCTGGCTTAGCGATCACCCACATATATTGGCCGCTGAGAATTTTAAGCATTCCAGCAATACGATTTATGTCGCCTCCGAAAAGCTGAGTATCGGCGGCAAAGAAACTGCATTTCCAGGTGGAGGCTGTTTTCCTCGCTTTGAGGACATACTGCAACTCACCCAAGCGAATGTCTCCTCACGATCATCATGGAAACTCCCGGGTTTTTTCTTCCCGCCCGATAAGAAGCCAACGCTAACCTATCATAAAAACCCCACTCGATGGGGCGAAATTTGTGATAACTATGTGTCTCTGCAATCAGTCTGCAGAGGGCAGGAATTTGTCTATGACTGTGGCGAGGAGCCTGCGGCGATTGAGTGGTTGAATAAGCTATTTACTGAAGCGCTTCGCAAATAAAAACGCCCGACGTTCAGCTATCGGGCGTTTCAGATATGAGTGCAATGTACTGGCTCTCTACACCGGATAGTTAAATCCCCAAGTAATTCCCCACCTCAAACATATCCGGCTGGCCTTCTTCAAAGCCGAAATAACAGACGTCTTCTTGTTCGCCGGTCTTCTCGTCGATGATGCCGATGACGAACTCGCATTTGAGGCGTTTGGCGATTTTATAAAGACCGTCGAGCGGCTCTTTAAGCTGCTTTTTATTGCGGATGCTCAGATTAACGCCAATGCGCCAGTCAGAAGGATCGCCCTGGTCAATGTCTTCGGCGGCTTCCGGCTCGATCTGACGGTTATCGATAAACGTGAGGTCCAGAGCGGATTCTTTTACCCAACTTTCGATTGCTGAAGAAACATCTCCGGCAATGTCTTCCAAGTCTGTTCCATCGACGTAGATGTATAACAACATGCTCGCTCGCCTCTGATTTCACTGATGCTTTATCTGTAAGAACTAAGATAGCCGAATACGCCCGGCGCGAAACGAAAATGGCGCGCTATCAGGCGTGAAAAGGTTCGGCTATTGATATGGCCGCACATTGTAAGCGTCTGCGGCCCAACTTTCTAACATTCCATGGGTTTTAGGCCCAATGAGGGGGAATAGGGTCGTCAGAGGCGATTTAAGCGCCGGTCATTACCCAGATTCCATACAACTTCGCGCTATGTCGCTTACTCTTCATTCTTGTTGAGGGTTTTGTGGCGTGACGCCGCATACCACTTTGCCTTTGTATCCTGGCTTTGGGATCACTACAATGCGGCGCGCGACAATAAATGCCGTTTCGAAGCTTATAAGAGCGGCCTTTCCAGTAGCTCTGCGCAAAGCGGACAAGACAGGGCTAGTGACGAACATCGAACAAATTAAGCTGTGTGGAGAACAATAAAATGAAGATCGGGGTAGTGGGATTCAGCAAGCGCTGGTTTGACCAGCAAGCGGCCAGCGAAATCCTGGAACGCTCTATCAAAACCTGGATCGACGGAAAGGATAAGAGTCAGGTGGAAATTGTCAGCGGACTGACTAACTCCGGCGTGCCCAAACTGGCTTATGAACTGGCGGTGCGTATGGGGCTCACGACGGTGGGAATATCCGCGAGAAGGGCGTTGAAAGTGCGTAGCGGTATTTTTCCATGCGATAAGCAGATTCTGGTTGGCCAGGATTTTGGCGATGAATCCGAGGCGTTTATCGATTATATCGATTGCCTGATCCGCGTTGGCGGCGGTCCTCAGAGTCGCAAGGAGGTCGAGCTTTTCAAAGAGCGCAAAGGCTTCACTGCGGAGGAGGCCGGAGCCTACCTGTATGAAGAAGAAGTGGAGTGGTTCGGCAAAGACTGACCTGCTTACGCTAAGACAAGCCTGCGCGCAACTTAACGAAATTTGCCGCCACTCACAAAATGCGGCGCGATTGTTATACAGTCGCGCTAATTTTTGGAGTAATATTGAAAACGTTTTCATTGTGTGAAGCTGTCGCGGCATAGTTGCCGCGTTCCGCATAAAACGACGCTGAGGCCGATGTACCTATTGCGTCGGGCGAACCTGAGGGAGTGAAGGGCGCACTGGCGCGAGGCCTTGCAACTCAACTATGACAATAAGGATATCGCTATGCGTAAAAAGAGGTTTTTCACGTCGTCATTCGCCGCCTTATGTTTGCTCAGCGCGACTGTACAAGGGCAATCCCTGTCGGCACATGAGGAGTATCTGCAATTCGCCCAAAACGAGGATGGGGAAATCCACCTCGATGACGGGCGCACCTTGTTCTACACCGTTAAGTCGCGCTCGCAGGTCAATGGCGTCGAGGTCATTCGCGCGCAGGTAGATGATCCTGCTCTGGCGGAATTCATGGACTACAGCAGTTTTATCATCACCCTGGATCACGACAAGCAGGAAATGTCCGGTTATCTGGAAACGGGTTCCGGTCAGTTTCGTTTGCAGTCGCCTTCAGATGGAAATGAAAACGTTTTCTGGCGAAAAATTAAACCGCCTAAAATGGACGATCGTATACTGAAGAATCCAGATACGAGCTTTATGGGGCGCTTAAACCAAGAGGCGGCCGGAGAAAAAGACGCCTCGGGACGTTATGTCATTGACGTATTCATCGGTTTCTCCGAACAAGCAGCCCAGGACGTAGGCAATATCAACACTGAAGCGCAAATGTACGTGGAGACGGTGAATGAAGCGCTCAACAACAGCCAGATAGAAGGGGTATACCTGAGACTGGTGGGAGTTGGCGTGTCGCCGCAAAATCCCGGTGTGGTGACTTCCGTGCTGCAGGACGGCAAAGAGTGGTTCAAGGACGATATCGCGCGCTACGCGCCGGACCTGATTGGTTTGGTGCAACGGCCGACGGATGCGCCTGGAAGCGCGGGAGGCTGGGGTAATGTGCCCGGAGACATTGTGGTGATTGGCGCGCCCTGGCCCGGCGCCTATCGCCATGAAGTCGGCCACAATGTCGGTGGGATGCACTGCAAATCCGAAGGCGACACAGGCTATAACTACGGTTTTAGCGTCAGGCAGGGAAGAGGGACGGCGCAATGCGGCAATGACCTGAGCTATTACTCATCTCCGTTGATTATGGATGACGAAGGCAACGTGCTCGGGACGACGCACTCACAGGATATGGCGCGCTTGTGGCGCGAACGTTCCGCCGCGATGTCCGCCAATCGAATCCATAAAGTACCGTTCCCGGGCGAGACCGGTGGCCGCTATCGAATGCAGAACTATTGGCGCGCCGATCAGTTTTTGCATATGGAAAACGGCGGACTGGAAAGTGGGGCCATTGAACAAGGCTGGTGGAGCGCCCAATGGGATATCAAAGCGGTTGGCCAGGACGATTATGTGCGAATCTGTAACCGCTGGCGAGCGCAGGCCTGCATGAATGTTGAAGATGGCGGCTTGCAGGCGGGCGCCATTGAGAGCGGCTGGCATAGCGCGCAATGGAAGCTGGAGCCGGTGGAAGGACAGCCTGACCTGGTGCGCATCCGTAACCGCTGGCGACCGGACCAGTATCTACATATTGAAAACGGGACGCCCGAGGCGGGGCCGATTCAACCTGGCTGGTTCAGCGCACGCTGGAAACTGACCTCTACTGATTAATCCATACAACGCCGTCCGCTTTGGTGGACGGCGTTTTTACTTGACACCTCATTGCGCGGAAGCGTCGCTTGCGTTAATTTGCTTCGTCTTGCGAGCCATCTTCGTCAAAAATCTGTAACGGAAAATGAGTTGTCCGCTGTTGCGGTCATCCGTCAGACTGCGTCTATGGAGATGGTTGTGAGCGCCGCAAAATAATTGACGACGGGCCTGTACAAACGTGGAAGTGATTAAGTTTTATAGCGTAAATGATGAATTTGGAGAGTTTTCCAATTTCGCCCAATATCCGATCAAGCTCAAAGGAAAAGTGTGGCCCAGCAGCGAGCATTATTTTCAGGCCATGAAATTCGAGGAAGAAAAGGACCGCAGCGATATTCGCAAAGCCAAGTCTCCGCTGGAGGCCGCGCGTAAAGGTCGCGACCGCAAAAGAAAGCTGCGCAACGATTGGGAGGCCGTCAAACTCAATATCATGCGTGAGGCCATCCTCGCCAAATTCACCCAACACGAAGCCCTGCGCGAACGCTTGCTCAGCACTGGCTCCGCTAAAATCGTCGAACACACGGACAACGACGACTACTGGGGCGATGGCGGCGACGGCAGTGGCCAGAATATGCTGGGACGCATCCTGGAAGAGGTGAGGACGCAGCTCAGCGAAGGTTGAGCTGGTCTTTTCGTTAGTCTTAATTACAGCTTGCTCTAATTGTCCTGAATTAATGGACTTTCGCTCTTACGTTTTCACCTTTGCAGTCAAGGAAATCAGATGAAGCAGATACAGCAGCCCGCAGACAGCGCGACGCTTTTTTTGCTGATGGCGGCCTTGTCGGCGGTGTTTATGGGGACGATTGGCGTTATCGCCAAGTACGCGCAGTTGGGTGCGGAAACCGTGACTTTTTATCGGTTGTTTTTTGGCGCGGCGATGATGCTGGGGTATTTGCTGGTCATCCGTAAAGCGAACTTGTTGTGGTGTTGGCCTTCCTGGCGGGTGCTGTTCAACGGCGGCTTTCTGGCGGGATTTATAGTGTTTTATATCCAGGCCATGGAGTACACCAGCATGGCCAACGCCATTATGACCATCTATCTTGCTCCAGTGGTCGCTTCCGTATTCGCGCACCTGTTTTTGTCAGAGAAACTCAGCGCCAGCGCGATAGGTCTGATTCTTACCGCGCTGTTCGGCTTTTCGATGATGATGGAGTTTCGTCTTGAGTTCGGCGGCTCCCAGGATGCTGTGGGTATGTCCTACGCCGGGCTGGCCATGCTGTGCTATGCGGGCTTTATTATCATTAATCGCGCCACGCCTGCGCATGTGCACGTTTACGCCAGAAGCTGGTATCAAATGCTGATCGGCGCGCTGTGTATGGCGCCATTGATGCTGCAGCAACAGGAAGCGATTGCGCCAGCGCAGTGGGGCTGGTTGCTGGCGGCGGGCCTTGTGCCTGGCTTTCTCGCTATCCTGTTTGCAGTGATTGCACTGCGCGAACTGCCTTCCGCCACCTTTGGCACGTTGGCTTATTTGGAGCCTATCGCTGTAGTGACATTCGGCTGGGCTTTGTTTGATCAGGCGTTGAGCCCTTTGCAGATGGCCGGCTGTGGACTGATCATGTGCTCCGGCATCGCTCAGGCTGTGCTGACGCAACGTCGGAGCGTCGCTACCTCAGGGCAAGCCTGTTCCGTCGCTCAGAGCTGATATGACTAACGGCTTTTAGCGTATTCCGTTAATTGATCTAAAAACGTTGCTTCATCCCTGATCCCGACCCGGTTGCCATCCGGGTCCTGGATATTGATGACTGACCCCCCAGGCGTATCGCTCAATCTCGGCCGTTATGCCAAAGGCGCGCACTTCTTCCAGCGCTTGCTCCAGATCGCTGACATTGAACCTTAGTTTAGCGGGGCGCTGATGTATCAGGTTTTCAGGGGTTCCGGCGTAAGCGCTGCCGCCGGTCTCCACTATTAATCAGGCAGACAAATAGCTTCCTTCTATTTGTCTGCAACGACAGGGCCTGCACATGTCAGGCCCTGTCTCCCGCGGCTTAACGCCGCGCAGGCGCGTCCATGCGCCTGATGATTAACATGCCAATATCATTGCCATGTTAATAATAAGTAAGCGCCGCCGTAGCAAAAACAGGTCATTTGGAAGTCGCCGCGTTGCTCTTGAAATTGGATTTCGAGGTTGAACAGATCCCGATAGAAAGCCACGCAGGCGTTGTAGTTTTCCGTGTTTAAAATGATCCCTGTTCTGGCTATATCCATAATGATTGGGCTCCAATGCAGTTTGGTAAAACATGTGTCGTTTTAAATGCTAGGTTGCCGACTCTACAAGACGGCTCGATCAGGAACATTAACATGCTCACTACGCTCTCCATCAATAACTACCGTTCCATACTGCAGCTGACGATGCCATTGGGGTCGCTGAATGTGATTACCGGGCCGAACGGCAGCGGCAAGTCTAATTTGTACCGGGCGTTGCGATTGCTGGCGGAGACGGCGCAAGGCGGGGTGGTTAATTCTTTGGCCGGAGAGGGCGGATTGGGCTCTACATTCTGGGCTGGGCCGGAGAAAATCAGTCGTCGGATGCGGACTGGCGAGATACCTGTGCAGGGCGGTCCACGTCGTGATGCGGTGCGCTTACGGCTCGGCTTTGCGGGGGAAGACTTCGGTTACGCGATATCCCTTGGTTTGCCCAAGCCATCGCCTTCAGCATTCGCGTTAGACCCAGAAATTAAACGGGAGTGTATTTGGGCTGGATCGTTTTATCGCCCCGCCGGACTGCTGGTGGATCGTGAAGGGCCAATGGTGAGAGTGCGCGATGGACGTACCTGGAACGTGGCGGCGCAGAATTTGAGTCTCTTCACCAGTATGTTTGATCAGCTGGCCGATCCCAGCGCTGCGCCGGAGGTATTTCGTGTCCGCGAAACGATTCGCAACTGGCGTTTCTACGATCACTTTCGTACAGACCGCGATGCGCCTGCTCGTAAACCGCAGTTGGGCACACGCACACCGGTGCTGCATCATGATGGCCGCGACTTGGCGGCGGCGGTGCAGACCATTCGTGAAATCGGCGACAGCGAAGCGCTTGATGCGGCCATCAGTGACGCCTTTCCCGGCGCCAGACTGGATGTAAGGCTGCACGAAGACGGCCGTTTCTCGTTGATGTTTTATCAGGAAGGACTGCTCAGGCCTTTGACCGGCGCGGAACTTTCCGACGGCACCTTGCGCTATATCCTATGGGTGGCGGCGCTACTTACCCCGCGCCCGCCATCACTGATGGTTCTGAACGAACCGGAAACCAGCTTGCATCCTGACTTATTGCCGGCCTTGGCGCGCTTGATTTTGCGCGCCTCGGAGCATTCTCAGGTCTGGGTGGTGTCTCACGCCTCCCGTCTCGTCGCTGCGCTCAATGAACACCCGGAATGCCATGCAGTACAACTGGAAAAGCCCCTGGGCCAAACAGAAATCATCGGACAAGGCATTCTGGACACGCCGGCCTGGCATTGGGCGGATAAGTAGAGGTTCTCAGGGAAGGCGTATTTAACAAGCATAAAGGCCACAGCGACTCGCCTCAGGTTTATTTCCTCACATTTGAAATGTGACTTTTTCCACTGTGCTTTTTCTTCGGTGGCGTTAACTTGAAAATAACGACGGATCTTTCCGTCTAACCAATAAAAAGCGCTCACAATGAAACGGTGGAGAGTCATCATGGGACAACCCTGGGAAGATCGATTATTGCAGGTGGATATGCGGCGGGTGGATTATCCCAACGCGCTATGGTCGCCGGCGGCGAATTTCAGAATTCCGCCGGGGCGTCGGGATATTCGTTACATCATCATCCATATTACTGGCGGGCCTGCTTTGACTGAACGCAATGCGTTGAATACGTTTCGGGCGGGCCCCGCCAGCGCCCACTATATCGTCAATCGTGAAGGGCGCGTGGTGCAGACCGTGAGGGAAGCGCACATCGCCAACCATGTCGATAATATCCATTCCCAAACCAATCGCGAGAGTATTGGCATTGAGCATGTGAATCCCTGGGACCCGAATCCAAGGACTTATCCCACGGATGCGCAATACATGGCGTCCGCGCGACTGGTGGCTTGGTTATGTCATCGCTATGGCATTCCCGTACGCCATGAAACCGCACCGCACACCGCAGGCATTCGCGGTCATATCGAGGAAGCGCCTCATTCCGGTCATCGTACTTGTCCCAATCCCGCCTGGAATTGGGATTTGTATATCGATCTGGTGCGCAGTATTCGTGTAGAAACCTTCGACGAAATGATCGGCGCTTTGGCGCGCTAAACGCTCAGATATTTACTTCATTGCAAGCCTTTTCCCCGAAGCGCTTGGCGTTGCCTTTACGTTTATAGGCCGACGTCAGGCGCCTTGGCGGTTGTTAAACCCGCCATAAGCCGTCAGTATAAATATTCGACCCACTTGCAGAGTATTTCCGACTCTATTCTTCCAATGGACGAGGAGGTCGCCGATGTCTCTTTCCTATAAGGCGTTGTTTCTTGATCTCAGCTTGCAGGACTCAGAGTTATTCACCGCGTCTCTGATCGGCATTGAAATAGGCGGCGGACATCACCGCAGTGATCATGGGCAAACCCAGCCGGGAATTTTTTGATCAGGTGCGGGCCACAACTGGTTTCTCTCCAGAGCAGTGCCTGATGGTGGGGGACGATGTTGCTGTTGATGTAGAAGGCGCGCTGAACGCAGGCCTGCAAGCCTGTCTGGTGCGCACCGGTAAGTACCTGCCTGAGGATGAGCGGCGTTTGCCCGCCGGCGCGCAGGTGGCGGACAGTCTGGCGACACTGTTTTAGCGCGACGCTGTGCTAATATCAAACCACGGATGTTGTCCCTACCAATAACGGCAATCACGTCGAATAAGACGAATAAGACGAATAAGACGAATAAGACGAATAAGACGAATAAGACGAATAAGACGAATAAGACGAATAAGACGAATAAGACGAATAAGACGAATAAGACGAATAAGACGAATAAGACGAATAATTATGGCGACGGTCACTTTCACTAATAACCTCAAACGTTACCTATCTTGTCCACCACAGGCTGTTCCGGCGACGACGGTGGCGGAAGCGTTGCAAAGGGTCTTTGCGGATAACGTACGGCTGGCGGGTTATATCCTCGATGATCAGGACCGGTTGAGAAAAAACATAGCGATTTTTGTGGATGGACAGATGATCCGGGACCGACTTCATCTGACCGACGCGTTACAGCCTGAATCCGAAGTACATGTGCTGCAGGCGCTCTCCGGCGGTTGACGGCGGTCCCAATCCTTCAAACTGATGGGAGCGGCGGCGATGAATCAAAAACTGCGTATAGGAACGCGTAAAGGCTTGTTTGTCTACGAGCGTACGGGAAAGGGGCAATGGCGCTGCGGGGAGCCGGATTTTCTGGGCGACCCGGTGTCTATGGCGTTGCGGGACCCGCGTAACGGGAATCAGTACGCGGCGCTTAATCTTGGCCACTTTGGCGTGAAGCTGCACAGGGCGGAGTCCGGTTCGCGTGAGTGGACGGAAATTAGCGCTCCTAAATTTCCCAAAAGCGGCGATGAAGATGGGCCGGCGGTGGACCTGATCTGGGAGCTGGTTCCCGGCGGCGCCGATCAACCGGATACATTGTGGGCGGGAACTATTCCCGGCGGTTTGTTCAAATCCACGGACCGGGGCGAAAGCTGGACGCTGATTGAGTCGCTGTGGAACCGGCCGGAACGCGCCAACTGGTTTGGCGGCGGTTATGACAAGCCCGGCATTCACTCTATCTGCGTGCATCCTAATAACACCCGTTGCGTCCGGCTGGCGATCTCTTGCGGCGGCGTATGGGAAAGTCTCGATGCTGGCGACACCTGGACACAGACCGGGCAGGGACTACGCGCCGCCTTTCTGCCTCCGGATCAGGCCTACAATCCGGTGTCTCAGGACCCGCATCGCATGGTCAGTTGTCCTGCTTCGCCGGATCATATGTGGATTCAGCACCATAACGGCATCTTCCGTTCTGATGACGGCGGGCATAGCTGGACAGAACTTACGGATGTTTCTCCCTCTGTGTTCGGTTTCGCAGTAGCGGTGCATCCCCAGGACCCAAACACAGCCTGGTTTGCTCCGGCGATTAAGGATGAACGCCGCGTCCCGGTAGATGGCAAATTAATCATCAACCGCACGCGGGACGGCGGCAAAAGTTTCATTGCGCTCAGCCATGGGCTGCCGCAAGGTCCGGCCTATGATCTGACCTATCGTCATTCATTAGATGTAGACGATAGCGGCGACATCTTGGCGTTTGGCTCCACCACAGGCGGGCTGTGGGTGAGTGAAGATCAGGGTGATCATTGGCAGTGCCTGAGCGAACATCTGCCGCCGATTTATGTCGTACGCTTCGATAAGCATTTTTAGTCCGGTCGCAGCGGCCCCTAATTAAAGCGCAGGTGGAGATGGGAACGGATCAATAGCGGGGCATGTCTGGGTCGACTTTGGCCGCCCAGGCGAGAATGCCTCCGCTTAAGTTATAGACGCGTTTGAAATCAGCATCGTTAAATAAATCACGGGCGCTGGCGGAGCGTCCGCCTGACTTGCAGTAGAACACCAGCGTTTGCTCTTTGGCGAACTCGTTTATTCGCGCCGGCAGGGTTTGCAGTGGAATGTGCAGGCTGCCGGCAATGGCGCAAATCTCCCGTTCGTAATGCTCCCGAACGTCAATCAGCGTCAGATTCTCACCCTGTTGCAGTCGCGCGTGCAGCGCTTCCGGGCTGATATTGCTCTCCTGCATGAGGTTTTTAGGTATGCCGCAAAAGGCGTCGTAATCAATCAACGCCCTGATGCTGGGAAGGTCTCCGCAGACGGGACACTGGGAATCTCTTCGCAGCCGCAACTCCTCAAAACTCATACTCAATGCGTTGTATTGCAATAGGCGGCCGCTCAAGGTGTCGCCTATGCCAGTGATGATCTTGATAGCCTCGGTCGCCTGTATGCTCGCGATCATGGCGGGCAATACGCCCAGTACGCCGCCCTCCGCGCAGGAGGGAACCATGCCCGGCGGAGGCGGTTCTGGAAACAGGCAGCGATAGCAAGGGCCGCCATCATGATGAAACACGCTGGCCTGTCCTTCGAACTGAAAGATGCTGCCATACACATTGGGTTTGCCGGTGAGCACGCAGGCGTCGTTGGTCAGGTAACGAGTGGGGAAGTTGTCTGTGCCGTCGATCACCAAGTCATAGTCATTGATCAGCGCAAGAGCGTTTTCCGAGGACAGCGTCATCGCGTAGGGGCGTATGTCTACGTGAGGGTTCAGCGCGCTTAAACGAGCGGCGGCGCGTTCGGCTTTGGAGTGACCAATATCATTTACGGTATACAGAACCTGCCGCTGCAGATTGCTTTCCTCCACCACATCGCCATCCACAATCCCCAAAACACCCACACCCGCCGCCGCTAAATACAGTCCCAGAGGAGATCCCAATCCGCCGGCGCCCACGATCAACACGCGGGAAGCCCGCAAGCGCTCCTGACCTGAGCGGCCAAACTCCGGCAGGCTGAGATGGCGACTGTAGCGGCTGAGCTCGGCTGAAGTAAGCACGGTATGTCCTCCTTGGGGGGAAGTGGTGGCGTTGAATGTGCTGTTTTTATTCTAGGCTCGGCGGGGTATGGAGGAAACCAATGAAGCAAAGTGGATTGTTTTTTTAGGAAGACAATAAGTGAGTAATGCTCAGGTGTCATATTTCTGATACAAAATAATCAGCTTGTTGCGCGAGCCATTTCGTGGTTAGGCTTATGTCTTTCAATAACAACGAGAAAGTGAGGTATCTTGTGGTAAGTAAAAGGAAGTTTGTTGCGCTGTCTTTATGTTTGAGCGCCGGATCGGCGTGCGCCGGGGATTTCATGCTCGGCGTTGGCGCAGCAGCCTGGAAATCGGAGTACGAAGGTGTCAGCGGCTCAGATGAGCTGGCGGTCTATCCGGCGATTTCGTATGAAGGAGATCGTTTCAGCATTAGCGGAACTGAGGCTGATTATCGCGTAGTGGGCGATGGCGACAGTGGTTTGAGCGCCTACATCAGCCTGGGAATGGGAGACGGCGGATATGATGCGTCAGACTCCGTCGTCTTTGCCGGAATGGACGATAGAGACGCCAGTATCGACTTGGGCGTGGGAGTGGAGTACGCATTCGATCAGGGCTCGTTGAACGCCGCCATCGCACACGATGTGTCCGGCGCTTATAAAGGGCTGGTCGCCAGCGCCAGTTTCTCCGCACCGCAAAAGTTAAGCGAGACGCTCTATCTGACGCCTTCAGCAGGCTTTTACTATCGCAGCAGTGACTACGTAGACTACTACTATGGCGTTCTTGATAGCGAAGCTACCTCCGATCGCAGCGCCTATGAAGGCGATGACACGCTGACGCCTTTTGTCGGCTATGAGCTATTCACTGCATTGTCGGAACACTGGCGTATCTCTCACTCAGCGGAAGTGCGCTGGCTGGGAGACGAAATCACTGATTCGCCGTTGGTGGATCGAAGCACGGTATGGAGCACCGCGTTAAACTTCCTGTACTTGTTCTGAGCAAACCATGCTCGGAACAACCATCAGACAGGGGCCAGACACGCCTTAGGGCTTGGCCTCTTCGCCTCAGCCGTCGGTCAATCTTGCCTATTAATTCTGCAGTTATTTGAAAAAGTGAGTTACCTCTCTGATTTTGAAGAAAAATAACAGGTAATCGCTTTTCAATTTTTGACGATCTTGGCAGAATCACTCGTAACAAGGAACCTTCCCGCCGGCATGGAGCACGCTAATTCGTCGCCCTGTTGAGAAAGCTCGGAAGCCTTTCGAATCGATTGCTCACAAGGAGACGTTATTCATGGAGAAGACTGTTTGTTTTATAAGCGGTCATCTTGATCTTACCCCACAGGAATTCGAGCGACACTACGCACCCGCTATTGACCAGGCGCTGGAAAACCAAGCCAGCTTCGTTATCGGAGACGCCCGCGGCGCGGACAAACTGGCGCAAGACTACCTTTTCGGAAAGTCCAACGCGGTTACTGTCTACCACATGTTCGACACTCCCAGAAACAACCCCGGATTTCCCACCCGAAGCGGCTTCACCTCCGATAACCAACGAGATAAACAGATGACCGCCGACTCTACCTGCGACATCGCTTGGGTCAGACCAGGGAGGGAGAAGTCCGGGACGGCTAGGAATTTGGCGCGTAGGTAATGCAGGTTATAAGCCCTAGCTGGTTTTCACGCGGTGTGATGATTGTATTGGTATCTTAGAATGGCTTGAAGCCTAAGTGTGATGCATCTGCCTAAAATGCAATTGTATTAACTGAATATTTGAAAGTGACGTGTTGGCAATGAACTATGTAATAGAAGATCTTACAGCACAAAATTGCCTGAAGGTGCAAGATACTATTTTAACACATCGGGGTAGTTCCAAAGTCGGGAAAGCGATGACACGAGGCTCTTTGCCAAGACTCCCTTATATATATCCCACTCCGCTCGGAGAGATAAACGAAGGCGACTACTGGGTTTTAGATAGAGAAAGTGATTCTTGGCTTGTCCAATTGGATTCTGGGATGCCGGAAATAACCATTTTTGTACTGTTTCTTGGCGGTAATTTATATGAGGTGAACAGTCTTTATCGAAATGCTTCAATTTTGGAGTCTTTAACCTATATAGAAGATCCTGAGGAAAGAGAGCGGGTGGAGGCGGTAGTAATAAACGCTCTTGACGAGCTGGGTCGAACGATGAAATTTAAGGGGGAGTAGGGCTCAGCTTGCCGGTTGTCTTTTATGGTTTAAAAGTGTGAGCTATTCATCTGGTTTTATAGAGAACAATAGATTATCGCTTTTCAAGAGTTGCTGAAGTTGGGAGAATCTCTCGTAATAAGGAACTCCTTCCTGCCTGCATAGAGCGCGTTAATTTGTCGCCCTGTTGTATAGCTTGGAAGCCTTTCGAACCTACTGCTCACAAGGAGACGTTATCCATGGAGAAGATTGTTTGTCTTATAAAAAATGGTCCTCTTGATCTTACCCTCAGGAAATCGAGCAATACCAATCTCCCGTTATTGACGATATGACGCAGGACTACCTTGAGGGTAAATCTGATGCGTTCGTTGTTCATCAAATGTTCGACACCTTTAGAAGCAACCCCGGGTTTTTCTCTGAAGCGGTTTCACCTCCAATAACCGACGAGATAGACATATGTCCGCTGGCTCTACTTACGATCCTCCTTGGGTTGGGAAAGAAGGGAGAAATAGGAGCGCTGGGAATTTGGTGCGTAGAAAGAGGCCTTAAATATGAAAAGAGTAAATTTTCATTTATTTCCATAATGAAGACTTCCGTGCTGTCTCACATGTGGATAAAGTGCGTGAATATAATTTTGGTTGCTTCTAAATAAAGCGATTTATATGGGGGTGACCCTGTATTGGGCGGGATACTATAAATTTTGACAGAATAGGTCGTTATGAAAAATATTATCGATAATGAGGTTTTGCGAAGTGAAGAGAGAAAAGTATTCGTGATAAAGAAAGTGATGCTTTTTTTTATTTTGTCGCTTCTCTCGCAATTTTGTAATGCTGATTACAAAATGGAAAAAGGGAAAGGACTTGAATTATGTCATGAGTTTTTAGATTACCTGAACCGTAAGCCGCCAGAATATTATTTTATGGGTCTTAAACCAGATGAAGAATTTAAAGGTTTTTACGTTCCTAAAATGACTCCTGTTGATAAAGGGAAATATTTGGCTGCTTACGAGGGGTATTATCTTAAAAATCTTGATAAAAATAATCATGTATTTAGTGAAGAGAGCTGGTTAACGGAAAAAAAATACTACTTAAGTGATGAGGTGGAAACTTATATTTCACGCGCTGATGGAAATAATGATGGAAAAAAAGAGGATGTCTTGATTTTGGTCATTACATTGGAGAAAAGTGAGGTTGGAGGTATAAAGATTCGAGAAAATAAGGGGCTATTATATAGAATGATTTCTATAAACAAGGATGGCTTATTTGACGAAAAAACAGGGTATAGCATGGGGGACGGATTTCCTTTTTCCTATAAAGGAAGGGTGTATCTGGCATGGTTTAGTGAGGTGTCTGTCATAGTGCATGAGCCCACACTCCCATATGGAAGTGATGTTGGAAATGATGTCGGGCTTGGCGTGTGCACATATGAGAGCCCATTTAAAGAAAGGTAGAATCTACTGCCCACAAGGAGATGTTATCCATGGAGAAGACAGTTTGTTTTATAAGCTGTCATCTTGATCTTACCCCACAGGAACTCGAGCAGCACAAATCTCCTGTTATTGGCGATCTGGCGCAGAAATATGTTGAGGGTAAATCCAGCGCAGTCAATATCTACCATCTGTTCGATACCCCAAGAAACACTCACCCTACTGGTGGATAAGTCGAGAAGTTAGCCTTTGGGAAAGGCGCTTGCTGGCCCAGAGCCTATTTTTAGGCGTTAATTGTCGTTTTGGTTCGTTTAATGAGGAGGAATACTGAAGCGGAGATCAGGAGGAAGATTTATTTAATTTTTTGTTTTAATGGCTTTTTAGTGGTGATGTATACATACGAGACAGCATGCAGGGTTTGACAAATGGGAAGATATAAAAAGTGTATCGACTGGAGCATTGCACTGTTTTTCATAGTTGGTTGTCAGCATGGATATGCGGATAGTGAAGAGAATGGTGAGACTAATAGGAATGCTAGCTTTGCGGGGAATATTGAATATAGGCCTGACCTATGTAAGAAGAATGCGGAAGGAAATGTATATGTGGCTTTGGGGAAAACAGTATTCAGGTTTCCCTACGAGACTAACCTACAGTTCCGAGCAGTCAAAGATAGTGAAGATCTACCTCATAGGCCTGATCCTACGGAGCCAGAAGGTTGTCCAGATAATCCCGTCGCTACAAAAGGTATAAGGCTGAATTACAGGCTGAAAGATACAGGTGGTATGAGTGCTGACTTGAAGCTAATGCCGGAAAGTATTTCTCTAACTTATTCTGGATATAGTTCTGGAGTGTTTCAAGATAGAGCTGAGAACCGGTTTTATCAGGCAAAAGGGAGTTATAATAACTGCGAGTATACTGAGGAGGGACTCGAAGCATGCTATTGGAAGTCAGCTGATGAGCGCCCAAAGCATTTGCTTGCTGTTGGGTATAAAGCTCCTGAAAGTATTTATAAAACCCCTTTGGGACGACCTTTCTTTGTCGACTGTCGGGGAGGAGGGGCTATTCCACTAAATCAATGTACAGTCTCATATGTAGTAAATGGACGTGTTGATATTACGTATAAATTTTATAAGGAATACTTACCTATTAGCGTTATTGTTAAATATGATGCAGAGCTTCGCGATATAGTAGAAAAGGCTATGGTGGTTGATTATAAATGGTCAGATAACTGATTAGGTGTAAAGGAATGAAAAAAGGATAATTAGCGATCATGTAGATGGTGATTATGTTGTTAAGCAAGGAGTATATCCTGTTGTATGGCGCTGGGTAGAAGGAGCGCAAGGTGTCAATACAGGTAAAGGATTATATGTAGATTACATATACGAAAATACAGTATGAAATTAGTGATGGCGATCCAGCTCTGGTCGGAAAAAAGAAACAGCAAGCTTCTAACTAGCCTATTAATTCTGCAGTTATTTAAAAAGTGAGTTACCTCTCTGATTTTGAAGGAAAATAACAGGCAATCGCTTTTCAATTTTTGACGATCTTGGCAGAATCACTCGTAACAAGGAACCTTCCCGCTGGCATGGGGCACGCAAATTCGTCGCCCTGTTGAGAGAGCTTGGAAGCCTTTTGAATCTGCTACTCACAAGGAGACGTTATGCATGGATAAGGCTGTTTATTTTATAAGCGGTCATCTCGATCTTACTGCACAAGAATTCGAGCAACACTACGCACCCGCTATTGACCAGGCGCTGAGAAATCAAGCTGGCTTCGTTATCGGAGACGCCAGCGGCGCTGACAAACTGGCGCAGGATTACCTTTTCGGAAAGTCCAACGCGGTCACTGTCTATCACATGTTCGACACTCCCAGAAACAACCCCGGATTTCCCACCCAAAGCGGCTTCACCTCTGATAACCAGCGAGATAAACAGATGACCGCCGACTCTACCTGCGACATCGCTTGGGTAAGACCAGGGAGGGAAAAGTCTGGGACAGCTAGGAGTTTGGCGCGTAGAGGCGGGGGTTTTAACGTTTGAGCTTCATGGGAGGCTGTTATCGTACCGAGAGATGACTGACATTTGCTCGTTGCGCCAGAACGAACCTTGAGGAAATCCAGTTATTATAGAAATCAAGCAAGGTACGTAAAAATTTTGAGGTGGGCCATTAGTCGTACTTTGTCGTTATGCAGGAATATCATATCAGCTATACGAGAAGAGATATTTCTGTATGAATGCAAAGTAAGCATGATATGGCTCTTTCCTATAAAAAAATGCAGAAGGAGTTTTTGTGAATTTTAAGTTTATTTCAATAATCTCTGTTATGGTTTTTTTTGCCATTTCTGGCTCTATCTCTCGCGCAAGCGAATTGTGTGATTGGATAGAGAAAAGCCGGGAAGAAATAAAAGAAAACAAGTCTAACTATAATGCCATTGTAGATATAGGTGGAAAGAGTTTTATTCCGGTCTGGACAGATATGCCAACCTATATGGGAGTGAAAATGTTAATTCAAGATAATTCTTATAATCCAAGCTTTGTTAGTGCAGATTCGGGCGTTGGAAGATGGAATAAATCATTGAGGTCTATAGAGAAGAAGTTAGACAGAATGAAGGTTAAGCTATTCGAAGCAGATTTTAATAATGACGGCGTGAAAGAAAAAGTAATGCAAGTCGCTTGGCTTGATGAGAAGTTCCAGTATTGGGTAAGGGGTAATTATGCAGTAGATGAATTTAATAATGTGAGCGCGGATATGATTGGTAAAAGCGGAGTAAGACCTGTTAAGGGAGAAATAGTGGAGTATAAAGATAAGTATTACTCGGTTGTTACGTTTAAATATGGTATGTCCAAAGTAGAGGTGACGCCGCTTTCGGTGGATCCAGATCCTTCTTTTGGGAAAACTGGCGTATATCAAGGTCAAGCCATCTGCGAGTATGAATTGTAGGAAGTAGGTCTTCTGGAAATATTTCGAATGGAATTGTAAGGAGTTTGTAGTGCCCGGAATTAACTATAGTGTCTTGAATGAGAGTGATTATAAGGATTATCGTTACGAGCTGATTAAGCTGGTAGAGGAGGGTGGCCATGAAAATCTGGATTTATATACTGACTCAAAAGGACTAATAACCACTGGCGTGGGATTTAACCTGCATGCAGCAAACGTGCTGGAAGAGGTTTTAAAAACGGGATTTGGTGTTAGCTCTGACGACCTGGATACGTATGTTTCTGAACTTTTACCTGTAATAAACTCATTAAAAGGAAAAAACATTGATGAGGTTACATTAGGGATTAATGAAAAATGGCGAGAATTAACAGAGGATCCTCTCGCTAGTTTTGAGATTAAAGCCAGTGGTGATATTAAAGCCACCGACAAGATAAGGAATATATTTGATAACTTGGCGGAAAGCTTTGAAGCCACGCTTGCAAACAGACTATCTGGTAAGGGCATTGTTGGGTTAAGTGGTGAAAGTTATTCTAAGGAGCGTTTGGCGTTAATCTCGCTGGAATATAATAACGGTAATACTCTCATTGGAACTGATGGCTCTCTCTTAAAGGCCCTTGAAAATGGGAATAGATTTGAAGCTTGGTATCAAATTAGATACGTGTCTAACGGCGATAAGTTACTAGGGATTGCTAAGCGGCGATATTTAGAGTCAGAGTTGTTTGGTTTATATAATAACTCAAGCAACGTTCCAGAGTCTGAGGCTAAGAATGTTGTTGATAAATTTCTAGAGTCTGGACACTTTAATAGAATCAATAGCTATGAAAAGAAGTATGGTTCAGGTGTTGCACTAGCCATAAAGGACTATAAGACAGACATAACGGGCATTGATTATATTTTTCGTCCGATAGCACAGTATGTGGCGGAAAGATTTGGTGAAGATGGCGTGGATTTATCCAGCTATGCGGGCGCTATTGATGGAGCTGTCGTGCTTGGACTTGATCGAGGCGGCTATATCGCTTCATTGGTCAAAGGTGATGAAGCTAAAGATAAAGGGGATTTGCTAGTCGCAATTAATGATAACGCCGCCAAACTGAGTGGCCGTTTCGGTAATGATATATTAATTGGCGGTGGCGGCGATGATCAACTATACGGCGGAGAAGATAATGATCTGCTGGTAGGCAAAGGCGGAGCCGATACTTTGTACGGCGGTACGGGGGAAGATAAGCTGTACGGTGGCGAGGGCAACGATACGCTGTATGCAGAGTCGGAAGGTAGCAGAACTGACACGTCGCGAGACGAACTATATGGCGGCAAGGGTAGCGATAAACTTTATGGAAGCAGCGGCGACGATACACTGGTTGGCGGTGAGAATGATGACCTTTTAGAAGGCGGTGACGGATATGACCTGTACCGTGCAGATAGTGAAGATACGATCAAAGACAGCGATGGCAAAGGGTATGCAGTCCTGGATGGTACGTTACTGATAGGTGGTTTCCGCAAAGAAGATGATCCACCTGATGAGTATAAGAGTATTGACGGACAGTTCACTTATAAACTGAACGGTTCTGTTTTGACCGTCAACGGCGGTCTAACCATCAACGATTTCTCCAACGGCGATCTCGGTATTCGGTTGGAAACTGAAGACGAGCCGGATGATCCGCCTCAGCATGATCCTGATAACTCTGTTGTGCGACGCGATCCGCTGGCGTTCGACCTGGATAACAGCGGTGCGGTCGAAACCTCAACATTGGCGGCTTCCACTACTTATTTCGATATCGACAGCGATGGCATTGCTGAAAGGGTGGGCTGGATTAATTCGCGGGATGGTCTGTTGGTCAATGACCTGAATGAGAATGGCTCCATTGATGATATCAACGAGCTGTTCGGCGGCGCGGATGTGGATGGTTTTGAAGCTCTGCGAGTCGCTGGCGATGAGAATGCAGACGGTGTAATCGACGCCAAGGACGCCATTTACTCCAAATTGCAGGTGTGGACCGACACGAACCAGGATGGTCTGAGCCAGGAAGGCGAGCTGCATTCCCTGCAAGATTTGGGGATTGACGCGATCAAGCTCGACCACGAAACGGTCGATAAAGACAGCAATGGCAACCGCATCATTGCAGAAGGTTCGATTGTGCGTAACGGTGAAGAGGCGTACGCCGCTGCTTTCGACCTGCAATTGGATAACCGCATTACTAAAGACCCCGGTTCCCACACCCTGAACCAGAGCGTATTGCAGGATTTGTTGCAGCGAGGCATTCAGGCGCCGCTTCTGCGAGGTTTCGGCAGCGTCAAAGATTTACAAACGGTTTATGCGCAGAACGAAACTACTTTGGCTTTGGTGCAATCATTGGCCAATTCCGACGCTAAAACTGTCTATGACAACTTCGAGAAGGTGCTAGCGGACTGGTCTGGGCTTACCACGCTGCGGGAACAGGCGGGTTTGGATACCAGCAAACCTCTGACTACGCCGGAAAAATTGTGGATTCTGGAAAGCTTCTCTGGCCTATCCCAGTTCAAGGAAACCATAGAAAGCCAGTTCGCAGAAGGCAAGTCGCCCTATGTGAGCCGCATCAATACCAGTTACCTGAACGAGCGTTTCCATGCTTTGAGCATGCACTTCGCCAATCGCTTTTTGGCGCAGTCCGTGTTGGCGGAAGCCTTCTCTGGTGCGTTGTATTCCATCAGCAGTAACAAAATGATGGTGACAGACGCAGCAAAACTGCAGGCGTCTCTGGCTGAATACGCTAAAAACGCCGGTTCTAAAGACGACGCTGCGCTGCTTGCGCAGGTGTACAGCGCATTCCGCACACAGCTGACTATTGATGAAAATGCGGTCGCCGCCCAGTTGCAGGGCTATGAAAACGCCTCCGTGTTTCATGATCTGCTGACCGGCGCGCTGCAGGATGTCAGTATTTGGGAAACCAATTACTCCGGTTCGGAAGGCGACTCCTACATTATCGGCTCCACCGGCGCAGACCGTCTGAACGGCAATGGTGGCGATGATGTGCTGGAAGGCCGCGAAGGCGCCGACACGCTTGCTGGCGGCAAAGGCTCAGACCGTATCGTCGGTGGCGTTGGCGACGACAACCTGCAAGGCGGCGAAGGCGATGACCGCTATGAGTTCAGCGCCGGCGATGGCAAAGACACTATCAATAACTCCAACGCGGCGGGCGAGGACCGGATCTACCTTGACGCCAGCATTGCCCAGAGTGATGTGCGCTTGACGCGTAATGGTCGTGATTTGTTGGTGCATATTGGCCAAGAAGGTCAGGTTATTCGCGTCAGCAGCTACTTCAACGAAGATGGCGCGACGGGTTACGCGGTGGATTTGATTGAGTTTGCGGACGGAACTGTCTGGGATGTGGCTACAGTCAAACAGAAAGTGCAGGTTCCCACTGAAGACGCTGATGAGATCTGGGGCTACGACGCCGTTGACGATAACCTGAAAGGGTTGAGCGGTAATGACTCGCTGTATGGCCAGGCTGGCGCGGATACATTGAGCGGCGATGCCGGCGCAGACAGCCTCAGTGGCGGTGATGGCGACGATAAGTTGTACGGCGGCGAGGGCCTCGACACTCTCAGCGGCGATAAAGGCGATGATGTGCTGGTCGGAGGCAAAGATAATGACCGCTTATACGGCGGCGCGGGTAAGGATGTTTATGAGATTGCTAAAGGCGACGGCCATGACACAATTTCAGAAGACTATTCTGATACGGCGGTGGATCGTGTGGTCTTTGGCGCAGGTATCCTGGCGGAAAATACCGTATTGCTGCGCCGTGGTTGGGACCTTCTGATCAGCATTGATGACGGCGCGCAAACTGTCCGGATCAATAACTACTTCAATAAAGACGCCTCTACAGGATTTGCGTTGGAGTCCATCGAATTCGCTGATGGAACCCTTTGGGATATCGACACAGTTAAGGCGAAGGTGCTGATTCCTACAGAAGGAGCCGATGAGATATGGGGTTATGACGCGACTGACGACAACCTGACTGGACTGGCGGGCAATGACGTTATCCGGGGTCAGAAAGGCAACGACGTTATTGACGCGGGCGATGGCGCGGACAAGCTCTATGGGGACGAAGGCGATGATGTGCTGACTGGCGGCAAAGGCGATGACAGCCTTGATGGCGGCGCAGGCAGCGACACCTTCCACTTCAATTTGGGGGATGGGGCCGACACTATCATCGACCGTAATCAAAACGGCTCTGACGTCAATACTCTGCAATTTGGACCGGGTATCAGCAAAGATGATTTCTGGGTGCGCCGCAGCGGCGACTCCCTAGTGCTGTTCCACAAGAATATGCAGGATCGAGTCACCGTTAGCCGATATTTCGAAAAAGATGGTCTTGGCGAATATGCGTTGAGTCACATTCGTTTTGACGACGGCTCGGAGCTGGATCTGGACGAGCTGAAAAAGCGCGCCATTCAGCCCACCGACGACGCCGACACGATCTATGGTTTCTCCACCAACGACGTGCTGAACGGCCTGAAAGGCAATGATGTGCTTTATGGCAAAGACGGCGACGACATCATTCTGGGCCAGGAAGGCGAAGATAGGCTGTACGGCGAGAACGGTCAGGATGAACTGCAGGGCGGTTTGGGCGAAGACTCACTGTACGGCGGCGCTGATAATGACCGTCTGTTCGGCCAGGAAGGTAATGATTCTCTCTATGGCGGCGATGGCGATGATGACCTCATTGGCGGTATAGGCGATGACCATCTGGAAGGCGGCGCCGGTGATGATAATTATTACTTCACCAAGGGCGATGGGAAGGACTCCATTTACGATAACAATGGAAAAATCACCATCTATGTCTCTGAGATTGAGCTGGACGATGTGATCTTTCGACGTAATGGTCGTCACCTCGACGTCTTGTTCAAACAGACCGATACCGACAAGATCACCATTCGCGATTACTACCCGGACTTTGGCGTCATCGCCGGACGCAGCATTGGCTTCTTCCTGCCGGGCTCGGGTTTGTCGCATCTGTTTTCTGCGGAAGACATTAATGCGAAGTCCATGGAGGCCACAGAAAAGGCGGACGTAATCTACGGCGATCTGAACGATAACCGTATTGACGGTTTGCAGGGCAACGACTTGCTTAATGGCGATCGCGGTAACGACGAGCTTCTCGGCGGCGCCGGCAATGACCAGCTTCTGGGCGGCCATGGCGACGATACGCTGAACGGCGGCGTGGGTGACGATACCCTGACTGGCGGCGAAGGCGCGGACGTTTATCAGTTCACCTCCGGCGATGGGCGCGATGTCATCAACAACAATGATAGCGGCGGCGCCGACGCGATAGTGTTCGCAGAGGGCGTGGCTCCGGCAGGAGTTAGAGTGTCCCGCGCCAGTAATAATCTGCAGCTGGATTACGGCTCAGGCGATCAAGTGCTGGTGCATGACTTCTTCCGCAACGAAGGGACCACCGGCTACGCCATCGATGAAGTGCGCTTTGCGGACGGAACTGTCTGGGATAAAGAAACCTTGCTGGATATGGCGTTGATCGGCGGCGACGGCGATGAAACCCTGATCGGTTACAGCACTGACGATATCCTGAGCGGCGCTGGCGGCGCTGATACATTACTGGGTAATGACGGCGCCGATAGCCTGTCCGGTGGCGCTGGCGCGGATGATCTGCAAGGCGGGGCCGGCAATGACGTGCTGACTGGCGACGCTGGCGACGACAAACTTGCCGGTGGCGAAGGCGACGATTTGTATCGCTTTGCCCGGGGCGATGGCAAAGACGTCATCACGGACGCCAACGGGACGGATCGCATTGAGTTCACCGATATTGCCTCGACTGCCGTACGCGTGCGTCGTGAAGGCGGCAACCTGGTGATTAGCGTTCCCGGTAGCGATGATCAAGTCACGATCACTGGCCAGTATCTTGGCGAGCAATTGACGCCTGCGGCTTCCAGTGTGGAAAGTGTGACGTTCAGCGATGGCGTGACCTGGGACTTCACTGCATTGATGGCGCAGGCGGTTGTCGGCAGTGCGGATGCAGATGTGATCCAAGGCTTCAGTAATGGCGAAACCATCAGTACCTTGGCTGGAAATGACAAGGTTCGCGCAGGCGATGGCGACGATGACGTCGACGGCGGCGTTGGCGATGACGAGCTATACGGAGAAAGCGGCGCTGACCTTCTCAAGGGGGGGCTGGGCGCGGACCGACTCGATGGCGGCGCGGGAGAGGATCGCTTATTCGGCGGCGACGGCGACGACACGCTGTTCGGCGGCTCTGGAAACGACGAGCTTTTCGGCGAAGAAGGCGCAGATACGTTGCGCGGTGGCGACGGACAGGATCAGTTGTCCGGTGGACTCGGTAATGATGAGTTATTCGGCGACAGCGGCGCGGACACTCTGTCTGGCGGCGAAGGCGACGATACGCTGCATGGCGGCTCCGGCGATGATGTTCTGAACGGCGACGCTGGTGATGACAAACTGTATGGCGATGGCGGTCAGGACAAACTTTACGGCGGCGCCGGTAAGGACGAACTGTACGGTTCCGGCCAACTGTTTGGCGGCGAAGGCGAAGATTTGCTGGAAGGTCAGGGAACGCTGGACGGCGGCGACGGTAATGACGAACTGCGCGGCCAGGGCTCCGATACCCTGTTGGGCGGCGCTGGCGACGACGTGCTGATCGCCAACACCAACACCTGGGCGGACACTGTGAATACCCTGGCGGGTGGAACCGGTAATGACACCTTGTACGGGTCATTTGGCGACGACACCTATCTGTTCAACCTGGGCGATGGCCGCGACACCCTGATTGAGCGCAGAGAAGGCGAGGCGTTCAACAACATTGAGCCGTCCTCCGATACGCTGAAGTTCGGTGAAGGGGTTAAGGCGTCTGATTTGTCCTTCACCCGTCGCGGTAACGATTTGATCATCGAGCACAGCAATGGCGCGGATGGCGTCACTATCAAAAACTGGTATCTGGGCTCCACCAATCACTTCAAGGTTAATCTGTTCCAGTTCGCGGATGGCGTCGTTCTCAGTGACGCGGACGTGGAAGCGCGAACTGTAACGCTGGGAACCGACGCGGGAGAAACCCTGACCGGATATCGTGATTTGAACGACGAAATCCATGCGGGCGGCGGTGACGATAAAGTCTGGGGGCGTCAAGGGAACGACACCATCTACGGCGACGCCGGAGTGGATTACCTCGATGGCGATGAAGGCGACGACCGTTTGTTTGGCGGCGAAGGCAACGACAACCTGGTAGGTCGCATTGGCGATGACTACCTGGAAGGCGGCCTGGGCGATGACAGTCTGCAAGGCAACGAAGGCGCTGATGAGCTGTATGGACAGGATGGCGAAGACAGTCTCTTCGGCGGCGCTGGCAATGACTTGCTGGATGGCGGCGCGGACAACGACTACTTCGAAGCCGGAGCTGGCGATGACAAGCTGTTCGGCGGCGCTGGAAACGATCAATTGAGCGGCAACGCTGGCGACGATGAACTGACCGGAGGCGAGGGCGACGACAAATACGTCTATGGCCCGGGCGACGGTCATGATCTGATCTTCAACGGCGACGGCGGTTTCGACGGTGTGCTCTTTACCGGAGATCTGACCGAAGACCGGCTGGCGTTCAGCCGCGATGGCGACGATCTGTTGATCGCCATTGATGACGGGGCCAACGACAGCATACGAGTCAAAGATCACTTCAAAGGCGGAGATTTCGCCATTGATTGGGTGCAACCGGCCGGTTCATCCATGATCAATACCGCCGCCATCAACAAGCTGGCGGCGGGTGGAAATCCAGACGACGGCTCCGACGGCGAATTCGACAATGTCATGGAAGGCACTGACGCTGGTGAGCAGATTGCCGGCACTAACGGCAAGAACCTGATCAAAGGTCTGGGCGGCGATGATACTGTCTTTGCGTTCGGCGGCGATGACCGCATTGAAGGCGGCGATGGCGACGACCACCTCTACGGCGGTAACGGCAGTGGCGTCGGCTCCGGCAATGATGTGATTATCGGCGGAGACGGCAATGACGTTCTGGTCGGGGAAGACGGCGATGACCTACTGTTTGGCGGCGCCGGCGACGATCACTACTACTACAAGGCCGGTCAAGGTGTAGACGTGATTGACGCAAGTGGCGGCGGCTCGGATTGGGTATTCTTCCTGGATGGATTGAACCGCTCTCGTCTCAGTTACCACCAGGACGGCAATGACTTGGTGATCCTGGTCGATGGCGATCTGGCGCAACAGGTGCGAGTCAAGGATCACTTCCTGGGCGGCGAACACGCTATCGCTTATGTCCAGCCGACAGACGGCGGCAACGCCATCAGAGCCAGCAGTCTGGTTGGGATGTTGACGCCAATGCCCGATGGCTCTGGCGGCGATAACGGCGGCGGAACGGACAATGGAGGTGGAACCGATACCGGTGGCGACAATGGTGGGTCTGACAATAACGGCGGTTCCGACAATAATGGTGGAACTGACAACAATGGCGGAGACACCGGAAGCGGCGATGGAGAAGCCCCACAGCCGCAACTGGGCGAAGACGACGTCATCAACGGCTCTGACGCTAACGACACACTGATAGGCGGTTCCGGCGACGACACCTTGTCAGGCGGCGCGGGCGACGATCTCCTGTTGGGCGGCGTCGGCGACGATGTTTATGTCTACACCGGTGGTCAGGATGTACTGCGCGACGCCTCAGGCGTGGATACGCTGCGCTTTGGCGGCGGCATCACGTTCGGACAGGTGTCTTCCGGTCTGACCAAGGCGGGCAATGATCTGGTGCTGAAAGTCAGTGGCGGCGGTCAAGTCACTTTGACGGATTTCTTCCTGGGCGGCGACGCCTTGGTGGAAAACATCGAGTTCGAAGCCGGCGGTCAGATCTCGGCCCAGCAGATCTTTGGCGTATTCGGCCTGTCCATACCTGCCGCCAGCGCCTACGATCAAACGGTGGACGGCACGCAGAATGGCGACAGCGCCTTGACGGCGGGAGACGGTCGCGATCTGGTTCGTGGTTTCAATGGCGACGATATCCTTAATGGCGGCAAAGGCGACGATCTGCTGATCGGTGGACGCGGCGACGATGTCTACGTGTTCAACGCTGGCGGCGGCAAAGACGTTATCGACAATACCGGCGGTGGCGTCGATACCCTGCGCTTTGAGGGAATCAGCTTCGGTCAGGTCTCCAGCGGGCTGCAACGCAACGGCGATCATTTGACGCTAAATGTGAGTGGCGGCTCGGATGCCGTCACCTTGAAGAACTTCTTCAAGGGCGGCGACCATGCGATCGACCGCATTGAGTTCGCCAGCGGCGGGCAAATCACCGGCGACCAGATCTTTGGTGTGTTTGGGATGAGCAATCCTGATCCGGATGGCTCTCCGGATTACCCCGGACTGCCTGACGAGCGCGGGTTTGGGACGGTGACGATTGCTGAAGCGGGCGCTGATGTGATATTCGGCTCTTCAGACGGCGACCTCATCGACGGCGGCGCGGGAGATGATCATCTCACCGGCGGACGCGGCGATGACTACCTGATCGGAGGCGCGGGTAACGACACCTACCACTTCGCTGCTGGCGATGGTCGCGACACCATCAACGACTATGCGGGAGCGGGTGAGGATCAACTGCAGTTCGCCGCAGGCGTCGACGAGCAGAATCTCTGGTTCTCTCGCGAAGGCGATGACTTGGTGATGGATCTATTGGGATCGCAGGACCAGGTGCGGGTGCAGAGCTGGTATGCGGATAACTCGCAACAGCTGGAAGTAGTTCGCACTGACGACGCTGTCATCGACGCCGGTCGCATTGAGCAACTGGTGTCAGCGATGGCCGCCTTTGGCGCGCCGGTTGGCGGCGAGATAACCTTGTCCGAGGAACAGCAGAGTCAGGTGAACGCAGCGATCGCCGCGTCCTGGCAAAGCGCCTGATCGCTTAAAAACCGAAGGGGCGGCTGAAGTCGCCCCGACTGTCTGGAATCGCAGACTTTTTAGGAAAAACCGCGGCGCAACGCCGCGGTTTGTGTATGCGCCGCCTGTATCCTGATCATCTAAACTCTCCCCTATGTATGAGTTGTCTTTGCAGAGTGACGCAGCCGCCACTTAACTTCCTGACTGTGCTGGTAACGCGATGCCCTGGAGACGGTAAGTGCAACGCCGTTTTATCGAAAACTGTGCGGAGACGGTGTTTTTGAGGCTATGAATGATGCCTAAGTGCTACGCTTATTGTATAGTTGCCCAGGTTTTTTGCGCCGTTCGGCGCGATATTCAATGACGATGCAGGAGTAGGTGAACAATGAAAGGCGCTGGCGGAACCTCCGGTGGAGTGGGGCAGTTTTTTATCGGATTAATTATGCTGTGCGGCGGGTTGTACATGTTGTTCAACTCTATCGTCGTCTCATCAAGTTTCGGCATGGGCATGCGTTTGTACGGCTTCAATGCATTTGGCGGCCACTGGGGCATTACTTCCGGCATGGTGATGATTCCTTTCATGTTCGGCGTAGGCCTGATCTTTTTCAGCGCGAAGAACATTCTTGGCTGGATACTGACGATTGGTTCGCTGACGGCGCTGGTGTTTGGCGTTATTTCCTCCATCCATTTCAGTATGCGCTCCATGACCGCTTTTGAACTGATTGTGATATTGGTTCTGGCGGTAGGCGGTTTAGGTTTGTTCCTGCGCTCTCTGCGTAATTTGGGCGGGGATTGATCCTCCACAAACAAATCTCGTCATATCTCATGCAAGGCGTCTCAATTGAGGCGCTTTTTTATTGCCTGTCCGAATTTAAAGTCAGCAGATTTTTTCCTGTTAATTCCCTTAACCTGCCCAGAGTTCCCCGCCCTCCCGCGGCTTGTCGCCGCGCAGCGCGTCCATGCGCCTGGTGATTAACATGCCAATATCATTGCCATGTTAATAAGACTCTGTTACAGGTTAAAAATGGTTGATATTTGACCTGTGATCTATGCTTTTAAAGGGCTCGACAGGCGTTAGTAGGTGGCAGTTATGGCGATTGGCGCTATTTCCCGTTTCTTCTTCTTTCGTTTCAATAGCATAGGCTTCCGCGTCGCGGCGTTACTGCTAATCACTGCAGTGATTATTTCAGGCGCTTTCTCTTTTACTTGGAGCGGCATGTCGTCGGTGCGGGATCGGTTTACGCACCTCATAGAAAACGTTAATCGTTCCGGCGACTTGGCTGATGAGCTGGCGGTTAACTATCTGATCACCACCAAGGGTGTGAATAATATTCTGTCGGTCAACCAAGCGAACGAGATCCGCGCCAAACATGAGGTGATCAAAGCGCTTACCCCTGGGTTTATGGAAAACGCTTCTTTATTAGCGGAATTGTCGCCGAGCACACGGGAACAAGTGGATCTGTTGATAGATCATCGCAACGAATTGGACAGGTTGGTGGACAGCATCGTCAAGAGTCAGACCGACGCTATTGAGCTGGAGCTGCGCAATATCGCCGCTCTTGCTGCGTTCAGGGCGGAAGGGGATAAGATCTCCAAAATGCTGGCGGATATGATTTCCCTTATCAACATGTTTGAAAGCGATTATCCAGTGGTGATCGAAGCGCAGAATTTAAAGCAAACAATTTTGAGCCTGCAGATAGCGGTGACGCGTTACACCTCAGAAAAAGACCGCAGTGCAATGAAGAAGCTGCAGGTGGAATTCGATGATGGCGTCAAAGAGGGCGTGGCGACGTTAGAAACTCTCAAACGCATGGTGGAGGACGAAGCGACGCTGGCGGATATCGAAGACATTTATCGCGAATATAACGGCTGGATCAAAAAGCTGCAGGAAGATAGCGACATCTTTAACGCCTATCTGCTGCGCCTCAATAATCGGGATCAGGCCATCAGGCTCGCCAATGATAGCGATGCAATCATCGCTGATATGAATGCGGCGATTACCCGGATTAATCAGATCACTGGGGATCTGGTCGCCCAATCCAGCGAGGAGACTAATCAGGTTGTGGATGGGGTGAATAGAGCGATCGGTTTCGGCGCTATCGGCTCCCTGATCTCTTTTATATTGGTGTCGATCATTATTCTTAACGTAGTGATCAAGCCTATCAAATCCATTACGCGGCGCGTGATGGATATTGCAGAAGGGGAAGGCGACCTGACGCAACGTGTGGAAGTCGGCAGCAAGGGAGAGATTGCAGTGCTGGCGTCTTACTTCAATGCATTTATCTGCAAGATTCAGGATGTCATTGTCAGTATTCAATCCGCTAGCGAAAGCATGAAGGACAACATCAGCGAACTGGATAAATGCGCGCATAACACCTCGGACGTCAGTCAACGTCAGCGTAATGAATCAGTATTGTTGCGCGATGATATGGAGTCCTTGTCGCAGTCGGTGGATACCGTTTCGAAGTTTTCGGAAGACTCTATTCAACTCGCGGAGCAGGCCAATCAAATCGGCGAGAAAACCAAGAATCTGGTGGAAGACTCTATTGAATCCATCGAAGGACTGGCGACCGATATCAGCCAGGGGGCGGAGATTATCAAGGAATTGGGCTCTGAAATTGAGCAAATCGACTCTGTTGTCAGCGTGATTCGTTCTATCGCGGAGCAGACCAATCTGCTGGCGCTCAACGCCGCTATTGAAGCCGCAAGGGCGGGAGAACAGGGGAGAGGCTTCGCCGTGGTGGCGGACGAAGTGCGCTCTCTCGCCTCGCGAACTCAGGACAGCACCGCAGATATCCAGGCGATGACGGAAAAGCTGCAGGAAGGTTCGAAAAAAGCCACCAGCTTTATGAATCAAAGTCAGGTGAAAGGCAACGCCACAGTGGAAGAGGCGCGAGCCACCGGCGCGCACCTGGACGAAATGGCGCAGGCTATTGAAAGAGTGCGCAACATGAACAGCGAAATAAGCACCGCAGCGACGGCTCAAATGCAGCTGGCCCATGGAGTGAATGACCGCATCCGCCTGGTGGACGAGATAAGTCTGGAAACCGACAAGGAAGCCCATCGTAGTGCGGAAAATAGCGAGCGTTTAAGCAACCTGAGCGAGCAACTGACGCAATTGGTTCGCAAGTTCCGCATATAAACTTCATGTCTTTAACCGGAGAGGCCATTTGCAATGGCGTCTCTAGACTATTAATCCGGCAGACAAATAGCTTCCTTCTATTTGTCTGCAACGACAGGGCCTGCACAGGTCAGGCCCTGTCTCCCGCGGCTTGTCGCCGCGCAGGCGCGTCCATGCGCCTAGTTATTAACATGCCAATATCATTGCCATGTTAATATGTCTGTGATCGCCAAGGACTTTCAAGTTGTAATCACCCGCCGGCTGGGGTATACCTCTGCGTCAAATCCGCTTCGGTAGTTAATCCATGAAGAAACCATTTGCTCTAATGAGCGGCGTCTTGCTGCTTACTTCCTTTGTTCAATCCGCTTCCGCCGAGTGGTTCAGTAAAGACTGGAATGGCATGGGGACAAAAATTCGCGCTGAGGTGTGGGTGGATGAGGGCGGTTCTGTAGCGGCGGAAAAAGCGTTTACGGCGGTGGATCAGGAGTTTGACCGACTTGAAGCGCTGATGAGCGTTTACATTGACAGTAGCGAAGTATCCAAAGTGAATCGGCTTGCTGCTAAACACGCAGTGGTGATCACACCAGAGCTGTTCCATCTGATTGAAAAAGCGCAGCGGGTGTCTGAACTGAGCGGAGGGGCTTTTGATATCACTTTCGCATCCATCGGCAAGTACTATAACTACCGCGAAGGGCTGGAGCCCGATGCCAAGCAGATAGAGGAAAATCTGCCAGCGATTAATTATCGCTGGATAGAAATGGACCCGGCGTCGCTCAGTATTCATTTCAAAGATCCGAGAGTCACTATTGACCTGGGCGGCATCGCCAAAGGATATGCTGTCGATAAGGCGATCGAAAAGCTGGCTGAGCTGGGCATTCAATATGCGCTGGTGAGCGCCGGTGGCGATAGTCGTCTAATGGGGGATAAACATGGCCGACCCTGGATTGTTGGCGTGAAAGACCCTCGCCTGGAGGACAAGAACGCCGTTCTGATACCTTTGGAGAACACGGCGATTTCCACGTCTGGAGACTATGAGCGCTTCTTTATGCACGACGGCGTAAGGGTGCATCACATCATTTCGCCTAAAACTGGAAAGTCAGCAGAAGAGTCTCAAAGCGTGACCATTATCGGCCCGGACGCGACGACGACAGATGCGCTTTCCACGACCGTCTTTATACTTGGCGCGGAAAAGGGCTTGGAGTTGATTGAAAAGCTACCGGGCATCGATGCGATTATTATCGATCGCAATCGCAAAATGCATTATTCATCGGAGCTGCAACCGCCGACGGCTGAGTAGCCGTTGAAAATTTACAGCCAAATATCAGACCCACCGCCATAAAAAAGGGCCCGATGGGCCCTCTTTCACATGTCGTCCAAGTGAACGGTAAACTTAACCGATGGTGCCGCTTACGATAGGTTGAAACGCTGTTAAACGGTCCAGATCGGAAGAGGAGCCCAAGCCGTGTTGTTCAAATCCTTTGGTGGAAGCGAACTGACTTTGTTCGCCATGCAACGCCATATAGTTCAACACAACAGTATTCACCAACAGGTTGACGTTGTTCGCCGCTGGACTTGAAGCGGTTTCTACCGAGGCGTCGGCGCGCATATGGCCAATCTGGCGATGTCTTTCCTGTAGTTCCGTGGTAGAGCCCATCAGCGCCGGGCGGCCGTTAGGGTTGTAGACCAGGAAGAAAGAGGCGGCGGTGGATGAGTTATCCCCCGTCCACTCTCCTTTTCCGCGACCGTCTACAGAGCTATCTATACGTCCGTTACTGGCCAGTGAGCCGTCGCTGAAAACATACATCATCAGTGGCATGCCCAGGCGCGCAGCATACTCCAGGCAGGCGCCCATGCAGCGCCCGGCGCGTAGATCACGCCGTTCGCCTGTGGCGCGATCGCCGGTGTGGTAGTCAAATCCGCCCATGGTGATCGTGCCGGCGCCGGCATAGCCGTTCAGCACCATTTTCATCACCGATGCGGTTTTTCTGAACTCGCCGTCGCTATCAAATTCCGCCTGGGTAAATATGCCTGAAGGGCCGACGATGTCGGTATCAAGCGCAGGGTTCAACGAGGCGGGGTTGCCGAAACGATCCGCTAAGTCCGCGCTCTTCAGGTAGCCACAATCCACCAGTTTTTTTACGACCTCATCGGTGGTGACAACGCCGGTTTTCTTGTCGCTGATGCGGTAAATGGCTTCCATCACCGCTACGGCGTCCGACTGGTCTAATAAGCCGACCAAGTCGCCTACGTCCACCAGGCCCGTCACGTCGCTGGGACGGTCGACCTTGGTGGGGCGTACTTTTGGGTTCATCAGCATCGCCGGGGCCATGGAATTGCCGCCGGAATCCGAGCTGCTGGAGCCTATCAGAGACACCAACGAGCCATCCGCACCGGCGTTGTAAATCCCGTACATCGGGTTATGCGGGTTGTTGCCGGTGTCGTTGTCCGAACGCGCAGGAATGACTGCGCCGTTGACAGAGCCCCGAGTGGCGGCCTGGGTTTTCTCCAGAATTCCGCGCAGAAAGGCGCTATCGGAGTGAAACGCCAGTCCCAGCTCCTGATTGACGAAGCCGCCGGGAACGCCGGGCGAGCTGCCGATGGCGGGAGTCATGTCCCCGGGCAGGCCGAGTTTGCTATAGCCCGCCGTGCTCAGGAAATCCAGCTGACCGCCTTGTTGTCCAACTAAAACGTTGGAGCCGGAGATGTTGGCGCCGCCCGCGAGATCGAAACAGATGAAAGGTATCTTTCCTGCGCCTTGTACGGCGATGCCGCAGGAGGACTTCAATGACTCTAAGTCCGAAGAGAGCGCAGCATGCGCTTCTCTTGGATTCGCGAAGAGTCCCAGTATGGATGTGCCGAACATGGTTCCGGCGCCGGCCAGAAAGCCTTGGGCGATAAAGTCCCTACGCGTTACCGGGCGCTTGTGGTCCGGGTGAAACAGCGGCTCGTCGAGGCCGTAAGGTCCACGTCTTCTTGCCATGATAAAACCACCTCTATCGAAATTTTTGCCGTTGATCGTAAAACTTTATTGCACCAGCATTGCAGCGCTGCCCAATACGGCGGCGCAGCTTGCTTTGACAATGGTTTCGGTTCTGTCTGCGGAGCATCCGCCGCCGCATGCAACCAGTTTGTCGATCAACTGATTCAATTCGGCTCTCACATCGGCGCCGTCCGGTTGTGACGCCAAGTTTACACCCATGCCTTTATTCAACAGTGGGTCAATGATCAGGTCTCTTCCTGCGCCGGAGAAGGCGCTGGAGGCGCTGGCGTTGAAATCGAAGCCAGGGAAGAAGGCGCTACGCAGTGCGTTGTCCTCCACCAGGGCGTCGCAATACTGAATCGCCAATTGGGTGACCCCCATTTGATGCGACGCCAGGAACGTATTGATGTTCTCGACGGTAGGCAACTGCTGTTTTACTGTTTCAAAGGTTGTCCTGACGCCAGGGTAGGATGCGCTGACGCCAGTAATAGCGGACATAGTCGCGTTGATTTCGTCAAAGTTACGCAGGCCGATTTCGGGAACCGGATCGCCATCGGCGGGAGCGCCAGGCGGCGTTGGTTCTGCTTCAAGATACACATGACTGTTAGACCCTAGTAACTCGAAAGTCAGGAAGAATTCATCTTCCTCGGGGCCTTTTTCCAGCGCGATGATAGTGCCTCTGTCGGACATGACCTGTCCGCTTCCCGGGGTATAGCTGGTTTCGTTCAAGGAAATGTCCATGTTCTTATAGGCTTGACCGACAGTCACTTCACGGCCGTTCATGCCGAGGCGCATGCCTTTGACGGGAATGCTTGACGGCTCTGCGTTCGGATCAAGACTGATAAAGAACGGCGCGTTGAACAGATAGCTGTAGCTGTCGAACTGACTGACTTCGAACACCACATAGCTTTGCGGGACGTCGATCAGGTGCGATGTGCCGAACAGCAGATAAAACTTCTGTCCGACGCCAGCTTCAAAGTTTTGGGATATCTGGGTTTCCGTCAGCGCGCGGTTGTGAATCGCCACCATCCGGATCGTGCCGTCCCAGGGGCGATTGTTGGAGGCCTCGTTGCCCAGTACAAAGGCGAAGGTGTCGTCCCAGTCATTCAGGTTGCCAGCGGTAGTCATATCCTCATCGCCAGTGAATTTGCCGTTCACATAGATACGGCGACCGTTGGCAGGGCTATAGGTCGCCACGACATGTTGCAGGGTCGCCTGCAGGTCTTGGTCGCCGTCGTCTGTAACCAGCGCAGGCTCGCCGTTTTGATCCGTTTCGCTGGTGCGATTCAGCAGGCTGTAGCTGTACTGGACCTGTCCCAGGGTAAAGTTGCGTGCGTTGACGCCGGCGGAATAACTGACGATCCGCGCTGGGCCTTCCTGGGTTACATTGCCGGGCGCCACCCATGCTTCGATGGAGTATTCGCCAGTCGCCGTAATCAGGTCATGTAGTTTTTTGCTGTTGGTCGTGGACCCTTGCGCTTTCCCACCACTTAGCTTGATGCCCCAGCCGCCGACCCATTCGACGTCGTTGCTCAGGGTCAGGTTCAAAGTGGGTTCGATGCCGCTAGTGTCATAAGCGGTGACGCCTTGGCCTGTTTTGAATTCGTACAAAGCGATGACATTCTGCTCATAGCGGCCGCCACTGTTCGCAGCCAGACCATCGGTCAGATTGAGCGCCTTACTGGCGACCAAATCAGGGTCGACCTGGTCAGGGTCAATGCTGCCGGAAAAAGTCTCAACAGCTTCCAGCATTTTGGCTGCGTCGCTGGCGCAGGAGCCGGACCAGCAGTTGTGGAATTCATCTCTCAGACGCACAACGAAACGTGAATTGGCGGGCGTACCCAGATCCATTTTGCTTTTCGCCGCAGCGTAAGCGGAATCCACATCGGCGCCGGCAAAGTAGGGCGATTGTGGAATGGCGGCGCTTTCACGGTGACAGCCTGCGCAATTAGTGGTCAGCAGTGGGTATACGGTGGAGCCGAAAAGCGCGGAATCGCTTGGGAAATTCTTGGTTTGCCCCGGCTCTTTATCCGCTGGCGCGATCAAGTCGATGGTCTTGGTGTCGCCGGAAACGCCCCCCGCCCAGTCGCTGATATATTTGGTGATGATGTTGGCGCAAAAATCGACGCTGCTTTCCCAGCAGTTATGTCCTTCGCGCACTTTTGAAACCATGCGCGATTGGGAAGGATCGCTGAGGTTGACGATTCTATTGGCTTCGGAATATGCGATGTTGATGTCGTCCTTGTGAACGAACATCGGGGACTGGCCGCCGGTAGTATGACAGCCGCCGCAACGATTAGTCGGGGAGAGCTTGTCCCACAGGCTGAGTTTGAACTGTTGTACGTCATCAGTGGCTGGGGCCGGGCCGGTATAAGTGCTGCCTTGCCCCGGGCGCGTCGTATTGGGTAAGTTCTCGTTGGAGGCTCCGCTATTGCCGCCGCAACCGCTGAGCAGAATACTGATAGCGGCGATCAATACGGCGATCGCTCTTGTTATCTGCTGTTGTAATGAGCTCATGGTATTCACAGTCGTAATCCGATTCAGAATTCTTGTTTAGCGAGACGGATAAACCGCCTCACTCGCCCATGCAATATGCGGCTGATTCGGCGAAAACACGCTTCATCTTGTAGCCGCTGGCTTTGAAAGAAGAAACCATAGCGCTGATTTGATCTCTGTCTGCGCTGTCGATCGGCGACCGCAAGCAAACTGTGCGGAAGACGTTTTTCACTTGGCACTGAGCGAAAGCTTCTGAATGAGCAAGCTCCATTCCCATGCTTTTTGCGCCCTGGCCGGAACCGGTCAGGCCTTTATCCCAGCCCAACAGACTGTTCTGGCCTTCACGCCAGTAGTTATCCCAATGATCGTCCGGGGTGACGTAGCCATATTGGAATGTGGTGGAGTTGATATGGTACTTGCCTTGTACGCGAGTGCCCGTATCCGGGTCGGTCATGCCTGCCGTGTTGTAAACCAGCGCTCCGTTTTCGCCATCGGGGTCGGCGTCCATATCGTAGTCATACTCATAGTAGGCGAAAGCCTGCGCCATTGGGTCCATGCCGCTGTGGCAGCCCACGCAGTTGTTGAGAAAGATTCGGCTGTCGCCGCCAGGGCTGCGCGAAACGTCCTGGCGGATACGGTCGGGGGACCTGGTGATATCTTTCACCTGCTCAAGGTCATTACACAGGTGGTTCATCAGGGTGAACCGGAACATGGCGCGGTTGGTGCCGCCGCTGAAAAAAGCTTTGGCCGCCGCGCGGGTCGTCATTACGCCGGCAGTAGCTTCAGCAGGCAGCGACTGAGTGGTGTGGACCAGGTCGTCTTTCAGACTGACGCCCTGGGTTTCCAGAAACTCGTAATGGGCGTTGTTCGCTAAAGAATAGGCGGGAGCGCCCAGGCTGCTTTTGCCGACATAAAGGTGATTGCCGTAAAGCACTTCCCGAAAGTCTATCCCCAGAACATCTTCATCCCGAATCATACCAACGACGGTGGCGGTATAGTCGTTCAAGGGAACAAACAATGACTGCGCCTCATTGGTCCAGGGCGCAACCATGTTTTTCAGGGTTACGTCATAAAAATTTTTGTTTTCCATGGCGGTATAGGCGGCGGCGATGGCGTCGCCGGAGGTTATATCGCTGGCCATGTCGTTGAGAACAGCCTCGCTGGGCGGCACTCCTGCTATACGGTCATGGATTCTCTTGGCCTGTTCCCTGGGACCTGCCTCTGCTGCAGTAGATAGGGTTAAAGCCAATGAGAGTAGAGATATAACGCAACGCTTAACCTGTCTGCGCTTATTATCTATGGGAGTCAGACTACTCATATTTTATATTCTCCTGCAGCTCTCGTGCAGTGCGCTTAAACGAATGGTTAGGTGATAATTAATATTAATTGATAAAACGACAAATATTAAATGTTCATATGTTCTATGAAGAATGGCCTATACACAGAACTAGTCATAATTCTTTATAAAATAGTGTAGTAGAAGAGGCTAACGTGGTTTTGTGCTGGCCCGCACGGTATTACACTTACTTACAAATCCTCCCTGGCTTCTATAATTGTCCAAGACATAATTCAGGAAGGAGGGATATTAAGTATTTTCCACTTAGTATTTACCCGAGGCTTTATAACTAAACAAGCGTTTGAATGGAATTCGCCAGAACTATTGGCGCCGGGCAGGGGATAAATTAAGCTCACCGGCTTGTAACATTAATTTAAAATAATTGGTCTGATGGCCATTTGGCATTACTGACTGTGAATGCTTATGAAAATGATAAAAACGCCGCCCAATGATACCCTTACGCCCGGAGATCAACCGTTACTCCGAGTATTCTCATTATCTATATTATCCGCCGCGCTTGCGGCCTGTGGCGGCGGCATAGGTGGGGCTAATCAAGGCCCTGACCCCGTAGTTCAAGACATTCCCATCGCTTACGTAAAACGCCCCCTCGTTCGTAATGACGACGGCGCCCTGGTGAGTCAGGACGCGCGCACTCCAATAGAGTTTCGTCCTGGAGCGGTCCTGTATATCCGAAGCCAGGCGTCTCCCAGCGCGACGGCGAGAGATATCAGTTCTCAAGCATTTCAAGGGCCGGAGTTCCTCAATGACGAAGGTCAACTTCTTTACGATGTGAAGGATGTTGATGTGTCTTCTGACGGCTCCAAAATTATATTCGCCATGCGGGCGCCGGAAATTGAAGATGCGGATGAAGATGAGCAGCCAACCTGGAATATCTGGGAATATGACGTCGCCGCAGGCGTGCTGGAGAGGGTTATCGCCTCCGACAATGTCGCGGAAGCGGGAGATGACATGGCCCCCCATTACTTGCCGGACGGTCGCATTGTGTTTACCTCAACGCGCCAAAGACAGTCGCAAGCGATTTTATTGGACGAAGGTAAGCCCCAGTTTGAAGCGTTGAATGAAGATCGTCGCAATCCAGCAATGGTTTTGCATGTCATTGATCCGGATACCGACGGAATCAAGCAGATCACATTTAATCAGAGCAGTGATCTGGACCCTGTAGTGACCCAGGACGGCAAAATAGTATTTACCCGCTGGGACAACATGGGCGGCAATAATTCCATGAATCTCTATCGGGTTAATCCTGATGGGACAGGCTTTGAATATTTGTACGGTCGTCACAGTCACGATACAGGCTCCAGCAATGGAGCGGTGCAGTTTCTTAAGCCTGTGGCGTTGGAAGATGGTCGCATCATGGTGAGCCTGCGTCCTTATGTGAGCAGTCGCTATGGCGGGGCGCTGGTCGCTATTGATGTGGCGAACTTTACAGAGCACGACCAGCCTACATACGAAAATCGCGATGTGTTGACCAACGGTCAGACGGCTTTGACGCCTAATGATGTCTCCACTGACGATGAAGTGCAGACACTCGCAGGAACGTTTAACTCCGCTTACCCTATGTGGGATGGCACTGGACGCCTTTTGGTGAGCTGGAGTCAGTGCCGCTTGCTGGATACGGATAATGATATCGTTCCTTGCACCAATGAGCGTCTGGAAAGCGCGGACTACCAGCCTGCGCCACCTCTATATGGTCTGTGGATCTACAATGCGGTAGATGGCACTCAGTTACCGGTTATCGTCCCTACTGAGGACACTTATTACACCGACGCAGTGGTGCTGCAGAGCCGCACCAGAGCGGACTTTATCCCCGACGGTGATGGACCTGAATCCGATCTGGGCAAAGCGGGATATGGCGTTGTGCATATTCGCAGCGTTTATGACATTGACGGAACAGACACGACGCCCGCTGGCATTGGCGCTATGGCGGACCCGGTGCAGACGTCGGCGGATAACCGACCGGCCCGTTTCCTTAGAGTGGTAAAAGCGGTTTCCATGCCTGATCGTGACATCGCTAATGTGCCTGGGACCGCGTTTGGCGCCAGTGCGGGCCAGTTGATGCGCGAGATACTGGGATATGTTCCTATTGAGCCGGATGGCTCGGTTAAGTTCGCCGTGCCCGCCAATGTGGCGTTTGCGGTGAGTATCGTCGACAAGGCCGGTAAGCGCGCCAGTCCCCGTCATCAGAACTGGTTGCAGGTGCGGCCAGGCGAGACGTTGGAATGCATCGGCTGTCATACGGCCAACAGCGAATTGCCCCATGGACGCCCAGGCGCTCAGGCTCCGTCAATCAATACCGGCGCGGCCACCACCGGACAGCCTTTCCCGAATACGGATCCTGCGTTGTTCACCAATATGGGCGAAACCATGGCGGAAACCTTCGCCCGAATCAACGGCTTGCGTTACTTGAATCCAGACATTGTATTTGACGATGAGTGGACCGACGCTAATATTACTGCAAAAGCGGAGAGTTTCAGTTACGCCTACGCCGACTTGGCGACCACTGCGCCCATATCAACTGCTTGCGCGACGCCGAAGGACGCTAAGTGCCGTGTTGTTATCAACTATGCGACTCATATTCATCCTTTGTGGGGTAAAGTGCGTCAAGTATTGGATGATGATGGGACGACTGTATTGGCGGACCATACTTGTAATAGTTGTCACGGACTGACGGATGCGATGGCTGCAGTGCAGGTTCCGGCGGCGCAACTCGATTTGAGCGATGGACCCTCCACTGACCAGGCTGATCACTTGAAGTCATATCGCGAGTTATTGTTCAACGACGCCGAGCAGGAAATTATTGAAGGAGTGCTTGTGGATCGCCAGATTCCAGTCTTAGATGGAGACGGTAACCCAGTGTTCGAAACTGACGGTAACGGCGATCTTATTCTAGACGACGATGGCAATCCGATACCTGTGATGACTACAGTCGCCGTCAACCGCTCAATGACGCCGCAGGGATCTGTGGCCAGCACTCGCTTTTTCGCGCCTTTTCAGACAGGGGGAAGCCATGAAGGATGGCTTGACCCGGTCGAGTTGAAGTTAATATCCGAGTGGCTGGATATTGGAGCGCAGTACTATAACAACCCATTTGACGTTCCACAGGATTAAAGACACTTGTTAGCGGTAAGAATATTCCCGGTTTTGTTGGTTATCCTTTGTTGCTTTTCACTGAAAAGTTTTGCTGAAGACGAATATCAGACTGTAAAAGTCGCCGAGCCCTATCTCGAGTTCCGTACGGGGCCAGGGCGGGGCTACCCGGTGTTTTTCGTCGTTGAGCAGGACGAGCAAATTGAAATTCTCAAACGGAAAACCGAGTGGTTCAAAGTGCGCAACGCCAAAGGACAGGAAGGCTGGGCCAGCCGTGCGCAAATGGAAATGACTCTGGATGGAAGCGGCGAACAGGTTGCTTTCATGGAGCCTCGCTTTGACGATTTTTCCTCCCGTAGTTGGGAAGGCGGTGTTGCGACTGGCGATTTTGGCGGCGCAGCGGTGAACTCCATGTATGTGGGTTATCTGTTCACTCCCAATTTATCGACGGAACTCTGGGCGTCACAGGTCTTGGGGGACTTTTCCCAGATCATGATCGCTGACCTGAATATCGTGCACCAGCCTTTCCCCCATTGGCGGATTTCTCCTTTCTTCACGCTGGGAACCGGCGCCGCATTTATCAAGCCGAAAGCGACGCTGGTGAATGAAGACAACAGGGTTGAAGAGGCCGTACATTACGGGCTCGGGGTCAGATGGTACATGACCAACCGTTATTTTATCCGTATGGAATACAAAGACTACGTGGTCTTCACCGACCGCGACGAAAACGAAGAAGCAGAAGAATGGAAAATTGGATTAAGCGTATTTTTCTAAACGACGGGCGACGTCCTGTCGTCAGTGCGGTATTGGCGTGTGCGATGGCCACTGTCGGGGCGGGGCAGGCTATGGCTGAGGAGGTGGACGCTGAGTCTGAAGCCGCCGTTAAGCCGCTGATCGAGCCGGAAGTGACGCCCCGTCGCGTGCAGGAAGACCTGATCGACACGGAAGACTTTGAAGTTGGCGTATACACAGGGTTGATGAGTGTAGAGGACTTTGGCGTTAATTTCGTGATAGGCGCCCGCCTGGCCTACCATATCAATGAAGATCTGTTCGTTGAGGCCAACTACGGCTTCACCGATACCAGTGAAACCAGCTATGAAAAGCTAAGCGGTTCCGCGAAATTGCTGAAGGACGACGAGCGCGACCTGACGTACTACAACCTTTCACTGGGATATAACATTTTTCCCGGGGAAATATTCCTTGGCAGCAAGTACGCCTTCAACACTAACTTTTATGTCGTGGGCGGATTGGGCAGCACGCAGTTCGCCGGCGATGACCGTCTGACGGCCAATTTCGGCTGGGGATTTCAGATGCTGGGCACTGACTGGCTGTCCCTGCATCTGGGCATGAGAGACCATATTTTCGATACCGATATCCTGGGCGAGGATAAGAAAACCCATAACCTGGAAATGACGACCGGTCTGTCCGTTTTCTTTTAGAGACGGTCGCTGAAGTCGGCGTCGAAGAAAGAGTAGTTTGAGGAGTCTGAACTATGAAAAACAAATTCTTTAAAAGTGTGGCGGCGCTTTGTTTGATGATTTCCGCCAGCGCTCTTACCGTCAGCGCAAATGCTGCGGAGATCAAGGGCGCAGCGGGTGACTTTACCCTGAAAAGCTCTCTTGGCAAGAATCTGCGCTTGCAGGAATATCGCGGCCAAGTGGTGCTCATCAACTTCTGGGCTTCCTGGTGCGGCCCTTGCCGTCAGGAAATGCCGATACTGGAAGACATATATAAGAAGTACGAAAAATTCGGTTTCACGATTTTTGCGGTGAATGTGGATGAGGACTCTTCTCTGGCTAACGAGTTCCTGAAAGACACCAAAGTCACTTTCCCGATTCTCTATGACAACCAGAACAAGGTAAGCCGCATGTATGACGTGAAGGCGATGCCGACGACGGTTATCGTGGATAGAAACGGCAACATGCGTTACCTGCACAAAGGCTATCAGCCAGGTACGGAAGATCATTACGTTAAAGAAGTCAAAGCGCTGATTCGCGAGTAAAACAACAATGAAAAAGTGGCTATTCCTGCTGCTGGCTCCCATGCTGTTGGGAGGCTGTAGCAGTCTCGAACCCTGGGTTATGCCTTATGAGCGTAATAACCTCGCCGACCCGATCATGAGCTTCGGCCGCATCGGTATTGCCGGTTCTTACATGCATCACGTCTATCAGGCCCGGGAAGGCGCGCGCGGCGCTGAAGGCGGCTCCGGCGGAGGCTGCGGCTGTAACTGATATGAGAAACTTACACCGCATTGCAGCGATATTCAGTTTGTTGGCGACGGCGTTATCCGCCGGCGCCGCCGTGTTGCCGGAAGAGAAAGCGGAGGCCATGTACCACCGCTACGAAGGCGGGGGCATGGAAATTGACGGCCCCTCCGTTCTGGTCAGAAAGAACTTCGACGCCAGCGTCTCTTTGAGCGCCAACTACTATGTCGACTCGGTCAGTTCCGCTTCCGTTGACGTATTGGCGCGAGCGACTCCCTATGAGGAGGAGCGGACCGAAGGTGGTCTGGGCGTGGACTATCTGTACAACAAGTCCATCATGAGCTTCGCCTATACCAACAGCCAGGAGAATGACTTTGACGCTGAGTCGATCCATTTCAATATCAGTCAGGACTTTTTCGGCGACCTGACCACCCTGACCATGGGGTACTCAAAAGGCTGGGATAACGTGCGTAGTAAGTTGGACCCATCCCTTGATGAGGAAGTGGACCGCCAACATTATCGTCTAGGGGTCAGTCAGGTATTAACCAAGAACGCCTTGCTTAACCTGGATATCGAAACGATCACGGATGAGGGTTACCTGAATAACCCATACCGGGTCTACCGTTTCCTGGATACCACCAGCGCCAAAGGCTACGAGTACAGAATAGAAAAGTATCCCAAAACGCGCACCAGCAACGCTGTGGCGCTGCGGGGTATGTATTACCTGCCATATCGAGCGGCCGTCAAAGGGGAGGTCCGGTATTTTTCCGACTCATGGAACATCAAGGGCTATAACTATGAGTTGGCCTATGTGCACCCGTTTGGCGATCAATTCATTACCGAGTTCAAATTCCGTCACTACGAACAAACCAAAGCAGAGTTTTATGATGATCTGTTTGAAGGCGAGGACGTTCGTACTTTTATGGGGCGCGACAAAGAGCTGAGCACCTATAGCGGCGACAGCGTTGGCGTGGGGCTGACCTATGAATTCAATAAAGGTTTTTCTTTTATTGAAAAAGGCAGCATCAACCTGTTTGTCGACTACATGAAATTTGCGTATGAGGACTTCCGCGACGTGACGCGGACCGGCTTTGCGCCGGGTGAGGAGCCTTTGTACGAATTTGACGCCACCGTCATTCGCTTCTTCGTCACCGCGTCTTACTGATGGCAGTGAGGTTATCCATTACGGGATGCGATCAATTTAATTGGGATTGAAAGTATGAATTACAAAAACAGCCTGACCCATGCATTGTTCCTGATTTTGCTGCTGTTGTCGGTCATGGCGCGAGCAGAGGAGGGCATTGCAGACGCCGCCTCCGCTAACGAGATAGAAATGGCGGATGACTCAGGAATGGCCTCCGTGGACCCCGATACGCCTATCGTGGATCAGGTGCAGTCATTGAAACAGAAAGCCATTGAGCTGAACCGCGACCTGTTCATTCTTGAGGAAGACCTGCTGTTTCCCGCCAGTACGCAGTTTGTCGTGTTTCTTTCCGTCGATGTTGGCGAGTTTTTCCAGCTGGATGCGGTGGAAGTCAAAATCGATGGCGAAACGGTGGCTAGCCACCTGTATACACAGCGTCAAGCTAAGGCCCTGTACAAAGGCGGCATGCAGCGTCTGCATATTGGCAACCTTAAGACCGGCGAACATGAAATCACCGCATTTTTCACTGGAGTAGGGCCCGATAATCGCGATTATAAGCGCGGCGCTACGCAAAAATTTGAGAAGGGCTCTGATATCAAAACGCTGGAGTTGCGCATTACCGACTCGACCAAGAAGTACCAACCTGAATTCACCGTCGTCGAATGGGAATAACTTTAACTGTGTCTGGTAGCCGGTAGTCACTGAGGCAATGAAAAGAATACTTAGAAAAACAATACCGTCTCTTCTCGTCCTGGCGAGCCTGGGGCAAAGCGTCTTCGCTGCGGATGAGAAGAAGCCTGAGCGGGCGCTGGATTTGCAGTACGGTAAAGTGCTGTTCGAGTTCTATCAACAGCGTTATTACGGCGCGCTCACGGATATATCGATCGGTGAGCTGCGTAACAACATCACCCACCATGGCGATCATCCTCAGGTGCTGAAGGGAGGCATGCTGCTTTCTTATGGCATGGTGGATGAAGCCAGGCGTATTTTTGAAAACCTGCTGGAAGGCAAGGTAACCCCGGAGGTCCGTAACCAGGCCTGGTTTTATCTTGGTAAGGTATATTACCAGATGCGGAAATGGGAGAACGCCAAGTCTTCGTTTCAGCGGGTGGATCGCGAATTGTTAGAGGACTCCGACTCGGAGCTGCTGGAAGAGTATTTTTACCTCCAGGGACAAACTGCACTGGGGCTGGAGGATCTGAATGCGGCGGAGGAATTTCTACAGCCTTTGCCTAAAGACTCCTACTGGCGCGCCTATCTGGATTACAACCTGGCTCTGAATCAACGCAAGGCTGGCGATCTGGATGCGGCGCTGCGTCGATTGGCGAGCGTTAGCGCGCCGACGCCGCAGGACGAGGACGACCCAAATGAATTTTACGCGCTGAGCGACAGAATCAGCCTCACTACCGGCGTCCTCAGAATGGAGCAAAACGATTACGCCGGCGCCATGACAGAGTTTCGCAAGGTGCGCATTAATGGTCCCTGGTCGGATCAGGCGCTGTTCGGATACGCTCTGGCGGCCTCCAACTCCGGCGAATTCGGTCTGGCGATCCAATCACTGCAGACTCTGAGCAGCAAGCAAGCCGCCAATCCCATTATTCAGGAATCCCATTTCGCCATCGGCTATGTCTATGAGCAGCTTGGGCAGAAAGTGAAGGCGCTCAATGCGTACGCCAATGCCGTCACCCAGTATCAGGAAAGCCTGCGTCTGCTGGAGACCAACATCGCTGAGCTGGATGAAGATCGCCTGTTTGACAGTCTCGAGTTTGGCGGCGATCCGGAGTTGCATATTACCCGCCTGGACGATGACAACATCCGCGTAGATGAATACGGGCGTCTTGATGTGCGCCCGGCTACCTACAGTCTGGCTCATCTGGTCGCCCAGGAAGAATTCCAGCGCGTGCTCAAAGAGCTGCGTGAATTGACCTTGCTGCAAAACACTTTGAACGAATGGCTGCGCAAGGTGGACAGCTTTGACGTGATGATCGATACCCGAAAAATTGCGCGGGAAGAGCGTATTCGGGAAACCCGCGAAAAAATGACTTCCCTGGACGCTGATCGCATTCGCGCCCAGCGCGACGCGTTGGCGCAGGTCATCGCAGAGGGTGAGACGGCTGGCGATGGCGCTTATTTCCTTACAGAAGACCAGCTCGGCTATAAGGCCATTATCGAACGTTCCAGACGCACAATCGAACTGATGCGCCAAGATCCCGACTGGGCCGAAGATGTACCCGAATATGAAGAGAAATTGCGTCGTATGGAAGGTTTCCTGAACTGGACCGTCAGCGAAGAGTTTCCCCAGCGGCTTTGGGAGGCCAAACAGGAGCTGGCGGCGCTGGATACGGCGCTGAAAGAATATTCGCTGCGCAGCGTGAGAATCAACAATCTCATTGCCAAGTCCGAGAGTTTGGAGACGCTTGAGCAAAGAGTGGATAGCGCCAAGCCCCGCTTGCAGGAATTGAGCGACCAGGTGCGTCGCGCGCTTACCCGGGCGAAAACCACCGTCAGCGACATGGCGAGAGATGAATTGTTGCGGCAGAGAGATCAGGTCAACTATTACATGACGTCCGCCAAACTGGCGCGCACCCGTTTGTCCGATGAACTTCTCGACGGAGAGGGGGGCGGCTTATGAGGGTGTTGACGTTAACCGCCATCGCGGTTGTAGTGAGCGGCTGCTCGCTGTTTTCCGGTTCCGAGGAAAGTCGTCGCGCTGCGGATCAGCCGACCATCGCCGATTTGAAGCCCGCCATCATTGAGGATCAGGGCGAAGAAACGGTGAACATCAATATTGATGAGGTCATCGCCAACTACACGGATTTATTGACCGTTGTCGAAGACCCTGAAACCCGCACCAAGATTTTATATCGACTGGCGGATTTGCAAATGATCCGCAACGAAGAGTCTTCTGTGACTCAGGAAGTAGTGGACTATTCGGAAGGTTCCGCAGCGTATTTCGCGGTGGCCATCTCCGCCTACGAAGGGCTGTTGAAGAAATACCCCAATCGGGCGGAAAACGACCAAGTGCTCTATCAGCTGGCGAAGGCCTATGATCTGGAAGGGCGTCGCGATGATTCCTTCAAAGCGCTGAACCGCTTGGTGAAAGAGTACCCGCGTTCCTCTTACTTCCATGAAGCGCAATTCCGACGCGGCGAGATACTGTTCACCAATGGCGACTATGACGCCTCTCAGCGGGCTTTTGAGTCGGTCATTCGCGGCGGCGCCAAAACCGGCTTTGAGCAACAGGCGCTCTACATGCATGGCTGGAGTCTGTTCAAGCAAGGCGAATACGAAACCTCTCTGGATAGCTTTGTCAAAGTGCTGGATCTGGTGATGCCGGAGTCTGACGACCTGGACGCCTTATCCAAAGAGTCTCGTACTCTGGTTGAAGACCAGCTGCGGGTAATGGGTTTCGCCTTTAATTATCTGGATGGGGTGGATACGGTTACGAGTCTGTTTGCGAGAGTCGGCGCGCGTAGCTATGAACACCTGATTTATCAGCAATACGGCGAGCTGCTGGTCAAAGAGGAGCGTTATACGGATGCGGTTTCCGTCTATCGACGCTTTATCGAACTGCATCCACTCAGCAAATGGTCGCCTTATTACCAGGAACGCGTTATTCAAACGCTTATCGTAGCGGGCTTCGGCAGTTCTGTGTTGCCGGAAAAAGCGGCGTTCGTGAAGAACTACGGCGTTACCAGCGACTTCTATTGGCGGCAGCAGGATGAGAAGGTGAAAACCTTCACGGCGGAAAAACTGCGCGTGTATATCGACGAGCTGGCTACGCACCATCACGCCGCAGCGCAAACGCTGGATCGAAATGTCGCTGCGGCCCGTAATGGCCGTGCGAAAGGGTTGGATGGCAAGGAAATAAGCGCACAGCAGGCGCGCTCCGCCATGCGTGACGAGTACGCCAGTGCGGCCGCCTACTATCAGGAGTTTGTGGATACCTTTCCGCAAGATCCGAAAGCGCCTCAAATGGTGTTCCTGCGTGGCGAGACCCTATTCGCCGTGCAGCGATACGAGGAGGCAATCGTCGCCTACGAAAAAGCGGCCTATGAATATAAGGGCTTCGCCAAAGGCGCAGAAGCGGGCTATGCGGCGATCACTGCTTTTGATGAATTGGCGTCAGGCGCTGCTGAAGCCGAGCGCGAGCAGATCGAACTGCGCAAAATTGAAAGTCAGATTCGCTTCGCCCAATCCTATGCGTCTGATCCCAGGGCGGGCGCGGTAATGGCTTCGGCGGCGGAGAAGCTGTTCGCCATGAAGGATTACCCGCGTGCGATCGACGTGGCGCAACGCCTGACGCAACGCACGCCGCCGCCGGACAATGCATCCTTGTTAGGCGCTTGGTTGATCATCAGCCACAGCCAGTTTGAGCTCAAGCAGTATGCGGAAGCGGAAAAATCCTATTCCCGCGTGCTGGCGCTTATGTCGGCGAGCGATAAGCGGCGCGGCGAGATCGTCGAGCTGCTCGCCGCCAGTATTTATAAGCAAGGCGAACTGATGCTGGCGGCCAATGACGTCAATGGCGCTATTGACCAGTTTCTACGTGTTGGACAGGCGGCTCCCTCCGCCTCGGTGCGCGCTAATGCGGATTATGACGCCGCCACCTACATGCTGCAGCAGGGGCAATGGGACAGGGCGATTTCTGTTCTGAATAGTTTCCGCCAGCGTTATCCGAACCATGAACTGGCGAAAGACGTGCCCGCCAAGCTGGCGATGGCTTATCGCAATACGGAGCAATGGGACGCTGCAGCCGGGGAGTTGGCGGTGATATCGCAGAGCCATCCTGACGGCGAAACTCGGCGCGAGTCGCTGCTGTTGTCGGCGGAGCTGTACGAGAAGAGCGGCCAGACCCAGAAAGCCATCGACACCTACCGGGATTACGCCAACAGCTATCCTGAGCCGGCGGATATAGCGGCGGAAGCTGGGTATACGCTGAGCGAGTTGTACGCTAAGGCGAATGATCCGATCAAACAGCGTTTCTGGTTGCAGAAAGTGGTGCAAGGCTATGACGCCGCCGGGTCGAAAGGCTCCGACCGTATGCGCTATCTTGCGGCGAAGTCCTCCAGCGTCCTGGCGGATGACGCTTTCATTCAGTTCAAGAGCATCAAGCTGACCGCGCCGTTGCAAAACTCTTTGCGCTCCAAACAGGATGCGATGAAGCGAGCGATGGCCGCCTACAAGAAGACAGCAAACTATCGAATAGCGGAATTTACCACGCGTTCTTCCTATCGCATGGGAGAGATCTATTCTCAGCTCAGCCGCGATCTGCTGGACTCTGAGCGTCCCCGCAATCTCAATGAACTGGAATTGGAGCAATATCAGTTGTTGCTGGAGGAACAGGCGTATCCCTTCGAGGAAAACGCGATTGAACTGCATGAGGCGAACGCACAGCGGAGTTGGAGCGGCGTCTACGATGAGTGGGTGAAAAACAGCTTTGAAGCATTGAAAAAGTTGTTCCCTGCGCGCTATAAAAAATCGGAAGAGATCCCAGAGTTCAGTGAAAACATTCTTTAGTCGTAAAAGCAGTATTCGCCTTGCTGGTCTGGCATTGACTCTGTTGCTGGCGGCGTGTTCCGGCGCGCCGCAGAAACCGTCGAATAACGGCGGGGCGACAGGGGGCGCTGACCTCTCTCAGGTTCCCGAAGGCGCCCGTAATCAGTATGCAGCAGCATTGCGCGATCAAAAAGCCCGTAACTTCGGCTCCGCCCTGAAGAAATTTCAGGGGGTCAGCGAAGACTACCCGCAGCTGTCCGGCCCCTACATCAATATGGGCATCATTTATATGAATACCGATGCGCCTGACCAGGCGCAGGCGATGTTCGAAAAGGCGGTCAGCGTCAACGGATTGAATCCCGAGGGATACTCTCTGTTGGGATACTTGGCCCGTCGCCAGGGTAAGTTCGCTGAGGCGGAAGAGTATTACCGCAAGGCGATCGCCGTCGACGGCTCCTATGCGCCCGCCCGATTAAATCTGGGCATTACCTATGACTTGTACATGGGCAAACTGAAGGAAGCGTTGGAGCAATATCAGATTTATCAGAGCCTGCAGGCGCAGCCCGACGATGAAGTTAATCGTTGGATTGTGGATCTGCAGAGTCGTTTACAATAGGAGGGCGGGGTATGAGCCGTCAGTCCCGGCCTAAGAACCTTTTTATCAGTCTGTCTCTTGTTGCAGCGGCTTGGGTTATCAGCCCGCTGGCGCAGGCGGAGACGGAAGTCATTACCGTGGATGGCGCTACGTTGCGCGGAAATCAGGAGCAGCCTCAGGTGCTTTATATCGTACCCTGGAGGAAGCCCCGTAAGCTCGCCGGTTTGGGAGACTCCGCTGCATCACTGATCAATGATGAAGTATTGAAGCCGATTGACCGCGAAGAATTCGTGCGGCAGGTGGATTACTACGAAATGTTCAGAGACGAGGCCGCCGCGCAACCTGAAACCTCCAAGTAAGTTGGCGTTATTGGGACGCTGACCTCACCCTCCATTGCCAAATCGTCGCGTCAGCGGATAAGCGCCCGCCCATGATTGCTGGGCGGGCGTTCGCTCAGGATTCCGATTGAAGCTTGATATCCAGCGCCTGCAGGACTTCCGGGTTGGGGTAGCCGTCGGCGATCATGCCCTGCTTTTCCTGAAACGCGCGAATAGCATCCCGGGTGGCTGGCCCCATAATGCCGTCAGGCTTACCTGCGTCGAAGCCTTTGTCGGTGAGCTTCTGCTGCAGGTCGGCGACGGCGGTCAACGGCAGGCGCGGCAGATCGGGCGGCGTTTGCCGTAAGCGCCCTGCGCCAGCGATACGGTCGGCCAAGTGACCCACTGCAATGGCGTAGGATTCAGAACGGTTCCAGCGCATGATGACTTTGAAGTTATCGTAAACCAGGAACTTGGGACCAAGGTGCCCGGCGGGAATAATCAGCGACGCTTGCAGATCCAGATCCGACATTTTACGCCCGTCTGCGTCCAGGACGCCTAACTTGCTCCATTCGGATAAGGTTTTGCTGCGCTTCAGTCCTGCCTCGCCATAAGCGAATTTTTCTGGCAGCTTGACCTCGCGACCCCATCTAAAGCCGTTTTGCCAGCCCAGTCCATTCAGGAATAAGCCGGCGGAAGTGGCGGCGTCAGGCAGGCTGCCCCACAAGTCGCGCTTGCCGTCGCCGTCTTTGTCGGTTGCGTACTGGAGATAGACGGAAGGCATGAACTGAAAGTTGCCCATGGCTCCGGCCCATGAGCCGAGCATCTTGTCCACTGTCACATCGCCTTTCTCGATGATTTTCAGCGCGGCGATTAACTCACTGGTGAAATAGGCGCTGCGGCGTGGGTCGCAGGCGAGGGTGGCGAGGGAATCCATAATGGGCATCTTGCCGGTATAGCCGCCATAGTTGGTTTCCAATCCCCAGAATGCGACCAGATACTGAGCGGGAACGCCTGTCTCTTTGGCGATCTGATCAAGCAGGGGACGATGTTTGGCCAACATTTCACGGCCTTTGTTCACCCGCTCATCCGTAACGCGACGGTTAAGATAATTGGTGAACGTATCTATGAACTCAGGTTGCTTGCTGTCCAGTTCCATGACGCGTTCACTGAGCTTGACCTGGCCCAAGGCCTCGTTGACGACCTTCTCGGAAATCCCTTCCTGTTTCGCTTTTTCCTGCAGCCCCGCCACGCATTCTGCGAAGTCGGCGTGGGCGGTGAATGGCAGGGAAAGACCAAGAGTTATTAATAATAGACGGGATTGTTTGCAGAACCGGGTTACTGCAGGCATAGAGCATCCTTCATCGGGAACTGGGGAAAGCAAAACTTTCGCAAGAGGCGCAAGGGGAGTCAATAGCTGCGGCCCGGAGCGACGTGCGCCGGGCCGTTAAATATTGTTTAGAAAGGAATAAGGATGATGTAGATGCGATTGGTTGATTAGCGTTTACCGCACTCACGGGTGACGAAGTTGACTTGCAGCGCGTCGGTCGCGCTCATACCCCATTGTCCGGTCAGGTCCCGTGGATCAACATCTTTGACTGCTTTACGGCTGTAGTTGGATTCAGTTTCTTCAGCGGGTTTGGCGCTGAGTTTTTGCAGCATTTTGATAAGTTTCATAGTTTGATCCCCCGAATCACTGTCTTTAATGCAGTGGTATCAATGAAAGCGACGCGTGGAGCCAAACCCCGTCAAAGAAAATGCTCACTAATTAACCGGATGGGGTTGTCGTCATTCGGCGGCCGGGGGCCGATATAGGCTGTTAAGGTCTACTCATATAGGGATGGTTACTTTATAATCCGCGGCTTTGAAGGCCACCGCGTTAAGCGTAAGAGTAGTGTTTACATGCCCCATATTCAGTTTATTAATAGTGATAGCCTGCTTAAATGGCTAAAAGACCTGGAAGTTGATCACTACCTTTGCGGGCAGTGCCAGGGTGTGCACATCGCCGACCTGCAAAGTCAGGAAGGGGTGTTGGAGAGTCGGGTGTTTCTGGAGCAGGAATGTTTGATTTTTACTACCGAAGTGGAGTTGCGAGCGTCCGCTTTGTTGAGTCTGGTTGCTGAATTGCCGCGTTTGAATGGCGCTTACGCCAATATCAAGACGTTCGCCGATCTGGCGGATGATGGCGCACCTCGCGTGATTATGTGCGATACCTTGTGGGTATCCGCTGGCGTCACCAAAGAGCAGTTGGGAGTATTTTTAAGAAACGCCCTGGAAGCCAAGCAGGATATTCTGCGTGAAATTCTCGATTGTGGCTTTGTCGCCACGGCGGACGCTGGCGCTCCTCCTGCGCCGATGGAGCGCGCTCTGCATTGATCCTTTCTCCGCGCAGTCCCGGCATGGTCGGGTGCAGGCGCGCGGTTGCATTATCTCTCGTCAGGAAATCGCCGCTTTGCGGGCGAAGACGAAGAACTCCCGATTACCGTCTCCCCCTGTGATGGAGCTAGGAAAGTAATCCATCACTCTGAGTCCTGCGTCCTCACAAGCCATTTTGATCTTATCTTCCACTTCGCTATAGAGGCTTGCGTCTTTCACGATACCTCCTTTACCCAAACCAGCGGGTCCGACTTCAAACTGCGGCTTCACCAGGCTGATCAACGAGCCGCCATCAGCGAGTAGCGCGGCGACGGATTTCAGCACCAGCGTTTGTGAAATGAAACTCAGGTCCATGACCGCAAAGTCATAACCAGCTTTATTGTCCGTCAATTCAAGCAGGGAGAGGGGGATCTCTTTGGCGTTGATCCCTTCAAATACCCTGACCTGAGGATGCTCTCTCAAAGATTGCGTCAACTGTCCGTGTCCCACTTCCACGCCGACCACCAAGGCTGCTCCTTGCTTGAGCGCGCAATCCGTAAATCCGCCGGTGGACTGACCCACGTCCAGCACTGTTTTGTCCCGAAACTCCGCGCCGACCTGCGCAATGGCTCCGGCCAGCTTAAGTCCGCCTCGGGAAACGTATTCCTGCAACTCGTTATCAAGAACCTCTATTCTGGCGTCGCTGAGCACCGTCTGGCTGGGTTTGGTGACCGTTTCCCAGCCAGCGCCGACCTGCAGCATGATTTTGCCAAGACTGATCAGCTCCCTGGCCTGATTGCGCGAGCGGCAATAGCCCTGATCCACCAGTAGTTTGTCTATTCGGCTCGCATGTGCGCGGGAGGTAGAGAGGCGTTCTGAAATATCAGGCATTTTTTCGTCTTGTGCGTTTGGGGCGTTGCGAAATAATTACGCCCGTGCGTAGACGATTCTGTCCGAACTGGGACATGCGATCAAACTGGGCGCGGGCGATAGGGATGTATTGATTGTCGATGGCGAGTCGGTGCGACTCCTCATCCACATCCGGGTCGTGAATATATACGAAATCCGAGTCGACGGCGCTGATCATTACCCAGTGTGGCGCTTTTTTCTGGTCGAAGTGATAGGTGCTGATCAGCACCAGGGCCAGTTTGCCTTGCTTTATTTCCTTCTCCAGGATTTCCTGGGTCAGCACGGTGTTATGAATGACCACATCAGTTTCTTCTAACTGGTGCATGAAATCTTTATGCACCAGTTTTAATACATCTTTTTTCTCGGTGCGTCTGACGCCTTCGAGAAACAACGGCCCTTCGTAGTTGACGTAAATTTCCGCATTGAAGCCGCGCTTGTTAGCCGCCAATGCTAGTCCGTGAGGGCCGCATCCGCCGTGTCCGGAGGTCATGAAAATCGTGGTGGCCTCACGCCAGATCTGTATCTCTTCCCAGTTACGGGGTATGTACTCCGTATTCAGGGTCGCCATGGCCATCATCAGCGAAGCCGGGCCGCAGGTGAAATCCGTGCTCTGGCTGTAATAGGGAATCTGCAGTGTTTGATTAAGCGGAGCAAAACGGATGATCTGCTTCTGGAAACGGAAGGCATCCCGGTGATCTTCGTAATAATCGTGATAAACCCCAAACTGACGATAGCCCAGCTTTTTATATAAGGCGATTGCCTCCTGATTGTCCGTGCGTACTTCCAGGCGCATAAATATGCAGCGACGCGAGATCGCCGACTGTTCGGCCATGTCCATCAATGCCCGCGCAACGCCTTTGCCGCGTGACTCGGGTACGATGGCGATAGAGTAGAGGCGGGCGAGGCTGGTGCCGCGATGAAATAACGTAATCGCATAGCCGCACAGCTTCTCGTCCATTTCGCAAAGCACTACCGAGGCGGACTCGGATTTGATCATATGGCGAAAGCTTCTGCGGCTGAGCTGGTCTGTGGTAAAGCATGATTTTTCAAGCTCCACCAGCTCATCGAGATCTTCCATGTGGGCTTCCCGGTAGTGGGGCGCCAAAGAGCGTATTACAGTTTGCGGCTGGTTTTTATTCATGCTTTTGAAATAGTTGGGGGTAAGGTCAAATATGTAGTGGACAGGCTAATTAAGTTAAGCAAGACTTAGCAAAGATGCGCAAGTCTAAAATGAACGTTCGTCATTTAATAGCGCTATAACTCCCTATCCCCAATGCTCCCGGAGGAATCCCAAGCCGTATGTCTCGTCTTTACATAGTCGTTGAGTCTTTAAAGGATTGGACCCCCTATTATCCAAGTGAAGACGTAATATCATTTGAAGACTACCTGGCTCTACCCATTAACAAAAATGATCGCGTCAGACTGATCAACCTTTGCCGCAGCTACAAGTATCTCAGCAAAGGCTATTACTGCTCATTGCTCGCTGAAGCGCGTGGGCATCATGTCATTCCTTCCGTGCGTACGCTGAACGAGATTGAAAAGCGCTCCTTGTATTCGCTGATTCTTGATCTGGATGACGATACCGCGTTGTCAGCGCTGAAGAAGCTGGCTAACAAGCCGGATCAGGAACTGACCTTCCGCTGTTTCTTCGGTAAAACCAGCGATCCGGATTTGGAGCCATTGGGCGCTCTGGTGTTCGAGAAGCTGCCTTGCCCAGTGGTGGAAGTGGAAATCGAACAGAAAGGCGGCTGGAAATTGTCCGCTATGCGTCCGGTAAGCCCGAAAGGCTTCGACGATCAGGAGCAGACGCTGTTCGCCAACTCGCTGGATGCATTCAGCCGCAAAGTATGGCGCAAGCCCAAGGAACGCAAAAAATATCGCTACGACATGGCGGTATTGGTCAATCCCAAAGAGGAAATGCCGCCCAGCGACAAAGCCGCCCTGAAGAAGTTGGCCAAAGTCGGCAAACAGCTTGGCGTGGCGGTGGACCTGATTGAACCCAAGGATTATCAACGCATTCCTGAATACGATATGTTGTTCATTCGCGAAACAACTGCGATTGATCATCACACTTTCAAATTCTCCAAAAAGGCGGAAGCGGAAGGCTTGATCGTGATGGATGACTCCACTTCCATCATGCGTTGCACCAACAAAGTCTATCTGGCGGATTTGCTGCGGGCTAATAGAGTGCCGACGCCGAAGACGTTGATTGTCAGCAAGGGCGACAAACAGCAGTTGTTGGCGGCGGCGCAGGAACTGGGTCTGCCTATGGTTTTGAAGATTCCAGACGGTTCGTTTTCCCGGGGCGTTGTGAAAGTGGAATCGCCGGAAGAGTTGGAGCAGAAAGCGCAGACGCTGTTTAAGCAATCGGCGCTGTTATTGGCGCAGGAGTTCATGTACACGGATTACGACTGGCGTATCGGTGTCTTAAACGGTAAGCCGTTTTACGCCTGTAAGTATTTCATGGCTCGTAACCACTGGCAGATCTACAAGCACGGCGAAGGTTCGACGGCCGCTGGCGCCTGGGCGACATTACCGACTTATGAAGTGCCCAAAGTGGTGTTGAATGCGGCGGTGAAGGCCGCTGGGCTGATTGGCGACGGTTTGTATGGCGTGGACGTAAAGCAGAAGGGGAATCGCGCGGCGGTGATTGAAGTCAACGATAACCCAAGCATCGAGTCTGGCGTGGAGGATAAATATCTCGGGGATGAGTTGTACCGTATTATCCTCGAAGAGTTCATTCGTCGAGCAGAAAAGAAACACAATTCCTAAGCGACGGAATTTCTGTCATTTTCGTGCTTGAGCCCGCCATCTGACTTTGTTATGATGCGCGCCACTTGTGAAGAACAGCTGTTCTTGACTTGCTGTGGTGGCTCTGCCGGTCCCCTCGCAACAAGAAACCGTGAACCTGGTCAGGCCCGGAAGGGAGCAGCCACAGCGGTGGATCTGTGTGCCGGGGTGTGGCTGGTAGGGCTACCTCCAACTCCTCCCTTCCGTATCTAATTTTCCTGTTGATTTCACGATTCCTGCGATGGTCTTCCTGCGTCTGCGCAATGTCGTTTCGGTGACAGAAAACCCCTTGCATGCTAATGTATGCGTTTGAATTTCAGTTCCTCTAAAGAGAGCGCCGTACAGGCTATGGCGGGCCGGGTGAGCAAGTTGAAGCAATATCGCAATCGCTATGAATCGATAGGAGTGGCATGGCATATCAGGTTCTAGCCAGAAAATGGCGTCCCGGCAATTTCGCGGAAATGGCGGGGCAGGAGCATGTACTCAAAGCGCTGACCAACGCCCTGAATCAGGACCGTCTGCACCACGCGTATCTATTTACCGGCACTCGCGGCGTGGGTAAAACCACTGTGGCGAGAATCTTCGCCAAGTGCCTCAACTGCGAACAGGGCGTCAGCGCCATTCCTTGCGGAGAGTGCGGCGTATGCCGTGAAATCGCCGAAGGCAGATTCGTCGATCTAATCGAAATCGACGCGGCCTCACGCACCAAGGTGGAGGACATGCGCGAGCTGCTCGACAATGTGCAGTACGCGCCCACCCGCAGCCGTTATAAAATCTATCTCATTGACGAAGTGCACATGCTCTCCAATTCCAGTTTCAACGCCCTGTTGAAGACCCTGGAAGAGCCGCCGCCTCACGTCAAATTTCTGCTGGCCACCACAGACCCGCAGAAGTTGCCGGTCACGATTCTGTCGCGCTGCTTACAGTTCAACCTCAAAAATTTGTCGCCGCAACGTATCGTTAGCCACCTGACCCATGTGTTGCAGGCGGAGAATGTGCCTGCGGAAGAAGCGGCCTTATGGGAGCTGGCGCGCGCAGCGGAAGGCAGCATGCGCGACGCCATGAGTCTTACCGACCAGGCCATTGCTTTTGGCGATGGTAAGCTGGCGGCGAAAGACGTTATTGAAATGCTGGGGACCATTGAGAAGCATGTGGTTATCGATCTGCTGCGCACAATTGCCGCGCAGGATTGCGCTGCGATGCTGGCGCAAGTCAATCACATGGCTCAGTTCGCGCCGGATTACGCCTATGTGCTACAGGCGTTGGCGGAACTGCTGCACCGCGTGGCGGTGGAGCAGGCTGTGCCCGGCGGCGTCGACAACAGCTTTGGCGATCAACAACAGGTCGCTGAGTTAGCGCAAACGCTGACGGCGGAAGACACTCAACTTTACTATCAGATTGCATTGATGGGACGCAAAGATCTGGCCTTAGCGCCGGACCCGCGTACCGGGTTTGAGATGGCCTTGTTACGAATGATCGCCTTCCGTCCCAACATCAAATCAGCGAGACAGATTCAAGCGCCGTCCGTTGCTTCGGCGACAGCCTCGGCTGAAGATGATAAGGAAAGCGCTCAACCCAGGCCATCCCAAACTGAGTCGACGGTAGCGTCGCAACCAGCGGTAGAATCTGCGCCAGAGCCGGCGAAAGAAGTGGCGGAGCCGCAACAGCAGACTCCGCAAGAGCCCGCTGAACCATCGCCGCAAGAGCCGCCTCGACAAGAGATTCCTCAGCAAGAGTCCCTGCAGCCTAAACCACATAATCAGGCTGATGCGCCAGTCATTGACGCTGCGCCTGTCACCCCCGCGCAGCCCGTAGAGCAGGCGACCCCCAGGCACTCTGAAGCTGAGCCGCCGCCAGTGGATGATTACGACGCGTATTTTGCCGATGACCCAGGGCCTTCCGACGCGGATTATGGTTTTTCTGACTATCCGGCGGACTCTGGTTATGATAGCGAGGGAAATCATGTTGCGCCAGCGAAGCCTCCTCAGCCGCACGGCGAGCGCCCTCGAGCGACCGCGCCAATCCAGGAGCATCAGGAACAGCTGGCAAGGGAGGCAGTAGCTCCGCACCCAAAGCCAGTAACTGAATCCGGCCTGGGTCCTCAGACAAGTCCCGGGGGCGCTGAGTCAGTCAATTCAGCCCCTCCCGTTGTGACGGCGACCAGCGTTAAGAAACCTCCAACGGGTCCGTTGACGCCGCCATTGGAGGGCGAGCCGACCATGCAGGGAATGGTATGGAAGGATGCAGTCAGGCGTCTCGGCATTAGCGGGATGACCGCCACCCTGGCGCAACGCTGCGCACTGGAGGCAGTGACGCCGGGCCTGGTCATCTTCACGATTGATCGCGAACATCTCGACTTTTTCAATGAAGCTCAACGTGAGCGCTTGCGCGCGGCGGTGTCGGAATTCCTGGGCGAAGCGGTTAAAATCGAAGTCTCAGCGGGCGAATCGAAATGGTTGACGCCGCTGCAGTATGCGGAGCGACGCCGGGCTGAGTTGCAACAGCAGGCGGAGACGGCCATTCGCAATGATCCCAATATTCAGATGATGGCGGGACGCTTCGGCGCAGCGGTTATCGAAAACAGTATTGAGCCTATTATTCAGGAGTAAACATATGATTAAAGGTAACATGGGCGACTTGATGAAGCAGGCCCAAAAGATTCAGGAAGAGATGCAGAAAGCCCAGGAAGAACTGGCTAATGCGGAAGTGAGCGGAGAGTCCGGCGGCGGTTTGATCAAAATCGTCATGAATGGTCGCCATGATGTGAAAAAAGTGGAGATCGACGCCAGTTTGATGCAGGAAGAGAAAGAAATCCTGGAGGATCTGCTGGCGGCGGCGGTGAATGACGCCGTGCGTAAAGTAGAAAAGAACAATCAGGATAAGATGTCCAACATGACTGCGGGTCTGGGCATTCCTCCTAATTTCAAAATGCCGTTTTAATGACGGGGTAGTATCCATTTATGTCTTCCAGTCTGACGCCTGCTATCGATCAGTTGGTCCGTTGTCTGCGATATCTTCCCGGCGTGGGGGCGAAGTCCGCTACCCGCATGGCGCTTAACCTGCTGGAAAGAGATCAGGGCAGGGCGGCGGACCTGGCAATCGCCATCAGCGATGCGCTTACCAGGGTGAAACGCTGTTCCCGCTGCCAGAATTTTTGCGAGGCGGACCTGTGTTCGATTTGCGAAAGCCCTAAACGGGACGATCGCGTTCTCTGCGTGGTGGAGTCGCCGACGGACGTGCTGGCGATTGAGCAGACCTCGGACTATAGCGGCCGTTACTTTGTGCTGATGGGGCATCTGTCGCCGATAGACGGGATTGGTCCTGAAGACATTGGCGTTGATAAGCTCAAGCAGTTATTACAGGAAAGCGCCGTCAGCGAGCTGATCCTGGCCACGAATCCTACCGTAGAGGGTGAAGCGACGGCGCATTTTATCGCCCACATCGCCAAAGACTTGAACATTCCTGTGTCCCGCATCGCCCATGGCATTCCTCTGGGAGGGGAGCTGGGTATGATCGACAGCGGCACCTTAAGCCACGCACTGCAAGGTCGAAAACCTTTTGCCTAACGATACGCCACTCTCCGCTATATATCCGCCGGATTATGAAAGTCTCTGGATAGACACACCCGCAGCGTTGCAGGATGCGCTGCAACGCCTGGAAAAGACCGACTGGCTGGCGGTGGATACGGAATTTATCCGTGGAACCACGTTTTATCCCGCGCCGGCGTTGCTTCAGCTTTATGATCGCCAGTGTGTGTATCTGGTGGATATGCTGAAAATCAGCGATTGGAGCGGAGTCAGTCGACTGTTCGAGAACCGCGACATACTTAAAGTGGTGCATGCCTGCAGTGAAGATCTGGAGCTGTTTAACTGCGTTGGCTTGTCGCAGCCCTGCGGCATGATCGACACCCAGGTCGCCAACGCGCTGCTGGATGGCGAGCTAAACGAAGGCTTGCAGTCGCTGGTGCGCCAGAATCTGGGGATTGAGCTGGAGAAGCACGCCACGCGCTCAGACTGGACGCAACGGCCGCTCACAGACAAGCAGATCCAATACGCTCAAGAAGATGTTGTGGTGTTGTGGCCGCTCTATCAGAAGCTGGAAGAAGGATTGCGTCAGTCCGACAAATACGAAATTGCGTTGGAGGAAGGCGAGGCCATGCGTTTGGCCGCCGCCGGGGTTCAGGACGTAGGGCGCTACTATTTGAAGCTGCGCGGCGGATGGCGTTTACGCAAAGGCGCGCAGCAGTTGCTGGCGAAACTGGCGGCATGGCGCGAGCAGGAAGCGAGAGGGAGGGATATCCCGCGCAAGAAAATCTGCCCTGACGATGAGCTGATCGCCATCGCTCAGCGCCGACCGCGAAGCCTGGGGCAACTCACGGATATCACCTCCATCCAGGGCGCCGGACTGCGTCGTTACGGCGCGGAGCTGGTGGGAATAGTGCGTGAGCATATGAAGGCCGATGGCGATGAGCCTGAAGCCGATTTTGAAATGATACGACCGCCGATTCCGCGGGAATACCAGGACTTGGTGAAGAAAGTAAAAAAACTGACGCAAAAGCTGGCTCGTGAGCACCGCGTCAACGTGGGCCTGCTCGCCAGTCGGGGATTGCTGGAAGAGTTTGTGTATTGGCATATCCAAGGCGGCGCGGGGACGCCACCGCAGTTGCTGCAGGGCTGGCGCGGCCGTATCTGCGCTGCGCCGCTTGAACGCTGGCTGCAGGACGACAAGTCCGTCCCGCCCCGGCAATCGTCGTAAGACTCCGGATTATTGCGCTAAGCGTGAAGTTAGGTATTGAGGTTAAAACAAGTTATGACTCTGGATCGCAGACTGATTTCCATTTTCAGAAGTTCCAAGAAAGAGGAAATGTACGTCTATGTGGATAAAAAGCAGGGCGTCGGCGCATTGCCGGAAGCTTTACTGCAACTTTTTGGCAAACCGCAGCATGTGTTTGATCTGTTGCTGACGAAAGAAAAGCCATTGGCCAGAGCGGACGCGGCGGAAGTCATGAGCGCCATCGATGAAAAAGGGTTTTATCTGCAGATGCCGACCGTCCAGGACGATTACATGATGGATGTGGTGCGTGCGCGTGAGCAACGTCCTGCTGTAGGGCGTAAAGATTACGATGATTGAGTCGCGCTGGTGGGAGCAGCCATTGGAAGGGCTGAGCCACGTGCAATGGGAGTCCCTGTGCGATGGCTGCGGTAAGTGCTGCCTGCACAAGTTACAGGATGAGGAAAGCGACGAGCTTTACTTCACCGCCGTAGCCTGCCGTTATCTGGATGCTGAAAGGGTGCAGTGTAATTGCTATACTGCGCGCGCATCGAAGAACCCGGATTGCCTGATTATCTCGCCGGAAAATCTTCCCGAAATCAGCGACTGGCTGCCAAAGACTTGCGCTTATCGTCTTCGTTTTGAAAATCAGACGCTGCCAGCATGGCATCCTCTGATCAGTGGCGATTCCCGCTCTGTGGAAGCGGCAGGTCAGTCCGTGCGACACAAAACGATAAGCGAAGATGATATCGACCCGGATGATTGGGAAGAGTTGATTCTTATCGATATGATTTGAACGCTTGAAGCAACTGTTATTGAAAAGTAGAAAATTATGCTGACAGATTTTGGTTATATCGCCGGTTGGGTTGCTTATCTCGTTGCGGCTCTGGCTTTATACGCATTGATGATGCCGTTGTTCAATCGTTGTGGTCCCCGTCCCGTGCAACTCTTCCTGCGCAGCCTGTTGGCGGTGGTGCTGTTTACGCCGGCGATGTCCGTTCCCAAAGACGGACTGTGGGCGCCCGCCCATATTGTCGCCGCCTACAACTGGCTTCAGCATGATGACAACGCCGCCTTGCAAGCCGGCCTGCTGATGTTGGCCGCCTGGTGCGTCATCGGTCTGCTGTTCGCGCTGCAAGTAGTGCTTGGCAAGCTCTTCGTCACCGCCAAACCCGCGCCAGCTAAGCCCAGGCGACGTGCATAATTACTTAAAAATCAATTAAATCCCTTCGCTTTTTTAAGCAATTCCTGCGTATTTTATTGTTGTTGCAACAAAACCTGCTATAACTTGAAGTAAGGATGGCCGCGGGCACGGCCGCGCTGCGCCCGCCAGCGGTCGATATTTCCAGCGGAGACGGCTGCTGAGCGGCTTCATTCGCCTGCGCCAACTTGGAATACGCTCGAATATGACATTGCTTTTCCGCCAGATTCTCGTTTGCCTGTGTTGTAGCTTAATGCTTTGGCGAGTCGCCTCCGCGCAGATGGAGTTGCCTCCGCCTGCGGATGTGCGCGTGCTCATCGATATTTCCGGCAGCATGAAAAAGAATGACCCGAAAAATCTCCGGCGTCCGGCTCTTAATCTGGTGACGGAGCTGTTGCCTGCAGGCGATTCGGCGGGAGTATGGACATTCGGGCAGTATGTGAACGAGCTGGCCCCGCATCAGGTCGTCGACCCCAATTGGCGTCGTCTGGCTAAGGACAAAGCCAAGGAAATCAGCTCGTCGGCGCTTTATACCAATATTGGCGCGGCGCTGGAGAAAGCCTCCGAAGACTTTGTTGAAGGTAAGGATTACAGCAACACGCATTTCATTCTGCTCACCGACGGCGTGGTGGATATTTCGCAAAAGCCCGGAGAAAATGTCGCGGAGCGTGATCGCGTTCTGACTCAGGTGCTGAAAAGAATCGCGAGCTTCGGCGCCAAGATCCACACCATTGCGCTATCCAAGAATGCGGACCAGATGCTGCTGCAACGGCTTTCTATTGGCAGTAATGGCATCAACGCGATTGCGGAAACGTCCGATCAGTTGAGTCGCGTTTTTCTGCAAGCCTTCGAACGTGCGGCGCCAGCTGAAGAGGTGCCTCTGGAAGGCAATGCATTTGATGTGGACTCCAGCATTGAAGAGTTTACCGCTCTGGTGTTTCGCGCCAGCGAAAATGCGGAAACCGCCATTGTCGAGCCTACCGGCAAGCGCTTCACCGAAAAAGACCGTCCTGACTATGTTAAGTGGTTCAAAGCGGCGGGCTACGATTTGATTACTGTGCAAAGGCCTCTGGAAGGGGAATGGAAGCTGGACGCGGAGCTGGCCCCGGGCAGCCGGGTGACGGTCGTGAGCAATCTGAAAATGGTGGTGGACCCACTGCCGGCGAACTTCTACGCGGGAGACCAGCTGGAGCTCAAGATCGGTTTTTTTGAAGACGGCGAATTAGTGCAAAACCGGACTTTTCTGGACTTGGTTGCGGTGGACGTCACCATTCGGACAGAGGACAACAAATCCGGTACAAAACGTATTTCCAGAGAAGGCGCTCCTCCAGCCGATGGCGTCTTTCGTGAAAGTATCACCAAGCTCAAGCAAGTCGGCAGGTACGAAGTGCTGGTGCAGGCCGATGGTCGAACATTCAAGCGGCAATCTCGGCAGCTGATCTCTCTGAACGCGCCCATGGCGGTGGATCTTGAGGCCACCGGCGCTGGGGCGGATACGCGCTACAAAATCGTCATTAGTCCCCTCAGTCCAAATATCAACGAAGCGAAAACCTCGATTATCGCCAAGATCAAAGGGCCGGACGGCGGCAATCTGATTAAATCCATTCCGTTTACTCAGGAAACCGGGCGCTGGGAGTTGGAAGTCGACGCTACCCGGGGCGATGGCGTGTATGAAGTCATGCTGAGAGTGGAAGGAGAAACCCGCTCCGGCTCCGCTTTCCGTTTTGAGCCTGACAGCGTGATGGCGGAGTTTCCACGCCAGGAAGCGTCGCCGAATGAATATCGCTCGTTGGTGAATGAAAGCAGCGTGGAGCAAATGAATGAAACGCTGGTGGAGGAGGCCGTTAAAGCCCCAGAGCCTCCCAAACAGCCTGAAGAAGAAAGCATTGCGCCGCCCATTACACCGGAAATGCAGGATCAGGCGGCGACGGAGCAGCAGGATGCGACGGCGGAGGAAGAGGGAGGCTCCAACCCCATGCTGTGGATTATCATCGCAGCCAGCGGCGCCACCCTACTATTGCTGGTGGCGGGAGGCGGTTATTGGATGTACCGTAAACGACGCATTGAAAAAGAGGTTCGGGAGCCGGTGGAGGTCACTAAACTGGATGATCCCGATGAAGTTCCGTCCCTGGAAGAGTCCGGGCACGACTTGGAAGACGAGATAGAGCAGTTGGAACAGCCTATTGATGTCGCTGAAGAACCCTCTATGATGAACGAGGCGGACGACATGGAATTCGGCATGGAGGAAGCAGCGGAGCCGAAAAAAGAGGAGGAAGAGGAAGCCGAGCCGCCCATGAGTTCATTCGACGCCGAGGATACGGACGCAGAGGCGCTTGCCGATGAAATTCTGGCTTCCAATGAGAAAGCCAGGGATATGGATGACGAGTTCAATCTGGAAGATTTTGATATATCCGATACTGACGACCTCCCCGCCGGATCGGAAGACGAAGACAAAAAGTAGTTAACTTCTGAACATGTGCCAACTTCTTGGAATGAGCGCGAATGCGCCGACGGATATTTGTTTTTCCTGGACCGGTCTGATGTTTCGCGGCGGTCAGACCGGGCCGCATAAAGATGGCTGGGGCATCGCTTTTTATGAAGGCAAGGGGCTGCGTGAGTTCCGTGATCCCAATCCCAGCGCCACCTCGGAAATCGCGCGATTCATCAGTCAGTATCCTATAAAAAGCCGTACGGTTATCAGCCACATCCGGCAAGCCAATGTCGGCGACATCAGCCTGGAAAATACCCATCCCTTTATTCGTGAGCTGGGCGGATATTACTGGTGTTTTGCGCATAACGGACAACTGAAGTCCTATCAGGACCTGCCCTTGGGGCGTTTTCGCCCGGTGGGGGAGACGGATAGCGAGCATGCGTTTTGCTGGTTGCTGGAGGATGTCGCCAGCGGCTGTAATGACTTCGCCAGTCTGGAGTGCCTGGGAGGACGGCTGTATCAGAATTGTCTGGAACTGACGTCCAGAGGCGTGTTTAACATGCTGTTCACCAACTCGGAGTATTTGTTCGCATATTGCTCCACCAAATTGTACTGGATCACCCGACAGGCGCCCTTCGGCTGCGCTTCCTTGGAAGATGGCGAGATACGGGTTAATTTCGAAGAACACACCAACCCCACTGACAAAGTCACCATGATTGTCACGGAGCCGCTGACTGTCGATGAAGAGTGGCGACAGATGCGCCCAGGGGAATTAATTGCGTTTCGAGACGGCGCTGTCGCCGCCAGATGGTATGAAGAAGGAGCGGTTAAGCCTGCTGAGACTTAAGCGTATTGCCTTGCTGAAAGTGAGTCCCGCCAGCAAAAGCTGAAACGCCGGCGCGAAGGCCGGCGTTGTCCAACTACTGCACGTTTTCCGCTTCAGTAAAGAAGTTGTCGAATAAAGCGGTGGACAGATAACGTTCTGCGCTGTCCGGCAGGATAACCACGATATTCTTGTCCTTGAACTCGTCACGCTCCGCCAACCGGACTGCAACGGCCGCCGCGGCGCCGCAGGAGATGCCGCAGAGGATGCCTTCTTCCCGCATCAGGCGATGCGCCATTTCCATGGCCTCCTCGTTGGTGACTTGCTCAACCAGATCCACCATGTCCAGATCCAGATTCTTCGGAACGAAGCCGGCGCCAATGCCCTGGATTTTGTGAGGGGCGGGCTGTAATTCCTGGCCTTTGATAGTTTGAGTGATCACAGGGGAGGCAGTGGGCTCCACGGCCACGGATGTGATGTTTTTGCCCATGGTGTTTTTGATGTAGCGAGAGACGCCGGTAATGGTGCCGCCGGTGCCGACGCCAGCGACCAGGACATCGATTGCGCCTTCCAGATCCCGCCAGATTTCCGGACCGGTGGTCTTTTCATGAATTTCAGGGTTGGCGGGGTTGTCGAACTGTTGCAGCATCAAGTGTTGCTGCGGGTCCTGAGAGACGATTTCCGACGCCTTCTCGATCGCGCCTTTCATGCCCTTGGGGCCTTCGGTCAGCACAATTTCCGCGCCCAGCGCTTTCATCGCCTTACGGCGCTCCAGGCTCATGGTGGCGGGCATGGTCAGAATCAGCTTATATCCCCGCGCGGCGGCGACAAAGGCGAGAGCAATGCCGGTGTTGCCGCTGGTAGGCTCAACAAGGGTCATGCCTGGCTTGAGGCGACCGGATTTCTCCGCATCCCATACCATGTTTGCGCCGATACGACACTTCACGGAGTAAGCCGGGTTGCGGCCTTCAATTTTGGCGTACACATTGCCCTTGGTGACGCGATTCAGCTTCACCAGCGGCGTGTTGCCGATGGACATGGAGTTATCTTCGTAGACGTTCATTCTTTATCTCCTTGCAGATTAAGTAGATTTCCCCAGCGATAACAATATACGAGTGTGAGAGATAGCTTAGCGGCTGGCATGAAATATTTGAATGTTTTCGGGTAATATATCCGCTTATAACTCCACTAATAATAATGACGCACTCACACAACGTATAAGGTTTCACACATGAAGTTTTCCGGCACCAAGAATTATGTCGCCACTGACGATTTGCAGCTGGCGGTCAACGCTGCCATTCGATTGCAGCGGCCGCTTCTTATCAAAGGCGAACCCGGTACAGGCAAGACCATGCTGGCGGAAGAGCTGGCGGAAGCCCTGGGGGCGCCCTTGATTCAATGGCACATCAAGTCCACCACCAAGGCTCAGCAAGGATTGTATGAATATGATGCAGTCTCGCGCCTGCGGGACTCCCAGCTGGGCGACGATCGTGTTCACGACATTCGCAACTACATCAAGAAAGGCAAGCTGTGGGAGGCGTTTGAGTCTGAGCAACAGTCCGTGCTGTTGATCGATGAGATCGATAAAGCGGATATCGAGTTCCCCAACGACCTGTTGCTGGAGCTGGATAAAATGGAATTCTACGTTTACGAGACCCAGGAACGCATCCGCGCGACTACCCGGCCTATCGTCATCATCACCAGTAATAACGAGAAAGAGTTGCCTGACGCTTTCTTGCGACGCTGCTTCTTTCACTACATCAACTTTCCCGATAAAGACACCATGGAGTCCATCATTGACGTCCACTATCCAGGCATCCAGCGCTCGCTGGTGAAGGATGCGTTGGATGTATTCTTTGATGTGCGCAAAGTGCCGGGTTTGAAGAAAAAACCATCGACCTCTGAACTTATTGACTGGCTCAAACTGTTGATGGCGGACAATCTGCCTGAAGACGTATTACGCAACCACGATCCCAGTCAGGCGATTCCTCCCTTGTACGGCGCGCTGGTGAAGAACGAGCAGGATGTCCACCTTTTGCAGAAACTGGCGTTCATGACGCGCAGAAAAGGCTGATCGCAGCAATGAGCGGACGTAATGCTGCGTCCGCGAGCAAAGGAGGACACCTATATGTTGATTGATTTCTTCCTGACGCTGCGCAAGAACAAGGTGCCGGCGTCCTTACGGGAGCTGCTCGACCTGCTGGAGGCGCTGCAACAGGGGCTGGCGTTTGCGAATATGGATGACTTTTACTATCTGAGCCGCGCTTGTCTGGTAAAGGATGAGAAGCACTACGACAAGTTCGACCAGGCTTTCGGCGTCTACTTCAAAGGACTGGAAGACCTGAACGCCGTGTTGGAGGCGCTAATCCCCGAAGACTGGCTGCGCGCGGAATTTGAAAAGCAGCTCACTGACGAGGAAAAGGCCAAGATTGAATCCCTGGGAGGCTTGGAAGAGCTGATTGAGGCGTTCAAAAAGCGTCTTGAGGAGCAGAAAGAGCGTCATCAGGGCGGCAATAAATGGATAGGGACTGGCGGCACGTCGCCATTCGGAGCGAACGGTTATAACCCGGAAGGCATTCGCATCGGGCAGAACGGCTCCCGTAATCGCCGTGCGGTGAAGGTGTGGGAGCAGCGTACTTATAAGGATCTGGATGATTCCATCACCCTTGGCATTCGCAATATCAAGGTGGCGTTACGTCGTCTGCGCAAATTCGCGCGTCAGGGCGCGGCGGAAGAGTTGGACATGCCCGATACCATCCGCAGCACCGCCAACAACGCGGGATACCTGGATATCAAGATGGTGCCGGAGCGCCATAACTCTGTAAAAGTATTGCTGTTTTTCGATATTGGCGGCTCTATGGACCCGCACATTCGCGTGTGCGAAGAGTTATTCTCCGCCGCGCGCAGCGAGTTCAAGCACATGGAGTACTATTACTTCCATAACTTCATCTATGAAGGCGTGTGGAAGAACAATATCCGCCGCGTCAGCGAAACCATTCCAACCTGGGACATACTGCATAAATACGCATCGGATTACCGGGTGATTTTTGTAGGCGACGCCAGTATGGCGCCTTATGAGATCACCCATCCCGGCGGCAGTATTGAGCATTGGAATGAAGAGGCCGGGGCGGTCTGGATGCAACGGGTGACGGATAAGTTTGACAAGGTGATCTGGCTGAACCCGTATCCCAAGGACTACTGGGGCATGGGTGGGTCGTTGGAAATCACCCGTCAGTTGGTCAACCAGCATATGTATCCGCTCACCATCGACGGGCTGGAGCAGGGTATGAAGTACCTGAGCAAGTAATTCTTTACCGGCTTTCTTTACGCGCCGTCGCAGGACGGCGCACCTTCCATTACTTTTCCTTCTATTGCTTGCGTTATTGCGCGGCGCTGGCGAATCAGGCGTCAGTTGCGAACGCTAACCATGTCTCGTTTTGTAAACATTTGTGTAGTTTGGTGAATCGAGTTCACACTATCGCTGGCGACCCGGTGCTACCATGGCTTTCGTCTCTTTCTGCGTTCACCCGAGAGTTCGGCTCTCACAAGGGTATTGAGGATGAAGGCTTTGCGAATAATTCCAAGAATAATCATTACAGCGTTGCACATACTGACATTCGTCATTTCCTCCCAGGCTCATAGCGCCGCAACCGAGCGGGATATGGAAGCCCTCAAGCAACGCGTCATCGAACTCAACCGCGAGTTATATAAACTGCAGGAAGAAGTCCTGTATCCCATCGACACGCAAGTGGTGTTCTTTCTGGCCGTAGATGAAAGCGTCGGTTTTGAGCTGGATTCCGTCGAACTCACTCTGGACGGCGACATGGCGACCACCTACCTCTACTCCGCGCGTGAACTGCAGGCATTGCAGCGCGGCGGCGTGCAACGTCTGTTTATGGGGAACCTGCCTGCGGGCGCGCACAAGGCGGTGGCGGTTTTCAACGGACGCAGCGCCGGCGAAAAATACCTGCGAAAAGCGGCGACACTGTCTTTCAATAAAGAAAATGGCTCTAAATACCTGGAGTTGCGGGTGCAGGGCGACGGCGTCAGAACGCCCCGTTTTCTGATCAGAGAGCTGCGCTAAGCGCTGCGGATTACGGTCGAACGTCATGAAAGGGGATGTAACGCCAACCATGAATCGAATGTCCGTCCTGCTTTTGATTCTGCATTGCCTGTGCATGCTCGCCGGCGCTGTGCGGGCGCAAGAAACCGCTGACGAATTGCTGCACCGGGAAGCCCTGTTCCACTATTACACCAATGACTTTCTACAATCCCTGGTGCTGTTGGAGAACGAGCACCTTGGCTCCAATCATGTGGGTAATCAATACCATAACCTGAACCATATTCTCGCTATCGAATCCGGTCTGGAGTTCGGTATGCGTCGTAATGCGGAGTCGCTCCTGGAGCATTTGCAATTCACCGCCAGAGAACCCGAGGTGAAACAGCAGGCGCAAATGATCAAGGGGCGTCTCGCTTATCGCGATGGCGAGTGGGGAGAGGCGGTGGAGTTGTTCGCGGGGGCGATGAAAGGGATGGCTCGGGATCGCAAAGACGAAGCTCTTTACTACATGGCGAACAGCTACCTGCAATTGCGGCGTCCGCAGGACGCGGCCAAGGTTCTCGGCGAGGCCTCCCAGGGAAGTCTGTGGGCTGCCCATGGTTATTATAACCTGGGAGTGAATTACGCCGCGGATGATCCTGATTCTTCTCGCGCGTTGGTCGCGCTTCGCGTCGCTACAGCCATGGCTGACGACAGTTATGAAGGGCGCGAGTTGAGTGATCGCGTCCTGTTGGCGGCGGGCCATATTGCTTTGCTGGACAAAGATTACAACAAAGCCCTGTCGTTCCTGAAGAACGTCCATGCTTCCGGTCCCGGAGCGCCGGCGGCGATCTATGACTACGGCATGGCGTTCGCGGGACTGGGGCGTTATCGCACTGCCATTCAATCCTGGCATCGGGCCAAAAAATTCGCCCTCACGTCCTCCGGCGTGGCGGAGACCTTCCAGGCCATCGCCTATGGTTATGAGCAGGAAAAACTGCGCGCCACCGCGATTGACGCTTATCTGGAAGCCATCGCTGTGTATGAGAAAGAAAAGCGCCAGGTTGACGAGGTCGTGACCGAAATCAATGCAAAAGGCGTGCTGGACTTGCTGCTGCAGGCGCCATTGCAGAACGGCGAAGTGGAATGGTATTTGGCCACGGATCTGCTCACCAATACGCCGAAGATTGCCTTTGTTCATTATTTGATGGATAAGCCTGATTTCTTTCCCTTCGCCAAAGAACTGCTGCAAATGCACGGCTTACTGCAGTCGCTGCAGGATGGCGCGCAACGCATGGAGATCTTCTCCGCCGCCTTGGAGAGCCGCGCGCGTCAGGCGAAACGGGACGCCGCTGAGGCGCTTGCAAAAGTGCGTCCGCAACAACTCAATCAACTGGTGTCGGAACGCAATGCGCTGGCCAAGTCCGCCGCCGAAGCTTCCGACGATCAAAAAGCGCTGCAACTGCTGGCGCTGCGAGACCTGGATGATGCATTAAACAAGCTAAAAGAGAATTTTGTCAGCGTTCAGGGCGGCTTGCATCAGGGTGGCGATCTCTACAAGACACAACTGCGCAAAGTGGCGGCCCTGCAGAAAGAATTCTCCGCCATGCAGCGGGAACTGGCGGGTAAAATCAACGATTATGACAAGAAACTGTCGCAACTTGCGGTCAAGTTGTTGCAGCAGCACTGGCGCGAAATAGACGGCTATCACGTGCGCAGTCAACTGGCGTTGGTGAATCTGTATGACGACCTGGCTGTGGCTGAGCTGCGTAAGAAGCAGCCCGTTTCGCCAGATGCGGCGACAGCCGGGGAGGGGGCGTTATGAGAGCGGCGGCCCTGGTGCTCAGTGTGAGTCTTCTCGGTTTTATTCCTATGCGAGCGCTGGCGGACACGCTGGCGCCGATCGTTATCGTGGAGAAGGACGAGGCGGACAAGACCATCGGCGAGCTGAAACCCGCCTATATCGACTTCAGCTATCGGGTGGCGCCGCGTACGCCTTTGAATGAGGTGGCGTTGCGATACAGTCGTCTGATCCGCGAAGCCTCCGACCCGGAAGTACGCATCAAGGCGCTGCATCGGCTGATCAATCTGGAAGAATTGTTCTACGACGCCAAACCCCAGGGGCTGATCGACGACGAAATATGGAACATCGCGATAGAGAGCTACGAGGCCCTGTTGCAGCGTCAACCGGGGGACAAAGACAACGACCGTATTCTTTATCAATTGGCTCGCGCCTGCGGCATGCTGGGGCGTACCGATAAAGCGTTGGCCAGTCTGGAGCGGCTGGTGGGGCAGTATCCGCGCTCAAGTTATACGACAGAAGCGTGGTTCCGTATTGGCGAGTTACGCTACAGCGCTGGTGAATACGTCAAAGCGCAATCGGCTTACAGCCGGGTGCTGGCGGGTCGAGGAGATGGCGATCTGGCCTCCAAGGCCCGTTATATGTTGGGCTGGACCCAGTTTAAACAGGAAAACTTCAGCGCTTCATTGCAGACCTTTTTGCAAGTGCTGTCTCACTTGGAGTCAAATTCCACTCCTGCAGGGCAGATGGCGCCCGGCGTCCGTGAAGCGGGGGATGACGCCCTCCGCATCGTCAGTATCATGGCCAGCTACGGTAAAGGGCCGGAAACGCTGAAAGCGGCTATTGCGCTGGGCGACTATCGTCCCTTGGCCCCTAAACTGTATGCGGCTTTATACGACTACTACCTGCAACGCGAGCGTTATCAGGATGCCGCAGCCAGCGCGCAGGCTTACATCGCCGCCTATCCGGCGGCCACGGACCGCAGCGACTTCCATGACCGCATTATCGCCGCCTACGATCAGGGCGGCCTGCCTTCGCTGGTATGGGAGGAGAAAGCCCGTTTTACCCGTGAACTGGGGCTGTCGTCGAACTATTGGAAATCTCAGCAAGAAACCGCCAAAACCCGTTTGCGTCCCTCTCTCTATCAATATCTTGATGATCTCGGACAAAGAGAATATGCCCTTGGCCTGAAGGCGGCGGGGGTGGAACGTCGTTCGCACCTGCAGAATGCGGTGGCGTATTTTGATGGCATGGAGGAAATTTTTCCCTCTGAAGGGAAAACCGCTGAAGCGCTTTATTTGCAGGGCGAAGCGTATTTTCTACTGGAGGAGTGGGAACTTGCGGTGCGGGCTTATGACAAGGCGGGTTATTTCTATCCTGACTTCCCTCAACGTCATGAGGCCGCCTATGCCGGTGTCAACGCTCTGAGCAAAGCGGTGGATGCGAGTCAGGAAGACCCTGCATTGCGAAGCCGCCGCGTGGATGCGCTGTTGCGGTTTGCGAAAACTTTCCCGCGGGATTCACGGGCGACAGAAAGCCTGCTGTTTGCGGCAAATGAACTCTACGCCATGGAGCAGTATGGCGCAGCCCTGGATGCCGCCACCCAGGCTGCCTCTTTTGCGGAAGATAAGGCGACCCGTAATGCGGCATGGACTGTCGCCGGTCACTCCGCTTTTGCGTTGAGCCAATATCAGGACTCCGAGCACGCCTACCGGCAGGCGCTGTCGTTGCGCTCCCGCAAGGCGCCGGATTATGACGTGTTGATGGAAAACTTCGCCGCCAGCATATACAGCCAGGGAGAGCAGGCGGAGGCGCGTGGCGACGTTGCTGCTGCGTTTATGGAATACAAGAGAGTGATCGACGAAGCGCCCGAATCCCAAGTCCGCGTCAGCGCCCAATACGATGCGGGCATGCGTGCGATTGACCTGGGGCGCTGGAAAGAGGCCATTGATCTGCTGAATGACTTCCGTAAGCGTTATCCCGACCACAAGCTGACGGCGGGTATTGGCGAAAAGCTGGTATACGCCTATCAACAGCACCAGCGCCCAGAATCCGCCGCGGATGAACTACTGCGTATCGCCGCAGGTGAAAAAGACACTGAGCGTAAGCGCAAGGCGCTGTTGCAGGCGGCGGAATTGATGGAGAACGCGGGGCGGGCACAGCAGGCGGCCAAGGTGTATCTGCAATATGCGAACGAGTTCCCGGCGCCGTTCGAGACCGCCATCCAGGTCAGAGGCGCATTAATTGATTACTACGCTAAAAGCGCACAGATGCAGCAAGCGGATCAGTGGCGGGAGAAGTTGATTCAGTTTGAGGAGAACGGCGGCGCTGATCGGACTCCTGCGAGCCGCTCTCTGGCGGCGGAAGCCAGTTGGACGCTGGCGCAACAAGAGAAAGCCGTATTTGATGAGGTGCGCCTGACCTTGCCGTTGAACAAGTCGTTGGCGGCCAAACAAGCTGCGCTGAAGAAAGTCATGCAGCGTCTCAATCGCATCAACAGTTATGGCGTGAGCGAATACGCCACTGCGGCGACCTACATGATGGGCGAAGTGTATCGCCAACTGGGCAGAGACATCATTGAGTCCAATCGCCCCGGTAATCTGAGTGACCTGGAGCGGGAGCAATACAGTCTGCTGTTGGAGGAACAGGCGTTTCCCTTTGAAGAAAAAGCCATTGAGTTTCTCGAGCTCAATGCAAGCCGGACCCGGCAAGGGGTTTACGACGAGTGGGTTAAGAAAAGCTATCTGGCGTTGCGGGAAATTATGCCCGCCAGATATGACAAGCAAGAGGTAAAGGTGGATGTCGCGCAAACGTTGCAATAAACACGGCGTTACAGGTTTGGCGCTAACGGCGGCCTTGTTGCTGGTTGGCTGCGCCGGTTCGCCGGCGCGCAAGGACGCTACCGCTGATATCTCTCCTGCCGGAGAACAGACTCAGATGAAGTATGATCAGGCGCTGGCGGCGTTAAACAATAATCAGGTCGCCTTGGCGGAGAATTTGTTCAAGCAGGTCATCGCCGATAAACCGGGTCTCAGCGCGCCTTATTTCAATCTGGGAGTCATTGCTGAAAAGCAGGGCGACCTGCCTTCCGCCAGGACATGGTACGCTCAGGCGCTGGATGTAAACCCCAAAGACGCCAGAGCTTTGAATCAGTTGGCAGTTTTAGCGCGGGAGGAGGGTGATTTTGAGAATGCCTTGGCGTTTTATGAAAGAGCGCTGAAGGCGGCGCCGAATGAGCCGGTTTATCATCGTAATATAGCTATACTTTACGACATGTATCTGGGTGATTACGTGCGGGCGTTGGAGCATTACCAGCGCTGCCAGGAACTTCGATCCGCTCCCGACGAGCAAGTGGCGATGTGGATCGCCGACCTTGAGCGGCGTATCCAATAGGCGGAGAAGGTATGAGATTTCAAATACTTGCCTTATGCCTCTGCGGTCTCTACAGTAACGCAGGTTTTGCGGCTGAGTTGATCGAGCTTGAAGGAACGGCGTTGAGAGGCGAGCAGGAGCAACCCAAGGTCTTGTACCTGGTTCCCTGGGGAACGCCGGATAGTCCGGCGATTGAAGTTCCGGAGCCGGAAAAAGAATTGGACGGCGCGCTCAGACCGCTAGATAGACAGGCGTTTCGGCAAAGTCTGTACTATCGTAAAAACCTTAAGATAGGCGATTTAGACCAGCAATAACCTAGAAGTGATTAAGGAGTCAGCGCGATATGTTCGAGACTGTCGTTCGCTTTTTTCAAGATGGTGGTGTTTTCATGTATCCCATCGCCATTGTCCTCGTGATCGGCGTAGCAATCGCTGTTGAACGATATATCTATCTCAGCGTCGCCAAGTTGAGCAACCGCGCGGACTTCAACAAACTGATCATGATGATCGGGCGCAAGGATTACCTCAACGCGTTGAAGCAGGCCAAACAATCCAAGACCGCCATGTCCACCATCGTGGAAGCGGGTTTGACCCGTTTGCTGAACCGTCAGCCTCGGGACCAGATTGAATACGCGATGGAAGAGGGCTTGATGGAAGTTCTGCCTCGACTGGAAAAGCGTACGCAATATCTGGCGACGCTCGCCAACGTCTCCACGCTGTTGGGGCTGCTGGGGACCATCATTGGTCTGATCGCCGCCTTTACCGCCGTCGCCAACGCCGACCCCGCGGAGAAGGCCAACTTGTTGTCGAAGAGTATTTCGGTGGCGATGAACACCACTGCATTCGGCTTGATTGCGGCGATTCCTTTACTGCTGGTGCACGCCATCCTGCAAACCAAAACCAACGAAATCGTGGATAGTTTTGAAATGGCTGGCATCAAGATCATGAACCTGATTTCGGAGAAACCAGCCCAGGCCGCCCCGGTAGCGAAAGCCGCACCAGAAAGAACATAGGACAGACCGATGCGTCGTAAACACCGTCGTCCGGAGGCTGTCGCTGACCTGGACATCACGGCGTTCATGAATCTCATGATCGTCCTGGTGCCGGTGCTGCTGATCAATCTGGTGTTCTCTCAAACCAGCGTTCTGAACCTGAACCTCCCTGAGTCCGCCGCCAACTCCGCGCAGGATAATAAAGACCAGCTGCAATTGCAGGTCATGATCCTGGAAGAGCAGTTGGTGATTGCGGATAACAAGGGCGGGGTCATCATGCAGATCCCGAAGCAGGCGGAAGGCGAGCATGACTATAAGACGCTCGCACTGGCTATGCAGGACATCAAAGCTCGGGTTCCGGAGAAAAAAGACATTACCCTGTTGCCTCAGGAAAGCACGTCCTATCAAACACTGGTCAGTGTGATGGACAAGGTGCGTTCCTACAAAACCGTTGTGGCGGGCAGTGTGGTTAACGCGGAGTTGTTCCCGGATATCTCCATTGCCGATGCGCCTGAGATCATTCCGGCGGGAGGCGCGCAATGAAGCAGTCAGGCCGCGCCAAGCGTTATCAACGTCATTACCGAAGAATGCATAAAACAGCGTCGCTGAATCTGGTGTCGCTGATGGATATATTCACTATTCTGGTGTTCTTCCTGATGGTGAATTCATCCGATGTGCAGGTGCTGCAGCAAAACAGCGCTGTAGAGTTGCCCGTCTCCATTGCCGACCAGCCGCCCACTGATCAGTTGACCGTCACGGTGACGGATGACGACATTATTGTCGGCGGCAGAGTGGTCAGTAAGGTCGCCGCCGCCGTTAATCAGGCCCCATTGTTGATTAACGGACTCAAGCTGGAGTTGGACTATCAGGTGTCCCGCGTCAACACGCCGGCGCCGCCTGAAGGTAGACCAATTACCATCATGGCGGATAAAGAGCTGCCTTATAAGTTGCTGAAGAAAATCATGTCCACTTGTGTGGAAGCGGGTTACAGCAGTATCTCACTGGCGGTAAGACGCACTACCGAGAAGGAGGCCTAGCATGGTGAAAGCACGCGCCGGCTCTCCTTTGCCGTGGAACGTTGACGCTAGAGAGCGAGATCGTTTCTTTCTGATTCTCGCGTTCGCCATGTTGGTTATGCTGGTGGCGGGCGTGATTATCCCGTTGGTCGATTTACCCGAGAAGTCCCGTGAAGAGTTGGAGGCGTTGCCTCCCCAGCTGGCGCGGGTAGTGATTGAAAAACGGGAGCTGCCAAAACCGGAAATCAAAAAGCCGGAACCGAAGCCGGAGAAAAAGGAACAGAAGAAAGAAGAGCCCAAGCCAAAACCCGAGCCAAAGCCAGAACCCAAACCGCAGTCCAAGCCTGAGCCGAAACCTGAGAAAAAGGTGACGCCGAAGGCGGAGCAACCCAAGCAGCAGACCGTGGATCAGGCGCGCGAGAAAGCGCAAAGCTCTGGTTTGTTGGCGCTGAGCGATCAGCTCTCCGATATGAGAGCGCTGGCGGACACGGCGGATGCGTCAGACCAGCCGCTGTATACGGCGACTCCGATCAGCAAGAAGGCGTCGGATAAGCTGGTGAACAATGTTTCCACGTCAGGGAGTGGGGGGGTGGACGCCAACAAGCTGGATAAGTCTACCGAACAGGTGGCGCTGGCTTCGCGTAAGGTGACGGAAGTGCAGGAAAAAGCCCAGCCGGGCGGCGGTTCCACCAGCAAGAAAACGTCTGGTTCCGGCTCTGGCAATCAGCGTAGCGCAACGCGCACGCTGGAAGAAATCAGGAAGGTGTTCGACAGCGCTAAGGGCGCATTGGCGTCCATCCATCAGCGGGCCCGTCGTCAGGACCCTACTTTGAAAGGAACTCTGGTGCCTGAATTGATGGTGGAAGCGAACGGCAGTGTATCGCAATGCAAGATCGTGGAAAGTAATCTGAATAATCCTGACTTCGAGAAGAAGATTTGCGCTCGTTTAAGGCTGCTGAACTTCGGCGCCAAATCCAACGCAAGCAAGCAGGCGATCAGATATCCCATTGACTTGCTGTAAGCCTGAGCAAACAAAAAAGCGCCCCTGAGTGGGCGCTTTTTTTATGGAGAAATATGAGCGGCGGATGTGATGGATTCGGCCGCTCTTGGCTGGCGAATTAGTGGTCGCCGCTGATGGATATAGCTGGTAGTGTGGGCCTTTCCAGTGAAATCTTCTCATCCGGGGCGATGACCTTCGCCTGACCTTCCACCACCAATACGCCATTTTGATTGTGAATGGCGCAATCCAGCACGACCCGTTTCTTTGACAGCTTTTCCGTTACTGTGAGGGTGACCGTCAGGACATCGTTTAACTTTACCGGACGCTTGAAGCTCAGGTGCTGCTCCAGGTAAATGGTGCCGGGGCCTGGAATAACGGTGGCCAGGGCCGCCGAAATCAGTGCGCCGGACCACATGCCGTGGCCGATTCTTTCCTTGAATACCGTGGACTGCGCGTACTCGGCGTCCAGATGCACCGGATTGATATCACCGGAAACGGCGGCGAACAGAACGATTTCCTGCTCTGTCAGTGTACGGGTATAAGTGGCGGAGTCGCCCACATGAAGTTCGTCGTAGGTAATGTTTTCTAGCGCGTCCATAGTGAACTGATAACTTGATTGGGTTGCTGACAACGCACGCCGGAGAGTGGCGACGCAGGGATTAACTTTCCTTTATATATTAGTGTAATCCAAATTCCTCTAACGCGTCTGTTACGGAGTGTGCGCTGACACCCATGAGAACAGGTCGTTCAGCACTTGCTGGCGATTGATCTCGTTGAGCATTTCATGGCGTCCGTCGGGGTAGAGCGTGCAGCTAAGGTCGCGTACGCCCGCCTCGCGTAAGTGGCGCTCCAGCCTTCTCACCCCTTTGCCGAACTCTCCGACCGGATCTTTATCTCCCGCAATCAGATATATGGGCAGATTGGGGTTGATGCGGGAGAAGCTGGCGGAAGTGAAAATTCGCCGCAGGCCGTCCAGCATTGCGATCCAGGTGGCGGTGGTGCAAATAAAGCCGCACCATGGGTCCTTAATGTAGTTGTCCACTTCGGCAGGGTCGCGGGAAAGCCAGTCGAATTCCGTACGATTGGGGGCGAAGCGATGATTGAATGAGCCGAATGAGAGCTGATCCAGCAGGCGACTGGCGCTGCGCGCGCCCAGACGCAACTTTTCCGCCCTGGCGATGGCCGCCGCCGCAAGGTATTTCAATGGCGCGCCATAATTACTGCCGGAAAGAATAACGCCGTCAAAGGGCGGGCGGTGCGAGATCAGGCATTGCAGACTGATAAAAGACCCCATGCTGTGAGCGAAGAGAAAGTGCGGAACGTCTGGACGCCAGTTTTTTATCTGATTGGCCATAAACAGCAGGTCTGCGGCGACTTTGTCCCAGCCGTCGCGATCGGCGTAATGGCCGGTCTGGCCGTTGGCGATAGAGCGGCCATGACCGCGGTGATCATGCGCTACGACCGCGTATCCCTGGGCGCAGAAGTGCTCGGCCAGATTTCGATAGCGTCCGGCGTGCTCCGCCATGCCGTGGGAAATCTGAATAACGCCGCGTATGACGGGGGCGTCCGGTATCCATCTGTAGTACCCGATTTTATGGCCGTCCGTGCTGGTCAGGAAATCTTCCAGGTTGCGCATGATGTTTGCTATTTATTGGATTTTATTAGTGTTTTATACGCTTATTCGCAACAATTTAGCTACCGTCGGCATCAGCGTCAACGATTATTGTCGCGGTATTTCCGCTCTGCATTGCCCCAGAGAAACCAGGGAAGCTCCGATAATTAAGTAAGACTTTTGTCTACATAAGCCAAAATAAAGCTGCTATTCTATCGCGCACTATAAAAAACGAGCCCACTATACCGTTCCGGCTTAATGGGGTAATCACCCGACCGGGTGATTCTCCTGAAAATAGCGCCGCCCGATGACAGAAGTAAGAATGGGGTAGTGGTCGTCAGGGATTCGATGATTGGCTTATATATGATCGCGAGTAAGAGTTTCTAATGTGGAGTGCGTCGAAACCGCTGAGTGCGGAAGTCGACGTTGCTCTGTGCAGTGGAATTCACTCAATTTAAGGGTTACGGCGCAGGTTCGAGCGCCGGGCGCATAAGCGTCGAGTTAGCTGCGGCATTGCTCCGTCATCCTTGAAGTCGTCGCCTTGGGCGACGCGGTCATCTCTTAGCCAGTCCCGTTTGCCGAAGACAATTACAAATATAAATCAGATTGCCTATTAACAGCGTTGGCCAGGAGATAGCGGTATGGATAATTTTTTCAAGGATAAATATCCCCCCGGAGTTCCATCCGAAGTTGAATTGGGGAAATACAAATCGGTTGTCGACATGTTCGAGCAGGCATGTAAACGATACGCGGACAAACCAGCGTTTACTGCCGTCGGCGCCACCATGACATATGGCGAAATGGAGAAGCACACGCGCGCATTCGCCGCCTACCTGCAGAATGAAACCAACCTGAAGCCCGGCGACCGTATCGCCATCCAGATGCCTAACCTGCTGCAATATCCGATCGCTGTTTTCGGCGCCATGCGGGCGGGACTGATCGTGGTTAACACTAACCCGCTTTATACCCCGCGGGAAATGGAGCATCAGTTCAACGACTCCGGCGCCAAGGCGCTGGTGGTTCTGGCCAACATGGCTTCGCAGGCGCAGGAAGTGCTTCCCCACACCGGCGTGGAACACGTCATCGTGGCGCAGATTCCGGACATGCATCCGCCAATCAAACGTATGGTGATGAACGCGGCGATCAAGTACGTCAAGAAAATGGTGCCGCCATATAATATTCCCAATGCGGTCCCGTTCACTAAAGTCATGTCCATGGGCGCGCGCTACACCTTCAAGCCTGTCGACGTGAACCCCGAAGATATCGCGGTGTTGCAGTACACCGGCGGCACGACCGGCGTCGCCAAAGGCGCGATGCTGACTCACCGGAATCTGGTTTCCAACGTGGCGCAATTGAAGCCGCTACTGACGGTGCGTCTGGGCGAAGCCATTGAGACCGTCATTGCCCCACTGCCGCTGTACCACATTTATTCTTTCACCATGAATTGCGGCGTCATGCTGGATACCGGCAACCACAGTATTTTGATTCCCAACCCGCGGGATTTCGACGGCTTTATCAAAGAGCTGGGCAAATGGAAATTCACGGCGTTCCTGGGGATCAACACGCTGTTCGTGGCGCTTTGCAACAATGAAAAATTCCAGGAGCTGGATTTTACTTCTCTGAAGGTGACTGCCGCCGGAGGAATGGCGCTGACCAGCGATACGGCGAAAATGTGGAAAAAGGTCACCGGATGTGATGTGACGGAAGGCTATGGTATGACAGAAACCTCGCCAGTGGTTTCCATCAACCCCATGAACGCCATCCAAATCGGCACTATCGGTCTGCCGATTCCCAATACCATGGTGAAAATCATGGACGATGAAGGTAAAGATCTTACCGTTGGGGAAGTAGGCGAACTGTGCGTCAAAGGTCCTCAGGTCATGAAAGGTTATTGGCAGCGTCCGGATGAGACCGCCAAAACCATGACTGAAGACGGCTGGCTGAAAACCGGCGATATCGCCATGGTGCAGAACGACGGCTATCTGCGTATCGTGGATCGTAAGAAAGATATGATCCTGGTGTCTGGTTTCAACGTCTATCCCAACGAAATTGAAGATGTGGTCACCAGTCATCCGGATGTGGTTGAGTGCGCGGCGATTGGCGTACCTGATCTGAAAAGCGGCGAAGTGGTGAAAGTGTTCGTTGTGAAGAGCAATCCCAACCTGACTGAAAGCGCCCTGAAAGAGTTCTGTCGCGAACGCCTGACAGCTTACAAGGTGCCTAAAACCATAGAATTCCGCGATGAATTGCCGAAAACCAATGTCGGCAAGATTCTGCGCCGGGAACTGCGCGACGAAGAAATCAAAAAGCAGAAAGACAAAGCGGCGTAGCTCTGCGTGACGAGTTCAAGAAAGCTGAAAAGCGGGCGAGAGCCCGCTTTTTGTGTTATTAAAGGCGGGTTCTTTCAGTTGTAGAGCGTTGTTAATTGGTTATGCAGAAAGCGGTCAGTCTGTTCGCCCTTGGGTTTCTGGCGTTTATTCTTTGGATTATTTATCTGGCGGATACCGGCGGAGCGAGCATTTTCTTCGACTTCGTCCAATCCATTCCCTACGGTGATAAACTGGGGCACTTTTGTTTGTTTGGCGTCCTGACTCTGGCCGCTAACTTCGCCTTTAAAACCAAGCATCTTAAACTGGGGCCGATTCCTCTCTATGTTGGCGCGATTTGCGTGCTTACATTCGCAATAGGCGAAGAACTGACGCAGGCGTTCTTCCCGTCCCGCACGCTGGACATCACCGATGTCATGGCGGATGTGGTCGGCATTGCATTTTTTTCCTGGGTGACGCTATTGCTGTCCGCCAAAAAGACGACTGAGTCTTAATGTTACCTTGGACTTTGCGCCGCACTTATTAAATTTTCTGTGAAGAGTTAAGAGAGCAACCAGTGTCATTATTAATATGGCAATGATATTGGCATGTTAATAACTAGGCGCATGGATGCGCCTGCGCGGCGGCTAGCCGCGGGAGACAGGGCCTGACCTGTGCAGGCCCTGTCGTTGCAGACAAATAGAAGGAAGCTATTTGTCTGCCTGATTAATAATAAAATAATGAAACTTGATGTCGTGGTTAGTCGCGCCCAGCGGCAATATTTTGTGAGTACAAATTGCGTGAATCTCTGCATGGATTTCAAGTCGTTGCGTGATTGCGCTATCCCATTTACCGCTTAACTATTAACCCGTTTCCCGCTAACATCCGCATCCTGAATTAGTATTGGTTAAAAAGTATATTACATGTCGAGTGAGTCTCGTTTTGACCCGTCCCTGGTGTTAATCAAAGATCGTTTTAGATTGCAGAGGCAGTGGCGGGAAATCGCAAAGGGTTGTGTTGCGGAAAAGGACGTTGAAAAGTTCTGGCGCGCAACACTGCGTTCTATGGAAGTTCGGGCGACGCGCCTGCAAGCGATGCCGCAGGTGCGGTATCCAGATAATCTGCCTGTCGTCGATAAGCTGGAAGAAATCAAAAAAGCCATCTCTGAAAATCAGGTGGTTATCATCGCCGGTGAGACCGGCTCGGGTAAAACCACGCAGTTGCCAAAAATCTGTCTGGATCTGGGGCGCGGCGTGGATGGCTTGATCGGCCACACGCAGCCTCGTCGTCTGGCGGCGCGCTCCGTAGCCAACCGCATTGCAGAAGAGCTGAGCTGCGAAGTTGGCAAACAGGTGGGGTATCAGGTCCGATTTACCGATCATACCGACGATAGCACGTTGGTGAAGTTGATGACGGACGGAATACTGCTGGCGGAAACCCAGAATGACCGTTTCCTCAATCGTTATGACACAATCATTATCGATGAAGCCCATGAGCGCTCGTTAAACATCGATTTTCTGATTGGCTACCTGAAAAACCTCCTGCCGAAGCGTCCTGATCTCAAAGTTATTATTACCTCCGCCACGATCGACCTTGACCGTTTTTCCGAGCATTTTAGCGGCGCGCCAGTGGTGGAAGTCTCCGGCCGCACCTATCCGGTGGAGCTGCATTACCGTCCCTTGACCACCATGGACGACGAGGTGGATATCGGTCTGCAGGATGGCGTTGTGCATGTGGTTCGGGAAATCGAAAAGATGGAGCGGGAACAACGTAAACCGCCCGGGGATATCCTGATATTCATGGTGGGCGAACGAGAAATCCGCGAGACGGCGCAGCGGCTGCGCAAGGAAGAGTTCCGTAACACGGAAATCCTTCCTTTATACGCCCGCCTCAGTAATCAGGAACAGAACCGAATCTTTCAGTCTCACGGCGGTCGTCGCATCGTCGTTTCCACCAACGTGGCGGAAACCTCCCTGACGGTGCCGGGCATTCGTTATGTGATCGACCCCGGACAAGTGCGCATCAGCCGTTATTCTTATCGCTCCAAAGTGCAACGACTGCCGATAGAGGCGATTTCGCAGGCCAGCGCCGAACAGCGAAAAGGGCGCTGTGGGCGGGTGTCCGAAGGCGTGTGCTTCCGTCTGTACTCTGAAGAGGACTTCGTCGGTCGCGACCCCTTCACTGATCCGGAAATTCTGCGCACCAATCTGGCGTCGGTCATTCTTCAGATGCTCTCATTGCGTCTGGGTGATATCCAGAAGTTCCCTTTCATGCAGAAGCCGGACAAGCGTTATATCAATGACGGCTATAAGTTGCTGGAAGAGCTGGGCGCGGTAAACGCGCAACGGCAGATGACGGCGATAGGGCGGACCCTGGCGCGTTTCCCCATTGACCCCCGCCTAGCGCGGATGCTGGTGGCGGCTGCGGAAGGACATTGCCTGAAAGAAATGCTGATCATTGTATCGGCGCTGGCGGTGCAGGACCCACGCGAGCGCCCCATGGAATTCCAGCAGGCGGCGGATGAGAAACACGCACAGTGGGCGGATGAGCAATCCGACTTCGTCAGTCTGCTGAACCTGTGGAACGGTTATGAGGCGCAGCGTCAGGAACTGAGCGCGAATCAACTGCGCAACTACTGTAAGAAAAACTTCCTGTCGTTCCTGAGAATGCGCGAGTGGCGCGATACGCATCGCCAGCTGCTATTGCTCTGCCATGAGCAAAGCTACAAAGAAAACACGGAGCCCGCCGCTTATGACGAGCTGCATCAGGCTCTATTGGCGGGGTTGATTACCCAAATTGGCCAGAAAGACGAAAAAGGCGAGTACGCCGGTCCACGTCAGCGCAAATTTGTGATCTTTCCGGGATCGAAAGTGCGGAAAAAGGCCCCGAACTGGATTATGTCGGCGGAAGTGGTGGAAACCAGTCGTCTGTTCGCCCGCACAGTCGCTCGCATGGAGCCCGGCTGGATTGAAAAAGTCGCGCCGCAACTGCTGAAGAGCAGTTATCTGGAGCCGCACTGGTCGAAGAAGCGTGGTGAGGCGTTGGCGTTTCAGCAGGTCTCACTGTATGGCCTGATTGTCGTGCCCCGTCGCCAGGTGAGCTACGGGCGCATTGATCCGCAGTTCAGTCGCGAGGCGCTGATAAGGGAAGGGCTTATTGAAGGCGAGATCAACAGTCGCCTGCCGTTTATTCTGCACAATGCGGAGTGCCGGGAAGAAGTGGAGCAGATAGAAGCCAAAGCCCGTCGTCGCGACCTGTTGGTTGATGATGAAGTGCTGTTCCAGTTTTACGATGAGCAGCTGCCCGCGGACATCACCACCGTCAAAGGGTTGGAGTATTGGTACAAACGCTTGTCGGATGGCGACAAAAAGGCGTTGCTGTTATCGCCGGAAGCGCTGCTGCGCGTACTGCCCGAAGTGAAGTTGGAAGAGCAGTTTCCAGACGCATTGTTGTGGAATGGGCAGCAATTTCAGCTGAGCTACAAGTTCGAGCCGGGCGCGAAAGACGATGGGGTGACGGTGCGCATGCCCGCCGCTGCGATGGCGCAAGCGCCGGTAGGGCTCTTGGATTGGCTTGCCCCCGGAATGCGCAAAGAGAAGTGCGAGGCGTTGATTCGCTCACTGCCGAAAGCGATCCGGAAAAACTTTGTGCCGGTCCCTGATTTCGCCAAGGCGGCCAGTGACGCCATGGCTCCGGATAACCATCCCATGTCTTTGGCGTTGGGAGAGCAACTGCGCAAAATGACTGGCATGCAGGTCGCCCCTGAGCAATGGGATGAATCCCTGCTGCCGCCTCATCTGCGTATGAATATCCAGGTAGTGGATAGTCAGGGCGGCGTAATCGACCAGGGCCGAGATTACCATGAGCTGGTAAAAAGGCTTGAAGGGCGCCTGGAAAAGCTGGCGCAGGAATCTGGAACCTTATTCAAAGAGCAGACAGGGCTGACTGAATGGAGCTTCGGCGCCATGCAGGAGAAAGTCGCCGTCAGTCAGGCGGGCGCCAGTCTGTTTCTGTATCCCTATTTGCAGGACCAGGGAACATCCGTGGCGTTAAAGTCAGCGTTCGACGCTGGCTTTGCGCAGGCGCAACACCGTCTTGGCATGGCGCGGCTGATCATGCTCAAGCTGGCGGATACGGTCAAGTATCTGAAGAAGAATCTGCCCAAATTGAAGGAGATTGGGCTGTATTATGCGCCAACCGGGAAACTGGACGGTTTGGTGGACGAGCTTGCATTGACCGCCTGTATAGAGGTCTTCCTTAAAGACAAACCTGCGATCGCCAACGCGGATGAGTTCAATCGACGGGTGCAGCAGTATAAGGCGGATTTGATCCCCAAAGCGGAAGAGCTTGCGTTGTTGCTGCATGAAATTTTGCAGGGCTATCACCGCATAACCAAATCCCTGAGTAAGAGCACGGTTTTGGCGCTGGCGATGTTCCTGGGGGATGTAAAACGGCAACTGCAGCACTTGGTGTACCCCGGGTTTCTCACGGAAGCGCCGTTGGAATGGTTGCGGCAATACCCGCGCTACCTCGCTGCAATCGAGGAGCGGTTGGACAAGATGCCAAGGCAGATCACCCTGGAGCGTCAGTTCCAGCTGATGTTCGAGACCCTGTGGTCGCAATATAACGCGAGAAAAGAGAAGCACCAGCGGGAAGGCTATGTGGATGAAGAGCTGGCCAATTTCCGCTGGATGTTGGAAGAGTTCCGGGTCTCCTATTTTGCGCAGAAGCTCGGCACGCTCATGAGCGTGTCGGAGAAGAAGCTTCAGAAGCAATGGGAAAAAGTCCGAATTTAATTCCGCTTCTTAACATAATGGTCACACTCTTCTGAGCGCGCCGGGGCAAATTCATCCAGCCCCGGCGCTGTTATGTGCTAAGATTTCTCGTCAATACGCGAGTGCAATAACTAATTAAATAAGTAGAGGCTGAATCGTGAGTTCTGTAGTCATTAGCGGCACGGGCCTGTTTACCCCGGCTTACAGCATTTCCAATGAAGAGCTGGTGGCTTCGTTTAACGCCTATGTGCAACGTTTTAACGAAGAGAACAAAGAGAAAATCGAGTCAGGGGAAGTCGCCGCGCTACAAGAATCCTCGGCTGATTTTATCGTCAAAGCATCCGGCATCAAAAGTCGCTACGTTCTGGACAAAGAGGGCGTACTGGATGTAGATCGCATGCATCCTTATATCCCGGAGCGCAGCAACGAAGAGCCAAGCGTACAGTGTGAAATGGCGATCGATGCGGCGAAAAAAGCCATGGCTGAAGCGGGCAAGACCCCCGAAGATGTTGATGCGGTCATTGTCGCCTGTTCAAACCTGCAGCGCGCTTATCCCGCCGTAGCGGTGGAAGTGCAGAGCGCTTTGGGCATTGACGGTTTCGCCTACGACATGAATGTCGCCTGCTCCTCCGCCACTTTCGGCATTCAGGCTGCGGTCAACGCGATTGAATCCGGTTCGGCTCGCGCGGTATTGGTGGTGAATCCGGAAATTTGCTCCAGCCACCTGAATTTCAGAGATCGCGACAGCCACTTTATCTTTGGCGACGCCTGTACGGCGATTATTCTGGAAAAGGCGGAGACTGCGACCAGCCAACACCAGTTCGCGGTTATCGGAACCAAGCTTAAAACACTGTTCTCCAACAATATCCGCAACAACTTCGGCTTCTTGAATCGTTGCGACGAGTCCGGGATTGGCAAGCCAGATAAGCTCTTCGTCCAGAATGGGCGCAAGGTGTTTAAAGAAGTGGTGCCAATGGTCTCTGAGATGATTGTGGAGCATCTGGCCAGCAACGATATCGACGCCTCCAGGCTGAACCGCATGTGGTTGCATCAGGCCAATTTGAGCATGAATCAACTGATTTCAAAGAGGGTGTTAGGGCGGGAAGCGACGGATGAGGAAGCGCCGACCATTTTGGACACGTACGCCAACACCAGCTCAGCCGGTTCTATCATCGCATTTCATCTGAACAAACAGGACCTGAATGGCGGTGCATTAGGCGTGATTTGCTCCTTTGGCGCGGGCTATTCAGCAGGCAGCATTATTGTCCGCAAGGTTTGATCCAGTCTGAAATCCAGCCCTTTCTTTTCTCTGTGACCCGTCCTGAAATAGGTTGACACCTACTTCAGGACTAGACACTGGCCGTGGCGATTGCGTCGCGGCTTTTTCATTTCTGGGTCTGACTCCTCTTTTTCTGCATAGCCGATGCAACCCGTTTCATTGAACTGTAACTATTCATAAATGTCATTTTGAGACAGACTCTCGGACGGGAACTGCGTTAATTGGCTCAGGTTGAGTTTGCGAACCATAAAGCCCGGGCTACAGAGGAATACCTACTTTGAAGTGGATACTTTGTCAGGTAGACTGCTCGGCCGTTGCAAAAATGTGAGTTAGCCCGCATATTAATCGGGCCTTTGAGCCAATCCGCCGCCATATCCAATAAAAATAAGCGCCCGCGGCCAGTTCAGTATTCCGCATAGCGACGACGTTGAGAGGTCGCCGCAAGAAGACGGAAACTTTGAGAGTCTTGAATACCGCCGAAGTTAAGCCAGACTGAAGAATACAGAGAGCCCCCAAGGCGCTTAAGTGGGATTTATGGATACGAGTAAACCGCAGCACACAAGGCGTTTGTCCGCCGTTTTGTTATTGTCAATGGCCGCACCCGCAGGGGCGATGGCCTCTCACCCACAGGACCCGTGGGAATCTTACAATAGAAAGGTTTTCGCCTTTAACGAATTTCTGGACGACTACTTTCTGCGTCCCGTCGCTAAAGGCTACCGGGCGGTGACGCCGGAAGTCGTCGATCGCTCAATTACGAACTTTTTCGGCAACCTAGGCGATGTCGTCACGTTGGCCAACAATATTCTGCAGTTGAAGCATCACGAGGCCGCAGCGACGGCCAGTCGCATCATGTTTAACAGCACTTGGGGAGTAGGCGGTCTGTTCGATGTGGCGACGGCCTTTGATATTTCCGTCGACAAAGAGGATTTCGGTCAGACGCTTAGTTACTGGGGTGTACCCCAGGGCAATTATCTAATGCTGCCGTTTCTGGGGCCGGGCACCGTTACCGACACTATCGGCCGCATTCCTGACAGTTATGCGGACCCGGTAGGGTATCTCTTCTCTGAGCCGGAAAGGTATTTCGCCAGCGCAACCCGCATTGTTGATAAGCGCGCTGATATTATTCCGGCGGAGAATCTGATTCAGGGCGATCGTTATACCTTCGTCAGAAACGCTTATCTGCAGCAGCGTGAGTTCCTGATTAACGATGGCAAGATCGAAGATCCCTTTACCTCCGACGACTTCGACGAAGACTATTGAGTCTGTCTGGCGGGAGTCAGCCTCCCGCCGCTTCCTTCTCATCCTTTCTCTCGCCGCGCCTCTTCTCGTCCTTCACTCATTTAGCTACTTGCGGCTCTCCCTGTCCTATAAGCTATATTTAATCTAAGGATTTGATAGCTGGGTGGGACTGATGTCGAGATATTTGAACACGAAACTTCACAAGTACCGTAAGGCGATGGCCGAGGCGAGAGACTACGCCACTTGGCGTGACGCCGCGCTGGAGCTGGATTATCTGGAAGGGCATGTGGAGTGGAAGGAGTCATTCGCCAGCGATCTATACAATTATGAGCTGATCTATGACCGCCTGATGGAGCTGCGTAACGCGATGCAGGGGCGGGATCATTCCAAGCTGATCCGCAGTTTACGCGAAGGGTTACACCATGACCTCGGCAATATGGGGAATGCCTTGCTGTATCAGCGCAGTTATATTGGCACCAAGCACTTGATTGAGGAGTACGTCAATCAAGTCTGCGACGCGCTCAATTACGTTTGTGACAATGATATTCCCGAGCTGCCGCCACGGCAGAAACTGGAGTTTTTTAAAGATACGTCGATCAGCTTTGGCCGGCCGTCGTTGCTGCTCAGCGGCGGCGCCACATTGGGGCTGTTTCATCTCGGGGTGATCAAGGCGCTTTGGGAGCGCGGCCTGCTGCCCCAGGTGATCGCCGGCTCTAGCGTGGGGGCGGTTATTGCGGCCATGCTGGGAACGCATACTGATGCGGAAATTCCGGAAATGCTGGAGCCCAGCCGTCACAATCTCAAGGCCTGGCGCTGGATCGGAATGTTCAATGGGTTGCGCGGGCGCGGGTTTATGGATATCCGCCAGCTGGAAAAATGTCTGCGCTCCAATATTGGCGAGTATTCCTTTTTAGAGGCCTATCAGCGCACTGGTCGCAGTATTAATATCTCTGTCTCGCCAGTGCATCATCACCAGAAAGAGCGCTTACTTAGCGGTTATACCTCACCTTATCTACTGGTATGGAGCGCCGCGCTGGCGTCGTCGGCGGTTCCCGCGGTGTTCCCGCCTGTGTGTTTGATGCGCAAGGATGAGAACGGCGGCATTGTTCCCTACATGCCAAAACTCCGCTGGGTGGACGGCTCGGTGGTGAGCGATCTGCCCATAGAGCGACTCAAGCACCTGTATGACATTAACTTTTCCATTGTGAGCCAGACCAATCCGCATATCGTTCCATTTATGAATGCGAAGAAGCGGGACCAGAAAATCAGTCTGGCCTCGCTGCCGTTGCGGGTGATCAGGGCGGAAATGCAGTTTCACGGGATGGGCGCGTTTGATTATCTGCGGAAACAGGCCGAGCCGGAACTGTTGCGACAGCTATGCGGGCAGGCCTATACGGTTTTGGCGCAGCGCTATTATGGCGATGTCACCATTGCGCCCCGTTATAGCTTCTGGCATTTCCGCAGGATGCTCTCCAATCCTTCGCCGGATGTCGTCGAGCGTCTGGCGTTGGAAGGCGAGCGCGCCACCTGGCCGAAAATTTCCATGATTCGGACGCACTCCAAGATCAGTCTGACTCTGGAGAAAGGTATCAAGCGATTGAAAAACAGACTACAGGGGCGCAAGGCGGAATTGCGGGTGGTGAACGTTACCAAATAGACATAATGGAGCGCAGCCGCGACGCTGACGGGGAATTTGTATGTTTCATGGACGAATCCCTGAAATTTGCAGTTTCTATAATTTAACTCCGTCGTCCGGCGCGTTACACTAGCGCGTTGACAGTAACTATGCCCGCGCCAACAGGCGCAATTTTGGATTCCATGTACGAAGCGTTTTTCGGTTTAAAAGAAAGCCCATTTTCCATCGCGCCTGATCCCCGTTATCTCTACATGAGCGAACGCCACAGAGAAGCTTTGGCGCATTTGTTGTACGGCATTGAAAGGGAAGGGGGCTTCGTGCTGCTGACCGGTGAAGTCGGCACCGGTAAGACCACGACCTGTCGCTGCTTTTTGCAGCGGGTGCCGAAAAACACGGACATTGCTTTCATTCTGTATCCGAAACTCACCGCCAGAGAGCTGTTGGCCACGATCTGCGATGAGTTGCATATCGCTTATCCCGCGCAGTGCTCCATCAAAATCCTGATAGACGTTATCCATAAACATTTGTTGAAAGCGCACGCCGCCGGTAAACATACGGCTCTGGTGATTGATGAAGCGCAGAACCTGTCTTCAGATGTGCTGGAGCAGTTGCGTCTGCTCACCAATCTGGAAACAGAAAAAAAGAAACTGTTGCAGATTATCTTGCTGGGGCAGCCGGAATTGAAAGAGCTGCTGCAGCGACCGGAATTACGCCAGTTAGTGCAGCGCATCACGGCCCGTTATCACCTGGACGCGCTCTCTCCTGTAGATGTGCGCGCCTATATCGGTTACCGCCTGTCCGTCGCAGGCTGCCGCAAAGAGCTGTTCAGCAATGCGGCGATCAATAAGGTTTATAAGCTCAGTCGCGGCATACCTCGTATCATCAACCTGATCTGTGATCGCGCGCTGTTAGGCGCTTATTCGGAAAACAGTCAGGTCGTGACCCCTGCGCTGGTCAAGATGGCGGGCAAAGAAATTGGCCTGAACGCCAAGCGCACCACTGTGAAATGGTTGGATAACTGGATCGTCAAAGGCTTCGCCGCCGGAGCGTTGGCGGGAGGCCTGACTCTGGTGCTGGGTTTGTCTCTCAATCAAGATCGCCGCCAGCCGGAAAAAGCTATCGGCGCGGTTGCGCAGGCGTCCGCCTTATCGGATGCGGGCGAAGGGGAAGGTCAGATTCAGCGGGATGAGGGCGCGCTTAAAGACGCCGCCTTACCCTCCGATGAGAAAGGGGCGGCATCAGAAGCTTCCGTCGGCGGCACGACTGCAACCGCCGCCGCACAGCCCGCCGCCTGGGTGTCGCCAGTGGCGACCTCAGCTTCCAAGGTGCTGGGTTCCTATCGACCAAAGGGCGACAATACGCGTAAAGCCTATCAGTCCGTAATGCATATCTGGGGACTGGCCGACAATGCCGGCGCCCGCGGTTTGGTGTGTGAATTCGTAGAGACTCGCGGGCTGCGCTGTCTGCATCGACAGGGCAACTGGCGCAGCCTTCTGCAGCTTAATCGTCCGGCTGTGTTGAAATTGATGAATAATACCGGCGAAACCTTCAGCGCTGCGCTAATCTCCGTATCGGCGGATCAGTCGGCGGTGATTGAACTGGATGGGGAACGTCATACTATTCCTTTGGCGGAACTGGATGGGCATTGGCAGGGCGATTACAGCATTTTGTGGAAAGTCCCTCCTTATGCGTCCATGGTGATTCAGCCAGGGGAAGTGCAGGATGAAAATGAGTGGATTGACGGCAAGATCAAACGGGTGAATGAGGTTTGGCTGTCGCAAGGCGAAATGCCTTCACTGGAGCCGCTGCCTGACACCTCATTGAAAGACCGGGTGCGTTGGTTTCAGCAGGAGGTCGGGATATTGCCGGACGGCATTCCAGGCGCCATCACCCTGATCATGTTAAACAGCTGGACTGACAGCACAGCGCCTCTGCTTATTCCGATCAAGCGCTCATAGGAAAACGACATGTCCTATATACTTGAAGCCCTGAGACGTTCCGAATCAGAAAGATATCAGGAAAAGCTGCCTGACGTGGTGCAAGGCGGCGCATTCATGATGCCACGCAAAGAGAAGCGCGCGCCTTGGGCGTTGATTCTCATATTATTGCTGAGCCTCAACGCCATCGCCCTGGCGATTTTCTTTTTTATAAATCGCCCTTTCGAGAAAGAGACGCCAGTGGAGACCGTTTCCGCTGACGCCGCTCCTGCTTCATCTACAGCCTCGTCGGCGACAGCTGCTGCGACGCCGGCGCAACCCCAGTCAGTGCAGCCAACTGCCGGGAGCGCGCCGGCTCAGGCGGTTCCCGTACAACCGATGAGCGCGAATAACTCGGACTTTATGGTTGATAAAGTGCCTCTGGACACCGCCTCTAACACAGATATCTATGTGGATCTTGGCGGCGAGGAAGATGAGACGATTAACGCGGATGGCGGCATGCTTATCGCACCCTCCAATGGCGCTTCACGCAGAGCAATGATCATCCCCGGCTCCGGAACGGCGGAAGCGGCTCAGAACGTGGAAGAACAGTATCCCAATATTTCTGAGCTGAGCGCCGCTTTCCAGCAGCAGATTCCGGCGATGGAATTCAATAGTCATATCTACAGCGCCAATGCGGATGACCGTAGAATCATGATCAACAATAACTATCTTCGGGAAGGGCAGCGTTTTTCCGGCCTGAAGGTGTATCAGATTACCGAAAACGGCGTAGTGTTGGATAAAGGCGGCCAGTTATTCTGGATTCCCGTCATCCGTAACTGGGCTCCCGAAAGTTAGGCGAGCATGGTTAATGAAGGTATAAAGGAGCAGATTCAGTCCGCCTATCGAAAGTATATCGCCGCCCGCGACATCAAGCCTCGCTCCGGGCAGCGGCATATGATCGCTGAGATAGCGCGTTATCTGTCCTCCATCGAACTGGACGGCGAGTTTCGCCGTAGCAACGACGCCACCACCTGTGTTGTGGAGGCGGGGACTGGCACAGGGAAAACCCTGGCCTATTTAATGGCGTCCATTCCGTTCGCGGCCGCGTTGCGCAAAAAAATCGTCATTTCCACCGCTACAGTGACCCTGCAGCAGCAAGTCGTGCAGCGTGAACTGCCGTTGCTGGCGGAGCACACGGACCTTGAGTTCAAAGTTGCGTTGGCGAAAGGGCGGGGGCGCTATATCTGTCTGCATAAACTTGATTCCTATCTGGCCGGTCAAGAGCAGGGCATCCTGTTGTTGGATGGGCAGCCGGAGAGCGGCGGGCAGGATGTGGATGCGGAGGCCTACCAACGGTTCATGAACTGGATGGTGGACAAAGGGTGGAGCGGGGACTGGGACAGCGCCCCGGAGCCCATCGAAGAGACAATCTGGTCAACGGTGACCACGGACCATCGGCAGTGCCTGAATAAACGCTGCTCATTCTTTACTCAGTGCGCCTATTACAAGGCGAAGATGGAGTCCGAAAAGGCGGAGATTATTGTCGCGAACCACGATCTGGTGTTCGCGGATCTGGCCTTGGGCGGCGGGTTTGTTCTGCCGCCGCCGGAAGAAACCATTTACATCTTTGACGAAGCTCACCACATGGCGGATAAGGCGCTGAATCATTTCGCCTTCAGCGCTGGTCTTAAGGCCTCACAAAAAATGTTGCGCGGGCTGAGTCGGGCTCTGGTGGAGGGGCAAAGCGTTTTCGCCTACGACGAACAGATCACCAACCGGGTCAGCCCGATGGCGGCGCTGTCTCAGGAAATGCACCACCACCTCGACGCCGTGGCCCGCTTTCTGAACGAAACTATTGAGTGGGAAGAAAACGACGAGCGCGCCACCTTTCAGTACCGTTATCCCATGGGCGTGATTCCTGAAGAGCTGCGCAAGCTGTCAGCGGCGATGGCGGATAAGGTCGCCGAGATGAATAAGGAACTGGAGGCGGTGCTCAAGCGTCTGCGGGACCTTGCGGAAAAAGAGCAGCAAGGCGGCGCGCAGCGACAGGCCTACGATCAGGCGGTGATGGCGCTGTCTGTGTATCAGTCGCAAGTGGAGAATCTGGAAGATGTCTGGCGAATCATGGGTGAGGAAGTCCAGGAGGGCCATACGCCAACCGCCCGCTGGCTGACCACCTGGGCTAAAGAATCGGATAGCGATGTGGTTGTGCATGTCAGCCCCACCAATGCGGCGCATCTGTTGCGCAAGCGGCTGTGGTCGCGAGCGTTTGGCTGCGTGCTGACCTCCGCGACGCTGAGTGTGGCGGGGCGTTTTGATCGTCTGGCGGGACAAGTGGGCCTTCCTGACGGCAGCATTTTTGCGATTCATCACAGTCCATTCGACTTCAACAACAACTGTACTCTGGAGCTTTGCGATCTCGGCCGCGACCCGCAGGATTCCGAAAGCTACCTGGAGATGTTAAGCCAGGCGCTGCTGCGCATCATCGATGACAAGCAAGCCACATTGGTGCTGTTCAGCGCCCGGAAGCACATGCAATTCGCCGCCCGCGCCCTGGCGGACACCAAACTGGGGAGCCTGATCATCACCCAGGACTCAGGCAACAAAGGCCAGCTGATAGATAATCACCGTTCGCGGGTGGATGAAAACAAAGGCAGCGTACTGTTTGGTCTGGCCAGTTTCGCTGAGGGGCTCGACCTGCCGGGAGATTATCTCAAGCACGTCATTATCGCTAAGCTGCCTTTCGCCGTGCCGGATGACCCAGTGGAAGCGACTTACGCGGAATGGCTTAAATCCAAGGGTGGCAACCCCTTCAACCAGGTGGTGCTGCCTGATGCGATCACGCGATTGCTACAGGCATGCGGACGCTTACTGCGCAGCGAGAGAGACAGCGGTAAGATTTCGATTATGGACCGTCGTCTGTGGACGCGGTCATATGGCCGCATCATTCTCAACGCGTTGCCGCCTTATAAAGTGGTCTCGGCGGATATTCGTCAGCCCACCGCCAATGAATCCTAAACTTCAAAAGAAGCTCATATATTCCTATATAGCAGGAAGCAGCGGCATATTGTGCGGCGCTGAAGTATGGGCGTTGTTTGAAAATGCCGGAGCGGCCGGAAAAAGGGGCGGCGATTTCGGAGCTGCATAACCCAGACATCGCCGCTAGCGCAAAACAGGAGATGAAACTTCCTGCGCTCTTAAGGAGACAAAAAAAGCAGGGACAAGCCCTGCAAGAGAATTCGAAATGAAAGGCTTTGTCGAATTCGATTCATAGGACTAGCGTAAAAAATGAGGGGGCGTAGCCGCATCGTCCATAGGGCGTAAAAAGGAGGTAATAGATCACAACAGGCCTAGATGACGGGCCCGGGCCAACGCTTCCGTGCGGCTCGCCGCGCCGATTTTGCCGTAGATGTTACGAATGTGGGCCTTGACGGTGGCGGGGGCCAGGAATAAGCGATCCGCGATCTTTTTATTGGGAAGTCCTTCGTAAATCAGCGTCAGCACCTCCATTTCCCGCTTACTTAGCTCTTCCAGTAAACCTTCTGTCTGGGGCGGCGGCTCTTCTTCCCGCGTTGGCGGACCATTCTGGGCAGATGAAGTGACATGCAGCTTTTCCAGATAAGCCTGACTCGTCTCGGTGATATCCAGGTTGGCGTATAGCGGCCTCAAATAAGCGTCGTCCGCCAGGAACATGGCGACGAAATCATTGCTTTCACCCAGCGCCAACGCCTCGCTTATCCGCAGTCGTGCGGCTTCTGACTGATTTTGTCCCGCCAGGGCGGCGGCGTGCAGCAATTTGGCCTGCGCCTGATAACGGGTAGAGCCGTGGCTTTCGGCGAGGGCCAGTATCAGTTCGGCGACTTCCTGCAAATTGCGCCATTGCTGTTTGCGTAAAAAGTAACGCGCCTGTGCTGACAGGTTTTCCATGGCCTCAAAAGGAGATGCCTCTGTGGGACTTTTGCTCAGAATAAGGGCGCACACGGACTCAGCACTGGCCATGTCCCCTTTGTCCAGCAGGCAGTGCAACTTACCGGCCAGAACCGGGGGGGCGAAGGCGGCCAGTTCACGCTGGTTATACTCCAACTGCTCGCGAGCCTGCTCATAATGACGCAGCGCCTGCGGGAAATCGCCGCAATGGCGGTTGAATTCCGCCCAGGTGTAATAGGTGATGAGCTTCTGTTGGGGTTCGGCGTTATCCACGAATGACAGCATCGGTTTGAGAAAACGTTCGGCGTGTTCCAGATTGCCCAAGGCGCAATGGATCAGCACCAGCGAGCTGTTCAGCCAGCACGAGACAATATTGGGTTCAGGGCCGTCCTTATGATAGCTCTGCACCCAGAGTTCCGTTTGTCGGAACAAATTGATCGCATGCAGAAACTCCCCCTTGATTTGCATGATCCATAGCAGCAGACCCAGGCTGGAAAGTACCGTGGAGAAGCGTTGCTCCAGTTTGCCGAGCGTAACGGCTTCCTTTAATGCCGCCATGGCGTCATCCAGTCGGCCCAGACCGTAGTAGTCGTTGCCGAGGCCGAAGTAGGCCAGGGATTTGATCGGGGCGTTGATCTGCTGCAGATCCTGTAAGACGGATTGCGTCAGCGCGCTGGCGGTCTGGATGTCCTTGCGACTCCGCGCGGCGTAGGCTTCCAGCAGGCGTAACTCATGGCGCACTGTATCATCCTGCTCAGGCAGCAAAGGGTGCTTCTTCACCGCGTCCACCAGATCGGGGATGGCGGCGAACTGGTTGTCGTAAAGCAGACACCATATTCTCAGCAGCTGCAAACGCAGTGACTGGCTAAGCAATTCTTGCGGGGCGTCGTCGAGCCATTCAATGATGTAGAGGTGGTATCCCTGTCGCACCAGTTGGTTGCCGATGCTTTCCAGAGTGGACTGCAGCAGGTCCCAGGCCTGAATGTGCATGATCAACTGCACGGATTCCAGGTAAAGTCTGCGCTCCAGGCAAGCTCGCACGACATTACGGCAGTGCTGTAGATGAACGTCCGGCTGGCGTTGTCTTAAGTAGTGCAATGCGCCATCGCGGAACAGCTCATGAAAACGAAACCATTGGCCGGCGTCATCCAGAGGGATCAGAAACAGGTTGCGCGCTTCCAGTTCCAGCAATATCTGATGGCTGTCCTGAGCGCTTCTGACTTGATCGCATAGCAGTGCGTCAAAGCGGGGGGCTCCCGCCATTTCCAGGATGAACTCACGCAGGTGGGACGGTAGATCGTCCAGTACTTCCTGGGCGACATAGTCGTCGATTTCTCTCTTCGCCTGGGCTAGCGCCTGCTCAAATTTCTCGTTCGATAAGGCGCCGTCCGCCCGTTTCAAATCTGCTTGCGACAACAGCTGCAACGCCGCCGCCCAGCCGCCGGTGGAGCCGACAACGCGAGCTGCAGCTTCCGGGCTGACTTTGACGTCCAATGCGAGGGCGAATAAGTCAGCGACCTCCTGCGAGTCGAACACCAGGTCTGCGGAATAGAGCAATTTGGCGTAGCGTTTTACCTTCCAGCGAGCGAGAGGAAACGATGGCTCGTTGCGGGAGGTGACGATCAAGGTGAAATTGGCGGGCGCGAAGTCCACCAAATAGGTCAGGCCGTCGAAGATATCCTTGTTCGTAATGTGATGCAGGTCGTCGAGAACCAACACAAAGTGGCGATCCTGATGCTGGTGTAGCTGATTGATCAACGCGGTCACCAGCACTCTGGCGTTGGCGTGCGCTGTATCCTGCAACGGCGCGCGCAGCTCCCCGATTTCCTCCAAACCGTTACGACGCAGTCCTTCTACGACATAGCTCCAGAACGTAGAGGCGGAATTGTCCGCGGGATCGAGCGAGATCCAACTGGTGGGCGCATGATGAGACTGCGTCCATTGCCGCGCCAACGTGGACTTTCCAAAGCCGGCGGGCGCGACGAGGCCAATAAAGCGGGCGCTGCCGGGCGCGCCGATACGGCCAAGCAGACGCTGGCGCGTTAACAGGCTGTCGTCGAGGCGAAGCGGGAAAAGTTTGGTTTCGAGAACGATCATGTGCAGAGTGCAGTCAGTATGGCCAAAAAGCGGGTTTCAGTCTTTATGCAAACTGAAAACTTGTCAACTGAACTCAATTAAATCAATGAAATATGCGCGACAAACCCCATTAGAGCGGGCGCTTTAACGGGGCTCCGGATGAATTGAGGCATTAGCCATCTGTGTCAATCATCAGAAAAATGCGTATTTGACGCCGATGATCAACAACATGCTCGCCAGGGCTGGGCGCAGTACGGCCGAAGGCATCCGCTTGGCTAACGCGGTCCCGACATGAATCGCAGGCAGGGAGCCGATCAACAGACTGCCGAGCAGGTAATAGTCTATGTTCCCCAATTGCATGTGCCCAAGGCCCGCAATGAAGGTCAGGGGAACGGCGTGAGCGAGATCCGTTCCGACGACGCGGGATGAAGACAATGCGGGATAAAGCAACATGAGCAGGGCTGTGCCGATAGCGCCTGCGCCGACGGAGGACAATGTCACAAACACACCCAGAATGACGCCCATGAATACGGTGACCCCGGCGCGTCGCTCGTCGCTCATCACAGTCGCCCCGGCGCTGGCGCGCAGCAACCGGTCTTTAAATAGAAGCACGGCGGCTGTGACGATCAACATCAGTCCCAGACTGGTGGTCAGCAGGTGTTTATACGTTTCCGGATGAGGGAAGTAGTGCGCGAGAATCTGGGTGGTGATAATCGAAGCGGGAATACTGCCGGCGCCGAGGGTGGCGGCAAGCTTCCAGTTCACTGTTCCGCTGCGGGCATGAGTGACGACGCCGCCGGACTTGGTGATAGCGGCGTAGAGCAGATCCGTGCCGATTGCCGTATGCGCGGGAAAGCCGAAAAGAATCAGTAACGGCGTCATCAACGAACCGCCGCCAACTCCTGTCAAACCGACCAAAAAGCCAACGCCGGCCCCGGTGACAATATATAAAAGAATTTCCATAAAGATGGTCTAAACTAACAAATGCGTAATAAGCCAAGAATTATTTGGCCAATCTAGCTAGATTTATCTATTCTTAAAAAGAATATTTATTTATATTTTTATCTCCAATTATAATAACGCCGGGCTGCAAGGAGACAATTCAATGAAACTGCAACAGCTGAGATACATATGGGAAGTCGCCCATCATGATCTCAACGTGTCCGCCACTGCTCAGAGTCTTTACACCTCACAACCCGGCATCAGTAAACAAATCCGTCTGCTGGAGGATGAACTGGGCGTGGAGATTTTCTCTCGCAGCGGCAAGCACCTGACCCGGGTGACGCCGGCGGGAGAGACCATCATCAAAGTCGCCGGTGAGATTCTGCGTAAGGTCGACGGCATCAAGCAGATCGCGCAGGAGTTCAGCAATCAGCGGAAAGGCGACCTCAGCATCGCCACGACTCACACGCAGGCGCGGTATGCGTTGCCTTCCATCATTCGCAGCTTTATTCAGGAATATCCCGAAGTCTCGTTGCACATGCATCAGGGCACGCCGATGCAGATCGCGGAAATGGCGGCTGACGGAACCGTGGACTTCGCCATCGCCACGGAGGCGCTGGAGCACTTTTCGGATCTGATCATGATTCCCTGCTATCGCTGGAACCGCTGTGTGGTGGTGCCGAAAAACCATCCTCTGGCCGAGAAGAAAAAGCTTGAAATAGAAGATGTGGCGGCGTTCCCTATCGTCACCTACGTCTTCGGCTTTACTGGACGCTCTAAATTAGATGAAGCATTCAGTGAAAAAGGGCTGACGCCAAAAGTGGTGTTCACTGCGGCGGACGCTGACGTTATCAAGACTTATGTGCGACTGGGACTGGGTGTCGGCATCATCGCCCGCATGGCGTATGACCCGGTAGCGGACTCCGATTTGGTGGCTCTGGACGCCAGCAAACTGTTTCGTCCCAGCACGACGAAAATCGGCTTTCGGCGAGGAACGTTTATTCGCGGTTACATGTACGAATTTATCCAGCGTTTCGCGCCCCATCTGACCAGAGAACTAGTCGATCAAGCGTCTCAAAAGGCCTCCAAGGCGGAAATCGAAGAGCTTTTTGAGAATATCAGCCTGCCCACGTACTAGAGGTGACTGCGGGCAGGCGCGTGGGGCTCAGCTTTTGAGGTTGCCTGCATGTAGCCCGCATTCTTTGATGGTGGATTCCTCCCACCACCAGCGTCCTTCACGCTCATGCTGATTAGGTAGCACAGCCCGCGTGCAAGGTTCGCAACCGATACTGATGAATCCTTTTGTATGCAGCTCATTGTATGGAACATCGAACATCCGGATATAGTTCCATACGTCCTGCGACGTCCAGTTCGCCAAAGGGTTGAACTTGACCAAAGGACGATCCGGCGCGCCAAACGCGGCGTCTTCTTCCACTAACGCCACTTTATTACGTGTGCTGGGGCTTTGGTCTTTTCTTTGCCCGGTGATCCAGGCGTCGACAGTAGCGAGCTTGCGCCGTAACGGCGCCACTTTGCGAACGCCGCAACATTCGGAATGGCCGTCTTTATAGAAGCTGAAAAGCCCCTTTTCCTTGACCAGACGTTCCACATCCTCCGCATTGGGGGATAGGGTTTCAATTTGCAGATTGTAGTGATCGCGTACTTTTTCGATAAATCGATAGGTCTCGGGATGCAGGCGACCGGTATCCAGCGTGAATACCTGGATGTTCTTCTTTAGCTTGCTGGCGATTTCTATCAGGACCACATCTTCTGCGCCGCTGAACGAAATTGCGATATTGTCGTAAAGCTCCAACGCTTTACGCATCACTTCCTTGGGGCTCCACTCTTCCATCTCCCTGGCGAGTTCCTTTACATCATATTCGGGTGTCATCACCTAGCGCCTTGTAGCAGAGAAATTAGACGCCTGTAGGCTAACAAATTGTTGATAGTGCTAAAAATAATAAAGACTTATATCTAAAGAACGAAAACAAAAAAAGGAGGCCAAGAGGCCTCCCAAGATTGATTCTAAGCTGTTGACACAACAGGTCTGTGTCACTACGAGAAAAAGTGTAGACCAAGAAAAAAATAATGCCTCATGAAAACAGTCAACTTTATGCCTGGATGTGATGAGATGTGACTGCGCGCCAACACTTCTAATGACTCAGGCTTGATAAGACGATGAGGGGGGGATAAAACGCTAAAAAGAAAAAAGGAGGCGTTCAAGGCCTCCTAATTCGGTCGGTGGCTGCTTCTGCAAGGGTTTATCACCACCGTAAGCTTAGTATAGTCCATTTGGATTAGGTGTGTCTGCATGTTTAACTGTAAAGACTTGTAACCAAACCCACAATAATAGAAAGAAGTCATATGTCGATAACCTGGAATGATCTGACGGTAAATATTGAGCGTCTTGATAAGGACGGCCTCATAAGTGATTGGCGTTGGTTAGTGGGGGATGCAGCGCAGCCTATTTTGCTTTCTTCCACGGGCGACGCCTACCTCCAGGAACGAAACGGCGAGATATTCTTGTTATCCACAGGCGATGGGAGCTATGAGAAAGTTGCGGACTCCTACGAGGACTTTCGTAACAAATTGCGAGATACGAACCTGGTTAATGAGTGCTTTTTGGCGGCTACTGTCGCGCAGCTCAAGGAAGAAGGCTTTGTGTTAAAACCTGGGATGTTGTACAGCTTCAAGAAACTGCCCGTCTTGGGCGGCGACTATGCGGCGGAAAACTTTGAACTGATGGATATAGAGGTTCACTTTTCTATAACAGGTCAGATCCACAGCCAGATTAAAGATATACCCGCTGGCGAAGCAATTCAGTTGAGTGCGGAGTGGCTAGAATGAGATAAGTAGTAGGAGAGGGGGCGTCCTCAATAGATTCGGGACGTCAAGCAGCCGTCCCGGACAGCAAACCGGGACGTGGCTAATTATTCAAGTAAGAGGTGATTAAAGTATTTGATTCGCCAAAACTAACGTCAGAGTTAACCCTAACGCATTAAACGCAACCAGACCCGCCAGCTTTTTTGCGCTGATGTACATCGGACTCTCCTCTATAGTTTGATCTTGTTATTTTTTTCGTAAACTTATGTGAAATCTTGTTTACATCTTTAACCGATTTTAGCTTTATTCATCGAATATGCAACCCCCTGCTAAACCCTTATGATTAAGGCGCTTTTGGGGAAAAGCAGGACTGGCCTGGGCTGCTGTGGGGCGCTGTGTCACGCCTGAGACGAGCGGCGTTGACGTTTGTTTCTGTAACTTTCAAGTGAATAGAGATGACAGGAGTGAGTCGTGGAACTAGCGTGTCTGGATTTGGAAGGGGTGTTGATACCCGAGATATGGATCGCTTTCGCGGAAAAAACCGGGATAGATGCTTTACGTGCGACAACCCGGGATATCCCGGACTACGATGTGCTGATGAAGCAGCGGTTAAAAACTCTTAATGAGCATGGTTATGGATTGCCGGATATTCAGGCCGTTATTGCTGCATTGGAGCCGCTTCCAGGAGCCCAGGAGTTTGTCGCCTGGCTGCGCCATCGATTTCAGGTGGTGATTTTGTCCGACACCTTTTACGAGTTCGCGATGCCGTTAATGGAGAAGCTGGGGTGGCCGACATTACTGTGCCATCGCCTGGAAGTTGACGAGAGTGGTAGGGTGACGAATTACGTGCTGCGCCAGAAAGACCCCAAACGAATGTCGGTGCAGGCGTTTCATGGCCTGAATTACCGTGTCATTGCTGCCGGGGACTCCTACAACGACACTACGATGCTGGCGGAAGCGGACGCCGGTATTCTGTTTAAGGCGCCTGACAATGTTATAGCTGAATTTCCGCAGTTTCCCGCGGTGCGTACCTACGATGAGCTGCGAGCGGAATTTATCAAAGCCAGTCGCCTGGTGACGGACTAATCTTCGCGTTTGCCAGGTAACTCTCCGCCGAGGGCTTCGACGATGTGTCTGATTTTTACAACGGACTCATTGTATTCCGCAAGACAGTCGGAGTCTGCGACGATGCCGCCTCCGCCCCATACATGCATGTCGCCCTGTCTGCAGGTCATGGTGCGGATGGCGATATTGCTGTCCATACGGCCATCATTGGACAGATAAAATACGCTGCCGCAGTAAGCGCTGCGGGCGTGGCCCTCCAGCTCATCAATAATTTCCATCGCCCGCTTCTTGGGAGCGCCTGTAATCGACCCGCCTGGCGAACAGGAGATCAGGGCGGCGAAAGGCGAGACTTCGTCGCGCAAGGTGGAGGTCACCGTGCTGACCAGGTGATGAACGTTACTATAGGTCTCCAGAGCGCAGAGCTTCTCTACTTTGACGCTGCCGATATTGGAAATCTTGCCGAGATCATTGCGCAGCAGGTCCACAATCATCACGTTTTCCGCTCGATCTTTGGGACTGGAAGTAAGATCCTCAATGTGGCGAAAGTCGTCGGCGGCGCTGGCGCCGCGTGGGCGGGTGCCTTTAATAGGCTTGGTGACGACATCACGACCGCTCACCGTCAGAAACTTCTCCGGCGAAAAACAAAGCAAGTCGCCATGACCACTGCGGAAAAAGGCGGAATAGGGGGCCTTGGCCGCCTGCCTGACATTTATATAGGCTTCCAGCGGATCGCCTGCATAAGCGCCTGAAAAGCGTTGCGTCAGGTTAATTTGATAGCAGTCTCCAGCGAGAATGTACTCCTTGATCCTGTCGAACTCAGTTGAGTACTGCTCGTAGCTCCAGTCTGGAGCAATCGCCCGAGTGACGCTGAAAGCTTCTGTGGCGGGGGCGCTTTGCTGCAGCAGGCTTTGGAAAGCGAACGTCCCGAAGCCGGTGATCGTCTGTTTGTCGTGTTCTACGATCAGGTAATTGTCATAAGCGCCTATGCAGGCGGCTGGAAAGGCGGAGTCTCGGCGCCAGTTGCGGTCGCCAAGCAATTGGTTGCGTCCAAACTCGTAACTGATGAATCCGATCAGGCCGCCTTTGAAGCAGGGGGTTGGATGGGCTGCGCGGGGCTGTTGAGTAAGCGCCAGCAAGTCGGCGTAGGAGACTGGCGTCTCTGTCTCACCAGGACGGGAGAGAAAGTGGGTGCTTCCCTGGCTGCGAGCTATCCACTCCGGATCACAGGCGATAATTTCAAAGGCGCGCCCCTCTTGAGTCCGACTGTCCAGCCAGCAGAAGCCGGGACGGGAAGATAACAAGTGAATGACGGCGTTATAGTCTGCGTAGGGAATGGTGAAAACTGACATCAACAAATATTGGCCTGGTTAAAAAGCGCCTCTTTCGGCGCCCGCTAAGCGCCATTGGCTTATTAATCCGACATTTTAACCCTCCAGCTTCCATTTTTCAGGCGCTTGGATGGCGGTGTTTCGCGGCCGGACTTCTTATTGTCTTACGTCTATTGGTTTGAGTGGTCTCAAAAGACTGCGGAATTGTAGTGTTAGCGAGCGCATATTTGAAGTTGCTCACGTTTTTAAGTCGCCGACGGCGGCGTTTGGAGCTTCAGGCCGCTCGCAATTCGCCGTTTGGCTGACGCCAATGCGGAGGTTTTTAATAAGGGGTTATCTAGTGTGACGCGCTTTTTGAAGGGTCTCGTCGAACCGTATATAGGCCAGATGGCCAAATAGTGTCTACCCGTTAACACTTCTTAACAAACGGCCTGGTTTCTGTGATTTTATTCACGGATTCGCCGGTAACACAACCCTACACTGGCCTCGTGATTGTGAAACACAAAGCAAACAAAAATGAAACGTTTCACGATGCTCAGGCGGTTGTACTTAGTCGCTAATTGTTTGTTTTTAAATGGAATTCTAGACGCATATTAACAATATGGAAACTGTGAGAGTAATCACAGAAAACCAATGAAGCGTAAACTAAATTAACAATCGCTCAGAATTATTCGGTCGGTTGTCAGACAATTTGTTTGATTATTGAGCGGTAATCTGAAGCTCACGAGAGTTTCCTGAAATTAAAAAAATAAACATTAGGAGAATTTTAATGAAAGGCCTGAAAAAATTAGTTTTGGTATCTGCTATCGCTGCGGCTCCTCTGGCTGCGCAAGCTGAACTGAAAGCAGTTGACGACGCTGTTCTGGCGGACGTTTCCGGTCAAAGCGGATTGGTCATCGAAGCCGGCTTCGGTTCTTTGACATACTCAGACATCGCTGTAATCGCTGACAGCGACTGGGATACTGACGCTGGCATCCACATCGACGCGTTCAAATGGGAAGTTGACGTAGAAGCATGGGATTCCGCTTCTAACGCTACTCTGGGCGCTTCTACTGGCGCACTGGGCGGCTTCATCGCGAAAGACATCTCTATCAACGGTAGCGTTGACGTTACTATCGACGCCCTGGCTGACGCAGCCACTCTGGGCACCACCAACCTGGGCGGTATCGGCATCACCTTCGCCAACTCCGACATCAACATGCGCGTAGGCGACATGGGCGTTTACCTGAACCAGACTGGTCTGGGTCAAGTTAACAGCATGGGCGCTGTTGAAATCATCGGTATGAACCTGGACGGCCTTGAGCTGGTTGTTCACGGTAACTAATACCGGGCGGACCTGACGGTCAGCCGATTGATGATGGAAAAGGCATCGTTCCTGATGCCTTTTCTTGTAAATATCTCTTAAGCATCTACTTGTTCTGCAGTAAAAATCATCCTTTCTCAGACAGACGATACACGCAATCGCTTCAGTGAGCGTCGCGTCTGCCTCGCGCTGAGCGAAAGGCCCTTCAGCGCCAGCAGTAACAAAAGCTCTAGAGATGTAAGGAGTGTGGAGGGGAGTATGAAAAAGACTGTGTTTGTTTGCGCAGCGATGTTCTCCACGGCGGTAATGGCCGAATTAAAACCGATTAACGATCAGCAGCTCAGCGAAGTTGTGGGGCAGGCGGCTCCCGTTATCGAAATAAACGGTCAAGTCACCTATGAGGCGATCGCCTACACCAATCCCGACGGAGTGCGGGAAGTTATTTATCCGGGTCAGACATCCAGCGATGGGGCGGTTCACGATGACAATGTCTCCCTGCAGGGGATGACCTTCGGAACTCCGCGCACGGGGACGCTCGTTGATCTGTTTACGGCCGTTTTACCTTTGCGTTATGGCCAGATCGACACCAATGGAGACGGTGTCGAAGACCGTGGCGCAGCGATATTCAGCTTTCAGCCCAATGTAGGGTTCGGCACTGGATTTGTGCCCCTGGATATCCAGCAGAGCGATACCTCTGTGAACATTGATGATCAGGTTTTTCTTACCAAGCAGGGGCTGGTGATTCTCAACGCCCCGATCAATACGGATATTATTAATGTCGGCGCAGATGCGTATAAGCTGACGCCGATAAAGATGTTCTGAAAATATCTGATTGCGTTAGGCCGGGATGGAAGCCTGTGTCTGGCGCGCCTGCTTTGATAATCAGCGGAGGCGAATAATATCCGCCGTCCGGCTTGTGTTTCTTATAACTCCGCGAACAAAAAAGCTCTCTGGATTAGTAAGCTTTCTGTGCTTCTTATTGCTGAGGCATCGTCAGCGTCAGATCAAATCCGCCACTGTCCCGGGGAACTAAATCAATCATGCCGCCCTGGATTCGTTCAGGGATGATGATGTTGTCGACACCGGGTAAATTGTTTCCAATCGTGATGGTTAACTGCTGGCCGTTGGATTGCAGGTTCAACTGGTCGCCGTAGGGCAGTTGCGCCATATCAGGATTCAACGGCGATAGAACCTGCTGGAATGTGAAGGCCCCGTCTGGAATCACCAGGTCCGGGTGAGGCAGCGGACGTTCGCTCAGCGCCGCCAGCTCCGGTTGCGTATAGGGAATAAACGCAAGCTCTCTGATTACTTGGGCGGCTGCTTCTGAAGAGTCTTTAAACTGTTGCTGATCCACCGTCAACGCAGTGTTCAGTTCTGACTGTTCTTCAGCTTCCGTTTTCACAGGCTCACCGGGTCCAATGGTGTAGGTGACGACACGCTTTTTCTCTGGCTTTTTGGGAGCAGGGGTAACGATGATGGTGGAATCTTTAATGTAGGTGTCGGTCAACTCGCCGCTGGTCATTGATTTGACTTCCGCGCGGGCGGTCAGAACGAGGCCGGTGGCGGCCAATCCGAGCAAAATCCTTGAGTAGTTCATAGCAGCGCCGTGTTTTACAATTTCGTGTTAAACGTAAATTTTCCAACAACCGATTCCCTTGCGCCCGCCGCTGAACAACATGCGTGGATAAAAAATAATTGCGTACGGCCACAAGCGTTTAGGTGGAATCCAGTTTTACTGCGTATACTTACATTTTCAACCGATTGATTCGCAAAAGCCACTGTATCGCGCGAATTTTGATTAATTTTTGTAAGCCTGTATTTCTCTGGCCTGCAAAAGACAAGGACAGAAGTTAAGTAGTAGTTTTATGACAACCGGCATCAGGCAAAAATCAGGAGCGCACAACGGCGGTCAGCTCGGGAGCCGCATTGATAAGTGGGTGGAAAAGCGGCTGCCGCCGGTTGAGGAAGCCACGTTATCGCATCGGGCTATTTTTGTGTTGCCGACGCGTTGGGGCGTCGGTTTTGTCATGCTGGGGGGGCTGATTATTCTCACAGGGATCAACTACCAAAACTCTATGATCCTGGCGGTGGGCTTCTTTCTTATATCTATTTTCGTGGTCAATATTCTCATCGCCTACCGCAATATGTCGGGACTGGCCATCCGGTTTCATCGCGCGGCTTCCTGCTTTGCTGACGAACTCGCCGGGTTTGAGTTTCTGGTGACGGCATCAGAACATGGAGCGGCCGCAGTGCAACTCGGTTGGACGCCTGACAGCTATGTCACCCTGGATTTGGATCAGCATGGACAACGACGCGCGGTGATTGAATATCGTTGTCGCAAACGAGGCTGGCTGACCCCGGGGCGCATGCTGATTACGTCCACCTATCCGATGGGGCTGATTCGCGCCTGGTCCTGGCAGGACCTGAACGCCAAGGCGCTGGTCTATCCCAGGCCGGCGCCGCAACCCCAGTTCAAGTGGAGCGCTTCCTTGGCTGAGGGCGAAGGAAAGGGCGACTCATACATGGTGGGGCAAGAGGATTTCGCAGGCCTGCGCACTTATGTTCCCGGCGAGCCGCTTACCCGTATCGCCTGGAAAAAGTACGCACAGCAGGGTGAGTTATACAGCAAAGAATTCAGTCAGCCGGAACTGGACCCGGACTGGATTGATTTTGACGCCTACCAGGGGATGGAGACGGAGCTGCGCCTGTCTACGCTGTGCGCCCAGATTTTGGAGCTGGAGCAAAAAGGGACGCCTTACGGATTACGTATGCCCGGCTGGGCGTGCGGGCCTGGCTCAGGCCTTGAGCATCGCAATAAATGTCTGACTGCGCTGGCGAAGTATCCTGATCATGTTTAAGCGAAGTTTTGATGAGTCTCCCGCACTGGATACGCGGGCGCTGGTATGGATGGTGGTTTCCCTGGCCGCCGCCGCAGGCGCGCACTGGAATCATGTTCCGGTGTGGCTGCTTGGATTCGCATGTGTGTCCGTGTTTTGGCGCACCCGGGTGTATCAGGGGAAATGGCCTGCACCCTCGACCTGGGTGAAAGGCGGAGTCATGGTGGTGACCTCCATCGCCTATGTGTTCTCTACGCAGGCGCAGTTTACGGTGGAGACGGCGGTCGGTTTTTTTGTACTGGCTTATGCGCTGAAATTGCTGGAGCTGAATCAGCGGCGCGACGCCTTCCTGTTCAGTTTCATGACGTTGTTTTTGCTCTGCCTCGGCTTCCTGTTCAGCCAGTCCCTGTTCGTCAGTCTGTATATTTTCATCGCCATGGGATTGAGCTTTGTGGCTCTGATGGCGGTGAACCAGTCGCTGAAATCCCGCTCCATTGGCTCTACATTTAAAGGCGTGTATGGCTCCATGGCGGTTGCAGCGCCGTTGTTGATTGTGATGTATCTGTTCTTTCCTCGCTTCGGTCCCTTATGGGCGATGCCGCTGAAGAGTTCTACTGCGTTTACCGGGCTTGATGAAAACATGTCGCCGGGAGATGTGGCGAATCTTGCGCAATCAGGCGAGCGAGCGTTTCGGATCGTGTTTAATGGGCCGCGACCGGCCTATCGGGAACTTTATTGGCGCGCACTGATCCTGGATCGTTATGACGGTACAAGCTGGAAGCGGTCATTCAGCCAGACTAATCGCGACAGACAGGGTGCGGTTAGACCGGGCGCCAGAACCCAGACTGAGCAATGGGACTATGAAGTGCTGCTGGAGCCCCACAATCGTGAATGGGGTTTTGCGCTGGATGACGCCAAGGTGGCGCGTGGCGCGCCTTTCTCAACGCCGGATCAGCTGGTGAGATTCATGAGAGACGTGAAATCCCCGGAGTGGTATCGCGTCATCAGTCAGGCGGAAGAGTATAGGGAAAACGCCCAAAGCTTCGCCCGCTTCAGCAGTTTGCCGCAGGGCTCCAATTCCCGTACTGCTGAATGGGCCAAACAATTACGCGAGACGACGCCTGACGCCGAAATCTTTATAAAGACGGTGCTGACGCATTTTAATCAGGAACCCTACGTCTATACCTTATCGCCGCCGCTGTTGACCTCAGCGAATAGAATAGATGAGTTTTTCTTCGACACGCGTCGTGGCTTTTGCGAGCATTACGCCAGCACGATGGCGTTCATTTTGCGCGCGGCGAATATCCCGTCGCGGGTGTTGGCCGGGTATCAGGGCGGAGAGTGGAACGAGCAGGGTGGCTTTCTGGTGGTGCATCAGTATGATGCCCATGCCTGGGTGGAAGCGTGGTTGCCTGAACGCGGCTGGGTGCGTGTCGATCCGACGGCGGCGGTAGCGCCGCAAAGAGTGGAGTCGGGCATTAGAGACGCGGTCGCGGAAGAAGGCACATTCCTGCAAAATACGCCGCTGTCCCTGGCCAGATATAACCATATTGGCGTCTTCGCCTGGATGACCAATAATCTGGAATACATGAACTACATGTGGCAGAAATGGGTCGTCAACTACGATCAGGAGAAGCAAAGCAGTTTCTTCAAACGCTGGTTTGGCGATAGCGACATGAAGACGATGCTGATGATACTCGCCGGCGTCTCCGTGATAGTCTTCCTCGCTTTGTCGTTGCTGACCCTCAAAGCGGAGTGGCGGCGTAATAAAGGCGACCCCATGGTGCGCTTGTATCGATCTCTATTGAGCCGAATGCATAAGAAGGGGCTGGCTCTGGATGCTGGACTGACGCCTGGGCAGGCATTGGCGCTGGCGACTAAAAAGTGGCCGCGGCAACGCAAACAGTTGCAGCAGATTTTCAGCGAGTTTGAGCAAAACCTGTATGCGGATGACGCGGGCGGCAGTCCAGACAGAGTGCGCCGCCTGAAACGGGATATCAAGCAACTGGCCTTGAATCCTTGAGCTGCTGGAACGATCTTTGCGACGGTATGCTGCGGAACGTTCTGACAATTGCAGACCTTGTTGTTGCAGGCGGATATTTGCCTGCCGAATAAATAAACACTGAATAGCACCAATAGAGTACTAATGTCCGATTTGACGGAAATATCCCTGGATCAACTTCCCTGGCTCAATAAAACCTGGCGTGACTGGGTGGGGCTGGCGCACAACGATAAAGTGCCTTCCGCTATTTTAGTGGCGGGGCAAAGCGGCGTTGGCAAGAATCGCCTGACTTCTGAATACGCCAAATTTCTACTCTGTGAGCAGGCTAAGCGCCTTGAACGTCCTTGTGGCGATTGTCGCTCCTGTAAGTTGATAGAAGCTGGGACGCACCCCGACTTGCAATGGGTGGCTCCAGAGGATGGCGCCAAGGCTATAAAAATTGATCAGGTGCGCGGACTGGGAGATTTTATCTACGCCAAGCCGCAAATCTCGCGTCGCCGAATATGCGTGCTGACCCCGGCGGAGGCGATGAACGCTTATTCCGCCAACGCCATTCTGAAAACACTGGAAGAGCCACCCGCCAGCGCCGTCATTCTGCTGGTTTCGCAACAAATAAGCCTGCTGCTGCCGACGATTCGCAGCCGCTGCCAGATCTATACGCTGGCTGCGCCGGACACAGAGTCTGTGGTGAATTGGTTGACCCAACTGGATGTGCCCAAAGAGCGCGCCTATAGTTTGACGGAAAGCGCAGGCGGTCGCCCTCTTACCGCTCTGGCGTGGCACAGTCAGGACATACTGGAGCTACGGGCGGAAGTATTGGCGAACTGGCTCAACTACCTGGAAGGGCGCGTGGATGCGTTTACCCTGGCGGAAACCTGGAGCAAGCTTGATCTTGAACGGCTGGCGGATTGGCTGGCTATCTGGGTGAAGCAACTGCTGACCGCCACGCAGATAAATGAAGGCGAGAGGGGCGAAACGGAAGCGACTCTGGTGGGCGTGGGAGCCCGTCTGGATACGCAGCAGCTGGTTGCACTCTATGCTGAGCTGATCGAAATAAAGCGATCTTTGGTGGAGCAGCGCAACCTGAACCCGCAATTGATGTTGGAAAGCTGGTTGTTGGCGAACAAACGTGTGCGCAAGCGCAGGAAGTAATCGCCTCTACCGAATGTCATGTTCGATAGCTTCGCCTCTACAGTGGCGATACGCTCGCAAATCGGATCGTCATGCGCTCCTTTAACAGGGGCCTGGAAAACGAGTTAAGTAGTAAGTTAGCAAAAGGAAAAATACGCGCGTGGATGTTTATTGCAGATACCATCCCACCCATGGCGCCAACTGGCAGTGCCTGGGTTGCCATGTTCAACTCTGCGGCAGCTGCGTTCCGGTAAAGCCGGGCAAAGGGGCTGCGACCTGTCCTTTGTGTCAGCAGGTAATGCGGTATTCCGCGGAAGGCTCCGCAGCGGAGGTCACGCCATTCTGGCAGCGACTGAATGACTTCTTCGCCTATCCCATGGCCAAAGACCCCATGATATTGGTGGCCATCTGCACCTTGGTGCCGTTGGCGCTGGGTAAGGATCTAATATCTCTGATCATCGCCATCGCCCTGTTTTGCGCCCAGGTCAAATACATGTATAGCGTGATTGAGACCACCTCCAAAGGCGTGTTGAAACCGCCTGAGCTGTTATCCGCATTCAGCGGCGGCGGATTATTGCTGGTCATACAGCAGACCTTGATCTTCATTGCCTTCGGCGCGCTCATTGTCGTCTCCGGCATCTGGGGCGGCTCTTTTCTGATGATTCTGGCTGTTGCGTTCTCCGCCCTGGTTCTGCCCGCCAGCATCATGTTGCTGGCGATTGAAGGTAATGTGGTGGACGCCTTGCATCCGACGCGTCTGATCGGGTTCATCTCAAGCATCGGCTGGCCGTATTTCGTTCTTTACGGCTATTTATTGCTGCTGTTTCTGGGGCTGGGCGCCGCGCAGGATTTTGTGCTGAGCAACTTCTCCCAGACCCTGGGCTTTCCCTTGGCGGGACTTATTTCCAGTTACTTCATGCTGGTGATCTTCAATATGCTGGGTTACCTGCTGTTTCAATATCAGCATCGCCTTGGCCTGACGCCTGATGAAGCCCTTGAAGCGCCGCCGCAGAATCCGGAAGCGCTGGCGCAGCGGAATGACAAGCTGGCGATGGCTGAAATCGACATCAACCTCAAGGAAGGACGATACGAGGCGGCGGCGGGGCTGCTGCGTAATTTATACAAACGCAAGCCCCATGATCTGGTGGTGCTGGATCGTCTGTACAAGCTGCTGCTGGAGACCAACGCCTGGCCAGAGCTTTTGAAAACGTCGAAGCCTGTATTGCAGATGTTGGCGGACGCGGGACGGATTCATGAACTGAAACTTGTGCTGAGAGGGCTCTACGGGCATTACCCCGACTATACGATCAACGATGAGACGCTGTTGTATAACGTAGCGCAGAGTCTGTATCACTCCGGCGATTTCAGACTGACCTTGAAGCTGTTGCAAGGGTTCAATTCCCGGTTCCCAGAATCCGCTCACGCCGCTGACGCTATTATTGTCATGGCGCGAACGCTGGCGAACGGACTGCACCGAGCGGATAAAGCCAAGGAATATTTGCTCTATGTGCAGAAGCACTACCCGGATCATTCCGCAACGCCGGAAATTCCCGCATGGATTGAAGTGATGGAGAAGAATGGCAGGCTGCCGGAGCCGGTCGCCAAGTTCGGATTTTCTCCCTAAGGGTCGGGCGCGCGCAGCACGCCCATTTCCGGCCTGTTCTTAAGTTTATTAACCCTCAAGCTGCCTTAGTTCGCGCTCATATTTCTGCGCTTTGACGTCCATTTGCCGGGCTTTGAGCGCTTGAATCAATGTGCGGTAGCACTCTCGCACCAGCTCTGGATTGTTGATGCTTTTCACGACAACCCCAAATACCTGTTCAGCTTCTTTGATCAGGTTGTTGTTGAGGCAGGTGTTGAGAATACGGAAGTGGTACTTGTCTTCCAGACGAGAATTTTCCTTGGCGTACTTCTGATACTCGCTCCAGATGAAGTAGGCATGATTAAAGTCTTGCATCTTCAACGCGTGCTCAAGCACTGTGATAGTGAACTGCAGGCTTTCCTGGGTGTCCGGTTTTACTTTGTATAGATGGAAAAGCTGCTCCTGAATCCCGATGTGCTCAGGATGCTTTTCCCATAGCGCTTTAAAGCGCTCCCGCGCACGCTGAAAATCGACGCGTCCAACCGCTTCCATAGCACGGGCCAGTTCTTCTCGCATCGACTGGTCCTGTTGCTCCGGGGAATGAGTGATTTCCTGTGCAGCCCTCGGCGCGAGTCGATCCAGGGGGAAAATGATGGCGGCGCCCGCCACCAGCCCCGCAGCGTGAGCGACGTAGGCGACATTGGATTCGACGTAAGTGAAGTACTCGTAAAGTTCTTTACCCACCCATACCGGCAGCATGATTAGCGCTGGCGCGCGGAAGTAGTTGAAGTAGACATAAAGGAAGGCGAAGAAACGGATTTGCTGCAGCCGGTAGTGCGCCACATACATCCCCATCAGACCTGACACAGCCCCGGAGGCGCCCACCAGCGGCGTCAGACTGTCGCCTTCCACCATGCTGAAAATAAAGCCTGAAACTACGCCGCAGAACAGATAAGCCATGACATAAAGCGCGGCGCCAAGAATTCGTTCAATGGCGAATCCAAGTAAAAACAGCATCACCATGTTACCGAAAACATGTCCGAAGCCGCCGTGGAGAAATTGATACGAAAACAGGTCCGCCAGCTCCATTTCGCCGGGAATGAGCCCCATCTGTAAGTGACTGAGCTGGCTCAGATAGTGTTCCTGGAGGTAAATACGCTGGGACTTCCAGGTTTCAAAAGCTTCCGGCTCAATGAACTCCTGTCCATTCTGCAGCAGGTAGTTAACGAACTTTCTATCGGTCAGCATGTAGGGAATCAGTTCGTCGCCGCGCCCCTCGTTGACGGCTTTACGCGCCGCCGCCGACAGCTCAAAACGGTTGTCCTGGCCCAGGCCGATATGGCGCTGCAGATAGTCGGCGAATTCAGGCGCCTCCAGTTTGACCATCTGATTTTGTTCGTAGTAATGGGCGGCGTCCTGCCAGACTCGATTATCTTTGCCGCTGAGGTAAAAGAATATGGCGAAATTAATGAAGATCAACAGCAGTGTGGCGACCGGAGGCTTGCGCCAGTTTATGGTCTGTTCAGCGGGAATAATCAGCATCTTGGGTCTCTAACTACCTACAGGGAAGCACAAGTAACGGATTGAAAAGTCATAGAAAATAATTATCGGAGATAAGCGGGAAACGCGCCACTGCGGCGCGCATCCAAAACTGACGATCAGGCGCCTGGCGTCAGGTTCTCCAGATAGCGGGGCAACAGTCGCTCCAGGCTGTCCACCAGCGTTTGCGTCTGTGGGTCAACCTCTATGTTGACTTTGTCGCCCGGTTGCAAGGCGCTGAAGGTCGTGACGCGCAGAGTTTCCGGTATCAGGTTCACTCTGAATCCGTCCTTACTGACAGAGCCGACGGTCAGGCTGGCGCCATTGACGCCAATAAAGCCCTTGTCGAAGACATACTTGCGCAGCTCCGGGGGCAACTGGAAGTCCAGCGCCACATTATTTTCCGTGCGCTCGGTGTGAATCAGCACCGCGACATCATGGATGTGCCCAGACATCAAATGGCCGCCAATTTCATCGCCAATTCGCGCGGCATGTTCGAAATTGACTTCATCGCCTTCATTGAGGTCGCCAAGGTTGGTCAGGCGCAATGTCTCTGTCATAAGGTCGAAGGCGATATAGGTCCCGTCAATGCGCACCGCCGTCAAACAGGTTCCGTTGATGGCGACGCTGGCGCCTGTTTCTGTCGAAGACTGGTCAGAGGGGAACTCAAAATCGTAGGTGTAGAGACCTTCGCGGCGTACGGCTTTGCGTAGTGTGGCTTTGCCTTGAACGATTCCTGTAAACACGGTGGACTGATCCTTTCGCTGAGGTAAATGCTTTTTGTGCAGGTGGCCATGATAAGCGTCCAGAGGCGCATTTTCTAACTTTTCAGGCTTATTTCTCTGAGTAGTTGGATCGAAAGAGACGGCCTGGCGGTATGTTTTATCGACATGTAAGGGCGAATTCGCCAAATACTCGGCGTAGGTCTTATGCGAGCTAGTTCGCGCATCGCCGCAATGTGCAGGCTTTTCTAATAAATTCAGTTAGCTGGCGCATCTATTGCTAAATACTCTGAGATTGACGAGGTTTTGGCGCGGTGGGCGCTGGTGACCCGTTCTCGTTATTACTCTATAGTTTTCGATATGAAGATACATAACCCTAATGATTTTGATCTGGATCCCAAGACGCTGCGTTCATTGGCGCGCGGTGATATGGACCCAGTACGGCGTGCGGTAGAGGAGCACCGGAGCAATACGCTACCCGCCGCCAAGGAGTCTCAGCCCACTGCGAAGTCTCCCGCAAAAACGCCGGCAGCGCCGCCGTCGGACCCGCGTACAAGTAAAGATCTGAGCAAGACGAAAAGCAACGGCGTTGCGCCATCGGCTCAGAGCCTCAAAAAAGCGGAGCAGAAAAAGGCGGAGCAGAAAAAGGCGGAGCAGAAAAAGGCGGAGCAGAAAAAGGCGGAAGCCGCGGAGAGTGAAGAGGATCGCAAGCGCCGCTATCGGGAGACGGTGGCGCAGCGCAATCAACTTACTCAGATTCTCCGAGAGTGTGAGGCGCTTGAAGTCATGAACTACGACGTGTTGGCGATCAAACACTATCCGCAGACGATTGATTTGATTAGCGCCCGGCGGCGCAGAGATCTCTGGCTTTTGTCATGTCTGCTTAGTTTCGCTGTATTCCTGATTGGCTGGCAGGGCGGGCTTAACGCCTGGGTTGCCGGCATTGCCTTTGGCTTTTTCGTCGCTATATCCGCCTTGGCCATTCCACCCCTGCGGCGACTTTTTATCAAGAATGCGGGGTACAGTGAGTTAGTGCGTCAGAGAAAAGAATTGGAATTTCGTGCGATTACCCATATCCGTATGCTGGAAGGCGGCAACGGTTTGGCGTATCAATGTCTGATGATGTCAACCTACCGCAAAAGTCTGCTGGACAGGCGCTATCGGCGTCTGGTCACTCTGAGCAAGCAAGGGCAGTTGATTAAAGCCATGCGCACGGTCGCTGCGATTCGCCTCTATCTGCAGTACCTGCTGGAGGCGCAGCAGGCTTTTGAGATAACCAAGAATAAGTACATGGAAGCCAGCGCCAAAATAAAGACGGAGTTTGCGGATCTGGCGTTATCTGAAGCCTGAGTGCGGGCGTTCCTGCACTCATCCGCCACTGTCGTCATTCGTTTCATCTACTCCTCATCCCTTTAATGCAGTTTCAACCCCTGTTGTCCCCCTCGTCATAGACTTTGCTCTTTGAGGCGGGAGGTCGAACTTTCCTTATGTTACGCAAGCCTAGCGGGTTTTCCTGTGTTTATGCATGCGCTTTTTTAGAGCGTTTTTTCAACTTCCATTTGTCTCTGTCTCATTAAAGTGCGCTGTGCAATTGGCCTGGCTTTAAGTTGGTGCGTATTTGGTCTGGAATTTGCTGACTGAGTAGAAGAGATGTGGCTGATAAGTGTGATTTGTGGCCGTAGCTCTGCGTAAAACAAATAAAAACAATGGATTGCTTAATTCTAAGATGGATCGCCAATAACAAAATCAAAAGCACTAATTGTGTGCGTTGTGCCGAGCCGCGCACCATGCAAGAGCGTAACAGGAGATGGAATGAACGATACTAATAATGCGGTGGAGACCTTACTGCAAGGCGCCGACACCCTGTTTATCCTTTTGGGAGCCACTATGGTGCTGGCGATGCACGCCGGCTTTGCATTTCTCGAAGTGGGAACCGTGCGCCATAAAAACCAGGTAAACGCGCTGGTTAAAATCATGACGGATTTTGGCGCGTCTACGCTGGCGTATTTCTTCGTTGGCTACCAGATCGCCTATGGAGTCAACTTCTTTTCCAGCGCCACTGAACTGAGCGTCAACAACGGCTATGAGCTGGTGAAGTTCTTCTTCCTGCTGACTTTCGCGGCGGCGATTCCCGCCATTATTTCTGGAGGCGTCGCGGAGCGCGCCAAGTTTTACCCCATGCTGATCGCCGCATCAATCTGTGTGGGTGTGGTGTATCCCTTGTTTGAGGGCATGGCCTGGAACAGCGCCTTTGGTTTTCAGGACTTCTTGCAAGAGCGCTTTGGCGCGACTTTTCATGACTTCGCGGGGTCTGTGGTCGTGCATGCTGTGGGCGGCTGGATCGCTTTCGCTGCAGTGTATTTGCTGGGAGTGAGAAATGGGCGCTATCGCAATGGCCAGTTGGTCGCTTTCGCACCCTCCAATATTCCTTTTCTTGCGCTGGGCGCCTGGATACTGACGGTAGGATGGTTTGGCTTTAACGTGATGTCTGCGCAGACGCTGGGTGGCGTAAGCGGGCTGGTTGCGCTTAATAGTCTGATGGCGATGGTGGGCGGCATTGTGACGTCCATGCTGGTAGGGCGCAAAGACCCAGGATTCATACATAACGGCCCTTTGGCTGGACTGGTGGCGGTATGCGCCGGATCTGACATTATGCATCCGATTGGCGCGCTTATTACCGGCGCAGTGGCGGGAGCGTTATTTGTCTTCCTGTTTGAGTACATGCAAAAACGCCTGCGCAAACTGGATGATGTATTGGGCGTTTGGCCTTTGCACGGCGTCTGTGGTTTGTGGGGCGGCGTGGCGGCGGGCGTTTTCGGCTTGCAGTCATTCGGCGGCCTTGGCGGCGTCACATTCCTGTCGCAACTGGTCGGCTCGATCACCGGCGCGGCGTTGGCGTTTGTGGGCGGATTTGTCGTCTATGGCGTGGTGAAAAAGCTGTCTGGACTACGCTTATCAGAAGAAGAGGAGTATCAGGGAGCCGACTTGGCGATTCATCGCATTGGCGCCAACAGCATGGACTGAGTTCTCCGGCGCCGGCGGGTATGAGGCTGCAAGTCACGTCCGCCGGCGCATAAGGGAACTTCCGACTGTTAATTTATCTGCATTCAGCGCAAACTTGGCCAGCTATTCCGCTGATCTGGTTCGTTAAAATGACGTGTGCAATAATTGCACAATATAAAACGTTATCAGACTTGACATTCCAGCCTATCAAACGTATGTTTCAAACACTTGTTTGGAGCGGTACGCCAGAAGAATAAACATGTCTCAGTCAGATACAGTTGATCGGATTTTAGATGCTGCAGAGCAGTTATTCGCGGAACGGGGGTTCTCGGAAACATCACTGCGGCAGATAACCAGCAAAGCCAAAGTCAATCTGGCTGCGGTAAACTACCATTTCGGTTCCAAGAACGCGCTGATTCAAGCTGTGTTCGCCCGCTTCATTAATCCATTCACCCGCATATTGCGAGATAGACTTCAGGGCGTCGTTGCGGAAAGTCGCAAAGTCGAACTGGAGGAACTGCTGCAGATCGTTACTTCTTCCGTTATCGACATTCCAGCCAGAAACAGCAAGAGCCTGTCAATTTTCATGCGTCTGCTCGGGCTGGCTTACACGCAATCCCAGGGACATTTGCGCAAGTATCTGGAGCAGCAGTATTCCACAGAATTCCGTCTGTTCATGCGTCTGTTGAAGGACGCCACGCCGGAGCTGAATGCTGTGGAGCGTTTCTGGCGTATTCAGTTTATGCTGGGCGCCACGGCGTTCACCATGTCCTCCTCAGAAGCATTGGGCAGCATTCTTGAGAAAGAGTTGGGTGTAAAAACTCCTGTAATCGGCATCGTCAATCAGCTGGTGCCATTCCTGGCTGCGGGCATCAATGCGCCTTCGGACGAGTCGCGCCACGCCTCTACGGAAGCCGCCAGCGCAGGGTAAGTCAGGGGCGGCTGTAAACCCGGCGAGGATGTAATATCCTTGGGGCGTTCGCCAATCAACTCCTGGAGCCTCATGTCGCTTTCTATTGTCATCTCTGTACCACTGCAAACATTAACGCTACTTGACTCAGGTAAGACAGTGGAGACTTTCTCCGTTTCCACCGCCAGAGCGGGCGTTGGCGAACGTAACGGCAGCGGCCAGACGCCACGGGGCGAACATATCATTCGCGCCAAGATTGGCGCGCAGGCGCCACTGAACGCTGTGTTTCGCGGCCGTCGTTGGACTGGTGAAATCTATTCTCAGGCGCTTGCTGACGTTCACCCCGAACGCGATTGGATTCTCACTCGCATTCTGTGGTTGAGCGGAACCCAAAAAGGTTTCAACCGCGGCGGCGATGTGGATACCATGCGTCGCTACATCTATCTGCATGGAACTCCTGACTCCGAGCCCATGGGCGAGCCGTTGTCGCATGGCTGTATTCGAATGCGAAATCAAGATATTATCCGGCTTTTTGACCGCGTCGGCCCGGGAACTCCCGTTCTGATCAACGGCTAAACTGCGCGCGGCCTAAATCCAATCAGCCAGATACGCGATTTCTTATGAGCAAGACAGCAAAACTGGGTCCTTTGATTATCGATCTTAAAGGACTGGATGTTAGCGCGGAGGAAAAGGAGTTACTGAGCCGGCCCGTCGTGGGCGGCGTCATATTCTTCGCACGTAATTACACCGACCCACAGCAACTGGACGCGTTAGTCAAACAGATTCGCGCTATACGTCCTGAATTGCTTTTATGTGTGGACCAGGAAGGAGGGCGGGTGCAACGTTTTCGGGAAGGGCGCACTTTATTGCCTGCCCCAGGAAAACTGCGCGCACGCTATCAAGAGAGTCCAGCTGCCGCCAAAGCAATGGCGACAGAGTTAGGTTGGCTCACCGCCGTAGAGCTGAGAGAGTTTGACTTGGATTTCAGCTTCGCGCCCGTGCTGGATGTGGATTATGGCAAAAACAAAGTCATCGCCGACCGCGCTTTCGGCGATACGCCGGCGATGGCGGCGACGTTGGCGCAAGCCTTCTGGCGCGGAATGGGCGAAGCCGGCTGCGCAGGCGTAGGCAAGCACTTCCCTGGACATGGGTTTGTGGCGGAAGACACGCATGTGCAGAGCGCCCGCGACATGCGCAGCTATGAAGAATTGCTGGACTCGGACATGCGGCCTTTCATCGAAATGATTGAAGCTGGCGTCGAGGCGATGATGCCCGCACATGTCATTTATCCTGCCTGCGACCTGTCACCCGCAAGTCAATCTGCTTTCTGGCTTACCCAGGTTTTGCGTGAGCGGTTGCAATATCGGGGCGCCATTATCAGTGACGATATGGGAATGCAGGGGGCGGATCTGGATGGAGAAGAGGATGAAAGCGCCAGTATTGTCAGGGCGCTGCAGGCGGGTTGTGATTTGTTGATGGCGTGCAACAATCCTGAGCGCTTACTTAAAGTCGCCGACAAATTGGAAGCCTTGCCTGAGGATCTGTTATTCCCGGAGGATTCACTGCGCCGTCGCCACAGTATGCGACGACGCCCTGAGGGGACGGTGGATAAGGCGAGGCTGGCTCGAGCCCGTGAACTGGCGCAAAGCCTGCGTCAATAGACTCGATGAAATAGCATACTAACGATAGGGGGAAAGTTGTGTCCTGGAGTGAAGTGAGTTCGTGGTTGGGGTTTGCCGACGATTCCATGCATTGGATTGTGCGGGTGTTTCTCATCGTTTTCGTAACCCTGGTCGCCAACTATCTGTGCCATAAAGTAACGGCGCGAATCGCGCGTCAGCTGGCGAAAACCCGGAACTTGTGGGATGACACGCTCCTGGACGCGGGCGCCAAGCCGCTAGGGGTTTTCATCTGGCTGATCGGACTTTCCTGGGCGGCTGAAGTGGCGCAGCGGGAAACCGGCGCGGTCGTGTTCGAGGCGGTGGATATTATCCGGGCTATCGGCGTCATCGTACTGATCATATGGTTCCTGATTCGTTTCGTCAGAGGCGCGGAAGAGATTCTGGTGTCGCCGGACAAGATGAAGCAGCCCATGGACAAGACCACCATGTCTGCGATCAGCAAACTGCTGCGCGCATCCATCATCATCACTGGGGTGCTGGTTATCATGCAGACCTTGGGTTACAGCGTGTCCGGCGTGCTGGCTTTTGGGGGCATCGGCGGCATTGCAGTGGGTTTCGCCGCCAAGGATTTGCTGGCCAACTTTTTCGGCGGTCTGATGATCTACCTGGATCGTCCGTTCTCTGTGGGAGACTGGATTCGTTCTCCAGACAAGAATATCGAGGGAACAGTAGAGCAGATCGGTTGGCGTCTGACCTGTATTCGCACCTTCGACAAGCGTCCCTTGTATGTGCCCAATTCCACCTTCACTACGATCTCCGTGGAAAACCCTTCCCGAATGACTCACCGCCGAATCTACGAGACTATCGGCGTTCGCTATGATGATTTCAAACAAGTGCCGGTGATTGTGGAGCAGGTGAAAGCCATGTTGGCGGAGCACGATGAAATAGATGAAACCCAGACCATGATTGTCAATTTCAACGCCTTTGCGGCGTCATCTCTGGACTTCTTTATCTACACATTCACCAAGACCACCAACTGGATCAAGTACCACGAGGTCAAGCAGGACGTGCTGATCAAAGTGATGGATATTATTCAGCAGAACGGCGCGGAAGTGGCGTTTCCAACGCAAACGGTGCATTTGCCGGACCAACTGAAAGTGTTGAAAGAAGCAGAAAGTTTACAAGATCGGAGAGAATGACATGTACGCCATTATTGGAGGCACCGGACTGACTGAGCTGGACGGTCTGGAAATCAAGGGGCAGGACAAGTTCGATACGCCCTGGGGCGCGCCCTCAGCGGATATCGTGCGCGCTCAGCTGCAAGGGAAAGAGGTGCTGTTTTTGGCGCGTCACGGGAATCCGCATCGAATTCCGCCTCATGAAGTGAACTACCGCGCTAATATCTGGGCGCTGAAAGAAGCCGGCGCCAAAGGCTTCCTGGCGGTAAACGCCGTGGGCGGGATTCATCCGGATATGGGGGCGACTCATGTGTGTATCCCTGATCAGGTGATCGACTACACCTATGGGCGCGAGCATACCTATTTTCAGGGCGATATCGACCATGTCACCCACATTGATTTCAGCTACCCCTACGATGAAGCGCTGCGCAAGCTGATCTGTGAAAAGGCGACGGCTCTGGGCGTCAAGCACAGCAACTTTGGCGTTTACGGCGCTACGCAGGGGCCGCGTCTGGAGACGGTGGCGGAAATCCGCCGCATGAAGCAGGATGGCTGTGACATCGTTGGTATGACGGGAATGCCGGAAGCGGCGTTGGCGCGCGAGCTGGACGTCCCTTATGCCTGTATCTCCCTGGTCGTTAATCCGGCGGCGGGCGTCAGCGAAAATATCATCACCATGGAAGAAATCCATGAGGCGATTGATCAGGGGATGGGATATGTGAAGCAGCTGCTGGCGGCGCTGGTTGCAGAGAGCTGACCTTCAGCGTTGTGCGCGACGTATATTGATCGTTGAATGAAAAAAGCGGGGAAAATATACCCCGCTTTTTTATTGAGTGCCCAAAGACGTTTGATTTCTCGCGTTACATCAGTCTTCCGTCGGGCTGTCGGCTTCCCCTTCCTCCGGCTCCTTCTCATCTTCGCCTGCCAAGTCGCCCTCCGCTGTGTCGACGGAAGTTTGTATGCGCACATTGCGGACCGGAATAATTTTCACCAGTACGCCCACGACAGGATGATCCAGATAGTGGACCTGGCCGCTGCGCATGCGGCGTGATTGTCGGTTGCGGTAGCGGGCGACAGGCTCAAGTCCTCTGAAGGCCTCTTCCATGAACGGCTCCTCGCTGTCGGGTGCGGTGACCTTTGCTTCCGGCGCGTTTTGCGGCATTGGCGTGAGCGCATTGGCGGCGCCCGTTTGCTCGGGGAAGGGTGTAAACATGTTATCCATAGCGCCGCCTGGCTGTTTTTGCCTCCACTCCACCAGGGATAAATCAATCGTGGTGTGCAGGTAGCGAGTGCGTGACAGGCTCACCACGCCCTCTATGCTATAACCTTCGCCCAGTCTTTCCGTATCAAAAATGCGCACGGGTGTATCCTGGTTGTAAGCGAGATTCGAAACCCAGGATTTATGCCAGACAACCTGATAACCAGAGCGACGTTCAAGGTTGTTGGCGATCCACTTTAACAGCACCTGGTTCGCGCCGAGGGCCTGTTTCTGCAGGCTGCTCAGGGGTGTGAAATCCACCAGCAGCGGCGCTTCGGGATTGTAATCGACGGGATAATATTCGAAGTTTTCTTCCCCTTCCGGCACGGGGGTTTTGAACATGATGAGGTCGATTTGATAAAGCCCTGCATAGGCGCGCAGGCTGGAAGACATAAGCCCAAGAAACAGCGTGAGAAAGAATGCAATGCTTCGCGCTGAAAAAGGGCAAAGTTGATGTGTTCGGCAAAATAGCATTTATTTGGACAACTTCTTTTGTTTTGTGATTGGAAGGCGTGCGCCAGGGAATAAAAGCTAGGGCGGGTTGATAGCGCCAATGGGGAAGTGGCCATCCATCAACAAACCCTCACAAAGTATACTACATTTCCCTGGCGCCGGGGCCGCCCGGCAGGGTTATGCGCGGGCGGGAGCGAAGGACTTCAGAAGTTTTTCCACGAATTGCATACGGTCTTCCTTGTCCTCCAGTGAGCGAGTGACGCGTAACTTGGAGCCTCCGTCCAATTTATAGTGCTTGGGTTCTCGCTGGATGAGATTGACCAGTTTGATCGGTTCGATGGTGGTCTTGGCGTTGAATTCGATCACGCCGCCCTTGGCTCCGATATCAATTCGAGCGATGCCCAGTCTGTCAGCGGTCAATTTCAGACGAGCCTGACGAAACAGGTTTTTGGTCGCGTCTGGCAGCAGGCCGAAGCGGTCAATCATTTCAATTTGCAGAGACTGCAAGGCGTCCTCATCTTTGGCGCTGGCGATGCGCTTATACAGGATCAGACGGTTATGGACATCCGGCAGATAGTCGTCGGGAATCAGGGCGGGCAAACGCAGATTGACTTCACAACCTTGATCAATAGGTTGGGTCAGGTCCAGCTCTTTGCCCTCGCGCATGGCTTTGACCGCTGCATCCAACAATTGCAGATAAAGCGTGAAGCCAATGTTCTGGATATGTCCGCTTTGCTCTTCGCCAAGCAATTCCCCTGCGCCGCGAATTTCCAGGTCGTGAGTGGCCAGAGTGAATCCGGCGCCGAGATCCTGGGCGCTGCTGATGGCGTCCAGTCTTTTCTTGGCGTCCTCAGTGAGGTTGCGTGGCGGAGGCGTCAACAGATACGCGTATGCCTGGTGATGAGAGCGTCCGACCCGGCCCCGCAGCTGGTGCAACTGCGCCAAGCCGAATTTATCCGCGCGCTCGATGATAATGGTGTTGGCGGAGGGGATGTCGATACCGGTTTCAATGATGGTGGTGCACATCAGCACATTGAAGCGCTTATGGTAAAAATCCGACATGACCTTTTCCAGCTCACGCTCACGCATCTGGCCATGGGCGACAGCCACGCGCGCATCCGGAACCATCTCCTGCAACTCGGCCGCAGCCTTGTTGATGGTGTTGACTTCGTTGTGCAGAAAGAACACTTGGCCGCCCCGCAAAATTTCCCTCAACACAGCTTCTTTGATAATGCTGTTGCTGTGTTCCTGTACGAAGGTTTTGACGGATAGGCGCTTCTCTGGCGGGGTGGCGATAATGGACAAATCGCGGACGCCCTGGAAGGACAGGTTCAGGGTACGGGGTATCGGCGTGGCGGTCAGCGTGAGTATATCGATGTTGGCGCGCAGAGATTTAACTTTCTCCTTTTGCTGCACGCCGAAACGATGCTCCTCGTCGATGATCAGCAAGCCGAGATTCTTAAACTGGATATCTTTCTGCAGCAGCTTATGGGTGCCGACAAGAATGTCGACTTTGCCTTCCGATAGTTTGTCTTTAACTTTTTCTATATCGCCGGCGCTGCGAAAACGGGAGATCAGTTCGACATTGATCGCAGTGTCCGCGAAACGGTCCTGAAAGGACTGAAAGTGCTGCTGTGCAAGCAGCGTGGTAGGCGTAAGTATCGCCACCTGACGTCCTGCGTGCGCGGCGAGGAAGGCTGCCCGCATGGCGACTTCCGTTTTACCGAAGCCCACATCGCCGCAGACCAGCCGGTCCATGGGGCGTGGTTTCATCATGTCCTGTAAGACTGCGTTGATCGTCGTGGCCTGATCCGGCGTTTCCTCAAACGGGAAGGTGGCGGAGAAGGCGCGGTAATGCTCGTCCGGCGGCGGGCAGGCGTAGCCTTTGTGCAGCTCGCGCTTGGCGTAAATCTCCAGCAATTCCGCTGCGCTGTCTTTAATTTTCTCCGCTGCTTGACGCTTAGCGGCGGACCAGCGATCCGTACCGAGTTTATTGATCGGCGCCAGATTGTCGTCAAGACCTGCGTAGCGGGAAATCAGATGCAGGGAGGATACCGGTACATAAAGCTTAGCTTCGTTGGCGTATTCCAGAACCAGAAACTCCTGCTTCTGGCCGTCGACTTCGAGTGACTGCAAGCCTTTATAGCGGCCGATGCCGTGATCGATATGCACAACCGGCGCGTTAAGCTTTAGCTCGGTCAAATTCTGAATGATGTTTTCAGGGCTTTCCTGCGTCCGCTTGCGGCGTCTTCGCTGCAGGACTCTGCCTTCATACAGGTCAGCTTCCGCTACAACCAGAATCCGGTTTTCGTTGTCAGCGAAACCTTTCGCCAGCTCCGCCACCGTGATATTCCAAGGGACGGCGGACTTCAGACACGCCTCCCAGGACTCCAGCAAATTGAGCGGTCTGCCGTGCTCCTTGAATGTATCCATCAGCGCTTGCTGGCGTCCGGGGGATTCCGCGCATAAGACAACCTTGTAGCCGCTGTCCTGCTGGGCGCAGTCAATAGCCTGTAACGGATTTTCCTTTTTGGCGTCCAGGGCCAGGTGGGGAAGAGGGGAGAACGGCTTGTCCGTTTCCTCGGACTTGGCGCTGAATTGCGCGCGAGGGAATTGTTTCAGCCCCTCAAACAACTCCTCGACCCGCAGATAAATATCTGCTGGCGGTAAGATGGGGCGTTGAATATCGTGGCGCAAATCCTCGTAACGCTGCTCAAGATCTTTCCAAAAATGTAGCGCTTTTTCATGCAGTCCATCATAAAGAGCGAAGCAGGCGTCCTTGGCGACATAATCAAGCAGACTGGCGGTCTCAGTGAAGAATAGGGTGAGATAATACTCCAGTCCGGGAGTGGCGATGCCGCGGCTGATGTCTTGCAATAAAGGGATGTTGCGTGACGCGCCGGGAAACTTCTCGTAGAAGTTGTCTTTGAACAGTTGGATAGACGTGCCGTTAAGTGGAAACTCGTGCGCGGGCAGCAGACTGATCTCATCCACCTGTCCTGCAGAGCGCTGGGTCTCTGGGTCAAACTGACGCAGGGTTTCGACTTCTTCGTCAAACAAGTCAATACGATAAGGCGCTTTGGAGCCCATTGGGAATATGTCGAAGATCGATCCTCTGACGGCGAACTCCCCGTGCTCATAGACTGTATCTACACAGCGGTAGCCCGCTTGCTCCAGCTCGGATCTATAACTGTCTATTCTGAGCGGCTGACCTTTGCGCAGGATCAGGGTAGAGCGTTGCACAAACTCTTTCGGCGCCAAGCGCACCATGATGGTGCTGAGCGGGACAATAAGCAGGCCGCTAGCGCAGGTCGGTAGCTTATGCAGGGTCTGAATACGCTGGGAAATAATGTCCTGGTGAGGCGAAAAAGTATCGTAAGGGAGGGTTTCCCAGTCCGGTAAAGTCAAAATTGGGGGCGTGTTCTCATTTTTTTTCGCATCCCCTAAAAAAAATTTTACCGCTGATTCGAGCTGATCCGCCGAGGGCATATCTGGTGTTATTACCACCAACAGGCGTTTTTGCTCTTTGAGCGCCTGCGCCAGAATGTAAGCGTCTGACTGTCCGACGGCCTGAGGCCAGTACTTGATAGTCGTTGAATTTGAAGGAAGTTGGCGCCGCTCTGTCAACTTTATATCTCCACCTTAAAGTCAAGGGGCATTCTACAATTGTTTCGTAAAATCACAACCAAACCCCGAAAACGTGATAGCCAGTCCACTTGTGTAAGGGCCCTGAAACGCCTTGGAAAGCGTTAAAAATCAAGGAGCCTAAATTGCTTCGGATGTTTTGAAAAGGGATAATGAGCGCCCGATTTGCGCAGACGAGAGGTGCATAAAAGTGAGTCAAGAAAAATTGGATGCTTGTTTTGGGGAATGGAAGGAACGTGAAACCGTCGCTGAAGCGATGATTCCCCTTATCGGAAGACTGTACAGAAAATATAACGTCATCACATCCATATATGGTCGCCCAATCATCAACCGTTCAGTGATCGGCCTGTTAAAAGCGCACCGCTTTGTACGTCAGGTAGCTGATCATGAACTGTCCGTGCACAATACTTATCCTATATTAAAGTTGCTGGACGAGCTGGAACTTGGGCACGCTCACGTAGATATCGGCAAGCTCGCTATTAAATATGAAAAAATAAAAGACACCGTTGCGCTGGAAGATTTCGTGCGCAGCGAGCTGGACGAAGTAGTTGGGAAATGCGCCGCTGAAGGAAGTATGGGGACTTCCGGAGAAAGCAAAGACGTCGTGCTGTTCGGTTTCGGACGTATTGGACGCTTGTTGGCGAGAATTCTTATCGAGAAAGCCGGCGGCGGCGCGAACCTGCGCTTGCGCGCAATCGTTGTGCGTAAAGGCAATGCGGACAATGATCTGGAAAAACGCGCCAGCCTGCTGCGTCGCGATTCCGTACACGGTTCCTTCCAAGGCACGATCACCGTGGACGAGAAAGAATCCGCCATCATCGCCAACGGCAACTACATTCAGGTTATCTACGCGAATAACCCGGATGCAGTGGATTACACCCAGTATGGCATCGATAACGCGATTGTTATCGACAATACAGGCGTATGGCGCGATGAGGCCGGCCTGTCCCGCCATTTGGAATGCAAGGGCGTCAAAGGCGTGTTGTTGACCGCGCCGGGCAAAGGCTCCATCAAGAATATCGTGTACGGCATCAACAATCATTTGATCACTGCGGAAGATCGCATTCTTTCAGCGGCCTCCTGTACCACCAACGCCATCACGCCGGTGCTGAAAGCGTTGAACGACGAGTACGGCATCAAAGACGGTCACGTGGAAACCGTTCACTCCTACACCAACGACCAGAATCTGATCGATAACTACCACAAGGGCAGCCGCCGCGGACGCAGCGCGCCGCTGAACATGGTTATCACGGAAACCGGCGCCGCCAAGGCTGTCGCCAAAGCGTTGCCTGAACTGGCTGGTAAGCTGACCGGCAATGCGATCCGCGTTCCGACGCCAAACGTGTCGCTGGCTATCCTGAACCTCAATCTGGGGCGGGATACTTCCGTAGAAGAACTGAACGGCTACCTCCGTGACGTGTCTTTGCACTCTGATCTGCAGAAGCAGATTGACTTTGTCAACTCGCCGGAAGTGGTATCCACTGACTTTGTTGGTTCCCGTCGCGCAGGCGTTGTCGACGCGCAGGCGACTATCGTCAACGGCAATCGCGCCGTGTTGTATGTTTGGTACGATAACGAAGCTGGATATAGCGCGCAGGTGGTTCGCGTCGTGAACCAGATGGCGGGCGTTACCTATGCTGTCTATCCCAAAACAATGGGATAAAAGAGCTATTGTCGGATCGACCCTGAAAGGTTGACCAGCTGGTTAAAAGGCGGGCCAATGTGCTCGCCTTTTTTGTTGGTGCGGAAATATTGAGCAGTTGAGTGATTGCTCTAATACTAAAGTCTAAGGGTGTGTGTGGGCCGTATTTCCCGGGAAATGCGCCTGAATAATTGTAATCCGATGGTAATAAACCTCAGCGGAGCCGCTGAATGGCTGAATTCACCGAAAAAATAGGGGATTGGCCGTATAAGCTCGCCCGGCGTAGTAGAAAATCCGGATTTGCGTCACTATAATTATGGCGTTTTTTGGTCGGCCATCCTGTGCATCCCTCCAACAAGGGCAATCCTAAATTCCAATCACAAGAGCGCATTCGTGGTGGCTGTAAATCAATTTATTCTGATGATTAGGCGGGGCTGATGATCAAGATCAAGAAAGGCTTGGATCTTCCGATAGCCGGAGCGCCTGCACAGGTCATTGAAGACGGTAAGCCTGTAAACCAGGTTGCTTTAATCGGATTTGACTACAACGGCATGAAACCTACCATGGAAGTAAAGGTAGGCGATCGTGTTAAGTGCGGCCAGCTTCTATTTACTGATAAAAAGACGGAAGGCGTCCGTTACACTTCGCCAGCGAGCGGTATAGTGTCGGCGGTTAACCGAGGCGAACGCAGGGTGTTTCAGTCGATTGTCATCGACGTTGAAGGGGACGAATATGAGCAGTTCGCTCAATACAGCCCCGAGGAACTGCCCAATTTGTCTCGCGAGCAGGTTGCTGAAAACCTGATCGCTTCTGGAGATTGGGCGGCGTTGAGAACGCGTCCGTACAGCAAGGCTCCTGCCATTGACGCTGAGCCTCACTCCATCTTCGTAACGGCGATGGACTCCCACCCATTGAGCGCCGATCCGGCGGTCATTATCAACGAAGCCAAAGCCGACTTTAAAAACGGCTTGGTTGTCTTGGGCAAACTGACCCGCGGCAAAGTCTTCGTATGCGCCCGCGCTGGCGTCAATTACGACCTGCCCAGCGGCTCCAACGCCGTGCAGGAGCAGTTTGACGGCCCTCATCCCGCCGGTCTGGCTGGCACCCATATCCATTACCTTGATCCTGTGAACGCGTCCAAATTTGTCTGGACCATTGGTTATCAGGACGTAATCGCTATTGGTCGCCTGTTCACCTCCGGACGTAAGTCTGTGGAGAGAGTGGTTGCATTGGCTGGCCCTATGGTCAATAAGCCTCGTCTGTTGCGCACTCGTGCGGGCGCATCGCTAACCCAGCTGACTGAAGGCGAACTGAAGTCTTCCGATGTGCGCCTGATTTCCGGTTCCGTACTTGGTGGCCGCAATGCGAAAGGCAGCGTGGCTTTCCTGGGGCGTTACGCCAATCAAATATCCTGTCTTGAAGAAGGCTACAAGCGTGAATTCATGGGCTGGTTGTCTCCGGGCTCTAATAAATTCTCCTTGTTGAATATCTATCTTTCCAAGCTCAACCCGGGCAAGTTGTTCAACTTCACCACTACCACGAACGGCAGTGAGCGGGCCATGGTCCCCGTTGGTTCGTATGAGAAGGTGATGCCGTTGGACATTCTTCCAACACAACTACTGCGTTCTCTGATTGTCGGCGACACAGAAATGGCGCAAAAGCTGGGTTGTCTGGAGCTGGATGAAGAAGACCTTTCCCTCTGCACCTTCGTGTGTCCGGGTAAATATGAATACGGTCCTATTCTTCGCGATAGCCTCACTCGCATTGAGAAAGAGGGTTGATGCATGGGAATGAGAGAATTTCTTGACAAAATCGAGCCGCAATTTGAAAAAGGCGGCAAGTATGAGAAGTGGTACGCGCTGTACGAAGCCGTCGACACCATCTTCTATACGCCTTCCAAAGTAACCAGCGCCAACACGCACGTGCGTGACGGCGTTGACTTGAAGCGCATCATGATTACGGTGTGGTTCTGTGTATTCCCGGCCATGTTCTTCGGCATGTACAACGTGGGCTACCAGTCCAACACCTACCTCGCCGCTAATGGCCTGACCATGGATATGGACTGGCACGGCGCGATTATCGCCATGCTCGCCGGTAATAACCCCGCCAGCATCTGGGATAACTTCATCTATGGGGCGGTTTACTTCCTTCCTATCTATGCCGTCACCTTTGCTGTGGGCGGATTCTGGGAAGTGGTGTTTGCGACGATCAGAAAGCATGAAGTTAACGAAGGTTTCTTCGTAACCTCTATTCTGTTTGCGTTGACCTGTCCTCCAACCATTCCATTGTGGCAAGTGGCGCTGGGCATCAGCTTTGGCGTTGTGATCGGTAAAGAAGTATTCGGCGGCACAGGTAAAAACTTCCTGAACCCGGCGTTGACTGGGCGCGCTTTCCTGTACTTCGCTTATCCAGCGCAGATTTCCGGCGACGCGGTCTGGACTGCTGTTGACGGTTTCAGTGGTGCGACGCCTCTGGGTGTAGCGGCTTCCGGCGGCTTGAACGCGCTGACCGCCAACATTTCCTGGATGGACGCGTTCCTTGGCTTCCAGCAGGGCAGCGTGGGTGAAACCTCTACGCTGGCGATTCTGTTGGGCGGCGCTGTACTGCTGATCATGGGCATTGCGTCCTGGCGTATCGTCGCGGGCGTTTTCCTTGGTATGGCGGCGACTGCAACTCTGTTGAACTTTATCGGTTCCGACACTAACCAGATGTTCCAGGTGCCTGCGCACTGGCATTTCGTATTGGGCGGTTTCGCGTTCGGTATGATGTTCATGGCGACGGACCCCGTATCCGCATCCATGACCAATACCGGTAAGTGGGCGTTCGGTATATTGGTTGGCCTGATGACCGTATTGATTCGTGTGGTTAACCCGGCGTTCCCTGAAGGCATTATGTTGGCCATTCTGTTCGCCAACTTGTTTGCGCCGTTTATCGACCATCTGGTGATTCAAGCCAATATCAAACGGAGGCTGGCGCGTGTCTAAGTCAAACGATTCAATTCAAAAGACGGTCATCGTTGCGCTGGCGCTGTGTATCGTCTGCTCTATCTTTGTATCCGCTTCGGTCGTACTGCTGAAGCCGGTTCAGATTCAGAATAAAACACTGAACCTGAAAGAAAATATTCTCCGCGCGGCGGGCATGTTGAGCGCGACTCCCACTAAAAAAGAAGTGGAAGAGAAGTTTGCTCAGATAACGCCGAAAATTGTCGACCTGGATACTGGTTTGTACGTGGAGCCCAAGGACATCGGTTTTGAAAGCGTAGACGCGTTTGATCAAAAGAAATCTGCGCAAAATCCGAAATTGTCCAAAGTGTTGGACTCTTCTGAAGACCTGGCGAGCATCAAGCGTCGCGAGCGTTACGCGAAAGTGTATCTGGTCAAGGAAAACGGCGCGCTGACTCGCGTGATCCTTCCGGTCAAAGGCTATGGTCTGTGGTCGACGCTGTACGGCTTCCTGGCTTTGAAAGCGGATGGCGACAGCGTAGTGGGGCTGGGCTTCTACGAGCACGGCGAAACCCCCGGTCTGGGCGGTGAAGTCGACAACCCTAACTGGAAAGCGCAATGGCCCGGCAAAGAGGTGTACGATGACAACTTTGATGTTGCGGTGCGTCTCGTTAAGGGCGGTGTGAACCCTTCTTCATCTGACGCCAAGTACTCTGTTGACGCATTGTCTGGCGCCAGCCTCACCAGCCGCGGCGTAGAAAATCTGCTGCACTACTGGTTGAGCGAGAGCGGATTCAAAACGTATTTGGAAAAGGTAAGATCCGGGGAGGCAGGAAATGTCTGACGTAACGCCGAAGAAAGTTCTTCTAGAGCCTATTCTCTCCAATAACCCGATTGCGTTGCAGATTCTCGGAATCTGTTCCGCGTTGGCTGTCACCACCAGCCTTAAGCTGTCCATCGTAATGGCGATTGCGGTGTCGTTGGTAACAGCGAGCTCCAGCTTCTTTATCGCGTTGATACGTTCGCAGATACCAAGCAACATCCGGATCATCGTACAGATGACCATCATTGCGTCGCTGGTAATTGTGGTTGATCAGGTGTTGAAAGCTTACGCCTACGAAATCAGCAAGCAGTTGTCTGTATTCGTCGGACTGATTATCACCAACTGTATCGTAATGGGGCGTGCGGAAGCTTTCGCCATGCAGAATGGCCCTGTGCTGAGCTTCCTTGACGGTATCGGCAACGGCGCAGGCTACGGCGCTATATTGATTACCGTTGCTACAGTGCGTGAGCTGCTGGGCGCCGGTAAGCTGTTCGGTGTGGAAATTCTTCCCACCATTGCTAATGGCGGCTGGTACCAGCCAAACGGTCTGTTGTTGCTGCCTCCGAGTGCGTTCTTCATTATCGGCTTGATCATCTGGGGGCTGCGTTCCTGGAAGAAAGATCAGGTGGAAGCGGCGGAATACAAACTGTCCGCGCACAAAGTTAAGGAGGCGTTTTAAGCATGTTTGAACATTATCTGAGCCTCCTTGTCAAGGCGGTATTCGTTGAAAACATGGCCTTGGCCTTCTTCCTGGGGATGTGTACGTTCCTGGCTTTGTCCAAAAAGATGGAAGCGGCTATTGGTCTCGGTATTGCGGTTGTCGTCGTACTGGCTGTAACCGTGCCTGTTAACAACGCCATTTATAATGGCTTGTTGCGCGAAGGCGCATTGAGCTGGGCGGGACTGCCTAATGTTGACCTGAGTTTCCTTGGGTTGCTGACTTACATCGGTGTTATCGCCGCTATCGTACAGATACTGGAGATGGTGCTGGATAAGTTCTTCCCCGCGCTCTATAACGCGCTGGGTGTGTTTCTCCCGCTGATTACCGTTAACTGTGCGATCATGGGCGCCTCCCTGTTCATGGTTGAGCGGGATTACACATTCGGAGAGAGTCTGGTGTACGGTTTCGGCGCTGGACTGGGCTGGGCGTTGGCGATCATCGCTTTGGCCGGTATTAGAGAGAAGCTGAAATACAGTGACGTTCCTGAAGGTCTGCGTGGTCTGGGCATCACCTTCATCACCGTAGGTCTGATGTCGCTTGGTTTTATGTCTTTCTCAGGCATTTCTCTGTAATCGGTCCGAACAGGTGAAGGTTAATAACAAATGAACACTGAAATCATATTGGGCGTAGTCATGTTCACCGCCATAGTGCTATCACTGGTGGCGGTGATCCTGGCGGCGCGCGCAAGACTGGTCAGCTCGGGCGACGTCACCATTGAGGTGAACGGCGATCCCAATCACACAATCAAAACGCCTGCCGGCGGCAAGTTGCTGCAAACACTGGCAGGAGAGGGCGTGTTCTTGTCGTCCGCCTGTGGCGGCGGCGGCAGCTGCGCGCAGTGTAAATGTAAGGTTTTCGACGGCGGCGGCTCTATGTTGCCGACGGAGAGAGCGCACTTTACGCGTCGTGAAGAGAAGGAAGGCTGGCGCTTGTCCTGTCAGGTTGCTGTTAAGCAGGACATGAAAATTGAAGTACCGGAAGAAGTCTTCGGCGTCAAGAAGTGGGAGTGCGAGGTGGTGTCTAACCATAACGTCGCCACTTTCATCAAAGAGCTTGTACTGAAACTGCCGGATGGCGAAGTTGTTGACTTCCGCGCCGGTGGTTACGTTCAGCTTGAGACGCCTGCTTACGACGTGACCTTCGATAAGTTTGAAATCGAAGAGCGTTTCCGCGAAGACTGGGACAAGCACAACCTGTGGCGTTTCCGTTCTGTCGTTAAAGAGCCGGTAATTCGCGCATACTCTATGGCGAACTATCCGGAAGAGCGCGGCGTACTGAAATTCAACATCCGTATCGCGACGCCTCCTCCAGGCACCAACTTCCCGCCCGGACAAATGTCCTCATGGGTATTCTCGTTGAAGCCTGGCGATAAAGTGACGGTATACGGACCCTTCGGTGAGTTCTTTGCCAAAGAGACTGATGCTGAGATGGTGTTTGTTGGCGGCGGCGCCGGTATGGCTCCAATGCGCGCGCACATTTTCGATCAGCTGAAGCGAATTAAGACCAGTCGTAAAATGTCTTTCTGGTACGGCGCTCGTAGCCGTCGTGAAATGTTTTACGTAGACGACTTTGATGGTCTGGCTGCGGAGAATGACAACTTCCAATGGCATGTGGCTCTTTCCGATCCGCTGCCTGACGACAACTGGACGGGCTACAAAGGGTTCATTCACAACGTGTTGTATGAAAACTACCTTAAGGAGCATCCAGCGCCGGAAGATTGTGAGTTCTACATGTGCGGACCGCCCATGATGAACGCGGCGGTTATCAAAATGCTGAAAGACTTGGGTGTTGAGGACGAGAATATTCTGCTAGACGATTTTGGTGGTTAATATTATTTCTGCGTTCCTCAAAATCAGAAGGCCCGCCAGTGCTTTACTGCTCTCCAGCAGTCTCGCATTGGCGGGCTGCTTTCATTCTGGCCCTGAATTGCACTCTTCTGAGGGCAAAATCATGGGTACGACCTATCATGTTAAGTGGGCTGCTGATTCGAGCAAATCAGAGCAGGAGCTTGCGCAGGGCGTATTAGCGCAATTGCAGCTGGTTGATCGCCTGATGTCGACGTATAAGCCTGAGTCGGAATTAAGCCGTTTTAATCAATCTGAGCCTGGAAGCTGGTTTGATTTCTCGCCTGAGTCATTTGAAGTCTTTCAAATTGCGCAAGGCGTCAGCGATATCAGTGGCGGCGCTTTCGATATCACTGTGGGTAAATTGGTGAATCTGTGGGGCTTCGGTCCTGATCTTCGTCCAATTAAGATTCCAGACGACGCTACGCTTTCCAGCGAGCTGTCCAAAGTCGGCTACCAGCATCTTAAATACCAGGCGGACGGCGATAAGGTTCTCAAAGAGACGGCGATGTACGTTGATCTCTCCGCCGTCGCCAAAGGTTATTCCGTTGACCTGGCGGCGAAATACCTGGAGTCGCAGGGCGTTACTGATTATTTGGTCGAAGTCGGCGGCGAAGTCATGCTGAGTGGTCACAAGCCTGATGGTCAGCCATGGCGGATCGCCATAGAATCGCCGGTAGTGGGCGAAAGGCGAGCGCAAAACGTGGTGGAAATGGATAGGGGCGCGGTAGCCACTTCCGGAGACTATCGTAATTACTTCGAAGAAGATGGTGTTCGTTATTCCCACACCATTGATCCGCGCACGGGCAAGCCGATTGGCCACAACCTTGCGTCGGTGACGGTCATTGACGATACCGTGGCGCGTGCGGACGCGTTGGCGACTTCCTTTATGGTAATGGGGCCGGAACAAGGTATGGATGTTGCTGTCAAAAACGATATCGCTGTGTTGTTTATTGTCCGGCGGGACGGTAAGTTTGTAGAAGAAACGTCCCCCGCGTTTTTGAAACGTATCAAACGACTGGAGGAGTAGAGCGATGTATGTGTTTCTTGTTGTGTTCGGCGTTATGCTGCTCATCGTTGTAGCCATGTCCATTGGCGTTATCCTTGGCCGCAAGCCCATTTCAGGCTCATGTGGCGGTATGAGCGCCCTGGGAATGGAAGTCGCCTGCGATATTTGCGGCGGCGATAAAAACAAGTGTGAAAAAGAGACGGATGCCGCCAAGCAATCTCAGGCGCAGGCTGAAGATCTAGCATACGACGCCACCCGTAAGGGGTGAGTTCTTACCTTATAGAAGCAAGCCCGCGAATGCCTCAATGGCGTTCTGCGGATTGTGATTGAGTTGTCGCACGCGACGGTGCGTTTATCTGACGTTGCGATTTAAGTATTAAATTATAAAGATGTTCCGTCTGGCGGCCTGCGGCGGCTGCAATCCGGCGGGATAGGATTTCAGGAGACCGACAGCGCATGGCTGAATATCGTTATGATGTGGTAGTAATTGGCGCAGGGCCGGCTGGCGAAGGCGCGGCGATGAATGCTGCGAAGCACGGCAAGCGCGTTGCAGTGATTGAAGATAAGAGTCAGGTTGGCGGAAACTGTACCCATATGGGGACGATTCCGTCGAAAGCGTTGCGTCACGCAGTCAAGCAAATCATCCAGTTCAATACCAATACGATGTTCCGGGATATCGGGGAGCCGCGCTGGTTTTCTTTCCCCAGAGTCCTGCAGAACGCGGAACGAGTGATTGGTAAACAGGTCAAAATCCGTACGCAGTTTTACGCCCGCAACAGAGTGGATCTGTATCGTGGCCGCGCCAGTTTTATTGATGAGAATCGCATTGAAGTGCGGGGCGGTCTTAATGGTAAAGAAGTCTTATATGGCAAGCAGATTGTCATCGCGACAGGCTCCAGGCCCTATCTGCCTGAAGACGTAGACTTCACCCATCGCCGTATCTATAACAGCGATAGTATTCTCAAGCTGAGCCATACGCCGAGAACGCTGATTATCTACGGAGCTGGGGTTATCGGCTGTGAGTACGCCTCCATTTTCGTCGGGTTGGGCGTTAAAGTGGATCTTATTAATCCTGGCGAGCGTTTGCTGTCTTTCCTTGACGGAGAAATTTCCGACGCACTGAGTTATCACTTGAGGGATAACGGGGTGTTGGTGCGTCATAACGAGCAATACGATAGCGTGGTCGGCGATGATCATGGCGTTGTATTGACGATGAAATCCGGCAAGCGTATTCGCGCCGACGCCTTCCTCTGGTGTAACGGCCGCACCGGTAATACAGATAATCTGGGGCTGGAGAATATTGGGCTGGAGCCCAACGCCCGCGGCCAGTTGGCGGTGGATAATCATTACCGCACCAAGATTCCGCATGTATTCGCGGCGGGCGACGTGATCGGCTGGCCGAGTCTGGCTAGCGCCGCCTATGACCAGGGGCGTTCCGCATCCTCGGAGATAGTTAAGGACGATTTCTTCCGCTTTATCACCGATGTGCCTACCGGGATCTATACGATTCCTGAAATTAGCTCCGTTGGCCGTACAGAAGCGGAACTGACGGAAGCCAAGGTGCCTTATGAAGTAGGGCAGGCGTTTTTCAAAGATTTGGCCCGCGCGCAGATTACCGGCGACACGGTGGGTATGCTGAAACTGCTGTTCCATCGTGAAACAATGGAGTTGCTGGGCATTCATTGCTTCGGAGATCAGGCCTCCGAGATCGTGCACATCGGGCAGGCCATCATGAATCAGCCAGGTGAGCTGAATACCATCGAGTATTTTGTTAACACTACCTTCAACTACCCCACGATGGCGGAAGCCTATCGGGTGGCGGCGTTAAACGGACTTAATCGTATATTCTAAGTGGGCTTGGGCGAGCGGGATCTGCATCCCGCTCGCCTTCGGTCGCGAAAGCGGCTACTGGGCGTGAGTCAGATGCGGCTGCTGGGTCTTCAGGTATTTGAGGACGTGGCAAGGGTAGTCGGTGATCACGCTATGCACGCCCAGCTCCTGTAAGCGTAAGACGTCAGGAATCATATTTACCGTCCAGGCGGAAACTTCCAGTCCCGCCTTTCTGGCTTCTGTCATCAGCTCCTCGTCGGCCAGCTTGTAGTACAGCACCAGCATTCGACAGTTAAGTTTGAGTGCAGTTTGTATTGGCCCTGGGAAGCGCTTCTCTGCGACATATCCTGTATCGATGGAGCCATTCAGTCGCTTGATCTGCTGCAGCACCCATGAGTTGGATGACGTAACGATGACGCGCCCGAACAGCTTTTCATGTTGGATCAGCTCTACCAGTCGATTGCAGAGGATGTTTAGCCTGGATTTGGTGTCGGTCTTGATTTCCAGCTGTATCGATTGAAACTCTGGGCAAACCGCCAGAATGTCCTGTAGCGTTGGCACCGGGGCAGGCTCATGCCAGGGTGGAACATGCAGTCCTGCGTCCAAGTCGCCCAGTTCCGCCGCAGTTAGCTCTGCTACCTTGGCGGCGTGGCCGGTGGTGCGATTGGTGGTTTTATCATGAATGACCATCAAGTAGCCGTCTTTGCTGAGCTGAAGGTCCAGCTCAAAATTGCGGATGCCTTCCCGGTAAGGATGGACAAAACCGGCGACGGTATTTTCCGGCGCTTCGCCCTTGGCGCCCCGATGACCCACAATAATCATATTGAGTTTCCGTTATTTGGCCTTTTGGTAGATTGCTTGGCGTTTAAGATAGGTTTCCCTGCATAGATTCGCATCTTCCAGAAACGCGGGCAGATCCGGCAGGGTTAGCGCCTGCGGGCCATCTACCAGGGCTTTGGATGGGTGGGGGTGGAAGTCCACCAGAACCATATTGGCGCCAGCGATGATCCCCTGAGCGGTGGCGTGAGTGACTTCCAGGATTCCGTCCGGCGCGCGCTCATGATTGCCGACAGAATGTGACGGGTCTACGCAAACAGGCATGCGGGTAAGACGTTTGATGACAGGGACATGAGCGAAATCCACCAGATTGCGGTGAGGCGCTCCTCCGTCGGTTTTCATCCCGCGCAGGCAAAAGACGACGTTAGCGTTGCCTTCGCTTGCCAGATATTCCGCTGCATTGAGGGATTCATTCAGTGAGATGCCAAACCCTCTTTTCAGAAGCGCTGGATATTCTTTTTGTCTGCCGATGGCTTTGAGAAGCTCAAAGTTCTGTGTATTGCGGGTGCCGATTTGCAGCATCACGCCAGTTGGGCGGCCGGTTTTCTCCAGGCATTCATCAATTTCTTCGATGTGGCTCTCGTGAGTAATCTCCATGGCGATTACTTTGATGTCGTATTTGCCCGCCAATTCGAAGACGTAGGGTAGGCAGTCTTTGCCGTGACCTTGAAATGTATAGGGATTGGTGCGTGGCTTGTAGGCGCCCATGCGGGTGCATTGCTGGCCGTTCTCCTTCAGGGCGCGCATCATTTCTTCGACGTGAGTCGGGTTGTCCACGGCGCAAAGGCCTGCGAACACGTGGAAGCTCTCTTGGTCGAAAGTCAGCCCATTGTAATGAAATCCGGTAGTGCGCTTACTGTCCGCGTGGCGGCCAAGAATGCGATATTCTTCAGAAATGCGTACGACTCGTTCAACGGCGGGTAAGGCTTCCAACTCTTCGGCGTTCAGCTTCTTGGTGTCGCCAAGAAGATAGATTTCCGTCAACTTCTGCTGCTGACCTTGAATTTCATGTACTTTGCTGGAGACGCCCGGCAGTGCGTCAATAAAGTTCAAAGTTTCTCTATAAGCTTCTGAGGAAATATCTGTATCGGGGTGAAGAATGATCAGCATAGCGGTTTCCTGAAGTAGGGGTGGACTCTTGAGGCGGACGGGGTCCGGTGCTTATTTTTTCGCCGCAGGCGGCGATATTCCTTATTGAGCTTTGGTATTTTGGCAGGCCATGCCCGATGCGCGTCGGGCTGCGCGCTTTTCTTGTCGTTTACGCCAGTCATGTCTGATTTTGCGGCGCCACAGGTATTCGACAACAACATAACCCAGTACGGAGAAGAATAGCCCGCAAATGAATGAGCCGAAATAGAGCGGCAAACCAATCTGATAAAGCTTTTCTCCCAGCCAGGCGAAACTGAGTTCAAATTCAAAATGAACTTTTGGCATGCCTAGAATATGTGCGCCAACCAGATAGTTGAAATAAAAAATGGGCGGCATGGTGACGGGATTGCTAATCCATACGAGTGCGACGGCCAGCGGCAGATTGCAATTCACCCAGACCGCAATGAATGCGGCGACCACCATCTGGAAAGGCATGGGAATAAAGCTGCAGAATACGCCGACCAGAACGGCCTTGGCGATGGCGTGGCGGTTGATATGCCAGAGGTTGGGCTCATGTAAGATGTCGCCTAAAAAATGCAGAGACTTGTTTTCTTTGAGCTTGTGTGGATTTGGCATCCACTTCTTGATGAAATCTTTAGGCATTTGCTGATTACAACCGCGTGAAAGTCGTATAGAGTGCTGCTCCGAAAAAAGCCGCCATATATTAGAGTGTAATGTAAATTTAGGGAACAACCGATGCGCACATGGATGCTCGCGCTAACCGCCGGATGGCTAACAGTTTTTTTATTCGGCCATCATTGGCTTTCATTCATCTCCCAGTATGTCTGGATTTTCCCCCTTTTAAGCATTTTAGCTTTGCTGAGCGTTATTGCGGGGAGTCTCAGCGGCCGAGGTCGCTATTATACCCCGGCATTGTTTCTGTTTGGGGTCATTTTCGCCGGAATTCGATTACAAAATATTGCGGAATCCTTGCCTCCGTCACTGCTAGCCGAACCCTTGCAGCTCCACGGTGAGATATGTAGTTCCGTGCGCGCCGGTAATGTGCAGTCCTTTTCCTTTTGCGTCGCAGAGGCCCGCAGGGATGGCGTTTTGCTGCCAGAGTTGGCGAGTAAGACCCTGCGTTTATCCTGCTATTACTGTGACGTGGAGCTGCACGAATCCGGACGATATTCTCTACAGGCGAAGCTAAAAGACATTCGGCCATTACAAAACTTTCATGATCCATGGGGTTGGCAAAAACTGTGGCGGTCAGGTTTGTACGCCAGGGGCTCCATTGCCCAGGGTTCTGTTGAATTGTGGCGAATGGGACGCGATGACGGGCTTATGGGGAGGCTGGCTGAGTTTCGGTCTCAGATTCGGGGCCTAGTTCGCTCGACGACGGAGTCGATGGCGCATCAACAAAGCTTCCTGGCGCTATTTTTGGGAGCTCGTTCTGAGCTGGATGAGACGCAATGGGATGTGCTGAGGCGCTCGGGGCTGACGCATTTGTTGGTAATATCCGGCCTCCATATTGGGTTGATAGCAATACTGGTTATGTTCGCCTTGCGTTGGGCGCTTTGCTGGCTCCCGCGCCGGTACGCCGACTGGATTGCGTGTGGGCTGACTATATTGGCGATACTCTCTTATGTCGCTCTGATCGATTACGGTCTGCCGGCGTTACGCGCCGCATTGGCGGTTTCTCTTGCGTTGCTTGTGCTGCGGCTGCATCGCCGGGTATTGCCGTCGACTTTCTTCATTGCGGTTTTCACTTGCAGTTTGCTTCTGGACCCTTTGGCTCCCTGGAGCGCAGGCTTTTGGTTGTCTTTCGTGGCGGTGGGGTTGCTCTTTGTGGCCTTTAGTCATCGACCGTTGCAGTCCTTTTCGAAACCGGGGTCGCTGTGGCGGTCACAAATGGTTTTGACGGTTGGTCTGGCTGGAATTCTGGCGATAAGCTTTCAGCAGATTCCGTCGGCGGCTCCATTGGCTAACCTTATTGCAACTCCATTGATTACGCTGATTGTGGTTCCCTTGGGGTTGTTGGCGTTCGCTTTGACTCTGGTTTGGCCGGCGGGCGGGGAGTTTTTGTTGCGAATGACAGATATCTGCCTGGATGGGTTTTGGCGGGTGGCCGATCTGGCCGCGTTAGGCCCTGTTCTGCCGGCGCCTTTGGAGGTGACGCTGGCCTCAGTCAGTTTCGTCATGGTCGGAATCTGTGTAGCGGGGGCGATGCGAATGCCAGGCGCTGTCTGGTTCATCGGGATGCTGGCGCTACTGGGAGTAGGTATGCGTGAGCAATATGAACAGGTTTGGTTCCGTTTTACCTTGTTGGATGTTGGACAGGGATTGGCGTCAGTGATAGAGAGTCATGGCGAAACGGCATTGTATGACGCAGGTCCCGGTTTCGCAGATGGCTGGAGCGCTGGCGCAACTGTGGTCGATCCTTACTTGAAGTCCATCGGCGTCAAAGGATTGAAGTACGCTGTTATTAGTCATGGAGATAGCGATCACGCTGGCGGCTGGGAAGACGTGCGCACAAACTTCATTGTGGCGTCCGCGCTATCTGGTGAGCCGGACAGGGTGGAAAGAACCAAGCCCTGTATCGCCGGGGCTAACTATCAAGTTGGCGTGGCGAGAATGGAGGTCCTCTGGCCTCTGCAGGGAGTGAAAGGGAAGGGTAATAACCGCTCCTGCGTTATACGCTTGACGGTGGGAGAGCTGGGCATACTCATGACGGGAGACATTGAGGCGTCGGCGCAGCGAGCGCTATTAGCTGAAGCCAAAAATAAACTGGCGTCTGACATAATGGTCTCGCCGCATCATGGTAGCGCCTCCAGCTTTTTGCCTGAGTTTGCGTCTGCTGTGTCGCCCCGGGTGGTTATCGCCTCTGCAGGTTATCTCAATGCTTTTGGGCATCCACACAAGTTGGTGCGAAACTGGTTTGAGCGCAGAGGCGCAGCTTTTTATAACACAGCCGAGGTGGGCGCTGTGCGGATGTCGGTCGAGGAGGGCGGCCGCGCGCTTAAAATTCAGTTTGGCGGACCTTTGGGCGAGGTTCTGATGACGCTGAATAAGAATCGCTGATTCTGTGAACAACCCCGTGCTTTTAAAGGGCTAAGATTACTTTCCGATAAGCTTTTGCTGTTACGGTTTGTTTATAGGCTGTGGTAAAGTATGGCAATTTTTTTGAGGAGACAGATGCGTGTACGAGTTGTTAAAGGCCGGCGGCTTGATAATGATCCCTATTTTGCTGTGTTCAGTGGTGGCTTTAGCGATCATTATTGAAAGATTCTGGACTCTGCGGCCGCAAAAAGTTGCGCCGCGCTCTATCGTTAACGATTTGATGGCGCGCCTTAAGAAAAAAGAACTTAATGGCAAAACCCTGAAAGACCTCCAACAATCCACTCCCCTTGGGCGCGTTCTCGCCGCCGGTCTGATCAACGCCAAACATGGCCGTGAGATCATGAAAGAAAGTATTGAGGAAGAAGCCAGTCATGTTGTGCATGAACTGGAGCGTTTCCTGACGGCGTTGGGTTCTGTGGCGGCGATTGCCCCCCTGTTGGGACTGTTGGGTACGGTTATCGGTATGATCGACGTGTTCGCCGAAATTCAAATTGCCGGCACAGGCAATACGCAAGCGTTGGCGGGCGGCATTTCCAAGGCGCTGATTACTACCGCAGTGGGTTTGACTATCGCTATCCCGGCGCTGGTATTCCACCGTTACTTCCAGCGTCGCGTGGACGAACTGGTAGTCGAGATGGAGCAGCAGGCGTTGAAGCTGGTTGAAGTCGTGCACGGCGATCGTGACGTCGACATGAGCGGAGTGAAAAGCAAGTGAAATTCCGGCGCCAATCCAGAGAAGAGTTGTCAGTAAACGTAACGCCTCTGATTGACGTTGTTTTTCTGCTACTGATCTTCTTTATGGTCTCAACCACGTTCACCAAGGAAAGCCGTCTTGCGGTGGAGCTGCCGAAGGCCACAGGCGAAGCGTCTGAAAGCCTGGCGGATCAAATTGAGGTCGTGATCAACAAGGACGGTCAGTACACCGTTAATCAGCGAGTGCTGATCAATAGTCAGATCGCTACATTGAAAAGGGCGGTGGAGCAGTTGTCCAAGGGCAAGAACGATCTTCCGTTCATCGTTACGGCGGACGCCAAAACCCCCCACGAATATGTGGTTCGGGCAATGGATGTCGCCGGTCAGCTCGGGTATCAGAAGTTGAGCATCACCACTCAACGCACCGAAGCCGAATAACGTTATCCTGACTAAGGGCTGACATGTCAAACGTCGCAAAGCAGTATGCCGGCGCGCAAGTGTACGGCAGACTGCTGTCTTATTTGAAGCCGTTATGGAAAGTCTTCGCTCTAGCGGTGCTGGGTAATGTGATTTACGCATTAGCCAGCGCCGGAATGGCGGATGCAACCAAGTACATCGTGGCGGCGATCGAAACTCCAAGCCCGGAAGGGCGTTTCCTTGTTCCCATGCTGATCATCGGCATATTCGCTCTGCGCGGTCTGGGTTCATTTTGCGGCGGTTATTTCATGGCGCGCGTGGCCAGGGGCATCGTTCACAGGATGCGCCTGGAGCTGTTTCGCCATCTGACCGTATTGCCATGCCGCTTCTTTGACTCCAATTCAACCGGGCATCTGGTTTCCCGTATTACCTATAACGTGGACCAGGTGACAGGCGCCGCCACCAATGCGATTACGGTTGTCTTGAGAGAAGGGTTTACCGTCATAGGATTGATGGGGTACATGATCTTTGTCAGCTGGAAGTTGACGCTGTTGTTTCTTTTCCTCGGCCCGATCATCGGTGTTCTTATCGGCTACGTTTCCAAGCGATTCCGACGTATTAGTCATCGCATACAGAGCAGCATGGGAGACGTCACTCATGTGGCATCGGAATCCATTGGCGGATATCGCGTGATGCGGACCTTTGGCGGCGAGGAGTATGAATTCAATCGCTTCATGAAAGCCAGTGAGTACAACATTGCGCAGGCGCTGAAAATGTCGCTCACGCAGGCGCTGTCGACGCCGATTATTCAACTGGTTATCTCTGTTTTTATCGCCTTGTTGGTGTGGTTGGCTTTAAGCCCTGAAATACGTGGCAATATGAGCACTGGCGAGTTTCTGGCCTACATCACTGCTGCAACGACCTGCGCCAAGCCCATCAGGCAGTTGACTGAGGTTAACGCCGTCATTCAACGAGGAATCTCTGCGGCGCAGGATGTGTTCATGCAGTTGGATGAGCCGATTGAAAAAGATGAAGGCGCATTTGCGACAGAGCGGGTGCAGGGCCGACTGGAGTTCAAGGGCTTGGGCTTTAGCTACGGTGATGAAGGCAAGCCTGCGCTGCAGGACATTAACCTTGTAATCGAGCCGGGCGAGACCGTTGCGCTGGTTGGGCGATCCGGCAGCGGGAAGTCCACATTGGTCAGTCTTCTGCCTAGATTTTATGACTATGAAACTGGCGAAATTCTGTTGGACGGAAAACCGCTCAAAGATTTCACTCTGACGTCTCTGCGTCGCCAAATCTCCATTGTAACTCAGCAGGTCGTGCTGTTTAACGATACGGTCACCAACAATATTGCCTACGGCGCTTTGGCTGATGCAACGCCTGAGCAGGTGCGTGACGCGGCGAAATCTGCGGATGCATTGGGTTTTATCGAGCAGCTGGAGCAAGGCTTCGACACGCTGCTGGGTGAAAATGGAACGCGTTTGTCCGGAGGTCAGCGGCAGCGCATGGTGATAGCGCGGGCGCTGCTTAAGGACTCTCCGATACTGATTCTCGACGAAGCCACATCCGCGCTGGACACCCATGCGGAGCGGAATATTCAGAGCGCGCTGGAAACTTTGATGAAAGGTCGCACCACCTTGGTGGTCGCCCACAGGCTTTCCACTATTGAGAACGCCGATAAGATCGTGGTTATGGATCAGGGGCGTATTGTTGAAGTCGGCACACATCGCGAGTTGATTGAAAAGGATGGCGCTTACGCGGCTCTACACAAGCTGCAATTCAGTGAAGCTGACGCATGAGCGCATGGATTGAGCGGGTCTGGTACGGCGGCTCGCGTTGGAGATTTCTGCTATGGCCGCTGTCATGGCTCTACCTGTTGGTCGTTGCAATCAGAAAAACCATCTTCACCATGACAAAGCCCTCGGCTTCTGAGGTGGGTGTGACATTTGCGCGTCCTCCGGTAATTGTGGTGGGCAATTTGACAGTAGGGGGCGCGGGTAAAACTCCTTTGGTGATCGCGCTGGTGGAGTACTTTCAGCGTAGAGGGCTGAGGCCCGGCGTTGTAAGTCGGGGTTATGGCGGTGTTAGTGAATCGTATCCTGTCCTGGTGGAGCGTAATCCTGATCCACGCCTAACAGGCGATGAGCCTGCCCTGATCCACATGCGCACGGGGTGTCCCGTTGTAGTGGCGCCTAAGCGGGCCGAAGCGCTGCAAAAACTCTTGGATGTATATGATTGCGATGTGGTGATCAGTGACGATGGATTGCAGCACCTGGCGTTGCCGCGGGATATGGAAATAGTTGTGGTGGATGCGCAACGAGGGTGGGGGAATGGACTTTGCCTTCCTGCAGGTCCTTTGCGAGAGCCGGTCAGGCGCGTGCAGTCTGTAGACCTGGTTGTCAGTAATGGTTTGCATGCGCAGGTAAATGCTGATTACACCATGCAGTTGCGCCCTGTGCGCTGGAAAAAAGTGTCCGGCGAGGAAGAAAAAGGCGCTAATTACTTTGCTGGACGCACTGCGCATGCTGTCGCGGCGATCGGGAATCCGGGACGCTTTTTCGCAACACTGGCGGATCTGGAAGTCGCCTCTATTCAGCATGCGTTTCCTGATCATTACAGTTACGCCCAGAAGGATATAGAATTCAACGATGATCTTCCCGTTTTGATGACGGAGAAAGATGCGGTCAAGTGTAAGTCGTTCAATCTTGAAAACGCCTGGTACCTGGAAGTTGGCGCAGAGCTCAACTCTACGTTTTATGAGAGGATCGACGCCAGACTAAACGAATTGCGGAGTCACAAAAAAGATGGATAAAAAACTATTGGCCATCCTTGCCTGCCCGGTCTGTAAGGGCGACTTGAAGTATGACCGGGAGAAGCAGGAGTTGGTCTGTAAGAATGACGGTATGGCTTTTCCTATCCGCGACGGCATTCCGGTGATGCTGGAAAAAGAGGCGCGTACGCTAACCACGGATGAGCGGTTGAGCTGATATGAGCGTATTCACCGTGATTATTCCCGCCCGCTATGGCTCCTCAAGGTTGCCAGGCAAGCCTTTGTTGGATATTGCCGGCAAGCCTATGGTCGCGCATGTGTACGACAGGGCGCAGGAGAGTCTGGCCAAGCGTATTTATGTCGCAACGGACGATGCGAGAATTGCTGAGGTGGTGGAGGGTTTTGGAGGCTCCGTTCTGATGACCCGGGCGGATCACCCTTCTGGCACGGATCGCTTGGCGGAATGCGCGGATATTCTCGAGCTGGACGATGATGAAATCGTCGTTAACGTGCAAGGGGATGAGCCGATGCTGCCGGCGGAGCTGATTAGTCAGGTCGCTAATAATCTGACAGCGAATCCGCAGGCTGGAATCGCTACGCTGTGTGAGAGAATTCACGACCGGGAAACACTATTTAATCCCAATGCTGTCAAAGTAGTGAAAAGCGAAGCTGGTATGGCGTTGTATTTCTCCCGTGCGCCGATTCCCTGGGCGCGGGATTATTTTGCCGACGCTGGCGCCGGGCTGCCTCCCACTTATGACTTTTATCGCCACATAGGCATCTACGCTTACCGGGTTGGCTTTTTGCGGGATTATGTAACCTGGGGAAGTTGTCCGCTTGAGGGGATTGAAAGTCTTGAGCAGCTGCGCGCCATGTGGCGTGGCGTGCCCATTCATGTGGATGTGGTCGCGAAGGCTCCGCCGGCGGGCGTGGATACGGAAGCTGATTTACAGCGCGTCCGCGCAATGATGGCTAAGACATCATGATCAATATTTTGTTTGTGTGTATGGGCAATATTTGTCGCTCGCCCACTGCGCATGGCGTTTTCGAAGCGTTTTTGCAGCGTGCAGGTCTGACGGACTGTGTGGCGGTGGATTCCGCCGGCACGGGCGGCTGGCATGCGGGCGAACTGCCTGACCGCCGAGCGCGTGAGTTTGCTGGTAAGCGCGGTTATTCCCTGGATCACATTCGAGCACGACAAGTGACCCCGGATGACTTTGAACAATTTGACTTGGTGTTGGCGATGGATCGGGATAATTTCGCGAACTTGCAGCACATGTGTCCCCAGAAGCATCAATCTAAAGTGAAGTTGTTTTTGAGTTTCGCTTCGTCTAGTGATGAGCGTGAAGTGCCGGACCCCTATTACGGTGGTCCTCGGGGGTTTGAGCATGTGCTGGACTTGGTGGAAGACGCCTGCGGAGGGCTTGTCGAACATGTTCGCGGGCAGCTAAGGCATCGTGACTGATATGCATTGGGAGTTGAACGCGGACTTGGCGATGCGTCACACCATGGGGTGTCCCGCTCGTGTGGAGCGCATGGTGACAGTGACGGATATTGATGATATTCGTTGCGTGCTGTCAGAGCTAACCTCTACATCTGCCCCGGCTTTTGTACTTGGCGGCGGCAGTAATGTTGTTTTTACCTGTGATCTTGCTGGCGTTGTCATAAATATGGGGAATCGTGGCGTCAGCGTGGATGCTTCGGATTCCGGTGGGGATATTGTGCGGGCGGCCGCTGGCGAGAACTGGCATGAGTTTGTCTGGTGGACGCTGGAGCAAGGCTACGTAGGGCTGGAAAACCTGGTCCTGATTCCGGGTACGGTGGGCGCTGCTCCGATTCAGAATATCGGCGCTTATGGTGTTGAGCTTAAGGATCGACTGCATTCTGTGCGGGCGATTCACATGGATACACTTGAAGAGCGGGAGTTTTCGCTGTCTGAGTGTTACTTCGGCTACCGCGACAGCTTTTTCAAGTCGGAACCGGGAAGGCGATGGTTGATCTGGGAGGTGGCTTTCAGGCTGTCGACTGAAACTCCACTGGTTCTCGAATATGCAGAGCTAAAACGGCGCTGGGAGTCGGTTGGCGCTCCCTGTGACGCCAGAGCGGTCGCGAAATTGGTAGAGGCTATTAGAACGGAAAAGCTGCCTGATCCGGCGCAATTACCCAATTCTGGCAGCTTTTTCAAAAACCCTATTGTGTCAGCTGCGCATTTTCTTACTCTCAACGAGAAATTTCCTGATATTGTCTCTTTCCCGCTCGCGGACGGTTCTCGGAAGCTGGCGGCGGGCTGGCTGATTCAGGCCTGTGGCTGGAAGGGCTTCTTGGAAAATGGCGTCGGGGTTTATCCCAAGCAGGCTTTGGTGCTTATTAACCCTGGGCATAAGTCGGGAGGGGAGGTGAAATTGCTTGCCTCCAAAATACAAGCCTCCGTCGCGGAGCGCTTTGGCGTGTCCCTGGAAGTCGAGCCTCTCATTTTGTAAACAATCTATGCGTCATTGGCTTGTTGTTGACCAAGTGAGTGGCGTTTCCTTCTTCTTCTGCCTGATTTTGCATTCACTCTGCATTTGTCGTTGTGCGGATACGCAGCCTTTGGCGTTGTCTAGAGCCGTCAAGATCCTATGTAACTTTCTGAAATAAATTGATTTTACCTTTTCCTGTAAATATCTGTGATCCTGAGTGGCCAGACAGGGCTTGCTTTAAGGGTATTCCGCTATTGTAAAAAACGGCTTGAAGCCTCTTTCTCTTTGTTGGCAAAATTGTTTACAATTCTTTGGCGTGCGCTGATGCAACGGTTGTGTTGGCGCGATATAGGGGAAAATTGTAAACAATATGGCTGCGCCTGACTCCCGAACTCTTGCTGACCAAGCCTTTGAACGCCTGCAGACCGCTATTGTCAAAGGCGATATTCGAGCGGGAGAGAAAATTAGTGAGGCTGAGCTGTCTGCAAAATTTGGCTTTGGTAGAGGGCCCTTGAGAGAGGCACTGCACAGGTTGGAAGGCAGAGGGCTGATTGTTCGCAAGGCTCACTCTGGCGCCAGAGTGGTGGCGCTGACTTTCGAAGAGCTGATTGAATTGTACGAAGTGCGCGAATCCTTGGAAGGGATGGCGATTCGGTTAGCGTCACAGCGTATGTCGCAGGAAGAAATAGATGATTTGAAGCGGCTGATGGATATTCATGCCGAGCAAATCAAAGAGGAGAAGGGACTTGCCTACTACCAAAAGGAAGGGGACTTCGACTTTCATTTCCGAATTATCTCCGGCAGTAAAAACCGCAAACTCAGCAATATGCTGACAGGCGAGTTATATCACTTGCTGAGGCTATATCGATATCGTCTCAGCACATTCAGCGGTCGACCCGAAAAAGCGTTTCATGAGCACTGGCGTATTATCGAGGCGCTTGAAGAGCGTGACGGCGACTTGGCTGAACTCTTAATGCGGCGGCACATTTCCGCTGCGAGAAACAATTTAATCAGGAAGTATCGCGATGGGGAGTTGCAGCTATAACAGGCTGTGAATTTTCCATCTCTCAATGGTATGCAACAGGGGGCTTATATGTCAGCAGGACGTCGCTTTCGCAAAGCGCTAGAAGATAACCAGCCGCTGCAAATTGTCGGGGCTATCAACGCCTATTGCGCGATGATGGCGGAAAGAGTAGGGCATCAGGCTATTTACTTGTCAGGTGGTGGCGTGGCCAATGCGTCATTTGGACTTCCTGATTTGGGAATGACCAGCATGAACGACGTCCTGGAAGATGTGCGCAGGATTACAGCCGCGTCAGAGCTGCCTTTGTTGGTCGATATCGATACCGGGTGGGGCGGCGCTTTCAATATCTCGCGTACGGTCAAAGAAATGATTCGCGCCGGGGCTGCGGCGGTTCACATCGAAGATCAGGTGGCGCAAAAACGCTGCGGCCACAGACCCAATAAAGAGATTGTCAGCCAGGAAGAAATGGTGGACCGGATCAAGGCCGCGGCGGACGCGCGTACGGACAAAGACTTCTTCATCATGGCGCGAACGGATGCGTTTGCTCAGGAAGGGTTGCAGGCGGCGATTGACCGCGCCGGCGCCTGTCTGGAGGCTGGCGCCGACGGCATCTTTGCTGAAGCGGTGACGGAGCTGGAGCATTATCAGTCCTTCACGGATGCGCTGAGCGCGCCTATTCTGGCCAATATTACTGAGTTCGGGCAAACCCCTTTATACAACAAGGCTGAGTTGGCCTGCGTCGGCGTGGCGATGGTTTTATATCCGTTGAGCGCTTTCAGGGCGATGAATCGCGCAGCCTTGAATGTGTACGAAAGTATTTTGAGTAAAGGCGATCAGAAAGAAGTGGTCGACTCCATGCAGACTCGTATGGAGCTATACGATTTTCTGGGATATCACGATTACGAAAAGAAATTGGATGCGCTGTTTGCGGCGGGAAAAAACAAATAACGCATAAGTCGCTGCAAGCATTGAGGTTTCGCATTAGCGAAACTCTTAAAACAGTCTGATGCAAGAGGAGAATTAGCAATGGCGGAAAAAAATATTGGAGGCGCGGGCCTGAGAGGTCAGGTCGCAGGACAGACGGCGCTGTGCACAGTAGGTCAGTCAGGGCATGGTTTGACTTATCGGGGATACGGCATTGAAGTGCTTGCCGATAAGGCTGAATTTGAGGAAGTGGCCTATTTGCTGCTGCGAGGCAAGCTGCCCAACCACGCGGAGCTGAGCGCCTACAAGGCGAAGTTGAAGTCGCTGCGGTCATTGCCTCAGGCCCTTAAGGAGGTCTTGGAGAGAATTCCCGCCGATGCGCACCCTATGGACGTGATGAGAACCGGGTGCTCCATGCTGGGCGTTTTGGAGACGGAGGCGGATTTTTCTCAACAGGATGATCATATCGACCGCATGTTGGCGCTTTTCCCGTCCATCATTTGTTACTGGCATCGCTTCAGTCAGGACGGCGTGCGTATTGAAACGGAAACTGACGACGACTCCATCGGCGCTCACTTTCTGCACATGCTGCATGGAAGCAAGCCGGATGCTTTGCATGAAAAAGTGATGCATGCTTCTCTGATTTTGTATGCGGAACATGAGTTCAACGCCTCGACATTTACGGCGAGGGTTTGCGCTTCTACCTTGTCGGACATCCATTCATGCATTACCGGCGCTATTGGTTCGCTGCGCGGTCCGTTACACGGCGGCGCCAACGAAGCGGCGATGGCGATGATTGAAAAGTTCACGAGCCCCGACGATGCGGAAGAAAAGGTCATGGGCATGCTGGAGCGCAAGGAAAAAATTATGGGCTTCGGACACGCCATCTATCGTGAATCCGATCCTCGTAACGCGATTATTAAGAAGTGGGCGCAAAAGCTGTCGGAAAAAGTGGGCGATAAAGTGCTCTATCCGGTTTCCGTGCGCTGTGAAGAAGTCATGTGGCGTGAGAAAAAACTATTCTGCAACGCGGACTTTTTCCATGCTTCCGCCTATCACTTCATGGGCATTCCCACCGAATTGTTCACGCCGATTTTTGTTATGTCGCGACTGACCGGATGGGCTGCGCATGTGAAAGAGCAGCGTGAGAACAATCGCATTATTCGGCCCTCAGCGGACTATACCGGTCCGGAATCCGCTGAATGGACTCCGATTGAACAGCGTCATTAATACGAACAACCAAGTTGAGGAAGAAAGAGAATGGGTGCTAATGTAGATCTGAATGATCGTCCTGATTATGACAAGGTCATTCAGGACATTGCTGATTATGTACTGAATTTCAAAATCGAATCCCAGGAAGCGCTGGACACGGCAAGAAACTGCTTGATGGACACTCTGGGGTGCGGTCTGTTGGCGCTGAGATTCCCTGAGTGCACCAAGCACTTGGGGCCGATTGTAGAAGGCACGGTTGTGCCCAATGGCGCTCGTGTTCCTGGTACGCAATTCCGTTTGGACCCTGTCAAGGCGGCTTGGGATATCGGCTGTATCATTCGCTGGCTGGATTACAACGATACTTGGCTGGCGGCGGAGTGGGGGCATCCCTCCGATAACCTGGGCGGTATTCTGGCGGTGGCGGACTACTTGTCTCAGAAGCGCGTCGCTGCGGGCAAAGAGCCTTTGACTATGCGAGATGTTCTGGAAGCCATGATTATGGCGCATGAAATCCAGGGCGTCATTGCCCTGGAGAACAGTTTCAATCGCGTGGGTCTGTGTCATGTGCTGTTGGTGCGCATTGCGTCCACTGCAGTGGTGACCAAGCTGAAAGGCGGAGATAGAGAGCAGATTATGGCGGCGGTCTCGCAAGCCTGGGTAGATGGCTCTTCGCTGCGTACTTATCGCCATGCGCCTAATGCCGGTTCACGCAAGTCCTGGGCGGCGGGTGACGCAACTTCTCGGGCGGTGCGTCTGGCTGACATCAGTATGCGCGGTGAGATGGGAATTCCGGGTGTCCTGACGGCTCCGCAATGGGGGTTCTATGACGTGTCCTTCAGCAAAACCGTGGCGGATCAAAAAGTGAAGGCGCCTGAAGATCGTGTGTTTAAATTCCAGAGAGATTACGGCTCATACGTGATGGAAAACGTATTGTTCAAGATCTCTTTCCCCGCGGAATTCCACTCCCAAACCGCGGCGGAAGCGGCAGTTACGCTGTATCCACAGGTCAAAGACCGGTTGCAGGATATCGATAAGATCGTTATCACGACCCATGAATCCGCGATTCGTATTATTTCTAAAGTTGGCCCTCTGGCGAATGCGGCGGATCGTGATCACTGTCTGCAATACATGACCGCAGTGCCGTTGGCGTTCGGTAATCTGGTGGCGGAGCATTATGAAGATGACTTCCATGCTGCGAACCCGATCATAGATGAGTTGCGCAACAAAATGGAAATTGTAGAAGATAAGCGCTACAGTCAGGAATATCACGAGCCGGACAAGCGCTCAATCGCCAACGCAGTGCAGGTGTTCTTTAAAGACGGAACGTCCACGGATAAAGTTGAAGTGGAATATCCGGTTGGACATCGCCGTCGCCGCGAGGAAGGTATTCCTTTATTAGAGAAAAAATTCCGCGCCAATTTGGCGACGCGTTTCCCCGGTAAGCGCTGCGAGGATATTTTTGCTCTGTGTAAAGATCAGAGAAAGCTGGAGGCGACGCCCGTTAACGAGTTTATGGATCTATTCGTTATCTGATTTTTGTGAGCATGCGCCGCCCTGCTTAAAAGAGGGTGGCGCCAAATTAAAAAAGCGCGAGAATTCGCGCTTTTTTTGTACGTAAACGTCAGCTGGTCTTACAGGCGTCCATCCACCAAGTCTTTCGGAAGAACATATTTGACGTCGAAGAGGACGTGGTTGTCCTTACCGAGTTTGCGGATATTTTCTATTCCCATATCTTTGAACTGCTTATGAGCCACAGTGAGAATAATGGCGTCATAATGGTTTGTTTTCAGCTCTGGAATAACGCGAATGCCGTATTCGTGCTCCGCTTCCGCAGGGCTGGCCCAGGGGTCATAGACATCAACATTGGCGTTGTATGACTCAAAGGCGCTGATAACGTCGACTACGCGAGTGTTGCGGATGTCGGGGCAGTTCTCCTTGAACGTCAATCCCAATACAAGAATGTTGGCTTCGGCCACATGTTGTTTACGTTGCGTCATCATGCGAATGACGCGTTCCGCCACATGTTCGCCCATACCGTCGTTAATGCGTCGGCCGGACAGGATAATTTCAGGGTGGTGACCGACCGCCTGGGCTTTGTAGGTCAGGTAGTAGGGGTCGACACCGATGCAGTGGCCGCCAACCAGGCCAGGGCGGAAGGGGAGGAAATTCCACTTGGTGCCGGCTGCCTCGAGTACTTCTAAAGTGTCGATGCCCAGCTTTTCGAAAATCAATGACAGCTCATTGATTAGCGCAATATTGACGTCGCGCTGCGTGTTTTCGATAACCTTGGCCGCTTCAGCAACCTTGATGCTGCTCGCTTTGTGGGTGCCTGCGACAATGATGGAGGCGTAGAGCTCATCTACGTACTGGGCGATTTCTGGAGTGGAGCCGGAGGTGACCTTCAAAATGTTGATGACCCTGTGCTCCTTGTCCCCCGGATTAATTCGCTCGGGGCTATAGCCAGCGAAAAAGTCCTGATTGAACGTCAGTCCAGAGATCTCTTCAAGTATTGGAACGCAGACTTCTTCCGTTGCGCCGGGATAAACGGTGGACTCGTAAATAACAATGTCATCTTTTTTCAGTACTTTGCCGATAGTGCGGCTGGCTGATTGTAACGGTCTTAAGTCGGGTGTCTTGAAGTCGTCGATGGGCGTTGGGACGGTGACAATGTAAACATTACAGGATTGTATATCTTCAAGTTTGCTGCTGTAGGAAAGTTTATTGGCTTCAGCAAGTAGTTCGGGTTCCACTTCCAATGTGCTGTCTTTACCGGATTTCAGCTCCTCAATACGGGCGGCGTTGATGTCAAAGCCAACGGTAGAGAACTTCTTGCCGAACTCGACGGCCAGTGGCAGGCCAACATAACCCAGGCCCACAACTGCAATTTTTGCGTTCCTCAAATCTGTCATTGGAAACCCTTTAAGCGAGATAGTAGTAGTATTTTATTTAAAAAATCGAACTATAATGAGCGTCCGTCGTTAGACGGTCTCCGCGGAAGCCCTTGGCAGTTCCGTGGAAACTCAGGAAAAATACCCGCGCATCCATGATTGGATCATGCGCTTAAGGCTAAATCATTCAAGACTTCGTTTGGACTGAATTGCGCATCTCGACCATTGTGGCAATATCAAGCGAACTCTTGAGAAATTTAGCCAAAGCGCGTCGCCGCGCAAGTATATCGGAAAATACGCGCCAAGATATTTGAATTTAGTTTAACAATACTCTTTTGTATTTGCTTAACTTAAGTTGTCCAAAAAAATTTGATAGCATGAGCGGCCCTCAAGTCTAGGCTGCAAGTCCGTGTTGGTAAGGAGAAAAGGCTTGGCCCACGTACGTATATTCCGGCATTACATACATTTGCCCTACATTATCATGGGCGCCGCGGACCTGGTGGTCTTAGGCGTAGTATTTTACTGTGGCGTTTTCTTCCGTTATTTCGGCGAAATTAATTTTTTCCTTGATAACTATCAGGTCGCCTTTCCCGAGGCCCTGACCTTCGCGGCGGTGAACCTGATCATCATGATCGCAATGGGGGTCTATCCCGCGAAAACCCAAGAGGGTATGTCGGGCATGATGTTGAGAACGATATTCTCGATTCTCATGTCCGCCGCAGGTTTGTCGTTTTTATTTTATGTAACCGAATCCTGGTTATGGTATTTCGGCAAAGGCGTCCTGGCTCTTTCCTCGGTCCTGGCGATTTTTATCCTGGGAATATCCCGTAGCCTGTTCCTGTTTTTCGCCAATGAACAAAGCTTCAAGCGCAACGTCCTGGTGCTCGGGGCGGGAAATCGCGCGAGTAATCTCTATGAAGATCTAAAAGAGCCCCTGGACCGCCGAGGCGTTGAGTTGATGGGGTTTGTGCCTGGGCTTGATGAAGAGGTCAAGGTGCCTCATCAGAAAGTGTTGACGATTCCTGGAACGTTGAAAGAGTACGTTCTACAGCATCCTGTCGATGAAATTGTTATCGCGCTGGATGACCGCAGGAAAAAGTTGCCCCTGGATGATCTGTTGGAATGCAAGATGGAGGGCGTGCATATCGTGGACGCGCCTACATTCCTGGAGCGCGAAGGACGCAAGGTGGCGCTTGATCTGATCCAGCCCAGCTGGATGATCTTCGCTGACGGGTTTGGAGCTGTTTCCACCCGCAGCATTACCAAGCGTGGGTTTGATATTTTATCCAGTCTAAGCCTGTTGCTCGTGACTTGGCCTATTATGTTATTGACGGTGCTTGCCATTAAGCTTGAGGAAGGCTGGTCGGCCCCCGTGTTATACAAGCAGGAGAGGGTGGGGCTAAACGGTCAGCCATTTCCTGTTATGAAGTTTCGGAGCATGAGGGTCGATGCAGAAAAGCATGGCGCTGTCTGGGCGCAGAAAAATGACACTCGTGTGACCCGTATAGGCGGCTTTATTCGTAAAGTGCGTATCGACGAGCTGCCGCAAATTTTTAATGTTTTGCTCGGAGATATGGCTGTAGTCGGGCCGCGCCCGGAAAGGCCTATATTTGTGGAAAAGCTTTCGGAAAAGATTCCTTACTACAACGAAAGGCATAGAGTGAAGCCCGGTATTACCGGTTGGGCGCAGCTCTGTTTTGCTTACGCCGATAGTGAGGAGGACACCAAGGAGAAGCTGCGGTATGATTTATACTACATTAAAAATCAGAGCCTACTGCTTGATTTGATTGTATTAATTCAGACCGTTGAGGTTATTTTGTTTAAGAAAGGCTCCCGGTAAGCGGGCGCTCGGGTTTTTAACATTGGCATCATTGTTTTGAAGTATTTGGCAGGGCGTAATGTTGGAAAACTATCCGGAAAAACCTGGCTGCTGACGAGTCGCATTGGATTCAACTGCTGATTAACTTGGGATACTAATGATGAAAATTAACGCCTTGAAAATATGCGTTCTAGCATTGCTGGCTGTGCTGTTTAGCGCCTGCAGCACGGTTAAGCCTTCCGACAATGCTTTGGTTAGCGCCGCTCTGAAAGACCGGCCGAAGATGCTGGAATCGTATATTCTAGGGCCTGGCGATGTGGTTAATATAAATGTTTGGCGCAACCCGGAGTTATCTGGAAGCGTGCCAATTAGGCCGGATGGCAAATTGTCTACGACACTGGTTGGCGATATCGTAGCGTCCGGCAAAACTCCGGCTCAGCTGGCAGAGGAAATCAAGCAAAAGCTATCGGTTTATATTCGCGAGCCTCAGGTAAGCGTTGTTGTCACCGGAATGCAGAGCTATGAGTTTTCCAGTAGGGTGCGCGTTACTGGCGCGGTGAAGTCGCCAATTTCAATACCTTACCGTCATGGTATGACTGTCATGGATGTCGTATTGACTGCCGGCGGGCTGAATGACTTCGCCAGCGGAGACGGCGGCGTGCTGTACAGGCAGTATCAAGGGAAGACCGTCATCATTCCTGTAAAATTAAATGAAATCTTTCAGGAAGGCGACGTGACCACCAACTATGAGTTGAACCCTGGGGATATAATTACTGTTCCTGAGAAGGTGTTGTAATACGACGCAGTTGGGGGCGAAATTGAATTTGAGACAGAACTTTTCTCTTATGACTATGCTGGTGCAATGATATGGCGGTTCCTTTAGATCAGCTACCAAAAGAAGCCTTCAGGGAGATTCGCTCCCGGAAATGGCTGTCGTTCTTTGTTTTTCTTGCTGTCAGCTTCGGAACGCTTGTCGTGGGCGCATTTTGGCCGCAGCAGTTTACTTCACGAAGCGTTATATACGTCGATGATCAAAATATCATTCGGCCTCTGATGGATGGCTCAGCCCTAACCACCAAAGTGAAAGATCACGTTGCTTCTGTTGAAGAGGTTATGTTGTCGAGGAGAGTTCTGACCCGTCTCGCAGAAATGGAAGATATCTGGGGGCTGTAAAATCAGATGCTGCGAAGGAAGGCATTATTTCAAAAGTGCGAAATAATGTCGCGGTCAAGAAGACCGGTGCCCCTAACTTTATTGAAATAGAATACAAGGATTCTAGTGCGCAACGAGTCTTTGATGTGACTCGTGAGTTGACGCAGCTCTTTATTGAAGAAACCGAAAATAGCAAGCGTGAAGAGAGCCGCAATGCGTATGAGTTTGTTGATAAGCAAGTTAAGGCATACCAAACGCAGTTACAGGCTTCTGAAGAACGCTTGAAAAATTTTCTGCAGGACAATGTGGATGGAACTGCAGAGTCCGTAGGATCGAGATTATCTGGTCTTGAACGTCAGATTGAAGAGGCGGAGCTAGCCCTCAAGGAGGCGATAGCTCAGAGGGATGCGCTGCAATCGCAACTTTCTGGACAATCTCGAGTTGTGAGAAGAGAAGTCGCTGATGATGCGTATCAAACTCGCATTGATGAGTTAAATAAAAAGCTTGATTCCTTGCGATTGATTTATCTGGATAGCTATCCTGACATTATCGCGTTGAAGCAACAAATAGTTGAGTTGGAGAAGCAGCGCGCAGAGGCGGTGTCCAGCGGTGGTTCGTCTACGCGCTCGGAATCTTCTTTTAACCCTATCTATCAAGAGTTGCAAAGCGAACTCTCAAAAGCCCTCGCCAATATAGATACATTGCGTACAAGACAAAAGTCCTTGGCGGCCTTATTGGAGAAAGAGCGCTCGAGGATGCAGCGTATTCAGGAGAATCAGGCGAAGATTGCTGAGCTAACCAGGGACTATGAGGTTAACAAGAATATCTACGACGATCTATTGAAACGTCGGGAGAAGGCGCGAGTTTCCATGCGTCTGGATGTAGAAGGTCATGGGCTTAGTTATAAGATTCATGAGCCGTCGGCCTATCCGCTTAAGCCGTCTGGGTTTACTTTCCGCCATTTTGCAATGGCGGGGCTGTTTTTAGGTTTTCTCGCGCCTATCGGCATAGCTGTCGCGTTCTGTCAGGTAGACCCGCGTGTACGTACTGGATCTATTTTGCAGGAAAATACGGGTATCCCTGTGTTGGCGACGATTCCCTATATTTCCACTCCATTGGAACGGAGAATTGACCGGCGTCGAACTAAAGTCATTCTTTTCTTGGCATTAGTCAGTATTGGCGTTTATTTAGTTTATGGGTGGATGCGTTATACGGGAGTTGTCTTGTGACCGATAAGCAAGAGAATATCAAAAATATTTACGATCTTGATAAAGGGCAGGCTAAACCTAAAGAGCCTCAGCCTAATAACTCCGCCGCTGATAGAGTGCTGGTGCCCAGCTCGCTGGAAGTTAAGTCTGGCAGCGTAGAGCGTTATGTGATCAGTAAACAGATCGCCAAGATGAGAGAGCCTTCTCTCTTGTCGGTCGACGATCTGAATCAGAAGCGAATTATTCATCCAGAATCTCCTGATCGTACAATTATCGATAAGTTCCGAGAGTTGCGAACTCGTTTGCTGGAGATTAGCAAAGGTAATAATTTCACCTTGGCTGTTACAGGCGTTACGGAAGGGTGTGGCGCGTCCTTTGCGGCAATAAATCTGGCGGCAGCGTTTGCCCTGGACAGCAGTAAGACTGCATTGGTTATTGACTGCAACCTGAGAGAGCCATCACTGCATAACATTTTGGATTTGATGCCTGATCTGGGGGTGACGGACTTTATTGAAGATCCTGATATGGATATTGCCTCCGTGATTTACCCAACAGGCATTAAAAGGCTGAGATTGATCCCGGCGGGAAGTAGACGAGAATCGTCGGGAGAGTTTTTTACATCGTTTCGTATGAGGCAGTTTTTGCACTCATTAAGAAAGCGCTATCCAGACCGCTTTATCATTCTGGATACTCCTTCGATTGCAGTGTCGCCCGATGCGCGGATTATCTCCGAGCTGTGTGATTTGACATTAGTTGTCGTACCTCATGGAAGGGTTACAGAAAGTCAGATTGTGTCCGCTGTGTCATCGATTCCGTCGCAGAAGTGCGCGGGAGTCTTAGTAAATGGCTGAGAATAGCTAAAAGAGACTGTCTTTCTATATAACCACCATAAGGACCTGTCCCTTCATGGATCACCTTCTATTAGTTAAATCAAGGCCGGCTATGCTTGCCTTGGTTGGTATAAATGCAATAAGCGCAGCACTAAGCGTTCAGGCGGAGCCGCTGGAAGTGCAATTAAGCGCTACTCAGGAGTACTCCGATAACGTAACAAAAACTCAGAACAAGGAAGATGATTGGCTTAGCAAGGTAGGTTTAAAGCTGGGGCAAACGCTTACGAAAGGGGCTTTTGAGAGTTCACTTTCGGCAGATTTTGGGTTTGAGCACTATTGGGGCGACACCTTTGGGGGTGAAGTTTCCACTGAGATGGTATACGACGGAAGATATAATTTCAGCCCCAGCCTGTCTTGGCTTATTAAGGATGAGCTGACTGAGGATGTGCTAAATAGCAGTACGCCAAATACCCCAGATACAAGAGTTCGGAAGAATGTTTTTACCACTGGACCTAGTTATCGTTTTGCTATGTCAGCGGAAGATGATTTGGTGCTAGGGGGGCAATACAAGCAAATCGACTTTGATAGTAATACCGCTATCGACAGCAAAAGAAATACCGCAACTGCCGATTATGTGCATCGTTTTGCAAATGAGCTTACGTTTACATGGAGCAATAGTGGAGAGTGGGCTGACTTGGATAACGAGACAGACATCGAGACTTTAGAGTCTGAGGTGCTTCTCAGTAAGCGCTATAACGATCTATTCGCCAGTATGGGCGTTGGTATGACCAAACTTACCAGTGAGCAGGCGAATGTCACCAAAAAGTCGGATGAGGTCACTGGGTCTTTGAATCTAAGTTATCAGGCCAGTGCAGCGGTTGGTTTGACGTATGCTTATAATCGCAAGCTAACCGACAGCGCGTCTGAAACTGTTTTCCAGATTTTTGAACACCCGATCACGATAGGGTCCAGTGATAGTGTATTAATGCAAGAGCATGTTGCAGGGGCGAATTACAAACCAAATTCTAGAGATGTGTTTCAATTAAAAGGCTCTAGTACGACCGAAGAAAATGAAACAACGACCCTGGAAGATAAAGAGTATTCCGCCGCAGTAAGCTGGTCTCATAAGGTTAACGCTGTCTGGAATTGGTTGGTGTCGTCTGAATACACTAACAAGACCTTTGGGGGCAGTAACGCAGAGCAGGATACTTACGAGCATTCAATACAGGTTAACCATCATTGGTACAAAAACTTCAGCTCCCGCTATTACGTTGAATATGAGTCGAAAGATTCTGATGGCGGAGCAGCAGAATACGATGCCATGACCGTCGGAGTGGGCGTCGACTACGTCCCCAATTTTTAATCATACAGGTGGTTGTCTTGCAGAACGCCTTGACTATAGATGTAGAGGATTATTTCCACGTTGCAGCGCTAGCGGAATCAATTGGCGTTGATGAGTGGACGAGTCGGGAGTGTCGTGTTGAAAAAAATACGCGAGACTTGCTTGAGTTGTTTGACAAGAAAGGTGTGAAAGGCACTTTTTTTGTTTTGGGCTGGGTGGCGGAAAGATATCCTCATATTGTCACGGAGATTCATCAGGCGGGCCACGAAGTGGCCTCACATGGCTACAGCCACCAATTGGTTTATTCGCAGACCCCTGAAGTATTCAGGGAAGAAACTGCCAAATCCAAAGACATTCTGGAAAATATCATCCAAAAGCCAGTGGAGGGATATAGGGCGGCAAGTTACTCAATAACTGCCAAGTCCAAGTGGGCCCTGGATATTTTGTGTGATTTGGGGTTTAAGTGGGACTCAAGTATTTTTCCAGTAAGGCATGACCGGTATGGGATGCCAAATACGCCAGAAGATCCTTATCTTCTGCAAGCGCCAAATGGAAAACAGATTGTTGAGTTTCCCTTAACCACGTGCCCAATCGGCAAATATAGACTTCCTATCGCTGGTGGCGGCTATTTCAGGTTGTTTCCCTATTGGCTTACGCGTTGGGGGTTGGGACGGGTTAATAAGTTGGGGCGCAGTTTTATTTTTTACTTGCATCCATGGGAAATTGATCCGAAGCAGCCTCGAGTCAAGGCCAGCATGTTGTCGACATTTAGGCATTACAACAATCTGGATGTTTGTTTTTCCAGGTTGGAGGCATTGCTCGATGACTTTTCCTTCACTACGGTTTCGGACGTGCTTAAGTCCCAGTCTATCGACCCAGCTCCAGTTGCGGTTTAACGCCTGTTATGAATGATGCTAATAATTTAGACAGCCTGAAGTTGCGGGAAGAGCAGCTTAAAGCGCGTAAGGGCGAGCTGTCGCGCTTAATTGGCGAAGCCAAAAAAAATGGCTCTGATGCGAGTGAGCTCATTACTGAAATGGGGGCTGTGTCCGCCGAGTTTAAGGAAGTAACGGGGCAGATTAAGGCCCTTAAGAAATCGCAACGCCAGCAGGCTGGCCAATCGAGAGAAATGCTTTCGGACGACCCTCTAGATAAATCTAAGCAAGCCGAGAAGCTGCAACAGATTGTTGAAGAGGCCTATTCTGCGTCGCAGATCTTAAGTCATGCTGCCAAAGCGTTTCGAGTAGTGGATATCGACGCTGAACAAGGCTTGCGAACGTCCTGGGATGAATACGTCGATCGGCATCCACAGGCTTCCCCCTACCACAAGCTGTGGGTGAAATCTTTCGTGGAGTCCGTGTACGGTCATCCATGTCGATTTATTTGTGCGCTTGATGAGTCTGACAGAGTTGTCGGCGTTCTGCCGCTTACTCAATTGAACAGCCGTTTATTTGGAAACTTTATTGTTTCTGTTCCGTATTTTAACTATGGCGGTATTCTCGCGGACAGCAAGCAGGTCGCCCAAATGCTGATCGCTGATGCTGTGCGTTGGCGCGATCAGGTGGGAGCGGGGCATATCGAGCTGAGACACTTGACGTCATCCAATTTGGGGCTGCCACAACGAACGGAGAAGCTGACGTTCTGGCTTGCGTTGCCCGAGCAGGAAGAAGATTTGTGGTTGAGCTTTAAGCCTAAAGTTCGAGCGCAGATTAAGCGGCCTCAAAAGGAAGTTGCGGAAATTACTATCGGTGGCGCTGAGTTGCTGAGTGACTTCTATGCTGTTTTCGCAAGGAATATGAGGGACCTTGGTACGCCAGTCTATGGGAGAAACTTTTTTCATGGCTTCCTTAGCTCATACGGAGAATCTGCTAGAGTTGTCATAGGCAGGTTAAACGGCTCTGTAGTCGCATGTGCAATCATTATCGGTAGTGGCGATCGGATGGAGATCCCCTGGGCTTCAACGGTGCAGGAGGCCAATAGCTCTGGTATTAACATGCTGATGTATTGGGAAATTCTAAGGTTCAGCATTAAAGGAAAATACAAGATATTTGATTTTGGGCGTTGCACGGAAGATAGCGGAACTTACAAATTTAAACAGCAGTGGGGCGCCACACCGGTGCGGTTACACTGGGACTACTGTCTTGCTGAAGGGAAAGAGGCGCCTAAGCTTAATCCTGATAACCCCAAGTTCAAGCTGCTGATTGCTGTATGGACAAGACTGCCAGTGTGGCTGACCAACATGGTTGGTCCCATGGTAGTTAAGTATTTGCCCTGATCGAGAGCGTGCGATATGCAATCTGGCCTTTACATGTTGCAGGGTTGAGGCGATGAGTAATACTCCCAATCATCGAGAACACCGCGCAGGTCTTTTTGCGATTGCACATGAGAAGGGTTGGGGCTTCCCGGAAATCCTCCTTAATTCCGTTGAGCGCTTCTCTGAAAGGCCTGCGGTGAAATCTGAAGATGGTGAGCTTAGCTATCGCCAGCTTCTACAGCACTCCCTGTTGGTGGCCGATCGGCTCAATGCGCTGGGGATTGGCGTTGGTGATCGTGTTGCAGTCTGTGTAAATCGCGACCATCATTTGCCGGCATTGCTTTTGGGCGTTGGTATAGTCGGCGCAGCATATGTTCCAGTTGACCCGGCATTTCCTGCGGAGCGTATCCGAATTATTCTGGAAGATGCAGACGCTTCCGCCGCCATATTCGAGCCATCTACCTCTGATCTTTTGCAAGGCATCCCTGATTTAGTGCTTTTGGATAAGTATAAGGTAGCGGAGGCTGGCGATGATGTGTTTGCTAAGTCTCTTGATGACCTCCGTGACAGCTATGTAAGTTTCAGGGGCTCGCTTGAGAACGCCGCTGATTTGATCGCGTATATCATTTTTACTTCAGGTTCTACAGGGCGCCCCAAAGGTGTTCCCATTGCGCAGTCCGCTGTTATTAATTTTCTATATGGTGTAGACGAGGCTATCGGAACTCGAGATGGCGATCGTTTTCTCGGGTTGACTACGATTTCCTTTGATATATCTGTCTTGGAATTATTTCTTCCGCTGATTCTTGGCGGGGTTGTTTATGTCTGTAAGAAAAGCGATGCGCTGTCTCCGGATCGGCTTGGCGCTATTATCGCGAAAAATGAAATTAATGTCCTTCAGGCGACGCCGGCAACCTGGCGCTTGATGCTGGAGCTGGGGTGGCGTCCTCGCAATACGCACAAGATTTTGTGTGGTGGAGAGGCCTTTCCGGTCGATCTGGCGGGAAAACTCCTTAAGGAGGCGGGTGAAGTTTGGAATATGTATGGGCCTACCGAGGCGACGGTATGGGTTTGTAGCCATAAGGTAAGTCAAAAAGATATTAGCGCGGGATTTATACCGTTGGGCGCCCCTTACGCTAATGTCGATCTGGTTGTAGTAGATGAGAATCTGAATCCAGTTGCGGGAGAAGCGGCTGGTGAGTTGTTAATTGGCGGCGCTTGTTTGTCTCCTGGATATTTTAGGAGGCCTGAACTCAATAAGGACCGCTTTGTTGCTCTCAATTTCTCTGGTTCTTTCCAGTCATACTATCGTACAGGCGATCTGGTGCAGATCGTCGGCGGTCAGATGCGTTATGTGGATCGGCTTGATAATCAGGTAAAGATTCGAGGGTTTCGAATTGAATTGGGAGAGATTGAGGCCGCGTTGACGCGTTTGCCGGAAATTGCTGACGCTGCGGTTGTGGCTGTGTCTAACCCGGCTGGCGATAACGTCCTCGTTGGTTGTTTGCGCTTTTCCAGAGAAGCTTTGGCTTTTGGAGAGGTTGAGAACTCGCTGCGGCAAACGCTGCCGTTTTATATGGTTCCCGGCCTCTGGCGAATATATGACAGCTTTCCACAAACGCCGAATAAGAAAATTGATAAGAAAGCATTGAAAGGCGATGTGGAAAAGGGAATGGCGTCCTCTATATTGGCTGATAGGCTGTTTTCTTCCGATATGGAGCGGCGTTTGGCGTCTGCATGGAAGGCGGTTCTGGGTGTGTCCCCGCAGGACGTCCACGATCATTTTAATGAGCTCGGGGGGCACTCCCTAGCTTCAGCCAGACTCTCAAACGAGATTGAGATTGAGTTTGGCAAGTCCATTGGCGTGAATCAGTTGATTGCATGCCCAGTCTTTATTGAGCAGTGTGAACTTGTTACGGCTGCGCCTGAGGCGAAGAGTCACTCTGACCTAATAACGCTGGAAGAGTGTGCGGAGCTAAGTGATGGACAACGAAGAATTTGGTTTATATGTCAGTTGGCGGGCTCCAGTAGCGTATTTAACGAATCTGAGGCATTTATTTTAGAGTCGCCTTGGGATGTGGGCAGACTGGAGCGGGCCATCTCCTTGCTCCTGCGCGAACACCCTGTTCTAAGATTGAAACTGAATGTAGCTAACTTGTCGTGGAGTCTGTGTTCGGGAGTAGAGACGCCATTGCAAGTAAGAGATATTGCAAGTTCATCAGATTCCTTAGAGGCGCTTTTGCATCAAGAAGCCAAGCGTGAGTTTGACTTTGATGCTGAATTGCTTGTTCGCTTTGTCGCCTATGAAAGAGAAGGGCGGATTTCCGCTCTGCAGATGGTGACTCATCATATATTGCTGGATGGCATATCCCAATTGAAAGTTTGGGACCGCTTGTTGCAACTTTATGAGGGAGGGGAGACTCTGGTTGCCAGCCAGGATAGTGAGGCAGGAGCTAAGGGTGTAATTGTCTCTCCTCGCCGAGGAGACTTAGAGGAAAGCGTCGAGTTTTGGGTGCAAACGCTACGGAAACCATTACCGCTTTTAAGTTTGCGAACCGATTACGAACGTCCTGATTTTTTTGACTTTAAGGGAAGGCAAATTGTTGAAGTTCTAGGTCAAGATCTCTCTTCCAGACTCATCGACGTAGCGAATAAATTAAGAACTCGGCCATTTGTCGTGTTGATTAGTGCTTTCTCTGCGTGGTTGAGGAAAGCAACGGGCGCGCATGACCTGATACTTGGGACGGCTACAAGCGGTCGTGAGGGGCAAAAGGGACTACATGATGCAATAGGAATGTTTTTTAACACCATCCCGCTGCGACTGCCTGAGGTGGTTGGCGGTTTGCAGGAACAGTTAAAAAGCACTGAGCAAGCCTTAAACCTGGCCTTGCTGCATGGCGGGATCTCATTTGAAAAAATAGTCTCCAGCATACAGGCTGCCCGCGATGCCTCCAGGCCTACCTTGGCGCAAGCATATATAACATTTAACGATTTCTCGAATCGCAAGTTAAATGTGGCGGACAGTGGCGCTTTGAGTCCTGTGCCGGTTGATATTGGCTATACGCAGGGGGAAGTCTTTCTTTACGTTGACTTTTATGGAGGCGACTTTGTTTTTCGCTTTCAGACAAGCACTGCCTTATTTAATTTGGACACAAGCAGGAAAATGCTTGCGGCGTATATGGCGACGCTAAAAAGTTTTATTGAAAGCATGGAAATTGGCGGGGCTGCATTAAGCTCGGATGTCTCAATAGATTACTTTTCGGGGACTATAGACACTGGAGGGGCTGAAGGTCGGCGTCAAACCAGGCTTCATGATGGCGAGGACAAAGAGCTGCTCAATAAGGTTGGAGCTATTTGGAAAAGTGTTTTGGGGTTAGACGAGCTCGATCTTGACGCTAATTTCTTTGAGGTTGGCGGTCATTCGATTAAAGCGTTGCAAGTGTTTGACCAGTTGCATCGGCGATATGGGATTAATGCGCCGCTGGCTTTGCTCTTCAAAGCGCCTACAGTAAGGTCCCTGGCTGGTGAGCTGGCGCGTATTAACACTAGTTATTCCGAGTCGGGGGTTGAGAAGAATAACTATGCCGTCAGAGAGGGTGAGGGATGGAAAAATATCGTGCAGCTGTCTGCTGGTGGAGCCAAGACCCCCTTGGTTTGTATTCATCCTGTAGGCGGTAACGTGCTTGCCTATAAGGCGTTGCTAGACTTTGACGATTTGAATCGCCCTGTTTATGGTATACAGGCTACCGGACTGGATGGGATAAGCGAGCCCTCATATTCAATTCTTGATATGGCTCGCCATTATGCCGCGCTTCTCGACGAACTTCTTAGTAAAAAGCAGGTTTTACTATTGGGAGGGTCTATGGGGGGCTCTATAGCGGTAGAGCTGGCTAATGAACTTTCTGGCAGGGGGTTTAAGGTTGATTGGGTCATATTGCTTGACACCATCGGACCTGAGGCCAAGCACCTGCCTGAAGGGTTCGCTGAGGATCGTCGCACGTTTTTGCAAAAGGTCGCCCAAAGCACATCGGCCAGAATAAGGTATTACAAGAATTTTTTAGAAGTCAGATTCTATCGGATGCTGGGCATCAGAATGCCTCAGACATTGCGCGTGTTCGAGGTGCGTAGATCGAATCGACTTGCTGTTGAAAGGCATATAGAAAGAGCTTACAACGGGAGTGTAATGCTGTTGCGTCTGCCTTCCACCGAGTCTGGCGCATATAGCTTGCCCGTGTTGGGCTGGGAAAGGCATCTGACAGGAAGAGTGGAAGTTGAGACGGTGGATGCTGAGCATGCGCACTTTCTGGAGTCTGAAGAGGCGAAGCGAGTGCTGGCTTGTTTTCTTCGAGAGCAAGAATAGAGTGTCGAAAGGGGTAACTTTCAATTAATTTATGAAGAACGTATTGCATATCATCGACACCACTGGCCCAGGCGGTGCGGAAACTGTATTTATTCAACTGATACGGAATCTATCCAAAGACAAATACCAACATCATGTCATTCTGCGAGGTGAAGGCTGGGTCGCTGACCAAGTCAGGGAGTCCGGTATCGAGCCTGTATTCATCGACTCCAAGGGGAGCTTCAACCTGGGTTATGCTTGGGCGTTAGTCCGATTCATTCGTTCAAACAAAATAGATGTGATTCATGCGCATTTAATGGGCTCCAATGTATATGGTGCCCTTGTCGCCATATTGACGCGTAAGCCAATGATCGCCACATTTCATGGCGGGGTGGATGTAGCAAAGCAGGAAAGACTATTAAACCTGAAGTTTAAGGTTATTAGTCTGGGGGCTGATTCTATTATATGCGTATCCAAGAAGTTGGAAGAGGAGCTAAAGCTCAGAGGTGAGCTGGAAGTTAGTAAATTGAAGCTCATATACAACGGGGTGGATCCCAATCAGTTCTCGCGAAAAGGGGTGACCTTGAAGAGTGAGCTAGGTTTGCCCGAAGACGCAATTGTCGTACTCTCCGTCGGCAACATACGTCCCGCAAAAGGCTATGAGTATTTAGTGGATGCCGCCGCAAAAATGAAAGGGGCTCATGAATATCATTTTGTTGTCGTGGGGCACCAGAAGAAAAGCCTGTATGACGAGCTGCTAAAGCGGATAGACTCCCACGGTGGTGTGCCTCATCTGCACTTTTTAGGCTTTCGCTCGGATGTCAAAGACATAATGGGACAGGCTGATATCTTCCTTTTAACATCAACGAGCGAAGGATTTTCCATTGCGACAGTCGAAGCAATGATGGCTGGCGTTCCTGTTGTGGCGACCCGCAGTGGAGGTCCAGAAGAAATTCTAGAGGATGGTGTAACAGGATTGTTGATCCCAGTGAAAGACCCAGAGGCTGTTAAAACGGCCTTATTAAAGCTCAGAGATGAGGAATTGGTTAATAAAATGCGACAAGCTGCGCAGCAGTCAGCGACGGAAAAGTTTTCTTTGGTCAATATGGTTGGTGAGTACGAGACCCTGTACGACCGGCTGTCAGTCTGAGCATAAGGAGCGCTAGGCCCCGAAGGGCCAGATGGCTTACGATGTTTTAGTTGCGCAAATCCCGCAAGTATTTTTTCAGCTCAAATATAAAAGGACGGAAGTCTGAGAGTCGGTTGACTTCGTGTTTGGTATTTCTGTTGGGTCGCAGGAAGCGAAGTAATTCAAGCAGTTTCTGAGTGAGGGAATACTGTCGCGCTGGAGATTTCAAGACAAGGTATAAACGGTCCAGATCGCCAAGCAGCCAGCGCATTTTTTGTCCTATGGTGAATGAACTGATAGGGGTGACTTCGCCGCCCCCAAAAGAATTTAGCAGGAGATAGGGGAAGTCCACTCCAGAGTCAATCGCCAATTGTAATGAGCCCCAGAATCGAGGGTTTATCTCCATCAAGTAGGGGGTGCCATCTTCTGCGACTTTGAACTCCACCATGGCTACCCCATTCCAATTAGCATGATGGAGCAGGGTGTCCGAAATATCCTTCATGCGAGAATCCACTTCTTTTGACTCGCAAAGTACGCTTACTCCCCCTGATGGCGGCTTTTCTCTCAGCCTTCGATGGGAGAAGTGGCAAAGGGGCGCGCCTTGGGAGTAAAGCGCAAACAACCCCTGGCCTTCACCTTTAATATAAGACTGAATCATGAAGGGAAACTCGCGGAAATAACGCCTTTTAAGGGCCTCCTCCGCCTCCTCGCGAGAGTGAGCGATGATGACGGTGGTGCTAATAATTTCTCCGTCGGTAAGTATGCGCGACTTGAATGGCTTTAAAACAATTGGGTATTCACTAATGTTCGCTATCGCTTCCTGCGCCTGCTCTATACTTTCTATATATAAGGTATGAGGAGTAGGGAGCTCCAGAGACTGCGCGAGCTGAAACAGGCGGTTTTTGTTAGCCAAATGCTCTATCGACTCAGCTTCGGAAAATGGCAGAATTAAGCCTTTTGGCAGCCTGTCTCTGTTTTCTAGGATGACGTAGGTAGAGGCCTCTGTCACAGGGAGTAGGAAGTTGATTTGTTGTTCAGAGATGATTTTAAGTATGTCTTCGAAAAATGCTGAAGGCTTGCTGTAAGGGGAGGCATAGACGCCTCTTTCGCTTGAATATCGCGAAGCTCCAGCAAGAGTTTCAGAACTTTCGTCTGCAGTCATGACCCAGACGCCCTTGCTTCCCAAGGAACGAGTGGCGGCGAGAGCGGAGCGTTGGTTGGCGTCGAGTATCAAGGCGCGAGTATTGGTCATGGTAGGTTGGTCGCTTGATGAAAGGTAAGTAGCAGTGATTCAGATGCCGGTGATAGTAATTGGGTAAGTGTTGAACTGTCAAAAGTTGTCTGCTGTGGTTTGAATAACCTACAGCAGTCTCTATAATCGCGCTCGTGGAGCAAGTCCGACCCGGCGTCAATGTTAAGGTGAATCATTTTGGGTAAGCTAAAAAAGTTACTGAAGTTGCTATCAGAGTATCTTTTTATGGTCCTTGGGGTTTATAGACGATATTCCGATATTCCTCATGGATTCTCTCCAAAAAGAGTGATTTTTGTTTGCAAAGGGAATGTGTGCCGTAGCGTATATGCGGAGGCCTTTCTTAAGGACAAGCTCCAAAAAAATCAGGCTGAGATTGTGAGCTGCGGCCTTGCTACTGACGGAGGAACGCCCGCTAACGCGACAGCCAAAGAGGTGGCGGCTGAAAGGGGAGTAAGCCTTAGTGATCATCGCAGTACACGCATTCAAGACATGAGCATGCGCCAAGGCGATTTGTTCGTCGTCATGGAGCCATACATGGTTCATGCCTTGGATAAATATCGAAAGGACGATGCGGAGTCTCATGTTCTTATTCTGGGGATGGTGGGCTCGAATCAAAACCCTACCATCCCGGATCCATATGGCAGGGAAATTTCAGTTTTTAATAAAGTCTTCGATACCATTGAATCGAAGCTTTCAGTATTGCAGAAAAGCTTGTAATGAACTTTCCCCAGTTAGGCCACTATCCTGGTCCTAATAAGCAGAAGAAATCGAGTGAACAGCCTCCACGCAGTGATATGGAACGGCTGTACTCTATGGACATTAAGTTTATCTATCAGACAATAAGGGCGGAAGGGTTCGCTTTTATTTGTATCTGCGGGTATCTATTTTTCGAATATGTCAGGCCGCAATCGATTTATTTGTGGCTCAATGTATTGCCGTGGGTGCCCCTTTTTATTATGTCGGCGTTTCTTTTTCATTGTGTGGAAAAGAAAAAGAAAGTGGATACGGGGCACGGGATAAACAAGCTGATGGTTCTCTACGGGGTGGTGGTGTTGGTATCTTCAGCCGCTTCCGAATACAGCGGGGCCTCATTCAATCGATTATGGACCTTTTTTGACTGGTTTTTGTTTTACTTCATGATTGTAACGATCGTGAATAATGAAAAGCGATTTTACATCTTCTTTCTCTCATTCCTTATTTACTCTTTTAAAATGTCCCAACATGGATTTATTTCATGGATGAATCGCGGGTTTGCATTTGCAAGTTGGGGAGTGACAGGCGCACCTGGCTGGTTTCAAAACTCAGGAGAGGTCGGTATTCAGATGGCGATATTTACGCCTCTCTCTGTCGCGTTCTTATTAGGCATCAGTTTATATATCAATAAATATTGGAAGATATTCTTTAGTCTTTTCCCGTTTACGGCCATTGGAACTGTCATCGCCTCCTCTTCGAGAGGAGCTCTAGTGGCGGTTATTGGTGTTGGCGTTCTTGCGTTGGCTAAGACTAAGCACTTTTTTAAAACAGCGATTGTTGCTGGTTTGGTCGGATGGATTGTTGTTGTATCTGTTCCTGATGAGTTTAAAGCAAGATTTGAAACTTCCGGTGAAGATAGAACTTCACTGCATCGTATAGAGCGTTGGGAGCAAGGCTGGGAGACTATGAAAAAGTACCCGGTTCTTGGTGTAGGGCATGAAGCTTGGACGACATACCACCCAAGACATTTCTCGTCTGAAGTGAAGGGGAGTAAGTTGGTCCACAATATATTTGTTCAGTGTGGAACTGAGTTGGGTTTTGCTGGAATAACGGTTCTTGTACTTCTGATATTGGCCAGCTTTGTGACAGATTATAAGGTTCGTAAGCTGGCGAAAAAAATGGAAAACCGTCTCTACCATTCTTTGGCGTTCGGGTTTGATTTCGCCATGATCGGTTTTTTGATTAGCGCCAGCTTTGTAACTGTACTGTATTATCCTTATTTGTGGATACATCTGGCTTTGGTTGTATGTATGCACAATTCAATTAAGAGAACCTATAAGGAACAGCAGCTTAAAGAGCGCGAGTCTAAGCTTGTGGGTGAGGCTTTGTGATGATGGACTCGAAAAAGAAGTGCAATGTCCTTATGGTTGACCAGGGCTTATCCTTTGGCGGTGCGCTAGTTGTACTGCTTAGCTTGGCTAAGTCATTACCAGACAATTTTCATCCAGTGGTGGTCACTGCAATTAAAGAAAATCCAGAGAAATGGATTGATGCGGGTGATATAAAAGTTATTAGTTGCTCTCCTACATTCAATTATCTGGATTATTTTCGAGTTAGCCACAAAATTTCCAGTATTAGAAATAAAGTGGTTCGAAAAATTCTGATATATGCGCTGTCGTTGTATTCGACCTGTAAGAACCTGTCTTATGTAACGAGGCTGATGAGAGTTATTCGGGATAATGATATTGATGTCGTTCATGCTAATAATAGTGTCTACGTACTTATGGCGGCAGCTCTGACCAGAAAGCCTTGTGTTTGGCACATTCATGGTGTTGTAGAAAGCCCTCTCTCATTTCTTGAAAAACTATTTTCGCCAAGCGTCAAACTGTTCTTGGCGATATCTGGTTTTGTCTCCAATTCCGCCGTTAAAAATAAATATCCTGCTGACAGGTTGAAAGTCATTGAGAATCCAGTTGACCCTGCTGCTCTTGACTGGTCTATGGACGAATCTCAGCAGCAAAGCGTCAAGTCCCAGTTCAAGTTGTCTGATAATAATTTTGTTGTTTCAATATTTGGGCGAATTATCCCTTGGAAAGGGCAGCTTGAACTTATTGAGGCGATCGCTAAAGTCGCTGAGAAGTGGCCTGAAGTCAGGCTTTTAATTGTAGGTGACGCCTCAGAAGGCTTCAGCAAAGCATACAATGAAAAGATCAAGCACAGGGTTGAAGTCCTTGGTATCGAAGAAAATATCATATGGGCCGGCTTTCAAAAAGATGTTAGGCCTTTCTATGCTATTTCTGACTTAGTTGTTCACGCCTCAATAGACCCAGAACCTTTTGGCCTGGTAATAATTGAAGCTATGGCAAGCGGTTGCCCTGTAATCGTGTCAAATTTGGGCGCTGCTCCCGAGTTGGTGGAAGATGGGGTGGATGGTTACGTCATAAACCCCAAAGTTACTGATGAGCTGTCAAAGGGAATAATGACTCTTATTGAAAGTCCTGAGCTGAGAAAGAGTTTTGCGGAAAAAGGCCGGCATAAAGTTAATCAACGTTTTCACCCCCAGTCTTATGCTTTGCGGATGGCTGAGGAATACTCCTTTATTGTTGGAAAGGGAGGAGAGGCAGAGTAATGAATGCGCCTCAGTCAAAAGTGACTAATCCTGGAGCGGTAAAGCAAACAAAAGTATTAGTGTCTAATACAGCTATATATGGGTTAGGCACTATTATTCGCTCTTTAGCGAGTTTCCTGCTTTTACCTATTTATACCCAGTATCTTTTGCCTTCTGAGTACGGTGTTATTGAGCTGCTTGGAATGCTGGTGGATTTGGCTGGTATTTTTTTCGGCGCGAGAATTGGGCAAGCCTTCCTGAGGTACTACGGGTTAGCGAATACCGATAACGAGAAGTATCAAGTCACTGGTAGCGCATTAGGTATGACCTGCGGCATGCATTTGCTGGCGGTGCTTACGTTAATATCCCTGTCTGGCCCCATCAGCGAATTGTTGTTTGGCTCTTCGGATTTTAAGACGCTGGTGCAGCTATATTCTTTAAATATGCTGCTTGGCGCTTTGATGGAGATTCCATTTGCCTACCTTAGGGCTAATGGGAAAGCGCTTAAGTTCCTGGGCTATTCCGTTCTGCGTCTCACACTACAGATATCTTTTAATTTATTCTTCCTTATATACCTTGAGATGGGTGTGTATGGGGCCGTCTACGCCTCTGTTATTGCTTTCTCCTTAGCTGCGCTAGGTTTGACGCTTGGCGTTGTTGGAGAGTTAAAGCCTGAATTCAAATGGGAAACGGCGAAGAGCATGTTAGGCTTCAGCTTCCCTATCATTATTGCAGCCTTGAGTATGTTCTTTATTACATATTCGGACCGCTATTTTATTAGTGCTTTCTTAGACTTGGACTCTGTTGGCATTTATTCTTTAGCGTATAAATTTGGCTTTATGCTATTCGCCTTGGGGTGGACGCCTTTTCTGAATATGTGGGATGCCGAGAAGTACCGTATCTACAAAGATCAGGAAAGCCACTATTTGTTTGATGCTGTCTTCAGGGTCGTATCAGGTATTCTGGTTTATATGGCGTTTGGTATTGCTTTGTGGTTGCCAGTAGTGCTGCGGTTTATGTCCGATGAAAACTACTGGGGAGCAGCGAGTATTGCCCCTATCGTTTTGATAGCCTACGTGCTTTTGGCCTGGACTAACTATTGCAATCTAGGGTTTTTTACAGAAGGCAAGACTGGGCGATTTGGCTGGATTTCTGTCGTGACGGCGATTTTCTGTGTGCTGGGCTACTGGGTCAGCATTCCCAAATATGGTATGTACGGCGCGGCATGGGTAACAGTGCTGGCGTTTTTAGTCAGGTTCTTGTTAATTCATCACTTCGCAAAAAGACACTTTGACATGCAACTTAAGTGGCGTAGTCATATTGTGTCGCTTGCGCTTGCGCTTTCCTTTTATTTGATCTCCGAGTACTGGATATTCTCAGATATGGATCCAGTTGGCGCCTGGGCGATTGCTATCAGAGTCGCCTTGTCTCTGCTTTATCCTGTCCTGGCCATAGCGCTGGGAGTTATTCCATTCGGGCATTTAAAAATGTTCTATCTGTCTATCATCAAGAAGCGTGGTAAGTAGCTAACTATGGGTGTGAAAGCAAACTTGTTTGTCATAGGGGCAATGAAATCCGGCTCCACTACTTTACACGATTGTCTGGCGAAGCATCCGGATATCCACATGACAGAGGAAAAGGAGCCAGGCTACTTTGTGCCGGAGCTATGGGGTGGGCGTACTGAAGAGGAATACGCCGAATTACTGGCTCCTGGCGAAAACAAGAAATACGTGGGAGAGTCTAGTACGCATTATACAAAGCTGCCCACGTATTCAGGTGTGCCAGAAAAAATGCATGCCTACAACCCCGGCGCTAAAATTCTATATGTCATGCGTCAGCCGATAGCGAGGCTTATAAGTCACTACTACCATAATGTGCGTGACTTATATATGCACGGCGAGTCTCGCAGCATAAAGAAAGCCATTCAGGGAGACCCTGCCTATATCGCCTACTCTGACTATGCATATCAACTTCGCCCATACTACGAGCTTTTCGGGGAAGATAAAATATACATACTGACATTTGAGGACTTGGTATCTGATCAAAATAAGGTAATGAGTGAAATTTTTACCTGGTTAGGTGTGGATGCTAACTGTGAGCTAACCGAACAGGTCGACTCCAACAAAGCGCCGAAAACATACAGAAAGGTACGCGGCTTAGGGTTGCTGAATAAGTTCCGCCATTCGAGAGTTTGGGGGGGCGTATCAGCAATTGTGCCGAAGAGCATTCGCCGCATGGGAGTCAGGTTAGCTGAAACCCAAAGCAACGAGAAGCTTACTCAAGAAGAGATAGATGAAGTTTACAAGCTATTGACGCCAGTCTTTCAAGAGAAAGTGGTGGAACTCCATCGCCTCACTGGCAAAGATTTTAGTACGTGGAATCTGTAGGATGACTAACTCAAATCGGCCCGATACTCTCGCAGGCCCTGATTTTATATGCATCGGAGCTCAAAAAGCCGGCACTACCTGGCTTTATGATCAGTTGGCGCACCACCCCCAGGTCTGGTTGCCAGTAATAAAAGAGCTGCACTATTTTAATTTCGCGCAGCCGAATGCGCTTTTAGCGGATAAGGAGGGGTATCCTTGGGGGAGTCCTCTGGAGCGTATGCGTTTTCTCAAGCAGCGGCCAGATATGGAAACCCTAAAATGGCTGCTACGTTATAACTTCGGCGCGAAGTCTTCATCTTGGTATCGAAATCTTTTCCCCCGTATAGACGGCAAAATTAGAGGGGAGTTGACGCCCGCATACTCTACGCTGGATGAGAGAGGGGTCGATCTCGTGAAGTCAACAGTGTCAGAGCGCTGCAGAATTTTATTGATTATTCGAGACCCTGTTGAGCGCGCCTGGTCCGGGGTGAAAATGAATTACCGTTGGACAGGTGAGGACATTACCCAAGAGGAAATAGCGGGGCTTCGAGCGAGAATAGGATCTAATACCGTCCGTTTACGGTCTGAATATTCGAAAATTATTCCCCGCTGGAACGAGCGTTTCCCCGATCGCTTCAGTCTTTTGTTTTACGAAGACTTAAAAGCTGCCCCTGAGGCATTTTTCAAGCACGTATGTAGTCTGCTGGGAATTAGCCAGGACTACATTCCGGAGACACTACACAAGCGCTCAAATGAGGATAGAGAAGGGATTTCTATGCCCAAAGTCGCGCGAGAAATCCTGGAAGAGATGTTGGTAAGTGAAATTGAGCATTTTAAAGCTGTGCGAGACGAATACTTGCGAGAGGAGGCCCAATGGCTAAGCCGTTGAGAATCCTTTCGGTTAACAAGCTAAAGTCAAAAGTGGAGGGGGTAGAAGTAACTTTCGCACCTTTTGTTAACACGGGGTTGCAAGTGGTTGGTGAGTTGCTAGGGTTTATCCGTAGGGCGTATGTCAATGATGTAATACTTGCCTGGACGCCAAACTTGCGAATGCTTTGTATTTTTTTTCTTACGAAGTTATTGACCCTGGGGCGAGTGAAGATAGTCTATTTTGATGTTGTACTTAGTCGCCCAAAAGGAAAAGGCGATAATGTCAAGATATTGTTGAAATCTCTTTTGTTAAAGTCCGCAAGCTTGATTATTTGTGTACATAAAGAAACATCAGGTTATTTGAAATATTATAGGATATCTGAAAGCAAGATTACTTATGTTCCTTTTAACGCAAACAACTTTAGTATATATGACGATTTTGTAATTAATGAAGGGGATTACATATTATCTTGCGGCGCATCACAACGAGACTTTGATACGCTATGTGAGGCTGTGAGTGATTCTGGTTATCCTTTAACCATATTGCTGCCGGAGCAAAGTATAACAAAGCATAATGCGCGCATTGACAAAGATAATCTTCCCGAAAATGTCACTTGGATAAATGCTTTTTTGCCTAGGAAAGAATGGTATGACTATTTGGCCAATTGCAAAATGGTAGTCATTCCTATTATAAAAGACGTCATTCAGCCAGCGGGTATCAGTGTGTGTTTGGAGGCGATGCTATTTAAGAAGCCTGTAATCATCACCCGGGGAACCTCGACGGTAGGTATCCTGGATGATTCTCTTGCCATGGTTGTCTCTCCGGAAGATCGGATCGAAATGCGGCGCGCCATTGACGCTCTGTGGAAGGATGGGAAGAAGAGGGCGGAATTGGCGGAAAGGGGCTATAATTATGCCTATAGCCTTGGAGATAACGAACGCGTGGAGAGAGAGGTTCAACTCACTGTCCTGGAAAGATTTTGTTAAAGCCCTGGAAGCACTCTTGTGACCAAGTCGATAAAAATACGTACCGTAAAAGAAAACGGCTCTTCTGTAACCGTATCCGGAATGGAATGAAAGTATACTGCTTATGAATTTATTGTTGGGGGGCAAATATGAAAATCAGATTTTTATCAGCCGTTTGCGCGTTGACGCTTAGTCTTAACGCTTTTTCAGAGGATTTTTCGAGGGAGGTTACCTTCGACAGCGGAGCGATAGGCGCCAAAGCCGAAACTGTTGACACCTTTGATGGAGTTGCTGGACGTACAACCTTTTCGACAGCTTTTCCCAGGCCTCTGGCGGATGGTACGGATCCCCAGCATGTAATGATGACGATTAAGGAAGGTGAAACGGGTTGGGGTGTATGGGGCGGGGCCATGAACTTCCGCAAAAACCTCTACAAAGGCGACACATTTTGGGCCTCTTTCCACATGTATGTCCCAGATGACTTTCAGTTTTACGCCGCGGGAAATGGGGCGTTGAAGTTTCTGCGAATTCGGACTAGGGCCTCAGCTGCAGATGGCGTTGGCGGCTTTAATGATTTTCAAATAATGGACGACCCGTCATTTAATGGCTCCGTATATAGGTTTATCAAGGAAGGAGCTGCAGGTCGAGGCTGGAAGTATATTGGCACAAAAGATCAGAAAGATGAGTTATTGCCTCGTAACAAGTGGTTTAAGGTCGAAATCAGTCTGAGATTTGACTCTGTCCCAGTAAGTGAAGGCGGCTTGGCGTACTTTAAGTTGTGGATCGATAACAAGCTTGTTTGGGATGGGAAAGATGTGCAAACTTTAACAAGCTCAGGCGATTGGGCTGATTCCCTGTATTTCTTTACGTACTGGAATGGCAAGGCGCCTAAAACTCAGTCTCTATATATTGACAATATAGTAATGAAAAGCTCTGTCGATGCTGCCGAGTTGAGGCCGCAAGATAGAGATGCAGATGGCAACTTATACATAGGTGAAAAAGGAAATCCATCTGCCCTTTATAAATCACCACCCAGTAGAGTGGAAGCAACCATTCAGTAGTCAGTAAGGACAATGTGAACTTAAGTATTGTTATTCCAGCTTTTAATGAGGAAGCTGTTATTGAAGAGACGCTGACTTCTATCAAGATGTCTCTTCAAGATATCTCTCATGAAGTGATAGTCGTCGATAATGGTTCTACGGATAGGACCTCTCAAATTGCAGAAAGCCTGGGTTGCCAAGTGTTGGTTGTCCCAGGCGTTCTTATTGGCGAATTGAGGAATATCGGCGCTCAAAAAGCTTCTGGTGATATTTTGCTGTTTAATGACGCTGATGTCCTCTTGACGCCTGCATGGCGTCAAGCTTTTCTGAGACTTAAGGACGAGATTCAAGGCCAAAACCTTATCGTTGGCGGCTCTCTTCAGGTGTCTGATCCAGAAAACATGCTCCATAAATATTGGTTTCAACCTCTTCTGAATAAAAAAGAGGGGGAATGCAATTACGTGGGAACTGGCAATATGCTGGTCTCGCGACGTCTATTTGACCAAGTTGGTGGATTTAGTCGCGATTTGCGTACAGGCGAAGATTACGATTTTTGTCTAAGAGCCCGTAATTCCTGTCGCGCAACGGTTAGGTATGTTTCTAATCTATCTGCTATTCACTTGGGTTACCCCGAAGATGTCGGTTCATTTTTCAGGCGAGAGCAATGGCATGGTAAGGGTGACGTGCAGACCTTGGCGGCGCTTTTGAAGTCAAAAGTAGCAATATTTTCATCCTCTATTGCTATGCTTGTTGTTTTTTCTGTCCTTTCCATTGCGTTGACAAAATGGTGGGTGGCGTTCCTTTTTGTTGCTATTGCTGCGGCCCTTGTTGTGTTTATGTCTTTTTATAAGGCTCGGGTAGTGGGTGGGATAGAAGGGCGCTGCTATCATATATTCTTGACGTTCATGTACTGTATAGCCAGGGCCACCTCTAAATTTCGGTAAGACCCTTATGTCTAATTTCACCTTAACTTGTATTGATCAGCGGCGGTAAAAGTGTTGGAGCGGGCCAGTAGTAGTATAGAAGTTTCTGTCATTATTCCCGTATATAACCGAGCCCGGGTTATTGGGAGGGCTATTGATAGCGTGCTTTCGCAGACTGGCGTGGGAGATATTGAAGTGGTCGTCGTGGATGATGGATCTCAGGACCAGCTCGACGAAGCGCTGAAGGGCTATGAAGGGCGCATTAAGCTTATAAAAAAGAATAACGGAGGCGTCTCAAGCGCCAGAAACGAAGGGACTGCCAACAGTACAGGTAAATTTATCGCATATCTGGATTCTGATGATATATTCGAGCAAGGGAAGCTGAGCAAGTCATTGGAAATACTACGAAAGCGCTCAGATACTGGGTTTGTTTTTAGCGATTTTTCTCGTTTTGATATTGAGGATCCTTCCGCAAGGCTGGAGCATACAAACTCGTACTTTTTTAATAACATTTATCGCTATACACAGTCCCCACTTGAAGGTGCTTCTTCTAAGTCATACTTCTTGCCTCAACAGGATGTCTTTGGATTATTACTGGCGGGTTACTTTATGTCTCCCTGTACCTTGGTTATGAGAAGGGAGTTGTATAAGGCAGCGGAGGGGTGGCCGACAGAATTTGACATATCGGAAGACTTTCATTTTTTCCTCCGGTTATCCACTCTTGCAAACGCCGTATACATAGACGAGCCACTAATTAGCGCGGGTCGAGGTGATAATAACTTGACGGAAAACCACCAAGATTGTGCAGAATCAGATATAAGGGTCTTAAAATCCTGCTTGAATCTCAGTCATTTCGACGACGCCAAGAAGAGGCAGATAAAAGCAGCGGTGTCGGATAGGCTTGAGCGGTTAGGATGGGGGCTAAAAAACAACCGCTCATATAAAGAGGCTAGTCGTTGCTATAGAGAAGCCTTCAGCTTCAAACCTTCAAATATTAAGGCTTTGCTCAACTATTTGATGTTGCTGCCAAAATCATGACGAGATAGTTTATAGACGCTCCAATCACTGATGAGCAGTGATTGGAGCATTGAGTGGCCTGGCTACTTGTCACTTTTTAATGACAGGAAAACGTTGTTTAACTTTTCTTGAGCTTCTTTTACTTTAGCCGTAGGTATTCTGGCATTTTTCAATAGCTGGTCGAGGGTTTCATCTCCCGCTAGGAGATAAGGCTGAGGTTCAGCGTCAATCGCAGTTCCATAGTCTCGGAATTTGAATCCGCCGCCAACTACTTTGTCTGACAGAGACATCCAAATGTTCGGTATGCCTAAGGCGTCAGCGGATATTATGCCGTGTAGAGACGAAGATAGAATATATTCACACTCGTCTATATCTTTGAATACATCCTCGGGCTTTCTTCTTACACTGATTAGCTTTACTTCAGATGGGTAGCGGCTCGTTAATTGCGTGATACGTCTATCGTTTGCGTCCACATAATGCGGGATTACTCCAAGAACATATTTCTTTTTGGCTCTTTCGCCTCGCAATAGCTTGGGCGCCAATAAGCCTGGGTCACCGAGAGGAACGTTACCTGGGGCTTTGATTCTGTCTCTGGTAAGGCTCCCTCTGACTGCGAGAACGTGCGCTTCAGGCATAGGAAACTCAAGGTCCTTTATCAAACCTGATCCTAAAATATGGCCTTTGTAGTTAATGGAGGAAAATTGCAGAATGCTACCTGTAGATAAGACTTCACAGCTTAAAGCGGAGGCATGGACGGGGGTAAAACCGTAATACTTAAGCAGCTCTGGGGTAATAAGGTCGCCAAAGTTGGTTTCACCGTTCCACCAATACGCAGTAATTTTATTCCCTTTAATTGTGCCTAATACTGAGCTGTATTTCTTAGTTGCGACTCGCTTTACTCTGTTTATTCCTTCGATAGTCTTGAGGTAGAGGCTATTTGACATGGTTTGTTTCCGAGTAATTAGAAAGCTGTAGAGGAATACAGGCTATTTGCTTCGAGTTAGTTGCTGCTTTGTCAGGCTTGTTAAGTTCTGGATTTGAATCTCTGTAGAGAATTGGCTTTGTATGCGTGACACGGCATTTTGGCTCATTTTCTTGATGTTGATGGCCTTGCCGAGCAGCGTCTGAACTCGTTCAGCAAGCTCCGCTGCAGAACCTGGCGAAAATAGAAGGCCAGTCTCTCCATCAACAATTGTTTCTCTCAGGCCTTGTAAGTTCGATACAAGAAGAGGAAGTCCCGAGGCTTGCATTTCAATGGAGGACATAGTGAACGAGTCCCACCCTGTGGATGCGATAATACCCGCTTTGCAGCTGCGATGGACCCTATGTAAATCCGAACGGTAACCGCCAAAAATAACCTGCTTTGACGACTTTTCGTTTAATAGCGCCTGATAAGGGGCAGCCTCATCGTTACGATTTCCAAATAGTATGAAGACTATGTCGTCGCGCTGAGCTGCGATAATATTGGCGGCTTCCGCTATAACTCGAACCCCTTTGCGCTCCTCAAAGTGTCCAGAATAGAAAAGTAATTGCTTATCTCTAGGGATGCCAAATAGATCGTGAGCGTAATATTGATCTTCCGCATCAGGGTGATATTTTTCTGTATCTACCCCCAGGTGGCAAAGGGCGGTTTTTTCTTCAGGTACGCCGCGACCAAGATAAGCCGACTGCCGCATGGCTTCCGACTCAAATATATAGAGATCGGGCCCATGCCTATAACGCATTACGTCCAGCTTCTTTAATAGTAGTTTGAGGCCGCTATTGATGCTGCTCATAGGGGCCCCCCAATAAGAAATAAAGGAGCTAACACCTGCTAAACGAGCCGCTTTATAGTAGGGAAGCGAAACAGGTTGGTCGAAGCCGAAAATAACGTTGATATTGTTTTCTTTCAGGTATGAGGCAAATAATTCAATTTTATCCGTCGCGTCCTGTCTGTCAGAAAACTCCACGAAATTGCCAAATCCTTCCGGAGTATAGCCGGGGTATCCATTGCTATATCCGGGGTAGCACAGGTGGATGTTGTCTGGCGACCCAGCTAAGCGTAAGGCCATGCTCCAGAATACTTTTTCCAAAGAGCCTATCGCATAGCCTGTATTTGCTTCGCAGTGATATAAAATTAAAATTTTAGTCATTTATCGCTGTCAGTTGATGGGGTTATAACATTCCTTGCTTCCAGGAAAGCGATAATGCCCGCCACAGACTCTTCCGTGGTTTCCTTGCTGGTGTCGATAACTAAGTCAGGGCTCTCAGGGGGTTCATAGGGGGAGTCTATTCCTGTGAAGTTTTTTATAGCGCCTTGTCTGGCCTTTTGATAAAGCCCTTTGGGGTCTCTTTGCTCGCAAACCTCAATAGGAGTGTTGACAAAGACCTCAATGAATTCGCCTGGCTCGTATAGAGAGCGAACCATCTTCCGATCATCACGAAATGGTGAAATAAACGCAGTCATGACAATTAAGCCAGCATCAACAAGTAATTTGCTGGCTTCGCCCACGCGACGAATATTCTCTACTCGGTCTCTGTCTGAAAAAGTTAAGTCTTTATTCAGTCCGTGACGAACATTATCTCCATCTAGCACATATGTGTGATAGCCGCGTTTGTGCAACGCCATGTCTAAAGCATTTGATACAGTGGATTTACCTGATCCACTTAGCCCAGTAAACCAGACAAGACATGGTTGTTGGTTCTTTATGTCTGCACGATCTTGCTTCTTTAGCTTAAAATCGTGCCAGACGATATTTTCTTGAGTCATCTAGATAGTTCCTGACCTAATAATTGGAAATAGAGGTTGAGATACTCGCGTGACTTCTTGACTGAATCAAAGTTTTCTCTCAAGTAACTCAGTCCGTTCATTTGCATTCGCTCTCTCTCAGCGGGGTTGTTGAGTACTTTATCGACGGCGGTAGCATAACCCAAAGCGGAATGGTCATCGACTAATAGGCCTGCGGAGCCAGAGTTGAGCGCTTCGGGAATACCTCCCACATTGTGCGCAACCACTGGCACTTTCAGGGCCAGGGCCTCAAGCAGCGTCATTGGCAAACCCTCATGATCAGATGTCATTAGCAGTAGATCCAGGTTGGCTATTTCTGGTGTAGAGGGATCTACAAAGCCTGTGAATTCAATATACTGGCTCAGATTTTCTTGGCGGACGAGTTCCTCGGTAGACTTGCGTAATGGGCCATCTCCAATTATCTTGCCTTTGATCTCATGATGCCCCTTTTTATGCAGCTCTTTGATTGTTTCAACAAATAAGTCTATTCGTTTAACTGGAGCCAGGCGGCCGACTATTCCAATTGTAAAGGTTTCGTTTGGCTGCTTATTTGAGGAGAGCGCTTCAAGCTCGCGGCTATCGATAAAATTAAAGATCTTAACGACCTTGTTTGGGTGCCTTTCGCTGAGTAACTGATATAGTGGTCCAGAAACGGCCACAATTCGGTCGACTTTGTGTCTTGTCAGTAATTGGTCTGCAATATGCGTAACTTTTTTGTGAGGCTTATTCCACGAAACATTTGACTCGGAGCCTCCATGAATTGTGCGTACCAGGCTGGTAACTGGTGTCTTTATACTTGCAATAACGCCTAAAATGTTCTCTTTAAAGCCGTGTGTATGCAGAATGCTACTAGCATGTCTAATAAAGTGATTGCGAATATTGCGTATCATGGATAGTGGAGATAGCTTTGCTTCATCAGCAATAGTAACGTCAATGTTGAGTTGACGAAGTTTGTCGGCTAGAACTCCCTCATTGAATAATATGGCCGATATGTTCAGGCTATTCGTTGAGACTAAGGCCTTACATAGTTCATATAGTTGTTTTTCTGCGCCAGCCCAGACATCTCCTGATGCAATGTGTGTTAGGTGACGGCGTGAACTCTTCATTGCGTTACCCATTGCTTAATGTTGCGAAGAAACTTATTTTTGATGAGGCATTGCCGTCATGTAGGTTGTGGCGTCTCAACTGCATCAATGGGGTATCAGGGGTGTTTGCGCCCTGTTTCGTTGTACAGGCGGCATTATAGTTTTGGGCTACAACCTGCACGCCTTTTTCTGAAGTATTTCCATTGGGGTAGCAAAAAAACTTAGGTTGCTTTCCTGTTGATTGTGCAATTTTTTGTCTGGACTCGGCTATCTCGTATTCTAGCTCATCATCGCTTTCTATCTTATCAAGTCGTAAGTGGCGACACGTATGCGAGCCAAAATCAACCCCGCCCTCGTCTAATAATGTTGCAATATCTTTCTGGCCAAGCAAGTTTCGAGTTTTAGACGTATCAGCTTCTCCCCCAAAAGTTTCAAGGGCTGCTTTATCTATCAGGTTATTTAGAGTCCTGTCATCTATCGCTTTGCAAAGATTAATAACTGGGTCTAACTGCTCAATGTCAGGGGGGGCGCTCCAATTTAGCGTTGCGCCCAAGTCTTTCAGCCATTTGAATTGTGCCTGATCAAATGCGCTGGGAGCCTCTTTGAACGTTCGCTTCAAGAGATATATTAGCTTTTCCGGCCAAAACAATGTGTCGTGCTCTATGTAATCTGCAACGAGAAAGATGGTGCTAAATATCTTCTCTTTAGTAAGAAGGGGGATTGCAAATTCTGCATTGTCTCGCCAGCCATCATCGAAGGTCACTGCAAAATAAATATTTGCAGGGAGAGAGTCTTTCTCCTTGGTCCATCGCTCAAGAGAAATTGGAATTGCTCCAAGTCTCTTCATCCATTCTGCATGCTTGGCTATTAGCTCTGGCGCTATCATCATCCCGGGTTGCTCATACTCCCTTCGAGAATCGCCCTTTGGAAGCGTGCGGTGGTAGGTTAACACGTACAACGTTGGACGGGTGGGCCTCCTGTTTTTTATCAAGAAGCCGGCATAACGAAGGATTTGAAATACCTGTTTGACAGAATTTTTTACAAACACTCTGGCGCCTAAAATGTGATGTAGCTCCTGTGTGATAATCAAGCTTTGCACACCGGAGCTTTGGAGTTGTTTCTAAATTTTACTGATAAAGTGTTTGGCTACAAATTGGGATAGCGAGTCCAAGGCTACATTGTCCGCGTTACACTCTTGTGCCGAGTCGCAGTACTTTGCAATTGCGATAAGCCCACCTGATTCATCGCCAGCAAGCTTGGAAAAGGCTCCTAATACTTTTGCTTCGATATTGGTCTCTGCGATAAATCCGCCGACTTGATACCAGTGCCTTATTAGTACGTAACTCTCCGTGTTTTTCTTCTTCAGTAGCGTTTCCGCCACTTTTAGTTCTGAGGCGGTGGATAATCTAATTGAAGAACTTCTAATCAAGCTCCACTGCTTCTCATCGAAAAGAAGGTTATTGAAGTATATCAGCTCTTTGCCTTGGTGTTGCTCAAAGTACCAGTTTATGCTGAGCTGCAAGGTCTCACCGGTTTCATTGATGTAAACGCCATTGGTGCTTAAGTCAGTATTGTGAAAGCTGGGCTTCCAGTCCATATCCTTAATAAGGGGGCCTTTCCAGTTTTGGTCGCCAACAGGCAAGGCTTGGAAATGAGCTGTATTTGCTGACTCACTCTCTGTTGTTAAGGAAAGTGTAAACAGCCAGGTAGGAGAAAAAAGTAAAGTAAATAGGGTTATGCTGACCAAAACAGCACTGCGGTGAAAAGAGGGGCTGTAAGCTGGGTGGTCTGTCGAGGCGGCTTCCTTTTCCTCAGGGTTCCCATTTGCAGCCTTCTTTTCAATAAAGTGGGCGGATATAAACAAAGGCAGAAGGCATACAAGTGCGAAAATGACCCACCCATACACTTCGTGGTCATTAACCAGCGAGCTTTTCATGTCAGTCTGATATCCGGCGTATATAATGCCAAAAACTCGAACCCAGTTCGCTAGCATCGAAAAAAATATACTAATAAAGAAGAGCATGAGGCTTCTTCTAATGTCTTGTAAATACAGTATTCCATAGACATTTGCTATAAACATGGCCACTAACAGGTATCGAGAGCCGCTGCAGCCGCCCGCTACAAAAAACGTCCCCTGAGGAATGGTAATATAAAGGTCCCTAATTACCGCAGGGATATCAAATATGCCAAGTAGAAATTGGTTAGTGAAAACAGTAATCCGCTGCAGCAATGGCGCTATGTCGTCCCACACAGGTAAGGCGAAATAGAGTAGCGCTAATGTAGGAACGACCTTTATGAAGAACTGTTTTCCATATAAGAGCAGTCCGCTAAATATTAGGAAGCAGGGCAGGCTCAAGGTGGCTACGGTTTTAACGTCAGCAGCTTTCGCAAGCAGATGAGCGGAGGCCGTGACTATTAATGCGGGAAGGAAGATCCACCATCTGTCAGGCTGAAGCTTAAGGATTTCCTCCCGTTTTGTATAAAGGAGCCATATGGTGACAAAGAAAACCAAGAAGCCATGTGTATAGTCATAGGAGTCATTCCAAAGCTGAAATAACGACAGCCAATCTTGCCAATACCCTAGAGATATCGCTAGAAGTACCAGGGAAATTGTGATCAGGTTAAGTTTTTTAATCTCTGACTGCATTGCTCGCACAACTAAAATTCAGTGATTGCGCACTATAAAGAAGAATAAAAACGGAGATCAACTGGTTTTGTGGCCTTATAACTTTCTTGTCAGGTTTTTTTACATTTACAAGGCTTTTGTGACTATCGGCATCTTGTTAAGTTATTGATTATTATCAATAATACATTGTTGGCACATGTCGTGCTATTAATTCCGCGGGTTTATCATCACTTTCTTTCAAAAGAAAAAAGGAATCGGTTATGAGTTCTTTCACTAAGTCAACTTTGGCGGCACTGGCGATCGGTGTTGCTGCGGCTTCTGCAAATGCTGCAACTATCAACGATGGTTATAACGGCGCTGGTCTTTCCTACAACGGCGACGTATTTGGCAATGCCAAGATTTATCAAGTGGATCGTATGGAAGTTTCCTACGATGCAGACAACCTATACGTAAACGTATATACCAACTTCTTCGAAGGCGCTGACAGCCTGGGTCATAAGTTTGGTGACCTGTTCATCAGCACCAATGGTTGGAATCCTAACGGCACTGCGGCAAACCGTTACGGCACAGACGATGTTAGCAATGGAGAGCACTGGGAATATGCTCTGGATTCTGCAACTGGCGATCTGTATAGCCTGTCAGAAGTAGATTACGCTTCTCAGTTGGTTCTGTCTGGTCCTGGTTCTGTTCGTGTGAATCAAGAAGTTGGCGTTAAAACTGACGCTGCTAGCTTGGTTGCTGGCGAAACTTCTAGCGCTGATCTGAGTGGCGCGAGCACTACAATTGGTTCACTTGGCGTTCTGTCTTTTACTATCACCCTGGCTGACCTGGGTATTACTGATCTGAGCAAATCTACTGCTCTGGGTCTGCGTTGGACTATGACCTGTGCTAACGACGTTATCGAAGGCGGCTTCAACGTTCCTGAGCCAGGCACATTGGCTATGCTGGGCCTTGGCTTGGTTGGACTGGGTCTTTCTCGTCGTAAGAAAGCCTAATTCGAACCTGCCTAAAGGTTGAAATAATTGGGGTGTAAAGACTTCTTTACGCCCCTTTTATTTATTCTACGACCGGTCTTAAGGAAATACCTTCCTATCACAAAAATAGTTGCTTGGCTTGAGTTTTAATCTAACGAGATTCCCGTGGAAGTGGGTTCGAGCTTAATAATGTATGCCTCCAGGTTAGCTGGCTTTCCTTTCTAGCCATGTATTAAACCTTCCTTGTTCTTTTACTCCACCGAAATCCTTCTCCTGGTAATGGTTGACGTCAGTAATTGCAGGGGCATAAAAGGTGTGGTGGAATGTGCGTTTGACGGTTACCTTAATAGGAGTTGGCGTGTTCGGCGAATTGGACCTCTGGTTATCTGCGCTGGTGGTTTTATCTATCCTTGTCGCGTTGGCTGCTACATCCTTGCGTCCAGCGATGGTGTTTATTTTTGGTTTGGTGGTCCTGTACGTCATGGGGCTGGTGGATCGTGAAAAAATGCTGGCGAATTTTACCAACACATCTCTAGCTTCATTGGTTTTATTGCTCTTGTGCTCGGTGGCGCTAGAAAAGACTTTGCTGCTGCCGCGAGTGGCGGGCTGGATAGTTGGAGAAACTGAGCGTAGCAGCTTACTCAAGACTATCGGTGTTGCAGGAATTGTAAGCAGCTTTGCAAATAATACAGCGGTTGTAAGTTCGCTCATTGCTCCGCTAAAGAACAATAACTTTATTTCGCCCTCACGCTTGCTTATTCCTCTTTCTTACGCCTCTATTTTAGGGGGGGTTCTAACCCTGGTTGGCACTTCCACTAACTTGATTGTGGATGGGTTTGTTCGGGAGGCTGGGTACCCCCCCTTGGCGTTACTCGATTTTATTTGGGTTGGGGCGCCAGTATTCCTTTGTGGATGTGCATGCATTGTTTATGTCAGTGTTCGTTCTTTGCCCAAAAATGGCAAAACTAAGTCGTCTTTACAGTCTGAGTACTTTCTTGAATATACCGTGTTGCCTCAATCGCCGTTAATCGGCAAAACTGTATCCGAGAATGGATTCAGAAATTTGGAGCAACTGTTCCTTGTAGAAATTATTCGGCGTGGCCATCTGATCACGCCAGTGACGCCTTCTGAACTAATTGAGCCCAACGATATACTTATTTTTGCGGGAGATATTTCGCAAGTTCAGTTGTTGAGTCACTTTCCTGGCTTGGAGCCTTTCGACGATAAGCAGGATCTGCTTGAGAGGAACTTGGTTGAAGTGGTGGTGACTCAGTCGTCGCAACTGAAAGGGAAGACTCTGAAAGAGGTTAACTTTCGGGCGATGTTTGATGCTGGGGTCGTTGCAATCCGTCGGGGAGATGAGCGCTTGAAGGGGGGGTTGGGAAAAATCCGGATCTTCCCGGGAGATGCGCTAGTTTTGGCTGTGGGCGACGACTTTATGAATATGCCTAACTTGGCCTCTAATTTGTTGGTAGTTAGAGGGTTGCGCACTAATCAAAAGTTCTCCGGACTTAATAGCGCCTTAATCGTCGTGGGTTTCTTAGGGATGCTGTTGGGAAGCGCAATGGGGGTCTACTCACTCTTTGATGGCGCCTTGTTTCTGCTTCTCTTCTATATATCGATGCGCTTCATTAGTCTAAATGAGTTGTTCAGGAAGTTGCCAATAGAACTGATCTTGATAATTGGCGCTGCGCTGGGTATTGCTCAAGCTATGACGCATAGTGGTCTGGCGGATGTTGTCGCCACTGGAATTATGTCTGTTTTTGGTGGACTGGGCCCTTGGGGGGCTTTGGCGGGCATATATTTGGCGACATGGTTGTTGACTGAGCTGATAACTAATAATGCCGCCGCTGCTCTGGCGTTTCCTATTGCCTTGGCGGCGGCGCAGAGTATGAATGTCGATCCAAAACCATTTTTTATGGTGGTTGCTTATGCTGCGAGTGCAAGCTTTCTCTCACCTTATGGCTACCAAACTAACTTAATGGTTTATTCCGCTGGTAACTACCGGTTTTTGGACTACATCAAAGCGGGTGCTCCTGTGGCGTTGGTTTATGGTGTCATGGTGGTCCTGCTTACGCCATTGTTTTTCCCTTTTTAATGACTGAATCCAAAGCTAAAACTTCCAACTTGCGGTTGGCGATATGCTAATATCCTGCGCCAAATACAGCGTTGACGCGATGCTAAGTTATTATGAAGTGGCGTTAATGTATGTGGACGGGATCTGAGAAGAATTTCTGCTTAATTTTGAATAGGTGACCCATGCTCAAGATACTATTCTGGGTGGCGTTGTTTGGCGCAGTATATAGCTACTTTTTATATCCTTTGATTTTGAAGCTGCTGCCCAGAAGAAGAATGGTTAGGGCGGAGGGATCGGCCGCAAGGAAAGTTTCGCTCATCATAACGGCTCATAATGAGAGGGATCGAATTCGGGAGAAGATAGAGAACAGTTTGGAGCTGGACTATCCCGACATGGAGATTATTGTGGCGTCGGACTGCTCTACTGATGAAACGGACGATATAGTCAGAGAATATGCAGATAAAGGGGTTCGGCTGGCCAGGGCTGATGAGCGTAAAGGCAAAGAGTACGCTCAGCTGCAGGCAATTACTATTGCCGCTGGCGAAATAATTGTGTTTTCGGATGTTGCGACCAAGATTCCAGCGGATGCGATCAAAAAGCTGGAAAGCTATTTCGCAGATGAAAGAGTCGGCGCCGTATCCAGTGAGGACCGCTTCATTACTAATGATGATCAGGTCGCGGGTGAGGGCGCATATGTCAAGTATGAGATGTGGTTGCGTCGCCTGGAATCTGAGCGTTTTGGATTGGTTGGGTTGAGCGGTTCTTTCTTCGCTGCAAGGAAGAAGGTGTGCGAAGAATGGGACATCTACTCTCCTAGTGATTTTAACACCGCCCTTAATTGCGCGAAAAAAGATCTGGTTGCTGTGACGGCTCCTGATGTCTTAGGGTTTTATAAGGACGTTGCTGATCCGCAGAAAGAGTATCAGCGTAAGGTGCGGACAATTATCAGAGGGATTACCGCCCTGTCGCGTCATCCTCAAGTGTTAAGTCCTGTCCAGTTTGGTTGGTTTGCGGTTCAGGTGTTAAGCCATAAAGTAATGCGCTGGGCGGTGCCCTGGTTTTTGGCGGCGTTGCTTGTGTTTAGCTTGCTGCTGAATTATCAGGGAGGAGTCTATTCTTTGGTGCTGCTGGGACAGATCGCATTTTACTTGCTGGTCTTAATTGGTCATTTCAAGCCGGATTTGCGCGAAAAAGTATACGTGAAGATTCCTTACTTCTTTGTTCAGGTAAATTTGGCGATCGCCAAAGCTACCATTGATTTTTTCAAGGGAACGAGAATGACCGTGTGGACGCCATCCAAGCGATAGGGAGCGGACGTGTTAGCTAAAGTCAGACCTGTAGGCGGCAGAGTTTATCAGTCGCAAACTGCGCCAGTTGATATTCCATGGAAAGCGAATTATCTGCATGTCTACACTAATAGTGGTACTGCAGCTTTGTCTCTGGCGGTTGCTGCTGCGATACAAGCAAAAGCTTCATCGGTGGTTGGCGTTCCTGAGGTTATTCTGCCTGCTTATGCCTGTCCAGACTTGGTGGCGGCGTTAATTGCTCAAGGAGCATCTCCTGTTTTAGTGGATTTGGAAGAGGGCTCCTTCTTCCTGAATCTTGAGAAACTTCAGGAGGCGGTGACTAGTAATACGGTTGCTATCATTGCGGTTAATTTTCTAGGTATGTATGAACGGTTGTCCAAGTTGAGGGAGATTGCTGACGCTCAAGGCGTTATGTTAATTGAAGACTCAGCTCAGGCGCCTATTCCACTTTCCGCTAAAGTAGCGTATGCGGACTTCGCCATACTCAGTTACGGCAGGGGAAAGCCCGTAAACCTGATGGGCGGCGGCGCGCTATTGTTTAGGCCTGCGCATGCCGGGCTTATTTCGAGTATTACGAAAACTCTTGTGCGTTCGCAGCTTGTCGTTAGCTGGTTATGGAAGCTAAAAGCACTCATCGTGAATACCCTGATAATGCGCTATCCCTATGGTTTGTTGGAGCGCATACCTTTCTTGAATATTGGCGCCACAACCTATCATCCTCTTCAGTACATTGAAGTAAGGGAAGGAATGGATCAGCTTGTCTCGGTAGGTCTTAAGCATTTCTACGCTATTCGTAAAGCTCAAGTGTCGGCGTATGCCAGAGGGTTGGCGGAGCTTCAGAATGCTGGCTGGCGGCTTTTGATGGATGGGGAGGTGGATGATGCCTCACAAAAAGGCTTGCTGAGGTTTCCAATTCTGGCGCCTTCGCGTGCGATGCGTGATCATTTGGAGTTGGAGCTGAATAGGCTTGGATATGGAGCCAATGCGTTTTATCGGGTCCCTTTATCGCAAATTGAAGGGGTTAAGGCGCGAGTAAAAAATGGCGATGGTGGTTTTCCAGCTGCTGGGGAATTTGCGGATAAATTGTTAACTTTGCCATGCCATGAGGGGATAGCTAACAGTGAAATCAATGAAGTTATTGATGTGGTGAAAACGGTGGCAAAGCTGGGAAGCTGATTTTTTAGATAGTCTATAAAGTTAGAATGCAAAAAGGGGCGCTAGTTAGCGCCCCTTTTTGTTGTCGTGGCGACCTGGTGTTTCCTGAGTCGCCAGCTTGAGCTATCACTGGCCTGCTGCTTTTGCCACTTCATCGTAATGGGCTTTGATCTCTTCTGATTTGCTGTCCAAAGAGGTCGCCTTTTTTAAGATGGGCAGGGCATTTTTTGCATCGCCATTTTTGTACATGATCCAGCCATATGTGTCTGCGATAGCGGCACTCTCTGGCTGTAATTTATAGGCGTTCTCCGCCAGCTCCAGCGCTCTGGCGTCGCCTTTTTCAAAGTAGAGCCAGGAAAGGTTGTTAAGCGCCACGGCGTCATTGGGGCGGATCTGGCGCAGCTTTTCGTACTGCTCGATCGCTTTGTCGGTCATGTTGTTGGCCTGGTAGCCCATGGCGAGTAATGTAATGGTTTGTGGGCTATTTGGCTCAATCGAAACCCACTCTTCAAGAGGCTTCAATGATTTTGCGCCGGCCTGAGCCTTTTTCAGCGTTTCATGCATCTTAATGGCTAAAGACTGGCTTTGCTTCTGATACCAGGCTAACTGGAATGCATTGATTGCTTTTTCATACTCGCCTTTGCTGTAGTAATGGTCACCTTCCACCTCATAAGGGAGGGAGGAGTCGCTAAACTCCTTTTTGATTTCGTTGAGCAGCTTAACGCCTGCAGCTTCATTGCCTGTTAAAAACTCTGTTTTAACGGGCAGCAGCCTCGCTTCTATGCGGTCAGGCAAAGTTTTGGCGACTTCTGTGGCCAGTTTGCGAGCTTCTTCATTCTTTTGGGCTTTGATTAAGCTGGGGATTTCCAGGGTAGAGACTAGAAGAGTTGTGCTTTCTAGCTGTGACCCGGCAGAATCAAGGCCTTTTGCTTTACTCAGGAATTGACGGGCCTTATCGAACTCACCAGTACGAGCATAGAACTCCGCCAGCGTCAGGCTGGGAGCTGCTGTGGTGGTGACGTTGTTGGCAATTTCTTCTAAGTAGGAAGTGGCTTCGTCAAGCTTGTTAAGCTTGTTGGCGGCTTCGAACAGGGCGCGAATAAGCGCTAAGTCTTCTGGGAACTGTTTAACTGCGCCTTTTGTTTCGTCCAGTAGCTTGTTCCAGTTCTGGGTCTTTGCAAACAGCAGAATGGAGTTGCGGTATGGCGTTTTCAGGTCTGGAGAGATCTTTTTGGCTTGGTCGAACGCCTTTTCTGCTTTATCGAACTGGTCGAGGCTGGAGTAATATGCGCCTTCTGCATTGAACGCCAGGGCGCTATTTGGTATCGCTTTCTTCCAGTCTTCGATTTCTGACTTGGCTTGATCGCCTTTTCCTGCTTTGGCGTAAGCAGAGACCAGAAGTGCGCGAATGCCTTCGCTCTTGGGGCTCTTGTCTTTACTGTCTGAGAGTAGGGTAATGGCTTTGTCAGCCTGACCGTTGGCCAGGTAGGCTTTGCCTAGTTTGTCGACCAATACAGTATTGGAAGCGTCCAGCGCCAATGCTTTTTCAAGTGCTTCTACGCCGCTGGCCAGATTGCCGGACTCAAGTTCCGCTACACCGTAAATGGACAGTGAATCAGGATCTTCCTTCGGTAGCTTCTCGACCAAGCGAGCTGCGGCTTCAGGTTGTTGCAGCTTAAGTTTGGTGGCGGCAAGGGCTTTGGTTACGGCGCTGTTAACGTCTTCCGTGGCGAATTGGCTCAGATATTTGTCCGCCGCTTCCCAATCGCCTTGCTGGTATTTCACCATGCCCAAAAGAACGCCTGCTTCTCTGTGGCCTGGCGCCTTCTCAAGAATACCTTTCAGGTACTCTTCGGCTTTTGCGTAGTCTTTATTCTTAACCGCTTCGAGCGCTGAGACATAGCTGTTCTTGATGCTGCCAGGACCAGACTTATCCAGCACTTCTTGGTAGGTGAAAGCTTCGGCATGCTTGCCCTGAGCGCGTAATACTTCGATTAACTCCGAAATGGTCTGATACTTCTGCAGCGTCATCAGGTCATATTGCCCAATGTCTTCCAAAGCGCGAACATATGCGTCTTCGGCGGCAGGGAAGTTCTTCTCCAAGGCGGACATTTTTGCTTTCCAAAGCCAAACATCGGAATCATTTGGCGCAAGTTCCTCTGCTTTCTTCAACTCTGCTGCGGCGCCATCTTTATCGCTCTGTAGAAATGAGGCTTTGGATAAGCCAAGCAGCGCTTGGAATGATTTAGGATCAGACTCCAGGGCTTTAGCGTAAAGAGTGCGCGCAACATCAGTGTTGCGCTTGGACAGCTCGATATCGCCTCTTACAATGTCTGCACGAGCTGACAGGGGCGCATTGGGTTCTTGTATCTTGTCCAGCTCTGTCATGGCGTCATCAACTTTCCCAAGCAAAAGCAGGGATTTCGCCAGACCAACGTGAGCCTCATTCAGCTCACCCTTTGTAGCGGTCTCAGGCTGAACTTTCAGCATTTGCTCATAGGCATCTTTTGCTTTAACGGCGTCGCCGGTGATCAACAAAGTTTCGGCGATGATGAGGAAAGGCTTTCTGCTGGAAGGGTTGATGTTGATAGCATTTTGCGCTTCACGAATACTTGCTTTTAGCTGCCCTTGTTTTTGAAAAAAGCGAGCCTGATCCAAATGACTCTTAAACTGAATTTCTTCCTTGGAGGGGGCGCTGTTGTCTTGGCCGCTGCATGCAACCAATAGGCTGAATGCGGCCATAATTATAATTTTAAGGGATACTGCTTTTCGAAGTAGCATGATTGTTTCCTTGATTCACCCTGTATCAGGAGGACGAAATATTGTACTTATCGGTCAGGTTATACAGCGTCGGTCGGGTTATGCCAAGCAACCTGGCCGCTTTAGCCATATTGTTTTGAGTAGATTGCAGCGCTTGAATTATAGCCTGCTTTTCCGCCTCTTCGCGGACTTGGCGAAGATTCAGAATATCCCCGGCGAACTGAGGTTGTTCGCCGAGCTCCAGATCCTTGGCTGTTATTTTCTTTTCGTCGCACATGATGGTTGCGCGCTTTATTTTATTGATCAGCTCACGGACGTTGCCCGGCCATTCGTAACATTGAATGGCGCGAATCGCGTCGTCGCTGAACCCAATGACGCCCTTATCAAGCGTTTTTGTAAAGTTCTCCAGTAGCGATCTGGCGATGACAATGGAATCGCCCATACGCTCGCGCAATGGAGGAACTTTCAAGGTGATTTCGCTGACCCGATAGTAAAGGTCTTCCCGGAAATTACCCTCGGCGATAAGCTGGGTGACTTCTCTGTGCGTTGCGCAGATGACGCGAACATCGACCGGGATTTCTTTCATCCCGCCGACGCGCTCAATGACGCGTTCCTGTAGGAAGCGCAGCAGCTTGGCTTGCAGAGACATTGGCATATCGCCGATTTCATCCAAAAATAGGGTGCCTCCGTGAGCCAGCTCTATTTTTCCTTTTTTCATTTGAGTGGCGCCGGTGAATGCGCCTTTTTCATAGCCGAACAACTCGCTTTCCAGCAGGTTTTCTGGAATAGCGGCGCAGTTGATGGCGGCGAAATTGTGGTCTGCGCGGGGGCTCAAATCATGAATCGCGCGCGCGAGTACTTCCTTGCCTGTGCCTGTTTCACCAAGGATGAGTGTGGTGACGTCGGCGGGGGCGATTTTCTCCACCGTTCGGCATACCTCCAGCATCTGTGTGCTGGAAGCGATAATGCCCTTCAGGCGTGAAGTGGATTTGCTTTGCTGAAGCTCACGGTTTTCATGTTCCAATTCATACAGGCGGAAGGCGCGATTGACGACGAATGACAAAATGTCTGCGTCCAGAGGCTTCTGATAAAAATCGCTGGCGCCCATACCGATAGCCTTCACCGCATTCTCACGCTCTTCGCGGCCGGTTACGACTATGATTTTGGTCATCGGCGCAAGGGTGAGGATTTCCTGAAGCAACGCAAAACCTTCGCTGGCTCCGCCAGGGTCGGGAGGTAGACCCAGGTCAAGAGTAACGACCTGTGGTTCGACGCGTCGAAGATGCGACAGGGCTGATTCACGGTCGTCGGCGACGAAGACTTCTGTGTCCTCAAAACACCAACGCATCTGGCTTTGAAGACCCGGGTCGTCTTCAACAATGAGTAGTTTTTTCTTCACAGACTGATCGAACCTTAAAATTCCATGAACGGAGGTATGTAGTTTTTGGCGGTACATGTTAACAGGGAAATCCCCAAAGACAACAGAGGAAGAATGGCCTGTCAGGATATTTTACTACTTTGCTTGTCTTTACTGGTTAACCGCCTTCATATTGCTGAATCCGGGGGGAGGAACGGCGGCGCCAACGATGGGAATTTTGATCGTAAAACAGGTCCCTACGCCAACTTGGCTAGTCACATCGACCGACCCCCCGAGTTTGCGAATATATTCTCTGCTCTGGTATACGCCTATACCCATACCAGTTAACCCTTTCGTGCTTTCGAAAGGTTTGAACAACTGGCCTTTGATAAACTCATCCGTCATACCGCAGCCGGTATCTTGTACAAAGACGACGACCCAGCCGGCGCTACGTTTAACGGAAACGCTGACTTCGCCTGTTTTATCTGTGGCGTCCTGTGCGTTTTGGATTAAGTGTACGAATACGCTCTTCAGTTTGTCTTTGTCGGCGGTTATAGAGATTGCTGAACTTTCGCCGCTGAAAGACGGGTGGGGCTCCCGTTTTGACTCGTAGGCGATAACATCCTTGATCAGGCTGACCAGATCAAACTGGGTGATTTCGTCTCTGGTGACGGGGTTCCTGATTTGCACCAGCAGGTGGTTCATTTTTTTCAGTGCGTGTTCGGTGGTGCGAATCATGTCGTCAATAAAGACGGGGTTGGTTTTATGCCTCTCCGCATTATTCACCAGCAGCGACAGCTGGGCGATAATCGTTTTTAAGTCATGCACCATGAAGGCGGAAGTTCTGTTGACCGCCTCAAACTGTTTTGACTCGGAAAGTCTATCCTGAGTCTGCAACAGAGCCAGATAGCCGCCCGCCTGTCGGGCGACAATCTTCAATAAATCGTAGTTTTCCCAGTTGAGTTCTATTTTGGCGATCGGCTCAGCGATCAAGACGAAGCCAAACAGGCTTTCCCGAACGAATAGCGGGACGATAAGCCAGGGTTTTTTGGTGTTCCAGATACAGTCTGGAATTTCCATGAGGTGGTAGCGGGTAGGGTCGATCTGGTATTCCTTCAAATTGACGACCCAGTCGCCCTGGCTCAGAAACTCTACCAGTTCAGAGCTGACGTCGATCTTGTCGAACTTGATTTCACTCATGTTCCAGAAGGCCTTCGCCGAGAAGCTGTTGTCCTCGTCTCTTAACCATAATGCGCCGGCATGGCTCTCGACTAGGTTGGACATGACCCGGATGATTCTTTTTTCCAGCGCCTCATCGGAATCTAGCGTGGTGAGTAAGCGGGTTATGCTCAGCCACTCTTCCCGGTAGTCATATTTGTAGTTAAAGAAGTGTTGGCTGATAAAGACCATTAGTCGGGCGCGCAACCAGGCGGAGCTGCCCAGTAGCACCAGAATGATGGTGGAAGAGAAGAAGAAAATAATCAGCAGCGCTTCGGACCAGGAGCCGCCTGCGGTGTTGATGTAGTAGCCGCCGGCGGACATGATAAGGAGATACAGGCCGGCGAACACGAGGGCGCTGGTATGGAAGACGAATTGTCTCGATATCTGTACGTCAATGGGTTGTTTGCGCGTGTTGACCATGGTGAGCGCCACCAGCGGCGCGCAGATGGTGTTTACGGCGCCCCGTGCGTCCCAAAACGGCGCGGAGATCTTGTTGAACAGCAATGCATCAGAGTACAAAAAGAAGTCATAGATATAAAAAGCGCCAATGCCCAGGCAGAGGTAGCGGATATTGGAGCGCTTATAGCCAGTGGCGTTGCGCCATACCTGCTCCAGCATGACCAGCCCCGCCAGGGAAACGCTGATTTGGCCGAGCAACAGCCACTGTCCTGAAATCAGCGGCTCGTCTGTAAAGCTGCGGGTGAAGCCTGCCACCAACATAACCGCCAATACGGCGATGATAGACATGCCAAGCCAGTACTGAGTTGGCGTATTGCTTTTTCTTGGGCTGAGATTGATGCCCAGGATGATGAAAAGTACGCCAATCCAGGCTGCGTTGCGAACGACTTCCAGGCAGTAACGGGTGACGAAAGAGGGGGCTCCGATAGCCTGCTGTGCAGCAAGCGCTCCCAACCAGATTGAGGTGACCAGGCAGGCGGTCAACAACGCCCTGTCCACAAGGCGGCGCATATAACCCCTTGCGAGCAGAAGCGTAATAAGAAAGTAAACCAGGGCGCCAGTTGCGTGACTGATGGCTCCGAAATTAATAACCATACTGCAATACTAGGCCCGTCAAAGATGTCAAAGTCAGATCAGATGGATTCGTCAAGTATGCTGAAGGAAATGAAGGCTGTAAATATCGCCGTGGCGGCAATGACCGGCAGGGACGGATTAGCCAACATAAACAGCCCGGATATTAACCAGACATTCCTCACTATTTTTTTCTTCCACTTATACAGCCCCGTCGTTCGACGCAGGCTCGGATGCCTGCTCGCTTCCTCATCTGTAATGACTGCGCCTGGGCTGTAATACCGCTTCAGTGCGTAGTCCATCAAATCGAAGTGCCCCATGTCGACTTCTCCGCGTATGCGTTCGCCTTAAATAAAAAGTCTAGTACATACGTGAAGAAGCCGCACAGGGCAAGTATGGGTCTACCGAAGCCTCTTAGCGTCATCCCTTTAAGTTACGGTAATAGCTGAAAATTTCATCCAGTGAATATTTAGGCGTGAACCCAAAAGTTAACCTGAATAGTTGGCCGTCGATGATCACTGGATATTTGAAATAGTTCAGCAAATAGGGAGGGAACGACTTAAGTTGCAGCATGTTGCTAATCAGTCTTGGCGCAATCGGTGGAATGGACCAAATTGGAATTTTTACGCAATCGCAGCGATCCAGCGCCTCTTGATAGGCGACCCAGTCTTCCGTCGCTACGTTATAGATGCCTCGATGGTCTTGGCTGTTGATAACGGCGACAATCGCGTCCGCCATGTCTTCTATATGAATGAACTGCATCATCGGGGAAAAGCCCGCCAGCACGGGGCAATACTTGCTTGAGAGCAGCAGAGACATGGTGTTTCTGACGTCTGGGCCGACGATATTGCAGGGGCGCAGGACGGTGATGTTCAAATCTGGATACTTCCAGAGATAAATGTTGGCCAGATTCTCCAACTCTACTGAGTCGATCAGATCCATGGTCAACTCCGCGGCCTTGAGAGGCGCGCCTTCATCAATCAGCGCAGGATTATAGGCGTTGGCTCCGTACACATGGTAGGTGGAGAGAATAATCACCTTGTGGATGTGATATTTGTGACACAGGTCCAAAAGACGGTGAGAGCCAAGCACGTTGGAGTTATAACGACGCATCCTGTTTTCTTCGCTGGCGATCATTCTGCCGAGGTGGATGACGCCAGTGATGTTGTGCTTGCGGAAAATGTCCTCGAATCCGCGCTTGTTGACGTCAATCCGATAGCTGGGAACGTCGTCGCCCAGATACACCTGTTCACGGAAGTCCACTGCGATGACTTTGTATTTTTCTCGCAGGCGCGCAATAACTTGTTGGGCGAGGGCGCCCGCCGCTCCGGTAACAAGTAACTCAGGTTTGGTCTTTTTTCTTCTCGCGGCCATTAAAATACCCTTTTCCGTTCATGCAGTCCCTTGTCGATCAGACGGCTGACCTCTGTCTTTACTTTATCCACGCGTTTGGTCACTTCGTCTTCCGTAATTTCTCCTGGCTCGAAATGTAGCGGCTCGCCAAAGTTCAAAATGACCTTCGCCGGGAAAATAAACGGAATGGCGATGGGAGCATAAGGAATGCCCAGCATCTTCGCCAGCGGAGCGATGTTGGCGATAGCGGGAATAGTCTCTTCGCAGCCAACCACGCCTACCGGAACAATTGGGGCGTTATGCTGCATGGCGAGGTGCATGAAGCCGTTGCCGAAACGTTTCAGTTGATATCGGTCCCGGTATAGTTTGCCGGAGCCGCGGACGCCTTCAGGAAAAACGATGATGGCCTCCTCCCGTCCGAGCATTTTGGCGCAATTTACGGGGTCGCCCAGTACGGCTCCCATCTGGTTGAGCAGGTTGCCGATATAAGGGACTGTGGGGAAGAAGCGCTCGATCATGGCGCGGGGAATGCGGGGGCTGTCTTTACGGGTGGCGAGGGCGTAGGCGATAAGAACGCCATCAATAGGAAGCTGGCCGCTGTGATTGGCGACGATCAGCGCAGGTCCGGATGCAGGAATGTTTTCAATACCGTGAGTTTCAACCCGGAAATACTTCTCAAAGATGGGTTTGAACAGAGCCATTGCGACGATATTGGTGTCTACATTGAGGCCCCAGGGATCGTATCCGAGAGTTCCGACAGGCTTTGCGATGTTTGTATATTGGCGCTCCAGTTCCTCTGAGACAAAAATCCTTCTTAAAAGGGGGCGTAATTTCATGTCATTTATCCTTGGCGACATTGCAGCGTTTTTCTTATGTCTTATGGGCCGCTAGTATATCGATAAGGATGCATTGATGAAATCTGAAGCTGCATCATAAACTTCTGATTTTGGCGCTAATTACTTTCGTTATATGAGTTTGTGAGCGAGATCAAAAAAACCCGAAACCCAGGGAGAGGCTTCGGGCTAGAGGTGTGAGTAGTATCCATGAAAGACTTCCTACATGACTGACCAGCAGGGTTGAGCAAGTCAGTCATCTTAAGTATTGATCTTTTACACATATTTACAAATCGAAAACGATTATTTTTTAATCATATTTTCTTATAACAATATAAGTTGCCTTTCATGAATGATATATAGGCGCGCAGATGGATCAATTATTCCAATTTGTCCTGATAACCCGGCAGATCATCAATATAAAAGTCGCTCTCCTCGGGAGAAAGTTTCTCGTTGCCGCTCCATGGCAGTAACCGATAGCGGGACTTACTGTGTGAAAAGTCAACAAACGGGTACTTGATGATGTCGAAGTAGGGGGAGTAGTCAAAGTCGCTGGGGGTGCACAGCTTCGGGTTGCGGCGGAAAAGCTGAATGCCCTGCGCAGAGGTCTTTTTGACCAGGGGAAGAATCGGGTACTGAATTGAGTTAAAGGCTTCCGCAATCATCGTGGAGCAGACAGTTTCCGTAGGCAATCCAGGATGAGAGCGAAACAGAGAGGAGCGCCAACGACGGGGCAGGATGGTCCAGGGCAGTAGAAAGCGAAACAGGTCGAAGATCTGGCGGATGTTGTAGTTGGCGCCCAGTTGCCGGATGGCGTAATTCAGAACATTCTGCGCGTCCTGATAATTCAGTTCTCTGGGGCGACATATGCGGACATGATCTCGGTCGTAGCTGGATAGGGGGCGCACCACGGTGCCTCGACCTAACTCACTCTCGACGATAAGCTGTACATTGGGTTGGCCATCGTAGTATTCGGAAATTCTCTTGCGCGTATAGGGGCTTTCAACTTCATGCAGGCGGCCGATGTACAAGGCGGCGTGCGACCAGCGGCTTTGGGTGACGACCTTGATGACTTCGCTGACTCGGGAGCGACCTTCCACCAGAATGACATCGCACGGACGAATCTCATGACGCAGGCGGTCGAAATTGCTCAAAGGGATCTCTGCCGCTGGTTTTTCTCTGACCAGCCAGTCCACAAGCGTGTCGAAAACTCCGGTTTTTATGCCTGCGCCCATTTTTCTACTCTGCGCCCACCTGTAAAAATCCTTTATGTGTTGATTGCATCGCCAGTGATAGTTCCCATCACTTTATACTAAATATATAGCATGGGCTTTATATGGCCGCATAGCATGAAAAAACGGGTTTATATATCTTTAGCGCCTTTATCTTCCGGGTCTGCATTTTGAGCGGCTCGCAGCTCTCTTTTCCAGCTTTGCACCGCCACCTGTTCTTTGGACAGCTCAAGAATGTCGACTATGAGTTCTATCACTTGGTCGTCCAACTGCATTAAGGCGCCGCCGCTACGCAGGTTAAGCTGTTCAAAACTGCTTTTGACGCCATCAATATTGTCAGGGATCTCCAGATCTTCCATCAGGTTGGCGATGGTGCTGACTACAATGTCGGCGATGGTGTCCTCCAGTCTGCCGGTGATATTGCTGCCAATAAAAGGAATGGCGTTGACCCGCCTGAAATTGGCATGGGACTGCATGGCGTCGGTGAGACTGCGACGCAGCTTGGCGACAAGTGGGTTATCCGGGTTGGAGCGCATGTTGCCGGACAGCTGAGTCACCATGTGCGACCAGGTTTCAGCCAGTACAGGTAGTCTTGGCTCGACGATTTTTTCCGCGATACGCCGTCCAATTTCGGAGTCATGACGCAGATCTTCCTGGATGCCGGAAATAACCTTGACCACTACCCGGTCGCTAAGCTCTTCGAGGAATACGTTGTAGTAAAAAGCGAAAAACGTGAATAGACGCGTGCTGGTGACGTCGATAATTTTGTATTTGTGCAGGCGATAGATAATGGAAAAGACGCGCAGGAAACGCAGTAGTCGAGTGGAGCCCAACGGTATGCAGCCAAGCAGGTCATACCAGTGCAGAAAGGGAAAGAAGTACCAGCGCTCGAATGTTTTTTCTTTGATGGCGACAAACCAGCGCAGCATAAACTCTGAGATAAACAGAGAGACGAATGCGAGGTCCACCAATAAAAAGTTCTCATGCATCAACACCAGAGGCTCATGCAGCCAGGGAGTGTAGTTGCGCGTCAGAAACTGCATCGCCGCTGTATCGAATAGAGCGTCAATAATAATCAGGGACAGGTTAATGATCAGCATAAAGAGCATGAACAGATCGAGGGCGATCCATATTCCCTGGCGGCTTTGCCTGAGGTGCTCGTAATCGACTTTTAGCAAACAGCGCTCCTTGAAGTTGTGTTTATTTAATTAGATAACACGGCTAGCCTATTTAATAAAGGCGTTCGCGCGCGTTAGTATGTCGCATTATTTGGCGTGCGGCGTTTAGAAAATATAGGCGCGTGGGCGCGTTAAACAGGTTGGCAAATGGAATCGGCGGCGAATTGAGTGCATGACTATGACTGATCAGGATAACAACCCTAATTCCCCAAAGCAGGTGTCACAAAAAATAAAGGACTCAGCGCGTCAAATCTGGCTGGCTGGATTGGGCGCCTACAATAAGGCGGAAGAAGACGCAGGCAAAGTATTTGAGAAGTTAGTTCAGGAGGGAGAGGAGTTGGAGAAGAAAACCCGGGGCGTGTTTGAAAAGCAGTTGAAGGCGGTTGAAGACCGGGTGGAGGAGGTGAAAGACAAGGCCAACACCACTTGGGATAAGCTGGAGCAGGTCTTTGATCAAAGAGTCTCGCGGGCACTGCACCGCTTGGGCATGCCTACCTACAAAGAGTTTGAGGCGCTACGTCGGGAAATTGAAGAATTGAAAGCGAAAATCGACGATCTTGAGAAGTCGAAAAAGAGCGGCGAGTAGCGTAATGCTCTTTAAGCCTGTTGTCGGGCGCTAAGTGAGATACTCCCGGCTCATCGCCATTAGCGCCTGCCTTTCTCCGTCGCGCAGGTAAGGCGCCACCAGCGACATTACCTGATATACCCCGTGCGATAAGTCGATATCCTGTGCGTCCGCAGGGTGGCGAATGAGGTCGAAACTTGGCCAATAGGTAATGGTCAGGACGATATTGTTGCAAAGCGCCTCCAGTTCTTCGTTGCTGCCGATCAGAATCTCTTGATCGCGAAGACTGGAGCATATCGTCAGGGAGGCTTCTGTCTTCTTATGAAGGATTTTTTTAAAGCGGGGGCGGATGCGTTCGTAGCGTTGCAGAATATTGACCAGATCTTTGTAGAGGAAGCGGTATTCGGCGATTCTTTCAAAGATCAGGTGTAGAAACAGCCATTGATCTTCAATGCTTATCTCCACATTGGGAACATCCAATAATTCCAGCATTTGCTGTTCAAAGCGCGCGAAAAGCTCATGCAGGATTTCGGTCTTGTTTTTGTAATGGTAGTAAAGGTTGCCGGGGCTGATATCCAGTTCATCCGCAATCTGCAGGGTGGTGACGTTGGGCTCGCCGAACCGGTTAAATAGGTCCAGACTAATGTGGATGATGCGCTCCCTTGTTTTCATGCAATCTTTTTTAGCATCCTGTGGTTTCCAAGTCCCGATAATAATTCACTTTTCGCGTGTGCAAGGCAATTCCAAGCAGTGAAAATCGATAATTATTGCCCTAAGTCCATGGGGCGGACGGCGTTACTTCAGGTCAAAGTCAGCCCAGATCGGGCAGTGGTCGGAGGCCTTCTCCATACCGCGAATCTCATAGGATACGCCGGCGTCGACGCAGCGAGCAGCCAGTGGTTGCGTGGCGAGAATCAGGTCAATGCGGAGACCGCGTTTGGGATCGTCCTCGAATCCACGACTACGGTAGTCGAACCAGCTGTAGCGGTCTTTGACGTCAGGAAAATGCTGACGGAATGTGTCCACAAGGCCCCAGTCTAAAAGACGGTTCAGCCACTCGCGTTCTTCTGGCAAAAAGCTGCACTTTCCGGTTCTTAACCAGCGCTTCCGATTCTCTTCACCGATACCGATGTCGTTATCCGTATGCGAAACGTTCATGTCGCCCATTACCACTATCGGCTGATCCGGTGAGCGTTGTTGCAGGAAGTCCAGCGTTCCGGCGTAAAAGCGCTGCTTGTTGGGGAATTTGTCGGGGTGGTTTCTGCTCTCACCTTGAGGGAAATAGCCATTGCAAACGACAAGGGTTTGATCGCCAGCGGCGTATTCGCCAACAATCCAGCGTTTATGTGCTTCTTCATCGTCGCCTTCAAACCCCTTAATGCAGCGTAACGCGGGTTGCTTGCTAAGCAGAGCGACGCCGTAATGGCCTTTCTGTCCGTAATATTCCGCTTGATAGCCCATCTCGTTGATGGCCTCAATGGGAAACAGGTCGTCAATGACTTTGGTTTCCTGCAGGCCGATGATGTCCGGCTGGTATTGGCTGATAAGCTCTTTCAGCTGATGAAGACGTGAACGTACGCCGTTTACGTTGAATGAGACGATCCGCATGATAAGTACCTACCGGAAAAGGGAATTGTTTCGACATGTTGCGGGCCAATATACCGAACAACGTTGTCTATATGAAGAACCAAATCCTTGCAGTAGACGTATAGATATGAAGCATGTAGGAGCGACGCTTCTATTCCGCTGGTTGAGTCGTATACGTTTATTAGTATTTGGAGGCTGAAAGTGGAGAACAGCAAACGTCCCCAGGTTGGCGTCAGCGCATGTTTAATGGGAGAGCAGGTCAGATTTGACGGCGGCCATAAGAAGTCTTCTCTGTTAACTGACCGGTTGCGCGACGTGTTTGACTTTCAGGCTTTCTGTCCAGAGGTGGCCATCGGCATGGGCATCCCACGTCGTCCGATTCGCCTGATAGAACGGGACGGACAAGTGCGAGCGGTAGGTTCGAAAGATGCGGAGCTGGACGTTACAGACAAGTTGGCGTCTTACGCGATGTCGCTGGAAGACAGAATCTCGCGTTTGGATGGCTATGTCTTTATGCAGAAGTCGCCGAGCTGCGGAGTCTTCAGAGTGAAACTATATAATGAAAGCAGTGACGCCGTTATTGGCTCCAGGGCGGGAATATTTGCAGAGAAAGTGATGCAGGCGCATCCCAATATGCCGATCGAGGAAGCAGGGCGGCTAAATGAGCCGGCGTTACTGGAAAACTTCGTCGTGCGAGTCTGTTGTTATCGCGAATGGAAAGATCAAGTACTGGCTGCTCCTTCGCCGGAGAAGCTGCAGCTATTTCACCGCAGATATAAGTATTTATTGATGGCGCATCATTTACAGGATCAAATTCTGTTGGGAAATATCGCCGCGCAAGCCAGATCGGCCTCGATGAAAGGCGCGCTTGAGCAATACGAAGCTGTTTTGATGCGCTGTCTGGCTCACAGGGCGCAACGAAAGAATCACTTTCATGTGCTAACCAATATTTCCAAAGTGTTGCGCAAGACGATGAATGGCTGGCAGAAGCAGGAGTGGGACGCCGTATTGACGGATTACCGCCATGGCGTTATTCCGCTGGTGGCGCCACTGACGCTACTGAAACACTACTGCTCTGCGACGCAAGATGGATTTCTCGCTGAGCAGGTCTATCTGCAACCGTATCCTTCCCATTTAGGGTTGAGGAACGCTATTTGAGTGAAGCCTGTCAGGCTTGTTTTTTCATGGGGAGGTTAGCGCCTCCCCGATGATTCACGGCTTGCGGTAGAAGTGGGCGATGGTTTCGTCTTCAAACTTATGGAAGAAGTTGCTGACTTCGCCAATGCGAACATATCGAGGGCGCGTGCGTTCGGGATCTGAAGGCTTTTGCATGACTTTGATATCCTCATAAGCGCCTTTGATCTTGGAAAAACGCGCTTTCAGCGCACAGCAGACGACTTGCTCCGGTTCTAAATCATGGCGTTCAGCCAGCATTGTTTTGATGGATTCCTGATCAATGGTTTCCGTGCTCTCTTGTGTATGAAGGTGATGAGGGCGAACCCGGTTTATCATCATTTGTGAGTAACTTTTCGGTTGTTTTCTTGCGAGCAGCCTGAATTGCTCCCAAAAGTAGTTATCCGTTAAGTAGCAGAACTCATTGATATCAGTGAGGCAGGACCTCACATACTCTCCCACGTCCGGTTGACCGATGACTTCCTCCATCGCTTGTCGCAACAGCCAGTCAAAGCCGATGGAGGTTTTGTGCCCATAAACCTTGCGATACATCTGGTGACGGGAGTAAACGAAATCTTCCAGCGCGCCCAGTCCTTTCGGCGTGATGGCGAGGCCCATCCAGTCGGAGTCTGGGTCCCAGCCTACATGCAGGTTTTTCAGCAAGTGGTCAAGGTTGAAGCCGCCTATTGTCACTGAAGAGTGGAATCCATCTCGCAACATATAATCCGCACGATCAGCGTCAATTTCACCGGAGACAATCAGACGCAGCAGGCGGACAATATGTCGCTCTGGCTGCTTGGGCGTTTCCGTTGAGCTACTGAGCAGTGGCCAGATTAACTCGGCATGCCGGGCAAAATTCGGGGATACTGCGCCAGTAGTTGTTTCCATCAGCGCGCTGACATCAAGGGCGGAAAAGGGCGTCTGCTCAACATATTGAGAATTTAGGATTTCCCAGGCGCAGCGAACGGAATAGTGCTCATGCTCCAGCTTATCCGGTCGTACCGGGTACAGAGCGGCCATGTCGTTATCGCTGATGTTGGCCTGAGCCCACAAACGTTGAAACGGTTCACTGGTTCCCAGCATGGCGGCGATGCTGGGGACTTTCGAAAACTGGTGAGAGAAACTACTATGCCCGCAGTCGTGCAACAGACAGGCCAGTCGGGTCAGCTTATTGAAAAAATCAATCGACGCCAGAGGCAGGGAAGAGGATGCCTGAGTTATTCTGTGCCTGCGCATGCAGGACTCCATTAATCCCCTGAACATTTTGTGTCCAACATGCATGACGCCGATGCTGTGAAGGAAACGTGAGTGGGTCGCGCCAGGGAACACCAACGAAAGAATATCGTTTTGACAAATGTGGCGTAAACGTTGGAAGAGCGGGTGATCGATGACGCGAACTTCGTGCTCAAATAGCGTGATTGCGCCGTGTACGGGGTCCATTATGAGGCGATCTCTGACGCCCAGAAGATCGTATAAGAACTTATCCATGCTGAATTATTAAGAAATTGGATAGAGAGAAATGCGTATAAAATCTCATAGGGGCAATTAGTATGATAATTCTAATTTTTGACATTATGTTGCAAATGTATCTTGCAGGTCGAGCGGTTGTCCGCTAAAAACAAAGTAACGAGCTACAATAATATTCACTATGCCAGCTGTCGACCTACCCCAGTGTATAAAAATAGCTTAATAAGTAAGTGGCGCATGAGCCATGGCTGATCTAGAGGAAGCTCTTCTCATCATCGACTCCGACGAGGATGTATCCCGTCACATGAAGGAACACCTTACGTCCAAGGGGTTCCATGTGGTGCATTGTGCGTCGGTCAAGTGTTTTACGGATCTCAAGGCGCAGGTCACTCCCGACATCATCATCGGGGATCTCACTTCAGACGACATTAAGTCGTTGTATTCGCTTCTAAAAGACGTTCACCCCAGACCCCCCATTGTTATTCATAGCAAACGTGCAGGCGCGGAAGATATCCTGGGCGCACTGCGCTCCGGCGCATCTGACTATATCGTCAAGCCTGTGGCGGATGTCGCAGTGTTGGACGAGGCCATTCAACGACAAATCGATCAAGTGCGCGTGTATCGCGAAAACCAGCAGTATCGATATGACCTTGAACTGGCTAATAAAGAGCTGCGTGCAGGGTTGGAGGAATTGCAGGCGGATCAGCGCGCTGGTCGTCATGTGCAGATGAAAATGCTGCCTGAGCGGGAAGTGGAATATGGCGGCATTCAGTTTGATCACTGCATCAAGCCGTCTCTATATCTCAGTGGCGACTTTTTTGATTATTTCCGCTTAAGCGGCGATAAGATTGCATTCTATTTCGCGGACGTTTCCGGTCATGGCGCTTCGTCCGCCTTCGTGACGGTGCTGCTTAAAAATCTGAGCAATCGACTGCAGCGTAACCTGCGTCGCCAGTCCAGCGATGACATTTTATACCCGGACCGCTTTTTGAAGCGGGTCAACGCCGAGTTATTGGATACGGACCTTGGCAAACATCTCACAATGTTCGCTGGCGTCATCGATCTACAAACTCGGATGTTGAGCTATTCCATGGGGGCCCATTTTCCCATGCCGGTAATGTCCGTGAACGGCGTCAGTCGTTATCTGGACGGCAAGGGGCCGCCTGTCGGCTTATTTGATGATCCGGTTTATCCCTTGTACGAAGAGCCGCTGGCGCCGGGATTCTCCCTTGTTATCTGCTCCGATGGCCTGCTTGAGGTGATTAATGCCAAATCACTCGCAGAAAAGGAGCAAGCATTGCTTGAAACCGTGCAGGAGGCGCGTCACACTATACCTGAACTGGAAAAAGCGTTCGGGTTGAGGTGGATTACCGAATTGCCCGATGACATAGCAATCGTGTCTATTATGGAAACGACGGTGTAATTGATGTCAGGGTATAAAATACTCCAGGCGGAAAAGCAGGGTGTTTACGTACTGAAGTTTATCGGAGAGATCCGACTGAATTTGTGTTCTACATTGGACCATTTGATCGACGAAATGAAAGAGGATCAATCTTTCATAACGGTGGTCATTGATCTTACAGAGACGAGTATTGTCGATAGTACGACACTTGGCCTCCTCGCAAAGATTGGGATTTTCGCCAAAAAGCACCGCAAAATTTTACCCACCATCGTATCCACCAACGAGGACATTTCTCGCTTGGTGTTGTCGATGGGGTTTGATCAGCTGTTCATTATTGTTGAAAAAGCCGCCACGGATATTGCGCACCTCTCAGAAATCCCGATTCTGCTAGCGTCAGAGCAGGAAGTGCGTGAGAAGGTTCTCGCCGCGCACAAAGTTCTGATGGAGCTGAATGAGAGTAACCGAGCCGCCTTTAAAGACTTGGTGCAGGCGCTGGAATGTGATCAGGGTCCTGCTTCCTCCGTATCTTATTGATTCCTGTAAATATTGATGTGAGGGGCGTTGCTGGTAAGCGCCCTTGGTCGTGTTAATACCTTCCCAAGTATCTCTTCTCGGATTGTCATATCTTTTTTGTATAAGCGTCTATAGCTGAGCTTTAATCATGCTGCCTATACGCTATCTTTCTATGATGGAATGAGCAATGGCGTAAAGGGCGGTGGATATGCTTTCTAAACTAGAAAAGTGTTAGAAAACTTCCACTTGGACGCTTACACTGGCGTTAAATGACAACCTAAACACAGTTAGTTCTATGGAAAAATCACAAAAAGTCACTGTTCTCGGCGGTGGCAGCTTTGGCACTGCACTGGCGAATATTGCGGCGGGTAACGGTTACCCCACAGTTCTGTGGATGCGAGACCAGGAGCGCGCTGCGGAAATGAGCAAGACTGGGGAGAACGCCCGATACCTTCCGGGAGTTAAGCTGAACGGAAGTTTAATCTGTACGTCCGACATGAAAGAGGCGGTGGCCAACAGCGACTTGGTGTTGGTGTCCGTGCCTAGCAAATCCTTCGGCGATGTGGTGAGGGATGCGAAGCAGTACGCCAAACCTGGACAATTCTGGCTGAGTACGACCAAGGGAATTGATGAGAAAGGTTTCAAGCTGATGAGCGATATCCTGCGGGAAGAATTGACCGAGCAGGAAATTGGCGTAATCAGTGGCCCCAACCTGGCGAAGGAAATTGGACAGGAAAGTCTGGCCGCCACAGTGGTCGCCAGCAACAGCGAGCCGGTAAGGACTCTGGTGCAGGATGTCCTGAGCTGTCGTTACTTTCGTGTTTACGCCAATGTGGACATGTATGGCGTAGAGCTGGGCGGCGCGCTGAAAAACATATATGCGATCATCGCGGGGCTGGCCTCCGCGCTGGAGCTTGGTGAGAACACCAAGGCAATGTTGATTACGCGCAGCCTCGCGGAAATGAGCCGTTTTGCGGTATTCATGGGCGCTAATCCGATGACCTTCCTGGGGCTGGCTGGCGTTGGCGATTTAGTGGTGACCTGTAGCTCGCCTCTTAGCCGTAACTATCGCGTCGGCTTCGCTTTGGGTAAGGGCGAGAAGCTGGAGGATACCGTGGCGGCGTTGGGGGAAGTGGCGGAAGGTGTTAACACCACGCGTCTGGTGCGGGACAAATCCCGGGAGCTGGGTGTGGAGATGCCTTTGGTGGAGGGGCTTTATAAGATTATTTATGAGCATTTCCCCATTAAACAGGTGGTTTCCCAGCTTATGCTGCGGGAGCAAAACAGTGATGTTGAGTTTGTATTGCCGCGCTCGGAAGCCAATTGAGGGATTCTTTCATGCGAACCTGTTTTCTTATGCGTCACGGTGAAGCGGAAATGCGAGCGCCCTCGGACAATCTGCGCGAGTTGACTGCCTATGGCCGCACGCGTACGCGAGAAGTCGCGGAGCGACTGGCGAGCCATCATGACGGCGAGTTGACCCTATTACACAGCCCTTATGTGCGTGCTACCCAGACTGCTGAAATAGTGGGTGAGGTATTTTCCCGAATCACGTCGGTGCATGTTATGGAATTGGCGACTCCAGATGATGATCCCAGGGCGTGCCTAGCGGCATTGGAGTCTTTCGCGAGTCAGAATCTGATTCTGGTTACTCATATGCCGTTAGTGGCGGCGCTTGCTGCGTTGCTGGAGCATGGCGGGACTTTCCCTTCTACAGGGTTCCAGACCAGCGAAATTCGTGAATACGAAATGCCGGTCTGGGGGCTGGGGTGTGCGAGGGAAAAAAGCCGAATTTATTGAGCTAACAGCTCTTTCAGCACCCGAGCGGCGGTTTCAAGATCTTTTTTCCTGGTATAGAAATGAGGGGAGAAACGAATGCCGCCGCCACGGGATGCGCAAATGACGTTTTTATCCATCAACTGCTGGTGAAGCTCAGGCATACTGTGTCCCTGGATGGTAAAGGTAAGGATGCCGGCGCAACGATCTGCATCGTTTGGAGTAATGAACTCAATACCGTCGATGTCGGATAGCATTGCTTTCAATGCCGTGACATTGGTGCTGATCTTTTCATAAACCGTTTCAATGCCCACTTCCGCTAGCAACGCCAAGCTGGCTTCCAGAGCGAAGATTCCCAACATGTTTGGGCTGCCGCACTCGAAGCGGGTGGCGTTGGGCGCAGGTTCCCAGGTGTCTTTGCTGTAGTCGCCACGATCTTTCACCATGTGCCAGCCGTATTGAGTAAGTTGCAGGCTTTCCAGGCGCTGTTTGTTAACATAAAAGACGCCAAGCCCCTCTGGACCTAACATCCACTTATGGCCGTCCGCCATTAAGAAATCAATATTGTCCCGCTGAACATCGGTAGGGCAAACCCCCAGGCTTTGAATGGCGTCTACGCAGAACAGGATGCTTCTGCGCTTCAGCTCTGCGCCCAGAGAGGTCAGCTCCATCTTCAAGCCCGTGCCGTATTGTACGGAGCTTATGGATACGAGGCGCGTTTTGTCAGAAAGGGCGTCCAACACTGCCTGCTCTGGCGTTTCGGCCTGCATCAGTTTGGCTTGCACAACGCGAACGCCAAATTTTTCCTGTAGGGACTCCCATACAATGCGATTGGAGGGGAACTCTTGATCGGAAATCACCACTTCATCGCCTGCTTTCCAGTCCAGGCCATAAGCGACGAAAGACAGCGCTTCTGATGTGTTTTTGACTAGAGCGATTTCGTTGATGCTTTCGGCGTTTACCAGATCTTTGAGCAACAAGCGCAAAGAACGCTCTTTCTTAAGCCACTCAGGATAGTAGGTGGCGCCAGTCTTGAGGTTTTCCCTGGCGAAGGTTTCGATGGCGGCTACGGCGCGCGAAGGCCAAGGGGCGACTGCTGCGTGGTTGAGATAGGTGATGGACTCGTCCAGAGGAAATTCATCGGCGACCAGACGGTCAAAAGAGGCGTTGTCTAAAGGCATGGGTAATATCCGCGTTTTGTCGCCGTAGCGGCGACGGTTATTCCGTTATAATGGGCGTCTCTAAAAGGAGGACTCTAGTATGGGGGCTATCCCGATTCAATACGTAGAACCTGTTTTCAGGCCCCCCAGTGAGGCGGGATCGCTGATATTGCAGGTCACCAACGGCTGTTCCTGGAATAATTGCGTCTTTTGTGAAATGTACACTTCTGAGCAGAAAAAATTCAAAGCAAAACAAGAAGATATTGTACTGCAGGAAATTATAAAAGTAGCCCAGACTGCGCCTCATGTGCGCAGGGTTTTCCTTGCGGACGGCGACGCCATGGTGCTTTCGACCCGTCGTTTGACGCAAATACTACAGTGGCTGAATCAATATTTTCCTGATTTGCAGCGGGTGTCTTCTTACTGCCTGCCAAGGAATATCAAGAAAAAGAGCGTGGAAGAGCTGGCTGAACTAAAAGCGCTGGGCTTGGATTTGCTATACGTAGGCGCGGAATCAGGCGACGACTTGGTGCTAAGCAAAGTTATGAAAGGCGAAACCCGAGAAAGCACAGTCGACGCCTTGCTGAAAATAAAACAGGCGGGGCTGCGTAGTTCAGTAATGATATTAAATGGCTTGGGTGGGCGTCGTTATGCTGAGCAACATGCGCTCAACAGCGCCAGGTTAGTGAATGAAGCGCAGCCTGATTACCTATCCACGTTAGTTGTTTCTTTTCCACTGGGAGAAGCGCGGCTGCGTGCCAGTTTCGATGACTTTGATATGCCGACTCAGCAGGAGTTGTTCCGAGAAGTCAGAACCTTTCTCGCCGCCACTGAACTTAACAAGACCATTTTTCGCAGCGACCATGCTTCCAACTATCTAGTGCTTAAAGGTGTTCTCGGAAAAGATAAAGAGAAATTGCTGCAACAGGTCGATATGGCTATTAATCATCCAGAACAGATGCGCTTGCGTCAGGAGTGGCAACGTGGCCTTTAATCTTCCGGTTTTATATGACGTTATTTGGATGCAAGCAGGAGATCAATTTTGAGTCATCAACATTCCCCAATACGGTCCGCCGCAGAACTGTCAGAACAATTGGCGGCGATCTCCAGCGCCAAGCGGCCTCCAGTTGAGTCCTGGAATCCTACGGTTGAGGTCAGCGTTGATATCAAAATTCAACGTGACGGCAAGTGGTTCTACCAAGGCAACCCTATTGAGCGCACGGCGTTGGTCAAGTTGTTCGCCAGTGTCCTCAGGAAAGAGGGAAGTGATTACTTTCTGGTCACGCCGGTGGAAAAAGCCAGAATAGAAGTGGAAGACGCCCCTTTTGTTATAACGGCGATGGAGCGATATAAAAACGACGCCGACCAGCCTTGCATCATGCTCACAACCAATCTGGACGAAAGCGTTCTGGTCTCCGAGGAACACCCGCTCAGAGTAAATATAGACCCCATCACCGAAGAGCCGTCCCCCTATGTTCTAGTGCGTTCAGGAATGGAAGCATTGATCGGACGTAACGTGTTTTACCAGCTGGCTGATTTGGCTGAAGAGCGTGTTGTTCATGATGTGGCGGTGTATGGGGTGGAAAGTGCTGGGAGGGTCTTTAAGCTGGGGTAAGGGAATGTAAGCAAATGTAGAATTTTGAAAAATTAAACCTTACGGAAACCTTAACGAATTTTAATTACTGTTGTCTTCTGATATATTTCGCGCCGCTTAGGTGTCTGGGGTAAATTCCGCTAAAGGGAGTTAGCCATCAAGACTGCATATTGCTGTCAGCGGTGTCTTTACAGGGGACGTAATGTCTAAATTCTACTCATATCTTTCGGCGACGCCTTTCGTTCGCCTGTTCCACGTCGCCATATTTTCGCTACTTTTTGTTCTGTTCCCAAACGCCCATTCAGAGGAACGCTCTGGAGCATGCCGTCTGGAGCAAGAATACTTGGATAATGCGCCACTCTACGAGGCGTCGGAGCTATCTGAAGATTACTCGTGCTTTGTTGATGTCGATACGATTGATTTGGAGGGCGTTACAGTTGTAGATACACGTAACGCCAATGACTTCGAGAGAGCGTTTGTACCCGGCTCCATTAACCTTCCTGGTAACTTCCTTTTTCATCAGCGCACACTGAAAAACCGATCTTTATTGCTTGTTAACAAAGGAGTATTGACTCGCCAGAACGCACAATTGTGTTCCCGCCTTAAAGACGCTGGCTTTATAGATGTGAAAATCGTGCGTGGGGGGCTACATGCTTGGCGATTGTCGGGAAATAAACTTGCTGGCCTGCCTGAAGATATCGCTGCGTTGTCTAAGCTGACAGAGATTGAGTTTGTGGTTGCGCTGACTGGCGGCGACGCCAAGTTGATAGTCGGGCAGTCGTGGTACGACCGTGTACGTCGCTATGTGCCTGAAAATATCCCCGTGTTGCCTATTGCAGGAGATAAGAGCTTTGCTATGGCTTTGGCTAAAGCGCTTGGAGGCGATGAAGTATCGCGCAATCTGCCTGTAATTATGCTCGAAGGGACATTGGAAGAGTACGCAGAAAGCCAATACCGCAATCTGTATAGGTATGAAGCCAGTCCAGAAGCCATTGAGCGGCATTTTGAAAGCCTGGCGAAAGTTCAGGAAAAAAGGCGCTCAATCCCTGACCGATACCGTTGCCGAGGCGGAGAGTAGTCCCAAAGGAAGCACTAAATATATGACGCCAATACGATTTATAGCAGTCGTAATATTTCCTGTCGTGTTGACCCTGTGCTTAGGCTTGGGCGCCTGGAACGGGGTGAATTTATACAGGCAAGTAACCGCGCACATGGCGAGTCTTTCTTCGCCTACTAAAAAGTTGATTCGATATCAGTTTGCGGTCAAGAACAAAGGGCGAGCATTCGCAAGAGACATATCTATTAATATATTTGCGCCAGTCAGTGATTATCCAATGCAACGTCTGGACGCATTGAGCGGACCCAATGGATATGAAGAAAAAACTGATGCTATTTCAAATAAAACACTCATTTATAAAATAGATCAACTGGCCTCATATGAAGCAAGAAATATCACTATTAACGCAGAGTTAACTATGCTGCCCTTGGCGCCTACCAAAGTAGACCCTAAGTTATGGCTTAAGAATGAGAGATATATAGAGGTCGATAGCCCCGAAGTTCGTGAGATCGCGAAACTCTTTGAAGGGCTCCCCTTGGAGCGTCAACCTAAAGCGGTTTTTGATTGGCTGACTCAACACCTCAAACCTTCAGACTACATAAAAGAAGAGAAGGGAGCGGTATGGGCGCTGGAGAATAAGACCGGCGATTGTACCGAATACACATTCGCCTATGTCGCTATTCTGCGCAAGTTAGGCATCCCTGCTATTCCGTTGGGCGGTTTCATCGCCTCCCGACCCGCTACAGTCATTTCCGGCGTTGACTATCACAATTGGGCTTTATTCCACGATGGTCGCCGCTGGCGTCTTGCAGACCCACTCAATGGCGTATTTAACCAACAGGAAGAAGATTATGTCGCTTTCAGGGTTTTAAGTGAAAGCGCAGATGGTGAGCCATTAGGACGAAGCCGCTTTTCAGTAGATGACGAGAATGTCGTTATTGAAATGCAATGAGTAGACGGCGGCCAAGTTAACTAAGTCTTGTTTATATAAAAGAGTTTTTGAGCTTTCAAATCATGCATCCAAGTAGTAGAGCTGTAGAGGATAAGATGGGAATTGGTACGGAAATCCTACTAAATGTAATTAAAAGAAGTCTATCGGCAGTACTAATTTTGGGGGCTTCTATCATTTACGCCGCCCCATCTTCTGACTCGCCTCAAAGCGCTTCATATGAAGCTGCGGTGTTGGCTGATTCTCCTATTGCATATTGGAGGCTGAATGAAACATCAGAGCAAAATGTCGCCGAAGACAAAAGCGGCAATGGACATCTGGCGAAGGTTGAAGGAAACCTGCTTGTAGAATTAGGCGTTCTCTCAAGCGACTCTGCTAAGTCATTTGCAAGCGGTGGACTGTCCGTTCCAGATCATCCCTCATTTGCAATGGAGCAGCTTACCTTAGAAGCTTGGTTGAAACCATATAAGGCTGGAACGGATGGGAGCTCCTCTTTTCTATTTTCACATGGAGGTAATAACTATAACTGGGGGTTGTATGAAAGCAAAAATAGAAATTATTGCCTGTATGTGCGAATTGGCGTAGTTAAGTCTGTATGTGTTGGTCAAGAGGATGTGCCGGCAAACGCGTGGAGCCATTTGGTTGGCACTTATAATGGCTCGTCCTTAATTTTATATCTAAACGGTCAGGAACGGTCTCGGCTAGAATTTGCTGGAATGCCTACGAAAAATCCAGGCGTCATTCAGTTCAGTAACTGGTCTGGGTATCGCTTCGATGGCGTTATAGATGAGGTTGCAATATATGATCATGCGCTTAATGAGGGGGAGATTAACAAGCATTACCAGCTCATTAATATGCCGATGCGAAAAGGGGATATATATAGAAAAGTAGTCTCTGATAGTGATCCTATAAGTTTTTGGGAGCTTCCTGAGAATGAAGGGAAATTAATTGACTCCATCGGAAATATAAACGGAAACATCACTCAGCCCACTCAATTGACTCAAGGAATTTCTGGCGCTGATCATACGGCCTCGTATTTTGATTATCAAAAGGGGCAAAGAGCTATTGTTCCACATAATTCAAGCCATAACCTAAAAGAGTTCTCTGTTGAAGCTTGGGTTAAACCAGAAATTACTGGAAGATATCGAGGAATCATCACAAAGATGATGAATGGCAACAGTTATCCTGGAATGGCGTTGAGACTGGATGGCGGATCGGGAACCAAGTTCCAATTTGCTATTAATTCGTCTGGGGGACTAATCTGGGCGACTGCGCCTAACACCTTTGAATTGGGTGAGTGGTATCACTTGGTTGGCAGATACAAAGATGGCGTTGGCGCAAGCTTGTATGTTAATGGCGAGCTCGTTGATAGCGCAGCCGCAAAGGAAGGCGCACTTATAATTACACCATCTGTACCGTTGGTTATAGGTACGCACTATAACTACAACTTTACACATCTTAACTTTGGCGGGGTTATTGATAGCGCTGCTTTTTATTCTCATTTCCTTTCTGAAAGAGAAATAAAAGCGCATTACGATGCAGCTTTAACAGGAATTGAACCACAATCTAAGCCTGCGAAGATAGTGGGCGCGTCTATACCGGAAAAATCTACACTGACAGAAAGCTGTGACATAGAAATATATTTCGAGTCGCCAATTGATGAATCATCCTTTACACAAGATGATGTTCGGCTGACAAAGGATGGTAGTGAGCAAAGAATCAAAGTAAAGAAGCTTGGTGATGTGAAGTATGCTTTAGAGGTTGTTGGAGGAATTGCGCATCGGGCTCACTACGTTTTGGAGGTTGGGCCGAATATTTCCTCTGGAAATGTCATAGGCTTAGATCAAGATGGCGATGCTTTGTACGGAGAAGTGGGTGATGACGTATTTAAATTGTCATTTGATTCTTTCTTGGCGGATTTTGTTATAACTGATGAAGCAACTATCGGGGATGGCCCCTCCGAATACGAAGACAAAAATATACTCATTGATAGTGGATTGATAACGATCTCCGGTGATCATAACTTTAGCGATATTTTACTTGTGAATGGAGGGAAAATTGTAACTCCAGATAGAGCAAAAGCGTCGCTAAATTTGAGCCATTTATCGATTGATGAAAGCTCATCTATTGATGTAAGTGGGAAGGGCGCGGCGCCAGATTCTGATGTGCGAGCGTACTGTGGCGGTAGCTATGGCGGGGAAGGCGGAAGTCATGACTGGCTGCCAAATAAAAATGTGTTTGGAGATTATCGTCGCCCACATGACCTGGGAATTGGAGGGGCTGGAAACAACGATGCAAGCTTTTCAACAGGTGGTGGAGCGATAAAGGTAATTGTCGATCGTTTGGAGCTGGATGGGAAGATTCTGGCGAATGGTTCTGGTGGCGCAAACCGCATGGGGGCCGGAAGCGGCGGCTCTGTGTGGATTGAAGCTGGTGTTATTGTTGGGAGTGGCTCTATCGCCGCAAATGGTGGTAATAGAGTTAATACTACTGAGGGCGGTGGCGGTGGCGGTGGTCGCGTAGCTATATACTACGACGAACTCGAATCCTTTGATGTTTCCACTCAAGTTAAGGCCCTTGGCGGTAGGCGTGTACACGGAAACTACGAAAGTGGCGCTGCGGGAACTATTTTTATACGAAATAAGGTTAGTGGCGAAGAGAAGCTAATCATCGACAATAGAGGCTTGGATGACGCTAATGTCGCCAGGACTGGCCTGAGTGGCTCGTACCCAATGCCCGTTGAGATTTATAACGCCAGAATAAAAGTAATTGATGCAAACTTTCTAAAGCTTGTTGCCTTCAATGTCCATGTCGCCCAAAAAGGCGATGCTAAAATTGGAAGCCTCTTCTTTACTAATAGTGTATGGCAGCAGTCAGGAAATAAACTCAATATTACTGATGAATATAGTTTCATAGGTGGAGGCTTTGACACTAAAGGAGACTTATCACTTCCTAATAATGAGCTGGTCGTTGATAATTTTACTTACACTGTTTTTAGCGATCAGAACTGGAAAACGATCACGCTGAAAAATGGGGGGGTGCTGACCACAGGCGTTCCCTCTGGATCGCTCACGCAAGCGTTGATAGTTAAGGCGTCTTCTATCAATGTCGAGGCTGGTTCCAGGATTGATGTAAGCGGAAAGGGAGGGCTCCCTGACGCTGAAGTATGCGCACATTGTGGTGGAAGTTATGGTGGTGTGGGCGGAACGCCGGTCAACGGCCAAGAGAATAAATCCGCTTATGGAGACTATCGTCAGCCGGTTCTACCTGGGACCGGGGGCGCTGGGGGGAATGGCAGTTCTGGTGTGCGAGGAGCCGGCGCCGTAAAAATTATTGCGGATTGGCTGAATCTTGACGGAGAAGTGAAAGCGGATGGCGACTATGCTAAATCACAGTCCGAATCTGGAGCAGGAGGGGGAAGTGGCGGCTCCATTTGGCTTGATATAGGCATTTTGTCAGGGAGTGGGCGGATTCTGGCTAACGGCGGGGCTGGTGATTATGCTGGGGGCGGCGCCGGTGGGCGGGTTGCTGTTTATTACTCTGTACTGAACGCGTTTGATTTCGCATCGCAAGTAGAAGTAAACGGCGGAAAGGCCAGACATTCAGGGTTTACGCCTGGACAAGATGGCTCCGTATACACTGAACAAAAGCATATAAATACCTATGTTACTGGCTTGTCTGTGACTGAATATGTCGCTGATAAAGTGCAGGAAATTACGCTGTCGTTTGTCAATGAGATTGATCCTGCTTCGTTTTCTATCGACGACATTTTGCTTGTTGGTGACAGCTCTTCTGTTTCCATCACTGCTTTAGAGCAAATAGATGGGGTGCAATACCGCATTCGTTTTTCCGCCCCCTTGGAAGATGGAACATATCGCTTAACAGTCGGCCCTGATATCAAGACAAAAGATGGTCTTGGAATGGACCAGAACCATAATGGCGCGCCCAATGAAGCCGATGATGCTTTCGTTGCTTCCTTTGTCGTGGATACCGAAAAGCCTGCTGCGCCTACTGTAACGTCGCACAATGTTTCAACGCCTGTATTGATAAATGCCAGAGTCATTAATCTCAGTGGTGTGAAAGAACCTGGGACGCTCTTGTGGCTCAACGGTAAAAGAGTATCAGGGCAAGAAGACGTAAACTGGAGCGTCTCCAATATTGCGTTGCAGGAAGGTGACAACCAACTGTCATTGAAAGTTGGCGATCTGGCAGGCAACTTTTCAGAAGAAGTCATACTGGCTATCAATGTAGACAGCCAAGCGCCTGAGGTACTGCTGATGGCGCCTTCGGGAATCATCAATAGTAGTGACAATTCCATTCGCGTCAAGGCGGAGGATGTTGGCGCCAGTGGGCTCTCATTGAAAGGAGCGTCAGTCGCTGTTTATAGAAATGGCTTGGCGGTAACAGGTGAACTCGCCTTAGCGTCAGGTGAATACATTTTTACAGCAACTGCGCCTTTGCTCGAAGGGAGCTATAAAGTTGTCGTCAAGGTAGCTGATACTCATGGGAACATCTCCGCTCCTAAGGAGTATACGTTCATCCTTGATTCGACCAAGCCAGCATCACCACAGCTTGAGGCTTTCCCTGATGTCACTGATGTCAATGCGTACCGCTTTAAAGGCACAAGAGAGAAAAACTCAAGCGTATGGGTAAATGGCGTTCAGAAGCTCGCCAGCGAAGACAAAACTACCTTTGATCTGCTCTTGGACCTTCAGCGTGGCGATAATAGATTTGAGTTTGTCGTTATTGACGCTGCCGGCAACGCCAGCGTCCCCACCATCGCCAAAATTCGTTTTGATGATACTGTCCCAGGGCAGGTGACGTTCACTGTAGACGGAAAAGGCGATGGAACGGAGGCGATGCTGGATTGGAGCGCTTACGATGAGTTCTCTAACGGTAACGACATTGCTGCTTACCATATTTACGTATCAGGCTCGAACTTCTCTGATATCGCAGGAATGACCCCGGCGGCGTCAATCTCATCTGGCGCCAAGACATTCAAGCTCGCCGGCCTGATGCGTGGCGCGACAGTGTATGCGGCTGTTGTGGCGGAGGATACTGCTGGCCTGAAACGGACGGCTGTAACTGCGCAGCCGGTTACTCCTGAAGATATTGTCAAACCTGAGCCTATCGTTGATTTGCGAGCGCTTTCTGCATCGACTTCCATAGACTTGTCCTGGGCGCAACATGCGAACACGGCCGGCGATTTAGCGGGCTACAGAATCTATGTGAACAAGGCGGGGGACGAAGAGGTCAAAGAAATTCCGCTGGCCTCGGCGAGTATCTCCGATGGGCGCGTGAACGTTAAAGTCGAAGGGTTGCAAGCTGCTACTGCGAACCCGATTCGCATTACAGCCTATGATCTGGCTGGCAATGAGTCCAATGCTGTCTCCAATCCTGGCGTGACGTTGTTGGCTAACCCGGCTGGCGTGACGACTGATCCGTTAAGCGGTCAGTTGAAGGTAAGCTGGCAAGCCTCTCAGCCTGCCAATCTGGTAAAGGAATATCGTATCTATGCGCAAGACGCTGCATTTTCCAGTGTTGCTGGCATGGCTCCCAAAACAACCGTCAGTGGCAGCGCGCTCACACGCAACATTGCAGGGCTGTCTAACGGTGTGACCTATTACGTGGCCGTGACGGCTGTGAATCTCTCTGGCGGTGAAGAAACGCAAGTGGCTGCTGTGACAGGCAAGCCGGAAGAAGATAACGTCGGCCCTGAGATTGTATCTGTCGAATTTGTCAGTGCGAATGGTTCAGCGCAGCTGAGCGGCTCGACGTTGACGATGGATGGAAAGGTCGTTGTAAAAGCGAACGACCCTGCTGGCGTCAGTCGTGTTGAGTTTGAGAAAGATGGCGAAAGCTGGGGGATGGACCTGAACGCTGATCCTGACTTCGAGCGCGCCTGGTTGCTGGCGGGAGAGACTGACGGCGCTCACACGATCAGTGTGTCCGTCTATGACAATCTCAATAATGTCACTCAGATCAAAAATATTCCTGTCAGCGTTGATTTGGCCGCGCCGTCGGCCCCACAGTTGACCGCGCCGCTCAACGGCGTAACCACCAACAAGGTTGAAGTCGATGTGGCGGGAACTGCAACTGCAAATACTTTGGTTCAGTTGTTCGTGAACGGTGAAGCGCAAGGTGAAACGTATAGTGTTGCGGAAGCGGGCGTGTTCTCTGGCGTGGTGTCTTTGCAGAATGGCGTGAATGAGATCGCCGCCAAGGCGACCTACGTTGGGCGCACCAAGGTGAGCGCCGCCAGCGACGCTCTGTCCGTGACTCTGGACGACACACTGCCGAACGCGCCGCAGAGTTTGTCGGCGGTTGGAAAAGCGCTGGGTAAAGTGGCGCTGGGCTGGATGCCGGTCAATGACCCCAGAGTGAAAGGGTATAACCTGTATCGTTCTACCGATTCATTTAGCACGATTGCTGAAGCTGGCGCGCCGGTAAATCAGAAGCTGATTACTGGAACCAGTTATACGGATGTTCCTTTCACCGATGGCGTTTATTTCTATCGCGTAGCCAGCGTCAATGAGCTGGGTAGCTTGAGTGAGCTATCCGAAGTCGTAGACGTAAAAGCTGACAGTGAAGCGCCAAAGGCGGTCAAAGTCGAATACATGGCGTACGGCGCCAAGGATGAAGCAAGCGGCCGATTTGGGCCAGGCCTGGTGGATCTGGCCGTGACTTTCGATGAGCCTCTGCGTAATCCCCCTTACTTTGCGCTGGCGATGGAAAATGCCTTGCCGCTGACAGTCGAGCTGGAGCGGGATTTTGATGATGAGCTTCTATACCGCGGCCAGTTTGAAATCGAAGCGACTACGCCTGCTGGTGTGGTGACTCCTGTGCTGGCGGCGTTTGATAGTGTCGGCAATCGTGGATCACTAGTGGTAAGCGGTGGCGATCTGCGCATTGATACGCAAGGGCCGGATGTCCGTACTTTGACAGTCAACCCCGCTGCGCCAATTCGTAACGATGACCCGGCTGGCAAAGAAGTTGAAGTTGTCTTGACCCTGGCGGATGACGTCAATCCAGGAGAGGAGCCGAAGCTGGTTCCGTTTATTGAGGAAAATGGCGCGCCAACGGTTATTGCTGATTACCAGGACGGCATTACGCTGAGCAAAGACGGATCTTCCCAGGAGGGACGCCCAGTCTACGTTGGCCGCATGCGCTTGCCGCTGACGGCGGGACAGGATCAGGATGGTCAGCCTAACGCGGAGCAACTCGGCTTTTTACTTTCCGCCCAGGATGATCTGGGTAACGCCGTCAAGCCTGTGCCAGCGCATATACGCTTCCAGGTTTATCAAGGAGAGTTGCCTCCGTTGGGCGCGCCGGATCAGTTGACGGGCAAAGCCTTACCTGGCGGTCGAATCGCCTTGAACTGGAGTCTGGTGGGCAGTGCGGCGGGGTATGCGCTGTATCGTAAAGCGCCCGGTGAAACCGAGTTGTCAGAATGGAAGCGATTCGATGACGTGTTGATGGATAGCTACATCGACGGTGAGTCAACGCCTTTGGCTGATGGCGAATATCAATACGCCATCGCCTCTCTACGAAGTGAAAACGGGCAGACAACAGCCAGCGCTCCCGGTGTCCCAGTATTGATTAACGCGGATGCGACGGCGCCAACAGCGCCTGCCAGCCTGCAAGCCAGACTGAGCGGTTCTGGCGTATATCTGCAATGGCAAGCGCCTGCAGGGGATGGCCTGCGTTACAACGTCTATCGACTGAACCTGCCGGATACGGCGGAGGATATTGATCTTACTGGCGTTGCGGCGCTTCAGGATAATCTCCCAAAAGAAGTCGCTCTGGATAGCAAACCTTCAGAAACTGAGCACCTGTACGTGGTGACAGCCGTGGATAGCGCAGGCAATGAGTCCGCGCCTTCTAACACTCAGTATGTAAATGCAGATTTGCTGCCTGTTAACCAATTGAGTGTGTTGCTGGAAAACGACAGCCGTCCGGTGGTCAACTGGAGCCACAATGGCGCCAGTATCGCTGGATACGATATTTACGTTGGCGATGAGGCAGATCGCGTCAAGCTCAATGCTGATCTGCTGACTAACGCGGATTATGAAGATCTGGGTTACAACGCGGGTGAGTTCAGCTCCGGCTCGGTGGAGGAGCGATTCTACACCGTCGTGGCGAAAGACAACCAAGGCAAGGAAAGCATTGGCCATAGTCTGTTGCTGCCCGCGCTGAGCGTGGATTTGAAGCCTGCTGACGAGTCTGAAAACAGCGTTGAGCCGATCAAACGTGGCGTCATGAATCGGGTGATGTTCCGTGTCGCCAACGGCGGCGGCGCCAAGATTGAGCGTGCACGCTTGAAAGTGACGGTGAATGTCGGAGGAACAGCCAAGTCTCACTACTCGGACTACTTCGCTGTTGAACCGGGAAGCTTCTCCGACGTAGGCGTTGTCATCGGCGGATACCAATCTCTGGATGCGTTTGCGGATCTCGATATCAGCATTCTGTGGTCGCCGCAGGCGGGTGAGAACGTAGAGATTCGTCAGTGGCGTCAGGTAGCCGTTGGCCAGTCCGCGCTGGTGGCCACTCTGGAGACGCTGAATTTCGTTCGCGGTGCAACAGGAAAAGCGCGATTCCGATTGGAAAATGTCAGCGATGTGGAGTCTGAGATTCTCATGGCGGCGAACAGCGGCAAGAACGCCTCACCGGACATTCGCTTTATCCTTGAGGACTTCGCCGGCAACGTGTATGGCGCGACCTCTATCAAGCAAGTGACTGGAGATGTCGTCACCACCACGGATCGCTCCACAGTAGCGCGTATTCCAGCGGGCGGCGAGTACGTCACAGAATACTTCGATGTGCCTGTGCCGTCTTCTGTCCCGGAGTCAGCGTTGCTGCGTCTGGAGATTGACAAGCTGCACTACCAGGTTGGCCGCGATACGCATGTTGCGATCGCTGGTACACGCGCGTCACAAGCAGTGACGTTACAGGAGACGCCTTATTACGGTGAGCTGACGTCTGTAGAGCCCGCCAAAGCGTTCGCTGGCGAAACCGTGACAATCAAGGGACGTGCGATTGATCGCGCCAGCAATGAACCGATGGCCAACGCCATATTGACGGTGGCGATGAAGGTGCGCGGGTTTGAGCGCCAATACGCTGCCTTTACTGATGTGGAGGGCCAGTTCGAGTTCACCTACACGCCGACCATCAATGACACTGGAGAGTATGTGGTTTCCATTGTCCATCCGGATAAATTGGATCGTCCGGAACACGGCCGTTTCATTGTAGAGGGCGCATCTGTGGCGCCGGCTATATACAAGGTGTCTGTGCCCAGAAACTATGAATATGGCATGGACGTGCGCGTCAAAGCCGGTTTCAGTACGCAGTTGACCAATGTGCGTCTGGAGTGGGCGGCGGAACTGGATGAAGAAGGACAGCCGAAACCAATGGCGGATGGACTGCAAGTCAGCAGCACTGCACTTGAGGCTATCGCGCCCAATACTACCGGTTATCTCAAACTGAAGCTGACGGGCGATAATCTGGCTCCAGAAAATGGACGTCTTTACTTCAAGGTTATGACGGACAACCAGGAGCAGCCTTTGGCGTTGCTGACGGTGCAATATTATCTGTCAGCGGCGGCGCCGTTGGCGAAGGTATCGCCAAGCTACATCACCTCTGGCGTAAAGCTGGGAGATGAACAAGGGGAAACCTTCAAGGTAACCAACGGCGGCCTGGAAACTTTGACTAACGCTCGCCTGTCTCTGGTAGATCAATACGATGCGCCGGCCCCGGCGTGGGTGCGTATCGTTGGCGATCGCAGTCTGGGCGATATTGCGGTGAATGAGTCACGCACTATCCAGTTAGCGTTCCGTCCGGATGCGACTGTGCCCAAAGGCGACTACCGCTTTAAGGTGTTGATTCAGGGCGATAATTTGCCGACCCAGCCTTACATTGTGGATGTGGCGGTGACGGACTCCACCATCGGTGGCGTGCATTTCCATACTTCGGATATATACACCGCCACCAAGGCTGAAAACGGCGGCCTGATTCCAGGTTTGGCGAAAGTACGCATCTCGCTGCAAAACGAAGACGTGCTCAGCGAAACCTATGAAATCTACACCGATGAGTTCGGCGATGGTTTCCTGGAAAACCTCTCCACCGGCTCTTATACCTATCGGGCCAGCGCGTTTGATCATGACAGCGTGAGCGGGCGTATCTGGGTGCGCTCGGGCGCGGTGACCAGCGAAGAAGTGTTCCTGATGAACAAACTGATCTCGGTGGAGTTCTCCGTACGTGAAATCACCCTGGAAGACCGTTACGAGGTGGTGTTGAACGCCACCTACGAAACCAACGTCCCAGCCCCGGTCGTCCTGTTCGAACCCATGTCGGTCAACCTGCCGATGATGAAGAAAGGCGAAGTGTTCCAGGGCGAGTTCAGTTTGACGAACTATGGCTTGGTCGCGGCGGAAGATGTGAAGTCAAATCTGACCAAGGGCGATAGCTTCGCGCGCTTTGAATACTTCGGAGAGATCCCTGACACCTTATTCCCGGGACAAGTGATAGTTGTGCCTTATCGCATCATCGCACTTCAGGACTTTGATCCCAGCGCCGACGGCGACGCCAGCGGCGCCGGATGTGCGAACCATAACTACAACTCGGATATAAGTTTCTCTTCTCCTTGCGCCAACGGGAACGTGGCGAAAGGAAATGCAGGTATAAACCATAACGCAGCGGGAGGTTCATCCTGTGATGACGGCGGCGACAGCCCGTTTACGTTAGGCGGTGGCATATGGTCGGGAGAATATGGCGACTTTGGTCCCGGGACCTCTGTGTCGCCAGAACCCGCCACATCGCAAGGCGTGGGCAGTGGATTTTGTGGCGATGGGGACGGTAACTGTGGCGGCGGCAGCGGTACCGAGTCAGGTTCATGACAGGGTAATGAGTGTAATGGGAAAAGTAGTAAATCAGATTGAAGTAAAGAGAAAACACGTGTTCGACTCATTGTTTAAAAGTTATTGCGCCAGACTGACTCAAGTGGTTCTAGCCCTGTTGTTGCTGGTGAGCTCTAGTGGCGCTTATGCGGCTCCTGGCATTGCGCTGCTTGAAGAGCAGGCGTATCACACCGGAGGATTCAATCTGCGGGAAATGGATTTCTGGGTCCAATCTAAGGGGAGCCCTGTACGACTCTCCCGTGTTTACAAAGATGGCCGTGGGTGGACCTGGAATGAACGTTGGGACAGACTTAAGCTCAAAAAAAATGAAGTAAAGCTGGTGCTTGATGTCGCCAATGGAGGATATGGCAGTAATGGTACGAACAGTCTAAAGCTGGATAAGGTCGTTGAAACGCCGCTTAAGCCAGAAGAGCACTATTTACGTTGGGACTATATTAAACGCGGCGATACAAAGTATGAACACGTCAAGGGACAAAAGCGATTTGGCTACGGCGGCAATTATATAGAGGCCACTCCGACTGGTTACATTTGGCATAACCGGGAAGGAGAGTGGATTACTTATGACTCAGCAGGGGTCATGCTTAAATATGGAGATGCCGAAGGCAATGAAATATATTTTAAGCGTGATGAAGCGGGAAGGGTTGCAGAGGTTAAAGATACTCTTGATCGCACCTTATACTCCCTTAGCTATGTTGATGAAAAAAGTGGTCTGGTAAAGTCCGCCACTGACTATACAGGGCGAACAGTCAGTTATCACTATACTAATGGTCATCTTACTTCGGTGATCGATGTAAGGGGATATGAGTGGCGATACGAATATAATGATGACGGTGACCTGAATCGGCGAATAGACCCTGAGAACAATGTAACGACATACGGGTATGAGGATCGTCGAGTCGATCAGATTGTATATGCCGATGGCAGCAGTATAGCCTATGAATACGGATATGATAAAAAGTACAAGATGTATCTGTTCACTACTCGCGGTGTGGACGGAACGGTTATTGATCAGAAAATCCTGGATAATGATCCTGAGCAAGAGCAGAAAGTCTACTTTGTCTCACAGGGTGGAAGCGGTTCTTCACCAAAGCCTAAATCCACCTCTGTCTTAAAGGTAAAAGCTCTTTTTGACAGTGTAGCCAAGGACCCCAAAAAGAGTTACGGAAGAGAAATATATTCTGAAAAAATAAATGGAAAGCAGTTCTCAACAGTTCACTATTCTCATGAAACCGGTATTCGCACTTTAACAGACGTATATGGAAAAAGGACTGCGCTTCTTGAAGACCAATGGGGGAATACCATTAAGGAGGTATACCCAGATGGTGAGGAGGTCAGCAGTACTTATGATGCAAGATTTGACTATGTAACCTCGCATACCAATAAGGCCGGTATTCGCTCAACATACAGTTATGATTCCGCGGGTAGAATGGCGTCCGCAAATCTTGCTGTGGGCACGGATGTGGCCAGTAGCGTTACATTTGCGCATACGGATGAAATGACAAAAGCCACCTACAGTGGGAAAGTAGGTGAAGCATTCAGCAGATATTCATACTTCGACGACCGCGGCAACAATATCAAACAAGTCGATAGCGAAGGCTATGAGACTTTATATACCTACGACGTCATGGGCAATGTTAAGACCATGACCACCCCGCGGGGCTATACCTATACCTTTGAGTATGACGATGCCGGCAACCTGTTATCTGTAACTGATCCACTCTTTCGGACGACCAGTTACGTCTACGATAAAGTGGGCAATGTCATTACTGAAACAGCGCCTAATAAAAGCAAAACTTCTTTTACATATAATGCGCTGAATCAGTGGGAAGAAGTCAAAGACCAGCTAGATCAGAAGGCGGAACACAAAACTGATCCCAAAACCAATACGACCCGCATTGCTTCTGCCGGGAAATCCGTTGGTTATATTCGCAATGGAATGTTTGGCGAGCCGCTGGAGTTTGTGGATGGCGAGGGGAACAGGGTTGAGTATGTTTATGATAATCAGCTTCTGAAAGAAGTTCGGTATCCCACCTTAACGCAGAAGTTTTCCTACAATAACCAGCGTCTGATTGAGCAGGTCACTACGGAGTACGATGGGCAAAGCTCCGTCACCAGCTTTGAATATGACGTGCTGGGGCAGTTGACCAAAAAAATCGTCGCAGGCGGCCGTTCTGTTTCCTATGAATACGATGAACTGGGCCGGGTAAGCGTTTTGAAAGACGCGGACGGCGGATTGACTCAGTTCTTCTATGACCATCGCAGCAATCTGATTAAAGTCATTGACCCGGAAAATCGGGAAGCGCGACTGGAATATGATACTAACGGTTTTATCAAGGCCGAAGTCTTTGTGGTCGAGGGCGTTGAACATCGACGCACTTACAGCTATGACCCTAATGGCAACCTTGCGCAGGTTATCACTCCCATCGGAGAGAAGCTGGTATACACCTACGATGAGGCGGACCAGCTAAAACGGCTGGAGTACTTCGTCAATAAAGACGCCGCCCTGGCGCGCAAGGTCGTTAATTTCGCCTATGACGAGCTGGGCCTGCTGAAGAGCTACAGCGATGGCGAGACTTCTGCTGTTTACCGTCGCGACGAATTGGGTCATCTCGCCGAGGCGACGGTCAATTATGGTCCATTCAGCAAAACCATTGCCTATACCTACGACGAAAACGGGGTAGTGGACAGCTACACCAACCCTGAAAGCCTTACCTATGAGTATGGCTACAACGGGGTGGGTAAAATATCTACGGTGACGGTACCGGGCGCGGGTGTTATTACATTCAATAGCTACAACTGGGGACAGCCGACTTCCATCACCTTCCCGGGCGGCGCGAGCATTGAGCGCAACTACAACGGTCTGATGGCCTTTACGGAAAACAAGCTGCTTGACCCCGCCAGCAATGTCATTATGCGTGCGGTCTATGGCTACGATGGCGCCGGCAATATCACCAACCTTTCGACCGACCACGGCGACTACACATACGGCTATGACAACCTGAACCGTCTGGAGTCCGTCGATTATCCCCAATCCACCCCGGAACTGACTGATCAGGCTTATACCTACGACGCAGCGGGCAACCGCTTGAGTCGTAAGAGCGGCTCTAATGACGCAGAGGTTGTTACTGAAGAGCTGGAGTATAACGACGCTAACCAACTGGTGCGTCAGGGTGAGGTTTATTATCACTACGACGCCAACGGCCATTTAATCAGCAAAGGTGCGGACGCTACCGGAGAGAATCCCGAATATCGTTACATCTACAGCGCCGACGAACGTCTGGTGCGCGTCGAATCGGGCGCCGGGACGGTGATTGCCGAGTACGGCTATGATCCATTCGGACGCCGCTTATGGAAGGAGGTAGCTGGCGAGCGCACTTATTTCCTGTACAACTTCTCAGGGTTGATGGCGGAATACGACGCCTCAGGCAATCTGCTCAAAGAGTATCACTACCTGCCAACCAGCACCTGGATGAGCGACCCCCTGTTCATGCGTGAAAAAGGGGAGATCTATTACTACCAGGTGGATCACCTGGGCACGCCTACTCGTTTGATCAAACCCAATGGCGAGACGGTCTGGGAAGGTCGTTACGACGCGTTTGGCGAAGCGGAAGTCGTAAGCGCCAAAGTAGAAAACAACCTGCGTTTACCCGGCCAGTATTTCGATAAAGAAACCGGTTTCCACCATAACTTTATGCGGGATTACGATCCCGATATAGGTCGTTATATACAGGCTGACCCCCTCGGTATTGGTGGTGGCTTGAACAGGTACGCATACTCCCGCTTAAGTCCGTTAATGGCTTTTGATCCTTATGGAACTGACTATTATGAGATAACTGATAAGTTTTTCGATTTAATTTCACCGAAAGATGAGGACGGCTACCCAATACCCTTACCTCAAGGTTTTGTGGATGGCGCTGCTGCCATTGGTGATAATGCTATTTCCACAGTGAGTGGTGGCCTCGTCTCTGGGCAGGAAATCAGAAACTGGCTGGGCATTGACGGTGGCGTCAATATGTGCTCCGGCATGTACCGCTTTGTAGACTTCGCAGCAGGCTTTATCCCTTGGGGCGGTCCGGCCAAAGGCATCAGCAGGCTTACGCGCTCAAGAAAGACGTCTAATCTCAGCAAAGGCAATAAAACTTCTGGCACCAAAAACAATACCGGTCCGGCCTGTCAGTGCTTTGTCGCTGGCACTCTAGTTGAAACAGCTGAAGGGAAGGTCGCCATTGAAGAGATTGAAGTCGGCGACCAAGTATATGCCAGGGATGAGATAACAGGAGAAACGCAGCTTAGAACGGTTCTGAACACTATCCAGAATCAAGACAAGCAGATTGTCACTATTACAGTAAGGGATTCCGAAGGGCGCCAAGAAGAGATCAATACGACCCCAGAGCATCCTATTTGGGTTGAAGGCGAGTCTTGGTCTAGGGCTGACAAGTTAGAAGAAGGCGATTACTTAGTAGCTTATAGTGGGAAATTGCTGAGAGTCGTCAGTCTAGTTTATCAAACAGATAAACAGCCTACTTTTAACTTTGACGTAGAAGGTAATCATAACTACTTTGTTGGTGAGAGTGGTGCTTGGGTTCATAATACAAGAGTATGCGATCTCACTAGTAGGGTAAGGGCGGTTAATGGCAGAAGACCCATAAATAGCAAATATGCTGGAAAAACCGTACCTCTCGAAGACTTGCCCTTAGCTTTACGAAAAAAGTATCCCCACAGTGTTACTTTTAACGGTGCTGGGTTTCCTGATTTTTCGAGGTACTCAATAAAGAACGTAAGAATTACTCTTGGAAAGAGTAGAGGGGTGGACTTTGGAAGGGCAGATAAGGCTGCAGGATATACTAAGAATAACCCTAGACCAAATGATTATACTTGGCATCATCATCAAGACACAGGATATATGCAGCTTGTACCTACCGACATACATGATGCAATTAAGCATACTGGTGGAATAGCTAAATCAAAATAGGTGTTTGTATGAAATATGAAATTAAAAATAGCGGTAGACCCGTAGGGATGAGTCGAATTGAGGAGCTTGAAAAGCGGTTTTCAGTCAAGTTTCCTTTGCAATATTTGGATTATTTGAAGGAATATAACGGTGGCCATCCTGAGCCGGATGGTTTTCTTTTTAAAGATGAATCTGATGGCTCAATTGTTGATAGGTTTTTTGGAGTGGATGTTGAGGAACATAGCGACTTAGAACACTATTTTTCTGTTTACAGAACTCGTATTCCAAATTACATGTTTCCTATAGGCCGTGATCCGGGTGGAAATCTTATACTTATTGGAGTGTTGGGGGATAAAGTGGGAAAGATATATTTTTGGGATCACGAAGAGGAGGCTGATGGTTTTCCGCCTGATATGTCTAATATTCATTTTTTGGCAGATGACTTGGATGAATTTCTAAATGGCTTGTATGAAATAGAATTGGATTAATATTTATCACTTTGCAGTCTTAGGTACTACTTATAGGAGGGAGTGTGATAAAAGCTTTGAATACTACTCAGGATATATTATTACACAGGTTTCTGAGTTTAACTCTGAAGGTATAATATCTATGGCGAGGGTAGATTAGTAAAATGACAGCGATTCGAAGTAAGTCGTGGATCGTGACGGCGGGGTTGGTTTTGTTCGTGGCGGGGCTGCTGGGTGGCGTTGCGCGGGCGGAGGAGTCGCTGTGTGCGGTGGTGAAGATGGAGCTCTCCCAGGAATTGACGGTGGAGCGGCAGGCCTTTGAGGCGACGATGCGGGTGACCAATAGCCTGGATGCGTTCGCTTTGGAGAATATCAAGATTGCGATTCAGTTCAGCGATGATGCGGGTAATTCGGTCATTGCTTCCTCTGATCCGAATCACAGCTCGGCGAAGTTTTTCATCAAGCTGGATCAGCATCAGGGGATCAACTCCGTCTTGTCAGGGGCGAACGGCGCCATTACCGATGGTAAGATCGACCCCGCTCAAGTCGGCGAGCTGCGCTGGCTGATCATCCCCACCAAAAACTCCGGCGGCGCTGACGGGCAGGGCAAGCTCTATTATGTTGGCGCAACCCTCAATCTGACATACGGCGGTAAATCCGAGACCCTGCAGGTGGCGCCGGATACGATCGTTGTCAAACCACAGCCCGACATACTGCTCGACTACTTCCTGACCCGGGAAGTGAATGGCGACAACCCATTCACGACGCCAATTGAACCGGCGGAGCCATACACCCTTGGCGTGCGTATCTCCAACCGGGGCGGCGGCGCGGCGCATAAAGTCAAAATCGAATCGGCGCAGCCCAAAATTATCGACAACCAGCATCAGTTGCTGGTGGACTTCAAAATCACTGGCAGCTATCTGGATGACAAGCCAGCGGATAAAACCCTGCTGATCGACTTTGGCGATATTCCCGCCAAGAGCAATCGTGTCGGGCGCTGGATCATGGAGTCTTCCCTGACGGGCGCCTTCACGGAACTGACCGCCAAGATGACCCATGCCGACGAACTGGGCGGCGCCCTGACGTCTTTGCTGCAGGCCCCGGTCACACATCTATTGGTGCACGACGTTAAAGTTGATTTGCCTGGGCGCGACAATATTACGGATTTTCTTGCGCATGAAGGCGCTGGCTACAAAGTGTATGAATCTGAGTCATTGGGCGTCGAGAATCCGGTGTGTAACGACTGCACAGACGTCAAGACTTTGAGTGGCGCTCTTGGCGGCGAGCAGAGCGGTGGCGGTTCCGTCAGACGCGTGTTGACCGTTGGCGCGATGGAAGGGCTGGCGTACATCAAGATCAGTGATCCCTACCTGGGCGACAAGGCCTTGACGCGAGTAGTGCGCGGCGATGGCAAAGCGCTGCCAGTGAGTAACTTCTGGCTGTCCAAAACCCTGAAAGAAGACAAGATCAACTACGACTATTACTTGAACCTGTTTGATAGCCTGTCCTCGTCCAGCGACACCAAATATACGCTGGAATTTGGCGGCGCCGCGCAGGTAAATTTACCACCAGTTATTCAACATATCAGCGATCGCACGACCTATGAAACCGGTCAGGTCGGCTTTCTGGTGCAATCCAGCGACCCCAATAAAACCACACCGACGTTAACCGTTCTGAATCCTCCCAGCGGAGCCACCTTTAATGCCAAAGGCGACGGTACTGGGACATTTAACTGGTTCCCACAGCGTGGACAAGCTGGAACCTACATAGTTAACTTTGAAGCCACCGATGGCGCCTTGAAAGCGGCCAAATCCGTGAAAATCGTGGTGAATCCTGAAAATGATCGCGATGGCGACGGCATGGACGACGCCTGGGAGATAGAGCATTTCGGTGACCTTTCCCGTGATGGAACCGATGACTATGACCATGATGGCATATTAGATCTGGCGGAGTTTCTGAATGGCGGCGATCCCAAGAATCCCCCCACGGGACCGCAGCCTCCAGAGCTGGACACGCCCGCCTATGACGCGGAAGTAGCTACCGCCGCTCCCGTATTGAAGGTGAAAAACGGCGCACATCAGGATGGCGCCTATAGCTATCGATTCGAGGTATACCGCGATAAGGCCCTGAAGCAAAAAGTAGCGACGATGGCTGGCGTAGCTGAGGGCGTCGCAACCACGGAGGCGGTTATCGCCGATGACAAACTGGAGCCGGGCGTCACGCTCAGCGACAACGCGGAATACTACTGGCGCGCCCGCCTGGAAGGCGCTGAAGCCAACAGCGACTGGGTGAATGGACGCTTCTTCCTGAACTCCGCGAATGATGCGCCGGGCGAATTCGCCATTGCTTTTCCCGCCAGTGAGTCTGTGGTCGCCTCCGTAAGGCCTACCTTGGTTGTTAATAACAGCGTTGACGTGGACCGGGATGCGTTGAACTACAGCTTTTATGTGTATGCGGAATCCGACGCGAGCTTCTCCAGCCCGGTGGCGCAGGTGACGGGCTTGAATCCCGGCATCGGCGGCAAGACTTCCTGGCAGGTCTCTGAATTACTGGAAGAGAATGGCGTCTATCTATGGATCGCCAAGGTCACCGACGAGCATGGCGCTGTCGCCACCAGCGAAGCCGCCAGCTTTATCGTCAGCACATTGAATGAAGCGCCGGCGGCCCCGCGTATCGCAGCGCCAGAGAACGGCGCGGTGACGGCGGATGTCGTCCTGGACTTGCAAGTGCACAACGCGGTTGATCCTGAGCGTAACGACCTGAGCTACTTCTTTGAACTGGATACGGTCGAGACATTCAACAGCGCGGAGAAGAAAGCGTCCGGCGCGATAACGGAAACGCAGCAAACCACCTCCTGGCGGGTAGAAGGTCTGGTGGAGGACAAGGTCTATTACTGGCGTGTGAAAGCCTATGACGGGCTGTCATTCAGTCCCTGGATTAGCGTCTCTTTCACCGTTGACGCCGAGAATCTCGCGCCTCCCGCGCCGACCCTGAATAATCCGGCGGATGGCGCCTGGGTTGAAGTCGCCAGACCAGCCCTGTCTGTGCATCCGGTTAATGATCCGGACGGCGATGCGGTGACCTATCGTTTCGAGCTGTACGCCGATGCTGAACTAAAGAACAGAATCATGGCGCGTCAGAGCGCCGAAGCTATCTGGACGCCGGATGCTGATCTGTCTGATAACGCAACCTACTGGTGGCGGGCGCAGGCGATTGACGCCCAAGACACAGCGGGTCCATGGAGCGCGGCGCAAAGTTTCTTTGTGAATGTGGATGGCGTCAATGACGAGCCGACTTTCGCTTTTGTTCTGCCGAAGGAAAACCAGGTTCTGTCCGGCGGCGTGGTCGCGATTCAATGGACCGACGCCGACCCGGACAGCGCGGCGAAGATTACTTTGCTTGCGAATGGCGTCGTCATTGCCGACAACATAGAGGAAGATCTGGATGGGGACGGTGATAAATACACCTGGAGCCTGGATGGTCTGGCGGACGGGGTTTATACGCTCAGCGCGTTGATTAAAGACGAGGCGAATCAGGTCTCTGTAGCCGCCTGTTGTACGGTGACCAAGCAGTCCAACTCTGCGCCGGTTATCGTCTCACTGCCGCCTTCGTTGGAAACGGAAGAAGGCAGTGCGAAAACGGTCGATATCCAGATTTCTCTGGGGCGAAAGCCGGAAGCGGGCAAAAGTGTGCTGATCAATCTCAGCCTGTCCGACGCCAGCGAAGGCCTGTTATTAACGGAGAACTATCTGCAATTCACCGAGACCAGCTGGAACTTGCCGCAGACCGTCAGTGTCAGAGGCGTGGACGACTGTGAACCGGACGGTGAGATCGCCTACAAATTGATCCTGGCTCCAGCGGTCAGTGACGACCCAGTGTACAGCGGTTATGACGTGGACGACGTGACCCTCTACAACCTGGACGATGAACAACCCGGGCAGAAGCTGGTGGTCTGCTCTGTTGAAGTGACTGATCAAGTCGTCAATGGAGGCAGAATACAGGCGCGGGTCTGGCCCACCGTGACTAATTATGGCGCGGCGATGCAGGACGTTACGGCGACTGCCTCGGTCAAAGCAGGCGCTGACCTGAGTATCCTGGATGCGACGTCAGTTACGTTCCCGGTGATTTACCAGGGACTGAAGGCGCAAAGTAACCAGGGCGTGTTGGTGGATGCTCCCGCCAGCGCCAATGGTCTGGTTGATTACAGCGCCCTGCGGTGGTCACTGACGCCAGGAACGCCCTACACGCAGACAGATGGCGACGATGGCGACAACAACCTGCAAGGCACAGATGGCGATGACGAATTGCAGGGGCGCGGCGGCAATGACTTGATTGCAGGCGGCGATGGCGCCGATACGATTATTGGCGGCGTTGGCGCGGATATCATGTTGGGCGGCAACGGCGATGACCGCTTCTTGATCGAAGGTCGAGACATCTACGCCGATCTGTTCATCGGCGGTGAGGGATATGACCGTATTGTTGGCGGTTCCGGCGACGATGTAGTGAGGCTGTCCACTTATGGCGTCTTTGCGCCTGAGTATGGCGATGAAGCCTCCGTGGAGGAAATCGACGGCGGCGCCGGTTATAACCTGATAGAAGGAACGGAAGGCGCGGATCGTATCGTGCTGACGCATACGCTGTTGAAGAATATCGCCAGAATCGATGGTCTGGGCGGCGACGACCTGATTGAAGGCAGCGCAGGCGCTGACCTGATTGTAGGCGGGCCGGGCGCGGACATTCTGAAAGGCGGCAAGGGTGACGATAGCTTTATGATTACCGCAGGCGATGCGGACGCTGACTCCATTGACGGAGGCGAAGGGATCGATCAGATCCTGGGCACGCCGGAGAATGATCTGATCCGACTGACGTCTGTCGCCAACATTGAGATGGTCGACGGACGCGGCGGGCAGGACAAGATCGTAGGCACGTATCAGAATGACCTGCTCGACTTCCGGGGCGCGACTTTGCTGGGGATCACTGAAATCAATGCGGGCTCTGGCGATGACGTGGTTTACGGAACTGCGGGCGCTGATGTAATAGTCGGCGAAGCCGGAGATGACCGTCTTTATGGCGGCGGCGGCAACGATCGATTTATTGTCCGCGGCGCCAGTCAGGCGGGAGACCGATTTGATGGCGGCGAAGGCTTTGACGTTCTGGAAGGCGGCGCCGGAGACGATGAGTTCAAGTTTGCATTGGTCAAATCAGGTGACCCTGAGAGCCAATTGGTCTCTATTGAGCGTATTGACGGCGGCGGCGGTCGTAACCTGATTACAGGAACCAAAGGCTATGGCACGACTGATTACCTGGATCTGAGTCAAATAGAGTTGGTTGGCATTACGTCAATAGATCTATATAGCGGTGATGACATTGTTATAGGCTCGTCGGGCGCAGATGTTATCAACGGCGATTCAGGCAATGATAGGTTGCATGGGCGTGGTGGAAATGATCATCTGAATGGCGGCTCAGCCAATGATGAGCTATATGGCGATGAAGGTGACGACTACCTGAATGGCGGCGCCGGTAATGACGTTATGTATGGCGGCTCTGACAATGACACCTTTGTGCTCAATGGCGGAGACGAAGGCGTGGATATCTTTATTGGCGGAGAAGGTTTTGATGTCATTCTCGGAACTGACGGCGATGACATGATTCGTATTCCCGCCCCCAAAGATGGTGACTCCAAGTCTGTGCTGGATGTGGAAAAAATCGATTTGGGTAAAGGGGGTAATCTCCTGATTGGCGCCGACGGATACAACGGAAATGATGCTCTCGACTTTAGTTCCGTGGAGTTGATTGGCGTGTCGCGTATAGAAACCCGGAATGGAGCGGATGTCGTGATAGGTTCCAGAGCCAGCGACTACATCGATGGCGGGCTGAGAGACGATCAGCTCCATGGTGGCGCAGGAGCTGATACCTTGATCGGAGGAAGGGGCAACGACAGACTTTATGGAGATGAGGGCGAGGACATCCTGCAAGGTGGCGAAGACGACGATTATTTGGAAGGCGGTCTTGACGCAGACGTCTATGTATTCAGTCCCAATGATGGATCAGACACTATCAATGATGTAAACGATGAGGGGCAAAACCGCATTGTTATCGTTGGTGGCGTGACGGCGGAACAGGTATGGTTCCGTCGGTCCGGCTCCTCATTGGTGGTGGAAATTCTGGGGTACGGGAAGAACGACAGGATGGTTATTGAGGGATGGTACGATGCGGCGGTTAAACCCGTTCGTGAGATTAAGCTTGATCAGGCGACCATTAGCGGAGATGACATATCCGCATTGGCGGACCTAATGTCAGGCTACTCCGCCCCCAGTTCCGGCCACCTTACTGTGTCGGACTCTGAGTGGGAGACCATCAAAGCCAGCATTAACGCGAAGTGGCGATAGCCGTTCGCTAACGAAAGAAGTAAAGCCGGCTAGCAATAGTCGGCTTTTTTCGTTGGGTATCCCCCATTTGGCAATACCATTAACACTCGGAACGCACACTTCCTCAAGCCACAGAATCCGACCCACCCTTAGCTTCCAGTAATCCTGGTTTGATCAGCGAGTAGTAACGGTATTGGCCGGGGCTGGATTTTTTGGCTTCGTACATGGCTTCGTCGGCGTAGCGGAGCAGGGTGGTTTCGTCGTCGGCGTCGTCTGGATAGATGGCGATGCCGATGCTGGGGGAGGTGTGGATATGGACGCCGCCGAGGATATAAGGGCGCGACAGGCTGATGACGACGCTTTTGGCGAGGCGGGCGGAGTTGTTGAGGTTCTTGTGGTCAAGGGCGACGATGACGAATTCGTCTCCGCCCAGGCGCGAAATCAGGTCGGACTCACGGCAGATGTTTTTGAGGCGAAATGCGACTTCTTTCAACAGTGCGTCCCCGGCGTCGTGGCCATAGGTATCGTTGACTGCTTTGAAACGATCCAGGTCCAGATAGAGTAGCGCCAGCTTGCGTTTGCGGCGGCGGGCCATGGCGAGTTCCTGAAATAAGTAGGCGGTCAGGAAACGCCGATTGGCGAGCCCTGTCAGTGAGTCATGCGTCGCGAAATATTCCGCCTGACGCTGTGCGGTCATCTCTGAAATAAGCAGCGCGGCGCCGGCGGGACCGCTTTGTTCATCTTCGAAGAGAGGCAGGCAGGCGGCGAGGAAGTGTCTCTCTACCTCATTCGCCTTGCCCTCGATCACGGCTTCGGCGTTGTAGGAAGGGGATCCCGATAGCAGTGTTTGTGAAAGCGGCGTTTCAAACTGCCCCAGAAGTTCCGACGCAAGCTCAGTGACCGTACGTCCGTGCACAACGGTATTTTGCAGCCCGCTCCACTCAGCGAGTTTCACATTCATGCGCAGGCAGTGCATGGTCTGGTCGACAATGACGATACCAATAGGCGCGCCTTCATAGAGCATATCCAATTCCGCATATTGGCGTTGCAATGCCGTTTCCCTGGACTTCAACTGCTGCATCATGTCGCCCAATGCATCGCTCAAAAAGTGAATTTCCTGGGGCGCTGATTGCTGCATGCGAAAGGCGATCAGACGCGCGCCGTCCTTGATCTGACGGGCGGAAGCCGCGAGAGATTTCAACGGACGGGAGATTTGCTCAGCGATGCCCCAGCCGACCAGGGCGAATGCCGCGGCGATGATCGCGCCCCACCGCCAGATAACCGTGCGTAGCTGGCGGATCGGCTCTAGCGCGGTGTCCGCCTGCTGACGCGCCACCACGGTCCACCCCAGGCCTTTGAAGCTGCGAAAGCCTTTGGTGTCGGCGAACCCTGTGAGATAGCGTTCGCTGTCTGGCCATTGAATCAACCCAATCGCGTTGGCTCTAGGCGAATCCGGCAAATGGATGTCCAGGGCGAGCAGGGAGTCTGGCCCCAAGATGACGCGGTTTTGCTGGGAGACAACCAATAACTCGAATTTTTGGCTCTGGTGACGCAAGACATTTGCCGCCTGCTCTGAGGCCCAATCCCAGCTCACATAGGCGCCCAGCACGCCGATGACCAACCCTTGTCCGTTGCGAACTGGGGCGGCTATCTCAATGAAATTGGAAAGCTTGGTCGTGAAGCCGGGGTTATTGATGGCGTCCTGGCGCAGGCTGCGAATGTCGCCCACATAAGGACCGGCTTCTCCACCCAGCCACCAGGACTGACTCGCGACATTCAGCCCTTCCATCAAACCATTGGTGGCCTGCAGTACGACGCCGTTTTCGTCGGTGAATCCGATCCAGGCGTAATATTCCTGGGTTCTTTTCAGCGCCTCCAGAATATTACGGCGTTCCTCCTCCTGGCCTTCCCGCAAATGGCGCATGGTGGGAAGACTGGAGACGTTGATGATATCCCGCAGCCTTGCGTATATTCCCCGATCCAGGTCTTCGGCCAGTTGCGACGCGGCGCCGATAAACTGGCGATCCAGTTCTTTTTGCAGGCGGTGAGAAGCTTCATAGTCGACAATAGCGCTCACCACGGCGGTCGTCGCGATGACCACCCCGGCGAAGCTGAGGGAGAGCAGGGTCCTTAACCTTAAGCTCATTGCGGACGTCCTGGCCACAAGGGGAGAGTTCTTTAGGTGTAGATGAGCGGACTTAAAACTGCAAGACGGAAGCCGTGGCGTAAGAAAATATATTTTGCGCCGGGCAATCCTGGCGCTTAAGCCTTAAAGGCTCCAGTCCTTGACCAGACGGCCTTCGTTAAGTTCCACCACCATGACTCTGCCGTCATCGCTATACAGGGCCAGCTGTTTGGGGAAGAACTTCATGTTCACCGGCGCAAAGCCCTCTACATGAATGGACAGGCAGAGCTGGCGGATAAGTCGGCCTTGTCTTGCATACAGGCGAAACTTGCGACCGCCGCCGGGACTTTGGGTTTCCACCACCAGCCAGTCATCCTGCAGCAGCGCATGGGCTATTTTATCCGTTGGCGGCAGTGCTAATGGTTCTCCACGATGATCGCCTTCAAGGAGCGATAAATACTCCGCTCCATTGTCGCCCTGATTCGTGAAAAGGCCGGCGATGACGCCATCTGGCCCCATCGCCAGGGGGCGGCATTGACGAATGATCGTTTTGCTGACCGGATCGCGTGCGCGCAGGAAAAAGTGCGGTAACCGATAGCGCCATAACTCGAAGGCGTCCTCGGAGCTTTGCACCAGCAATGTCAGCGCCTGAGGCGTACGGTTGAGCGCAACGACCCGGCCAGGTAAATCGGAGAGGCCCCATAACGCACTTCTCTGGGAACTTAACACATCCAGCGACCACAGGCTGGTCCCTTCTGCGGCGATCCATTGTCCGCCATCGAAGCTGGTGGCGATGCGGTCAGCTTTAAGTTCCAGCCAACGGCGTACGCTGCGTGCGGCGAGATCAAAATATTGCGCTTTGATAAAGCTTTCATTGCGATCCAGCACCAGCGCACGATTGCCGTGATCCGACCCCACCAGCGCGCGTGCGCCGACAGACCAGCTATGAACGCAGTGGCCTCGTGCGTCATACATAAACAAGCCGGCGTCGCCGCGTGCGACAAGAAGGCCGCCGTTATGCAGGGGGCAGATGTCCAGGATGGCTGCGCCATCGCCTTTGGCAAGGCTGTATTCCAGAGGCGAGGCGCGAACATGCAGTGGTTCTCCGGCTCCATGATGAGCCGCGCCCAGGGCGAGCGCGTTTATCTCATGACTCAGTAATGGATCAGCCGCTACGCCGAGAAGTCGCTGCAGCGAACGCTTATCGTACTTCGCATGCCCTGCGTTCAGCTCTTTGAGGAGGGCGCGAACCGCTGTTTTCGCCGCCAGCCGCACGCCTTCCTGTTTAGCGTCCGCGCCATTGCTGGCGCTTAACTCCTGAATGAGGGCATGGCGGACATTGGCGTATTCAGCTCGATCATCAGACAGTATTCGCTGCGCTTCCCGTAGATAAGCTTGAGCGTTCGTTTGATGTCCTGTCTTCAGGTAATAGATCAATAGTTTCGCTGCGTTATCGCCGCCTTCGGAAACAGCCCGGTTGATCCACTCAATCACCTCGTCGCGCTTATCCTCCAACGGCCAGGCGAGCGTCACCGCCTCATGGAAGGCGCCTTCCGCGGCTTGTTGGCTGGCGAATTCCCAGCGCATTCGGGCGGCTTCTTCCGGCGCGTGTCGATGTAGCAGGTCGAGGACGGCTCTGTAGCATTCAGTCTGTCTGACGATGGCGATGGCGCGGGCCGTATCCCCCGCCAAGAGCCATTGCCGCACGACCCGGGCGGGGAAAAGTTGTTGTCCTTCCGCCAGTTCAGCCGCCAGTTTGAACCTGCCGTGCTTTTCCAGATAGTCCACCGCTCTCTCGTATTTGCGCAACAGATCCGCCAGTACGAACGCCGCTTCTTCGATTTTGCCGGCGGCGTCCAGCCGTTTGAACGCCTGCTCGTAGGTTCGCTCCAGCAGGCTCATGGACTCATCTTGCACGTAAATAGAGCCGCCGCTGCTTTGTCGGTGTGTGCTCAGGGAGAGATCCTGGCGGGCGTCGGGCGAGCCCAAAGCAGGGCGTTCCGTGTTCCTATCGAAGGCGTCTCTTATATCCCCCAGTGGTATCGCATTTTTCAGCGCCTCTTCCAGTAACCCTTGCTCAAACAGTTCCATCATCTTATGTAGATGCTGGGCCTGTTTTCTGCCAAGGAGAGCGCCCATGCGGGTGGTCATGAGATACATGGACACCGCATCGCGCATTCGCGACCATGGTGTGCTGGGCTTGCGCCCCTGACCTGACGCCGCCCCGGGCCCATTGTCTCCCGACGGTCTGAATAATCCGGATAGCGCGGCGCGAACCAAACCAGTAAGCGTCGGGCCGGCGTTTGCTCCAGAATGCATCTGCTTTAGCGCGTTAAGAGTCTCCTGTTGCGCTTGCGACGCTTCTAAGCCGGCTTCTTTGAATACCTGGCGGACATTGCTGTCGACATGATGGATGGCGGCTTCAGGCGGGCTGATTTCCCCCAGCGGCTCCACCGTCAGAACTTGGTAGCGGTTAATAGCGATAAACTCAGACGGATCGCGCAGCTTCTCCTTGTGTAAAGAGTACCTGGTCAAATCGCCGGCATGCTGCCGCAGCAACCACTGTAAAGATCCGTCTGGCGCAAATTGGCCGTCATGCAGGGGAGTGGTCGACAGTGTGTCGCCATAACGCACCAGCGCGTAACCGCTTATCTGTTGGCAGTCCAGTTCTCGTGGCCGTGGCCAAACCAGCGCCCAACATTCGTCAAGCTCATAAAGAAAGGAGCCTGGAATCCAGTTTTGCAGAATCTGGCGTTTCAGTTTGTCGAGACTCGCGTCATTGCTTCCGAGTTCCAGCAAGAGGCCCTGGCAATCAAGAACGCCTTGGTGCAGCAGCTTTTTCGCTTTCATTAACGCTCTCCGCCTGAATCCGAAAAAGCCTCTGATGCGGCGTCGACGGGCAGGCGCAGGAGTTCTTCCTGCTTCAGGATGGCGTAGACGACATAGTCTCCGCTGTCTTCAATGTAGTGCAGATAGGGTAGATGTGGATTAATCATCATATGCGACATTTTGCGCGTATTTTTCATCACCAAAAAAGCATGGGAGTCCTGACGGGCGGTGACTTTGGTCCCGCACGGCTCCAGCACAATCAAACTGGGTCTGGACTGACGCACATACCCTCCCAACTCTTCCGCTGCCGGCGCGAATGAGACGATGCCGACCACGGTTCCATCCGTTGCGGCGACGTTGAAGGTTTCATTCACTGATGCGGAACTGATCTTCCAGGTAGTCTCAGCATATTGATACGCCATGGCGGGCACGCCCTGTACAGAACCATGAGATCCGGTATGGAAGAAAACACTGGGTTCCGATTGCAGTTCAGTAGGAAATTGCTTCTCCTTCAGGGGGGCGCTTTCTCCACTCATTGCGCCATAGACGACCAGGTTCGGCTTGCGCCAAACTGCTCGGAATAAACGTTTGCCATAAGCGTCGAGATATAGAACGTTTTCGTCTTTGCGCTGAAACTCCGCATCCTCGGCGTCCCAGTTCATATATAGCAACCGTCCTTCGGCGTCTTTCGCCCAAAGTTGGCGCTGTTCCTTGGCGGTGGGCGTGAAAAACAAGGGGTTTGGCGGCGTCCCTGGCGGCTGGGGGGAGCGAGGGTTGGCGCCGGGACGGGCCAGGGTTTCCTGGCAGCCTGGAAAACGGTGGAGATAGGTCTTTTGTCCCGAGACGAGAATCGCGCTGAGGCGCTTTTTGCTGAGAGACAAAGCCAGCAACTGCTGGCTCTTTGGCCAAGCCAGCGTTTTCACCCCACCTGGGTTTTCGCGGGAAGAGCCGGGAATAGACATAGCGACAACTTTGTTGGCTCCCTGGAAAAACGCCAGTTTGCGACCGTTCTGGCTGAACGCCGCAAACCCGGTGATAGCCTCTTGCTGAGTCGATTCAGGCGTCGCTTTGTTGCGGCTGAATGGATTGCGCAACAGACGCAGGCCGATATCTTGTTCAGGCAGGGGGAGGGTAAGCGTTTTGGAGAAAGCAAGTGGGTCGCCGGGTGGTTTACCGGAACTGGCGGATGCAGATGGCAGGCTGACCTGCAGCGACGCCGGGGCGCAAATTGCGACGTTTTCCTCAATCAGAATAGATCGGGAATGGGTCAGGGAGGCTGGCGTGTGGCCGCCAACCAGCCACAATTCTGAATACTCCTGATCTTGTAAGCGCTGCTTCCAGGCGGAGATGTGTTCCATCGTTACTGGCTGCGGGTAGCGCGAACACAGCAGTTTCATGACCGCGTTTTCGTCCGCCTGTTCGCTCAATTGCAGTTTGTCGTCCTGCAGCATCCCCCAGCGCAGAATGCGTTTTTGCTGGGCTGTCCGGCGCAGGAAAAGGATAAACAGGGCCAGGTGCGCAAGTCGCGGCGCGCCCAACTGTATGGGGCCGGCGTCAAAAAGCAGGATGGTGCTTTGGTCGTTTCGAGATGTCTTTTGCGCCTGCGCCAAAAACAAATGCTCGCCCATTGCCGCTCTGCGCATAAACTCATGGGGGTAGCGCTTGGCGACCGTCCATTCACTAAGCAGCAGGCGTTGGTAGTCCGCCTCTCGGGACACGCCTGCGTAGCCGTCCGGTTCGCGCTCGCCCGATAGCGCGCTCAGTCGCGCCGGACCGAACAACGTGGCCAGCTTTTGCTGTGTTGTGTTCAGATAGTCTCCGAGGTCATCCTGAAACAACTGCAGCAGAACAGACCATTTTTCGGCGCCTTTATTAAGTCGCATGGCGTTTCAGTATGTCCTGAATGGTGTGCGGGTCCAGTGGCAAGGCCTCCCGCAGGGGAATCAAGGTCTTGTTCTCTGGATCAATGGCGAAATCGCCAGAGCCGGCGTGACGACGCACGGCTTGTTGCAACAGGTCCGGCGGCGTCATCGGCTGTAAGTAAGTCGGCCACCACAGGTGGGGGCTGGATGGCGCGCGGCCAAGATAAATAACGCCCGGAATCCAGGGAAGATCTTGTTCCTGGCCCAGGATGACAATGCAGGACGCGGCGGCCACGCCCATTAGCGTCGTCTGGCGCGTCGGCTCCAGTTGCAGGAGCGCGCGCAGACAGTCGGCTCTGTATTCCTTGCGCGCGAGCAGTCCACCGGGTTGCATTGGCTGCTCGCTCCGTCGCCATTCGATCTCAATCATTCTCCCTGTGAAGCCTCATGCTGAGTCAGTGCATCCTGCAGACGCTGGCGCAGATCGGTGAGGCGCTCGGGCAGGGCGTCCGGCGCAAAGCCTGCGTCGATTTCCCGCCCGAGTGCTTCCAGGCGACTGCGGCGTTCATGAGAGGCTTCTTCCTGTAACAGCGCCTCCGCTTTTTCCGCCAACCGCGCGGCGCGAGCAGCTGGGCTGTTGGCGGCGGCCTCCGCGGCGGCGGACAGGGCGTCATTTTCACAATGGCGCAACGCATCGCTAAGAATCTCTCGGGCGCTTTCCTGATTCTCCCGGGTAGGGACAGCGTACAGCAATGGCCACAGGTCCGCTTCAGTGGGCTGGCTTCGACCCGCCAGCGTGGCGGCGGCGCTGATCAGACCTTGCGCCTTCACCACTCTGCGGTCAGACAATTGAATGCCTTCCTTGCGCAACTGGCGCACGCACTTCGCCAACAAAGGTTGAACCAGCGACATGTCCGCTTGTCGCGCCTGCTCCGCCAGAGTATCCAGCAGCTTTATCTCACAGCTCTTGACTGGAGGGTGGGTCGCCGCCCACCAGCCCTGGCGTAGCAACTCTTCCAACTGCGCATCCGCCACGGGCTCTACAAAGCAATGCACCAGGAAGCGGTCGGCGAAGGCCGCGAGCGTTTCATCTTCCGGTAAGTGGTTGGAGGCGGCCACGCAGATACGCAGCGGACAATCTATTTGCGTATGCCCACGCTTGAAGCGTCTCTCGTTGAGAACCCCAAGCAAGGTGTTTAGAATTGCCGTCGATCCGAGGAAGACCTCATCCAGGAACGCAATTTCCGCCTCCGGCAGCATGCCGTCAGTGGCGGTTTCCACGACGCCTTCGGACAGTTTGCGGATATCCACAGGCCCGAAAATTTCACTGGGTTCGGTGAAGCGTCCCAGCAGATATTCAAAGTATTTTCCTCCCAGCGCCTGGGAAATCCGGCGTACGGCGGCGCTCTTGGCCGTGCCGGGAGGACCGATTATCAGCAGGTGCTCCCGCGCCACGGCGGAAAGAAGAATGAGGTCAACGATCGTTTCGCGCTCAACCAGCCCTTGGGTGGCTTCTTTTACGGCTTGGCGCACTGCCGAGAGGGCGTTTGATACTTCCATAGTAATAAGTTGCTTGCCAATGTGGAGGGGCTTCTGAAGAATAACGGGGTGGCCGCGCAACTCGTTGTGAAAACGAGAGTTTGTAACAAATAGGGCGCGCAGCGGCCCGCCACAAAATGATAGCCGGCGCGTCGGTGAAGTCAAACGATAATACGACAGGGCGCATAAGGGTTCGATAGTAAAGTCAGGGATCGCAAAGAGTGAAATTAAAGGTAACGTTTCAAACCAATACCGGACTGCAACGAGAGCACAATGAAGACACTGTGCTGATCTGCGGTCAGGTTATTAATCAATCCATGCCGGAGCCCGTCACCCGGTATTTTGAAACCGCAGGAGCGGAAAGCTGGGCTGTGTCGGACGGTCTTGGCGGTCATGCCTGCGGCGCGTTAGCCAGCTATACGCTGTGCTCCACTCTGGCGGCGTGCAATCTGAGCGCTGCGCCGGATTTACAAAGCGTATTGGACCGTTGTCAGTCCCGTCTGGCGGAGCTGATGCATAATCGCCCTGAGACCCACGGACTGGGCGCTACTCTCGCGGGCGTCTATGAACAAGAGGGCGCGCTGCATGCGTTCAACATTGGAGATTCGCGCATTTATCATTGGCAATTCGGGTACTTACGTCAGGTCAGTATTGACGATGTGTTCGGATACGACGATGATGACCCACCTGAATTAACCGGGCTGGACGGTCACAAACTGATCGCCGCCCTGGGAGTAGAGCCGGTTAACAATGCTCCCTTCGCCCACTACCGCCCGATTCGATTCGGCGTCACTGACAGATTGCTGATCTGCACCGACGGGGTGACGGATATCGTCTCCGCCTCTGAATTTGAGGCCAACATGATGTCCGGCGACACAGAGCAGGTTGGCGACTGGCTGAGCGCTCGTATCAAAGCCGGCGGAGCGCATGACAATTTTTCGTTTATTCTTATAGAAAGACTGGATGATTGAATCCGGTGTGCATGACCTGTCCCGGGAGACGCTGAGTCGTCATGCCCGGGATGGTGTTTTGGTGTTCATGCGGCTTGCATTTAAACAGCGGCCGTTGACGTACGTTTTACTCAGAGGTCTGACGGAGTGGTGCAGTGACTGAGGATTCTCGCCCTTCACAGGATAGCTTGGACGAAGTGGTGGATCCCACTCAACCGCAACAGGACTGTGAACCGACGGTAGTAGCGCCGGGAATGGAGTCGACTCAACTGGCGCAGGCGCGACCCGCCGAGGAAGACGCCGCGCAGGGGGATGAGCCGACCGAGCCGCAATTGCGTACGGAGCCCCAGGAGCGTACCGAGCCGCAACCTGAAGCGGCTCCGGAAACCAAAGTGGTGCCGCAGCCCGCGACGGCTGTATCTTCACCCAACACTTCTCGGCGCACGGATAATACCGCTACCGGTAAAGCCTCTACTTGGGGCGTGATTCCCCCCGCCATTCTGCAAAACTATGACTTGGTGGAGTGGCTGACCACCATCGGCGCGGAAGCCACCGTCGGCATCGTCACCCGGCACGATACCGGCGAAGACTGCATTCTTAAACTGTACAACCCGAATATGCGCCCCAAGGACGAAGTGGTGCGTTACCTCTTGGGGAATCAGGGCAAGCATCATATTGTTAACCTGATAGAAGCTCAGTTTTGTATGAGCACCCACCGCTTCTTCGAAGTGATGGAATTTGTACAGGCCGGAACCTTAAAAACCTACCTGAAGTCTCTCAGCGGCCCCATGTCGCTGACCATGGTGCACAAGCTGCTGGCGCAATTGCATGACGCACTGACCCGTCTGCATGAACACTCCATCGTCCACCGGGATTTAAAACCTGACAACATTCTGCTGCGCACCACCTCGCCTTTGGATATCTGTCTGGTGGACTTTGGTATTTCCTCCATGATGAATACCGAAAGCAACCGCACCACGATCTCCCGCACCGAGCGCTATGCGGCGCCGGAGGCCAGCACGGGTCTCAAATCCGCCGCTCTGGACTGGTGGTCGGTGGGCATGATCATCATGGAGTGTCTGCGCGGCAAGGGCGTTTTCGAGCAAATCGACCACGAAACGGTGGTGGACTATAAGATTCTGCATGACATCGATGTGAGCGGCGTCGCCGACGTGCGCTGGCGCTTGTTATGCGCAGGCCTGCTGACTCGTAACAATGAGTTGCGTTGGGGAACGGAGCAAATAGGCCGCTGGCTGGCCGGCGACAACGACATTCCTGTGTATCGGGACCTGGAGCCGGTGAAAGCGCGACGGGTGTCTGCGCGCGGCAAAGTGCCGGAAGGGGCTTTCCGTATCGGTCTGCACGACTGCATGACCTTAGAGGAAGTCGGCAAGGCGCTGCAATCGGAATGGGACGTCAATCCCCTGGTGGACAAGGTGCTGGCCAAGCAGCTGGAAAACTGGTTTTCCTCACAGGACAATCTGGAGGCGGCGCAGCGGGTGCGCCACTTCGCCCAGGAAAGCAGCGACCCCAATCTGCGTCTGTTCAAGTTCATCAGTTATCTGAACCCCAGTCTCAAGTCCAAATTTAAAGAACTGGAGCTGACCCGGGAAGGGCTGCAGGCGTTTCTAGGGCAGGGCGCCAAGAACCTGACCCGCAGCAACCTGGAAACCCTGACCGGGGTCTATCGTCACAACTTATTGGAGCAGGCGGGCAAGACGCAGCGAGACGTCACCCTGCGCCAATACGCGCATAATTGGCAGCGCGAAGTTATCGCCTATCTGACCTCTCTGAAAGGACTGCGTCAGCAAAGCGGAGCTGAGACGCTGATGCCGAGAGTGGAAGCCAATCCGCTGCTGAATATTCCGCTGAAGTTCGCCGAAATGGGGTCGTTCACCCAGCCCGGCGCGTTCGAGAAAATGCCCGGCATGGCCTTTATGGCCCATGTGTTGGAGGCGATACTCAAACACCAGTCTCCCGCCGAGATCATGGCGCAGGTTCCCATCGAACGCTTCCGGGAAGCCTCCCAGGTCAAATGGTTCGGGCGTATTTATCGAGCGGAGCCGACCAGCATCGCCGAGGCCAGATTTATTCTTGATCTGTTGCCCATGGCGGAAGCGCAGCTGGCGGACGAACGGGAAGAGAAGCGGCGTTATAAGCGCGCTTTAATTGAACGCGTTATTTTCGGTTCACTGTGGGCCGCCATGTCCACGGGCTTCATCCTGTTCACCTTGCGTAACCACGCTTCCTACCTGCAGGCGGAAAAAGGGCTGGTGTTCGGTCTGATGTTCAGCGTGTTGCTGGGCTGCATTCCGTTCCGCCCGAAATATCTGTTGCTGCACGGGCTGAGTTTGAGCGCACTGGTGTGCGGGCTGGCGTTGGTGGAAGGATCGCCGGTGGATCTCTCGTCGGTGGGAGATATGTTGTCCTCCATCAAACGATTGGGGACAAATCTTGCCGGACCCATGCAGTATCTTATTACTTTGGCGTTGGGCGGCTTCGTGGCGGGCATCGGCATTCGGCAGGTGTTCGCCAAAGCGCCGGACGGACGCTTCGGGCAACGTCTGGCGAGAGTGGCCGGTTTAGGTTCGGCTGGAGGAATTTTAGCCGTAATAGTGCTAATTCCTTCGCCAATCGCTACAATAACCGGCCTTGGCGGCCCGGCGCCCGCCAATGGAACAGTGACGCAGGACCTCAGTCCCAGCCACAGTCTGTTCCTCTATCAGCATTACAGTAGTTGGGTGAAGGCCGAAAGCAATACATTCACTCTGCAAAAACGTCTCAAAGTGAACGAAGATTTACGGGAGCGTTTTGGTAGCCGTTACGAGCAGGATGTTCAGAAGACGCGTGCGCAGCTTAACGTTGCGCAGGATCAGGCGGCGCAGAGTCTAGGGGAATACAAAACAGCTTTGGCGAATGCATGCGATCAGAACCTGAGCGCAGAGAAATTTACCCGTCATTTAAAGGACAACGGAGTGACAACCGCAAATCTATCCGATCAGCCTGTTACCCGCCTGCTGCTGGATCATCTCGGCCAATGCATTTCCACTGCTGAGGCTGGAGACGACGAATTGAAAGATCAATTGAACGCAATCTTGAATTAAACGACTAGCTATAAGGATTAGTAAGATGAAGAAATTAAGCCTCCTTATCCTCGCAGGCGCACTGGCTACCACTGGCTGCCAGCAACAAAACGCCAAACCGCAGAATGCGGACCAGAAGGCCGATCAGCAAACCGCCCAATCCACTAGCGATCAACGCACCCAAACCGTGACTGAAGGCGCGGTGACCGGCGCGGCTTTGGGCGCAGTGACTGGCGCTCTGGTGGATAAGGACAAACGCGGACGCGGCGCACTGGTCGGCGCAGCGGCTGGCGGTCTGCTGGGCGGTCTTCTGGGCAGCCACGTGCAGGACCAGCGTGAAGAAGCTATCTCCCAGGAAGATACTCTGGACGTGATGATCGCCAAATCCACGGCGCAGCGTGAATACGCATTGGACACCAGAAACAATCTGCAGAAAGAAATCGAGTCCATCGAAAAAGAAATCGCCCAAGTCAAAAAGACCAAAGTGTCCAACCAGAACAAAAAGCTGGTGTACGCCAAGCAGAACGAGCGTCTGCAAAAAGTTTCCGCAGAAAACGCCGGCCAGATCGAAGTGCTGGAAGACTACCATCAGCACCTGGTGACCAAGTTCGACGCCATGCTGGCGGAAAACCCTGCGCCGACGCCTGAAAAAGACGCGCTGCAGAAAGAGATCGTCGCACTGACTGACGCTATCCGCTCCATGCGCGTGCAGGAAGAGCAGTTGGCGGCTATCCAGCAGAACCTGATCTAATCTCAGGCCGGACCAGGAGAAGCGCGTATGACTCTGCGAACTCTGTCTGCCGGCCTGATCGCCGCGTCCTTCCTGCTGGGAGGATGCGCGCATCAGCCGAATACGGACAACAACCCCCGCAAAGGCGGCTTTTTTGAAGGCCTGTATGGGGTGTATGGCGGCGATTATGAAGCGCGTAAGGTCGGCAAAGAACGTGAACTGGACGAGGTTAACGCAGAGACCGCGGAAGTCGAAGCCGGCAACCGCGAGCTGGAAATGACCAAAGCCGAACGCACGGCGGCGCTCAAGATTCAGCGCGCAGAGTTGAACAAGCTGAGAAAGCAATTGGACAAGGCGTCCAGCAACCTGTCTGCGCTCAAGCAAAAGGTGAGCGCGCAGGAATCCAGCAAGCAGGAGCTGCAGGATAAAGTCGCCGAACTGGAGTACGCCATGAATAACCTGAAGGTTAAGCTCGGGCGCGCCGAAGTCGGCAGTGAAGTCATGTCGGCAGCCGACATGGCCTCGCTGGAAAATCAGCGCGACAGTCTGCTGGATGAATATCAGTTGCTGCAGGAACGCGCGGACCTTCAATTGCAATGATCCCAGGAAGACGCTCTGCGCTTCCATGCCTGTTATTGGCGGCCGCCTGCGCTTCTGCGGCGGCCGCTTCTCTCGACACTATCGTCAATGAAAACTGGTATGCGAGCGATGCCGCCAAGGCGCTGTTATTGCAGGAGCGCAAGGATTTGCCGCGACTGCTGCCCTTACTGGACCCTTACGGTCTGGTGATTCCCCCGGAGCGTGCGCGACGAGGACTGGGCGGCGTGGAATTCGCACTGGGTCGTCAGCGTTTGATATACCCACTGCCGGACGGCGGTTTGGAGCAGGCGGGAGTCAATCGTCCTTTCATTTGGCTAAATCCCAATAAAATCAGTCCTGATAGTGAAATCGTTCTTGTCGAAGGCCGCTGGCCTGACCAGTCAGAAAGCTGGTCCCGCCAGGTGCGACTAGAACCCTTCAATGCGCCGGATATGATCGTCGACGCGAAGCAACAAACGCTGACCTTGTTCCGTATCGACGCCCGCTCAACCCGCGCCACTTTGAACCGTCTCAGTGTCAGGTTGAAGGAAGGATATACACTGGACCTGCGTTACTGTCAGGGCGGCGACTTATACGAAACCATCGACATACTTTCTGATTGGTTGCCCGAAGACAAGAAAGTCGCGGAGCTGATCGCCGCCAGCGGGGAAAAGTATGAGTATTACAGCCAGAAAACCGCAAACCACCCGGCGGCTCCAGGCGTCATTCTGCAAAGCGAACTCACCGCCAGCGCCTGTGAAGTCATGGCGGGGGCGCTGAAGACGCATATGGACATTCCCATTGCGGGGGCGCCTTCCTATGGCAAATGCTGGTCCCAGCAGGAGTTCATGCTGAACGACGGCAGCCGTTTACATTTGACCACCCACTATTATTCCTACGCGCCGGACTTTGAGTGCCGCGGCGCCGGCATCCCGGTGGATCAGGCTATTCCGGCGCCGCAGCGATTTCTTCCCGCTGCGGCGCTTAAAGGCCTGCCACAGCGGGAAGATTAACGCTCAGCTTTCAGCCTGCGTTCGAAAACGCTGCTGAGGCAGCGGCGTTTTGAGCGCTTCCTGGCCCGCAAAGGGGCTTTTCTGTCGATAGTGTAATCCACCTGTGCTCCAGCGCCTCAAAATCTCATCAATGATATCGGGATGACTCCCCAGGTGAAGCCGCACATAGGGCGCCGGGGCCTGTTGGTTGAATAGCGATGCGCACAGCATTGTGCCGGTCGCGTAGAACAGGTCGTCGCGGAAGCGATCAATGCCGGCGGGCTCTTTTTGATAGACCTCGGGTACGGCGAAAATCATGTAAGACGTGGAGGGGCCGATGCAGACTTCGTCTTGAGGCCAACCCAAGTGCGTCACCAGATACTGCTTCACATGTTCTTTCTGCCGGGCGTATTGCAGCCCGGTTTCTACCGTCCAATCCGCGGCGTCCTGTGTGGCCAGCCAGGCGCACATGACTTCCGCATTGTGGGTATTACAGTGGTAGCGGTTGATCCAGGATTCACGGGCTAGTTGACGCAGCAGCAGAGGGGATGTCGTTATCGCCGCCACGCCCATGGTGTTGCAACTGAACTGCTTGCCGAAGGGGCGCGTGGAAACCCAGCGCTCAAACATGCCGGAGCGAACCAGCGCATTGTCTCCGCCGTTTTGATCAAAGGCCTGCAAGAGCGCCTTCAGATGGTTCACGATCGGCGTTCTGGGGTCGTGCACGTTAAAGTAGGCGTCATCCAGGAGCAAATAAGCGGACTCCTCGGCGCAAACCTGTAGCAAGTGCTCGGTCACTTTCGTCGGCCACTGCATGCCGGTGGGATTATGCTGCGGATTGCTGACGGCGAGCGCAATACGCCGACTTTGCAGTCCGCGCAGATCGCCGATAATGTCCTTCCATTCCGACAAATTGGGCCGCCAGCCATGTTGTGGCCGGATGGGCAGGTAGACCACTTCAAAGCCCACATCTTTGAAAATCCCCCGATAGTCCCAGCTGGGAGTAGGGACCAATGCCACCGGAGCGGCCTCGGGCCAACGGGTCTTGAATTGCCGATATGCGACTTTCGCCAGATCGTACATGGCCATGCGCGTCGTCATCGCCAGACAACCGACGTCAATACGGCCGGCGAAGCCTTGCTGCAGCGAATGCAGGTCATGCTCGGCGAGAATCAGGCGATGCAGGAAGTCGCGATGACGCTGAATACCGTAACCACACTCCGCGTACCCCATGTCTTCAGGTCGAAAGGCGAACTGGTTGATAAAGTCCAGAAAGCCCGGGCAGACCCCGTTCCAATGCTCGCCTTTTACTGCGTACAGCGGCGGGCCATGAGGCTCGTCGGCGTCGATATATTGGTGGTACAGCTGCTGTTCGGGAGAACATTGCCGCAATTGTTCGGAATCATTGCGCAAGTGATCCGCCGCAGCGCGAATGTGACGGCGCATAAACGGCGTATATAAGGGGGGAGCGGGAATATCGGAATTATCGGGAGTAGAACGATCGGAAGTGAAAGGGGCGTCTTGACGCTCGAATGTGCGTGACATATCGGACCTCCATTTCTAACGACTGCATAGTAAAGTTTAGTTTTTCGCCGCAGGGCGTCCATCGTGCGTTAAAAATTATTCCTCATCAGGATTGCCGCTGCATTGATTTCAATGCTATGTTTGCCCACATGAAACTCATCAATCTTTTTTCGACCACCCGCACCACCACCAACTGGCTTGGAGGGTAGTGCGCGTCTGAAGAATAAGGACCCTCCGAGCGAAAGCCGGAGGGTTTTTTTTCGCCTTCTTGTTTTCGTTTCGGGTCCTGAATTTGTACTGAAAACGAAGCCGTAGGAGGCGAACCATGAAAAATCATCGCGATATCGCAGAAGAACTCGATCTATTCCATTCAGAACCCCAGGGACCCGGTATGGCGTTCTGGCATCCGCGCGGCTGGCGGATGTTCCGGACTGTAAAGAACCATATTCGCGCCGCCTATGAAGCCGAAGGCTTCCAGGAAGTGGCCACTCCGCAGCTCTTGAAGCGGGAGCTGTGGGAGACGTCAGGGCATTGGGAAAAATACGCGGATGACATGTTTGTCGGCGCAGGGTTTGGCGATGAGCCGGAATATGCGCTGAAGCCCATGTCCTGTCCAGCGCATATTCTGCTCTACAGACGGGGCGTGCGCAGTTACAAGTCTCTGCCGTTGCGTTTGTTCGAGTTTGGTTCGGTGCACCGCAATGAACGCTCCGGCGCATTGAATGGCTTGATGCGTCTGCGTCAGTTCACTCAGGACGACGCTCACGTTTTCTGTCGCTGGGATCAGGTCAGCGAAGAGATTCAGGCGTTTTTGCGCCGAGCTGAACGCGTGTATGCGGATTACGGATACGGACGCCCCCAGGTCTTCATATCCACTCGTCCACAGCGGGACTACTTTGGCGCGCCTGCAGACTGGGAACGCGCTGAACTCATGCTGACGCAAGCCTGTGAAGCGGCTGGCGCAGAGTTTATTCGGCAGGAAGGCGAGGGCGCATTTTATGGACCCAAGATTGAACTGGCGCTCAAGGACGGACAGGGGCGTCAATGGCAGATGGGCACTATCCAGTTGGACTTCAACATGCCGGAGCGCTTTGACCTGCATTATATCGACGCCGCCGGAGAACGGCGTAGGCCGGTGATTCTGCACCAGGCGGTGTATGGCTCCATTGAGCGCTGGATTGGCGTGCTGCTGGAGTCTTATCAGGCGGCGCTGCCAGCCTGGGTGCATCCTCAACCAGTGGTGCTGGCTTCAGTGGGACAAGACTCTGTCGCCTACTGCGAAAGCGTTGGCGCATTGCTGAGGCGTCACGGCGTACACGTTGAAATGGACCTGGACGATGTTTCCCTGGCGAAAAAAATGAAGCTGTTGAGGCGGAGCAGAACGCCCGTCATCTTGATCGTCGGCGCGCAGGAGATGGCGAGCGACTCGGTTGTGGTGCGACGTCGCGGTAGTGAACAGGCGTTGGCGTCTCGGGATGATCTCGTTGCGATGGTGAGAGAAGCCTTGTCTGTCGCTAATTGTGGGGACGTTTCTGTAAGTGAGCCAACTATTGAGGCTGCGTATGCAGAGTAGTGAAAGAATGAGACGGCTCACGCCGTCTCATTACCCAGAGGTCTCGCGTCTGGATTATTGTGGGACGCCCAACACGCGGAACTCCAGCAAACTGGTCCAGTCGCCGTCATAGACATTGGCGTCGTTGACGCGGATGCGAACGTAGCGTCCAGCGGCATCGACCTCATCGTGGTTAGGCGCGTCAATGGTTCCCGGACTGGCGTTGTCGTTGCGATCCACGATCTGCGTCCAGGGGCCTGCGGCGGCGTCGCTGACTTCCACCACATAGTGATAAGCGCGATCTTTATAGGCGACTAATTCAACCGCGCTGATTTGGGCCTTTGAGCCCAGATCTACGGTTAGCGCTTGTGGAAAATATTTCGCCGACCAGCGCGTCTCTACATCGCCGTCTACGGCGCGGCGACAGCCGTTGCCGTCCTCCTCATCGGTGCAGGAAACCGGTTTGCCCTGGGCGAGGTTGCTCACCGTTGTTGAACCGCCGTCGCTGGGAGGCTCGCCTCCGGCGGGCGCGCCGAATTCAACTTTATCCAGGTCCGGCGCCCAGGCGCTGGCGTTGTAGAAGCGTATGACATTGTCTCCGACGTCGAGGAAGAGGCTGTCTTCGTGGGCCTTAACCTGACTCCAGCTGCCGGAGTTCAACGGGGCGGAATCCTCTCCTGCGCCATTAACGCTCCAGTACAGGGTCCGGGTTTTGCCGGAGGTGAAGTGCAGTGTCATGGGATAGTAGTTGGCGCTTTTGGCGTTGACCTTGAACTCCGCCCAGTTGTCGCCGTTACCGATATATCCCAGGCCTTTACCGCCTGACATAAAGGTTTTCGACAGGACCTTGGTCTGGCCGTGCAGCTTGGCGGTTTCCGCTTCTATGGCGGTGACGTCGGGCTCGCCGTCGCCGGGTCCATCGCCTGGGCACTGATCGTCGCCCTCGGCGATGCAGAAATCATTAAACAGCACCTTTTCATCCCGCAGAGAGGCCTTGTTGTTGAGGCTGCGGTAAATGCCCCACTTGGGACGGACGAAAGGCTTGTCATTGAGCCACATATCTATGTCATTGGAACTCCAGGACATCAATTCCTGGCCGTCGCGCAGACGCTTGATACGGAGGCTGTAGGTTCCGTGGTCGTCGAAGCGTGAGGTTTCGATGACCTCCACCCATTCGCCCATAAAGGGCTCCAGGTCGACGATTTTGACCTTACCGAGATTGACGCTGTCTGAGTTATGAATGAGCTCCATTTTATTGGGACTGCCGGCGCGGGGCGTCAAGGTTATTAACGGCATGCCGCCGCCATCCCCTTTGATCTGGTGTACGTGGGTGAAGCTTTTGGACGGCTGGAAGCCTGAGTCCAGCTTGAACTTCCACCTGTAAGTGTGTGTTTCGCCGAGGGTTCCTTTTAATTTGTCAGGTGAAGAAGACGCTGTTTTTACCTCTGTACGCTGACGGTCGCTGTTGATGCAACGGTCGTCGTCTTCGTCCACATGGGCAAGAAAGGCGAATACATGCGTGTTCAGCTCAGCATTCCATTCTTCCGCAATATGTCTGCCGGTATGGCGACAGTCCGGCGTTTCAGGATCAGCGCCGAGCTTTTCGGCGAAGAGTTCATAAGTGTTGCCCGGACCATCGGCGGAAACGGTGACCGCCGCCTGGGCTGTGGCGCTGGCCAGAGCGATCAGGGCGAACGAAGTCGCCAGAGCGGAAACGGATGAGCGCCACGGTTTACGAACGACGGCGCAGGGCGGCGTCGGGATAGGGGGAATAGTTGAAGTATTCATAGGTAGTTCCTTCCTGCTGTTCTTATATCCGGGCGGTTTGGGCGGCAGTACGGATGAATTCCGCCATTAATGAAAATCATGGCGCACTGCCGAGAAACAACAAGAGTGTAAAAAGATGACGGCTGCTCCAATACCCTGGATGGCCTATGGAGTAGGTGATATTTCGTTTGGAATAAGCCGAAAATTCTTATCTGATGTATTTTAAAACAGTGGCTTATGCATGTTTTTTAATGTGATTAGGTGGGGTTGGGAGAGCTGTTGTCATCTCCCAAAGTGTTCCCAAATGCAAGTCAGATCGCCAAGGTGTTGGTCTGTATTTAGTAGATAGGGAGGGGGCCATGCTCTTTCACTGAACGGATGGCGAAGCTGCTGTCGATGTTATTGACGGCGGGAAGACTTTGCAGCCGGCGCACCCAGCGCTCATACCCCGGCAGACCCGCGCTGACCACTTGCAGCAGGTAGTCGAACGGACCTGATACGGTGTGGCAATTCACGACCTCGTCCATATTGCGCACTTTTTCTTCAAAGTCGGCGACCACGGATTCCGTGTGGCGGCTTAAACGGACATGCACAAAGATAGTGACCCCCAGTCCCAGCTTGGTTCTGTCCAATTGCGCCCGGTAGGTTTGAATCAGTCCGCTTTCCTCCAGATGTCTGACGCGTCTGGCGCAGGGCGAGGCGGACAGACCGACTTTATCCGCCAGTTGTGCGGTGGTCAGGCGGGCGTCCTGTTGCAGCAGGTCTAATAACTGTCGGTCTATCCGGTCAAGATTTGCTCTCTGCATGGAAATGGCTCTAATCACTACTAAATGAACATATATTAGTTTAATCAGCTAAATGTTCGCTATCTGTTCGTGAAAGTTGCCAGTTTTCGCCTCTTAATTTCCATGATAATGGGAAAAACAACTAACGAGGCATCCCTATGTCCGCCAGTGCGTCCATTAACGCTCACTCTGAGGCGTCCCTGACCCGAGTCACTCCCATCCTGTCCGATTCGAAGCAAAAATTGCTGGGTTATGGGGCCGCTTGCCTCACTGTGTTGATCTGGTCCAGCTATTTTCTGTCCCTCAAGTTTGGCGCGCTGTCGCCCCTGGGCATTTTCGATCTCGCCTTGTTTCGCTTCTGTATTCCCGGTCTTATCCTGACGCCTTTGTTAATCAAACGCCGGCATCGCATTCTGGCGGCGCCCAAACTGTATCTTCTGGGCGTCATGGTGGGGGCGGGGCTGCCGTTCTTTCTGTTGAGCGCCGCCGCTATGGGCTGGGCTCCTGTGGCGGACGGCAGCACGTTGATTCCGGGCGCTGCGCCATTGTTCGTGACCGGTATGGCGGTGTTGATTTTCAAGGAGCCGCTGTCGGTATGGCGTCGATACGGGTTGCTGGCGGTGGCGGTGGGCGCTTCCTGTTTTCTCTATTCCTCATTATCTCATCCTTCCGGCGACCTGTGGCGGGGCCATGTGCTCTTCTTGTTCTGTAGCGCCATGTGGGCGGTGTTTACGATTTCCGTTCGTCAAAGCGGCTTGAAGCCCTTGGAGGCGGCAGCGGTAGTGACGACGCCGAATGCGGCGCTGCTATTGATCTGGGCGCTATGGAGCCAGCCCGAATTAGCCTGGAGCAGCATGCCTGTGATGGAGTTAACGGCGCAGATGCTGGTGCAAGGCATTGGAGTAGGGCTGGGAGCGGGCTTTCTGTACAGTTTTGCGATCTCGCGACTGGGCGCTGAAATTACCTCCGCCATTGGCTCCATGACGCCAGTTTGCGCCACTTTGCTGGCGGCGGTTATGTTACAGGAAAGCGTCGAATTTGCTTCCCTGTTGGGACTGGGCTTGGTAACCTCAGGCGTCATTTGCGCCAGCGGCCTGCTGAACCGGGAGAAAGCCTGAGCAGGTTAAGCGGCGGCGCCGAAAATCACCGGATTTCCAACGTCAATCACTCTATCAGATGGAGTAAAAACCATGTTCGAGCGTTTAAGCGCCCCCAAGCAGGACCCGATCCTGTCCATCAGCGTTGCATTCAAGGAAGACCCCCGACCCAATAAGATCGATCTGGGCATCGGCGTATACCGCAACAGTGAGGGGCAAACGCCGATCATGGCCGCCGTGCGCGAGGCGCAACTGGTGCTGGCGAACACGCAACAATCCAAGAGCTATGTCGGTCTGGCCGGAGACGAAATCTTCAACAAGGCGATGGTTGATCTATTGTTGCAGGGAACCAAATTGCACAGTCGCGCTGCGGGCGTGCAGACGCCTGGCGCCAGCGGCGCGTTGCGTATGCTGGCGGATCTGCTGAAACAAGCGCGTCCAGACGCCACCGTCTGGATCAGCTCGCCCAGTTACGTGAATCACCGTCCGGTGATGGAAGCGGCGGGTCTGACCGTGAAGGAGTACCCATACTTTATCGCCGAAACCAAAGCGGTGGACGAAGCCGCCATGCTGGCTCAGGTTGAGCAATTGGGCGAAAGCGATGTGCTGTTGCTGCACGGCTGCTGCCACAACCCCACCGGCGCGGATATTTCTTTAGACACTTGGAAACGCATTGCAGAACTGGCCAATTCGAAAGGGTTTCTGCCGTTTGTCGATATCGCCTATCAGGGCTTCGGCGATGGTCTGATGGAAGACGCGGCGGGTTTACGCATATTGGCGGACAGCGTAGAAGAGATGATTATCGCCACCTCCTGCTCGAAGAACTTTGGCCTCTATCGCGAGCGCACTGGCGCGGCCATCGTTATCGGCAAAACCATGGAAGAAACCATGAAGGCGCGGGGACGCATCCTGGAAATGGCGCGCTCCACTTACACCATGCCGCCAGATCACGGCGCGGCGATTGTGGCCATGATTTTGAACAATCCGCAGTTGAAGGAAACCTGGTTGACCGAACTGCAGGATATGAACGCGCGCATCAAACGTCTGCGTGAACAATTGGCGGCGGCGTTCCAGACTGCGACTGGCAGTGATCGCTTTGACTATTTCAAACGCCACAAAGGCATGTTCTCCGTCACCAGCCTGAGCGATGAGAAAATCGCTATGCTGCGCCAGGAGCACGGCGTGTATCTGGTCGGCGGCGGCCGCCTGAATGTGGCGGGATTGAGAGAAAGCGACATCGACGCGGTGGTGAAAGCCTTTATCGCCGTTGGCGCTTGATAACGAGCGTTAATCTCGCCTTATAAAAAAGCCCCGCGCGGATGGGCGCGCGGGGCTTTAAGGCATCCTGCCGGTCAGGCGCAGTTGCGGACGCCAACAGGCTGATCCTGCAACTACGCCGATTCCCTTTCATCTTGAAACGAACGCCATGCCGGCAGCGGGTCAGGGTAGGTCACCCAGACTTTTTCGCCTTGGGCCAATTCCGCGTCGGTCAACAGGCAGGCGTTGAGTTCGCTGCGCAGCCGCTCCCAGTCGATTCCCTGTCCGATAAACACCAGCTCCTGACGGCGATCGCCGTAAGGCTCCAGCCAGTTACCGCGAATCAGGCGCAGGGATTCTTCATCCTGGGGCCAGTATTCTTGTGGCGCGCCGGCCCAAAACAGGCCTGCGTAACTGTAGCGCATCACACCGCCGGCTTGAGACCAGCCCCCGGCTTCATAAGGGCGGCTGGCGAGCCAGAAATATCCTTTGGACCGTAGCAGGCGTCCATTATTCCAGTCCCGCTCCAGAAACTGATGAAAGCGCTGGGGATGAAAAGGGCGACGCGCCCGGTAACTGATGCTGCCGATGCCGTACTCCTCCGTCTCTGGCGTGTGCTCGCCGCGCAGTTCCTGCAACCAACCCGGCGCTCGGGCGGCTTTCTCAAAATTGAATCTGCCAGTGTTTAAAACTTTAGACAGCGGCGCCTGTCCCATCAAGGCCGCCACGATATCCGCATCCGGGTTGAGCTTGCGCAGCACGGAAAATAACTCTTCCCGTTCCGCCTGACTGATCAGATCAAGCTTGCTAACTACCAACACGTCGCTGAACTCAATTTGCTCCACGAGCAGCTCGGCGACGTTGCGCTCGTCCCCGGCGTCCAGCGACTCGCCGACTTCCTGCAGCGTAGCGGCGTTTTCATAATCGCGCATGAAGTTGACGCCATCCACTACCGTGACCAAGGTATCCAGTTGCGCGATATCCGCCAGACTCACGCCATGCTCGTCCCGAAACGTAAAAGTTTCGGCCACCGGCAGCGGTTCGGATACGCCCGTCGATTCTATGACCAGATAATCGAAGCGATTCTCCCGTGCAAGGCGGGAAACCTCCTGCAATAAATCTTCTCGCAAGGTGCAGCAGATACAGCCATTGCTCATTTCCACCAGTTTTTCTTCCGCCCGATTCAGATTCACTTCGCGATTGATCTGGCTGGCGTCAATGTTGACTTCACTCATGTCATTAACGATGACCGCGACCTTAAGGCCGTCCCGGTTTTGCAGAATATGGTTGAGCAGGGTGGTTTTTCCTGCGCCGAGAAACCCCGACAGCACGGTCACGGGCAATTTATACATGGTATGACTCCACGGATATGAATAGTGTGTTTTGTAAATGTTATAGCATAACAAAAAGACTATTTTGTCAACAAAGTTAAAACTCACAAAAGGGAAACAAGAATGTCGGTCAAAATTTGCTCGAGTGCTTTATAATTAACAACAGAACCGGCGTTATGAGAGGAACGCCTCTTCTGCAATTCAGCCTATCTTCTCTCCTTGGCTACCTCGGAGCTTCAACAATGTCCCCTGTGAAAGTTTCCAAGCTCACCGTGGCGCTCATGTTTAGCCTGTTGTTTTTGGCTGCGCCTGCTTATTCCGCCTGCTCCAAATCCCTGGTCATCAATCAGGCGAATTGGAAGCCTTATATGTACGTGAAGGAAAACGGAGAACTTGCCGGTTTGGACTATGAACTGGTCAAAGCCATATTGGATCTCGCCGGCTGCGAGTATACGTTCGTGCGAATTCCCTCCAAGCGGGCGCTGCTGGAGCTGGAGAAGGGGCGAGTGGACATGGTGGCGGGCGCTTCCATTACGCCGGAAAGGGAAGTGTACGGGCGCTTCACCGTCAGTTATCGGGATGAAACCATGGTGATCTTCATCCGCAAGGAACAGCAGAACTATTACCCCGCCTCAAGCCTGAATGATCTGTTGAATAATTATCAACTGATCTTCGGCGCGGTCATCGGCGCTTATTATGGGGCGGAGTACGAGCTGCTGGATCACGCCTCGCTGGCGAAGAACAACCGTTTGATTCTGATGAAAGACAATGAACGGTTGCTGGATTTATTGGTGTTGAACCGCCTTGACGCAATCGCCGGCGACCGGGTCAGTTTGAGCGTCATGGCGCGTACGCTGGGCATCGCGGAGAAGGTCGCCATCCATGAACACCTGCTGAACCAGGACTTCGTGCACTTCCTGTTGAGCAAGAAGTCTACGACGCCGCAGGACCGTGAGGTGCTGAACACCGCTATTCAGACCTTCGTAAAGTCGGATGAATATAAATATATTCTCGGTCGCTATGGTCTGGAGCCATATACCCGTCCTGGCTCGGATAAAGTCCTGCACGATTTTTATCTGGATCAGTTAGAGAAGGCGGAACAGAACTGAGGCGACCTTGCGGCGACTCCGCGCAGATGCGCGGAGTCTGTCATTTCAGGTATAAAACCTGAGGTAATGTCTGAAGTTATTCAGATCAAGGGGTCAGCACTTCAAACTCCTGACCCGTTTCGAACACGAAAGCCCGACCGGGACATCCTTTGGCGTCAAAGTCATACCATTTTGCATGCAATGAACCATCCGTCGTCTTCGTGTAGCCGCAGCCCCGATCGGGGTTGGGCTCGTTCAGGTTCCAGTGCACGTCGCAGCCGCCGTTGTCGACAAACCCTGTGGAGCTTTTCACATAACGACAGTCCTCGGGCCAGATACAGGACAAAGTCCATAAGCCCGCGCACTTGGTTTCCTCTCCCGCCATCACAGTGGCGTTATATTGCTCGTCGACCACCTGAATTCCCTCTATTGTGGCGAATTCCTGAGCCTGTATCGCGGCGCTCAACAACAGCGCGCTCGTCAGCATCATGCCTTGTTTGAAATAAGTCATTTTTTCTCCTTTATTATGTTCGCCTAGTCCTGTTGATTGGCTTAAAACGACCGCGCAGAGGCGTATTCTGACGCCTTCTGCGCTTTGCTGCGCTCCATTCCCGGTGAAACCCAGGGGGGAGCGTGCGGATGTATTTTTAACACAGTTATTGTGACGAAATATTGTATATTTCCGGCATTTTGAAATGCGTCGGCGCTGTCGTTTCAGACATCTAAAGGAAGCCAGTTGTTCGCGGGATTAATTGTTCCAGAACAGGAGGTAGGGGGAGATTAAAATCCGCTATAATTTTCTCGTCATCCGCGCCATTATGGCGGACAAAAAAAGGATATCCCGGACAGGAAATATGAAAAAACATGGAACGCTTTTTTTCTTAGTCGTCTTTACCGCCGTTATGGCCTTGCTGGTCGGCGTATATTGGCAGGAAATTGAACGCAGCGTCGACGCCAAAGATACGTTCGCCCTGGGCGGCACCAAGATGAAATACAGGGAAACTCTGAAGGTGCTGCTGTGGAAGGGCTATATTCCCGACACCGTGCACAAGAAAATTCAGCAGGAGCTGAATATCAACATAGAGGTCACCACCTTTGACTCCGATGCGGAGTTCAAGAAGCATCTGAATCTTCACGGCAACGACGACAAGAATCCCAACGATCCGGAAATTCCCTTCGATATCATCATGCCCACCGACTACATGGTGTTGAGTCTGGCGGAGAAGGGGCTGATCGAGAAAATCAATTACGACAAGATCCCCAACTACCGCAATATCGCGATGAACCTGCGGCGTCAGGATTTCGCCAGAAGCCTGTTCGACTATTCGGTGCCCTATATCTATGGCAGCCTGGGCATTGGTTATAACTACTGGGAAATCGGCAATATCGTTTTTAACTGGAAGATGTTGTTCGAGCCACAGTCGAACACTTCCCTGAAAGGACTGATAGCGATTTCGCCAGACGCCCGCATTAGTCTTGGTATTGCGCTGCTCGCCATGGGCAAGTCGCCCAACTCCAGGGATCAGGACGAAGTGCAGCAGGCGGGAGAATATCTGAAAACGGCCATCGCCAAATACGACATACGCATGATGAACTCCGGCATGGGCGACATGCTGGCCAGTCAGGACTTGTTGCTGACCATGGCCTGGAGCGGTGAAATTGCGGAAGCGCTCAACGAAGATCCGGACGTAAGCGGCATTAACAGCCTGGCGGCGAAGATCGTACGTTTCTCTCTACCGGACGAGGGCGCTTTGGTGTATTTCGATGCGCTGGCGATTCCCAAAACCTCCACCAGGCAGGAACTGGCGCTGGAATACATCAACTGCCTGCTTGATCCCTTCATGTCGGCGGACGTCACTAATTACTCTTACTTCGCCACCGTCAATCAACAGGCGGAGCCCTATGTGAAGACGGAGATCGTCAATGGCCCGGCCTATTTCCTGCCCACCACCAGCGGCCCTGTGTTTATTCGCCAGTACTTAGGGGATGACGAGAAAATCTACGACACCGTATGGCGGGACGTCATGCGCTTTTACTTCGAGCATCTACGCAAACAGAATTACTACAAAACCGAACGCAGCCAGCACCAGCTCTGGAAATTCTGAGGCGACCGTCAATCGACGGTCACTCCCACATCCTGACGTTGCTCGATGCCTTCCCCCAGATTCTTGGTGCTGGGTTTGGCGGTTGGCGTTGAAGGTATGATGGTGTTGGAAGGCGCGGACGGATCGTTTGTTCTCGGCTGCGCCGTCGGCGTTGCAGAGGAGGTCAGGGTGTCGTCCGTCTGGGCGATGTTGGTGGACTTCAGGCTGGACGCGAATACGGACGACAGGTCCGAAATGCCCACGGGAGAACTGGGCGCCGCAGCAGTGGTCGCGTCGCCGGCGGTATTCAGAATCAACGGCAGGCCATCTGTGCCGCTGCCGCCAATCACCACCAGTTTCGCGTTGTTGGATTTGGCCAGCTCCAGGGTGGCGCGAATGCCCTGATAGCGCAGATATTCCGGCGTCAGGCCTTCGTTGACGTTTTTCTGGAACTGCTGGATCCCTTGCGACTCATATTGCTTGCGCTGAATCTCCAGCTGCTCACGTTCCAGAATATAGGTGTACGCCAGCGCTTTTTGTTCTTCTTCCAGTTTGGTTTCTATGGCGGAAGCGACAGTGTCCGGCAGATGAATTTCCTTGATCAGCAGATCGTCCAGCACGATATGCCGTTGCTGCAGTTCGGTCAGCGCCATCAGCACGATGTTCTGAATGATGTTGCCCTGAGTGGCGTATATATCGTCGGGCTCATATTCACCCAGCACCCGGCGGATAATCGCCTGGGTTTCCGGTATCACCACCCGGTCGATATACTCCGGCCCCACGTACTCATGCAACAGATACAGCGTCTTGCGATTAGGAGAGAAACGCACCGACGCGCGCACCCGGATCAGCAGTCCGTTCTTGCTGAGCACGGTGAAGATGGTTTCCCGCTGCTGCACCCGCACTTCGTATTTATACATGATGTTGAACGGGTTGATGATATGCAGGCCGCCGCCATAAACCCGCTGCTCCACGCCATCGTCGAAGCGCTTCCACAGCACGCCAGCCTCACCGGGATAGATATTGATGAAGATGCGGTGAAACAAATAGGCGACAAGAAACAGGATGATAAAAAACAACACAATGAGAGGGACTTTGGCGCGTCGCCAGAATGGCCGCCAGCGCGCCATAAATCTCTCTCTCCAGCGTTTATTTCCTTTACTTCTCATGGATGCCGTCGCATTCATACCCAAAAGTCCCTTCTTGAACCAAACGTCCGCTTTCTCCTGACGCTGGAGAGTTAAATATGCAGACTAGGATTTGTGATTATTTTGCCTGCGTCGAGTTTGATCACCCGGTCGGCGATCTCGAAATAATGATCGTCGTGGGTGGCCGCGATAATGGTTTTACCCTGCGCCTTCATTTCCGGAAGAATGGTTTCATAGAAATAGCGACGGAAATCCGGGTCCTGATCCGCCGCCCATTCATCGAAAACGTAAATCTGTTTGTCTTCCAGCAGAGATACAATCAGCGCCATGCGCTTTTTCTGTCCGGTGGACAGCTTGATGTCGCTGATCTCGTTATCCTTGATCTGGCAACGCTCCGACAGTTTCATCAGCTCCAGCAGGCGCTTCACTTTGCTGCGGTCTTTGACGTCCACGCCATACAGATGCTTGAACAAATGGAAGTCGGAAAAGATGACGGAATACAGGCTGCGGTATTGCAGCATGTTGTTGGCGTGCAGGGGGCTTCCATCCATCAGAATGCTGCCGGAATCAGGCTGGTACAGGGCTGTCAGCAGCTTAAGAAAGGTGGATTTGCCGCTGCCGTTGCCGCCAATCATGAAGATGATTTCGCCGCGCTTGATCGTGAGATCGATAGGGCCGACGGTAAAACCTTTGGCCTGTCCCGGACCTGGCTGGCCGTTCTCGTTGTAGCTGAACTGGATGTGATCGCAGCGGATTTCCTGAAACGGCGCCTCCTGGCTTTGCGTGATCGCATCTTCATTGGAGAAGTGCTGCAGCTGGTCGGATTCGATGCTGCGCAAGCTGTCCAGCTCTGTCTCCAGGCGTTGAATATTGACGATAGCCACGTTGCTTTTGGCGATCAGCGGCGCCACGCCGACGATTTCACTCAAAGGACCGATAACGAACAACATGATGGCGGCCAGTTTCGGAATACTCTCCGTGGAGGCGGGGCTTATCATCGGAATCAGGAAGATGATGGAGGCCATCAGAATAAAGGTGAAACTCTGGGTGAATACGTTGAGATTGTTGTAGGCCAGGCTGGTCTCTATCTTCAACGTCTCCATGCTGTTGGACAGCGGCAGCAAACGTTCCTGGTAAAAACAGTTGCTTTTCGATGGGTTGATCTTCAATTCCTTGAAGCCATCCAGCAGTTCGCCGAGGGCGTCGAAATACTCGTTCTGCTTTTCCGACGCCATATGCAGTTTGCGATTCAATACGCGCTGGCGGGCGAAGAAATAAAACAGGCAGAGCGAGGTGGTCAGCACGGTGAGGAGCAGGGCGGTGGTGGACACGTAAGCGATGAACAGCAACGCGAATATCACCATCACAAAAGAGCCGATAGCGTTGATGATGAAAGGCGTATATTGCGACAGCGTCAGGGTTTCCGTGTTCAACACCGAATACATACGGCCACGGCCCACTTTCTCAAACGCGCGCAGATCCGTTTTACGGATTTTATCGGCGATGCGGGTGCGGATTCGCTCAAGTACATGCTCCACCTGGGTGGTGTTGTAATTGAGGGTGTAGCGCTTGCTGAGCCAGAAGGCGGCCAGGGCGACGGCGAACATCAACAGATAGCGGAAGTTCAGTTCGTGTGGGGCGGCGTGTTGCGCCGCGTGAATGACGATAACGGCGATGACGCCGTTGAGCATACCGCTGACCACTACCATCGCCAGCGCATAATAATTGAAGTCCGCGTGTTCCCGTTTAATAAAGTTCAGAAATTCCATATAACGCAGCGACCGCCCATGTCCGGGTGATAAGGGATTCTTTTTGTATTTCTGTCAGGCGGGTGCGGAGGGAAGAATAGATAGAGAGCGGACAAAGCCCTGTAAATACAGCATTTTTCCTGTTTATCGTTCACCCTTCCATAGTGTGCGAAATCATTCTAGGAGCTTTGCGCCGATATTTCTAATATTTCCTGCCTTGCGCGCGCGGAAAAATATTTTCTGAGATTCCGCTACCGATTTTTTCTCGCTTAACTATACTTATTTCCACCTTGCTCGCGCAGGGGGCGTCCCGTCTGGTCCAAAATATATTTGAAGGACTGATTTACAAGGAGAAATTATCTTCTTCAGGGCGCCCATCCAGAGCAGGACGCAGCCCGTCAGGGAGTTCAACAAGGGCTGTCGCAGCCGCACGTATGGGCGCCAAAAACGTGCGGAGGTAACCTCATATAACAACAAGATAAAAGTTGATAAGCGACATGGAAAAACTTGCTGACGTCGAGGCGTGTCCCGTTGATCGTCTGGATATCTCTCAAATCACCCCCCAACTGTTTCACTCGGAATACCGGCGCAAAAGCCGCCCCCTGATCATCACCGGCGCCCTGAACGACGCCAAAAACTGGTCCCTTGAATTTATGTGTCGCGAAGTCGGCGATCGTAAATTTCCCGTGCGTTGCTACGGCCCTGGACACTTCAACAAGCCCAAATCGGAATGGAGCAAGTACTGCGATTATCAGGAGATGAAACTCGCTGATTATGCATTGCAACTGACCAGCGATTACGCGCGCAAGAATAATCATTACATGGGGCAGGTCGCCATCGGCGATACGTCGTTGGCCAACGTGTTGCGTGGGGCGCTGGGCAATATTTCCGAACGTTGCGATATGCAGAAGGCCACGGACATGTTCCTTTGGCTGGGACCCAGCGGCCACACCGAACCGCTGCATTGGGATTGCGGTGAGGGCACAGTGTTGATGCTGCACGGCGCCAAGAAGGTGGTGCTGTTTCCGCCGGAGCAAAGTGAAAACCTGTATCCCTTTTCCCTCTATGGCAGTCCCGCTGCGCCCTGGTTCAGCAAAGTCTACGTGGCGAAGCCGGATTACGACGCCTACCCGAAACTGCGGGAAGCTATGAAACACAAAATCGAGCTGGTGCTGCGCAAAGGCGAGGTGCTGTTCATCCCCGTATACTGGTGGCATGAACTGTCCAGCATCGGCAAGGATTTCTATACCTGCTCGGTCAATCGCTTCTGGCGGGTCAAGCCGTTCTCCCGTCTGACCAGCAATAAACTGGGATTGGCGCTGTACCTGTCCCAACTGGGTCTGATGACCGTTAATGGCGTTATCGACGGTTTGCGCAGACCGGCTGATGTGGTTTAGGGATTAGAACGCGACGTGGCTATCAGGATGATCGCCTGAGGCTCCCTCGATACTCCGTCGCATTCCCCCCCCACGCTCCCAATAAAATCTCTTCCCAAGGAGATGCCTGTCATGAACAAGGAAAAGAGTTACGGCTTACAGTCCGAGGTAGAACGTCTGGATGCAGAGGACAGCGAAAGGTTCGCCGCGTTATGTCAGGAATCATCGCAGCCGGTGATCCTGAGTGGAGGGGCGCTGGCGTGGCCGGCGTTGGAGAAATGGACGCCGGATTATTTCCGACGCCGTTTCGCCTCGCAAAGAGTGCGCCCGTCCCTGCAGCTGCCCGCTTATGGCGCTCCCTATTTCAGCACCGAAAAACATCATCGCAGAGAGATGTATCTGAGCGAGTTTATCGACATTCTGGAATCGGGCGACGCCTGCTATGTCGACCAGACCGATGTGCATTCTTTTAGCGGTCTTGAGGAGGATTATTGTTATCAGCAGTTTATTTCGCCGGGGGTGAACTTCACCAGTCTATGGATCGGCTCCAAGACCCGTTCGGGACTGCATTACGACAACATGGACAACCTGTTCGTGCAGGTTTACGGAGAGAAAAAAGCGATCCTGCTGGCTCCGCAGGAGGCGCGCAATTTATACCCCTTTGGCGACTGCATCTCCAAGAGTCGGGTGGACCCGGAACGTCCCGATCTGATGCATTACCCACGTTTCGCCAAAGCGAAAACCCTGACTGCCCGTCTGCAACCCGGCGACATTTTGTTTTTCCCTCGCGGCTGGTGGCATCACTTTTCGTCCACTGGGCCGTCGATCTCACTGTCCTGTTGGTATGGCGCGCCGCTCACCATCGCCGAGCAGGCGCGCGGCGTGAATCTGGCCGGACGGCATTTATGGTTTCGCATCCTGCGTGACTTCCTCTGGCACGGCGTGTTAGGCCGCGCCTACAACCAGCGATTATTCAGTACGCCTCCTACCGGCAAGTTGTTGTATGACTTGCTGTTCGCACCCAAACGACTGACAAAAACCGAATAAAAACCGAATAAAGGAATGCTTATGTCTAAACCAATTTATGTGCTGGGAACCGGACTTTCCCATGACGGTTCGGCGTGCCTGTTAAAAGATGGCGAGGTGTGCGTGGCCATCGAGAAAGAGCGGATCACCCGCATCAAGCATGACGGTTTTTGCGACAGTGAGGCGATGCAGTATTGTCTGGACGCCGAGGGCATCAGCTTCGATGACGTGTCGGCAGTGGTGCAGAACGCTAACTTCAGCAATTTCGATCGCGGCAACAAGATCTTTCATGGGCAACCGCGGATCATCCCGGACCATGTCAAAACGGTCACTATTTCGCATCACCTGGCGCATGCCTACAGTGTGGTGGGAACCAGTCCCTTTGACGACATGGCGGTACTGGTGATCGACGGTTGCGGCAGCAGCTGGGACGACTGCCTGGATCTCGACGGCGCCCACGTGCCGGAGGCTCAACCCGGCGCTGACTTTAATCATTTGTTTTTCGAAAAGGACAGTTATTACCTTTATGAGAAAGGGAAGCTGCGCCCGGTTTACAAAGATTTCTCTCCTTTCGGCTATTTTCTCAAGGGCTACTCCATGTGCCCGCCGACCACCAAACACTCCATCGGCGGGTTGTATTCCGGGGTGAGTCAGTATGTATTTCAGGGCATGGAAGACCCGGGCAAACTGATGGGACTGGCGCCTTACGGGCGCCCAGGCGTCTATGATTTTCAGGCGTTCGAATGTCGCGACGGGCGCGTTTTCGTCAACTACGACTGGATGAAGCATTTCAATCGGCCGCGGGTGCGCTATGAAGATCTGGCGGAGAATTTCGATTATTACGCGGATATCGCCTATTGGATGCAACGGGAGATCGAACGCGCACTGCTGTATCTGGTGAATCACCGTTTTGAACATCAGCCCCACAAAAACCTGGGTTACGCTGGCGGCGTGGCGCTAAATGCGGTGGCCAACGCCAAGCTCTTGAAGCAAACCGGCTTCGAGGATTTCTATTTTCAACCCGCCGCGGCGGATAACGGCCTGGCCATTGGCTGCGCCTATTACGGCTGGCTGGAAGTGTTGGGGCAGGAACGGATCAAACACGACGCTTCGCCTTATTTCGGCAAGTCCTACGAAGCGGAAGAGCTGTATCCCGCCATGCAGACCTACGCTGGAAAAATCAGTTACCGACGTCTGCCGGAGGACGAAGCGATTAACCGCACCGCGGAATTGCTGGCGGAGGGTAAAGTGGTCGCCTGGTTTGAAAAAGGCTCCGAATTCGGCCCGCGCGCTCTGGGACATCGCAGCATTCTGGCGGACCCGCGTAATCCCGACGTACGCGAGCATATCAATCGCAACGTTAAATTCCGCGAAGACTTCCGGCCGTTCGCGCCCTCCGTACCGCTGGAAAAAGCCGGCGTCTATTTCGACTGCGACTATCCCAGTCCCTACATGATTCTGGTGGCGCCGACCCGGGAAGAGTGGAAAAAAGAAATCCCCGCCGTCGTCCATGCGGACGGCTCCGCCAGAGTGCAGACGGTGACCGAGTCCGTGTCGCCCAACTACTATCGACTGCTAAACAAGTTTGGCGAACTCACCGGCGTTTATGTCCTGCTCAACACCTCGTTCAACAAGAAAGGCATGCCCATCGTAGAAACCCCCAAAGAAGCCCTCGACTTTTTCATGGAATGCGCCCTGGATGCATTAGTCATCGACGGCTGCCTGATCGAAAAAGCCGCCGTCGCTCAAGCGCCGCGCAAGGTCGACGAGAAGAAAGAGTGGGAAAAAGGCCTGGGCAGCCTGTACCCGGAAAACGTGGGGATTTGATTCAATAAACCGTTTGTGATCCACAGTAAAAATCCACCTTCTAAGAAGGTGGATTTTTACTTCTTCACAATATGCGGCTGTGCCGCGACCATCTAACATACGCATGAGATTTACCCTTAAAGTTATTGTTATCAACTGGTATATATGCCGATTGAAGAGAGGATTCTTCATATAATATTTTTGCCAGAAAGTTAAAAATAGTGGTCTTTGAGGTGTTTCATTGACTCAACGGGATAAAGTTGCACAGTGAACAGAGTATTTGTTGACACAATGGTGTTTCGATATGCCTCTAGCGTAAAAGTATCGACTCATGCCAAAAAAAGCGAAGGCTATATCATTCAGCCAACCGGTGAGAAAAGGTCTGCAACTTTCATGATGGTGAATAATGACGTGATTCCCAGTTCTGAGAGACAAGATATTCAATCAGAGCTCGAGGCAATCAAAGCCATTTCAGACTTAGCAAAAGACGGACAGTTGACCTTGTGCTATTCACATGAAGTCAACTTGGAGCTATGTTGTCAGCCCCTCGTTGACATTGCCATAGGCCGCTTTCACGGTGCACCTTGTGAGATAGTTCACTCGCCGTTACTGAAAGTGGGTAAGACCGATTTTGCCAAAGATGATGACAATCTATATCCACTAAAAATTTATCCGGATCAAGTTAGAACCATTTCCGCTTTTGACATTGATTCAGAAACAAGCAGTGAAAAACTGGAAGAATTCATGCGGGAAGCTTTACTAAGAATTCCAATCAATAGCTTCCTGCATCACATGGACTTCAAAAATACAATAGCCATCGTTAAAGAGGTCTCAGGATACAAGACAAATGCTCCCGTGCTGCTTTACTCCCTTCTAAAAATGGTGCCAGACAAGCGTTATACCGCTATTCTTCAGGCGTTGAATGTCAGAGAAATAAACGAGAAGAACAGGCCAAATACCTATCTGGATGCTTTGCACCTATGGACTGCTGAAGAAGCACACTGTGATTTTTTCATGACCACGGATAAGAACATACTGAACCAATATAAGTCGCATACAGTTCAGGCACTAACACCATCACAGGCAATTCAGGCGCTCAGTCAAACTCAATAGAGCGCAACCTCAATCAGGTAAACGGTGGTGTTCTTTAGGTTGCGGTGCCCCATGAAATGCTGAGTGGTGTGATTGTGAATATTCTGCTCCATCAAGTCGGTGGCGATTCAAATCACGATAATTGCGTCCCTTCGTGAGCCTCATCTTGAACGCTGTACTTACACACTATCAACATAACATTCTGATATTAAAGACCAATATCGAGATTGAAAATCTCGAGCCTTGTCGTTGACCAAGGTATGGGCAAGTAAGTTGCCTCCCAATGGACGGTGTGAGTCGAAACTATTTTGGTCCCATCGACGGGCATTTTTCGCAATAGGGTGTCTTACACATTGTGAGGCACTCTTTGCTCGCGCTCCATTGCATACGCGGCAACAAAGACGGCAAGTTCTAGCGTTATTCAAAGCAGCTTTCGCTAACCGATATCCTCCCACGCGCATTTGCGATTTCCCCTCAAACAAGTAATAGTCACTAATGAATCTTTGATGCTTTTCAAACTGTTAAGGATGAGGGGACATGGATATTCAGAAGCTGTTCGATGATAAGGCGGAGATCTACGCGAAGGCGCGGCCGCATTATCCCAAGGCGTTGTATCAGTGGCTGGCGGATGCCTGTGGCGGGCATGAGCGGGTGTGGGATGCGGGGTGTGGAAACGGGCAGGCGGCGGCGGATCTGCGGGAGTATTTTTCTGCAGTGGAAGCCAGTGACGTCAGTGCGGCGCAGATTGAAAACGCGCCGACTTACCATGGAGTGCATTATTCCGTGCGGCCCTGTGAAGACACCGGTTATCCAGATGCTTATTTCGACGCGGTGTGCGTCGCTCTGGCCTTGCACTGGTTTGATTACGAGAAGTTCTGGCCGGAAGTGAAACGAGTGTTGCGTCCGGGCGGGTTGTTCGCAGCCTGGGGGTATAGCTGGCCGCATCTTGGCATGGAATTGGATGGCGTTTTGGAGCAGAGCTTATTGCAGGTGATCGAGCCCTATTGGGCGCCGCAAAATCTATTGCTGTGGAACGAATACAAAGACGTGCCGTTTCCGTTTGAGCCCATACGCACGCCGCGGTTTGAACTGATCATGCCCTGGACTCTGGACGAATTTTTCTCCTACCTGCATAGCTGGTCGGCGACCCGGCGCTGTATGGAGGACCGGGGAGATAGCTTCTTCGCGGATAGTTACGCCCGAATGAGGGAAGCCTGGGGCGGGGTGGAAACCCGCCCGGTGACGCTGGATGTATTTATCCTCGCAGGCCGCCACGGGGGCTAGCCGCGACTGTACACGCCAACCAGCCGATTCATGCCGATGACATGGGGCTCCACTTTCGCCAGCAGTTGCCAGAGTGTGAGCCCTTCCGGCAGGTCCAACTGCGCGTTAAGCGCCAGAATCCAGAAATAATAGCGATGGGTCCCGTGTCCCGGCGGCGGCATGGGGCCGCCATAACCGGTTTTGCCGAAGTCTGTCCTGCCGCTGGCGTAAGCGTTGACGCCCTCCGGCAGACTGTGAACGTCGGCGGGAATGTTATACAACGCCCAATGCACGAACCCGTAAGTTCCCTGGGCGCCGATCAAGGGCGCGTCCGGATCGTGGCAGACGACAGCGAAGCTCTGCGTTCCCTCTGGTTCTCCCGACCAGGACAGCGCTGGCGAGACGTCTTCGCCTTCGCCGGTATGTTTGCCGGGGATGCGGCCGTCATTGCTGAACGCCGCACTGGTAAGCTGCATGTTGGATAAAGCAAATCCCATGAATCCTCTCCCTTAAATAGCCTGTTCCTGATTGAACGGATTTATTGCGTCACGCTGGTGAGAAATTCACCGAAACGGCTCCAGGATTTTTTGTCCGCATCTTCTCTGTATCGCTCCGATCCAAATACCGTGAAAGCGTGAGGCGCGCCGCTATAAGTAATCATTTCGTGGCGCACGCCGCTTTTTTCAAGCTCATTGGCCAAGGCCGCGAACTGGTCCATGGTGATGGCGGAATCGGCGCTGCCATGCATGATCAGAAGCTGGCCGTGGGTTTTGCTGTAGTTCTGTCCGTCCGGTGTTTGCAGTCCGCCATGAAAGGTGGCGAATCCTTTCAGGTCGGCGCCGGAACGGGCCATTTCCAATACCGCCGCGCCGCCGAAGCAGTACCCCATGGCGACAGCGTTATTGATGTTTCCTCCCTCTGACTTCGCCGTATCCAGCGACGCTTGCAACAGCTTGCGCATTTTATTGCGGTCTTTATAAAGTTCGCCGGTATGCTGGCGTTTGTCTTCATCTTTGGTGGGACGCACGCCCGCGCCGAACAAATCGACGGCGAATACCGCGTAGCCCATGTCTGACAGCATTTCCGCGCGCTTGACTTCGTAGTCGGTCAATCCGTCCCAATCGTGCACCAGCAGTACCAGCGGGGCGTCTTTGCCGGGGCTGACGTAGTAGCCTTCATAAGCGTCGCCATCGACCTTATAGGTGACGTTTTTGCCCGCGGCGAGGGCGCTGCAGGAAAAGACAAGACTTAGCAGGGTGAGTAGTGGCTTTCTCATAACCGGTCTCCGTATTAGTTTTTATTGTGAGGCGCGCCGACGCTGGGAGGGCCGGCGACACTACTCAGTCTAGTACGAAGCGGGAAAGAATCAGGTTTACAGGTAATAAATCCACGCGCCAGCAATGGTGGTGGCGACTACCACTTTCCACGGCGCCAGTTTCCAGATAGTTAATAAGCAGAACGCGGTCAGGGCGACGGCGAAGTCTCGTGGGGATAGCACGGAACTGGTCCATACGGGATGATAGAGCGCAGAACCCAGCAAACCGACCACCGCTGCGTTAGCGCCCGCCATGGCGGCCTGGGCGCGGGATTGCTGGCGGAAACGGTCCCAGTGTGGCAGGACGGCGATAACCAGCAGCATACCCGGCAGGAAAATGGCGATGAGGCTAATGACGGCGCCGAGCAGCGCATTGGGCGTCAGCGATACGGAGGCGCCCAAGTAGGCGGCGAACGTAAACAACGGCCCTGGAACCGCCTGCGCGGCGCCATATCCCGCGATGAAACTGTTGGCGCTGACCCAGCCCGTATCGACCACGCTGGCTTCTAACAAAGGCAGCACCACATGACCGCCGCCAAACACCAGCGCTCCGGCCCGATAGAAAGCTTCGAACAGCGCCAGGGCATTGGAGCCGGTGGAGAGGGTAAGCGCTGGTAGTATCAGCAATAAAAGGAAAAAGGTCGCCAGCGCTACGTAGGACTTGCCGTGAGGAAACTCCACCGGCCGATGCTCCTCCGCTTTGCGTTGCGCATGACCGCAAAGAAGCAAACCCGCCCCGGCGCCAAGCGCAATGACGCCTATTTGTCCGAAGGCCGAGGGCAGGGCGGCGGTCAGAATCACCGCGACGAGGGCGATACCGGCGCGCTGTCTATCTGGACACAGATTACGCGCCATTCCCCACACAGCCTGAGCGACCACTGCGACTGCAACCAGCTTCAATCCGTGGATCAGACTTTGCCCTATGCCTCCGGCAAATGCGTCGGCGCTAAGCGCGAAGAGCAGCAGAAACAACGCGGATGGCAAGGTAAAAGCAGTCCAGGCGGCCAACGCGCCTTTCACGCCGCCACGCCGCATTCCCAACGCGAACCCCACCTGACTGCTTGCCGGCCCCGGCAGGAACTGACACAGCGCCACCAGATCGGCATAACTTTCTTCGCTCAGCCAGCGCCGCCGAATAACGAACTCATCCCGAAAATACCCCAGATGCGCCACCGGCCCGCCAAAAGACGTCAGACCCAGCTTTAAAAACGCGCGAAAGATATCGCCAGTCGTGGAGGTTTGAGCGGGAGCGTCAGTGAGGTCGTTCATAGCGGCGTTTGTGAATCAAAAAGTGCGAAATGCTAAGTCTGTTATATTGCGCTTTGATGACAAAAAAGAGTCTCTTTCAGATTAAGTGAAAAATTACTCCAAGCCTCTTTCCTGCAGGAGCTTTTGCAGAGCGGGGAAGTCGCTGCTGTTGCGAATATAAGGTTGATCTTTCACCAACAAGGCCAGCTCCCGCCAGCGCTCATGGGCCGCGACATCGGGGTGCGTAATGGCGCGTACCATCATTACGTGACTTTTAAACGGCGTCACCCATTTCATTAAATCTGGGTGTGATAGAATTTGGCGTTGGGGTAGCAGTGTGTCCATGAAGGTATAGTGATCCAAATCTAGCAAATGGGGAATGAGCTGGTCCCATTGCGGGTGGTTGTCCAGAACGGCCGGTAAAATAGTATCCTCCCCGACAGGCGCTTGGTGTTCGTTACAATCGCTCATTTCAATTAGTTTAAGCACCAAGCTAAACCATTGCGGATGGGCGCGGGCGGCCTTTACCCCAAGCAGTTCGGCGACGCTATAGGTGGTGCTGTAGCTATCGAATCCCTGACATAGCCACCCTTCGTCATCTGCGATAGAAATACGTTCACCATAGATTTCTTCCGCCACATCCTCGAAGTCGCGGGAAGCGTTGATCGCCGCCTCCACCAGCTCTGGCCAGCGTGGATGAGCGATGGCGTCAGGGTGGGCGAGTATTTCGCTACAAGCTATATTTGCTGATGTGGATGCGTAATCATCTTTATGTATCGACATGTGAGCAAGTAAATCCGACGCCCAGTTGGCGTCTTGAATGGCGGAAGCGGTTAAAAGTTGCTCCAGTTCTTTCACGACGGAATATCCTCTTGGATCTCTTTGTAAATACACGGACAAATGGCCGATTCACCGTCCGCTCCACGGGTGTTATACCTTAATACGGCCGCCAACGCTAACCGGTATACGGAGTGCGCAGCGGCCTGTCGCGCCAGTGACGGCGCAGCTTCGAAAGGGTATTCGACTTATTGATAAGGTCGCTGTTGAGACGACCTGCGCAATATGAGCCAGCAATCCGGTTTAGTCGCTCGGCGACGCCTATTCTTTTCAATCAGACAGAAGTATTCATGGTCAGAATTATTGGTCCGGCAAGCCCCCGATATCGTTTTGAGAAATGTCCCGTGCAGGATAAATACATCCTGGTCGAGAACGCCCCGTTCGAAACCGCCGCCGCTACTTTGGGCGAGGCCCTGACGCAATACGCTAACGCCTTCAGCGCCAGCATCCGGCCTTTTGACGGCGACGACAACATCCCATTGCCGGAAGGGGAGTCCAAGTACTTTTATTATCTGGACAAAAACTCCGTGCACGGCGAAGCTATCGTTGATATTCACATACATCGTCACAACGGCGAACACCTGTGTCCCGGCCAGGACATGAACTTTCAACTATGTTCCGGCGATGCGGTGACCATCGGCGCACTGGCGTGTTAGGGTGACCTGCATTCACTAGGGAGAGTCCGTTGTTCACCGACCAGTAAACACAGATTAACTACCGCCTTCCTTTATATGTAAGTCCTATCCGCTAGTCAGTGGGAAAACGTACTGGCTGGCCCTTTCCCGTCGTTTCGCTCAGTAGAATTGACCAAAAAAATTTATGCTATTAGGCTGATTCTTCGTTTGCTTGGATTTGGCTACTATACAGTCGATTTTACCTTTTAGAGCCCACCTAAATATGGAGATTTATCCCGCATGAATGCGCTTGCGACAGAATTTACCCGAACGACCTTGAGCCAGCCTGGCTTGACTAATCATGGCTTTAAACGCTCATTCGGAAATGCAGCATCTGGCTATATACTGATGTTTGATGGTGTAGTGAATGAATCTGGCCGAAAAATATATATACCAGGCGGTGATCTAGGGAAGCGTTTCGCTCACTTAGTAGCAGTCGGTGGCAACGAAGAACTCATCTTGTCCCGTCTATCCCGGCTAAGGTCATGCGCAGGGGGATTTCAGTCTTATTCTAATAAGCGAAATGCATTTGAACATGTTGACCTAGTGGAAAACCTGCGCATTAGTTATGTAATTCGCCAAGATAGCGTAGACGGCCTTTCCCCGGGTGTGTATATAACGGATATTGAACTGGTAGAGCATGCCGAAGGCCATAAGCCAGGCTTTTATCACGTCAAATACATAGTTGATAGTTGGAAAGTAAGCTCATCTCCTGAAAACAATTTGTCCAGTAAGCATGTTGCAATAAATGGGGACTTTACAGAGAATCTCAAAGTAGCTGCGACTCAGACAATGCCAGCTATTATCAAGGATGCCTATGATGATCAAGCTTATTTGGAGCAAGAAGGCTATACGCTAGCTTATAACCCACCACCTTTGTATCGGGACTGTACAGAGTGGACAACCCCGGAGCAAAAACAAACCTCTGCGTCATTCACTGCAACAATGCTCGCAAGAGGCATTTATAGGACACAACGAATTGGACGAGAGATTAATTGGACAGTTATAGGTAACGGCGCTGACTTGATGTTTAGCGCTCTTAAGCAACTGCCACCCAACCTGCAGTTGGACAAGCATACTGTATTTTTAGGCGCACCAGGAATGATCGCCAACCCTTTACTGCTTGAAATGCAGAGACGTGGTATGACTTTGGCGAAAGATGTAACAAAGACACAAACGGATGACTGGACTTGTGTAAGGACTAAAATGCTTGAACAGTTTAAAACTGCGGAGATTTTAGAGAAGTGGGGAGGCGCCCCTTCAGAAGTTGCAGAAAAGGTTCGCGTGCAGGCGCGAATTGATGGTGCTTGGGGCTTTGGTTTTACCGCTTCTGCGTTTGGTACGGGCTTCAAGATAGGCTCAATTGCAATGGGGGCGCCAATAATCTCTACATTTGGAGGTGGCGCTGCCGCTGCTGTTTCTGCGGTTGGGCTGTTGTTTGGTGCGTCTAAAATCAGAAACATAATAGCCAATAGCTCTCGAAGCCCTGTGCTTAATCCTCATCTAAATCCAACAAAAAGTAACGTTGATTTTAATACGCAAGTTATTAATCAGTCTGGAGGGTTCAAACAGTCATTCATGGCTTTGGTTCGTGACGTGAGGTCGCGCTGGTAATGCGATTGATCAAGTCATTTAAAGCATCTTTAATGAATCCACTGGGGCCTGACTTCAAGTCAGCCCCATGGCGTCATTTTAATTTGTCAGGAAGTATAATTAAGTTTAAGTGCCCCCCACATGAAATATCTTCTGCTTTGAAGGTGGCTCCTGAGCATATTGATATATATAAGGATGATCTATTTAAAGTCTGGAGCAGCAAGAAAGGAATGTCTCTTGAGCTATTGACAACGGGATGGAAATTTTGGGACAGACCTTTCGGAAAAGGTGCAATTGGCCTGACCGTTACAAGCATTAAACTACGTCGACGACACCCACACTTTCAGAAAGTTGACAGCTTTTTCATTCAAAGCGCTATGTCGCAGTGGCTGTTACAGTATTGTGAGGATATGTGGGGAAGCCTCAATAGAGATACTAGGGCGCGCAGAAATAAAAAGGTCAGGCCGGTAGACCCGGAACGCGACTTCTGGCGTTATCCTCAAACAGAGAATGAGATTGATATCGTAAATATCAACGGTTGTAACTGGTATGTGATTCTAGCAAAACTGCCTGAAAAAGCAGTCGAAGTAGAATGGCACGCCCCAATTTCAGATGACCATGATCTTGCGATTATATTTGAGCCGAGCGCGATTAGTTGTGAGTACTACAAACAAGACAACAATATCCCTAAGGCAGTAGACGAAGCCATAAATGAGTTTATGTCTAATGTTTTTGTTGAACTTTCCCAAGAGTATAAGAAGCGGCTTGACGATATGATATCTCTGAAAAACAAAAGTTAACATGTTTTAGGTTTAACATTTACGTAATACAGTTGTATACGCCTTCAAATTTAATCTTTCCAGCACTGAATACGCATCCAAGGTACGATTAATCAGGCAAACAAGTAGCTTTCTTCTATAAATGGTTGATGGAGTAATTAATCGTAATAGTTGAATAGATGGCGATCTTGAGGCTGCAGCGCTACACGAAGAGAAGGATGAATAGTCTGACTTCACAGATCCGCCAGAATTAACCGATGAAAACCTAAAATGCGGCAAAGAACATCTTGATGCAAAACAGATTACGCAAAGTGAGTTTGAAGATTTATGGGGCTCTACACGAAACTAGCAGTAGTATCACCTGACAAGGCGCTGTTGTCGCCGCTTTCGCGTCTGAGACAACTGTCACGTTGCACTGGCTACCCGAAAGCTAGCGGTAGCCGATTATGAAAAGACGACGCCCCACAGTTCCAATTTCCGAATGGAAATTGGCTACCCACTTAGAGGCAACCCATGAAATTCAGAATCAAAAGGGTGTGCCAGCTTACGGCTGTGATTGTGAGTGGTGCTTTAACTGGAAGCATTGCTGGAAGGTTGTTCTTCCTGAAGAGTTGCAGGGGCAACTTAAAAGGGTTGGAGTGGAGCTAGACCATCCTACTGACGTATACAAATTTAGCGATAACGAAAATGGGTCTAGCATAAGGGTGGTCTATCATTCTGTGGGCAAGATTCTAGAAGGCCCTAATCACTGGAAAAGGACTGATATGGGGGCGATTCAGATGCTTATGTATTCCACAATCAGGGAGAACCCATACTTATCTCTGGTCGTGTTTCCCCAAAGTCAGTCCCTTGATGAAGCGCCGGTTCTTAAAAATCCATCTGCTGGAGAGCTGGTGCGGATTGATTTCCGTCTTGCAATACCAAATGAAGTGATTAAAAGTAATGTGCCAAGTCTCACCTGACAAGGCGCTAATGTCGCCACTATCGTGACTGGGATGGCTTACGCTACGCTTCAGTCGTCCCAATGCATAGCGTTATGCGCATATTTGATTATTGAACGTTTTCATGAAAACTGAATATTTGAACATAAAGCCAAATGCAGGGAATCTACCGGTACTGTCTTCTGTACCATTTCGCGCCATCGTTGTGGTAGAGGAACCGGTTTCTCCCGAGTGGCAACATGATCTTAGCAGAAGCTTGGTCAAAGCTGGCTGCCTTTACATGATGGCATGGGGTAACGAGGCAAGTAGTTGGGATGATTCAGTTGATCACGCTAATCTTGAAGCATTCAGCTACGGTGATATTCCAAAAGAGAAGTGTGTGATGACTACGTGGCATGATAATGAGCCCCTTGAAGCGGTTTTCTCTTACTCGAAAAGGCTCGCTCATCATCCTGTTTTAGATTTGGAAAAAACGGTAATAGTCCATATTGCATCTACGAGCAAAGAGAATGACTACTTATCGGCGTATATAGGCGCTTAGCGTCGGGGTTGAAGTGTATCGCACGTAAAACAATTGCATGCAGTGGAGCAACCTACGCTCCGTCATGTTTCAGTAAAGACTGACGGTAGATTTGAGTTTGAATCATTCTCAGGCGGAGCGCATAAGTTCTGCACATGACAAAAATATCAACCTGACGCCCGGCGACGCAGACTGTCCAAGTATTAAATTTCACCAATATGAAAGAAATTTATCTCTGATCTGCCCCCTCACTTTTTAATCCACTCTGAACTTAGTAATGTTCATCACCAGAGAGGAACTGCAATATGGATCTCATTTTTGAGCCCTTCGTTGGCTTGGGACCACTAAAATTTGGTATGTCAAAGTCGGAGGTAGAATCTCTGCAGGCAGAGGTTTGTGGCATTGGAGATTGCGATTATCAAGACGGCAAACTTAGCGCATTTTCGATCTATCCAGCCGATGCTGAACACCTAATTATCATTGGCGAAGATGTTCAGAAAATGGATAAGTTCTCGGCCGCACTTCATCTGGCTAACCTGAGCGCTGATTATGGGCAAGCCCAGGGCGGATCGCTCTACTTCATGGATTTAGGTTGCGCTATTCTCCAGTTTGAATCGCCTTCACGTGAGTTCTTATTCTTCGCGCGCGAGTACGATACTGGAGAACCACTGAGGGAAATGGCGCTATCTTCTATCAAGTCTTACTACGAAGATAACGCCTGGGACGCCTAATAGTTATTTGTTAAGGGGGGCGACAGCTGTTTAGCAAACTGTAGCACGCGGCCCGTTCCGGGCATTGAACTCAAAGCGAACAGGCGTTCGTTTTTCACCCGAGTACAAGAGTGTTAAGGTCACAAAGGTTGAGTAAACCAAAAGTAGCAACATCGTTTTTTACCCCACAGTCTGATTAGATACCCACTTGGTAACCTGCACGCTCACATCAATCCGAAACTCACAAGGAACTCTGTTTTGTCTCAAAAAGACCTTCCGCCTGTTGCAAAGCAAGTCGCTATTTTGATTGTACTCACATCGCTTTCTTTGGGCGCTTTGGTGTGGTTTGGCTTTGCGGTGGCGTCAACGATTAGTCAGGTGACGGCGCTCCCGCCCAGTTTGTATCTTGAGCCGGCGTTATACGGCATGTTGGGGATTGGCTTGAGCCTGCTTTCTTTGTGTGTAATGGGATTGTTGGAGCTGCTGGCGAGGCTGAAAAGGCCCTTACGAAAAACCACCGAAAACCGCATTTTTAAAATACTGCAGCCTGTCCTGTTTGGAGGGGTGGTGGCGATCTTTCTGCTGCCGGTGCTGATTTACTTTCCCTTGTCGGCGTACCTGAAAAACCAGGGGTATGGCGATTGCGAGGACGCTTCCTATTCCGGGTTGAGATACCAGTATATGGTTTTCGCCAAGTCGGAAGCCGCCTGCGCGCAGGCGGCGCAAGAATAAACGCGCATTTCGGTCTTTGTAATAATTCACCTTACGGGACATCCCTGTCCCTGTTTCCCACACTAAAAGCTCGCGGACAACCCTATCTGCGCCCAGCGGCCCGGCATGGGATAGCCTGGGCGATAGGCGTATTCACGGTCGAATAGATTCTCCACGGCGACAAAGACTTCGCCGTCCTGACCCAATGGGGACAGAGGATAGGAGACGCGCATATTGGCCACGGTGAAGCCGCTGACTTTCTCTCCATTAACGTCCCCTGACGCCCGCTTGCGCGTCAGCGCCCAGACCTCGGATTGATGCTGCGCGTCCATTGCGAGGCGGAAGGGGCCAACCTGGCCGTTCAGACCTGCGGTAACCGCCCGTTCTGGAGTGTAGGGAAGGTTGTCGATATCCGGATCGAGCAACGTCAGCCCGCCAAACAGGGACCATCCCGCCGGCAACGTCTGGCTGATCGATAATTCGACGCCGCGCATACTGTAGTCGCCGAAGTTAATGAACTGTGGGCTGGAGACCTGTGGAGGAAAAGCGAAGACGTAGCGGTTTTTCACCTTGTCTTTGAAGACGCTGAGGTCGATCTGGGTGGTGGTCGTCAACGCGAACTTGGCGCCGGCTTCCAAATGATCCAGCTCTTCCGCTTCCAGTTGTTTCCAGCTATCGGCCAGAGGCGGTATCGCCGTCGCCAGCGTTGGCGCTTCCAGGCCCGGATAATTGACTCCCTGGGAAGCATTGACGAACAGCGTCAATGAGTCCGACATCAGCGACAGACCGGCGTAAGGCGCGGTCTGGGCGTCAAATTCATTGTGATCGTAATAACGCACGCCGATGGACGGTGACAGCATCCATTCATCGTTGAGCATGAACAGATGACTCAGTCCAACGTAGGGCGACCACAGTTTGAACGTCGGCGCATCCAGGTGCGCGCGTCGGGTGGGGTCGTCGCGATTGAAATGCGCTTCACCGGAGACGCGGTCATAGTCCAGGCCTGCAACCAGGGTTCCATCCATCCAGGGCGAGAATTGTTCGCGCCAGCGCAAGCCGCTCATGGTGAAATCCGACAGCGTATCGCCATCACCGCCGCCCTGGTGATACCAGTTACCTTCGCCGGAGCTGTGATGCAGGCTGAACTCGCCGGACCAGTCGCCATGTTCGTGGGAGAGTGTGGTCGCCAGCATGAAGGCCTGGGTGTTGTACTCCGGCGCCACATCCGGCTCGGGGTCTCCTTCTTTGCCTGGATCAGTGCTTTCATTGTCCACGTAAAGACCGCTGAAAGAGGCCGCCCAGTGCTCATTCAGTTGCGCGCCAACCCGACCGAAAAGATTCTTCAATTCGCCGTCTGCGTTTTTGCGGTGGCCGTCGGAAGTGGCGTAGCCTTGCGCCAGAATAAAGTCCAAATCCCCGTTACTGCCGGCCAATTCTGCTTGCTGTACTCGGGTGTGGTATTTGCCCGCGGAGAAGCGCATGGCGCCGTGAACGCCTTCCTCTGTCGCTCGCTTGGTATGCAGATCGATGGAGGCGAAGTTATTGCCGTTGATCTGCGGTTGCGGGCTTTTATACACGGTCATGGACTGCATGGCGTTGACGGGCAACAGGTCTAAAAGTGGGTGTCCCCATAACCCCATGTACAGCGGCAGGCCGTCGATGTAGGTCTTTATCTCGCTGCCTGGACGGGTGACGCCCATGCCGCGGATGAACACCGCGCCGCCCTGATCGCCGCCGAAAGCGCCGACCGGGTTATAGCGGGAAATCTGTACGCCCGGCGTGCGGCGTAGCGCAGCGGTAAGGTCCACTGCGTTTTGATCACGAATCTGCTCTGCGGTGACAACGGCGGACGTGCTGGAGAACATATCCACTTCCACTTCTTCAATGACCGGCTTGGCGGTCACTATCATCGGTTCCAGAACGGTGGTTTGCGCATGCGCGCCGCCAGCGGCGGTCAACGCGACCGTCACGGCTAGTTTCTTGGGGGAAAATTTCATAGTACTGACTTGCTTGACTGCTTATTGGACTTGAACGGATCAGTTTTGTGGATGGTTTTGATGATGCGCGGACATACCCGGATCATTGGGCGTGCCAAACAGCCCGAACTGCGCCAGCTTTTGGGGAGCGATGGACTGTTCCGCTTCAGTCAGTTCCGAAATGAGCTGGGAGGCGGTGTCCTGAGGGATGCCGGCTTTGTGCAGCAGATCCGCTTTCTTGAACTCATCGCCGCCGCAGGCCAGCACCATCCACTTATCGCCGTCCCGGCGCAGCAGAGCGCGTCCGCCACGTTCGCCCTGAATCCAGTCGGCGATGGCGTAGTCGTCAACCACGATGACGGGCGCTGTCTCCACCTTGTGGTGAGGCTGGTCATAGGTCTCGGAGATAAGTTTGACCACTTGCTGCTGCTCTTGCGTCAGACTGTCGTTGGCGAAGGCGGGCGCGACCAGCGCCGAACTCAGCGTCAGAGCGGCGAGCAGGCTACGGAAAGAGATGGGCGGTGAAGACATCCTGTTGTTATGACAATTTTTCATGTTATTCCTCAGAAGAGTTTGGCGGTGTTTTAAACATGTTAATAATCGGGCGCGCGGAGGCGCCTGCGCGGTGATAAGCCGCGAGAAGACAGAACCGGACATCGGGCGGTCCTGTCGTTGCAGATAAAAAGAACGTGGCTAGTCATCTGCTTGATTCATCGAGTGAGACTGAGTCCCTTGTTCTTTTCCATCAATAAGGCCGGCGAGCATGCACAATGCTTCCAGCAGGAAAAAACTGCTCCAGGGCGACTCCACCAGTTCGCATCCGGCGGGGCTGGTGCGGTAACAGGCCCCCTTGAATGCGCCTGCGAGAGGCGCGATCCCGCTATCGCGACGGACAAAGTAGGAGCTGCGCACCAGGGCGGCGATCTGTTGCGCTGCATAAGTCCGCCAGCGGTCGCCATCCTCCAGCCGCTCGGAGAGCGTCAATATCGCCACCGCAGCGATTAACGCGGCGGAAGGGTCGGAAAGGCTGTCACTACGCTCCGGCCTGTCGGCGGGAAACGGCGTGCGGCGGGAGCGCCGCCAGTACACGCAGGCGGCTCTGGCGTAATCGAGATAGGGCGAGCCCCAGCGAATGGCGGCATGGCTCAGTCCCAACATCGCCCAGGCTTGCCCACGGGACCAGCCGCCGGGACGGTCCAGCGCTTGCAAAATAGATTGTTGTGGCTCTTGTTGCTGAGTGGATTGCGCTTCCGCGCTGCAGGCGCCGCTGGCGGTGAAACAGGCGGCGATCAGGGCGTCGGTATGGGCGCGGGCGACTTTGTCCAGGGCTTCGTCGTCGTTCACTTGCAGTAGCTGAATCGTCGCCGCCAAAGCGTCCACGGACAGGCGTTGGCGGCCGTCCGCGCCGCCGCCCATGTCGCAACCCAATGGTATGTAACCAAGCTCTGAGTCAAAGCTGGACACAACAGCGGCGGCGGCTTGGGAAGCGAGGCGTTGCGCTTCCGGGTCATGAAACCAGCGTCCACAGAGAGCAGGTCCGTACCAGAAAATCATGCTGCGATTGAGCGTGTCCGCCTGCAGTTTGTCTGAGAGCGCGGAGCATAAAGCCAGTGCTTTGTCGCGGTCGTCGGCGGATTTTGAAACAAGCGCCCGCAGCCCCCAGCAACCGGCCCAAAAGCCGCCCATCCAGGAGCCGCCGGAAGACACTTTCCAGCGTGCGCCATCAGGGCTGAACAGGGGGAATCCAGCGCCGCATTGTGCGTCTATGACGTCCAGGCGTCGCATCAGCAAACCAATGGCTTTGGTGATTTCCTGTTGGGAGAGCGCCGCTGCGTCCCAGCGGGGAGATTGCAACTCGCTCATGGGGCGCTCCTGCGTCGCAACAGGGCTAATCCCAACGCAGCGGCGGAACCGGCCAGAGCGACCAGGGACAGAACGCTCCAGGCGCCGTTGAAGCCGAATGATGAACCGGAGACCGCGCCAAACAAGGGCGCGCCCGCCGCGAAACCGCCGAAGAACGCGGCGGACAGGAGGCCGGACGCCGTCGCCGGCGCGCCGAAAACGCGGTCTCTAAGCAGCATGCCCATCGCCACCGCATTGGTGGCCACGGCGGTGAGTCCCACTATCAGCACGCCAACCCATAACGGCCAGTGGCTTTCTGACGAGGCCTGTTGGGTAATCCACAGCGCCAACGCGGTGAGGGCCATTAATCCCAGCAGCATCCAGGATTCATCCTTGAGTTTGGTTGACAGAGGCGTCAGCGTGAGACGCGACGTGAGGCCCATCACGCCAAAGACGGCCACCATCATGCCTGCGTCATGCTGACTGACGCCCTGTTGAGTGGCGAAGATCGGTAGAAAGGTCACAAAAGCGGACAGGGTCACACCAGCGCACCCTTGCACCGCCATCAGATTGAGCAGCAGCGCTCCCGGACGCGCAGGCAGCCAGGAGCGACGCGATTCGGCAGGCGGCGCTGGCGGCGCCAGAGCGGGAGCGGTGAACGCCAATAACAGCGCTACCGGGATGATCGTCGCCATGGCGGCGCGCCACCCGAACGGAACAGCGATCAGCGGCAGCAATCCGCCGGCAATCAGAGCGCCAAGCTGCACTCCGGATTGCTTCAGCCCAACGGCGAACGCTTTGCGCGGCGGAGCGATTTGTTGAGCGATCAATAAATTGGTGACGGGATTCGACAACGCCTGGGCGACGCCACATACCGCCACGGCGGCGATAATGCCTGCAAAGCCGGGCAGGGTGATCATCAGAGCATAGGCCAGCGCCACGCTCACAAACAACAGGAGCAAACCGCGCCGCGCGCCCAGGCGCTCCACCAGCGGACCGGCCGCCAGAGACAGCATCGCCGCCACGCCGAAAGCGCTCATGGTGACGTACCCGAGCCAGCCGGCCTCAATGCCCAGGTCGGCGATCAGCAGCGGGCCCAGCGCGCCGATGGTATACAGGATCAGCATCGGCAGTGTCATGGATAACAGCAATACGGCATGCAGGCTCAAGCTGTGTAAAGTCGATTGGCGTAGCGGCGGCGCGATGGCGTTCATGACGGCATTGTCTCCCGCTCAGCCAGGGCGTCCTGTGGCGCGGGTTGCTCTGCATCGGCGCCATAGCCCTCCAGAATCCGCCGCCCCACAGTATTGATCAGCACTTCGTCGGCGCCGTCCAGAATACGGGTGGCGCGGGCGTAGCGAAAAATGTTGGAGAGTGGCGTCGCATCGCACAGGCCTTCTGCGCCGAACACCTGAATAGCGCTGTCCGCCGCCTGATTGAGCGCGTGGGACGCGGCGATCTTCGCCATGTTGACCTCCATGTCGCCGTCCAGGCCCGCGTCCAGTTTGGCGGCGGCTAATTGCAGTTGCCCGCGTGCGCTGACGATGCCTTGGTGAGTGAGAAACGCCAAGCGTCGAATAAGCTGCTTGTCCGGCAACCGGGCCAGGCGACCGCGTTCGCTGTTGACGCGTTCGCCGAGCAGGTCCAGGCAGCGTTGCGCCAACCCGATCCAATGGGCGGCGTTAATGGAGCGGCCCAGGCATAGCCGCTGTTTCATCAACGCCATGCCCCCGTGCAGTTCACCCAACAGATGGTCTTGAGGAATCCAGACATTGTCGAACAGCAGCTCGTGCTGGCCGTTGCGGCGGCCCAGGATGTCCAGATCGCGCAGGATGCTGAAGCCGGGCGCGTCCGTGGGCATGACCAGCATGGATAAAGCCTGTTGCGGCGGCGCGTCCGCCTGGGTGCGCGCCACTACGGTGATAAAGTCCGCACGACGGGCGCGGGAAATAAACCATTTGCGGCCGTCAAGGCGCCAGCCGTCTCCCTCGCGCTGCGCCTGTAAGTTAATGGTGGCGGGAATGGAGCCGATGCTGTCCGGTTCCGACATGCCATAGGCGGACACCGCGTCGCCCGCCGCTAACGGTTGCAGGAAGCGAGAGGCGATGGCGTCGCTTCCATGCATTGCGAGCATGCGCGCATCCAATGCGGCGCGCCCTCCGAAGATCTCCGGCCCGAACTCAGAACGTCCTTCCTGTTCCGCGATGGGCAGATACTCGCTTAACGTGGCGACTTCGCCTCCCAGTGCGGCGGGATAATACAGCCCCCACAGACCTTGGGCGCGGGCCTCCGCGGTCAACGCGGATTGCAGCGCCAGCGCAGCGTCATCGTCTTTGGCGAGTCTGGCTTCATTGGGAATCACCCGCTCATTGACGAAGGCGCGGATGCGTTGCGTCAGCGCGCTATGTGACGTACTGGTGGTGGGAGCGTTGTCGTGCATGATCATGTGTGCGGCCATTCCTGTGGCTAAACTGCGCAAGCGCTGCGTTCCAGAAAAGCGACTTCAGCGGTGAGCCGCTTCTTGTCGACCTTGCCCGCCGGAGTGAGCGGAAAGTGGCGTATGAAACGCAGATACTCTGGCAGCTTGTTCACTTCCAATCCCTGATCCCGTAGAAAGCTGGTGACTTCGGCAAGGGAAGGGCGATCGGCTCCGCTGCGCATGCTTAGACACAGGCACACGCGCTGTCCCAGATCAGGATCAGGAACCGGCACGCAGGCGGCGCTGATCACGTCTGGAAAACAGGTGGCCAGATTCTCGATCTGCACCGTGCTGATGTTGGCGCCGCCGCGCACGATCACGTCTTTCTTGCGGCCGGAGAGGCGCAAATAGCCGTCCTGATCCAGCAAGCCCAGATCGCCGGTATACACCCAGCCTTCAGGGTCACGATATCGGGCGTCCAGCTCCGGGGCATTGACGTATTGCATGGGGCTGATCGGGCCGCGGGCGAGAATTTCGCCGATTTCGCCGGGGCGGACTTCCTTGCCGGCGTCGTCGACGATGCGAATCTCGCAAACGTCCGGGTTGGGGCGACCGACGCTGCGGAACACCACATCCAGCGCTTCATCAAGCGTGTTGTGACAGTTCACGCCATCCGCGGAGCCATACAGGCTGATAAAGCCGCAACCGAAGGCGTCCACGCAGCGTTGGATGCTGGCGGGATCAATCACAGAGCCGCCGCTGACAATGGCGACCAGACTGGACTTGTCGATGTCCGCCAGCAGGGGCTCGGCGGCCATGCGCTGAATCATGGTGGGGACGCCGAGAATGTGGGTGGGGCGTAGCGTTTCAATCGCGCGGATAGCTTCCTCCGCATCGAAACGGGGCAACACCGCAAGGGAACCGCCCAGCCAGGACAGCACGCCAAAGGTGGCGGTGGAGCCGAAAGACGAACCTAGCGGCACCAGATACATGCCGCGAAAACTGGCTCCGTCAGGATGCAGACGCTGCAGAAAACGGCCGCGACCGCCTAACAGCGCATTGTGGGAATATGCCACCAGCTTGGGTTCGGATTCGGTGCCGGAAGACACCAGCAGGCGCACTGGCGAGTCCGGGTCGACATGAGGCAGGCGCTGCAGCGCTATCGGTTTCGCCTGAAAACACTGTTCCAGGCTGATCCAGCCCCCTGGCGCCTGATCGCAGTCCGCAATCAGCCAGCGTAAGGACAAGGTGGTGGAGCGCAATGACTCGATCAGCTCGCACATGTCCACACCGCCGTATTCCGGCGTCGCAATGATGGCGCGAGCGTCACAGCGCTTCAGCAGGGACTGGATATCCAGACGGCCCCGCCCCGGTGGAAAGGGGGCGACTACCGCTCCTATCGCCGCAGCGGCCAGATCTACCGCGCAACAGCGCCAACTGTTGGGCAGTTGATAGGCGATCACATCGCCGGCGACGATGCCCATCTCCTGAAAAGCCGTCGCCAACCGCAAGGCCTTATCCAGCAGCTCGCCATAGGTGATCTCGGAATCCGGCGAGAGCACTGCTGTCTTGGTCGGCGACTGTTCCGCATACATCTGAAACATTTGGAATACGGTGCGGTTTGGATACAGGCCCTGCGTCGCCCAATGCTTACGCAGCGCCGCTGGAACCAGATCGATGATGCCTGAGTGGTTCATTGAAACCTCCATGGTGAATTCACTCGAACATAGATGTCCTTGTTGAGAGTGGGCGCCAAACGCGGGTCGCGGCTGAGGTCCGTCAGGTCTTCGACCACTACAGCGGCGGGAACGCCGCCCATTTCAAACAACGCCGCCCACTCTTGCGCTTTGCGATGAAGAAGAACACGCTGCAGATGCTCTTGATTCAGGTTGTCGTGTGAGCCGCCTGTCTGATATTCAGACGCAGCATCGACAATGGCGCGGGTGAGCCTGGAAAAGGCGCGCTCATCCAGACAGTCCAGAGCAAGCAACCCCTGTGCGGTGGCGTAGACGCCATTCAATGAAGCCCATACAGGAGAGCTCTGCCCCCCGTCCAGGACATGACTTTGATACCCCGGCTGCTGCAACAGGGCGCCAAGCTCGTCTGCGCATAACAAGGTGGCGGCGCCCAGCAGGGAGGTATCTACTCTGACCGAGCGAGCGCGACCCAATCCGCGAGCCAGCAGCGCGGCAGTGACGCCTTGAGCGGCGACGGCGCCGCCCAATACGTCCAAAACAGTAAACAATGCGCCCCCCGGCAGCCCCGACGCCGCGGCGATTTTTGCGGCGACGCCGGAGTAAGCCTGGGCCATGAAATCAGTGCCGGGCAGGTCATGCTCCGCGTTCTCTCCCCAGCCTCCCGCATAGGCGTAAACGAGGTCAGGATTCACTAGTCTCATATCATCGTAATCCAGTCCCATCTCCGCGGCTTTGCCGGGGGCCCAGTTATGCAGGAAGACATCCGCCTGCCGGATCAACGCCATGACCTCTGCTTTGCCGACGGCGGATTTGATGTCGATTTCTCGTACGTTCTTGCCTCGATTCAGGGCGTCAAAACGGGCGGAAACCTCTTCCGCCATGGGCGGCATGCCACGCAAAGGGTCGCCGCCGGGCGGTTCGATGCGAATCACTTCGGCGCCGAGCAGAGAGAGCAAGCGCCCCGCCAATGGCCCCTGAATGCGGCGACAGGATTCGACGACGGTTAAGCCCGCCAGAGGCAAGTGCGAGGATGAATTACAAGGCTTCAGCGGCGCGGCCTGGGATAGGTCGCCATCACACTGGAAGCGCCAGGGCCCATCGCGCCACATGTCCATTGCGTCCCCGTCCTGCACGCGGTCCTGGAGTGTGCGCACTCTGCAAATGGCGACGCCGGTTTGTCGGGCGAGGTTTTCTATCTGCGCAAACGGCAGCGCGGCGAGCGCCTCGCAGAGTACGGCGGGAACCGGGGAGATGGCTTTGGCGTAGCGCAGCAAGAATCCGCTCCAGCCTTTGCCGGCGCTGGCGGCGTCGACGCCCACCTGGGACCAGAAATCACGCCAGGGCGCCGCGTCCAGGGTTTCCAGTTCAAACACCACGCCGTCGGCGGAGGTGAAGGGCGGACGTTCCTGCACATTGGCTGCGCCGGGCAATAAGCGCTCCGGCATTTCTGGAGCGGTGGCTCCGGCCAGATATTGCGCGACGCTGAGCAAGGCGCTTGAGGTCAGGCTGGTATGGGTTGTGCGCATCGGCGCGCCGCGGAGACGACCGATCGCGGCGGCCATTACGCCTTGCAGGGAAAGCACGGCGGTGAGGGTGGAGACATAATCCACTCCCAAGGGCTGCGCGCCGCCGCTGGAACGCCCGTGTACGGACATTAACCCTGTCGCCGCCTGGGCTAAAGTTTCTGATATGGGACGCTCCACGGCGTCCGACCAGCCTTCCAATACGCAATCGACCGCGACGTGATCCGTCACGTGCAACGCGAATGCGGCGCCGGATTCCGTATCGACATTCTCCCAGGCGACGCCGAGGGCATTGGCTTGATATCGCAACGACGCATACAGCGGCGCCAGGGCCGGCGTCGGGTTGCGTAACGTTCCACTGAGGTAGCAGTCTTCCAGTAACAGGGTCATGGCGGTTATCCCAGCCTGTCGCCGCACCCGCCGGCCACTGCTGGCAGGATGGTGATGGCGTCGCCAGTTTGCACGGATGTATCCAGGTTATCGGCGAAGCGAATGTCGTCATCGTTCACGTAGATATTGAGAAAACGATGCACCTTGCCGTCCGCCATCAGTCGCTCTTTGACGCCCGGGTACTGTATCTCCATGTTTTCGATCACTTCCCGCACATTCGCGCCATCACCGTCAATGCGCTTCTGATCGTTGGTCAGCGGACGCAGAACGGTTGGAATATGGATGGTGATGGACATGGGAACTCCTGTTTTCAGCAAGGGGTAAAGATTTTTCGCCGGCGTATTGTTCGACGACGCGAATGGTTTCTTCCACCACGGCACCGTTGACGATGCGGAAGCTGCGAATGCCGCCCCCGTACGCGGGGTCGGTGGGGATAATGACGTAATGGGCGTGCGGTTCCGCGGCGCAAAGTATGTCGTCTTTGCTGGGATAGGCGCGCGAGTGGGTATGTGAGTGATAGATGACTACCGGCTCTTCGCCGTTGGCGTCCATTTCCCGCCAGACCTGCAGTTGCTCGCGGGCGTCGAACATGAACATATCCTCTGACGCCGCTACATTGCGCATGGGAATGAGGCGCATGGGACGCTCCGCGCGCTCCCGGCCGGCGATAACGCCGCAGGTTTCCATAGGGTGATCTGTCTGCGCCTGTTGGATCATGGCGTCTACGAGTTCGGAAAGAATTGTCAGCATGTCTGGTTTCCTCCCTGATCAGTAGCTGGGCAATGAAGGGTCGACATCTCGAATCCAGGCGAGAATGCCGCCGTCGAGGTGGTGGACATTGTCAAAACCTTGTTCGCGCAGAGACTGCAACGCCCGTTGCGAACGTACGCCGGATTTGCAGTGCAGCACGATGGGCGAACTCTTGTTCAGCGTGACCAGAACCTCCTCTTCGAGAATGCGGCTTTGCGGGATATGGCGGGCGCCGGCAATGCGCACGATGTCCCACTCTGTTGTTTCCCGTACGTCGATCAACTGGAAGACTTTGGCGTCGTCACGCCATTGTTTGAGTTCATGCGCGTCAATACTGGGAACTGAGGGAGCGCTGTCCTGCGTGGTTGTGGTCAGGCCGCAGGAAAACGCATAGTCCGCCAGTTCGGTAATCGGGGTGCGTTGCGGGTCGCGGCGCAGCTTGATGAAGCGGTAGTTCATCTCCAGAGCGTCATACACCGCCAGTCGACCCAGTAGCGACTCGCCCAGCCCGGTGATCAGCTTGACCGCTTCTGTGGCCATGATGGCGCCAATGGATGCGCACAGAATGCCCAGCACGCCGCCTTCGGAACAGGACGGCGCCAGATGGGGCGGAGGCGGCTCGGGGTAGAGGTCGCGGTAATTCAGGCCGGCGTCGCCGGGAGCATTTTCCCAAAACACCGAGGCCTGACCTTCAAAGCGGTAAATGGAGCCCCAGACATAAGGCTTGCCGGTAAGTACGCAGGCGTCGTTGACCAGATAGCGGGTGGCGAAATTGTCGGTTCCATCGACTATCAGGTCGTATTCAGCGAAAGTCGACAGCGCGTTGTCCGCATCCAGTCGTTCGCTATGCAGGCGCACTGCAACATGAGGGTTTATTTCGCGAATAGCGTCTCTGGCGCTTTCGCCCTTGGGGCGTCCGAGGTCGGAAACGCCGTGGATGATCTGACGTTGCAGATTGGATTCGTCAACCACATCAAATTCCACAACACCCAGGGTTCCAATGCCTGCGGCGGCGAGATACAGCAAAACCGGAGAGCCTAACCCTCCGGCGCCTACCGCCAGCACTTTGGCGTTCTTCAAGCGTTTCTGCCCATCCAGTCCGACATCCGGCAGCAGCAGATGACGGCTATAGCGGGCGATTTCCTCCGCGGACAACTCCGCAGCGGGTTCTACGAGGGGGGGAAGCTTCATCGACATATGTCCTTCTATCGATTGATGCGATTTCTAGTTATTAGTTCGGTTATATCACCGGATGCAGCCGGATCAGATTACGAGGACCGTAATCGACAGAGGGAAGGCGGAGAGAAAACAAAACTCTCAAAGCAGTCGCCGACATCGATGCGTGACGAACAACAGCTAAAGCGCGATCCATGCCGTTAATTTCTAATGTTTTTTGTAAGGTCCAACACCGCTTATTTTTATATGCGGAGGGGCTAGCGGGGGCAATGCGGCAGTTTGTCGCACCCAATTTGGCTAAGTCTCTGAATGTTGGAAAATGTTCGGGCTCTGAAAGTCTGATATTCCCCGCAGGGCGGGCTCTGTGGTTAAATAGCCGCGCGCTGGCTCAGGCGCTGTTTTTTTAAAGGATTTTCGACAATTTCACCCATGAATACGCATTGTTCAAGAATTACTGCATCAATACTGTTTTGTTTGCTTTCCGGCCAATCCCTGGCGGAATGGCAGTGCTCAGAAAAGGACTATGAAACTCTAAAAAATACGGAATGCTTTACCGACTCCCATACCGGTTTTGCCGGGACCGTTCCTGATCATGTCGAAGCCTATCGTTGTTTGCTAAGCCAAGTGGATGCTCAAGAGCAGCTTATCAAGCTACAGTTGGAGGGCTCCAAGCCCGCGCAGCTGTACGCGATGATCGCCTTGCGTGAATTGGTTCCGGGATATTATCAACAAAAGGCCGAACAGTATCTTTCCGATAATGCAAACATTGAAACGATGGAAGGCTGCATCGGTGGAAATGCCGCCGTCTCGGTGCTATTCAAGCAGATCGACAGTGGCGAGCGCGTTCTGAAACAGTACATTGAGCGCTAACTGCCGATTTCAGTTGGTAGTAACTCAGAGAGAAAGATTTACCCATATATTTGCAGGGAACTTATTTGAATAGCTCCAAAACCGTTCTGACAAAGACGTATAAACCATGCCAGGCGATGGCTGTATTGCTTACTTTATTCATCCTCGCGGGCTGCAAGGAACTGGAGTATCTGAGGGCTGAAAAAGTCGCCTACCAAGTGCAGGATTACCAGGCGGACAAACGTTCTAAAGAGGACATGGATATTCTGTTGAAACGTCTGAACGCCGTGCTCCCGAGTAAACTGTCATCAGTCCAGTTCAAGGACGTGCAAGGCAAGGGCGTGATTGAATTTTCGCGGGGCGCCCCTGACGCCGAACTGGTCGCATTTCTAAGCCGGCATCCCGGCGAACTCGTATTCAGGGGAACTGAGCCGGATGATATCTGGTATAGCGATAAAGACGTCGTGGAGTCGGCTGCTGTTCTCGCAGGCGACAGACTTGCCGTTGAAGTTGTGTTCTCGGATGAATCCTACGGAAAAGCCTCACCAAGGATTAATCAAAGTATCGGACGCTACGCCTACACCATGCTGGATGATGAAATACTTCATAAAGCCATGGTGCAAACGGAACTGGGTAAAAAATTCCTCCTGACCAGCGCCAGCGATACGGAAGCCCAAGCCCTGGCCGTTATGCTTGACAGTGGCCGCATGAGCAGTGGGTATGTGTTGGTAAAACTGTAAGCAGCTTTGACTGAGAATAGACTGCAGGGTTGGTCTATTCTCCCTATCGCCTCGCATAAAGCCCGGCCCTGATAATTCCTGTCCATCCCTTCCTCTTCACCCCTTTCTGCTGGTTTCATCCACCGATAATCAATGCGCAACTAACGCTGTATTGAGGCTCCAAGCTAGGGTTTTCACCGGGTAGTCACACCGTAAAAACTACGTTAATTTCATTCGGTAATCGAACTCTCTATTGAATAATTCACCGCATATTTCGATACGGAAATGCTTGGAGTGACGATGCCTGCAAAAACGTCCACGCCTTTATTTGTAAAAATTATCAAGCTGAGCCTGTTGCTGATATCCGCTGTATTGGCTTATTTTCCGATAAAGAATAGTGAAGAGTTTAGATATTTCTTTGCGCCTAAAGTGGTATACGAAGTAAAAGGCTATCAAGGTGATGGCAATGGCCCTGAGGATATGGAAATCCTCACAAGAAGAGTCAGCCGCCTTGGTCCTGGCTTATTTTCCCGCGCTGACTTTATGCAAAATGACGGGAAGGCGTTCATCGTGCTAACTAGAGGCGCTGCTAACGCCAGACTTGTCGAATTCGTCAGTCAACATCCAGGCAATTTTGTGATGCGAGGGGAGGCCCCTGAAGACATCTGGTATACCAATACGGATATAGTTGAATCAACGGCGGTTTCACCCCGCGGAGACGATATTGCAGTATCAATCACCGTTACGGATGAGGCCTATGCAAAGTCAGGGAAGAAGGTAAACGATAACGTTGGCGGCTATAGTTACGTGACCTTGGACGGAACTGTTATAAGTAAGGCGAAACTTCAAACTAAGCTCGGTAAAAGTATTATGCTGGCGGGCTACGACAATAGTGATGCAACTGGGTTGGTCGCTATTTTAAATGGCGATGTGATGAGCCGGGCGTATACGTTGGTTAAAATGTAGAGACTGTATTGATCACGCAAAGGCAAATCGCACTATGTGGCTATAAAATAGCCAGGCCCGATAGAACCGCTATATGCGTTGATCAATCCCTCTATCATTAACTTCGACAGCACAATCAAATGTAGATGTCATCGGTCCATATTTATGCGGAATATATATGGAAAATTGCTCCATTCTCACTTCAGCGTTTAAGGTGACTGCTTCGTTTAACCAATAGGCGATACGTTCATATTCAACTTGCCTGTCTGGAGAGGAAATCTCCACAATGTCCCATAACTCCTCACAGTCGTCTTTGCGTAACCCAATGAAAGTAATAATTCCAGTGATCGAAGTCTTGGGAATCTCGTTATTGGAGTATGCGCTCCACCACATTTGGGAGCCGACCTTTCCATACTTTTCTATGTAGTCAGGTGCGTAACGGGCGAGTTCTGTGTTGACGTCGTTAGCCCATGTCAGGGGCTGGTCTTTTAGGTTGAATATAACTGGCACTACAATAACCATTCTTTTTGAGCTTGCGTGTTTAGCGCGAGGAATAGTAACTGAATCATGAAAAGGCGCACAAGAAATGCAATGGATTGGCCCTCTCTTCACCAATGCGGCAGGTTGGAAAGCTTATGTCTCCTTTTTGGAAGGGAAGTGGTATATCAGGCATGACGGTCCGTTAGAGATTGGGAAGGGGAAGTCGGGCTTAATGTTGTTGCCTATTCTTGAGAAAGAGTATGGCGAGTGCTATCAGCATCATATGAGCAACTGGGCAGATGATGCATCGGACTGGTTGTGGGATATCGAACTGACGCTCGCGGAGGCGGAGTTGTTATTCGCTGCGTCTCAAAGCAGGCAGTTCAGGCAAAAAACCAGGCATAGGTTGAGGCGGCGGGTAAACGCCTGGACCACTCAACATGGATTTTGTTTTGTGCGTGAGAAGTTATGAGAGGCGCGGCGTCTGTTTCTGGAGACGCCGCCGAAACTGAATTAGCCTACCTGATAGCGGCCGGGTTTATGGTTGACTGTCAGTAGCAGGTTCAGCGCCACGGCGCCAAGCACTGAGTAAATCAGAACCATAGGGGTGACGATGAAGCAGGACGCCAGAACGATAATGCAGTCCACCATCATCTGAAACTTTCCGGCGCGCATGATATTGCGTTTTTGCAGGTAGAGCGCGAGGATGCCGACGCCGCCCAGGCTGGATTTGTGGCGGAACAATATCAGCATGCCCATGCCGATCAGAAAGCCGCCGAAAACCGCTGCGAACCAGGGCTCTATCGATTCAATAGAGACGACATCTCCGGTGTGATCCACAACCAGCGAAACAATGGCGACGGAAATAAACGTATTGAGGCAGAAACGCCAGCCCATCTGTTTGAACGCCAGCCAATAGAAGGGCAGGTTAAGCAGGAAGAAAATCTTACCGAAGCTGATATGCAGCACATGCGTCAACAACAACGCCAACCCCGCCGTACCGCCTGTCAGCAAGCCGGCTCCGTTGAACAGAAATACGCCGAACGCCACAAATGCCGTGCCGCTGATCAGCGCAAACAGATCTTCAGGAAGTGAGTGCGATTGTAGGGTAAGGGAACTATTAGTCATCGTGAATCCGTCAGAAGGGGAAAATACAGCCTGGAAGTCACCCAGCGCGGCGATTTTAACGATGCGAAAGATAAAAGTCGCGGATCTTACAAAAAATAACGGGATATTTTAGGGATTTTTACAGAAAAATTGATTTGAAGGTGTATTATCTGCGCCTGCTTGTATTTTGTTCAGAAAGCTCCAAATAATGAAAGATGTAAATCCTTATTCCTCTCCTGGCACGCCCCTCGTTGAGGAAAACCGAAGTCCCTCAAAACAATATTTAAATCCTTGGTTTTCCATGTGGCTGCAGCCTAGGGCGACTATCCAGCAAATTATTGACGATGACCCGGTTCACCTTGTGATAGGGCTTACCTGCATGGCCTCGGTATTAGCGAGGATAAGAGGCGCCAGCATGTACCATATGGGCGAATATATGGGACTAATGTCTCTACTTGGCGTATGCATAGTAGTGGGCTGCGTTTTAGGTGTGATTTGGCTATATATCGGCGCTCCATTTATTCAATGGGTTGGTAAATGGTTTGGCGGGCGCGGCTCTCAGGATGAAATCCGTGCGGCGATAGCCTGGAGTTGTATACCGGCTCTATGGGGATCGCTGCTTATAATGCTCGAAATGATGCTTTATGGGAGAGAAATGTTCCTTGGGGCCGAAGCCAGGGACTATAACTTGGTGGATCTTAACGTACGTGCAGCATTTTCAGTGGCGCACGGAGTTATTGGTATATGGGGTTACGTAGCGTTTACCAAAGCGCTCGCGCAGGTGCAGGGTTATAGCGCATGGAAGGCGATAGGAAATATGGCGATAGTTCTCTTAGTATGCTCACCCCCTGCAATTGCTGTTGGATACTACCTTGGGTCGATCGCTCATCAATTTAATTGAAGAAAGGAATTGCTGACGAAATACCCTTCGGCTATTGGACCGGTACACGCAAAGACTTACATCCTTTCAACGGATTGTAACGTAGCCGCCGCACACTAGGCGGCTCCCTCTCGGGAGTTTAAACACTACGTTATGCTATGAAAGGATTTCTGCAATGTTAAAAACAAAAGTATTGGCTTTGGCCGCTTCCTGCATGGTTTCCACTCTTTCTTTGAATCAGATCGCCAGCGCGAATGATCGCGTCGCCCAGGTGGATGTGGCGCAAATGGCGGCGGCGGAGAGAAGTTTCTATTATCCGCAGCGCATGAATCAGTACGGCCGCACTGATTACATCTTTATCGACGCCACCAACGGAACCCAGTTCTGTAAAGAAGAAGGCTACAACAACTCGGTTGGCGGCTCTATCCTCTGTGGCGAGGACGAGAGTTCCTACATCACTTTCGACTGGTACCAGCAGCAGTGGGTATCTAAGAGCACTGGCAGTAAAAATCAGTGCTATCCCTTGTATAGAACTATCACCTGCCGTTAACGGCGACGCAGTCTAAATCGGATTGGAAAAAGGGTGGGACAGGCTTTCACCCTTTTTTCGCCATGCCGCTCGTTCGTTGAGGACTCATCCCTTCCTGTCTACGTATTCGCCCTTTCGGAACCAGTCCGCGAAACTGACGGGCGCCATTGTGCAAAAATACGCCAGTTGAGCTATAACTGAATCAAGGCAGCTTCGCTGCCTGCATGGACGTAAAGGAAGGAGGGAATCGTGCCGTCACCGGAAATATTCGCTGCGCTCGGCGCGGCGTTGATTGGATTTTCCATCGCTCTTTGGGCTTTCCGAACCTATCGCGGAGATGTGAAGCTAGCCCAGCCCAGCTATATCCTGCTTGATCAGGACACCACGTCCCAAGGTAAACGCATCAGCGAAGTGCGTTTGCGGACGGCTTTATTCAGCGCATCCAAACGCGGGGTAGTGATCGACTACCTGACCCTGTGGCTGCGCCGGGGCGAAGAAGAAGCCAACTTCAGCATCTGGGCCTACCTTAACAAGCAATGCCTGCGGGAAAGCGGCGGCCTGCTGGCGCCTAAGGAAGGCGTTGTTCTTGAGCATCACTTCCTGACCGAAACGGAAGGACCCGAATTCGAGTTCAAGTCAGGGCCCTACGAGATGGTGATACTCGCCAAACCCGCTGGCTCCCTGCGATTACAAAAACTCAGCAGCCTTTATTTCGTGATCAATGACTATCAGGCCCAGCAAATGCGTAAATCCGCTATGGGCTTATGCCTGAGGTGGGACCCCAAGCATCGCTGTTATCAATCCGATATAGAATCCAACCTCAAGCCCAGTGTGACGCCATTGGTGGAGGAACACGCCGGAGGACATTGAGTTTCTCGCTTTACGCAGGGAAACTTCAATTAATCTAATAACTTGGAGTTCAGTAATTATCAGGCTATCCTTCATTAACAGTCGTTAATGTCGAGGAGTAGCTTATGGGGCGGGCCCCAACTTATAACGTTGTAAGCAGCGGGGAAATTAATGCGGGCTTTGACGCTCAGCAAGTGGCGAACAGTTGTGCGAAGTTATTCAAGACCACTCCAGAAAAAGCCCAGGCGCTGCTTAGTAAGAAACTCGTTTTAAAGAAGGGTCTGGACCTGGAAACGGCCCGTGCTTACGTACGCAAGTTGGATAGCATCGGTATGGCGGCGACGGTGCAGGAGGTGAAACCGGAGCCCACGTTGAAAGCGCATACACTGTCTCTGGAGCCGACGGAGGAAGAACTCCGGGCGAAAGAAGAAGCGGTCGCCAAGCCCTCTGACGATCGTGTTACTTGCCCGAAATGTAACCTGGAGCAACCTAAAGCGGAGCAATGCGCCGGCTGTGGCGTATACATGCACAAAGTCGCCCCTGTGCAGGAATCTTCCGACGCGGCGCCAACACCGGCAACGCGACCCGGCGGCAATATTCGCAACTCCAGCGCCAAACCCGGCAAAGAAGACGAAGTCACCTACGCGACTGACGATGTGGAAGCGCTCAACCTCAAAGCCATCGGCGCCGCTGCAGGCGCTGCGTTAATCGGCGCTGTGTTGTGGAAAGTGATCGCTATGTCCACGGGGTACGAGTTCAGTCTGATCGCCTGGGGGATCGGCGGGGCCGTCGGCTTCGCCGCACTGGCCATGGGAGGACGAGGCATATCCACTGGAATCGCTTGTGGCGCTCTGGCCTTTCTCGCCATCATGGGCGGTAAGTACATGGTTATCCAGAGTATTCAGGAAAACTGGTTTGAAATTCTGGCGGATTCGGGGGAAATAAACATGCAGGACTTTCGCCCGGTCTATGACTCGGTTATTCAGGCCGCGCACAGCTATCAAACCGATGTGACCGATGACGACTCGCTACGCAATTTCATGGTTGAGTACGGCTACACCGAGGCCAGCGAGCCCAGCGAAGTGGTGCAATTTGAAATTGACGATTTCAAACGGGAGTTCGAACCGGAATTGCGCAAAGTGGCCCTGGAGAACCCTTCGTTTGAGCAGTGGGTGCAAGCGACATTCAGTCAGGAGTTCCAGGAGTACTCCACTTTTCAGCTGATGCGAGAAGATTTCGGTCTTCTGGATATGCTGTTTTTATTCCTGGGAGTGGGCACGGCGTTTCAAATGGGAAGTGGTTTAAGGCGTCACTGATCTGCGTGGCGCCTCGCGCTGATTTGCCTTTCTTCCCTTTTTCTTCTTTTTCTCGTCGCTTGCCCAGTGACGCCATCCGGCAGCCTGTCTTTTCCCCGGTATTCCCTGAACAGGCTGTCAGTTGCGCCATTCCTCGCATGTCTCTCAATACAGTCTAAGCTGTAAAGGGGGAGATGCGATCAAAGCGAACATTTGGGTATCTGCCTGTGTTCGTAGGGATTGCCAGACAATGTCTGGTTTTAAGGGAGGGGCTTTCATGGCGTCCGCCAGACTTTCGGATTCATCACTGTTAAGCATGCGAACCTTGCTGGCGGTTACGCTTGCTTTCTGTACGCTGGCGATTCCTTTCTATTATCTGGCGTATTTCTACCAACTCGACCAGGAACATCACAACTACGACCTCAGGCTGGCGGAGCAGGTGGAGCTGAGATCGGAAGCCATACAGAGCTGGCTGGACCTTTATCGTCGCGACGTGCGTTTCCTGTCCAACACGCCTCCTGTTCAAGGCATCATCCGCGCTATTAATAATAATGGCCTCGATCCCCAAGAAGGGAACTCCCTGGATGTTTGGAAAAGGCGTTTGCAGATCATTTTTTCCGAATTTATGAAAGAAAATCCCCGGTTTGCACAAGTACGCTATATCGGCGTGGCGGATAGGGGACGGGAGTTGGTGCGTGTGGATCGCACGCCGGAAGGCGTGGTCGCTGTGTCGGAGCCGGAATTGCAAAGCAAAGAGGAGCGAGACTATTTCCAGGAAACGCTCAAACTGAGCGCAGGAGAGACCCATGTTTCCGACATCACCCTGAATCGGGAGCAGGATAACCAACTGGAGACGCCGCACCGGCCAGTGATTCGGGTTTCTGTGCCTATCTATGTGCAAGACGAATTATTCGGCATGGTGGTGATCAACGTAGAGTTCGCTGAAATCTTTACGGAACTGGTCACCGATCTTTCGCCGGAATACACCACTTATTTGCTCAACAGCGATGGCGACTTTCTGGTGCATCCTGACCGCAGAAAAGTCTTTGGATTTGATATCGGCAAACGTCACCGCTGGACTGACTATTTCACTACCTCGGACGAATATGGCGCCTATGAGCACATGAAAGTCTTCAAGGGACCGAAAGGTCTGATTCATGCTGTCATGGTTAATGTTCCTCTGGACAAAAATAACCCGTCCCGACACCTGACGCTGGTGAAGTCAGTCAGCGATGAGTTCCTGAGCGCGCATGCGTCGCAAACCGGCAGAGTGGCGATTGGAGCGGTGTTGATAGTGGTGGCGATTTTAGGCGTGGTGCTTTATCTGTTTATGTTGAACCTGCGCCGCCGCATGCAGATCAGTCAGGAGCAGGCGCGGCTTGCGGCGATTGTCGATGGCTCCACCGACGCCATTATCAGTAAGTCGCTGGAAGGGGTTGTAACGAGCTGGAACCGCGCGGCGGAAGAAATGTTTGGCTATACAGCGGAGGAGGCGGTGGGACGCACCATGGCGTCGCTGATTATGCCAGAGGCGCGTCTGTCGGAGGAAGAATACATCCTGCAGCGTTTGCGTCGGGGTGATCCGGTGAGTCATTTCGACACCACCCGTAAACGACGCGATGGCAGCGAGTTTGATGTGTCCATTACCGTATCGCCAGTGCGCGGCGCCAACGGCGCGGTAACGGGGGCCGCCACCACTATCCGTGATATCACGGCGCAAAAAACGATTGAAAAACAGGTGATTGAGCTGAACTCGAATCTTGAGCTGCAGGTCAGGGAACGCACGGGAGAACTTAAAAAGGCTAAAGATGTGGCCGAGGCGGCGAGCATGGCGAAGTCTGAATTCGTCGCCAATATGAGCCATGAAATCCGCACGCCGATGAATGCGATTCTGGGTATGTTGCAACTGCTGCAACGCACGGTGTTGACCAACCGTCAACATGACTATGCGGATAAACTTGACGCCGCCGCCCGTACCTTGCTGAGCATCCTCAACGATATACTCGACTTCTCCAAAGTGGAGGCGGGCAAGCTTAGTCTGGATATGCATCCCTTCAATATCGATCAGGTGTTTCGCGAAGTGGGCGTCATTATGTCCGCCAATCTGGGGGGTAAACCGGTCGAGCTGCTGTTCGATATCGACCCTGACATACCCTACGACATGCTGGGGGACGGTCTTAGGCTGAAGCAGATCCTCATCAACTTGGTCGGCAACGCAGTCAAATTCACGGATTCCGGTGAGATCGTACTGTCCGCCAAATTGTTACAGCGCAAAGACCGTGAGTTGGAGATTTTCTTCAGCGTGCGGGACACCGGTATCGGTATTTCGCCTGAGAATCTGCAAAACATCTTTGACGGCTTTTCTCAGGCGGAAGCTTCCACGTCACGTCGTTTTGGCGGCACCGGGCTGGGGCTGGCTATCTGTCGCAGACTGGTGAATCTGATGAAAGGTCAGATGAGTGTGGAGAGCACGCCGGGCGTCGGCAGTACTTTCAAGTTCACTGTCAAAATGGGCGAGGTGGGAGAAACCCAGGAACTTCGGCGCACCATTCCAAACTTGCACAAGCTCAATGTGTTGGTGGTGGATGATAACGACACCGCCAGAGAAATCGTCGCCGGTATGGCGCAAGGGTTTGGCTGGCGCACGGATCTGGCGGCGTCGGGAGCGGAAGCGGTCGCCTATCTGGAAGCCAGTCGCGACAGCGCGCGCCCCTACGACGTGATATTCGTCGACTATTTGATGCCGGAAGAAACTGGTCTGGAGGTCTGCCGTAAAGTCCGCTCCATGGACTTCGGCGATGTCCGGCCTATCCTGGTGATGATGTCCGCCCAGGGACGGGAAATACTGGAGCGCCACAGCCAGAGCGGCGACGAGGCCATGCTCGACAGCTTTATCGTCAAACCCATAACGGCCTCCGTATTACTGGATTCAGTGGCGGACGCACGCGCTGCGGGACGAAAAGGCTCTTCAACTTCTTACCATTGGCGCAGCTCCGGTCAGATGCTGAAAGGGCTGAAACTGTTGGTGGTGGAGGATAATCCGACCAATCAGCAGGTCGCCCAAGAGCTTTTGAACAGCGAAGGCGCGCAGGTGGAAATCGCCTGCAATGGGGCGGAGTGCCTGGAGATGGTCAAGCGGACGCAACCGGGCTATGACCTGGTGTTGATGGATATTCAGATGCCGGTGATGGATGGTTATTGCGCCACAAGAGAAATACGCAATCGCTTGGGGCTGGCGGATTTACCCATTGTCGCCATGACCGCCAACGCTATGTCTTCGGATAGGAATGCCTGTTTGTCCGTGGGCATGAACGATCACATCAGCAAGCCCTTTGAACTGGGGCAATTGGTGGAAGTGATCCTCAAGCAGAGCGGACTGGAAAGCCGGTTGCAAAAAGTCGCGTCGCTGCATACGACGACGTCTTTGTTTACAGAAGAAGAATTGCAATTCGCCAATAGCCTGCAGATTGACGTCGCTTCCGCTCTGGCTCGTTTTGGCGGCAGCCTGAGCACCTACCGAACGGCTTTGTCTGGTTATAAGACGGAAGTGCTGACCTTACTGGATGCATGGGACGCTTACTTCACGTCAGAGGGCGAGTCCGAGCATGCGGCGAATGTCCTGCATACCCTGAAAGGTCTGGCTGGCTCCATCGGTTCGGGGGGGCACATGAATATTATCCAGGATGTGGAGTCGGCTCTGCGTCATCACGAACTGGATGAAAATCTGTTGGCGGCGTTGCGGCGCGAGTTGGAGAGGACTCCGCAAATAGTGGTGGAGATTGACGGCCTGCTGGCGCCCAAGCAGGCGGCGACGGCTCCGCCGAAAGTCGATCAGCCCCAGGAGCGTGACCTGCGGAGTGAGTTCAAAGAACTGGCGGCGCTGGTGCGCGCCTCCAACATGGAGGCGATTTCTTTTTTTGAAAACCTCAAGAAGAAATATGCGACGGATTTGCCGGAAGCCGTTGACGAGCTGGAGGAGAGTATCAACCAGCTCGATTTCAGCACGGCGCTGACGTTGTGTAATGACATGTTGAAACAGCTGGAGTCGTCGGACTATATCGGAAACTGACATGCCAATGCAGATTGAGAAGAAACGGGCGCGTATTCTGGTGGTGGATGACCAGCCCATCAATATTCAAGCGATCTATCGATTATTCGCCGGCGAACATGACGTGTTTATGGCCACCAATGGCACGCAGGCCCTGGAGTTCTGCAGGAAAGACATTCCCGACCTGATCCTGCTGGACGTCATTATGCCGGACACCGATGGGCTGGAGGTGTGCCGCCAATTGAAGCTCTCCGCGGAAACCAAGGACATCCCTATCATTTTCGTCACCGCTCATAACACGCCGGAGGAGCAGGACGCCTGTTGGGACGCCGGCGGCGTTGACTTCATCACTAAACCGATCAACCCCTCCACCGTGCGCAACCGGGTGCGCGCCCACCTGACGCTTAAGTTTCAAGCGGATCTTTTGCGACAACTGGTGTTGCTGGATGGACTGACCGGCGTCGCCAACCGGCGCTTTTTTGATGAACGCCTGGAGCGAGAGTGGCGTCGCTGTAAACGCAACGGCCACCCATTGAGCCTGCTGATGCTGGATGTGGACTATTTTAAAAAGTTCAATGACCGCTATGGTCATATCGCCGGGGATGAATGCCTGAAGTTGGTGGCGGGTTGCATGAAACAGGTCCTGCAGCGCCCCGACGACCTTCCGGCCCGATACGGTGGCGAGGAGTTCGCCTGCATATTACCGGAAACCAAAGCCGCCGGCGCTTGTCAGTTGGGGCGTGAGCTAGAGGCTTCCATTCGAGCGCTGGGCATCGAACACCAGGCTTCGGAAATTGCCGATGTGGTGACCGTCAGCATTGGCGTAGCGGAGATTTATCCGATCCGGCATACCGAAGTTGTGGATTTGATCAAAGAGGCGGATCAACAGTTATATGCGGCGAAACAGGCGGGAAGAGGGCGCGTTCACTGTGCTGAAGAGGGCGCAGAGGAACAACGGATGGTCTAGGCGGGGGTACGAAATAATATAAGGGACGAAATGGCAAGGTGAGGCGCGAAAGTGAAGGATGAGATAAAGCCGAAACAAAGTACGCTGGATTACTCCAAGCTACTGCTGGCGGGCCAACAGGAAGGTGCACTGGGGAATCACGTGCGTGAACTGGTGTGCCAGGTGTTAGGCCGCGGCAAGCAACCGGTGGTGAATATTCGCAAGGCCATTGCAGACGAGAGCATGACGGAGGCGTTGCGCCTGGCGCACACGCTGCGGGGCTCTATGGGCACACTGGGCGCGGAGAAGGTGGCGGACAGCGCCGGCGAGCTGGAAGAAAGCATACGGGCTGACTCGAATACAGATAAAAGCCGCTTGTTGAACGCCCTGGAGCGTCGGATGGACGCCATGCTGAAAGAATTGACGGCGTGGTCGCAACAGTTTCCGCCGTCATCAGGCTGCCTGGCTAATGTCGAGCTGGATCTGGAAATGCTGCAGCGTTGGCGCGAGCTGCTGGAAAGTCGCAATATGGAAGCGCTGGACTACTTCGACCGTATTCGCTCCTCTTTGCAGACCCTGTGCGCCGCCGCTCAGTTTGAATCCATCCGCGAAAAAGTGGCCAATCTCCAGTTTGATGAAGTTCTGGAGGAACTCGACGAACTGATGCAGGAGAATGGCCATGCCTGAGATGGAAAACACAGCAAGTCTGGCCTGATAGCGCCCATGGAGAGGATATGCTTGGACGTGTGAAATGGTTTCTTTGGGGGCTGCTTGCAATGGGCGTCATACTGGCTTTGGAAGAAGGTGTGCGCCGGGCCAAAATGAATCAGCATGAGTCCAGGGCGCGGCTGGATATTCTGGCTAATCGCGTCGCCAGTCAGGTGCAGTCGCGGATGCAGATATATGAATATGGTCTGCGCGGCGCGCGCGGGGCCATTATCGCTGGCGGCCGCGAAAACATAAGCTATCGCAAATTTCTTGAATATTCTCATTCTCGTGAGCAAGAGCGAGAGTTTCCCGGCTCCCGAGGCTATGGCCTGATTCAACGGGTCGGCCCGGAGCAGGAAGCGGCCTTTGTGGAGATGGCGCAGCGTGAGCGCGGCGGCGATTTCGCGGTGAAGAAGATTTCGGTGAATGATGAAGAGCGTTTCATCATACGCTTTGTGGAGCCGGAGCAATACAATCAGCAGGCGGTGGGGTTGGACATCGGCTCTGAATCCACCCGGCGGGAAGCCGCGCTTATGGCGATGCACAGCGGCAAAGCCACGTTGTCAGGGCCAATCACTCTGGTGCAGGCGACGGGAAAGAAGTTACGTAGTTTCCTGTTGTTGATACCCATCTACCGGACCGGCCTGCATCCCGCCAGCGCGGAGGAAAGAGAGGGGGAAACATTCGGCTGGGCCTACACGCCGCTGGTGACGGATGAAGTGTTGCAGGATATGAACTTCCATGGCGACGACTTCGCTTTCTCCCTGCAGGATGTGTCCGAATCCGGCGCGGAGGACGTTTTCTACGCTTCCGCCGGTTTTGATCAGCCTGCCGCGGAAGGACTTGAGACCAGCATTAATCTATCTCTCTATCAGCGCACCTGGCGCATGCACATTAAAGCGCTGCCGGCTTTCGTCGAGAGTCTGCATTTGCTGTCGCCAATTCAGGTGGCGCTCACCCTGGCGTTGATCTCTGTGTTGATGACCGGGCTGTTCTATATCTTTTTGGTCAACCTGCAACGCAAGGTGCATATCGGTCTGGAGCGCTCGCGCATGGCGGCCATTGTGGAAAGCTCCAACGACGCCATTATCGGCGTCACTCTGGAAGGTGAAATTACGAACTGGAACCAGGGCGCGGAATCCATGCTGGGATACCCCGCGGCGGAGGCGATCGGTAAAACGCTGATGAGTCTGATTGTGCCGCCCAATTGCCGTGAAGAAGAAAAAGACATTATGGAGCGCGTGACTCAGGGCGAAGTGGTGCCTAACTTTCATACCATTCGCAGCCGCGCCGACGGGAGCCATTTTGACGTGTCCGTGACGGTTTTCCCGATCAAAGGCGCCAATAACAAGATCGTCGGCGCCGCCACCACGATTCGTGACATCACCGAGCAAAAAGCCATTGAAACCCAGGTGCAACTGCTCAATGTCAATTTGGAGCGGAAGGTCGCCGAACGTACCGAACAACTGCGCCAGGCCAAAGAGGCGGCGGAATCCGCCAGTCGCGCCAAGTCGGATTTTGTCGCCAATATGAGCCATGAAATCCGCACTCCCATGAACGCCATTCTGGGCATGTTGCAACTGGTGCAACAAACCGACCTGACCACGCGGCAGTCCGACTACATTCACAAAACCGAGTCCGCCGCCCGCACGTTGCTGGGCATTCTCAACGACATACTGGACTTCTCCAAGGTGGAGGCGGGCAAGCTGGAGTTGGACCTGCATTCGTTTTATCTGGAAAAACTGGTGCAGGAAGTGGGCGTGCTGCTGTCCGCCAGTCTGGGCAAGAAAAATGTGGAGGTGCTGTTCGATATCGATCCCGCGCTGCCGCAACAGGTGGTGGGTGATTCTCTGCGTCTTAAACAAATCCTTATCAATCTGGCGGGCAACGCCCTCAAGTTTACGGAATCCGGTGAGGTGGTGATGAGTGTTCGCCTGCACCGATCGGAAGCATCGCATCTGTGGCTTTATTTCAGTGTACGCGACACCGGCATTGGCATCTCCGAGGCGCAACAAAAACATATTTTCGACGGCTTTTCCCAGGCGGAAGCCTCGACCTCCAGGCGCTACGGCGGTTCAGGACTTGGTTTGGCGATTTGTCAGCGGCTCATTCGCATGATGGGCGGCGAACTGCAGTTGGAAAGCGCTCCCGGCAAAGGCAGTGAATTCTATTTCACCGTGTGTCTGGCGCGCTCCGAGGAAACGGCGAATAAGTCGGACCCCATGGTGATTGAGCCACTACGTGTGCTGGTCGTGGATGACAATGAGTGCGCGCGGGCCATTAACTGCAGCATCGTCAATCATCTCGCCTGGCGTGCGGAAGCGGCGGCCTCCGGCGAAGACGCCCTCGCCATGGCTGCGGGAACCGACTATGACGTAGTGCTTATGGATTGGCGTATGCCCGGATTAGACGGTTGGGAAACCATCCGGCGCCTTCGTCATATCCTGACGGGCGCGAAGGCGCCGATTATTATCATGGTGACGTCTCAGGGGAAAGAAATTTTATCTTATCCCCGTGAGGACGAGGCGAGCATGCTGGATGGTTTTTTGGTGAAACCCATTACCGCCTCCATGTTGTCGGAAGCAGTAGCTGACGCCCGCGCCGGCCATCGGCGCCTGCAACAGATCAATCGCCATGCCGCGCAGCCCTGTACTCAGCTGACCGGGCTGCGCCTCTTGGTGGTTGAGGATAATCTGACTAATCAACAGGTAGCCCGGGAGCTGTTGGGCAGTTGCGGCGCTCAGGTGGATATCGCCAGCGGCGGCCTGGCTGGCGTAACAGCGGTGAAAAAAGCGTCGCCGCCATACGATCTGGTGCTGATGGATATTCAGATGCCGGACATGGACGGCTATGCCGCAACCCATGAAATTCGCGACTATTCCGCGTTTAAGGATTTGCCCATCGTGGCGATGACCGCCAATGCGCTGCCCTCGGACAGGGAAAACTGTCTGGCCGCCGGCATGAACGATCATGTCGGGAAACCTTTCGATCTGAGCGAGCTTGTGGCGGTGATCCTGAAACATACGAATACCCCGGACCGCACGGAACACACGCCGTCTATTCCCCCTGCGTCAGGCTTGCGGCAGCCGTCGGAGAGCGCCGCGCCGCACATACAGCCGGCGTTAACGCTGGCGGAGGCGCAAGGGTTGACGTTGCGGGATGCGCTGCGCCGATTCGGTCAGGATACCGGCGCGTATTGCAATGCGGCGCGAGGGTTCAGTCGGGACGTCAGCGCTATGCTGAAAGACCTGCCAGACTTGTTGGCGCGAGGCGAAAGTCGGCGGGCGGCGGACATATTGCACACCGTAAAAGGTCTGGCCGGCGCCGTCGGCGCGCCCATCCTGGCGGATGCGTCGGGGGCGCTGGAACAGGGGGTGCGATCAGGTAATGGGTGGACGCCTGAGCGGAACGCGGCGTCTATTATCCAACGCGAATTTGAACGTACCCGAGACCTGCTGACGCAAATCATCTCAATACTGGCTCCACCCGCCGACAGGGGGAATAACTCCGCCACGGCTTCCCAGGCGGGCCTGAAAGCCGGACTGAAAGAACTGGCGCAGCTGGTCAGAATGTCCAATATGAATGCATTGAAGCTGTTCGCGGATCTGAACTCATCCTACCGACAGTTATTGCCGGCGAGTTTCGCGGTATTGGAGGAGGATATCAACCAACTGGACTTTGACGCCGCCCACGCCCATTGCCTGGACATGCTGCGACAGATAGAACAGGAAACATCCACAACGCTGTCTCCCTGACTCCCTGAGTCACGTGAGCCTCCCATGTCGCCTCGCTAACGTTCTTCATAGATTTCCCTATAAAAGGGCGGGGGATTTATAGCGATAAGGAAAACAGAGGCAGTGAAGAATGAAGAACAGAATGGGAGAGTAGGAGAGTAGGAGAGTAGGAGAGAGCCAGAGAACGCCCACCAGAAAAGCTCTGATGGGCGTAAGACATTACAGAGCCCGATCCTCAGACACTTCCAGTGATTCCAGCATAAACCCCTTGGCTTGATCTACGCCGTAAATCACGGCTTGTACGTGAGTCAGGTCGTCCGGCATTTGCACCGCGGCTTCCAGTTCGGTCCAGTCGCTGGTGGTGACGGATTTCCGGCTCACTTCAAACCATTCTTTCGCGCCGCTCAGGGTCTCGTAGTAGAGCCAAAGGGTTGCAGCGCCGTCTTCCAGGCCTTTGACCTTCGCCTTCAGTTGGTAAACGTCGCCAGGCCTCAGGTCGCAGGTCAGGTTAACGCCTGCCGTAGGAAGGTTGGCGGCGTTCTCCACTTGCAGCACATTGGTTAGTTCGCCGTTGATATCCACCTCGACGACCGAGAGCTCGTCCTCGCCCTCAATCCAGGGATAGACCGCCCCCGGCGTACTGTCAGAGAAGCTGATGTCAAGGTTGTCCAAGTGCCAGCGCGCAGTCGGCGCGCCCAAGGCGAACTGCATTGGAGTTCCCTTGGCGTTGGCGAGCTGCTGGTTGTTGCGACAGAAATTGGCGACCTGTTCCGCCGCCAGATTTAACGCGAGGGCGTTGTTGGCTTGCAGGCCGTTGCCGAGATCACCGCCGATCGCCACTTTTTCGGATTCCTGGCAAGTCGCGCCGCCATTCTTGCAGACCTTTACGTCTGGCGTGGAGAAATAGGGAGCCCAGGAGGCGTAGCCGTGTTCGTGAGGGTAGGCCATGATGGTGGAAACTTCGCGAGTGGTCGGGCCGCCATAACCGAAAGCGAAAGCATGTTGTAGAGGATATACCTGCGCTTCGACGGCTTCCTCAAGTGTGGAAATCGTGGTGAATGGCAACGCTGGTCGGCTGCTATAGAAACCTTCGCCATCCAGCATTTTGAATAACTCGTCCAGCATAGGTTGACTTTGAACGAACTCATTTTGCTCTGTCGGCAAGCCGTGCCCCAATCCAAACAGGTGGCCCAATTCGTGCGCAAAATGATAAGGGGTGACATTTTCTCCTGAGAGGTCAAGAGCGCAACTTGGGTTCACGTCAACCAGCCCATAAGCACTGTCGATATTGTTGATGGAGAAGACGCCCTTATTGGCCAAAAATACGCCAGGCGCAGTAATGCCGCAAGTGGCTGAATTCAGGTCATTTTGATCGTACAGCATCATCACCAGATCGGCCTTGTAGCGGCCGCGCAGTTCTCTGACGTAACGGTTTTGCTGTAACGACGTCAAAGATTCGCTGATGCCCTGGTTGTCTACGCTGAGGGCTACGTCCGAGATCACCTCGCTGTGGACCAGATTCAGCTGGATATCTACCTTGCTGTTAACAAATGCCTGATTGGTGAACGCCACATAATCGGCGATCTTTTGCTGAATTTCTTCGCTGTTGCCGACGTAGTGATCTTGCGCCTGAGCGCTGTAAACCACCATAACGTCCACACTGTGAGTGGGCGCCGCCCAAGTAAACTGTGATAAACAGGCGCCTATAGCGATAGCCAGTGTTTTTTTTAATTGAATCATTGTATTAAAAGCACACAAGTAATAGTTGTATTTAAGAAGGGCGGGCAATATACGCAAACGATCTAAAACGTTTAAGTCCACATATATACTTACGACCAAGAGCGAACGCGGCTTAGATTAAAGGGAGGATGCAACCAGCTGATTTTTATGAAATTTAAATGAAAAATAAGATAATTTGTTATCTTTAGGTTCTCAACAAGGACGTTAGCTCCTATGATATGGCCTGCTATATCGAATCCGCATTATGGAAAATTAGAAAAATGAACAAAGAGGACTCTTGGAGTCTTAAGAACGCTAACTTTTATGGAAAAAGGGGCGTCAGCATATTTACGCTCGTGGTGTGCCTCGTTTTGAGTTTCCTGACTGGACTGGGTCTCTGGTTGGTGAAAGGGCCTGTCGAATACCCCTCGATGACATTCTGGATTGGCGCCGTATTGATGGGGTTGCCGCTGCTGGGAGCCATTGAAGCGAGCCATTGGATGTACGACAGAAAGTTTGTCAGCAAGCTGCCAGGTTCGCTGCGCATACTCTATGGCGTTATTATCGGTCTGGTGGAGTTGCTGATTCTGGGCGTGATTGTATTCTTCCTGTCTTCACTGGTGGCTTTTTAAGGCTGGCCTGCGATCCTGAATTAGACGCATATTCCGCCCCCTCCAGCCGTTGCCTTTGTTGATATAAGACCTCCAGCCAGTCTGTTTCCTGCTGAGTTAACGACCACTCTGATTCATCCTTATCATGAAGGCGCGTATGCACGCTCTGGGCGATGTCATTCAGACGTCGACGCTGCGTCAGCCATTGCGGATTAGCGCTTTGCAACAGTCGCAGAGGGCGGAACTCAAAGTACAGGGTCTTGCGCACGCGATTGCTGACCACCGGTGGAGATGCGTGGGGCAACCTGACGTCATGGAGCAACAGGTCTCCCGGCAGGGTGGGGAGCCTTAGCGGCGTTATCATTTTGCCGGCTAGCATGGACGTTAATGCGGAAATGGAGGAGCCGGATAGATGATGTCCCGGCAAAACCTGCAAAGCGTCCTCTTCCGTCAGCGCGGCGTCGAGATAAATTCCCAAGGTAAAGATCCGCCCATCCTGCTGATGATTCATATCCCGATGCCAATCAACCAGGCTGGCGTTGGCGGCTGAGCGCACCAACAGCGACTCATACGTGCAGATGGCTTCGCCTCCGCACAGGGACTGCGTCAGGCGCTGTAACGCTGGCATCCCCAGAATGTACAGCGTGTGCGCGCCGAAATAGCGTAGAAGCTCATTCACGCGAAACAGCGCCTGAGCGCCGCTGAACGCCACATGTTGTACGGGAGCCCGTGCGCAGTCCTGCATCACTTGCGCAAGTCTCGCGTTATAACGGTGGATCAAATCGGAATTCAGGAACGCGGGGATATGAACATAGCCGTCGCAGTCAAATTGTGCGAGTGCGTCTTTCATTGCGGCGTCTCCCTGTCAGTGAACAGTTACGCAAGGCTGACAACTCTCTACTGTGCGGGCGGCAGCGGCGCGCCGAACCAGATTATTTCGTACCACTCCCGGTAGGGAATATCGCCGCCGAGGTTGTAGATATCGGTTTTATGCACGCTCTCATAGGTGATCAGCAGCGGCTCAGTCACATAGCCGCTGGGAGGCGCGCCAGCGAAGGCTCGGTTCAGTTCGTCCGCCAGTTGCCAGCCCTGCACGCCGGCGGGCTCCGCCACCGTCGCCACCTGGGTGGACAGGCCGCTACGAATGCGGTTCAACGCTTGAAAGGAGCCGTCTCCGGCGGAAATATTGCGAATGTCGGTGCGGTTGTGTTTACGCAGCGGGAAGCTGATGGAGTCGAAATATAGGTCGTTGATCGCCAGGCTGTGAGTCCAGGCGTCGCCGAACTCCGTCACCAGTCGGTCCACGGCTTTGGGAATTTCCGTCACGGTCTGGCCGAGGCTGATGTTCTCAATGGACAACACACGGCAGCGATCGCATTGTGAGATGATTTTGCGCATGCTTTCCGTTTTGGCGTTGGCCACCTCAAAGCGCGCGTCATTGAAAATCACCACCCCCACTTTGCCCTCGCTATGCTGCACCACGTATTGCGCCGCCATTTGCGCGACAGCGAAAGACGGGGTGGCGATGTTGTTGAACAGCTCATCCGTCGGCCCTGGTTCAGCCGCCGCATGCCAGCCCAGCAGAATGATGCCTTTGCGCTTGACGATGCGGGCCTCATCCCGAAGGCTGGAGAGAGAAACCCCGCCCAGCACAATGGCGTCCACATTGGCGTGACCAGCCTGCAATACGGCGGACTTGGCGCTATGCAAATTGTTCTTGCTGTCAATGTGTTCCAACTTCCAGCCGAGCTGTTGCGCCGCCAGCTGAAAGTGCCGATACAGACTGGAAATACCGCCGTTATTGGAATCTTGAGACACGAATACAATATTTTTGTTCCGCTGCGCTGCGGGGCCTGTGGTTGGGCCGTTCCACTTCAAAGAGGAGGCGTTGGCGGCATGACTCTCCGCCTGAACGCAGCAGGTCGTCAGCAGCAAGGCGATAACGGGTAGCAAATAACGCATGGGTTTCCGTGTTTGCGGATTCACAACAAAGTTTGGGTTGACCAAGAGTAAACGACTTCTCGATTAATTATATAGCAGAGGATGGGCAAAGGACCTGAACGAAATGAAGCTGAACCGCCTGCGTGACGGTCGACTTTCATCATTGGATGCGTAAAAGAGGGGGCTATACGGCCTCAGGCGGAGCTCAGCATACTGAAATCTGTTGGGGCCTTTATCAATCTGTTGTTTAATAGCGCGAAGTGGGGAACTGGGGCGAGTTGACAGGGCGATATCATGGCGATGCCGAAAAAGAAAAGCCGGATAATTACCGTAGATAACACAAATTACCGCTGGAGAAGCAGCGGTAATGACGGCTGGCTGGACGTATATGTCGAGCTGGCGGAAGCGCCTTGCCAGTTGCTGTATGAGCAAATTCTCTATGGCTCTGATCTGCACGACTTTAGCATCACCCCGGCGTACGTGGCGAAGCTCATCAAAGCTGCATTGGATCAAGGTTGGAGCCCAAGCCAAAACGGCCCCGACTTCCGAATTACTACCTAAATATAGAGGCGCGTAACACATGAAGATAGGGATAGTCTGCCTGGCGTTGTTGTTATGGGGCGATATCGCCCGCGCAGATGCTCAGGGTGATGAATGGGCGGCGAAAATGGACGCCATCGTCAATCAGGTCTGCGCTAACATCGAGCAGGAGTGCGTGGTGATCTACAGCGCCTATGGCGAAGACGCCAAAGGCATGCCTGTTAATAATCTGCACGAAATCGCCGTAGAGGGACAAGTGATAGTCGTGCAGCCTCATGACGCGTTCTGGGGGGAGGGAGCGGGCTACCAGAGCGAACCTTTGCAAAACCCAACTTGGCTGGATCTGGCCAAGTCAGCGAATCAGATGATTCACACCACTGGCGACTACCACCATGTCTATCTGGAAGACTTTGAAGTAGTTGGGACGAAGGATGGGGTAAGTTATATCCAGTTACTGATGGGCTCTTAATCGCTATTGGTGTTTCGATCGGCAAAAGATCAAGTAATCTTATGTGGATTGTTTGCTGCGGGCCATGTTCCGGCGCGTTACGGTCCGCCATCGGTTGAGTGCGCTATCGCCCTAAGCTACTCTTAATCAACGAATAAAACTCTAGAGAATGTCGGCTGCATGTTTAAAACGATACTATTGTTTCTGTTTGCCTGGGGAATCGCTTATCAAAGCGCCTGGGCTGAAGAGAGGGCGTATCGTTTTGTGACGTTGGAGTTTCCTCCGCTGGAATTTACCGGAGAGGATGGCGAACCTACTGGCGTCGCCGTAGAAGTGGTGCATCGTGTTATGGCGGCGTTAGGTTTGCAGGTCAGCATAGACGTGCATCCCTGGAGCCGCTCGCTGGATCGAGTGCGCAAAGGGGATGCGGACGCCATATTCACCGCCTACAAAACCCCGGAGCGTGAGCAGTTTCTGGATTACTCCAACGTAGTGCTGATTCCCCAGGTTATTGCGTTGTACGCCAGGAAAGACTCCCCCATTAATTTCAATGGCGACTTGCTCGCGCTGCAGGACAAGCAATTCGGCGTGGTCTCCACCATCAGCTATGGCGCGGTGTTTGATCAGATGCGCAATCAACTGCGAGTGCAACGGGTCGAAGATATTGAACAGAATTTCAAGAAACTGATGCTGGGACGGATTGATATCCTGATCAGCAATATTTACGTCGCGGATTGGGAGCTGAAAAAGACCGGCTTCACCAAGCATATCTCCCGACTGCCGTTGGAAGTAGAGCGCCTGCCCAGTTTTATCGCCTTTTCCAAAGCGCGTGATTTGACGGCTTTGCGCGATCGTTTTGACAAGGAACTGCTAAGACTGAAGGAGAGCGGCGAGTTTGACGCCATTGTCGCCAAGTACGATCTGACGGTGCCGCCGGATATTCAATAATCCAAGCCCGACACGTCCACCCCAAAAGCATAAAGAGGTAACAGAATGCACGGCTCTTTCAGATTCAGATCAGCCAAGCTGAACCAATTGCTCGACAATGAAATCAGAGAGGGGAACAGCGTCTGGAATGTCACGCGGGGCGAGCAAGCGTACTTGGTCGAAGAGTTCAAAACCAGCGCTGAAGGACTCGGTTTGAAGAGCGAGAGAATGGCGGATCGCAATATCAGCTTCCTCCGATACGTCGACCCGGATACCGGCGAATTGCTCCAGTATGACTACTCCTGGTAATCCCAGGAATAGTCTCGACTTTCGCGTACTCTCCTTGTGTTGGCCGGTCATGGCGGTTTTTAAACCTCAGGCGCTGTTTTCCGCCAGATCGGTTTGGGGCGTCGCCGCCCATGCGCATAGCAGCAGGCATCCTGTGGCGGCGCTCAGTAGCGTGGCGCCAAGGTTCTGCAACCATCCCGATGCGACTAAACCGATACCCAGTAACAGATAATAGGCCAACCCAAACAGCGCCCCCGCCGCGCCGGCGTTCGCCCGATAACGCACCAATGCCTGACTGAGGATGTTGGGGATAGCGATGCTGTAGCTCAACAGGGTCAACGACATCGGCGCCAGGAACCAAAGGGTTGTTTGAGTCAGCAGCACGCCCAGGCCGCCCAGCGTCGCCATGCCTATGCCGGCGTGGATCAGATGCTGCGGGGACATCCCGCGCTTTAATCCCGCTTGGTTCAGAAGACTGCCCGCCAGCGAACCGATGGCCAGGATGACGCCGCTGTAGCCGAATTCGACAGAGCTATATCCCAATGACTCGAATATAAACGGAGCTAGGGAGTAGTACGAAAACAGCATGAGGTTGAACAGGGCCACCAGAGCCATATGGCGCAACACGTACCCATCCCGCACCAGCTGTGACGCCAGGGTTTTGAAGGCCACTGGGTTCAATGTAGACGGGCGGGTTTCCGGCAACTGCTTGGCGCTAAGGCCAAACAGCGCAGCTGACATGACGAATAAGCCGGTGAATACGCTCAGATAGCCGCCGAGCGCGGTTAATAGTCCCCCAGCGAAAAAGCCCAGTACAGGGCTGATCGCCATACCCAGTCCCATGACGGCGAACATCTTCGCCAGGTCGGTTCCGCTATAGGCATCGCGCAACATGGTCTGCGTCACCACCGATCCAACCGCCGCGCCAAAGGCGCTCAATGCCCGCACGAATAACAGCGTTTCGAACTGATCCACGATCAACGCCGCCGCAGCGCTGAGGCTGTACAGGCCCAGTCCGCAAAGCATGGCGGGGCGACGACCGATGCGGTCAGCCATGCCGCCCCAGAATCCCACGCCCAGGGCGAAGGCGATAAAGTAAACGGAAAGCGTCTGCGCCGCGGCGCGTTCAGGCGTGGCGAAGTGATGGGCGATATCCGTCAATGCCGGGCTATAAATGGTTTCCGCAATCTGTGGGAACATCAACAAGATGAACAGCAGTCCTGTCGCCGGTTTGTGCGATGTCATACTTCCTCCAATGAGCACATAAAGACGGCTATTTTAGGGACGGAAGTTGTGGTCAAATAACATAACCGGATCACAAAACCACAAGATAGAGACAGATGGCGCTAATAGACGGAGAAGCCCAGTTCGACGCAGACCAGCTGCATAACGCAGTCATTGGCGTGGCGGCGGAGGTGGGCAGCCATGATTCGGGCATGCATCACCATCAAAAAGCGCAGCTGCTGTATGCGCCTAAAGGCTGCATGAACATCACGCTGGATAACATGCACTGCGTGCTGCCGCCGACCCGCGCCGCCTGGATTCCCGCCAACACCCCGCATTGCGTCAGAATGACTAACGTGGTCGCATATCGCTCGCTGTATTTTGACTTATCCCGCAATGGGCCATTGCCCGGGCGTATCAGTATTTTTTGCGTCAGCGGACTCATGCGGGAGTTGATAGAACGAATGGCTTTCTGGCCCTGGGATATCCCCGAAGAGAAACAGCGCAATACGCGCGCGCTGTTTTGCGAAGAACTCGCCCAAGCGAAAACGGAAGCGTTGCAACTGCCACTGCCGCGGGATAAACGCCTGTCCGGCTGGCTGACGAGCCTGAATCACCCGGATGCACTGCCGGACCCCTTGAACCAGCTTGCGAACCGAGTCGGCGCCAGTAGTAAAACCATCACCCGTCTTTTCAACAAAGAGACTGGGATGTCCTATCAGTCCTGGCGCCAGCAGTGGCGACTGCTCAAAGCCATCGAAAAACTGTCGGAAGGGCTAAGCGTCAACGACGTCGCCTACGCCCTGGAATTCTCCAGCGACAGCGCCTTCATCAGCTTCTTCCGCCAACACACCGGGCAGACGCCCTATCAGTATGTGCGGCGGGGGTAAGAATGATCAGAGAGAAAACTTTGCGTCGGAGTAGGGCTGTAGTTTGGTGCATACGAAGCGTTTCAGTTCCTCATCGGAACAGCCGTCGTAATACCCCAGCTCCGGCTCGAAATAGTACAGGTCATTCAAAATGGAGCGTGCGCAGCGCATTCTGGCAGGTTGATCTGCGGCTTCCGCCATGTTGATTAGAAGATCCAGCGCGGCAAGCGCAGCAGGATAATAAACACCCCGATGATTATTCCCGAGGGTGTTCAGTATGGCGTCGCCGACTGCATTTGAGGCGTTTTGGTCATGCAAATTGATGAGAGCAAGCATTGACGCAATCAGTTTGTCCGGCGCATAGAGGTCGGGACCCGAGTATTGTCGCCAATCAATCTCACGCAGTCGGGTTTCAAGGTTTTTGTCCGCCATGGATGCTTAACCTTCCTGCGATCCGATAGAGGAGACAAACTTCCCGCTAACCATCGCCGCCAGGCGTAATGCGGTTTCAATATCGGGCTTGGGACGAATTTGTTGCAGTCCGAGGAACAGTCCGTAGGCGATTTGAGCGAGTTCTATGGCGAGATTGTCTTCGGCGCCCAGATCCGCATAGCACTGTTTTAAATATTGCTGGCGCTGGCTGTCGATCTTCTCCAAGTGTTCAGCGATCTGGACGTCTTTCAACGCCCAGGCGCGGATATGCATTTCCGCTTCGATATTGTGAGCGGCGATGACCTGATCGAGCTTCCTCAGGCGTTCCAGGGGCGCGCCAGCGGCGTCCGCTTGCTTGATGAACTCCATGGTCATGCGCTCGTACCAGTGACTCATCAAGGCGTCGTTGAAGTCCTGGCGATTCTCGAAGTGGTGATAGAAAGAGCCCTTGGTGACCTTCAACGCTTCACACAACGGCATGATCTTCAGGCTGTCAGGGCCTTTGTTCACCAGTTGTTTAAGCGCAAACTCCAACCAGTCCGTTTTCGACAACTGCTTGGATTTTGCGGGAAGGGGGGCTCTGACTTTCTTGTTGGCCATGATTAGATGCGTCCGTCTTTGACAGCGTTATGGATGACTACCCGGGCGATCAGCCAGTGAAAGGGTTTGATCGCCGCCATATATAGGCGCCCCGTCAGCGTTTTCAAGTTCACCATCGTGGACACCACCACCTGATCGGCTTGTTTGGAAACGGACAGATAAAACTGCATATGCTTGTCTTCCGTAAAGCTGACGACTTCGCTGGCGTCAGCATGGATAACGTGCATGAACGCCACGGCGTCGTCAACCTGGAGGTCGCGAGGAGGGAAGACGCTGCGATCATCCGTAAATGTCCGCCCAACCTCAAACCCCAACACGCCGACAATTCTATTACGCAACGCCATCAACGCCTGCACCCATAAAGGCATCACCGTGAATATAGCGTTCTGCAACTGTCCGGGCGTCAACGACTTATTGGAGACAGGCGCGGCAAGCGCGTCGCGAAAATAGGGACGAGCGGCGCGTTGGTCGAGATAGTCATCGGTAGGAATCGGTACAGCGGAAACGCGAAAAAGCTTAAAACCTGACATGACGTCCTCCTGAATTTTTAAAACATACCGTAAGGTATGGTATGGATAATATTGCGAAAACCCAGTGGCGTAAAGAGGAGATTGCGCGGTTGCATAACCTGACCTCAGACCTCAGACCTCAGACCTCAGACCTCAGACCTCAGACCTCAGACCTCAGACCTCAGACCTCAGACCTTGACCCTATCCACCGTTCGCCCTGAGCCTGTCGAAGGGCCTCCCAGAGAGTTAACGCAAAGACACAAGTCCTAATTCAACTGATAGTGTTGATGGGGACGCTATGCTCCTTTTAAAAGCACTGGAAAGCCCTTCGACAGGCTCAGGGCGAACGGAGTAGAAATAAAGGTCAAGTGAAGTGACTTCGTAACGCTATCGTTTTGCGCCCGTCATTCGTTTCATGTATGAAGTGAAAGAGCATCTGTACTGGTCATGGATGCAACATTTGGACGATTCTAATATCATCCGCGCCAGCTGGGACCAAAACACCCGCTATTGGCGTTCGAAATTTGAGTCTTGTGCTGTGGATTCGCTAATAACGCTTTAGCCGAAACTGCGACGGACGCCGCCTAGTCTCTGATTAGGCCGGATTTGTTGCTAGTCATCGAGATTGAGAAAACATGGATATACCATTTACATTCGGAGAGCCGCTTTCCGATGAAAAGTGCAGGAATTTCTATCAAGAATTTACTGATATATTCAGGGTTAAGTTTGAAAGAAAAAAGCCGAGCACTCATGGTCCAGTCTGGCTCAACTTGAAGAATCAGACTGACTGGATTGAAGTCAACGAATTTGACGATACGTTATTCGATGAGTGCTATATCTACTCTGAGTTTGGCAAGCGATCTCAGTTATTTGAGAGCAGTCTTAAGGAATATATTTCGTATATCAATAGATGTGATTGTTCGAACCGATGGTATCTCTATGCGGTAAAAAAGAACTTTAGTCTTTGTGTGAGCTGGAATGGCGAGCAGGGAAACACAGACGAGCATTACGTAACCATTTCAAGACGTTGACTATCCGGCCTTGATCTCTTGCGTGCGGTCTAAAGCATCTTCCGCCATGTCCGTATAAGCCAAAGTGAACGTCTTTACTCTGTACATCATTCATGAAATATTGCACAGGCTGTCATTGAATATAGGTTTCCGATTCCTAAATAAAATTAGAAGGTTATCTTCCAACTCAGGGTCGTCACATTAGCCGTCTACAATTCGACAGCGACTTTTGTGAGCCAATTCTGTTGGCGAGCAATGAAGAGAGTTTCTCCATACTGAACGAAAGATTGAGGGAGCGCTTAATATGCAAAACAAACATCCCTTCACCCTCCTTGAAAACGGAACCCTGGGCTTGGCTACGCTGGTGTTTGGCGTGATGGCCGGGTTCTTCTGGACTTATACCTTTAATGTGAATCTGGCGATGATGCAGGTGGATGGCGAGACTTATGCGCGGGTGCAGTCTCTGTTTAATCAGAATGTCCGGCACCCAATGTTTTTCGCTTTCTTTTTTGGTGGCGGCCTGTTTTCAATCATTGCATTAGCGGCGAATCTGAGACAACGTAAAACTCTGTCGTTCTGGCTTATTATGCTGGCGGCGGCGACCTATATCGGGGGCGTTATCATATTCACCAAGCAAGTCAATCTGCCTTTGAATTACTACACTGAATCCTGGAATCCCACCAGCTTGCCTGCCGACTGGATGGAGACCCGAAACAGCTGGAATGACGCCAACGCCATACGGGTGGCGACCTCATTTCTGCCGTTCCTGTTCTGCATCTGCGCGTTGGTGATGAGAACCTTCCAGCAAGGCGCAGCGGCGAAGACCTCGTAATATCGATCAGCTTAAGGGGACTGCTTGAACCGTCACGCTTATGGATGCATGCGCTTGGGTCTGGTAATTTACTTAATGTTACATAGAATGATGATTTTTTAGAGCTATTACTAATCTTGGAAGAAGAATGAAAAAGTTACTGGTTATCTCTTTACTGGCGCTGAGCTCGTTTTCACACGCGGAAGAAACGAAAGAAAATACAGTCACGGACGCAACAAAATCCGTTGTGTCCGGCATCGTCAAGTTTGGCAAGGATTTAATGGAAGGGGCGGATGAAGGTGTCGATGAGGGCAGAAAAACAGGCCAAAGCCAGGATGGGGCGATCATCGTTGATAACGGCGCCGATCTGGAGAAAAACCTGAGCGTTGAACTGCTCTCCGTCAACAAAGAAGGGGACAATGGTTCCTACATCGAACTCGGTTTCAAGAACGCCAATGACAACCCCGTACGCATTATCAACCTGAAAGACTCCGAAAACATTATCGCCATTGACGCCGATGGTTACGCCACCAATCTGGCCAGAGCGGGCGATAACCCCATGGACGTGACCATTCCCAGCAAAGCGGGCAGAAAGCAGCGCTTCCACTTCGATATACCGGCGGAGTCGGTTAAAGAAGTCAGGATCATGGGTAAAGTGCTTTCACTCTAAGCAGTACATTTAGTCTTTCGAGCTTAGGCGACAACTTCTTTCCCGATAGAAGGCATTCTGCGGATACGAAGCCGCTATTCAAGCACATGAGAATCATGGAAGATTTCTATGGCCAACTATCAACTGTGCCCTGTCTTAGTCCACCGTTCGCCCTGAGCCTGTCGAAGGGCTTCCCAGAGAGTTGACTCAAAGATATTAGTCCTTATTCAACACCCGAAGGTGAGGTTGTAACCGTCAAAATCATAAGTACTGGAAACGAGATTTGGATAGTATTGATGGGGAAGCTATGCTCTTTTTCAAAAGCACTGGAAAGCCCTTCGACAGGCTCAGGGCGAACGGAGTAGAAATAAAGGTCAGGCAAAGTGACTTCGTAACTCCATCTTCATATCCGCGCTTTTGATGTCGTCAGTTAATTGTCGATTTCTTTATTTGGCGGTGACCTATATCGGAGGCGTCATCATATTCACCAAACAGGTTAATCTGCCTTTGAATTACTACACCGAATCCTCGGTTCCCACCAGTTTGTCTGACGACTGGATGGAAACCAGAAACAGTTGGAATGACGCCAACGCCATACGGGGGGTGACCTCTTTTCTGCCGTTTCTGTTCTGCGTCCTCAGCCCAGGTGATGAGAACCTTCAATCAAAGCGGGACAGCGGATCAGTCTTAAACGTGTCGTTTTAAAGGGTTAACTGAGTAGCAAGATGGGGCCGCGCCTCACTGAATGAGGTTGATATGGCTTTACAATGGAAACTGCTTGTTGGCGGCGTATCTGATTAGCAAATCGCGTAAGACAAGACAAGCTCCGCACGGAACACAATAATCATCTTTATCGACACATATCATGAATAAAATCGCCCTCATTCCCGTTATCGAAATTCTGTATCCAGCGGAAGCCAAAGAGGCGGAGGGGGCGGCGCCGAATGGTTCCTGGCAGGCGGAACCGGAAGCTTGGGATGCTTATCTGAGGCGGCTTAATCGGCGTATGGGCTTTAGCGATATGCGCTCGTTTCCCCTTGGTTCGCGGAGGTATCCCGTTGCCGATCTGACGCAGGCGGATGTCGCTTTGGCGATTGATCTGCACCTCGGAGATACTCCGTTACAAGAGTCCTGTGGGCTGTTCGGCGGATTGGTTTTGATGGAAGGCTCCACGCCAATATTGATTCCTCAGTGCTGTGGCATGCTTGCCGATGTGGCCTCTTGGGAGGTGCTTAAAAGGCCCGAGGCGTTTGCGGAGCCTTTTTGTCTGGAAGGGCATCCCTGTCCCCAGGCGATGTCGGATTCTGTCGAGGTGGAGATTCAATGTATTGAGGATAGGGAGCCCTTCGAAATGCCCGCGCCCCTGAGTTACAGAGTTTCCCGACAGTCTCTCTGTGACGCGCTGGAAGATGCGAAGCGAGTTCTCAACCGCTTTGCCGCCAAGGTGGAAATTTGGGGGCGCGAAAGGGGTTATACCGGAGCGGCGGATGTATTAGTCTACGAAAAGTAATTGTGCGGTCGATGTGACCGGTAGCGCGTTGACGCGAAGGAAGTAACAGAATCTCCCTTGTGAGGCGCGGTCAGCGTGACGGTATCTCCCTCAAATATAACAAGGAGTTCCCATGAGTCTTAACGTTAAGCAAAGTAGTAATCCCAAGGTAGATAGCTTTCTGGATAGAGCCGGGCGCTGGAGTGAGGAGTTGGCATTGCTGCGGCGAATGGCCCTCGACTGTGAGCTGGTGGAAGAGCTGAAATGGGGGAAACCCTGTTATACCTCCCAGCAAAACAACATTGTCATTCTGCAGGGATTCAAGGATTTCTGCGCTCTGTTGTTCCCCAAAGGCGCTTTACTGAAAGACCCCGGGTCCGTGCTGGAAAAGCCGGGCGAAAACACTCAAAGCGCGCGCAGGATTCCTTTTACCAAAGCCCAGGATATCGCTGCGATGGAAGCCGTCATCAAAGCGTATATTCAAGAGGCGGTGGAAGTGGAAAACGCCGGCCTTAAAGTAGATTTCAAGACCACCGAAGACTACGCCATTCCCGAAGAACTGCAGGAAAAGCTGGATGAAATCCCCGCCTTTAAAGACGCTTTCAATGCCCTGACGCCAGGACGGCGGCGAGGCTACCTCCTGCATTTCTCTGCACCCAAACAATCCAAAACCAGAGCCTCACGGGTGGCCAAACACATGCCGCAGATTATGAACGGCAAAGGACTTAATGACCGTTAAGTCGTAAGCACTGGAACCAGGCCGCGCATATCGCCGATTGATGTGGCGGCCAGCGCTAAAACGTCCGAAATATCCCCTTAATTCAATAGAGTAAAGCGCAAAAGTCGGTATTATTAAGCTGACGTCTATAGTTAGTCGAAGAGTGCAAGGAGTAAAGGTTCATGGCGCAGATATTTGAAACGGAAAGGCTGATTCTCAGACCCCGAGGCCTGCAGGATGTGGAGGCCTGTATCGCCATGGATAAGGACCCGGAAGTCACTCGTTATATCCCTGGCGTCTATGACGGCTCTGAAGCGCACGTCAATTTCCTTCTCTCGCGCATCAATGGCGACTTCGGCGAACGCCGCGGCTATTGGTCCATCTTTGCGAAAGATAACCCGGATGAACTGCTGGGCTGGGTTTCCTATATCCCCATGGACGCAGTGGGCCCCGAGCTGGAAATGGGCTGGCGTCTGGTGCGCAAAGCCTGGGGCAAAGGCTATGCGACCGAAGCGGCGATCAGACTCGCTCAATACGCCTTCGAAGACCCCGAGCTGGATATGCTGACGGCCATCGCCCATATCGATAACCAGGCTTCCATCAAGGTGATAGAGAAACTCGGCTTTCAGTATGTCCGCGACAGCGAATTTGAAGGCGTGGCCTGCAAATATTATGAGCTGACAAAAGCAGAATTTTTGCGGCGTTGGAGATAAGCGCGTTCACTAAAATTCGTCGTTATTTCCCCATAGCTCCAGCTATACTGCTGAACTGAGTTTGCGCATCTTCCCAAGCTAGGATGTTTTTCCTCTTTATCGGCAAGTTGGGAGTGAGTGAGCGCGTCGTTCAACACCTGTTTTGCAGTAAATGCTGTCCGTGGGTCTTATGAATATCGAACAAGCCTTGAACGCCTTCTACAAAGAAAGCGGTTTTGAACTTGAAACCGGTAAACGGCCGGCTTTCGTTGAAGTTTTCGTAGGCTGTCTGCTGGTTCCTTTGCCGAATGTCGAGACGCGCCGCAAGTATATTAAATACCACGATCTGCATCATGTGATTACCGGTTATGGCGCTTCGCAGGTCGGCGAAGGCGAGGTCAGCGCCTGGGAGTTGGGGACGGGCAGCATGCTGCATCCCATTCTGATGTTCATGAATCTGATCGCCATTTCCACCGCCTTGGCGGTCAGCCCGCGACGGGTGTTCAAGGCGTATCTGCTAGGCTGTAAAAGCCGCAATCTCTACTGTCCCAAAGTGCGCCGTCGCATTGATAACGGCGAGCTGAACGACATCGCGCAACTGCGAAATGAGTTTGTTAACTGCCGCTGCAGCGACGGCTGGATTGTGTTGAAGATGATCCCCTTTGTCCTGTACGCACTGCTCTCTATCATCATTCACCTGATCCTCGTGATCCCCGCTTTGCTATACAAAAAAGTCTGGGGCAAGCTTTTCAGCGCCAGACTGGTGAAGCTGGTGAAAGTGCGCAGCTAGATTGCCGCCCGGTTCCTCGCAACACAGAGAAGAATAACAATGGAAGACCTCAACTTTACTTATATTGTCAAAGACAACGAAGTCACTATCTATCATCACGGCAGGAAAGCCACGACGCTGCGTGGCGACAAAGCCCGCCAATTCGCCGAAGAGGCGGACAGCGCCTCATTCGGAGACATGCAACAACTGATGGCCAGACTCACCGGAAACTACAAACGCGGCAATGAGAAACACGCGAAGAAAATTCAGCGGGAAAAGTATGGTTATTGAACTCGCGCTAAAAGGTTTCTGAAAAACGGTAGATAAATGTCCGGCAAAAAAGACAGTAGTGGTGAAAGAGAACGTTGTCCTGTTCATGGTCGCGGCCGACGTTTGTCTCGGGACAATATTTCCGAGATTCGACGCGCAATAGATATCGCCAACTCGCAAGCCCGCAGAAAAGGCAAGACGCCTCAGAAGCCAAAGATCGTTATGTTCAGCTGCGCCTGTAATTGTTTCGCAGTTATTGTTGAATGAGCCTTTGAGTAGGCTCATTGCTGATTAGGAGGTTATTTCGCTGATTTCATGAGAAAAACTTAGCCCCGGGCAATTGGAGCCCAGGGCTTGGGGATTATTCCGAAGGATTGGCTTTTACTAGCTGCTTTGCTTCTTCAAACCGCTTTTGATACTCAGGAGAGAGCCTAACGTATACAAACGACATGAACTCGTCAATCGACTCCCTGGCGATCTCAGCAATATTATGAGAAGGATCATTATATTCTCTGTTTAATGCGCTGGCTTTAAACATTAAAACAATTTCGTGATCATCAGATATAGGGAGATGGTATTCGATTTCATCAGGGCGCTGAGGAAGGCTTGCAACTATCTGATACCAGGCAAGCTGATTGATATTTACTATCTTTACATCTTCATCAGACGTGGGGTACGCCCAAAAGTGCACTTTAGGATCTATGGGAACTGCATAGTCTTCCCTGTGCGCCCACAAATAAGTATTAGCCTCTCCCCACATTACCTTGCTGTGATCCAGCAGCCATTTTTTCATATCTGATGGTAGAAATAGGCTGTCAATATCACGGTTTTGCGGATGACGTCTTCGCAACTTTATATATAAGGTTAAGCTGCCTATTGCTCCCTCGCCGAAGGGCTTATCCCAATACTTCCACCCCCTGCGAAGTAAAATGATAGACATTCCCTTCTTGTCGCTCCAAACTTCAAATTCACTATCTTTATAAATATCCACCTTTGAAGGCGTTCTAAGAACGCTTGTCGTTTTTTCATTAGGCGGACATTTAAACTCTAATATCGTTCCGGATAAGTCAAAATGAATGGTGGGGGCTGATTTGAAATCAGGCCGTAGCGGGTTTGCTATGGATGCACGAAAGCGCTTAATCCAACGCATTACCATTTCGGCCTCATCTCACGCATTAACGCCATGAAGGATTCTTTATATCCTCCCGACTGTTTAATCACTTGCGTATTAAAATCCACGTTGCTCTGCCCGTCGTATTTAGCCTCAATCATACTGTTGAAATCGCTGCTGCTCATATGCGGATTCATATGCGGGTTGATTTCAGGGTTCATTGTATGGGTTGCAAATAGATTTCTAATTAACTCGGCATTTTTATATATACGAAATATAGTGTTACATATACCGCTAGCACCGCCGACTCCTGCGGCAATTGCTGCATAAACAGGAATATCTGCTGTAATAGCTGCAATAATTCCTCCCATGGATAAGCCGGTAGCCAAAGCTATCCCTCCTTGGGTAAGTGCCGTGTTTCGGGATTTGCGTGCATCTCCTCTCAAGTTAAGCTCTTTTTTTTAATGTGATCAAGAACTCCCAATATAGCCTTTGAAGGAGCGCCAAAATAAGGGGGAGCTAACCGAATGTTATGTGAACGTTGTCTATAAACTCTTTTACAGTGCGTTCTATCGCGCCATCCAAGTCGTGCTCTTCAGAATAGTAATCTCGACCCAATGGTTCAGCTTCAAAGTCAAAGGCTAACTCATGATCGTCAGTTATTGGCGTATGCCAAAGGCGTTCCTTTGCCTTTTGGGGCTTGTCCACAACATAAGAAAACCAATTTATATTATTTATGGAATGCCTTTTAATATCGCTACCTGTTTTAGGGAAACGCCAAAAATCCTTTTCTGGGATTATAGGTCTAGCTTTATTGCCGGAGTTTTCTTTGAGGTCTCTGTTTAGGCTTCCCCATAGATTTGTGCTGTATGTAAGAAGCCACTTCTCCATATCTTCAGAGGCAAGTAAAGAGTCAACAGATCTAAAGTGAGGGTCTCTTCTATGAAGCCTTATGCTAAGAGCGAGATAGCCTAACTCTCCTTCCCCAAAAGGCTTATATTTATACAGCCAGCCAGTGTATAGAAGGCGAAGAGACATGCCTGCCTTACTTTTCCACGGAGTGAAAAGGGTATCATTATATATGTTTAACTTTTCAGTGGCCTTTTCAAGAGGCGCAATCATTTCATGAGGAGGGCATGGTATAGTTATAACATGCCCTGAAAGACTAAAGCTAACTTTAGGCGCAGAGATTATTTCAGGCCCTAACGGGTTCATTTTAGTTGCTTGAAGCCGCTTTAGCCAACGCATTAAACTCGTCTCCCAAGTTCCTTCATTACACCAATAAAGGATTTCCCTAAACCTTCATATTTAGCCTCAACCATGGTGTTAAAGTCGCCACTACTCATATGTGGATTCATATGTGGGTTGATTTCGGGGTTCATTGTATGGGTTGCGAATAAGTTTCTAATTAATTCAGCGTTCTTATATAGAAGAAAGATAGTGCTACCTAAGCCTGACAAGCCACCGACTGCTGTAGTTATTGCGGAAACAGCGGACATATCTGCTGAAATTGCTGCGATGATTCCTCCCATAGACAGGCCGGCGCTTGAGGCTATCAACCCCTGGGTAATGGCCGTATTTCTGGATTTACGTGCGTCCCCCTTCAATTTATAAGAGTAAAGCTTGTACTCTGGCCCCAAGCCCTTAACACGCTGGGCCACTTGGAATAACAGTTGGGTCCTCGCATACGTGTCTCGGAAATCATCCGACTGGTTTTTGATAAACTCTTTCGCCAACTTTATTTCTTTTATCTGAATGTGATCAAGAATTCCCAGAATAGCCTTTGAAGGAGCGCCAAAATATAGAGTGTGCATGTCTAACTTAAAGTGACGGGGAAGCTTGTTCAGTGCGTTAAGAAATAATTCAGCACCGTCACCGTGGATAGTCCACTTTACGTCTTTGCCTGCTACCTGAGCGCTGTAAAGGCTTTTGGCAACGAGTTGCGCATAAAGTCTGCCGAGCTTGTCTTTTCCTCTGGTGTGGTCCATTCAGTCCCCCGTGTGTAGAGCGGTCGGGGGTTATATGCAAGTGTGTAGCCCTTATCCCTAATACTTTCAGCATCTGATGAATATCCGCCAGCAATAATATTCGGAACAATTTCCGCCGCTTCATTTATGCTCCTGGACATTCCATTTACGGCGACATGTTCAGTTTCAATCTTATCCTCAGGAACATCTGAAACTATCCATTTACCTTCTACCATATTTACATGATACAAGCCGGGCGTATGCCCTTTGGCGTGGTTCACAAACTCGATATCAGTGATATAAATGCCTGGTCCTAATCCGCCAACCGTGTCTTGCCGAATTATGTAGCTGATTCTAAGGTTTTCAACGATGTCTACATGCTCAAATGCATCACGTTTGTTTGAATAGGACTGAAAGCCGCCTGCGCAGGATCTTAAACGCGAAAGCCTGGATAGAATCAGTTGTTCGGTGTGCTCTCCCTGCATCTTCACCAGCTTAGCGAAGTGCATTCCCAATGAACCGCCAGGAATATAGATTCTGCGGCCCGACTCATTGCCAACGCCATCAAACATCAAGATATAGCCGGATGCGGCATTACCAAAAGCACGTTTAAAGCCGAAATTAGTGAGGCTGTCCTGACTGATTGAAGGCTTAGGTCTCTTTGCGGGGGCGTTCAAGGGTAAATCTCCTTATTTAAGGTATCTCAGAAAGGTAAAATCGACTGTATGGTAGCCAAGTCCAGGCAAACGCTGAATCAGCCTAATCGCATAAATTTTTCTGGTCAATTTTACTGAGCGGAACGACGGGAAAGGGCCAGTCAGTGGATTCTCACCACTGGCTGGCGAAGGGGGCTAGCCAATGGTAGGCGACAGATCCGCCATCATGAGATCAGCGATAAGGAGTTTAGATAATTACCTCCACAGTGGTGAAGCAGGCCGCCACGGCTCGGTGGGCTCCATTCACGGTTATGCCCATTTGCGCGGCGGCCTTGGCCAAGCTCTGTCTTCTGTATCCGCCTCGTTTGGCGTCCACCTCTCCCCAGTATCTTGCGTAAGCCATCATCGCCGTTGAATAGCATTATCCCCAAGCGCCGGTGATGATGCGGATTTCTAATTCCCCCCGTCACCCATAACTCAACGCAGAAAACAACTCTCTTCCCATGTCATCTGATGGGCGGCGGCCGTGCATCATGCGTTTGTTGTTGAGGACGGCGATGTCGCCGTCGCGCCAGGGGATGTCGCGGGTGTGGAGGTCGTAGAGGGATTTGAGTTCTCCCATCAGCCAGTGGGGGATGGGGGAGCCGTCGTCCATGGTGATGGTCTGGCCTGGGTAAGGGCCGGTTAGGCTGTTGGCCAGGGCGCGGTGGCCGCCGGGCAGTTGGTTGTAGACGTAGGTGGTGTAGCTGAAGTCGAGCTGGTTGTCTGCGTTAAGCTCTATTCGCACTCCTTCAAGGCCGTTGAATAATTTTTCCAGATGATCGCGGTTGATCTCCTCCACCGGTATGTCTTCGTCGATCATGAAGGCCACGAATACCTTCCAGAACATTTCCGGGAACAGGCGGTGATAGATAAAGCGCACGTTCTCGATGAAGGTGCGGCTGGTTTCACTCAGGGCGCGCCATATCTCCAGGCCGTCGCAATAGGTGGTCTGGCCGCGATCGCCGGCGGCGCGGCGGCAGTAAAACCAGATGTAGTCCGGGGTAAACGGGCTGTTGCTATGTTCGCTGTGCAGCTCGATGCCCAGCGTTCCCGACAGTACGCGCTGTACGCGACGGTCGTAGGATTGCCGGGTGGGGTCGAGTATCAGGCGCGAACTGAATTTCTCCGCAAAGTCGCCAAAACGCTCCGGCGTCGCCTCAAAGCCGCGAAACAGCGCCACGCCTTTTTGCTCCATGGCGAAATGAAAGTCGTCGGCGCTCACGCTGTCGAGCGTGTCGCCCTCCTGCGCCTGCACCAGATAGCCGGTGAAGGCGAGGAGGCGATCTGGCGCTTTACTCCGGGCGGTGGGAATGCGATGAGTGATGGGTGAGGTTGTGGTCATGCTGTCTGCTCCTTCCGTTCCGTCGTCATGGGAGTAAAGGACTCCGCCTGCTGGAGATGCGCCAGCAAACGAGTGGCCAACGTTTCAACATTGGGCGGTTGCACCATGGTCTGGTGCCGACCAGGAACGTACTCCACCTCCACGCCCCGTTGCGCCCACTTGGACCAGCCCAGACCGGGATCGTCCGGGCATACGGATTTCGCCAGATGCTCCTCCCCGAGAGGGCGGAATAGCGTAATCTTGCCGTTGTACGGCTGCGGCTGATAGGACTCCACTGCATGGTAGTTCAACTTGCTCACCTGCAGAATGCGACGCGCCTGCTCCAGGCTGAATCCCTGGGGCAGCGCCTGGGCCTCCCGGGTGGCTTGAATGGCCGCCTGCAATTGTTCTTCCGTGGACAGGCCGCGCAGGGTGTCCGGGTCCACATCCGCAATGCCGCCCAGCAGCGAGCTGATGATTTCCGCATCGTCGTGGGCTTCGAATCCGCCATCGAACACGTCCGGCGAGTAAGAGTCCAGCAGACCCAGGAAGGCGACCTCACGACCCCGCGCCTGCAATACGCGGGCGACCTCGAATACCGCCACGCCGCCGAAGGACCATCCCGCCAGATAAAACGGTCCGGTGGGCTGACGCTCGCACAACGCGTCGGCGTAATACGCCGCCATGTCCGGGATATTGTCGAAGGGGAGCTGCTCCGGCTCGATGCCTCGGGCCTGCACTCCAATAAAGGGACGTTTTTCTCCCAAACTGGCGGCCAGATGGTAATAACACAGCACCGTGGCGCCGGTAGGGTGCACGCAGAACAGCGGCGGATGTTCGCCGCGGGCGGTCAGCGTCACCAGCGGCGACCAGTCTTCAGGGTGGGCTTTGCGGGCGCTGCGCACCTGCTCCGCCAGTTTCTCCACGGTCGGATGCTGAAACAGAGTGGTCAGGGGCAGGGCGACATGAAACTCCTGCTGAATCGCGCTCATCAAGCGCACCGCCAACAGAGAGAATCCGCCCAGGGCGAAAAAGTTGTCCGTCACGCCCACCGGGCTGCGCTCCAGCAAACGTTCCCAGATGCGCGCCACGCCCAACTCCACGTCATCGCGCGGCGCGACAAATTCATTTTGCGATGCGGCGGCATGCATGCCTTCCAGGGCGGCGTAATCCGTCTTGCCGGAAGGCGTCAGCGGCAGCGCATCCAGCGGAACCAGCAGATCAGGCAGCATGTAAGGGGGCAGGCGCTCGCGCAGATAGGCCAGAATGGCTTCCGTCTGCAACTCGCCTTTTTTCGCCGTGCGCGCCAGCACCACATAGGCCAGCAGACGGCGCTCCGCCTCTTCGCCCTGGGCGACGACGGCGGCTTGTTGAATATCCTCCCGGCTCAGCAGTTGGGTTTCCAGCTCGCCGGCTTCGATACGGAAACCGCGCACCTTGAACTGACGATCCGTTCTGCCGAGCAAATCCAATGCGCCGTCCGGACGCCAGCGCGCGCGGTCGCCGCTGCGGTAATAGCGCCTTGGCGCGGATAACCCGGGCAGCGCCAGCTCCACGAAACGGGCGTCGTTCAGTTCTGGACGGTTATGGTAGCCCAGGGCCAGGCCAACGCCGGAGATCAGCAGCTCGCCAGGCACGCCTACCGGGCAGGGACGGTCCAGCGCGTCGACCACATGGCACTGCATATTCTGAATCGGCTGGCCCACATCCGGCGGCAGACCGCTGTACACCACTTCGCCGAGAGTGGCGCAGACCGTCGCCTCCGTGGGACCGTAAGCGTTGATCATCAGGCGGCCCTTGCTCCATTTCGGAACCAGATCCGCCGGACAGGGTTCCCCCGCCACCACCAGGGTTTGCAGGCCGGGAGCAGCGTCCTCCGGCAGCAGCGCCAGAGACGACGGCGTCAGAGTAATGTGGGTGACTTCAAACTCCTGTAGCGCCTGAGCCAGATCCGGTCCAGGCATGATGCGGTCGCGGGGCGCCAGCACCAGACGGGCGCCGGCGCACAGAGCGGTGAAGATTTCCGACACTGCGGCGTCGAAACTGAATGACGCCACCTGCAATACCCGGCTGTCGCTGCGTAATCTGAACGCCTTGATATGCGCTTCCAGCATGTTGATCAAGCCGCTGTGATGCAGCAAAGCGCCTTTGGGCGCGCCGGTGGAGCCGGAGGTATAGATCATGTAAGCGGCGGCGTCAGGGGCGGGCGCGTAATCCAGAGGCCGCGGCGACTGCTGGCGCCAGGAGGTGATATCGTCGAGATAAATGACGGAGCCGCCGCGATCTTCCAGCACCTCAATGAAGGGCGCATCCACCTCCGGACTTTCCACCAGGAACAGGCGACAGCCGGAGTCTTCCGCCATATAGCGCAGGCGCTCCGCCGGATAATCCGGGTCCAGCGGCAGAAAGGCGCCGCCGGCCTTCAGCGCCGCCAGCAGCGCGATCACCATATCGCAGCCGGGGCGGCAGCAGACGCCTACCAGGCCGCCTTTTTCCAGACCGGAGATTTGCAGCTCCCGCGCCAGTTGATTGGATTGTTCGTCCAGCATGCGGTAGCACAACTGCACGCCGGGCGTCTGCAGCGCGATATGCCCACCGTAGCGGGACACCACTTCGCGGAACTGGGTCAGCACATTGGCGTTGGCGGGCGTCGCCTGCTCGGTGAGGTTGAAACTGGCCAGCAGACTCCAGTCGCGGGTGGTGAGCATGTCCAGTTGTTTCACCGGTAGGTCCGGCTGCTCCAACGCCATGGTCAACACTTGCTGCAGGTGCTCGGCGAACAGTTCGATGCGATGCAGATGAAAGCGCGACTCGTTGTAGGCGATAGAGAAACTGAGCGTGCCGGCCCGCTGCAGCAGATTCACGGTGACGTCGTTGTTCAGGTTGGCGGGCAGCTCGCCGTGCAGGGCGTCGTAATGGGCCGCCACGTCGAACAGCGGGCAGTGGTGACGCCAGGACAGACCAAAATCTTCCGCCATTTCCCGCCACTGATAATGCTGATGCTGATAAGCGTCCAGCAGCTGCGAGCGGGTTTGCAGCAACAGGGTCTTGAACGACGCCTCGGGATCAATGTTGTTGATGATGGGCAGAGCGTTAACAAAGTCATGCCCGGCGCCGTTTTCCTCCCGTCGCGCCGGCGAACCGGTGACCAGCGTCTCGACGCCGCCGAAGTCGCCATCGGAAGAAAAGGCCTGATTGTAACGCTGCAGGCACAACTGCACGCCGGCGGTGACGATCGTGTAAATAAGAAAGTGCCCGCCTTTGCTGACCTTCATGATGAGGTCGTAAAGATGGCTGTCCAGCGCCAGACCGTATATCTGATAAGACTTGGGACCTTTATGGGGGAGGTCGTAATCGCGAGGCAGGTTGCTGGGACTGATGGCCTTGGTCAGGGATTTGCGCCAGTAGTCCCTTGCCGCGAGTGAGTTTGCGTCAAGCAGAAAACCGCTTTCTTGTTGCGCCATGGTCTTTCCTTATTTTCCTTGTTCCGTTCATGAGAGTCTTATTGTTATGGTCGCCGACCGCGCAACCGCACTAGAAAGCAAAGCTCTCCAGCGCGTCCTGGCTGACTGTCTCGTTACTTCTATGATGGATATTCGCCATAAAAGCGTCATCCGTGGTTTTTTCCAACAATAGAGTGCGCATGCGCTGCAGTATCGGCGCGGGAATCGTCTTCAACGTGGGATCGGCCATCTGCGCCTTGATGGTGGAATTGAACAAGGCCACATAGTCGATCACCTGCTTGCGGGTATAACCGCGACGCTGCAGATAGAAAGTAGACCATTGTTCGAATCCGTGCTGGGGCAACCAGGTGGAATTGCGAATATCGAAGAACAAACGCTCCACCCAGTCGCAGGCGGTTTCACTGTTCATGGTGCGGTGGCGCCAGGAGAAACCGTTGCCTTCCAGGTCGTACTCCTGGCGGTTTTTCCAGATGGGCGTCAGCGGATCGCAGTACCACAACTGGGCGCGGTAGAAGTCCGGCTTGCTTTGCTCGATCAGGGATTGCGTTTCCCGAATAGTGTCTTCGGTTTCGCCGGGGAAGCCGACAATCAAGCTGGCGTGGGCGGAAATACCGGCAGCCTGCAATTGCGGAATCGCCTCGGCGAAATTACGCCGGCGCGCGGTTTTATTCATGTTTTTGAGCATGGTGTCGCTGCCGGATTCAATGCCCAGAAAGACCCCTTCGCAGCCCGCCTCGCGCATCAACTGGATGGTTTCATAATCCCCCTGATCGCTGCGGTAAAACGAATTCCAGCGGAAGCCGTACTGCTTGCGGATCATCAGGCGCAGGATTTCCTTGAAGCGCTTTTTCGGCACGTTGAAGGTGTCGTCGAGAAAGGTGAGGGTGTCCACATTACCCAGCGCGGCGATACGGTCCAGCTCCTGCTCCACCAAGTCCGGCGCCAGGGTTTTGTAAGCGCCCGCCCGTTGCGGAAAGCCGCAGAACGCGCAGCTGTAGGGACAGGATTTGGCGGTGCGCAGAGAAATAAACTGGGACAGCTGATCCGGCGGAAACAGGCCATAGTCGACGGGGTTTTCCTCCAGAGGGTTGTACTCCGTCTCCACCAGGGTACGGGAAAACGGCCGCAGCAGGCTTTTGGGATCGCGGATGGCCAGATTGGCGACGCCGTCCAGGGGCTCTCCTTTTTGCAGCGCGCTGATGATATGCGCCAGCGCCTGTTCGCCCTCGGAGCTGATCACGTAGGTATCCGCCCCCAGGTATTCAAACAGACTGGCCAGCTCGTCTGCGTTGCGCACCTCCGCCTGACCGGAGATATAGGGCCCGCCGACGATGATATGGGCGTCGCTGTGCTCGCGGACGAACTTGATCACTTCGATCATGGGCTGCGGCGACACATACAGCGTGGTGGTGACCGCTACCGTGCGCACCTGACCGCTGCGCAGTATGCGGCGCATCTCGTCTTTTTCCTGTTGAAACAGGTTGACCCAGTCCACGGTGAAGCCGCGCCGGCGCAGGAATGACGCCAGATAGGTCACCGCCGGCCAGAGAAAGTCGAGGTTGTTGAACTGTCGATGGGACTGGCCGGCTTCGTCATAGATATGGTTAATCAAATCCAGCGCCGTATACGGCTGCCCCTGATGCTCCACAAAGGCCAGCCGCAGGTCGCGCCAGGCGCCGCCGTGATTATCGACGGAACGCACCATCTCCACGTGTTCGGGAGTGGGCGGCATATTGGTTCCGACAATCAGGCAATCGATCATATCCGCTTTTCCTTCCTTGTTAGCCCGCCGCGTCACCGCTGTTTGCCGGCGGCGGGTCTTTATTGTTATTGGCTCGCGCTGGACATCTGTACTCAGCCGCAGAGACCTGTTCAGGTCGCTTAGAAATCCTGCATAAATTTAAAAATCAAACTCCTCCGCCGCGTCCGCTTCGCCGGTGGCGGGCTTGCCATCCGCGCCGGCCAGGGACAGCAGACTGTCTCCGGGTCGTTGCGCGGCGGCGTCCAGCAGATGCTGGTAGTGCTCCTGCAGCGCGGCGATTTCCTCCGCCGTAAAACGCTCCCGGTCATATTCGAAGACAATACGCACTTGCTCCGCCTGGGCGTTGACGGACAACACCAGATCGTATTTGGCGGAGCCCCGCTGTCCCGGCAGATAGGACACTTCCAGATCGTCCAGAAAGCCTCCTTTGGGCGGCGCGGCGGACGCCGGCGCATCGCCGTTCTGGAAGTCGAACACCACCTGGAAGATAGGCTGGCGGCCCGCCACTCTGGGGGATTGCAGCGAACGCACCAGCAGGTCGAAAGGCAGTTCCTGATGCGCCTGGGCCTGCAGGGTTTTATCGCGCGCCTGAGTCAACAGTTCCAGGAAGCTGGCGCTGGCGTCCAGACGCAGCCGGATCGGCAGCGAGTTGACGAAGAAGCCGATCAGACTCTCCAGTTCCTGGCGATTGCGGTTGGCGACCGTGGTTCCCACCACAATGTCCGACTGCCCGCTGAGACGCTGCAACAGGGCGGCGAAGGCGGCGAGCATGGTCATATAGAGCGAGCTGCCTTGCTGGCGATTGAATTCCTGCAACGCAGTCACCGTAGACGCCGGCAGATCCTGCACCGCCAGGGCGCACAGACCCGCCGCCTCGCTGTGGGGACGACGGGGCAGGCGGATGGCCTCTGGCGCGTCCTGCAGCTCCTGACGCCAGTAGTCCAGATGCTGCTGCACCCGTTGCGGCGTGAGCAGGCGGCGCTGCCAGCAGGCGAAGTCCGCATATTGCAGCTGCATGGGCGGCAAGCCGGCGGCGGAACCGGTGCGCCGGCTGTGATAGAAGGCCTGCAATTCCCGCACGAACACGCCGTTGGACCAGCCGTCGAAGATAATGTGATGCATGGTCGCCAGCAGCACATGGCGTTGCTCTTCCAGCTTCACCAGACGAATGCGCAACAGGCGATCACTCTTCAGATCGAATGCATAGTTGGCTTCCAGGCGCGCCAGTTCGCGGACCTGTTCGGCGCGCTCCGGCTCCGGCAGCGTGGACAAATCGAAGAAGCGCCAGTCCGGCGCAGTGTCGCTGTGGACCTCCTGCACCGGCGCGTCACCCGCCATATGAAAACGGGTGCGCAACACCTCATGACGGGCGATGATGTCGCGGAAACTGTCATGCAGCGCCGGAGCGTCCAGGGGGCCTTTCAGTTCCATGGCGAGAGGCATGTTATATCCCGCCGCGGCGCCTTCCAGTTGATGCAGAAACCACAAGCGCTCCTGGGCGAAGGAAAGCGGCGGCGCGGCGGGACGGGTCTGCGCGCATAAGCGCTCGCCATCATCCGTAGCAGTGGGAGCCAGCGTCGCCAGTCTTTCCGCCAGCTCGGCGATACTGGGATTTTCGAAGACGTCTCTGACTGTGGCGTCCACGCCCAGGCGTGCGCGAATGCGGTTCAACAGGCGGGTGACCAGCAGGCTGTGCCCCCCCAGCTCAAAGAAATTGGCGCGAATATCGATATGCGGCAGCGCCAGCAATTCGCTCCACATATCATGCAGGCTCCGCTCCAGGGCGCTGCGCGGCTCCGCCAGCAGTTCCGGTACGTCGCTCAACGCGTCCGGCGCGGGCAGGGCGCGGCGGTTGATCTTGCCGCTGACGGTGACCGGCATTTTTTCCACAGTCAGGATGCGGGCGGGCGCCATGTAATCGGGCAGACGTTTGCGTAACCAGGCGCGCAGGTCGGCCACGTCGAACCCGGCGACCTGGCGGGGCTCCACATAGGCCAGCAGGCGCATGCCGGCGCCGTCGTCCCGGGCGATCACCGCAGCGGCCTTGACGTCTTCATGGCTGTTCAGCACCGCCTCCACTTCCCCGGGCTCCACCCGGAAGCCGCGGATTTTCACCTGTTCATCAATGCGCCCCAGATACAGGAAATCGCCCTGTGCGGTGCGGCGCGCCAGATCGCCGGTGCGGTACAGGCGCTGACTGATCTCGCCGTGGGAACTCATGAGGGTGGTGGTGATAAAACGTTCAGCGGTCAGGTCGTCACGACCGACATAGCCCTGGGCGAGGCATACGCCGCCAATATAAAGCTCGCCGGGCGCGCCGGGGGGCGCAGGTTGTCCCAGTTGATTGAAAATATGCAGTTGCACGCCGCACAGAGGGGCGCCGATGCCGGGCAGGACAGGCCAGCGGTCAGGCTGATCATCCAGTTGCAGGGCGCTCACCACGTGGGCCTCGGTGGGGCCGTAGTGGTTATGCAGGCGACAGTGCGGGCGCTGCCGGAAGAAACGACGCACTGGCGCGGAGATCTGCAACTGTTCGCCGGCGGTGACCACATCGCGCAGATTGTCGCTGACGATGGCGTTGTCGCCGGGCTCGTCCTCGGTCAGGGTCTCCGCCAGTTGCTGCAAGGCGACGAAAGGTAAAAACAGGCGCTCTACCCTTTGTTCCCGGATAAACGCCATCAAGGCGCGCGGGTCCTGCCGCAAGCGGGGCGGACACAGCACCAGCGAGCCGCCGCAGGCCAGAGTGGCGGCGAATTCCTGAAAGCAGACGTCGAAGCCAACGGCGGCGAACTGCAACGTGCGCGCGGGAGCGCTCAAACGGGGATGTTGACGATGCCAGACCACCAGATTGCTCAGTGCGCGCTGGGGCATGGCGACCCCTTTAGGCACGCCGGTGCTGCCGGAGGTGTACAGAATGTAGGCGATGCAGTCCGGGTCCGGCAGCGGCGGCGGTTCCGCGCGGCGACGGGACAGTTGCGTCCACAGTTGCGGCAGCGGCGCGATGGCGCAGGGCGCGTCCTCGCAACCATGCTGCGCGTTCACTGTCACCAGCAGACGCGGAGCGGCGCTGTCCAGCATTTGCCGCACCCGGGGCAGAGGAAACTCGGGATCGATGGGCGTGTAAGCGACGCCCATTTTCAGCGCCGCATATTTGAGCACGAACAGCTCGGGACTGCGGGGCAGCCAGAGCGCGATCACATCGCCGCCCGTCACGCCTTGTTCCCGCAGCCAGTCCGCCGCCTGATTGGCGAGACGGGCGAACTCTCCGTAGCTGACATGGGAGTTGAGCCGGGACCATTCCGTCAGCGCGCCGGCCTGGGGACTCCAGCTCAGGGCTTCCAGGTCCGGAGTGCGCTCGCATTGATCCTGAATCAGGGCGGGCAGAGGCGTCGCCCCCTGGGCCGGCTGGGCGGGAATTTCCGCCGGGGCCGCAAGAGGCAGGCTTAACACCGGTTCATCCGGGCGGTTGACGCATAGCTCCAGCAGGCCCAGATACACCTCCAGCATGCGCTCGATGCTGGCGCGGTCGAACAGGGTGCGATTGTAGACCGCCTCGCCGTGCATCCGTCCCTGGGACTCGGTCAGGGAGAACAGCAGGTCGAAGGCGGCGCGCTGCTGGCGAATCGGGAACGGGGTGATTTCCAGTTCCGGCGTTTCCCGCGTCACCGTGGGCGCGTTCTGCAACACGAACATCACCTGGAACAACGGGTTGTGATTGAGGGCGCGGTCCAGCTCCAGCGACTCCACCACTTTGTTGAAAGGCGGGTCCTGATGCTCATAAGCGTCAAGAGAAACGGTTTTAACTTCCTTCAATAACTCATTGAAAGTAAAGTTTTCCTTGCTGCGAATGCGTAGCGCCAGAGTGTTCACGAAGAAGCCGATCAGCGGCTCCAGCTCGGGCCGGGTGCGGTTCGCCACCGGCGCGCCGATGACGATGTCGCGCTGGCGGCTGTACACCTTCATCAGGGCCGCGAAGGCGGCGCAGCTCACCATGAACAGGCTGGCGCCGGCGGCGTCGGCGAAGCGGCGCAACGCCGCAGTGAGGCCGCTGTCGATATGAAAGGGCAAGGTGTCGCCGGCGAAATCCGCCTGCGCCGGGCGCGGACGGTCATGAGGCAATTCCAGCAGGGGCGGCGCGTCCGCCAGTTGCGTGCGCCAGTATTCCAGTTGCCGCTGCGCCTCCGGCCGCTCCAGACGCAAAATCTGCTCGGCGGCGTAGTCGGCGTATTGCAAGGACAGGGGCGGCAGACTGAGCGTCGCCGCGGCGTCCAGGGCGAAGGTTTCCGGGTTGATGGCCTGATAGAACGCCTTCACTTCGTTAAACAGAACGCCAATGGACCAGCCGTCGGAGATGATGTGATGCATCGCCAGCAACATGACATGGCGACGCGGCGCCAGCCGCACCAGCAGCACCCGCACCAAGGGGCCGCGACTCAGGTCGAAGGGCGTCTGCGCCGCTTCCACGGCCAGCCGTTCCGCCTCCGCTTCCCGTCGATCCGTTGGATGGGACTCCACGCTGACCTGGAGAAATTCACAGGACAGCTCCGGGTGAATGCGTTGATAGGGCGCGCCATCCGCCCCCAGAGCCTCGTCTTCATGGAAGGTGGTGCGCAGAATCTTATGGCGCGCGGAGGCGCAGGCGAACGCCTCCTGCAAACGATCCGCATGCAGTTCGCCATTAATGCGCACGGTCATGTGCAGATTGTAGGCGCTGCTGCCGCCGTCGATCTTGCTGAGGAACCACAGACGCATCTGCGCCGGCGCCAGGGAAGCGCGGCGGGCGCCGCCGCTGGGCGCGCGACGGATGGCTTTTTCCGCAGGGGTCTCCATGGCGGCGACGCTGCGTTCGCGCACCAGGGCGGCGAGTTCCGCCACATGGGGACACTCGAACAGATTGCGCACGGTCAGACCGGCGCCGAAGCGCTGGTTGAGGCGGGCGATAATCTGGGTCGCCAGTAGCGAGTGGCCGCCCAGTTGAAAGAAATTATCGCGTACGCCGATAACCTCCTGTTGCAGCACTTCCGCCCATACGTCGGCCACCGCCTGCTCAAATCCGTTACCGGGCGCCACGTACTCGGTTTCACGGGCGCTGCGCTGGGGAATCGGCAGCGCCTTGCGGTCGGTCTTGCCGTTGGCGGTCAAGGGGATGGCGTCCAGTGTAATGATCGCCTCAGGAACCATATAGCCAGGCAGGCGACGCGCCAGCCGTCGTTTCAGGTCATCCGCATCGATGCTGCGTCCGGGCGCCCTCACGACATAGGCGGCCAGGTAGGGACCCAGGCTGTCGTATTTGATCACGGACACCACGCAGTCTTTAACCAGTTTCTTATCATTGTCTCGTAAGCTGTTGATACATGATTCAATTTCGCCCAGCTCTATGCGAAAGCCCCGCACTTTCACCTGCTGGTCGATACGCCCCAGATACTCCAGTTGATCGTCGCTGTTCACCCGCACCAGATCTCCGGTGCGGTACAGACGCTCGCTGAGATCGCCGGAAAACGGGTTGGCGATGAAGCGCTGGGCGGTCAGCTCCGGCTTGCCCAGGTAGCCCCGGGCCAGACCGCGGCCGCCGATCAATAATTCGCCCGCCACGCCGCGGGGAACCAGTTGCAGGTTCTCGTCGATGATATGAATCAGGGTATTGCTGATGGGGCGTCCAATGTTGGCTTTGCCGCCGGGGCGTCGCAGGGCGCAGGTGGAGTAGGTGGTATCCTCGGACGGCCCGTAGAGATCATAGACGTGGCGAATGTGGGGCAAGGCGTAGAGCTGCTCCACCAGTTCCTGCTTTAAGGGCTCGCCCGCCAGATTCACCGTGCGCACCTGCGGCGGCACGGCGTTGGCCCGCAACAGCGCCTGAATGGCGGAGGGCACGGTATTGATCAGACTGACTTTGGAATAGGCGTCCAGATCGCCGGCGCGCTCCGCCAGCGCGGTCATGTTGTCCGCCAGATGGACGCGGCCGCCGCTGCACAGGGTAACGAAAATCTCAAATACCGAGAGGTCGAAGCAAATGGACGTGGTGGCCAGCACCTCTTCCAACTCTTCCAGATGGTATTGGGTCTGCGCCCAGTGAATCAGCGCGCCGACGGAGCGATGCTCAATCGCCACGCCTTTGGGCAGGCCGGTGGAGCCGGAGGTGTAGATCACATAGGCCAGATTGTCCGCGGCCACAGGACGCTGAGGGTTGCTGTCTTCACAGTCCGCGGTCAGGGTTTCCAGGTCGTCCAGCATCAGCGTGGCGACGCCCGCTGGCAGCCGGGCGCTGGCGGCCTGCTGAGTCAGGGTCAGTCGCGCGCCGCTGTCCTCCAGCATGTAGGCGATGCGTTCAGTGGGGTAAGCCGGGTCAAGCGGCGCATACCCGGCGCCGGCTTTGAAGACGGCGAGCAGGGCGACCGTCATGTCCAGAGAGCGGTCCAGGCAGACGCCGATGCGGTCCTCCAGCTTGATCCCGCGCGCGATCAGCAGATGGGCAAGGCGGTTGGCGCGACGGTTCAGCTCGCCATAGCTGAGAGACCGACCGTCCCGCATGACCGCCGTCAGCTCGGGATGCAGTTCGGCGTGGCGCTCGAACAAATGATGAATGCACAGGGTATCGGGGTAAGGCTGCGCCTCCAGAAACAAGCCGCGGCTGAGTTCGCCATACTGGTCGCGATCCAGCATGGGTAGCCCCATCACGGGGCGCTGCGGCTGGTTCAGCGCCGCCTCCAGCAGCGTCAGATACTGGCGCGCCATACGCTCTACGGAGTCCTTGTGCAGCAGCTGCGAGCGGAACCAGAAGTCCAGATGGAAGCCGTTGGCGTCCTCTTCGCCGTACACCTCCAGGTCAAAGCGGATCTGGCCGGGCTGCGGCAGGCGCAGCGGCGTCACCTGCACGCCTTCCAGTTCGAATGCGTCCATGGGCGCGTTCTGCAGCACGAACAACAACTGGATCAACGGCGGGAAGCTGAGATCCCGCTCAGGCTGCAGCGCCTCCACCATGCGCTCAAAGGGCAGGTCCTGGTGATTGTACGCGCTGAGGGCGGTATGTTTGACCCGGCGCACCAGATCGCGGAAGTTGGGATCGTCGGACAGATCGCAACGCAGGGGCAGGGTGTTGACGAAGAAGCCCACCAGGGCTTCCACATCCGCCTGATTGCGATTGGCGATCAGACTGCCCACCACCACATCCTGCTGGCCGCTGAGACGGCCGATCAGCACATTGAAGGCCGCCAGCAGCACCATATACAGGCTGGCGCCGGACGCGCCGGCGAAATGTCGGGCCTGATGCGCCAGACGCGCGGGCAGATCGATGCGCACGTAGTCCGCATCCGGCGACGGCTGCTGGGTGCGAGGATAGTCCAGAGGCAGATTCACCAGCGCGGGAGCGCCTTGCAACTGTTGACGCCAGAAGTCCAGTTCCTGCTGCAACAGATCGCCCTGCAGGCGCTCCCGCTGCCATACGGCGAAATCCGCATACTGCAGCGCCGGCGGCGGCAGTTCGCAGGGGCGATGGCGCAGGGCGGCGCGGTACAGGGCCGCCAGCTCCCGCACGATCACGCCCACGGACCAGGCGTCGGCGATGATGTGATGAATGCACAGATTCAGCCAGCTCAGACTGTGAGAACGGCTGCTGTCCAACTCCACCAGGGTGGCCCGCAGCAGCGGCCCCTGAGTGAGATCGAAGGGGCGGCGATTCTTCTCCACGAAATACGCCTGCGCGCGGGCTTTGCGGGCTTCCAGGTCGCTGTCGGCGAACCACACGCGCTCGATGGCGATGTGCAGGGACGGCAGCACCCGCTGGGTCGGCAGGCCGCCGTCGCTGACGAACAGGGTGCGCATAATCTCGTGGCGGGCGATCAGCGTATCCAGCGCCCGCTGCAGCGCGGCGGGGTCCAGAGGGCCCTCCAGTTGCAGCGCGGCGCTGATGTTGTAGGCGACGTTGTCCCCCTCGAACTCGTGCAGGAACCACAGGCGCTCCTGGGCGAAGGACAGGGGGAATTGATAAATCTGTACGGCGGTGGAAGCTTCGGTCATAGCGGCGTACTTGCTCGTTATTATGTTCTTTGGGTTGTCGTTATGGTTGTTGTCTGTTTAATCCTGTTGTCAGGACGACTCCGCAGCGGCGGGGTCCTGCGTCTCCGGGGTCTGGTTTTCCGGTTTTGGCGCGCTGACGGCGTAGCGTGAACGGTCGACGCGACGAATGCCGCTCTCGGACGCCGGCGCTGCGGCGGTCGCCAGCGCATCCATGGCGGCGGCCAGGTCCTTGAGCACAGGCTTGTCGAACAGCAGCGCCAGCGGCAGATCCCGCTGCAGTCGTCCGCGTAGCTGCGACAGGACGCGGGTGGCGCTCAGGGAGTGCCCGCCCAGCTCCAGAAAATGATCACTGCGGCCAATGGGGCGCCGATCCAGCACCTGACTCCAGATCTCCGCCACCTGCTTCTCCGTTGCCGTCTGCGGGGCTTCGTAAGGCGTTTCTGCGCGCAGTTGCTCCGCTTCGCGCTCAAGCGCCTTGCGATCCAGTTTGCCGTTGGCGTTCAACGGCAGGCGGTCCCGCTCCCGCAGAATGGCGGGAGTCATGTAGGACGGGGCGCGCCGCGTCAGCCATTGGCGGATGTCGTCCAGGTCCAGTGGCGAGTCATCCGCGCTGCGTGGCGTCACAAAGGCCGCCAGCAGCGTGTGTCCGTCCGCGCCCCGTGTCGCCGCCACCGCCGCGGCGCGCACCCGTTCGTGGCGGGACAGCAAGTGTTCGATCTCCGCCGGCTCCACGCGATGTCCGCGCACAGATAACTGGTCGTCGATGCGTCCGAGGAAATCCAGATTGCCGTCTTCGCGCCAGCGTCCCTTGTCTCCGGTCAGGTACACCCGTTCGCCGGGCTTGCAGGGGTGCGCCACGAAACGTGCGGCGGTAAGGTCGGCGCGCCCCCAGTAGCCTCGCGCCAGAGAAGGCCCGGCCAGCGCGATTTCTCCGGCTGCGCCCAGGGGAGCCAGACGTTGCTGGCGATCCAGAATCAACGCCTCGGCGTTGGCGATGGGCTTGCCGATGGGGTAAGGGCTGGGCTCCTGAGGCGCCAGGTAGCAGGAGGTGGCGCACACGCTGAACTCGGACGGCCCGTAGTTGTTTGAGACCTTGATACGGTCGCTGGCGCCGCCGTTGCGAATGCCTTTCAAGGTGTCGCCGCCGGATTGCAGCACGATGTTCTGCAACAGGTGCGGATAGTTGACGCAGGCTTCCTCACACAAGGCCGGCGGCAGAAAGGAGATATCAATGAGCCGGTCATGCAGAAATTGACACAGAGGACCTACATCCCGTCGTATTGCGTCCGGCGTGATGACAATGGTCGCCCCTGCGCACAGCGACGGCAGCGACTCCCATACGGAAGCGTCGAACGCCGGCGACGCCAGCAGGGTGGTGCGCTTGCCCGCGAGAATGCCGAATTGACGGCGGCTCCACTGGATCAGGTTGATCAGGCCCAGATGCTCCAGCATGACGCCTTTGGGCTCTCCCGTGGAGCCGGAGGTGAATATCACATAGGCCAGACTACGCAGCCCACAGGCGCGAGCCGGCGCCTGGGGGCGACGGCTGTTGGGGTCGAGGGCGTCCAGGGGGATGAAGGGAATCTGGCTGTGCTCGCGCCACAGCTTGTATTCGCCCCACAATGCGGCTTCCTCGGCGTCGCCGATCACCAGTTTGCATTGCGCCTGCTGGAACGTGCGCAGGCGGCGCTCCGGCGGGTAGTCCGGGTCTACCGGAACAAAGGCCGCGCCGGCTTTGCCCGCCGCCAGTTCGGCGATCAGCAGGGCGGCGCTGCGAGGCAGAGCGACGCCGATGCGGTCTTCCACTCCCACGTCATAGCGCTCTTGCAGCAACGCAGCCAGAGCGTTGGCGCGTTCATCCAGCTCGCGATAGCTGATGCGACGCTCGCCGTCTTCCACCGCAATGCTGTCCGGCGCAGCGGCGACGGCCTGCTCGAACAGATCCAGATAGCTGTCGCAGGAGGGCAACGGATGCGTCTCGCCATGAAAGGCGCGCAGGCGGTCGTACTCAGCGGCGCCCAGCAGGTCTATCTGCTGCAGCGGTGTGGAGGCCACATCCCCGCTCGCGCCCAGTCCCTGGCGCAACAGGCGCTCATAGTGTCCGCTCAGGCGCTCGACGAAGGCGCCTTCGAACTGCGCCGGGTTGTACAGGTAGCGCATCACCAGCGTCGTCCCCTGCGGGCTATGTTCCGGTGTGGCGGTGACGCCGAAATCGTAGGGAATGTCTTCGTGCTTGCTGATGCTTTCCACCTGAATGGCGTCGCGGAAAGCCCCGTCTGGTTGCGCCGGTGCGGGATAGTTCTCGAAGGCGAACAGATGGGTGAGCAGATCTTTGCCGAGAGGACTGAGCTGTTGCACCTCGCTTAACGGCAGGTACTGGCGCGACTCCGCCTCCAGCAAACGCAATTGCGTGGCCTGAGCCAGTTCGCGCAAGGTGGCGTCGGGACTGATGCGCAAACGCAGCGGCAGGGTGTTGATGAAGACCCCCACCATTTCCATAGTCCCGGGAAGTTCCGCCGGACGCCCTGACACCAGGGTTCCGAACACCAGGTCGTCACAATCGTTGTAGCGGGCCAGCAATGCGCCCCAGGCGGCTTGCAGGATGGCCCCGGGCGTCATTCCCCAGTCCGCCGCGGCCTGCCGCACGCGTTCACTGAGGGGCCTGGGCAGCGCGTGAGTGAAGGTGCGTTTGCCGGCGCCGGCGGGGGCGAGGGTCTGCTGCCGTGGTATCTGGGCGGCCTGATGGTAGTCCTCCAGTTGTTCGCGCCAATAATTCCGGGCCTGGGTTGCGTCCTGACGCTCCAGCCATTGAATATAACGGCTGTAAGGCGGCGGCGCTGGCAAATCCAGCGGGCGCGCTTCGCGCAGGGCGTCATAGATCAGTGTGAAGTCCCGCAACAGCAGGCTCAGGCACCAGCCGTCCATGAGGATATGATGCAGGCTCCACAGCAGCACAAAGCGGTCGTCCGCCAGTTGCAGCAGACGCATGCGCATCAGCGGCTCCCGTTGCAGATCGAAACTGCGCTGACGGTCTTCCGCCTGGGCCTGACGAACCAGCTCCTCCTGAAAATCCGGCGACGCCTTGCGTAAGTCGTTGTAATGAAACTCGCCGACCCGTTGATGCAGCACCGCTTGCAGAGGTCGGGACACTTTCTCGGCGATGAACTGGACGCGCAGGATATCGTGACGCTGGAATAACCGCTCCCAGGCCTGCTCCAGCAGATCCACCCGCAGCTCGCCGCGCAGCCGGTACAGCGCCTGCTCGTGATACACCGGCGCGTCGGGATGCAGCAGGCTTTGATAGAGCATGCCTTCCTGCATGGGGGACAGGGGATACAGGTCCTTGAGGTTTTCCTTTTTTATCATGAAATGATTCCTTCCAGCTCATCCAGGCTGATATCAGAATAGGTCAAATCCGAGGGCGTGACGGTGGCTCCCGCGCAGCCCAGGCAGTGCTCAGCCAAATGCGCTAGTTGTTCGCTCCAGCGGGTCAGCAGGACGTCGGCGTCCAGCAGGGGCCGCGCCCGGTCGATGCAAAGTTGCAGGCGCAGGCGTCCTTCCAGGGCCATGGCGCTGATCTCCAGAGCGCAGGGACGCGGCGCTTCGGGACGCACGCAATCGCCGCTGGGTTCATCGCTGAAGCGCAGGCTGGCGTCAGCGAGAGGCGCGTCGAGCTGCCCCAGATAGTTGAAGCTGATCTGCGGCCGCAGGTTGAAGCGCAGCGCCGCAGCAGCGTCGCCGCCGAATTCCTGCAACAGCGAGTAGCCCGCGCCTTTGCGGGGAACGCGACGCAGGCTCTCTTTCACTGATTTGATCTGATAGGCCAGTTCGCGGTCGCCGGGCAAGGTCAGGGACAGCGGCCACAGACAGGTGAACCAGCCGGCGCAGCGGGACAGGTCCAGATCCGTCTCCAGCAGGTCGCGGCCGTGGCTCTCCATCAACAGGCACAGGTTGACCGCCGTGTTGTCGGAAGGCGCCATGGCGCGGGCCAGGGCGGTGAGCAGCAGGTCTTCCGGCGTGGTGTTGTAAGCCTGATTGGCGGCGGTCAGCAGCGCCTGGGTCAGCTCAGGGTCCAGCTCCCGGGTCAGAGTCAGGGCGTCGCCATAGCGGCAGGGTTCGCTATCGGAGGCGTCGAGATCATGGGTTTCCTCCTGCGCCGCCCAGTAAGGGATGTCCGCCTGCAGTTCGCGACTGCCGCCGAAACGTGCCAGTTGCGCCGCCCAGTGCGTAAATCCGGGCGCTTCCGGCAAGTGCACGGGCTGGCCGTCGCAAGCCTGGGCGTACCCTTGCAGCAGATCATCCAGCAGAATACGCCAGGACACCCCGTCCACCGCCAGATGGTGGGCCGCCAGCAGCAGTCGGTCGCCGTCCGGGCAGCGCAACAGCGCGGCGGCGAACAGGCGTCCGTTTTCCGGGTCCATCGCGGCGTGCAGTTGCTCACCCTGGTGGACCAGCGCAGAGGGAAGGTCTTCGCTGTCCTTTAAATCGATTTCCCGCAGCCGCACTCCCGGCGCGTCGTCCAGGGCCATGGCCTCCTGCATCCAGCGGTTGTCGTCATCCCGCAGAAAACGCAGACGCAGGGATTCATGGGTGGCGTATACCCCGTCCAGCGCCGCCTGAAGCGACGAGGCGGACAAAGGTTGCTCGCTGCGCAGCAGGAGCGCGTGATTGAAGCGGCGCGGATTCTCGCTATGCTCCCGGAAGAAGCGACTCTGCGCCGGGGGGAGGGGAACCGGCCCTTGCGGGGCCGCCCAGTCCTGATCCTGGCGTTGCTCCAGCGGCGTGACCCAGGGCGCCAGCGCCGCGATAGTCGGATTGGCGAACAGGTCTTTGATGGCCATTTTCCAGCCTTCCCGGTGCAGCCGGGACGCCAGTTGGATGGCTTTGATGGAGTCGCCCCCCAGGGCGAAATAGTTGTCGTTGGCGCCAACCTGCTCCCGTCCCAGAATCTCGCTCCACAGATGCGCCAGCAGCGTTTCCAGGGGACTTTGCGGCGCGGTGAAGGCGGTGGTCACGCCGAGGCGCTCGCTTTGCCGCAGCGTCGCCAGCGCTTTGCGATCCAGCTTGCCGCTGGCGTTCAGAGGTAGCGCGTCCAGGGCGACATAGCCGCTGGGCAGCATGTATTCCGGCAAACGCTCTTGTAAGTATTTTCTTAAGGTGTCTGCGCCAACCTCTTGTTTTACAACAATATAGGCAAGTAGCTCGGCGCTGGCGGATTCACTCTCAGGGTTGGGGGCGACGAGCAACGCCGCGGCCTGCTCCACGTCAGGATGGCTGCGCAGATGGGACTCCACGTCTCCCAATTCGATACGATGGCCGCGCACTTTCACCTGATCATCCATGCGTCCCAGGAACTCCAGCGCGCCGTCCAGGGTCCAGCGTCCGCGATCGCCGGTCTTGTAAAAGCGAACCGCACCGGAAGCGGAACAGGGAGAAGAGAGGAAGACGAACTTCTCTCCGTTCAGCTCCGGCCGGTTCAAATAACCTCGACTGACGCCTGCGCCAGCCAGCGCGATTTCGCCGGGAACCCCCGCCGGGACCGGCGCGCCATGGCGGTCCAGCACCCAGGCGCGGGTGTTGCGCAGGGGCTGACCGATGGGAACGCAGGGGGATGGCGGCAGGCGTTTGCTGTCGATCACGTAGGCGGTAGCGTCCACACAGCACTCAGTCGGCCCATAGACATTGATCAGGCGGACGGCGGGCAGGGCCTCGCCAACGGCCTGCGCCAACGCGCTGGGCAGGGCTTCGCCGCCCACCAGCAGGGTGTCCAGCGCCAGTTCGTCGCTGCGCCGCGCCAGCTCCGGCAACCACAGCGCCAGCAGCGTGGGCGTGCAGTCGCTGAGCGTAATGCGTTGCTGAATGAACAGGTCGGTGAGACGGGCGGCGTCCTGCCGCGTCTCTTGATCCACCACCAGCAGTCGGTGTCCGTGCAGCAGGGCGGGAAACAGCTGTTGCACGCTGGCGTCGAATACGGCGTTGGCCAGCAGCGCCACATTGACGGGGCGACTGTAACGGCGGTAGGCGATATCCCAGAGCGCGTCGTTCAGGTTGACCACGTTGCGATGTTCGACGGCGACGCCTTTGGGGACGCCGGTGGAGCCGGACGTGTAGATCACATAGGCGAGCTGGTCCGGGCGCAGCGTCCGCTGCAGCTCCAGTTCCGGCGCGGCTTCCAGATGCTGGGCCGCATCCGGCAGCGCAAGGATCTGCACGGGGGCGCCGGCGTCGATGTCCCGCAGCGCCGCCAGCGTGGCGTTATCCGCCACCATGACGCGCAAGCCGCTGTCGATGATTTGCTGGCGCAGGCGCGCTTCCGGTTGTGCGATATCCAGCGGCAGATAAGCCCCGCCGGCGCTCAGTATTCCCAACGCTCCCACCGCCAGATTGACGGAGCGGCCGGTGCACAGGCCGACGGGCTCGTCGTCGGCGACATTCTGTTCCGCCAGGCGGCGCGCGAGTCGGTTGGCGGCTTCGCGCAGGGCGTCATAACTCAGCTGCGCATCGCCATCGCTGACCGCAATGCGTTGAGGCGAGGCCTGGGCCTGACGTAGGAAGCGGTCAATCAAGGTGTCGCTGTCCGGCCGCCAGGACAGCCCCTCGCAAACGTCCCGCAGCAGCTCCAGACTGGCTTCGGAAAGCAGGGGGATGGCGGCGACCTTAACCTCGATATTACTGCAGAAAGACTCGATAATTGTTTGAAATATAAGTGGAATAGATTCCACATAAGCGGGTTCGTAGCGGCTGCGGTTGTAGATCAGTTTGCCTTGCAGACGCTCTCCGGGCATGAATTGCAGGTCGAAGTCGTAATGGGTTTTTTCGAAGCTGAACACGTCCTCCACGGCGAAACCGAGGTCGGTCTGTTCTGTGGCCCGTTTCACCATCGCATCCACCGGATAGTTCTCCACCGCCATCACCAGATTGAACAGGCCCTGATCCTGACCGGCGAAACCGGCGGCCGCCTGAATTTTAGCCAGGGGATAGTAGTGATGGGGGGCGGACGCCAGATGACGCTGCTGCAGCGTCTGCGCCAGTTGCAGCAGGCTGTAATCGGGATCGACGCGAATCCGACAGGGGACGGTGTTGATAAAGGGCCCCACCATGTTTTCCACGCCCGCCAGATCCGCCGGCCGGCCGGACACCACGGTTCCGAAGGCCACGTCTTCCTGATCGCAACAGCGCGCCAGCAGGGTCGCCACGGTCGCCTGCAGCAGGGCGTTGAGGGTAATCCCATGCTGCGCGCAGAGGCTTTGCAGGCGCTCGGTCTGGCCCCGGCTCAACTGAAAGCTCAGTTCGGCGCTTTCCGGCTGGGCGTCCGGGCGGTATTTGCGAAACGGCGGCTCCGTCGGCTCTGCAAAGCCGTCCATATAGGTCCGCCAGTATTGCGCGGAGGCCGCCTGATCCTGGGCCGCCAGCCAGCGCGCATAGCGGCTGAACGGAGGCGTCGGCGTGAGGTTGAGCTGCGCCTCTGCGTCCTCGCCCTCACACAGGCTGCGATAAGTTGCGAGCAGCTCGCTCAACAGTAATCCATAGGACCATCCGTCCAGCAGGATGTGATGATGGCTCCACACCACTTCCCACAGATCGTCCTCCAGGCGCAGCAGGCTGATGCGCCACAACGGTCCCTGGCTCAGGTCGAAGCCCTGGCGGCGTTCGTTGTCGCGAAAGTGGCGGCAATAGGCGTCGGAACGCAGCGAATCAATGTAACGCAGGTCCTGGCGTTCAATATGCGGAGGCAGTTGGTGCAGTACGATTTGCAGGGGCTGGTCGCTTTGCTGGTGGGAAAACAGGGTGCGCAGCAGATCATGGCGCTGCGCGAGCAGACGCCAGGCCTGCTCAAAGGCGTCCGCGTTCAGTTCGCCCCGCAGCCGCCAGGCGGTCTGCTGAAAATAAGCGCTGGATTCGGGCTCCAGCAGCGCATGAAACAGCATGCCTTCTTGCACTGGCGTCAGGGGATAGATGTTCTTGATGTCCTTCTTGGTAACTGTCATGGTCCTTGTCCGATTCTTGTTGTTCAGGGACTTCTGGATCTGACGCCTTCAGCGACGCGGACTTTGCAGCCGCTGAAGGCGTTTTCCCGCACGTCTTCCCATACGAGCGGAACGGGTTAACTCAACCGGTCTATGAACTCATCCAGTTCCTCCAGGTTGAAGCCGTCATAGTCAATGTCCGCCGGGGTCAGCTCCGCTTCGGTTTTGTCGGCGGCGTGGCGGATGATGCGGCGCAGATCGTCCATCAGGGCTTCCGCGAACATCACCAGATCGCCGGCGCTGAAACAGCCGGCGCAGCCGGTCAGACGCAATTGCAGGCAACCGTCCAGCACCAGCGCCACCACTTCCAGCGCCTGCAGGTTCAGCGCCTGCGGGTCCCGGGTCGGTCCTGCGTTTTCTTCCGCGAGCTGTAACAGGTCGCCGGTGAAAGTGCGGTCGAACCGGCCGAGATAGTTGAACGCCACCGCGGGCAAGGGGGCAAAGGCGATGGCGTCGTCGCCGTCGATATCTTTCTGATCGCGCATGTAGCGAAGGATGCCGTAGCCCGCCCCCTGTTGCGGCGCGCTGCGCAAGGTCTCTTTCACCACTTTGATCTGGCGGTCGATCTCGTCTTCAGCGTTAACCGCGAAGGCGAGGGGGTACAGACTGGTGAACCAGCCCAGGGTGCGTGAGATATCGAGGCCGGCGCCCAGGTCTTCGCGGCCATGTCCTTCCAGCAGCAGGCTGGGCGGCGCCAGCTGTTGTCGCATCAGCGTACGCAGCAGGGCGGTGATGAGCAGTTCGTCCCCTCGGGTGCGGTAGCCTTGGTTGGCGTCGCGCAGCCATTGTTCGGTGGTTGCGCCGTCGAGATGGCTTTCCACATAGTGGTAGGCGGCTTCGCGGCGCTGCAGGCGCGCAGGGATGGGCTGACTGGCGCGCAGACTCTCCTGACGCCGCCAGTAATCCAGCTCTTTATGGGAAAAGACCGGCGCGCCGCTGTTGACGGCCTGGGCCCATTGAGCGAAATCCGTCACTGGCGCCAGCGTAATCTCCGATCCCGCAACAGCCTGCTCGTAGGCCAGGGTCAGGTCTTCCAGCAGCACGCGCCAGGACACTGCGTCCATGATCAGATGGTGGGCGGTCAGAAACAGACGTTGCTCGCCATCGCCCAGGCGATACAGCGCCGCTTTGAAGAGGCCGCCTTTACGCAGGCTGAAGCGGGTTTGCAGATCCGCCATATGGGCCTCCATTTGCGTCCTGAGGTCCGCCATCGGGTCTGCTGTGGAGTCCGACGCAGCAGGCAGGTCAATGACGCTAAGCAGGCTGTCGGGATCGACCTTCACACGCACTTGACGCAATTGGTCAGGCTCGCCCTGAAAGGCCAGTTGCAGCGCGCCATGGTGATGCAGCAGCGCGGTCAGACTGCGCTGCAAAGGCTCTGTTTGCAGTTCGTGGGCGGGACGCAGCAATATCGCCTGATTGTAATGATCGCGACGACCTTCAAAGTGACTGAAGAACCAGCGCTGTATCCCCGTCAGCGGCGCTTCCGCCGGCGCGGCGTTAGGGGCGATGGTTTCTACGATGGCCTGTAGCTGCGGCGCCAGTTCAGCGATGCTGCGGTATTCGAAAATCTGCCTGACTTCCATACGCCAGCCGATTTGACGCAAGCGCGCAGAGATCTGCAGCGCCTTAATGGAGTCGCCGCCGAGCGCGAAGTAGTCGTCCTGGGCGCTGATATCGGCGATATGCAGAACGCTGCTCCAGACCTCCGCCAAGGCGGTTTCTCTGGCTCCGTCAGGGGCGCGGCGCGGACGTTTTTCCTGGTCGGGAGCGGTGGCTTCGCATTGCGGCAGGGCGCGACGGTCGATCTTGTTGCTGGCGGTGAGCGGCATCTGCGCCAGAAACGACCAGCGCGTGGGAATCATATAATCCGGCACGCGATCCTGCAGAAAGCTGCGCAACGCCTCCACCGCGGGCGCCTGCGCCTCTTCCCGCAGAGTGAGATAGGCCGCCAGCTCATGGCGTCCCGGTTCGGTTTCCAGGGCGATCGCTGCGGCTTCCGCCAACGCGGGATGCTGGCGCAAGTGCGATTCGATTTCTCCCGGCTCCACCCGATGACCGCGGATCTTGATCTGCTGGTCCATGCGGCCGAGGTACTGGATGGCGCCGTCCTGCAGCCAGCGTCCGCAGTCGCCGGTGGCGTACAGGCGGCGCTCGGAAATCTCGGGGTAATAGGCGAATTTTTCCCGGGTCAGAGCGGGTTGATTCAAATAGCCGCGGCCGACCGGGTCGCCGCCGATGAATATCTGGCCGGGGGCGCCCAGAGGAACCGGCTGACAGAACCTGTCCAGAATGAACGCCTGCGCGTTAGGCAGGGGCGTCCCGATAGGAACGATGGGAAAGTGATAGGGATTGTCCCGGGGAACCCGCAACGCGGTGACGTCCACCGTGCATTCCGTGGGGCCATAGACGTTGAAGAGCGTGGCCCGGGGGTTTTGTTGATAAAACGACTGCGCCAGCTCCCGGGTCAAAGGCTCGCCGCCGGTAAGCAGAGCGTCCAGGCGTAAGCCGGGCGTCGCCGGCAATCTGTCCGCCGTCATGATCGACAGCAGGCTGGGCGTGCAGTCCGCCACCGCCACGTTGTGATCCAGAAAACACCGGGCCAGGCGCGCTGGTTCCAGACGTTTCTCCGGAGCCACGACCAGCAGTTTATGTCCCAGCAGCAGAGCGGCGAAGATCTGTTGCACCGAGGCGTCGAACACCGGGTTGGCCAGCAACGCCACGCATACCGGCTCCTTATAGCCCCGATAAACCAGATCCCGCAGTCCCTCCACCAGATTCAGCACATTGTGATGCTCCACCTGACTGCCTTTGGGCGCGCCGGTGGAGCCGGAGGTGTAGATGATGTACGCCAGTTGGCTGCGTTGTATGGCGAGTGGGCTGGTGGGAGCGGCCACTGGCCTGGCCAGGGCCTGCTCGATGCAGATCAGCTCGGCGGGATAGGGCGCCACGGTGGAGCGGGCGGGGTTCAGCGTGGCCTGGTCGACCACAATCAGGCTCAGGTGGGCGTCGCGGATCTGGTGCTGCAGGCGGGCGCGGGGATGGGCGATGTCCATGGGCATATAGCCGGCGCCGCTTTTCAATATGCCCAGGATGCCAATGATCAGATTGAGGCCGGGACGTACGCACAACCCCACCGGCTGATCCGGCAACGCGCCCTGATGACGCAGGCGCGCCGCCAGCGCATCGCTGCGCTGGTCCAGCTCGGCGTAACTTAACTCGCCATCGTCGGCGATGACGGCGGTCTGCTGCGGATTGCGGGCCGCCTGCTGGCGGAAGCAACTGACGATGTCGTCGCCCAGAATAGGCTGCTCCACCGGGCGAGCGGCGGTGGGAGGCGAGCGCCAATGCTCGTTGAAGGCGCGTAGCTGGCGCAGGTCTTCGGCGTCGATCATGGTCAACTGATCCAGCTCGGCTTGCGGCGCCATGATCACGCTGTCCACCAGAGTGGCGAAGTGTCGGGCCATGCGCTCAATAGTTCCTGACTCGAACAGGTCGAGGCTGTATTCAAACTCGCATTGCAGGGCGCCGTCGGTCTCCGTGACCAGCAGCGACAGGTCGAACTTGGCGCTGCCCCGGTTGACCGGCAGGGATTCAATGGTGAGGCGCGGCAGCCGCAGGCTCTCCATGGGCGCGCTTTGCAGCAAAAACATGACCTGGGCGATGGGCTCGTAGCCGGGGCGGCGCTCCGGCTGCAACGCCTCCACCAGTTTGTCGAAGGGCATTTCCTGATGTGCGAAAGCGCCCAGCGTGGTTTCCCGCACCTGTTGCAGCAATTCGATGTAATTGGCGACGCCGCTGAGATTGACCCGCAGCGCCAGGGTATTGACGAAGAAGCCCACTACGTTTTCCAGCTCGGGACGTTCCCGGTTGGCCACCTGGGAGCCCACCACCAGATCGCTGGCGCCGCTGTAGCGTTGCAACAGTATGTTGAAGATCGCCAACAGCGCCATAAACAGGCTGCACCCCTGTCGCTTGGCCAGGGCCTGCAGGGCGTCGCCCCGGTCCGCGGACAGGGTGATGAAATGACTGGCGCCGCGATAGCTGCGTTGCCGGGGGCGCGGGTGATCATACGGCAGATCGGGGGGCGGCGGCGGATTCTGCAGGCGCGGCAGCCAATATTCGCGCAGACGAAGCAACTCCGCCGGCAAAAAGCTTTGCTGTTGCCAGCAGGCGTAGTCCGGGTATTGAGTAGACAATGGCGGCAGCTCGCCGGAGCCGGCGTAAAGCGTCATCAGCTCACGGGTGAGAATGCCCTTGGACCAGCCGTCGGCGATGATGTGATGCAGGGTGAACAGCAGCACGTGGCGCTGTGGTCCCAGTTTCAACAGGCGCGCACGGGCCAGGGGAGCGCGGCTCAGGTCAAAAGGGGCCACGGCCTCCGCATCCGCGAGTCTGGCGGCGGCGCGCTCCGCCGCGCCGGGCTCCAGACTGCTCAGGTCTTCCTGGGTCATCGACAGAGTCGCCTGTTCGGCGATGTGCTGGCGGGGCCCGTCCGGCCCCTCGATGAAACTGACGCGCAAAGCTTCGTGACGATCTGCAATACGCTGCAGGCAGCGGCGCAACAGGCTAATGTCGATGACGCCGTCCAGACGCAACGCTTCAGGAATATTGTAGGCGGCGTCGCCAGGTATATCGTAGGAGGCATCGACAGGGATATCGTAGGAGGCATCGACAGGGATATCGTAGGAGGCATCGCCAGGGATATTGCAGGCGGCGTCGCCTCCCGGGCCGGTCTGCGTTTCCGCCATGGCCATCACGAACCAGAGTCCCATCTGATTCAGAGACAAGGGCGCGTTGTTAGCGTAGGCCGGGGCGCGCGGCGGAATGCCCCGACGCGGAGCCACCGCCTGCAGACGGGGCGGCGCCGGCTGCCTGGGCAGCAGGGGCAGAATGGTGTCCTTCATGATCTTGAGGCGGGCGACCAGCTCCGGCGTCATGGCGTTTTTCGGCGCCCGATAGCGCAGCTGCCCGTTATCGTTCCAAAGCTGTACGCCGCTTTGCTCGACTTCCCGTAGAAAGGCGTACACTTCCATCACAGCACCCCTTCATCCATTTCTTCCGACAGATCCGTGTCCACGGCTTCCGGACAGGCGCGCTGCAGCCATTCGGCGAAGGCGGCCACGCTGGGATAGTCGAACAGGGCCTGCATGCTGATATCCGGCGAGAACCGGCTTTTCAGCCGCGACGCCATCTTGATGGCGATGAGACTGTCGCCGCCCAGGTCATGAAAATTGTCGTGTCGTCCCACCAGGTTAACTCCCAGCACCTCGCGCCAGATGGCGGCGATATCCCGTTCCAGATCGCTGGCGGGCGCATCGGCGCCGGCTTGCTCGTCCTGGGCCGCGTTGCTGAGTCGGCCCTGTTCGACGATGCGCTGCAGGTTGACGTTGCGGGCGTCCCGCAACAGATCGTAGATATGGCGGCGGGACATTAGCACCTGACTGAGGCCGCGTTGGGACAGCATGCGCAGGAAAGCGTCGGCGCCGGTTGCCGGGTCCATGCCGCCTTCCGGGTCATGCCCTGTTTTCTGGCGATACAGGGCCTCGTAGGCGCAGGCCATGCCCACATGCCGCCAGCGTTCCCAGTTGATGGACAGGGCCGCCACGCCCTGGCTGCGCAGTTGATGAGCGAAGGCGTCCACGCAGGAGTTAGAGGCGCAGTATTCGGCGTCGCCGACCCCGGGCGCCACGGCGCTGGTGGAGGAGGACAGCGCCACGAAATCCAGTTCCTTGACCGGCAATATCGTCAGCAGGTTGCGCACGCCGTGGACCTTGGCGGCGAACTCGCCGGCGCCGGGATCAGGTTGCTTGAGCTGAATGGGGCCGCGGTTTTCCGAGGCTGCGCAATGAATCAGGCCATTGATGGGGCCGAAATGCTGTTGCGCCTGCGCCAGTTGCTCCTGTAGCGCCGCCAGATCGGCAATGTCCGTCTGTAAGGTCATGACCTGGGCGCCGAGACTGCGCAGGCGACGCAGTTTGGCGCTGCGGTCGCAGGCGGCCCTTTCCGCGTCAGGGCTGACCAGGGCGAACGGCTCCGCCACGTTGGCGTCGCCGGCGGCGGCCAGTATCAGGCCGCAGTCGACTTCCTCCGGCCTCCTGTCCTCACCGGGGAACGCGCGCACGTCCTGATAACCCAGATCTTCCAGCAGCACGCGCCATTGCGGCAGAGACAGAAGCGGACAGTTCTCCCGCAGTCCGTCAGCGAAATACCACCATCCCGCCGCCAGCCCGTAGGCCATATTGGTCCAGCGTTCTGTGTGGGTGGACTCCAGCAGGCACAGCAAACCTCCGGGGGCCAGCAAACGCCGGGTCTGGCGCATGGTGGCGGGCAGGTCCGCCGTGGCGTGCACCGCGTCCAGCTCTATCACCAGATCGAAACTGTGCGGGTCCAGCCCCTGTTTCTCCGGCGGCAGTGAGGCGTCGAATTTGGCGAAACGCATTTTGCCCGCCAGATCGGGATCTTGCTGAAAGCGTGCTTCCGCCGCCATCACGAAGCTGCGGCCGATATCGGTGAACCAGTATTCCACGTTCGCTTCACGCAGGGCGGGGGCGATCCAGTCGGTAAGAATGCCGGCGCCGGCGCCGATTTCCAGAATCCGCAAAGGTCTGGCGTCAGGCTGCGCCGCGCGGGCCTGATTGAGGTCCCGCAACAGTCTCTGCAATAACAGGCCGTACAGACGGTGATGCGTATGCTCCACGGTTTCCGCTGCGGCTTTCTTCAGCTTGTCCCCCTGACCGGAGGGATACAGCACGCTGATGGCGTCGACTTCACCCGTGAGAGCAGGGCGATAGTGGCTGACGCAGTGATCCAGAAACGCCAGCATGGGGGCGAAACCGGGATGCCGCTGGCTGATTTCCTCGCGCATGACGGAGGCGTCCGGCAACTGCTCCAGGGCGGGTGACAGGCGCACTTGATCACCATCCAGTCCGACCACTTCGTCCTCCGCCAGAATGGCGAACATCCAGCGGAAGAACTTGTCGAAACGGGCGTCCAGACCGCAGACATTCATGAACTCATCCACACTGACGACCTTTCTTTCGTCCAGATGGTCCCGCCACAGGGCGCTGATAAACTGACCGAGATAGGCGGAGCACAGGCCATGCAGATCAGCGCGCAGACCCGGATGAGCGTCCACGGTCTGAATCCCCAGTTCGTCCTTCAGTTCGCTTTCCATGGCGGCGATGCGCTTGGGCTCAGGCAATTGCGTGATGAGGCCGCTATGGTTGGCGCCGGCGTCCTCGCTCCAGGCGGGAGCGGGCTGGCGACCGGCCAGAATCAGCCTGGCGCGGCATTGTTGCGCTACGCACTCCGCCAGTTGCAGGCCGATGCCGCCCAATCCGCCGGTGATCAGGTACACGCTGTCATCACGTAAAGGCAATTGTTGCGGGTCGCTGATCGCCGCGGTGGGCGTGGGCGTGAATTCGCAGACCCAACGGTGATGGCGGGGCGGTTGCGTCAGATCCAGGCCGCGCAACGCCAGTAAGGGCTCATCGCTGGGACGCTGGGCGAGGTCGATCAGATCGCGACACAACGCCTCCTGCTGGGCTTGCGATTGCGGCGGGATAACGTCGATGCACAGACTGCGCAGGTCGGCGTACTCCAACGGCGCCACCTTGATCGGCCCCATGACCGCCCCCAGTTCCGGCGTGACGGTTTCGTCGCCGAGCACCGACTGTGCGGTCGCCGTGACGGCGCACAGCATAGGCGCAGGAGAGGTCAGGCTATCGAACTGCTGGATCAGTCGGATCAGACTGCTGTATCCCAGGCTCAGCAGTGTCTCACTGCGTTTCTGTGCGTCGGTGGCGTCGATGTGGGGCGCGTAGGCCCAGGCGTGCAACACGACATCCGGCGCCTGGTCGTCCGCCTGTAATTGCGCAAACAGGGCCTGGAAATCTTCTTCCTGCGCGGGATCAATACGCAACGTATTTGCTATGTGCAGATCTTGAGGCGCATAGGTTGAGCGCACCTGAGTCATGCTGTCGCCGCGCCGCTCAATCTCGGCTCGCAAGCCCTGGGCGAGCGGGGCGTCGTCCACCAACACCAGCCAGTGACGGGGCCTGGCGTCTGTATCTGGCTTGTCTGTACCTGACTTGTCTGTATCTGACTTAGCCGAAGACCGCTGATCTGAGAGTTCGGCGGTCATGGGCAGACGCCGCCAGGACGGCGCATAGAACCAGTCCTGTAACGGCGGCTCCGCCTGATTGTTCCGGACGCTCGCTGTGATCGTCTGATTGCTGGGAGGGTCGATCCAATAGCGCTGGCGGGCGAAGGGATAGCCTGGTAAGTGCCGGCGCTGGTAACGGCGACGACTCTCTGGCGCGGCGGCGTTGATGACGCCATCGTAATAGGCGCGCCAATCCAGGTCGCAACCGCGACGCCAGAGTTCCCCCAAGGTTTCCAGTAGCTGTCGTTCCGGATGTTCCCGGCGCGACGCCGGCGGAATCAGCGACAGAGCGTCATGACGCCAGCCCTGTTGATGCGCCAGGGCGGTGAGCGCGCGTCCCGCGCCCACTTCCACGCAGACGTCCACCCCTTCGCGCCTCAACGTTTGCAGGCCGGCGGCGAAGCGCACCGGCTCCAGCATATGGCGTACCCAGTAGTCCGGGTCCGCCGCCTGCTCCGGGCGCAGCAGGTCGCCGGTCAGGTTGCTGACAATGGGAATCTGCGGCGCCTGCAGGCGCAGGCTGCGCAACAACTCACGCAAGGGGGCCGCCACCGGGTCCATGGCTGGCGAGTGGAAGGCGCCGCTGGTGTTGAGGCGCTGGCAGGTGACGCCCTCGGCGATGAGGCGCGCCTGCAGTTGTTCGATCGCCGCCGGCGGGCCGGACAGAGTGCAGCACTCCGGGCTGTTGACCGCCGCCAGAGACAGACGTTCGCCCTGGCCTTTGTCGCCGGCGTGGGCGCGCAGATAAGGAATGACGCTTTCTTCGCCAAGGGAGACCACCAGCATGGCGCCGGCGGCGGTGTCCTGCATTAAACGGCCGCGTTCGGTGAGCAGACGCAGAGCGTCCGGCAGGGAGAACACTCCAGCGAGGCAGGCGGCGACGTATTCTCCCAGGCTGTGACCCAGTAACGCATTAGGTTGCAAACCCCAGCTTTGCAGCAGGCGCGCCAGAGAATACTCCAGCGCGAAGTTCAGCGGTTGCGCCAGGGAGGTGGGAGTAAGCGCGCGGTCTTTCTCCCTGTCGTTGCAGAGCAGCGAGCGAATATCCAGGTTCAACAAGGGTTGCAACAACGCCGCGCATTGATCCAGGTCGCGACGAAAAGTGGCGTAACGCTGATACAGAGACGACGCCATTCCTGCGTATTGAGAACCCTGGCCGGTGAGCAAGAACGCCAGCTTGTGGACAGGGCGCTCTTCCGGGTGGTTTCTTTCGTGAAAGTCCGCCGTACCTTGGTCGCTGATTGTATAAGCGCGCTGCTCCAGACGACGGCGTCCGCAGGCCAGGGTGAAGGCGACGTCCGGCAGCGCCTGCGCAGGCAGGGTTTGCAGATGCTCGCGTAATTGCGCCTGCGCCTGTTGCAACGCGGTGTCCGTGCGGGCTGAGACCAGCAACAGTTGCGGCAGCGCCGCCTCTGAGTCTTGCAGGGCATGGGCGTCAACGCAGGCGTCCGGGGCCTGCTCCAGCACCACATGGGAGTTGGTGCCGCCGACGCCGAATGAGCTGACGCCGGCGCGCCGGGGTAAGTCAGCAGGCCAGTCCACGGTTTCGGCGTTGACGAAAAACGGACTGTTTTCCAGATCCAGTTTGGGATTAGGGCGCTGGAAATGGCGGGTGGAGGGAATCTTGCCGTGTTTGATCGCCAGGGCCGCCTTGATCAAACCCGCCATGCCGGCGGCGGTGTCCAGGTGGCCAAAATTGGTTTTCACCGATCCCAGGGCGCAGAAGCCTTTGCGCGCGGTGGTCAGGCGGAAGGCTTTGGTCAGCGCCGCCACTTCGATGGGGTCGCCCAGGGGAGTGCCGGTGCCGTGGGCTTCTACGTAGCTGATGGTGTCAGCGGTGATGTCCGCCAGCGCCTGCGCTTCTGCGATCACGGCCGCTTCGCCGTCGACGCTGGGGGCGGTGTAGCCGATTTTGTCGGCGCCGTCGTTGTTGATGGCGCTGCCGCGAATCACCGCATAGATGTCATCGCCGTCCTCCAGGGCGTCCTCCAGTCGGCGCAGCAACACCACGCCCACGCCGCTGCCGCCCACCACGCCCTGAGCGTCGGCGTCAAAGGCGCGACATTGGCCGTCGGGAGAGGGAATGCCGCCTTCCTGATACAGATAGCCTTCTTCCTGAGGCACGCGCAGGGTGGAAGCGCCGGCCAGGGCCATGTCGCACTGACAGGACAGCAGACTCTGGCAGGCCAGATGCACCGCCACCAGGGAGGTGGAGCAGGCGGTGTTGACGTTGAAGCTGGGGCCTTTCAGGTCCATCTTGTAGCTGACCCGGGTGGCGGCGAAGTCCTTGTCGTTGCCGATCAGCAGCTGATAATCCATGTCCGGTCCGGTGTACTGCGGATGCGGAACAATATTGCGCAGGATATAGGTGGGCATGCCGACGCCGGCGAAAACGCCGATGCGGTTTTCCTCACCCTGACCGGTGTGGCCGCCGTCTTCCAGCGCGCGCCAGCAACTTTCCAGAAACAGCCGATGCTGCGGGTCCATCATTTCCGCTTCCCGGGGCGTATAGCCGAAGAAAGCGGCGTCGAATTTGTCGTAATCGTTGACCACGCCTTTGACGGGAACGTAGTCCGGGTGGTCGATCAGCGCGGCGGGAATTCCTCCCTGCAACAGTTGTTCACGGGTGAAGCGGGTAGTGGAGATCACGCCGTCGAGCAGGTTGCGCCAGAACCCCTCGATGTCGTCCGCGCCGGGAAAGCGGCACGCCATGCCGACAATGGCGATAGCGTCCGCTGGGATGTCTTGGGATAGGGTGTCCTTCATGGTTGTATTCTTTTTTTTCCGTTTATTGTTCTAGCATTTACTTGATTGGCAGTGATTGACTCACGGCGCGGGCGTCGGCCTGGCGGCGGCGCGCCTGTCGTTGCCGGTCCACGCGCTGGGCGACGCTGTCCCGCAATGCGGCGCGTTCGCTCTCCTCACCGCCGCCTGCCTGGTCCGCCAGATGGGCGGCGAGCTGGGCGATGGTGGGATAATTGAACAAGGCAGTCAGCGGCGTCCGGAGCTCCAGGCGCAGCAGGCGTTCATAAACTCGCGTCAGCAGCAGGGAGTAGCCGCCGATGTCGAAAAAGTTGTCATGGATACTGATGCGTTCCTGCCCTAATACGTCGCGCCAGATGGCGGCGATTTCCTGTTCAAGGCGATTACGGGGCGCCTGGAACAGGGCGGAGGAAACCCGGTTGGGCGTAGCCTGGGGCAGACGTTTGCGGTCAATCTTGCCGTTGCTGTTGAGGGGCAGCTCCGACAGGATCATATAACTGGTGGGCGCCATGTACTCCGGCAGCTTGCTGCGGGCCAGCTTGCGCAGTTCCTCGAACAGGCTGGCGGGATCGTCTGGCGCGCGACGCGGCACCAGAAACGCGGCCAGATATTCGCCGCCATCCTCCGCGTACTGTTTGCACACCACCGCCTGATTCACCAGCGCATGCTCGGTGAGCAGCGACTCGATCTCTCCCGGTTCGATGCGGAACCCGCGCAGTTTGATTTGAAAGTCGCTGCGTCCCAGATAATCGATGGCGCCGTCGGCGCGACGTCTCACCAGATCGCCGGTTTTGTAAACACGGCCGCGACACAGCGGGTGCGTCATGTGGACGAAGCGCTCTGCGTTAAGCTCCGGACGTCCCAGATAACCCCGGGTGACGCCGGCGCCGCCGATGCACAGTTCACCGGCGACTCCCGCCGGGGCGGGCTCGCCAAAGGCGTCGACGACGTACAGTTGATAGTTGGCCAGGGGCGCGCCGATAGGCAGCGTCGCCAGCTCCGCGTCCGCGCCGGTGACCCGATGAATGGAGGACCACACGGTGGCCTCCGTCGGACCATAAAAATTCCATACCGGCAGACCGAATTTTAATATCGGCGAAACCAAGCGGCCGGGAAACGCCTCGCCGCCGCAGCAGAAAGCGCGTAACCGGTAGGGAAATGCGTCGTCCTCCCGGGTGGCCGCCAGCAGTTTCTCCATATTGCTGGGGGTCAGGTTCAGCACAGTGGCGTTCTCCCTGCGCAGCAGCCGGGCCAGGGCGTGGGGGTTATGACGCTCTTCCTCAGTGGTCACCAATAAGGTGCCGCCGTACAACAGACAGCCCCAGATTTCCCACACGGAAAAATCGAAAGCGTATGAATGGAACAGCGTCCATACATCGTCCGCAGAAAACTTCACGATGGGTTGCAGCGCCGCCAGCATGTTGAGCACGTTACGGTGCTCGATAGGCGTGGCCTTGGGCGCGCCGGTGGAGCCAGAAGTGAAAATGGCGTAAGCGAGATGATCCGGGCGCGCCGGGTTGCCAGGCGTCGGTAGGCCGCAGCGGCAGGGCTGGCGGCTCAAATGGTCGACCTCATGCAGGTGACGTAACGGATCGCTGCACTCGGGGTCGTTGCGCAACAGTCGGTCCAGCCGCACCAGGGTGCAGCCATCGGGCAGGTCCAGCGCCAGATCCGAGTGGGTGACCACCAGCGCTGCGCCGGCGCTGGCGAGCATATCGGCGATGCGGTCGCGGGGGTTGGCCGGATCGATAGGCAGGTAGGCGGCGCCGGACTTTAACACCCCGACGAGCGCCGCGATCATATCCACGCTGCGTCCCATGTAGACCGCCACCAGTGTGTCCGGGGCGACGCCAAGATGTTGCAGCTGTAACGCCAGCAGGGTGGCGCGGCGGTCCAGCTCCAGATAACTGATGCGCTCGTCGCCGCAGATCACAGCGGTTTTATGAGGGTGCGCCAATGTCGCTTCCCGCAGCAGGTCGGTCATGCGCCGGTCGCTGGGCAGGTTTTTCGCGGTCGCGGCGGCGTCGTTCCATTGCTGGGCTTCCGCCGCCGTTAACATGGGCAGACGCAGTGGCGGCGTATTCAGGCCTCTCGGCAGTTCCGCCAGCAGTTTGCGATAGTGTCCGATCATGCGGCGGATGGTGGCGGCTTCGAACAGACTGCTGTTGTAGACAAACTGCCCCTGCAGCTCGCCGTCCACTTCCCACAGATGCACTTCCAGATCCACGCTGACGTTGCGGCGCTTCAGCGCCAGCGGTTCGATCAGCAGTCCGCGCAGGCTCAGTTCCGGGTGCGGCGTATGGCGCGGCGAGTTCTGCAGGGCGAAGATCACCTGCACCAGCGGATTATGGGAGAGGTCCCGCTCCGGTCGCAGCGCCTCCACCAGTTTTTCAAAAGGAAGCTCCTGGCGCTCCATGGCGCCCGCGCAGAAATCCCGTACCTGATCCAGGTATTCAGAAGTGGTGGCGCAGGCGCCGGGGCGCAGCCGCAGGGGCAGGGTGTTGGCGAAATAGCCGAGCAGCCCTTCTACTTCACGGCGGTTGCGATTGGCCACCGGAGAACCGATCAGCAGATCGTCCTGGCCGCTGTGGCGGGCCGCCAGCACGCCAAACGCCGCCAGCGTGGCCATGTACAGCGTCAGGTTGTGACGGCGGCACAGGTCTTTAAGCGGTTGCAGTAAGGTGGCGGGAATCGTGAAATGCTCCACGTCGCCATGAAAGTGCTGCACTGGCGGGCGCGGATGATCCAGCGGCAGCTCCAGACGCAGGGGCGCGCCCAGCAGTCGCGGCAGCCACCACTCCAGCTCCGGCGGGCTGGCGTCGCGGGAGTAGCGTCGCTGTTGCCACGCCGCGTAATCGCCATATTGAATGGGCAGCGCCGGCAACGCGGGCGGACGATTCTGGGAAATGGCGTTATACAAAGCGGAGATTTCCTCCACCATGACGCCAATGGACCAGCCGTCGGTGACGATATGATGCAGGGTGATGAGCAACACATGGTCCTGCGCGCCTTTACGCAGCAACTGCATGCGCAGCATCGGCCCAAGCTTCAGATTAAAGGGTTCGAACGCCGCTGACGCCGCCAGTTCCTGGATGCGTCGGTCCTGTTCCGCCGCGGGCAGGGCGGACAGGTCCAGCTCCGTCAGCTCTACGCAGGGCAGCGGCTCTACGAACACTGCTTCGCTGTCCGGGTAGCGCGTGCGCAACACTTCATGGCGCACCATGAGAGCGCGCAGACTCTTGCGCAGCGCATCCACATCCAGCGGCCCCTGCAAGCGCATGGCGGTGGGCATGTTATAGCCCTGACCGCCGCCCTCAAGCTGGTCGAGGAACCACAGTCGCTGTTGACCGAATGACAGAGGCGGCGGTTGCTCGCGCCCGGCGGGCGCCACAGCGTCGCCTTCGGCGCTGCTCTGTCGTTGCAAAAAGCGGATGACTTCGTCCTTGCGGGACTTCAGTTCGTCAATCAGTCCGGCGACGACTGGATCTTGCAGCAGTTCGGCGGGCGCGTTCAGTTTCAGCGCGCCCTGGTCCAGTCGCAAGCGCACATCGCTTGCCGCCAGTTGGGCGAGAAAATTATGAATGCCTGACTCCATAGTCACCCAACACTCCCTTTGTCTGTCGTTGTCTTTATAGTTCTATTTCAACCCTCGTCGGCGCGTCCGCAGATGGCGCCTGACCGCTTTCGGCGCTGTCCCCGCCAGTTTTGTCACGGGTCAGCGCGGCCAGCTCCCGCACCGACGGACATTTGAAAAAATCCGCCAGAGACAGGTCCGCGCCACAACGTTCGCGAATACGGGAAATCGCTTGCGTTGCGATCAGGGAATCGCCGCCGAGATCAAAAAAATTGTCCTTTACGTTAAGGATCGGTACAGCCAGAAGTTCGCCCAGAATGTCGCACAGCATAAGCTCCGCGTGATCGCCGGGCGCATGATCACCGCTACTGCCGGGAGGTACTGAATGTGGCCGAGAACAGGCTCCGACGTCATGGCCGGGAGCGTTTCTCCGGGGATGGTAAAGTCGGTAGAACCGAGACTTCAGCGATAGTGTGGATATCGCAACTTGGTGCTCGTCTTCCATCTGTAGCAAGGCATCCGATAACTGCAATGCCTGCTCAAGCGCCAAAAACCCTTCCTTTGAATCTATAGCATTGGCGGCCAATGTGGATTTGTCAAAAAATTCCTGCGCAATTTTTGCGTTCGCGCCCATCCCCAGGCCGCTGGCGCTATCCGGACGCCAAGCATCCCAGTTAAGCGACAGCCATTTGGCGCCCTGATTTGCGTCGCGGCGGGCGGCGCACTGCGCGACCTCCAGGTCCATGACCAGATTGGCGGCGGCGTAAGCGCCCATGTGATAGCCCCCCAACAGGGCCGCCAGGGAGGACATGCAGACCACCCGCCGCACCGGACGTTGCGCGACCAGCCCGGCCAGCGCGCGGACGCCCTCGACCTTGGCCTGGATCATGGTTTCCCAGGCCTGCGCCAGGTCGGCGTTGATGGCTTGTTCCTGGGCCTGGGACATATCGGCGGCGGCGTGAATAATCGCGTCGATGGCTCCGTAGCGATCGCACACTTCATCCAGCAATGCGCCCATGGCGTTGGCGTCAGTGACGTCCGCCGCCGTGACGCTGACCGGCGCGCCGGTTTCTTGCAGGGCCAACAGGGTTGAGATGGCGTGGCGTTGCCGGGCGGGCGTTGATGGATCGTCCAGATAATGCGGCCACTGTTCAGGTGACGGTATAGGCGTGCGCGACACTAAGCGGATATGTCGCGCGCCGCGCTGGGCCAGACCTGTGGCGAGGGCGAGCCCGATCTTGCCGAGGCCGCCGGTGATCAGATAAACGCCGCTGGAGACGGGTTCATCGGAGACGGGCCTGGTCGTTCCCGGCTCAGCGCCGCTCCGACAGGGGCGCCATTCACAGCGCCACGCATGACGTCCGCGCAGGGCGACAAGGGGCGGGCCGGCGTTGAAGTCCGCCTCCTGGTTTGGGTGAGCCAAAGCCAGTAACGCCGGGATCTGTCGCGTTAGTGCGGAAACAGCGGAAGCGTTTTCCACATCAGTTTCCACATCAGTTTCCACATCAATCAACAACGTGCGCAGGGCGGGAAATTCCTGTCTCGCGCTTAACAACGGCCCCAATAGCGCCCCTCGGGCGGGTCGCAGGGATTCCGAGCCCAGCACCGACTGGGTTCCGGCAGTCGCCACGGCGACGAATACGTCGGATCGCAATGCGCCCAACTGTTGTAATAAGGCGCTCAACAGAGACAGATCCTGAGACGTGGTCTCAAACTCCGCGCTGATTGAAGTCTGTGGGCTCAGGTTACGGGCGAACAGCACATGGTCCGGCAACAGATCGTTCTCCGCCAGCAAGGCGAACAGCGCGGCGGGGTCTTTCGCCGTCTCGGCGGACAGGGCGATGGTCTGGCGCTGCTCGGGATCTTCGGTGTGAGGCGTCAGCGCGGTGACCGCGGTGTCCGAGACGGTGACCAGCGTGTGCGGTTGATGATCTGACAGCCCCCGAATTAATGCGTCAGTAAGAGCGTTAGCGTCCGACCCGGTCAGCAGCAGCCATTTGCCGCCGCTGGCGTTGAGGTTCAGCGCGCCGCTCAAACGGCTCCAGGAACGGGTGTAGAACCAGTCTTCCAGAGCCTGGCGTTCTTCTGAAAAGACGTCGCCGGTGAGCTTGGGAGGATCGATCCAGTAGCGGCGGCGGTCGAAAGGATAAGTGGGCGTGGGGATGAATTGTCCGTCCAGGTTTGCAAACAGGCCCGGGCGGTTGATGGCGAATCCTTTGCTCCACAGACGGCCGACGCACTCCAGCGCGCTTTTGCGCGAATCCTGGCCAGGACCGGCGGCGAAGGTGGCGATGGCTTCCCGACAGCTCTCTCCGTTTTGCGGCAGGGCGCCGGCGAATGCGGTCAAGGCGCGTCCCGGGCCCACTTCCAGCAGGGTATCAATATGGGTGTCCGCGCACAGGGTATGCAATCCCTCGTAGAACTGCACCGGGCGACGCAAGTGCTGACGCCAATAGTCCGTGCTGACCGCCTCTTCGGCGCTGAGACGCGCGCCGCTCAGGTTGGAGTAGACCGGCAGCCGCGGCGCCTGCAGCGTCATGGCGTCCAGCAGTTCGGCGAAGGCGTCCAGCATGGGCTCCATCATCGGCGTGTGAAACGCATGGGAGGCCTGCAAACGGCGATAGCCGATCTGCGCTTCCTCCAGCGCGGCGGCGAAATCCTCCATGGGGCCGGGCGGACCGGCGAATACATTGGCGTGCGGGCCATTCGCCACCGCCAGGGAAACGCCCGCGCCGGCGTAGGCTTCCGCCTGCTGGCGGGGGATGCGCACGGCGATCATGGTTCCGCCGGGCATGCTTTGCATCAGACGGCCTCTTTCCGCCACCAGACGCACGCCGTCTTCCGGGCTGAACACGCTAGCCACGCAGGCGGCCACGTATTCTCCCAGGCTGTGTCCGATCAACGCCTGCGGGGTCAGCCCCCAGCTTTGCAACAGCATGGCCATGGCGTAATCGACGATAAACAGCGCCGGTTGCGCCAGCGCGGTTTGTTTCAGGTCTTTGTCTCCCTGTTCCGCGTCCGCGCCACGAGGACAGGTCAGCAAAGGCCGCAGCTTTTGCGCAATAAGAGGCGGCGCGGCGTGCAGGCACTGGTCCACTGCCTCACGGTAAACTGGTTCTGACTGGTACAGCTCCGCGCCCATGCCTGCATACTGCGCTCCTTGCCCAGGAAACATGAAGGCCGCCGTCGGCGCGCTGTCCTGCACCCGTCGCCAGCTCAGGTCGTTGGGAAAGCGCAGTTGCGCGATGGCTTCCGCTGGCGTCGCTGCCGCCAAGGTCGCCCGATAGGGCAAGGCTTTTTTGCTCAGAGCCAGGGTATAGGCGAGGTCGCCGAGATGAGTATGGGGCCGCTCGTCCAGATGCTGAGCCAGACGTTCCGCCACCTGATCCGCCGATTGTTCGCCGGCGGCGGACAGCAGCAGCAATTGGCTGGGCGCGGATTTGTCGTCCTGACGTGACGCCCTGCGGGGCGCGCGGGTTGCGAGAGGGGCTTCCTCCAGAATGGCGTGCACGTTGGAGCCCCACATGCCGAAGGCGCTGACCGCCGCCAGTCGCGGCGCGTCTCCCCGGGGCCAGGATTCAGTTTCGCTGCAGACCCGGAAGGGCGTGCGCAGCCAGTCGATCTGGGGATTGGGCTGCTGGCAGTGCAGGCTGGGAGGCAGGGTTTCGTAGTGCAGGCACAGCACAGTTTTGATCAGACCGGCGACGCCGGCGGCGGCGTCCAGGTGCCCGATATTGGTTTTCACCGAGCCGATGGCGCAGCGGCGACCGCCCCCCGGCGCAATGTCGAAAGCCCGCGCCAGCGCTTCAATTTCAATGGGATCGCCCAAATGCGTGCCGGTGCCGTGAGCCTCCACGTACTGGATCGAGCGAGGATCGATATTGGCGGTGAGCTGCGCCTCCCGGATGACTTCCGCCTGTCCCTGCACGCTGGGAGCGGTGAAGCCTACTTTGCGGCGTCCGTCGTTATTGGCGGCGGTGGCGCGAATCACCGCCAGCACGGGATCGCCGTTTTCCAGGGCGTCGTCAAGGCGTTTCAGCGCCACCAGTCCGGCTCCGCTGCCGACGGCGGTTCCGTCCGCCTCGGCGTCAAACGCCCGGCATTGTCCCCGTGGCGACAGAATCATGCCGCTCTGGCTGCGAAAGCCGCCATGTTGCGGCAGTTGCACCGAGGCGCCGCCGGCCAGGGCCAGGTCGCAATCGCCCGCCAACAGGCTCTGGCAGGCCAGATGCACCGCCATCAGGGAGGTGGAGCAGGCGGTCTGCACTCCCACGGCGGGACCGGTGAGGCCCAATTTATAGGCGATGCGGGTGCTGAGGAAATCCTTGTCGTTGAGCAGCATGGCCTGATACAGATCCGACACTCTGCGGGCGTCCGTATTTGGCAGCACATGGCGATAGAGATAGTTAGGCATGCCGCAACCGGCGAATACCCCGATGGGACCGGCGAATTCATCTGGATTGCAGCAGGCGCGCTCCAGCGCTTCCCAGGCGCATTCCAACAGCAAACGGTGCTGCGGATCGAGCAATTGCGACTCTCGGGGATTCATGTCGAACAGGGCGGCGTCGAAGCCGCTGACGTCTCCCAGCGCCGCGACTCTGCGCACGTAATCCGGGCGCTGATATTCGCTTTTCGGTACGCCGGCGGCGTCCAGCTCCGCATCCGTCAGTTCGGCGACGCTCTCCACGCCGGCGACCAGGTTGCGCCAGAACGCCTCCGGCGTGTCCGCGCCGGGAAAGCGACAGGCCATGCCGACGATGGCGATAGCGCCGTCGGCTTCGGGATGGTCTTCAAAGCTGTTCATTGGAACGCAGACTCCTTTGCGCTTCTTTGGCGTTGCGACGGCCCGCCAGTCGGTTGGTTTTGCGACGGGGAGACTGCGACAGCCCGTCGTCGTCCGGGGCGGCGCTGAGCAGACGCGCGGTGGCGGCGATAGTGGGATTGGCGAACAGATCCACCATCGCCACCGGTTGTCCGAAGGCGTCGCTCAGTTGGCGTTGCACCTGGGCCAGCAGCAAGGAGTGGCCGCCAAGGTCGAAGAAATTGTCGTCACGGCCCACGCGGGACAGATTGAGGCAGTGTCGCCAGATGTCCGCCACCCGTCGCTCCACTTCCGACACCGGCGCGCCCCCGTCCATGGCGGCGACGCCTTCCGGTTCCGGCAAGGCGCGGCGATCCAGTTTGCCGCTGGCGTTCATGGGCAGACGCGGCAACGCCAGGATATAGGCGGGAATCATGTATTCAGGAAGCCGCTCCCGTAAATGGGTCTGCAGCGCCTGAGCGCTGGGCGGCGGGTTGGCGTCCTGACGATACACCACATACGCCGCCAGTTGCTGGCGTTGCGGGAACAGGGCGACGGCGCATTCCGCGATGGCGTCATGGGCGGCCAGCTGACTTTCGATATCGCCCAGCTCCACCCGGTGTCCGCGAATTTTCACCTGCGCGTCCCGGCGCCCCAGATAGTGCAACTGGCCATCGTCGAGCCAGCGGCCCAGGTCGCCGGTGCGATAGGCGCGGGGGGCATTTAATTCCGGCAGCGCGACAAACTTTTCCGTCTGCAATTCCGGGCGCTTGAGATAGCCGCGGCTGACGCCGTCGCCGGCGATCACGATTTCACCTGTGGCCCCTGTCGGCAAAGGCTGCCCCCAGGGATCAAGCACAAACAGACTGGCGCCGCGCAAAGGACGGCCCAACGGCGCGATGGCGGTTTCCGGCAGAGCGTCGCGCGCCAGAGCGCAGGCGCTGACGTCGACGCAGCATTCCGTCGGTCCGTACACATTGATGAGTGTGGTGTGGTGGTTGGCGTCATAGAAGGCGCGCACCAGCTCCATCGACAGGGCTTCTCCGCCTACCAGCAAGCAATCCAGCGTCAGACGACTGGCCTGATCCGCGCCGGTGAGCATGCCCAGCAAACTGGGGGTGCAATCCGCGCAGCGCACCTGTTCGGCGCTGAGTAAGTCGGCAAGGCGGGCAGGGTCGCGACGACTGTCGGCGTCCACGATCAGCAGCCGATGTCCCAGCAGCAAGGCGGCGAAAATCTGCTGTACCGAAGCGTCGAACACGCTGTTGGCGCACAGGGCGATGGCGATGGGCTGCTCATAACGATGATAGACCTGATCCCACAGGGCGTTGACCAGATTGATGACGCTGTGGTGCTCCACCAGCGTTCCCTTGGGCGCGCCGGTGGAGCCGGAGGTGTAAATCAGATAGGCGAGACTGTCCGGCCCGAGAGCCACCTGGGGTTCGTCGGTCGTGGCGGCGACGTCCTCCACACACAGCCATTGTGCGGCGCCGAGGCCTTCCAGCGCGGCCAGGATCGGCATAATGGCGTGATCGGTGACCAGGGCGGCGACGCCGGCGTCTTCAAGCTGTGCGATCAAGCGGGCGGGCGGGTGCGTCGGGTCCAGCGGCAGGTAACCGCAGCCGCTTTTCAGAATTCCCAGCAGGCCGACAATGAGATCCACACTGCGGGACACGCAAAGTCCTACGGCGGCGCCGACGGGCGCTCCCTGTTCACGCAGACAGGCGGCGACGCCATTGGCGCGCTGATTGAGTTCGGCGTAACTGAGCCGGCAGGCATTGTCGGATACGGCGATTCGTTCGGGATACGCCTGCGCCATGTGGAGAAATCCACTGACCAGATCCGGCGTTGTGAGTCTGGCTTCTGCGGGGGTGGCATGACTGGCGTTTTGCTCCATCTGACGGCGCTCGTCCTGATCGTACCAGGGCAGATCGACCAATGGCCGGGCGAGCTGTTCGCCGGCGCTGAGCGCGGACAGAACATGACGATAGCGTCGCACCAGTCTTTCGACGCTGGCGCGGCTCCAGCGATTGGCGTCGTATTTCAGGAAACCCTGCAGGCCATTGGCGCTGTCGGCGATCTCCAGAGACAGCTCAAACTGGCCTTCCTGCTGCGGCATGGGATAGGGCGACAGTTGCAGATCGCCCCAGCTCACCCGCAGGTTATCGTCGGTGGCCAGGAACAGATCCAGGGTGGCGTTGTCGGTTTGCGGCTTCTGCATGATGAAGGTGGTCTTCACCAGAGACTGCCCCCTGCCGTTACGCTGCAGGCCAAGCCGCTCCACCAGCAATGGCAGGGGATAGTCGCCGTGAGCGAGGGCGTCGAGCAAGGTGCTCTGCTGATTGCGCAGGTAGGCGTCCAGGGTCTGCTCGGGATCAAAACGGCTGCTTACCGGCGCCAGATTCACAAAGTCTCCCACCAGCGGCTGGAATTCCGGGCGACTGCGTCCGTGCACCGGCGTGGCCACGATAACGCGCTGCTGTCCGCACAGGCGATGCAGCAGCAACTGGTACGCCGCCAGCATCAGGCTGAACAGCGTGGTTCCCCGCTGCTTCGCCAGGGTGCGCAGCGCTGTGTCCAGTTGCGGGGCGAGCTGAAAATGAATGGATTCGCCAACCGCCTTTTGCATTGTTCCATGGCGGGGAAGGTCAGCCGGCAGATTCAGTTCGAAGTCGGCGTCCGCCAGGGCGTCGCGCCAGTAATGCCAGAGTTCTTCGCCGCGCTCCGTCTCCAGCATGGCGTTTTGCCAGCGCACGAAATCCACCTGGGAGTAAGTCAGCGCCGGCAGCGCGGCCTGTTCCGGAGCGACGCCTGCGCGGCGCGCCTCATACAGGGCCTTGAGTTCATCCAGAATCACCCACAGCGACCAGCCGTCACAGACCGCGTGATGGGCGGTCAAAAGCAGCACGCTGTCCTGCGCGGTGACGAACACCCAGGCGCGCAGCAGAGGCGCGCGGGACAGTTCGAACGGCGTTTGATAGGCCCGTCGCACTTCCTGATACAAAGTGGAAGCGTCAAGGTCATGAGCGTTCACGACTTGTAAAGGGATCGCGATATCGTCCCGAGCCTGCTGGCGTGGCTTGCTGTCCACCTGAATCGCCGTGCGCAGCGCCGGATGACGGCGGGCGATCTGGTTCAAAGCCGCCTGCAGGAAGGCGTGATCCCGCTCTCCCGCAAAGCCGTCGCGCAGGCGCGCAGCGAAGGACACATGATAGGCCGGGCTGGTCGGGTCCAGTTGATGCAGGAACCATTGCGCCTGCTGGTTATACGAAAGCTCCCAGGGCGCGCCGCAATCCAGAGGCGCGGGCAGAGTTTCCGGCGCAGTGGAAGCGCCGTTGTCCGCGTCACGCTCAGTAAGCCTGTTAGCGACACTTTGTGAGAGATCGTCCAGACCATTGCTTTTCAGGATATCAACGATGCTGACGTTGGCGCTCAGGTTTTTCTCGATACGATTGCGCAGCTCCACCGCCATCAGCGAATCCAGCCCGTATTGCGTTAAAGGCGCGGCAGGGTCGATATTGTCCGGGTTCAGGCGCAATACAGCGGCGGCCTGGGCGGTTAACCAGCGCAGCAGCGCCGCCTGGCGTTGCTCGTGGGGCTGATCGAGCCAGTCCAGGGACGTTGAGCTTTCCTCCGCTGTGCTACTGGCGGGTGCGTCAACCTGTACGGGTTTGAGTCCTTGTAAGTACAAACTGTCTCCGGCGTAAGCCGCCAAACCAGGATCTTCCAGAGTGACGCCGATGACGGCCTGGTTCGCCGCCAGCAGCGCCGGCGTCAGCGCCACGCAGGCGTCTGGCGTCAGACCTGCATTAGTTGCGTTGTTATCCCTTTGCGCCCGCGCCATCAAACCAATCTCGCGGAATGCGCCCCATTGCACGGACACCGCCAGCTCTCCCAGCGCGCGTCGTCGTGCGGCCAGTCCATCCAGCCAGGCGTTGGCTGCGGCGTAGGCCGCCAGACGGGGAGACGGCAACGCGGCGGAGGTGGAGGAGAACAGCAACAGGAAGTCCAGGGAACCGACGGGGAAGCAGCGATGCAATGTTTCGCCGCCGCAGACCTTGGCGGCGATTTCACCGCGCAGCGTCTCCCGATCCAGAGCCTCGACGGCCATGGCGTGAGCGACGCCAGCGGCGTGCAGCACGCCGCGAATGGCGGGTTGCTGTTGTTGATACTGGTGCAGCCAGGCGGCGCAGGCTGCGTTATCAATGAGATCAATTGAAGCGAGGGTGATTTGCGCTCCCAGCGCTTCGATCTCCCGAAGCGCGGCGACGCGTCGTCCGTCGCGGGAGTCTGGAGACAGTTGCGTCCACTCGGAGCGCGGCGGCAGGCCGTTGCGTCCCATCAGCACCAGCCGTCTGGCTCCTTGCTCAGCCAGCCAGCGCGCCCAGCGCAGCCCCAAATCTCCCAGACCGCCGGTGATGAGATAACTGGCGTCGGCGCGCAGGGAAAAAGTCCGGTTTACAGGCGCGGTGAGGGTGGTGCGATCTAATGTCGCGCGATAAATGGTGCCCTGACGCATGGCGAATTGAGCGTCTGCGCCGCCAGCCTGACTCAGTATGGCGTCCAGCAGCAGATGTGGGTCTTGAGCGGACGCTTCTGGGTCCAGGTCCACCATGCCGCCCCAATAATTGGCCTTCTCCACCGCCAATGCGCGTCCAAAGCCCCACAGCGCGGCGGCGTAGGGACAGACAGCGGCGTCCGTTTCGGTTACAGCGCAGGCGCGATGGGTGAGCAACCAAAGCCGGGGCGTGTCCTCGTCGTCTTCCTGTGCGGCGGCCAGAGCGTCAAGGATGGCCTCCAGCTGTTCCACCAGATTGTCCAGCAGCACGTCCGGTTCGGCGGAGTCCTCTGGAATCTCTGGCGCGATGCAGAGCAGTGCGGAGCCGTAGCGACGTAGGGACAAATGGGGTGTTTGATTTGATAAAACTGCGTCTGTTTCTGAGTCCTGTTGATGACTGTCCGTGAGGGGCGCTTCTGGCGTGATCTCAGTCTGATTCCAACGCAGTTCAAAGGCGAATCCCTGTTCGGCCTCGGGGCTATGTCCCACCGCCGCATCGAGGAAGCTGAAGCGTAAGCCTTCTACCTCCGCGAGCAGCTCGCCGTGATTGTCGAAAATGGACAGCGATCCGCTGAGCAGATGGTCCGACGACGTATTCTGCGGCGCCAGGCGGGCGCGCACCCAGTAGCTATATTTGCTGAAGTTACGCAAAAGTCGCAGATTTTGTACGGAATGTCCGACAAATGCGCCTTTCTCATCGCCTCCCAATGCCGCCAGCGTCTGCGCGCAGGCGTCCAGCACGCCAGGGTGAGTGCGGTAGGCGTCGAGCTGCGCGGCGGTCTCTTCAGGCGCCTGTATCAACGCCCAGGCTTCCTGTTGCGAAGACCAGATGCGCTGAATGCCCTGGAACTGGCCGGACCAGTCATTGCCCCGTTGACGCCATTGTGCGTAGAACTGCTCTCCAGACAGGCTGTTTTCAAAGTGCGCCAGAGCGGCTTCGGTGGGGAGAGGGAGTTGCGGTTCCCGATTCGCTGCTGCGTCCTGACGGCTGACTTCGCAACTGGCGTGCAGTCGCCAGGGCGCTCCGCTCTCGTCGCGTCCGTCACGATTTTTACGACCGTCACGACGGGCGAAGATCTTGATCTGCGCGGCGTCAGCGCCTGCTTGAATAAACTGAGTCTGCAGCCGCCAGTGGTCGAGATCGTCGACGACCAGCGGCGCGTGGAATTGCATGTTGCGGCAGAGCGCGCCGGCGTCCGGCCAGTGTCGTCCTGCGGCGGACAACGCCATGTCGATATAGGCCGCGCCGGGGAACACGACGGCGCCGCTGACCTTGTGTCCCGTCAGATAAGCGTGCGCATTGGCGTCGAGATGCTGGTCGTACAGGTCGCCTGTCGGTTCCGCCAGCGAGGTGGCGCGCCCGAGTAGCGGGTGGCCATCGGCGGCCCGATCTCCGTTTGCGGGAGATTCCTGGTAGTTTTGCGGCCAGTAACGATGACGCTGAAAGGGATAGCTGGGCAGCGCGGCGTCCCGCAAACGGCGTCGTCCCGGCAGCGTGCGCCAGTCCGGCGCGCCGCCATGGCAATACACGCGACCCAGTGCATTGAGCACCGACGCCTGCTCGTCTTCGCCATAGCGAATGCTATGTATCCAGGCGGCTTTGCTGTCCGGCAGGCAACGTTTGCCCATGCCGCACAGACTGGCGCCGGGGCCGATTTCCACAAACAGGTCCACGTGGCGATCCGCGGCGGTGAGCATGCTCTTGCGGAATTCCACCGGATTCATGGTGTGGCGCAACCAGTAATCGTGTTCGTAATCCTCCACCTCGATGAAGTCGCCGGTGACGTTGGATAGCAGAGGAAATTGCAGTTGTCCCAGGGGCGTGGATTCGGTCACCTTGCGCAGATCCGGCAGAATGGGCGCCATCATCGGCGAATGAAAAGCGTGAGAAACCTGCACGGACTGGAAGCGAATATCCTGCTGGGACAACAGAGGGCGGATCTGCGCCATGGCTTCGCCGCGACCGCTGATCACGGTGAGATCGGGTCCATTGTCCGCCGCTATGGCCAGAGCGACGCCAGCGTCCTGTAGCAGCGCTGCCACTTTATCCCGGGGCGCGAACACCGCGAGCATTTCCCCGGCGGGGAGAGACTGCATCAGTTCGCCGCGCCGCAACACCAGTTTCATGCCCTGTTCCAGGCTGAACAGACCGGCGGCGTGGGCGGCGGCGTATTCGCCTACGCTGTGCCCCAACGCCAATTGCGGTTGCACGCCCCAGGACATCCACAGCCGCGCCAGCGCCGCTTCACAGGCGAACAGGGCGGGCTGAGTAAAGCGGGTTTGATGGATACCGGAATCCGGGTCGGGATTGAACATCAGCGTCAGCAGCGATTGCCCCAGCAACGGCGCGGCCACCGCTTCACAACGGTCCAGGGTGTCACGCACCACCGGCTCGGTCTCATACAGACGCCGCATCATGCCGGGATACTGGGCGCCCTGACCGGAGAACAGGAACACAATCACCGGAGCGTGTCGGGCCACGCCGAGACTCAGATTCGGCGCTTCCTGTCCTTGAAACGTCTTGAGCGTCCCGGCGGCGTCCTGCGCGCTCTGTGCGCTGAGAGCCAGACGATAGGGCAAGGCCTCCCGGGCGTTGTTCAGAGTATGGCAATAGTCCGCCCAGCCAGCGCCGTTAGCCAGTTGGGCGTTGGCGTGCAAGGTCGTCAGATGTTCGCCATGACGGCGCGCCAGCGCCTGTAGCGCCTGAGCGTCGGCGGCGGATAGCGTCAACAGGCGATAAGGCGCGTCATCCCCTTGCGGCACGGTGGCTGCAGCGACGACATCGGAAGCGGTTTCGGTGGGCGCTTCTACTATGCCTTGCAGCACGACGTGGGCGTTGGAGCCGCTGAAACCAAAAGAGCTGACCCCCGCCAGAAATTCGCCGTCCCAGGGCTCACTGCGCTGGGGCAAGCGGAACAGGCGCTCGTCGATATCGATCAGAGGATTGCGTTGACGCAGATGCAGGCTGCCGGGAATCACCCGGTGTTTGAGCGCCAGGGCTGTCTTGATCAGCCCGGCCACGCCCGCCGCCGCTTCCAGGTGACCGATGTTGGTTTTGATGGAGCCGATGCTGCATGGGTGGTCCGCGTCGCGGTTTTCTTCCAGCACGTCCCGCAGGCTGTTCACCTCGATGGGATCGCCCAGGGCCGTGCCGGTGCCGTGGGCTTCCACATAGCGGATGCGGCAGGGCTGCACTTCGGCTTTGAACAGCGCGGAGCGGATGACGTCCTGCTGCGCCTGTCCATTGGGCGCGGTGAGGCCGTTGCTGTGGCCGTCCTGGTTCACGCTGGAGCCGCGGATCAGCGCGTAGATTTCATCGCCGTCCCGTCGCGCGTCCGCCAGACGTTTCAAAACGACGACTCCGCAGCCTTCGCCGCGCACGTAGCCGTCCGCCTCGGCGTCGAAAGTTTTGCAGCGGCCGCTTGGCGACATCATGCGTCCCTGGGACAGGGAAATAGTGCCTCCGGGCAGCAGGATCAGGTTGACGCCTCCCGCCAGCGCCAGGCTGGATTCGTTGCGGCGCAGGGATTCGCAGGCCTGATGCACCGCCACCAGGGAGGACGAGCAGGCGGTGTCGATGGTCATGGCGGGACCGCGCAAGTCCCAAAGATAGGAAATACGCCCAGACGCCACGCTGGCGGCGGCGCCGGTACCGGTGTGCATGCGAATGGCGTTGCGGTCTGCGTAGCTGATGCGTTGAAACTCGGTATTGCAGACCCCCATGAAGACACTGGCGTCGCTGCCGGCCAGAGAGCTGACCGCAATGCCCGCGTCTTCCAACGCCTCCCAGCAGACTTCCAGCAGCAGACGTTGCTGTGGGTCCATGGTTTCCGCTTCCCGCGGCGCGATGCCGAAGAATTGCGGGTCGAACTGGTCGATGTCGTCCAGAAAACCGCCCCAGCGGGTGTTCATGCGTCCATCGACGCCGGCTTCCTGATGATAATAGGCGTTGTTGCTCCAGCGCTCCGGCGGCGTCTCGCGAATTGCGTCCACGCCCTCGTTTAATAAACGCCACAACGCTTGCGGATTGCCCGCGCCGGGGAAACGGCAACCCATACCGACAATGGCGATGGGATCGTTGCTTTCAAATGGCGTGGCTTCCACATCCACCAGACGCGCGGCTTTGTGCTTCACTTTGGCCGCGCCGCCGTTCTGTTTGACGCCTGGCGCGCCGCTGGCCAGCGTAGCGATAAACGCCGCCAGCCGCGCGATATTGGGATGCTGATAAAACAGGGTGGGCGGGGTGGCGACGCCCACATAGCGTTCCAGCTCGCCGCTGAGTGCGACCACATGGCGAGAGGCCAGCCCGAAGCTGGCGAAATCTGCGTTAGGGTCGATATCCGCGACGGGCAGGGCGGTGATCGCCGCCAATTGCCGGGATAACCAATCGGCGATGTCTTTGGCGCCCAGGCTTTCCGTCGCGATGGGTGGCGCGGCGGCTTGGGAGGCTGCGTGTTCTTGCGCATGGGGCGCAGCATGCTCGGTTATATCTTGCCGGGTGTTGGCGCGCCATTGGTAGATCGGTTGCAGCGAGCCATCCAGCCAGGCTTTGCGATTGGCCTGCCGCTGGATCTTGCCGCTGGTGGTCTTGTAAGCCTGCAAGGGTTTCAACAGGGCGATGGCGTATACCGGCAGCTCATGCTCCTGAAAAACCGCCTGACGAATGGCGCGAGCCACGGCGTCGCCGTCCAACTGACGTACGGCGGTGCGTTTCACCTCTTGCACGATAACCAGACGTTCCTCGCCGTCGATCTCCACGGAGAACGCGGCGCCGTTGTCGGCGGTCAGGTCTGGATGGCTGGCGAAAACGGTTTTTTCGATGTCCTGTGGGTAGTAGTTGACGCCGTCGATGATCAGCAGATCTTTGCGGCGGCCGGTGATGAATAACTGCGCGCCATGAATGAATCCCAGGTCGCCGGTGCGCAGGTAGGGGCCGGAGTATCTGCCCTGGGGGGCGGCGAGATGCGCGTCGAAGATATCTGAGGTGGCTTCCGGGCGCGCCCAGTAACCGCTGGCCACGGAAGGGCCGCGCACCCAGATTTCGCCGATTCTGTCCGGCAGACAGGGAGTCCGCGTTTCCGCATCGACAATCAGGCTTTTGGTGTCCATGTCGACCCGCCCTGAGCCAACTAATGGCGTGGAGCCCGGCGCGCCGGCGGCGACGATTTTCACTTCACCCTGGGACAGGGCCTCCCGTTCCACATGCAGAACAGTGGGCGGCTCGGATATGGGAGTGATGGATACTTTGACAGTGGCTTCCGCCAGACCGTAGCTGGGGGACAATGCGTCGTAATCGAAGCCGCAATCGCTGAAGGCGGCGGTGAAATCCCGCAGGGTTTCATAGCGCACGGGCTCCGCCGCGTTGCAGGCGACGCGCCAGCAGGATAAGTCCAGGTCCTGCATTTGTTCGGCGCTGATTTTATCGATACAGAGCTGGTACGCGAAATTAGGCGCCGCACTGTGTGTAGCGCGAAAGTCGGAGATCGCCTGCAGCCAGCGCACCGGGTTGCGGATGAAGGTCGCCGGCGCCATCAGGTAGCAGATTGAGCCTGCGTACAACGGCGTCAGAATGGCGTAGATCAGCCCCAGATCATGAAAATGCGGCAGCCAGCTCACCACAATGGCGTCGGCGTCATGGTCGTAGCAGCGATGCAGTTCGTCCAGATTCAGAATCAGGTTGCGATGGCTCACCATGACGCCTTTGGGGGCGGAGGTGGAGCCGGAGGTGTATTGCAGAAACGCCAGGTCGTCCGCGTGCAGCGATGCGGGTTCGCTGCCCTCGGTATTGTTTTCTCTGTTGCTCTTGTTGTTGTGCTCGCTGTTACTCTCTCTGTCGTAAGCGCCGTTGTCTGTTGCGGTATCGGCCGGGCTTAACAGACTTGCGTCCACTGATAACCAGACCGCTTCCCGCAAACGTTTGTCGCCGGCGTCCGCATCCGCGATGGCGGCGACGACGGAGTCATTGGCGAGGATAACGCGGGCGTCGGCGTCGTCGAGAATGCTGTTGAGACGTTCTGCGCTGCGGTTCTTTTTCGGCGGATGCATGGGGATCGCCGTGACGCCTGCATACATGCAGCCGAAGAAGGCGGCCAGAAACTCCAGTCCGGGGTGAAACAGCAGCAGCGCCCGTTCTCCAGGTTGGGCGTGGCGTCGCACCAAGGCGGCTACGCGACGCGCCTGTTGATCCAGTTCAGCGTAGGTGAGCGGGAAACGGGCGTCGCGATCATCGGTCAGGAAGACGAAGGCGTCAGCATCTCCCCGGGTAATCGCATGAGACTGTAACGCGCGACTGATGTCGGCGAAAAAGGGACGGCGAGTGGCGTCAGTAACGCGGCGAGTAGTATCTGTAACCATGATTCGATGTCGTAATTTATTATTTTTAACCGACGCATAGCGCACGCCTCTCTACCGCATAGAGGCCCACGGCCATAACGCCACGGGACGACTTCAGGCTACTTCCGGTAAAGCCTTCTAATATTTCTTCAGTAACGACGGCGTGATTGCTTGGCGCGTTAACGCCATCCGGGTGAAAAAATATTGGAAAACACGACCATGAAGCCCATTGAGGGAATCACGGCGAGGTCTTGACGAGGTGCTTGTCCGCCTGGGCGAAGACGACGATCAGGCCGACGATGGGAGAGAATATAAATGAAATAAAAAAGTTTAAGGTAAAGCCGAACTTCTTATTTTTGCCAAGGAACGCGACAAATAAGCATACAAGCAGATATAACAGGACGTGAAGCATAATTATTCTGATCCTTTTCCATGCCTTTCTCTCTCCTCGGCGGAGAGACGATTCAATCCTAAGTAACGGCTATAGCATGTAGGGCTAACTCCAGCTGCAGTCAAATGGTAGACCCAAATTATGACGATATCAATTAAGCAATTAAAAATAATGCCGCAGGCTTGGCGATGGGCCTCGCGACCCTTTTGCGCGATGGTTTGGCCGGCGTTATCCGAAAATTCAGGAGGTCGGCGTGAAAGCCTTATATGACAGGGGGTTTGCAGGATTGAAATATGGCGGCGGGGGCGTTGAAACAGGGCGCGAATGCACAAAAAAAGTACTTGCGGGCCTATAGGTATTGAACTAGTCTCAGTACGGACACTTCGGAGGTCCAGGACTTCTTTTTGTATATGTTGTTTGTTTTATTGCACTCGCTATAAGCGGCGAAAAGTAAAATAGTAACGATATATATAACCGCCCGTGAATTTGTATTTGATGTTTTACGGACGTATATACCCTGCGTAAGTCTAATAATCATCAATATGGGAACATCAGTATGGCTGCAACAGCAACTAAAGAAGACACAACAGAAACGGAAGTGAATGTAGAAGAGCGTTTGGCGGGCGTGCGCGCAATGACCAGAAAGTACGTGCTGGGGTCAATGGGCATAGGGCTGGTGCCGATTCCTGTAGTTGATTTCGCCGGTTTGACGGCGCTGCAGTTGAAAATGCTGCACAGCATGTCAAAGACTTATGAGATCAAATTCTCCCAGGACATCGGCAAGTCATTGATTGCTTCTCTGGTCGGCTCTGCGGCTCCCGTTCCTATCGGTATGAGCCTGGCCAGCCTGACCAAGGTGATTCCGGTCATCGGCACAGTGTTGGGCTCCACCAGCGTGGCGATTATGGCGGGCGCCTCTACTTATGCGCTGGCGCGGGTGTTCATCCAGCACTTTGAGTCCGGCGGCAACTTCCTGAACTTCGACCCTGAAGCGGTGCGCGCGTTCTACGCGGAAGAACTGGAGAAGGGCAAGGCCTACGCGGAAAATCTCGGCAAAGACGACAAGACCGCTAAAACGGCTACCGCCAAGGCGTAAGCCGGACGCTGACTGTTTTTCCGAACTGACGCGTTCACTCTGACCGCATATTATCCCGGCGTGCATTCGCGCGCCGCGGACACGCCTGCGCGCGCCCGGCGCGCAGGTCTCCCTGGTATTCTCTGGAGCAAAGAAAAACAATGGAAAGTTCCTCCGGCGTCGCCTCTCTGTCTGTCGTTTTCCCTGTCCTCGCCCTGATGTTTTCGCCTTTCGTCGCCGCTGACGAGTCCGCCTCAACATCCACAGCGAATACATCAACCCAGTCCGCTCAGGATAAAACCCCCTCCGTCCAGGACAAAACCAAGTCGCCATTGCGCAAGATGCTGAACATGCCGGACGCGCTGACCATCGGCGCCTCCGCCAGCATCACTTCCAGTAAAGGACAGACCGATTACGACAGTCGCACCTATGTGCTGGAAGCCAGTTGGACCACGACCAAAAACATTATTTCGACCTATAACCAGATCCAGCGCAGCGAGACCGGTTCTCAGGTGTTATCGGACAAGAAAAGCAGCGACAACTTCTGGCAATACAATTTCTCTGAGCGCTATTACCTGCTGGCGGGCTACCGTTATTCCTCTGATGAAATACAACTGGTGGACAGAGAACATGAGGTGTTTCTGGCGCCGGGATTCTATCCCTACCGCTCTCAGACCTGTCGGCTGAGCACGGCGGCGGGCGCGGTGTACCTGTCCCAGGACTACTCGCAAACCGCCATCCTGGCGGGTGAAGATGCGCACGAAGAAAGCTGGCGCTACGGCGCCTACGAAGCTTTTGACTGCGCGTTGATGGGCGGAGCGCTGAGCTTGTCCCAGAGTGTGATTTACTCGCAGAATAAAGAAGACAGCGACGATTATCGTTACCGCTCCATGATCGGCGCCTCCGTTCCCATGGCGTATGGACTTTCTGTCAGCGTCAGCTACAACTTGAGTTACGACAACCAGCCCAAGTTCGGCGTGGATAAGAAACAGGCGGACCTCACCACGGCGCTGTCTTATAAGTTTTGATGGCGGCAGGGTTTGCAATAGTCGACGACAGGACCTGATCTGCAATGACTTGCTCAGGTCCTGATGCGCCAGCCAAGTGATCTGTTGTGCAAGGCAAGTAGCCTGAAGCGCCAGCCAAGTAGTCTGAAGCGTCAGCCAAGTAGTCTGTAGTATCAGGCAAGTAACCTGTAGTGTTGTACAAATAGAAAGCGATCAGCTGTCAGTGGAGCGCGTCAGTGACTCCCAGGCGTCGATGTCTTTCTGCAGCGCTTTTAACTGCTCCCTCACCAGTTCCAACGCATCGCTGCCCAAAAGTAAATGCGCCGGCGGCTGCTCAGCGTCTATCAGGCGTAGTATCGCCGCCGCTGCTTCTATTGGGTCTCCCAACTGCTTACCGCTTTTCTCCAGACGCGCTTTTCTAATCGGATCGAAGGATGCGTCGTAATCCGCAATCGAGCGCGGGGTGCGCACCATTGACCGACCGGCCCAGTCAGTCCGAAACGATCCCGGGGCCACGGACGTGACGAAGATATTGAACGGCTGCAGCTCTTTTCTTAACGCGTCAGAAACGCCCACCATCGCAAACTTACTGCCGCAGTAATCGCTGCTCCGCGAACTATACTTTCACTTCCTGACGGGGGAGCAGGGCGGTGTGATTCGCTCAGCCCTGGCGATGCAGGGACAGTTTGGCAAGATCAGCCGGGTGCTAAAAAGCATTCATGGTAATTATGCGCAGTCGCTCAATCTGACGCAGCTGGCCGCTGAGGCGGGCATGAGCGCGCCCACCTTTCACAGCCACTTCAAAACCATGATGCGCCAATCCCCCATGCAGTACGTTAAATCCGTACGTCTGCACCAGGCCAGAATGCTGATGGTGCGCCAGGCGATGACCGCGTCAGCGGCGAGTTACGCGGTGGGATATGAAAGCCCCTCGCAATTTAATCGCGAGTTCAAGCGACTGTTCGGCCTGCCGCCTGCCGAAGAAATAAAACGCATGAAAGCCCACTTCGCCGTTCCCCCCGCTCAGCAGTCAGCGGATTACGTGTCGTCTCATTAAGTCGGTTAGGTTCTTTACGTAATTGCGGCAATGGCCTGAAGGGAGGCTACAAAGTCGGTGGCAATTTAAAGCCGCGAGATCGGCTACTCAACAATACAGGACTCAAGGTTCTCCGGCGTGCAGTAGTGGTAGTCGAGATGATAAAACTCTTTTTCGGGCGTCTCTCCATGTTTGATATAGCGGTACAGAAGCTCTGCGCCCAGCCTGCCCATTTCAAACGGTCTTTGCCCAATATTCGCTGTAGACAGCCCTTCGGATAGGGCTTTGAGTTGTAACGGCTCGGTATCGGCGGAAATGATGACGACATCATTGCTGGCTATTCTGGGCGCGTATTTCTTGAATCGGGGAATGTAGTCCTGGGAGAACTGTGCAAAGCCGGCGACGGCGATAATGACGGGGGCAGGTTTGTACGCCGTTATCATTTGCTCCAGTTGAAAAATGGCGGTATCTCTCTTGCCCTCCGAATAGAGAGGGCAGCGGCTGTTTTCCTTCCAGCCCGAGGTTTCACTGGAGAAGCTGGCGGGATTGGCTTCGCTCAACGCCAGGCGAACGCCTTCAATACGTTCATTCAGATTTGGCGTGGTCGGGTGGCCGCTTTGGATGCAGAATTCCGTGATGCCTTCAGGGCGCTGATACTTTTTGGCGTATTCGCCCAGCGCTTTGCCAAAATCCACGTTATCAGTGCCGACATAAGCCATCCTGTAACTGCGGTGCTCCGGCAGCAAATCCGAGTCAAACATAATCGTTGGGATGGATTTTGATTTGGCGATGGTCAGGGCTCTTTTCACCAGATGCTCTGAATCCGTGGTTGAAATCAGCAGCCCATCGACGCCCTGGTTGATAATCTTCTGCACCACCATGGCTTGCGATCTGGGGTCCTGGAAGTCGGCGGGGCCATCATAAATACAGGTGACGTCAGGGTAGGCCGCTGCAAAGCGCTGGCACCCGTTGTAAGAGGAGATATAAAAACTGTCGTTCTTGGTTTTTCCGATTACTGCGATCACCATAGCCTCCGCCGAGCTGTCAGCAGCAAACAGGAGGAAGGCCAGGGTGAGCGTAAGGCGCCTGATCATCATGCTCCGCTCAAAAGTCAATGTTTGCGGTGAGGCTTGTTCACAATCACTGTATTTATTTCATTATAGAACGCGTTGGCGAAACTGATGGGTAAAAGCTCAGATCTCCCACAATTTTGAATAGCCGTTGAAATGCCGCTCCGATCATGAAAGACTTGCCGAGAGTCATCGCAATCTGGATTTGGAGAAGGCTATGAAGTCGGAACAATCCTCAATCATTGACGATATCTACCGCTTGACCCTCGCCCTGGATGCGCAGCCGCCCGTTAGTTACAAGGATAAAAAATTACGCGAGGAGCAATTGCAATTGCTGCAGGAGCTTTGGCGCGAGCTTGATATGGTTATCAAGCATGAGTGGCCGGACGGTAAGGCGTGATAGTCGAACAGCTTCACTCTGATAGCCGTAAAGTATAGAACCTGGCGCTGCCAACGGGCTATTTCTAACCCACGGGCTATCTCCCGCCCTCCAAAGCGTTAGTGGTGAGGTTTTTCCGCCGCCTGAGTGGCTGCTTCATATACCTTGTAGGTGTTTCTTCCTGCTTCCTTCGCCGAATACAACGCCTTATCCGCCATTCTGACCAGATCGTCCGCCGACACGTCGTGAGCGGGCAGTAGCGCGACGCCAATACTTGTTCCCACCTGGATACTCAGTTTGTTTAGTTGAAACGCCTGCTTCATCGCCCAAAGTATTTTCTGGGCGATGTGCTCAGCGTCGCCTTGGTCGCCAATGTTCTCGGCGATGATGACAAACTCATCTCCCCCTAAGCGGGCCAGCGTGTCGGATTCTCTGATAATCAGTTGAATGCGGTTGCTGAACGCGGTCAGCAGTTCGTCGCCAACGCCGTGGCCGTGGGTGTCATTGATCGACTTAAAACGGTCGATATCCAAATACATAAGGGCGAACTGCGCTTCGTTGCGATGGGCGCGCGCGAGGGCTTGATTGAGGCGGTCATAGAATAAGGCGCGGTTAGGCAGGCTGGTGAGGCTGTCGTATTGAGCTAAATGACGTAGCTTTTGCTCTGTCTGTTTCCTTTCAGAGATATCATGGAGAAAGGCGTAAAACTGCCACTTTTCTCTTACCGAAATGGCGGAAATCGTGATTTCTACCGGTATCTTCTCGCCTTTTATATTGAGGGCGAGCAGTTCAAGGCGCTTTCCTAAAACGATGCCCTGGCCGGTCGCTATGAACTTGCGCATGCCCGTCTCATGTCTTTCACGGAGCCCTGGCGGAATGATTAAGTCTGATAATTTACGCCCGATCGCCTCGGTCGCAGTCCAGCCAAAGGTTTCCTCGGCTTTAAGATTCCAGTCTGTGATAAAGCCGCCTGCGTCCATTGCGACGAAGGCTTCATGAGAACTTTCTATGATGCGCCGGGTGCGCATTTCGTTGGCTTTGAGTCGCTCTTCAATCCGCTTTCGCTGTTCCACTTCTTGCTCCAACTGCATCAGCGTTAGAGACTTCGCCTCTAATAAATCCTCTTTTTCCTGCAGCCTGATTTTGCGGCCAATGGCTGCGCCAATGAGGCCGGCCATCATTTCCAACGTTTTCAGATCATTATCGTCAAACGCATAGGGCGTGTCGGAAATAATTTTGAGTACGCCCACCACATTGCCATCTTCATAGAGCGGGGTAACCACCATTGAAGCCGCTGCGATTTTTTTGCACGCTTCATGATTCACCCTGGAGTCATTGGCGGTGTCTTCGGCGATAAGGGCTTTGCGGTCAATGACGCAGAGACCGGAAAGGCTGTTGAGTAAATTCAGTCTCATGCCTTCGAACTGGCGAGCGGCGCCGCTGGCGGCTTGATAAACCATCTCTTCGCCTTCTATCGATTCGATAAAGGCCCCAGTAGCGGGAGTGACAGTCAGCATTTTTTCGGTCACAAGCTGGGTAAAGGCGGCCATGTCTATTTCTGCCTGAGACAGGTGAGACTGGGTTTCAACGATTTGGTTCAGCTTTTCAGTCGCTTTTTCCAGCCTGATTTCTGTTTCGCGATACTCCCGCAATACTTCGAGCAGATAGTCATTGGAGGTCGCCAGTACTTCTCTTTCACTCTGTAACTTGGCGACGGAGGAGTGATCACCCTCTTGTTGCGATTTGCCGCCATGAATATCCGTGAAAGAAACGAGCCAGCCAGGGATGTCGCCCTGCTCATCGGCGAGAGGGACGATATGACAAACATGCCATCGATAAGATGCGTCGGAAGCGCGCTGCAGGCGCATCGTCAATTCGAAATGGCTTTTGGCTTCGATGCCGATTCGCCATCCTCTTTGAACTGCCGAGATATCGTCCTGGTGGATGACTTCGATCCATCGCATACCGGTAGAGCTGGTCGCAGAGAGTCCAGAGTACTGGCTCCATCGTGCGTTGCATTTAATCCAATCGCCGTTCTGATCTGTCTCGGCGAGAAGATGGGGAAGCGGTAGCTTCCATAAGTTGGCTAGTCGCATAGAAATACTGATTTTGGAGCTACAGAAGAGTCCGCCATCAAGCCCCAAATTTTTGTAAGTCCGTGTAGGTAAAAGTATAGATGATATGAGCTATATGTCTGCTTTCATTTGAGGAAGTGAGAGGCGTATGAGTCTCACCTCATGGGCGATCATGGTGGTTTCTCTGATAAAAATGGGTAGGAAAGTTCTTCCATCGAAAGTTGAGTTTGGGGAAGTGCAGTAACAATTGATCGCTAAAGTCGAAAGTCTCACAAATCGGGATGCCGCCAAGAGAAGCGTGAGGAAAAGCGCTTGATACGTCATTTTCAAATAGGGCCGAATAAGTGAAAGGCGCGCCCTTAAGTCAATGGCGGGCTTTATTATGCCATTTCAATATAAACCGGAGCTCACTGACCTTTTAATATCGTCTAAATTTATAATTGTTGGCAAAATTCCGCTTGAAGAATATCGATAATGACAAAGCCATATGTCGACTTTAACTGGGCCATAGCAGGAAGCGCCGACACTCCCCAGGAGCAAGTGGTCAATACGATTGTCAGTAAGTTGATCCAGTTATGCGAACTCTCCGTTGCGGCGGAAGAGATGCCCGACATTATGTGCCAGATTCTGACATGCCAGAGCTGCCTGCATAATCTTAAGGGCCATATTGGAGAAGCTGACTTCACCCATTATTTCTCTCTGGCGGACGTTGAATTGGAAAAGCTGGATGGACTGCTTGAAACCGGGGAGTCAGAACAAGGAAATGAGCCGGAAGGCTTTAACTTGGAATGACTTTGCTTTGGTAATAGTCAGACGTACAGAAGCGCCTGCACGGCGACTTAATGCCGGATATTAAGACAAGAAACTCCGGCGATGCTCTACTTTTCATTAGGGCTCAAGAAGTGCGGGGATATGGGTATGGCCGAGATATTGGTTGACGCTGATTGGGGCCTGAGGTTAGGAGGGGAAGAGACCCCTTCCGCAGTAAAAGTCAGTCTGATTGAAGCCAAACGACAGCAATTAGCGCAGTTGAAAGAGAGGCGAAAGCCGTCAAACAAGCTTATATATTTGATAAACATAACGATTAACGAACTGACTAACCTGAAGAAAAATCTTGAAGCCAGAGAGCACACTTTGCTTTATGGGCGGGTGACCTACCTGCTGAGACAGATCGAAAGTGAACTGCAAGATGGACTCGGTTCGGTAGATTCGGCGTCTTGAATCAGGAGCGTATATGGACAAAGTGGATATGGACTGGTCTAAGGGACAGGGATGAACCCATAAGGTGAATGCATGCCGCAACGCTTTGTTGATGAACAATGGAACCGAATCGGAAACAGAGAAGCGCCGTATAACGCGATTCTGGATTGTGTCGCCAATAAGCTTCTAAGTCTGAAAATGCTGCAGGAAGTAGCCTGTCATCAGGAAAACTTAACCTTTCAAGCAAAAAAGTGTGAATGGGCTATCCGTTTGCTGCCTTCTCTGATTGGACGCGACGACTACCTGAACTTCCATCGCTATGTCGAAATTGAGCTGGAAAGGCTGGATGAAATGCTTGCTGATTATGGAGCGAAAACCGGGTAAGCCTTGCACGGCGACAACACACATAAGGATATGAGCAAATGCCGACAATAGATAGAACTGATAACGCCGACAGTTACGCAAAACCAGAAGAATATAACCATCTGGTTCACTGAGATGGATACCCTCCCTGTTCACCGGTCTCCCTATTCCCATCTGTATGGCTGGATACGCTTTCTGAAAGGGGAGGGCAATAGTCAGCAGGAAATCCTCAAGGCCTTTGAAATGTGCAGCGCTGTTCGATTAGAGCCCTTTGACAAAGGGCAGGTGGTGCTGGCGAAGACTATTATTCGACATGCTTTAGGGGAGTCGCCGTTACTGGAATTCGAACACTACTGTCCGCCTACGCGCGTACTTGGTTTGATAGCGGTGGTTAATTGCACCGAAGGATACATATTCAAAGCGATTACCCCGGTTGGAGAAGAAGATTTTCTATTTTGGGTGGGCCGCTCTGAAGTCAGCGGGAACCCTGGACTGAGTGAATTACAAAGCAGGCTGCTGGAACTCAATAAAGACATACGCGAACTCCTGCTGTTCAAAGTCCATGCGGGAAAACGATATTGTATGGAGAGGCTGCCTTATCGCCCCCTGGTGACGATACTAACAGCGAGAGACTTCGGACTGCCCAAACCATTTTCGTATAGCGCGGACTGTTATAGAGCGCAGTGGGGCAGGGGCGGGTTGAGTCTGTAGTGTGTTCAAGTATTTGCCTGTCTCTTGCGGTGGTGGTCCACCTTTTACAGTTCCTGCTCCCACTTTTCCTTTTTGCGATAGATCGTGGAGGCGCTGACGTCCAGCATTGCTGCAGCTTTGGGGATGTTGCCGCCGCAGTATGTGATGGCTTGTTCGATGGCTTCTTTTTCAATGAGCCACAGTGGTTTGATGGGGAAGTCTTCCTGTCCTGCCTCGGGGGATACGGGCTGTTCGAGGTGCGGGGCGGAGGGACGTTGCAGTAATGGCGACGCCATTGAAGCGGTGTGAAAGGGGATCATGTCCGGCGTGACGGCTTCATCGTTGTTAAGCACCACAATGTTGCGGATGACGTTCTGTAATTCTCGGACATTGCCCGGCCAGTGGTGGGCCATCATGATATTAACCGCCTCTGGCGTGAAGCGGGTGAAGCGTTTTTTTTCCTGTTTGGCGTATTCCCGCAGAAAGCTTTCCATCAGCAGTTTGATGTCGGTTTCCCGCTCTCTGAGCGGCGGCAGATAGATAGGAATGACGTGGAGCCGGTAATACAGGTCTTCACGGAAACGTCCCGCCTGCACCTCCTTTAAAGGATCACGGTTGGTGGCGCATACGAATCTGACGTCCACGGTTTCCTGCTGTGAGCCGCCGACCCGTTGAAAGGTCCCGGTTTGAATAAAGCGTAGCAATTTGGTTTGCAGCTCCAGGTCCATCTCGCAGATTTCGTCCAGAAACAGGGTGCCGCGGTGGGCTTGAGTGGCGGCGCCGTCGCGGTTGTTCAGCGCGCCAGTGTAGGCGCCTTTGACGTGGCCGAATATCTCGCTTTCCATCAGGTCTTTGGGAATGGCTCCGCAGTTCAAGGGGACGAAAGGCCCTTGCTTGCGAGGACTGCGGTTGTGGATCGCTTCGGCGCACACTTCTTTGCCGACGCCGCTTTCGCCAGTGATGAATACCGTTGCGTTGCTGGGGGCGGCGCAGTCGATGATGCGATACACCCCCTGCATGGGCAGGGACTCGCCGATGAAGCCTTCATAGTGACGGCGTGCGAACTGCTCCCGATAGCCTTGCACCTCCTTCACCAGATTATTATTGGCCAGCGCGTTCTTCACGGTGACCTGCAGGCGGCGGGCGTCGAAAGGTTTCACCAGAAAATCGAAGGCTCCGTATTGCATGGCGTTAACGGCGATGTCGATGGAGCCGTGCGCGGTCATGACGATCACCGTACAGGGCAGGTCATCCTGCTGGATGCGCCTGAGAATATCCATGCCGTCCATGTCCGGCAGCTTGAGGTCCAGCAGCACCACGTCCGGTGGCTCTCGCAGAATTTGCACGATGGCGTCGCGACCGGTTTCCACCGTGACGATCATATAACCGCCCGCTTCCAGGTAGCTTTGATACAGGGACGCCAGGGACTGGCTGTCTTCGATCAACAATATCCGTTTCTTCACATCAGCTTCCATTGGGTCATGGGCGAATCCATCTCATCGCCACGAGTGCGCGTTCAAGGACTGGCTCTGAGCAGCAACAGAGTCGCATCGTCCTCAAGCGTGGAGCCGGCGGCGCGCAGGGCTTCGTCCAACTGGGTCTGCGCCGGGGCCTGCGGGTATTGCTTCAGGTTGGCGGCGAGCAGCATGCGGACGGCGTCTTCCCGATCCTCCACTGCGCCTTCTCCATGCTCTGTTAATCCATCAGTGTAGCCAATGAATATGGAATCTTCCGGTAGTTCCAGTTCACATTCTTCATAAGAGTAATTATGCGCCAGGCCCAGCATCATGCCGCCGCAAGCCACAGGACGAAGGTCGCCCTGAGTCAGCAACCAGGGTTCCGGATGCCCGGCGGAGGCGATGGTGAGGCGGCGGCTGTCCGGGCGCAGTTGTATGACCAGGCAGGTCAGCCCGGTGCGGGCGAGCAGCGGCGAGGAGGCGACAAAATGGGACAGCTGATTAAGCAGCTGTCCCGGCGAAGCGGAATGGGGCGTGGCGTGGCAGAGGCCGTGCAGATAACCCGCCGCTGCATGCGCGAAAAACTTGGCCTGCTCACCATGCCCCATGATGTCCCCGAGAATCAGGGTGAAGGCGTCGCCGCTGTCGCGATGGAAGATGAAATCGCCTCCGCCTCTGGCGGCGACGCGGTAACCGGAAGAAATCCGTATCTGGCTGAAGCGCTCGGGAATAGGCGACCACAGCAGAGAGGACACGCGGTTGTCCAGTTCGGCGTTAAGGGTGTTTCTCACATCCTGAGAGCGCTTGATGACCTGGGCGACGGTTTGCTGCAACCGCTGCTTGGTCATGGGCTTTTCGATAAACCCGTCAATGGATAAATGCGCGGCGCTGCTTTGCACTTGCTGGGGCGCGCATCCGCTCATGAAAATGAACGGAATCATGCGGGTGGCCGCGCGTTCCGCCAGCCGTTTACGCAAATCCAGACCGTTGAGATGGGGCATGTTGATGTCGCAGAGAATCAGCTGCGGCGGCTGCTCGATAATCGCCTTTTCGGCCTCGCGGGGATCTTCCAGAGTCGTCACTTCGTATTCATCCGCCAGATAAGCCTGCAGCAGATGAAGCTGAGTCAGGTCATCGTCGATCACGGCGATGCGCGGTTGCGCGCTGGTCAGTTTTACGCGCACGCAATAGCTGTTGAAGTCTCCGTCTTTGCCGAGGATGCGCTGGTAGCGCGCGTGGGGCGCCAGACTGCGAATCAGCGTCAGCCCCATGCCGCTCTCATGCAAAGGACTCTCCGATAACAAATCCTCGATATTGCGATCTGCGTCGAACAGGGAGGATTGATCCGCGCCATTATCCAGTAGCAGCAGATCGACAAAACCATCTCCACTGCGTTTATCCAGCGCAATAAAATCCGCCTGGGCGTCATGTTTCACCACATTGGTGAAATACTCCGCCACCAGCAGTTGCATGTCCTCACTGGTCTGATTAGCGACGCCTTTGCCCAGCAGAAAACGGGCCGCGCATTCCCGCGCCGCGCCCACGGCGGCGAGATCCGGGCGGGATTGATAGAACAGTCGGTCGTAACCGGGATGGCTAGTTAAAAGGGTGGAGTTCATTCAACGCCTCTAATGTCGAGTCGGTCAGTTGGCGCATGCAAAGATATTCGTTCTCCGCCTCCGTGTAGTTATGCGCTTTGCAGGCTTCCTCAATGGCTTTGGCGTGCAGATGAATGCGCTGCGCGCCGAAAGTCTGCGAGCTGCTTTTCAGGGCATGGGCGCAGATTTCAAACTGCTCGTAGTCCTGGTCGCCAAGGTGTTCCTGCATGGCGTCCACCCGCTTGGTCAGCTCTGTGGAGAAAATCCCCAGCATGCGTTTCAGGGTATCCGCCGAAGTGTCATTGAGCAGTTGCTCCAAGGCTTTGGGGTTGATCAACGCATTGCTGACGCCGTGCTCGGCGGCGGGTTGCGTAGTTGTGGACGCCGGACTGGAAAGTGGCGTTTGTCTGGATAGCGGCGCTGGCGGAGCGGACCTTTTGCCGTTTTTCTTGATCCAATGACTGGCCATTTCAATCAGGCGGGCGCGATCCACCGGCTTGGTGAGGAAATCCTGCATGCCGCCGGCCAGACAGCTCTCCCGCTCTGAGGTCATGGCGTGGGCGGTGAGCGCCACGATGGGCGTGGTCAGCCCGCGCCGGCGCATGACCTCCACAGTTTCGCGGCCGCTCAGGCCGGGCATGCGCATGTCCATGAAGATCAGGTCATAAGCGCTGCTTGCGGTTTTCTCGATGGCCTCTTCGCCGCTGAGAGCGGTGTCGACGTGGAACCCGGCGTATTCCAGGAATGAGCGGGCGATAAGCAAGTTGGCGTCGCTATCGTCCACCACCAGAATCTCACCCAGATCTGTCTCCATCGACTGCGGAGACGAAGGCTCATAGAGATGGTCGCGACGCAGCTCGACTTTTTCAGCGCTTTCCGGCGCTTCAATGGGCCGACCCAGAGCGCAGGCGAGCAGAGCCTGCAACGTCTGTTTGCGGGTCGCGGGGGTATGCAGGACGCCGTAGCAGCCTTCCGCTTCCGTTCTGGGATGGTTGGCGTGGCGATAAACGGCGATGCGGGTCAGCGTGGGCGTCTGGAACGCCGCGTCAATCCAGGTCGGGGGATTTTCCATGTCCAGCAAGATGATGAGCTTGAGGCCGCTGTCGAGCTGCTTGCGCAGGTCTTCCTCTTGCAGGCAGCACATGCTGTCCAGCGTCCAAAGATGCAGTTGCCATTGAAAGGCCCGGCGCCACTCTCTGCTGTTGCTGGCGATAATAATGCGATGACCTTGCAGCGGCGCGACCAGAGCGTCCAGATTGGCGTGATTGACGGCGGCCGGCGCGGCATTGGCGAGTGGAAGCTGCAGGCTGAAGGTGGAGCCGGAGCCCACTTTGCTGACCAGGGTGATGTCGCCATAGATGATGTTCGCCATATGGCGCGAAATCATTAGTCCCAATCCCGTGCCGTCTCTGTGACTATGCTCCTGGAAGAACTCGGAAAAAATCTTCTTTTTCGCTTCCGCGCTGATTCCCGGGCCGGTGTCGCTGACGTCAATGCAAAGGTGTTGGCTTCCATGCAGATGGGCGACGTACACCATCACTGTGACGCCGCCGCGCTGGGTGAACTTGATGGCGTTGCCGATCAGGTTGACTAGGATCTGGCGCAGGAAACTGCTGTCGGTGACGATGCTGGCGGGGGTGTTGGCGTCGAGCACGCTTTGAATGAACAGCCCTTTCTGGTGGGCTCTCTGGGATAGCAGGCGGGTAACGTATTCGACCTTCGCAGGCAGGTTGCAGGGCTCCAGATGAGGCTCCAGTTTGCCCGCTTCGATTTTGGCTAGATCGAGCACGTCGTTGATGATTTCCAGCAGATTCTTTCCGGCGCTTTCCGCAGATTGCAGATAGTGGCGCTGATGACGGGTGAGAGGTGTGTCTTTCAGCAGCTCGACGTTGCCCAGCACCACGTTGAGGGGCGTGCGGATTTCGTGGCTCATGGAGGCGAGGAAATCCGACTTGGCGTGATTGGCGCGGTCCGCTTCTTCAATGGCGTTGCGCAGGGATTCCTGCTCCTGACGGCGCTCGGAGATATCCTCCAGCATGGCGGTGAAGATGTAGCAGCCCGCCAGTCTGGATACGGTGACGGATATCTCGATGGGAAAATTAACCCCGTCCCGGCGCTCGGCTTTCCCTTGCAGGCGTTTGTTGAGGAAAGGCGAGCGCCCCGTCGCCTTGAACTGATCCAACTGTTCCTGAAAGGCGCCTCGCAGGGCGGTTGGAACCAGGTAATTGGCGACGGGCTGAAACATGACGTCGTCTCTGGAGTAGCCGAACATGTCTTCCGCAGCAGGGTTGAATTCAACGATTTTGCCGCCGTCGTTGACGGAAACAATGGCATTGAGGGAGCACTCCAGCATGGCTTCTTTCACCGCCAGGTTGATGTCCGCCATTTCCTTCAGTTCTTTGATCTTGGATAAATCCCGGAAAGTCAGGATGGCGACCTGGTCTCCGTCTATTTCCGCGGCGTTGATGATCAGGTCGATGGGGAAGCGGCTGCCGTCGCGGCGATAACCCCATTCGTCGGTCTGCCGCGTGACATGCGCCGGCGCGCGATGATGATACAGTTTGAGGATAAAGCCCTCGATGCGGTCCCGCTGCAACTGGTCGACGATAATGAGGTCGTAGCGATGCCCCTCCAGCTCTTTCATGGCGTAGCCGAACATGGTTTCCGAGGCGTGGTTCATGTAGCGAATTTTGCCCTCGGCGTCCAGGGTGATCAGGCCGTCCAGCATGTTGTTGGTAATGGCGCGCAATTGCGCCTCGTTGAAATGCAGTTTCTGCGCCAGCGCCCGGGCTTGCTCCAGGCTTTCCCGCATGTCCTGATGCACGCTTTCCAGCTCCCGGCTCATCAGGTTGAACGCGTTGATGGTTTCACCGAGTTCATCCCGCCCGGGATTGGCCTCAATCAGACTGAAATCGCCTTCCTGCAGGCGACGCAGGGCGCTGCGCATCAATTGCAGTTGTCGGGTCAGATAAGAGCCGAACATCATAGACACCAGCGCCACCAGCACCACGCCGATAATCGCAATGCGAATGCTCTGATCCCGGGCCTGTAGCCAGGCCTGATCCAGGGCGCTGGCGTCGAGTCCCAGTTCGACGGCCCCGAAGACCGCGCCGCCCACCTTGATGGGAATCTGCTGCAACGTGGCGCCGAGTTCATCGTCGGGAGAAGGGCGCACGCCGCCGCTGCTGAGGACGCCACTGTTGTCATGGATGGACACGTAAGTGACATGAGGGCTGGTCAGGAGTTCGGCCACCATGCTGTTCAGCGTGGCGATATCCGAGGAAAGCAGCGCATCGGTGGCGGCGGCGCTGAACAGCGCGCCAAAACGGGCTGCTTCCTCCTGCGCCTGCCTCAAGTGAGACTGATTCATTATCTGCAAAAAGTTGAAGATCAGCACCGACACGAAAACCGCTTCGATCAGCGCGACGCCCAGTATGGTTTTCAATCGAAAGGACATATTTTCAGCACTCTTATTTACAGCACTCTTTTTTGCGCCTGTCGCCGCTACAGCAAATCAATCTGTAAGGCGCGAATGTCATCCCAGTCGGCATTGGCGGCGGGAATGAAACCGCGCATATTCAAAGGCTCCAACAGGGCGCGGCCCTGCTCGCTGTCGCCCATGCTGATCAGCGTTTCCGTCACCGCCTGCACCACCTGCGGCGGTACGCCGGGAGCGCTGGCGATGGCGTGAGGCGTGTACGCCGGCGTGGTCCACAGAATGCGCAGGTTGCGGGTGACGTCATCCGGCATCGCGTTAAAGGTGCGCATCACGCCGCCGCCGGCGATAAAGCGCTTCTGCATTACATTGAGATACACGGAATCGTGGGTCAGCACGTACTGGGGTTGAATACGGATGCCCTGGCGGGCCAGGATCGCCTGCGGCAGAACGCTGGCGGCGAAGGCGGCGGGAGCGGGGAAGGCGAGCTTGGCGTCTTGTAGACTCTCCAGTTCCCGAATGGGGCTGTCCGCAGGAACCACGATAATGCCTTTGATCATTTTGTCTTTCTCCCGGGCCACCGCCTGATAACCGGGATATTTGTTGTAGACCACAAAGTGGTAGGGATTCATGTAAGCGAAGTGATATTGGCCGCGACTCAGTCGCGACTCGAACTCGGGAATATTCGGAGCGGTCTTGAACAGCAGGCGAACGCCGCTGCTTTGCTCAATGTACTTGAGCACCGGGCCCCAGGCCCGCGCCAGCCTGTCGGCGCTTTGTTGCGGCACGATGCCGAACTCGTAGCCCTGCGATTCGGCGGCGCTCAGCCTGGCGCTGAGGAGTGCGGCGTAGATCAGGCAGAGGAAGCTGACTAGTATCCGCATGCGTGTCCCCCTATAACGGCATATTCAGAAAACGGCTGGATTGAATCCAGCGGCGAAGGCGGGCGGCGAAGTTGGGAAAGCGGCGCGCCAGACGGTTGATTTCACGCTTCAGTTCCGCAGCGAGACCGGGGTTTTCGATGTCGTTCATCACCGCGCCGAGAATGCGCGCATCATGGGATTTCAGCTTGTGGCAGGCGTGTTCCAGGTCCGCTTCCGTAGTCGCGCCGGATTTCACGATCAGAATGCACGCCTGACTGGCGGCGCAAATCAGCTCTGCTGGAATGTTTTGATGGTTCACCGCCTTTAACGGCGAGGTATCGAAGACAATGGCGTCCACTTGGCTTTCCCAGTCCTGAATGACTTTCCTGATGAGTCCTGTGTCCCTGAAGCCGATTGATGAATTCAGTGTAGCAGTTAAAACCTGCATGTTTTGCCCGGCCTCAGCGATGGCGCTGTGGCTGGAGCCGTTGTCCAGCGACCAGGCGGCCCGCGGTAACTGGAAACGGATATCGGCGGAGGGACGGAACAGGTTCATGTCCACCAGCAGGGTTTGCCGGCCTGAGGCGCTGTGGCGGCGGGCCAGGGCGTAGGCGAGGGTGGAGCAGCCGTCCCCGGAGTTGACGGCGGCCACCGCCAGGGTGCGCAATCCCTTGCCCAGAGTCTGCGCGTAAACATGTTCGATCTCGACGAAGTTTTCGATAGCGGGCATCACAGCGCTCCTATGATTCCGACAACGGAAATGATCTTGAACACGCCTTCCAGACTGCTGCTGAGCGTGGCCCAGTGGCTGTCGGACTTATCTGGAACATACAGCGTGTCGCCGGGGCGCAGCACTGGCAGCTTGCTCATGTCCGGCGCTTTCACAAAGCTTTCCAGATCGAAGCTGCTGGCGCTGTCAGCGCAGCAGGAGGTATTCACCACCACAATGCGTTCGATATAGGCGCTGGCGGTGGCGCCGCCCGCCTGGGCGAGCAGGTCCAGCACGGTCATGTCGTCGCTGAAGCGATAGCGTCCGGGTTTGTTGACCGAGCCCAGCACTCTGACGGTGTTCTCTTTGCTTTCTTCCAGCCAATTACGGTCTTTTTCCGGCACGAAGATGGAGTCGCCGGGTTTGACCACGGGCAGCAGGGTCTGATCTCCGGTTTCAAAGTAAAGCGCCAGGTTGAGCTTGGAAATACGCGCCTGAGCTCCGTCCCGATGCACAACGCGAATGTTGTGGATGTCCGCGGAGCCATTGGGACCGTCCGCCGCGGAGAGAATGTCGAGAAAGGTCATCTCTTCATTGAACATGTAGCGGCCGGGCGCGCCCACCTGACCCATGATGTAGATGGAATTCTCTTTCGCCTGACGCACCCACTGCGCCTTGTTGTCCGAAGGGTCTTGCGGCAGCTCCGGGATGATCACGGACGTTCCCGCGTCGAGTTGCGGAATCTCGCTCAGGTCGCCGCCGTATTTGATGAAACGGTCCAGATTGAAGGTGCTGGACAGGACTTTATCGCCGCTACGACGCATGATTTTGATGTTGGCGATATCAGCCCGAGCGGTAGGGCCTTGGGCGTGTCCCAGCAGGTCCATCAGAGTCATTTCATCGGACCATTCAAAGCGGCCCGGGTTGTAGACCTGGCCGATGATTTCCACGGCGCGATCTGGTGGCGTTTTCAGCCAGGAGGCTTCGTTGACATCGGTTTTTTCCGGTACGAAAACCGCGTCTCCCGGCGCCACTTCCGGCAAAGCGACGCGACTGACGCCTTCCGTATAGGCCTGCAGGTCGAAGGGGATCACCGCGCCGTCCGCCTTGAGGATGCGAATCTGGCGCGATTCCGCGAAGCGGGTGGGGCCGCCGGCGTTGGCCATGATGTCCAGCAGCGTGGCGCCGGGCTTGCCTTCAAAGGCGCCGGGTTTAAACACCTCGCCCATCACATAGACCACGTTGGCTCCGGCTTTGATTTCGTCCTGCTGGATGGGAACGAAAATGGTGGAGTTGGGCTTCAGTTGCGGCAGCAGCGAGGCGTCGCCGCTTTCCAGATAGCGTTTGAGATTGAAATTGTAGGGGGCGCTGTCCGAGATGATTTTGATCTGTTCGACCGCCGCGTAGCGGGTGACGCCGCCAGCGCGCATGATGGCGTCGATGACGCTGTAATCCGGTTCATAATTGAAGCGGCCCGGGCTTTTCACTTCGCCGAAGATGCGCACCGCCTGACGGTCGTCGCTGGCGTCGCCGCTGGCCGCCAGGGTTTGCGCGTCAAAGTCGATCTGCACATTGCCAATCAGCGGCGAAGCGGGAATAAACAGGCGGTCCAGGGAGCGCAGCGGCGGCAGGCTGGAGCGGTCGCCGGAGTCCAGATACGCCTTGTAGCTGAAGTAGATAATGTCGTCGCCCCGTTGAATCTGCATGCGGTCCAATTGCGCGCCGGGCAGCAGTCCGCCCGCCAGGGTGATGGCGGTTTGCACGTCGCCGGCGATGGGCGTCAGCACGCTGCCGGGGTTCTCCACATAGCCGGAAACGTCAATGATGAGATTGCGTTCCGCCAGAGTCACCTGCAGGCGCTCTACATCCCGATAAACCTGTCCCAGCGCCAGCTGGATCATCTGCGTCGCGGCGCTCAGCGATTGTCCGGCGATTTTCACCGGGCCGGCTTCCGGCAGCAGAATGCGTCCCTCGCGATCCACAGGGAAGTTACGATTGAACGCCTGTTCGCCCGTTAGTCCCAGGTAGAGTTGATCGCCCGGTTGTAACGGAGCAGTCGTCTCTTCAGCGCTTACATGGCGGCAAGTCAGTAGTATTCCGATCAGCGCCGTCAGCCAAATCGTCAACCGCGTTAGGCGAGCGCCTTGCTCAGGCGTTCTGATCGAGTGAGGGATGATAGGGTGCGTCTGACTTGCCATAGTAATTCGGGTCCTGTTTTAGAGGTAGCGTCCTTGTAAATGGGACTCCCAATCGCGCTGGGGAATGGGCGTTGATACTGCACCGCGTTGTTGCTGGCGATTGAGGTAGATTTCCACCCGACGATTGAAGCCATGGGAGTGGCTGTCCGCGTCCCGCAACAACGTCTGTTCTTCGCCCTCGGCACGAATCAGGATGCGCGTCTGCGCCACCCCTTGTTGCGCCAGAAACGCCGCAACCGCCTTGGCGCGGACCTGGGCCAGATGCTGGTTGGCGTCGTTTTCGCCACGCTGGTCCGTGTGTCCAATCAGTTCGATAGATACCGAGTCGTCCGCCAGCAGGTATGCGGATAAACGGGTGAGGTAACCCTGATATCCCTCTGACAACTCTGACTGATTCACATCGAAATGCACCAGCATCGGAAAGCCGCTCAAGGCTGAGTCAGAGCCGTTATGGTCGTCGGCGATTGCGCAGGTGGTGTGCTCGTTGAGATAAGCCAGTTGGGCGTTGGCGCTTTTCGTCTCTTTGTGCAGAATCGCCAGACTGTTGTAAGCGTCCGGCAACAGCCCCGCATCCAGCTCTCTGAAGGCGCGATGCAAACGCTGTCTCAGCGTTTTAAGCTGGGCGGGAATGCAATAGTCGCCCCCCAGCAAGGTCAGCGCATCCAACTCCAGCTTTTCCAACTGGGCCTGTTTGGCGAGGCTGTCCTGATCCGGCGTGAAACTGATCTGATGATAGCGCTGCACCTCGCCGCTACGGATTTCCGCCGCACCGCCTTTGCCTTCCTCAGGCCAGCTCTGGCAGCCGGCGAGGGCGCACAGCCCCACGCCTAGTATCAGCAGGCGACCCCGTCTCATGCCCGCTGCTCCTGCACGGGTTGCTGCAAAGCGATAAAGCTTTTCATGGTGTCAAAAGACAGAATAGTGCGGTCGATCCGCAACAACGTGGCCAACCGCTGCGGCTGCCCCTGCAACCCCACCAGCGCCATCTGTCTACGGTTGGCGTGCAGCTGTTTATAGATGAAAACCAAGGCGCCGATGCCGGAAGAATCCATGAAAGACACATCGCTCAAATCAAAAGCGACCCCACCAACATGATTCAACGCCGACTCCTCCAACTGCTCGCGGCAATGCTGCACCGCATTAGCGTCAAAAGTCCCATCCAGCGCGATGACGAGATAATCGTTGCAAGAATATTCAGTGATGTTCATAACGTCCCCAGGTCGTAGTGATAAAACTCACAAGACCTGGAGCAACCCCTGTGCCAGATTATTTTTGCAATAAAAACATATGGTTAGTGAGTGGCGTCAGAAGTTAGAACGAGCTAATTCGCTTTTTGCAGTTGCGGATTGCGAAGATTTTGGGGGGCTGTGGGGCGTTCGTTTTGGTTTGAAACAAGAAAAAGTACGCCTGAGTGGCTATGGCGCGCTGAGCTGTGTTTCATGAGAAGTAGCTCGAAACTCACCCTGCGATTAAGATGAAACGTCCGAATGTGCTGAAAAAAGGCGGAACAAATGACCGACGAACTGGAGAAAAAGATACGTAGACTCTCTCCTCCTAAGCAGTAGGAGTTTATAGAGCTCAGCCAGTTTCTAGACTATTTCAGCACGGTCTATGAAGATATTCCCCCCGAAGACCCCGTTCACCCGTCCCACGCGCTGGACAGCACCCTGGACGAGTTTGGCGCAGCGGCAGCACTAGCGGGATTACGGGAAGCGATCAAGGACATCATAGAGGACACTTTGGACGTAGACGCAGAAACCTTGCAGCAGGTCGACGCCGACTTGAGTGCGAATGGCCTGATCACACTCTCCGTATTGCGATACCGATACTGGACGAAAATTGCAGGCATACGTAAACGAGGCCGTATCCGCAACGAATTGGAATACCACATGATCTCTGGACTGCTCGCAGATACCGAAAACGAACTCTGCGAGGAAGATACAGAGCTGTTTAATCAACTGCTGATGGGCTACGAAAGCCGTTAGCTATTGTTGTAGATGGAGCGGCTTAATAGTCACAAAATCATAATGTGAAGCTGATGAGTAATACGCTGCTTAAAAGAAAGGTTGATGCCGTAAATAACGCCATGGCTCATTCCGCTTGGTTCGACTTCGAAGTTTTCAGCTTTAATGCGAATGAGTTGATAATTTTGGGTAGCGATCCTCACATTACCGCTGTTTTCTCCTTGGTCGAAGAAAGTAAGGCGCTGAAAGTACTGCAGGAGAAAAAGGTAAATGGATATTTTGAGGTATTTGAGTTTTCAACGGATGATGGCGCCTCCATCATCATCGCAGCGCTGGATATCGTGGTAAACATGGATACGGTTTACTACTACTTGAGAGAGAATCTGAAGGAAAATGAGCGCATTGCGGACTGGGTCAAAAGTTGATGGTTAATGAATCGGCGGATAAATAAAAGTAGGCTCTTGGGATCGTTGTAAGGTGGCTGAGTAGATGCAGTGGCTTGAGATTTTAATGGAAGTGGTTTGTGCGTAAAAAGCTTGAAGATAATCCTGCTGTTGAAGCTGCAATAGAAAAATTCATTGGTGAATTCCTCCAGAAGCATCCTAAGAGCGATATTCCAGCCTGGTTTTTTGAAAAAACATGCCCTGGAACTATAGATGACGGTGATTACTGGCGGATTGCGATAGTTGCTAAAAAAAATCCCAGAAGGCCCTTAGAGTCAAATGTCTTCATTGATGAGGAAAGCGGAGAAAAGAGGTACGTGATAGCAGACTCGTATGAAGAGGTAATCTTGTTTGAAATGAGTTTTAAAAAATCCGACTTATCTGGGACTATTTTAACTGACGTTGATCTGAATGATATTAATGATGATGAATTGGCTGTGGTGAGTTAAGGAAAAGTATTCCTGCCGTCCTGACTGCACAAGTCGGTAATGCTCTGTGCATGTGAAATTTATGGGAACGTATACCCTGCCTTATATTAATCATTCGGCTCGTTCGCCAACAGAAGTTATGTCTGGGCCTGTTACAACTGGTGTGGCCATTCAGCTCCGCATGTCGGAAGGCGCTTCGCTTTTCCGACCTACCCATTTCTGATAGGAGGGTGGGGGAGGAAACGTAGGAGTTCTGTCAAAACGCCTGGCGTTCTCTTCGGTCTGTATATGGGCGCAGAGTGAAACGTAGGTTGGATAAGCGAAGCGCCATCCAACACATACGCTCCAGATTTATCCTGCCCATAGAGCCCAGATAGTGGCTACTGCTTTGGAATAGATTGCACCAAACAGGTGGTTGCTCAAAGCGAAAACGGTTTCGCAGAAGCTGTTGAAATTCGCCCGCTAAAGTTCTAGATAGTCGAGCCTCATCATCACAATGAGGCTCCATAAATAACGAACAAACTCACACGGAGCTATATCGCTGGCTTAGACGATCTTTGTCGTGATGGACCATCCTTTCATGGTCAGTTGTGTTTGTATGCTGTTTCCACCTAAATGTGAGAGTCCGACGGGCAGCACGGTTACGCTGGGCCCTTTGACGCTTGCGGCGGCGTTGATCAAATGAGCGGCGATCCCCGGATTGCGTTCGTCTGATTTGGCCGCCAGTCCCTGGTCGACGACTTCGACGGTATTTTCACCTTCGGCGAACAACACGTCTTTCAAAAGCGTCGCCTTGTAATAGAACAAAGAATGATTTATTGATCCGAGGTTTTTATCGGCGGGATCGGCAATGGTGAGCTTCTCCATCTTGGTCAGTCCGGCGCCTGATCCAACGATACTTCCGTTCTTGATAGGGAGTTCGACTGCTGCAATGGTCGTATGCTTGCTCCCTAATTTGCCGATGGCGGCGACCACGGCTTTGGCGCCTGCAATCATCAACGTTTGATCGCCGGGTAAAAGCGGCGATAACGTCTCTGTACTATGCTGTTCGCCAAGCAGGACGATGAAGCTGCTGTCTTTCTTTAGAATAACCCCTAGAGGCATGCCAGGATCAGGCAACATAAGCCCGATACCGTCAATCGTTAACCCTTTCTTGTTTAAAGGCAGATAACTTAATTTGTAGGCGTTTAGTACTGCATCCGCGTGATTTTTCGCCTCTAACTCTCCAGACATAAGAACTCCTTCCTTTTGTCGATTTAATGAAGTCTTTCACCGAATTTTTTCAGAGAACTGCGTCAGTGGGATCTCCCATAATCTTCCTGAGCGCCTTTCATAACTGGCTGAATTCATTGCCATCTTCATCATACTAAATAAACCTGAAATGTCCCTCAGTAAATTTGTCCGTTATTTTTAGGGGAGGGGCTTCAATCTGATCCCATGCCTGTACTGCTTGTGATAGCAGTAACGACCGTGCGCCTATAACTTGGCTTTTACAGGCAATCCAGTTTTTAGAGGGGGGGCTGACCATGATGAGAACCGCTTCTCTGTTCTATATTTTTTTCAAGACTTTTACTGCTTTCACGAGATAACGCCGGCGCTCGTCATGGGGTAGGGGAAACCAGGAAGGCGTTCATCAATGTATTGCATGATCACTTCGACCATTCGCCAACACATTCCATTACCAACAATAGGCCGCCAGGGGTAGGGTTAATAGCCGGTACTTTGGCTGTGGCGACCCAGGTAGTATCAACGTCCCCGGGGAATGCTAGCCCTGATTTCTACACTTAATATGGATTTTTAAGCATGTCATATTCCAGAAGCCGAACACATATTGCGACGGAAACAAAGTATTCGAAAATTCGCCGTGAAGTTATCGAAGACGCCAATGCCATTCTTCCTGTTCAACTTAAATCGGTCGTTTCATACTCCCTCATTACCCAAAAGGCCATTATAGAGCAGCGCTCCTGGCATAATACTTTCGGTCGTCGAGTGGAGTGGGACTGGGAAAGAGATGACTATGGTTACTATCACTTTTTGTATCAGGAACCTAAGCGCTTTGAGTTAGCTATTTGGTGGCGTGAAATGAAGCTGTGCGCACTCTCTTTAGGGCAACCTACATGGTCTGGCAGTCGTCTAAGACTTGATTTCATTGAGTCTGCCCCTGGCGATAATCCTCTAAAAGGAAGCACTTTCAACTTAATCGAGATTGCGGCCAGAATATATGCTAAGCATATTGATGCTCATGAAATCAGACTTATGAAACCAGTAAACGCCAATGTAATTGACTTCTATTGTTCCAAGGGCTACGAATATAACAGCCGCGGTAACTTTTGCTTCAAGGTGTTGAGATGACTGAAGATAAAAAGCGAGACTCCGATTATGAGGAGTTCCTGCGTCAATTACGTGAGGAGATAAAAGATGGCTTCGGAGCGGTCATGGAAGATGAACCACAGGTTCAGTTGGGCTCTTTAGATTTGGTTTTTACACCCGATTCGGAGCTTTTCCCGAGTGAACTGGAAGAATACAGACCAGAGGAGAAAAAGCTTCGCCTGGTAAAGAAGTGAGCCCGCATGAGAAGCGGGCGGTAGATGAGCAGGAGTCCACCTGCCTGGATGGATTCACTGCCGATGAGCTGGAGGCCATTCAGGAGGCCGTGCTGCGTGTAAGGTCGGCCCGTCACTCCCAGAGTCCCGAGTGGGTCAAGGGAAATGCGCCGAAGGAGCTTGGGCAATATCTCGTTGCCATTGAGAGCCAGGCAGGGAGCACGATTGCCTGCTATCGCTACTCTCCTGTGTTGGGTTGGGCCCATAAAGATCCAAGTGAAACAATTGTGGCGTATATGCGCTTGGAAGATGCAGTAAGCGCGCTACCTTCTCCTTGGGAGAGCAAGAAGTAGCGCGGCGATCATATCAGATCCCCCCACATAACCTTTCCTCACCAGGGGCTATTGCCCCCGGCCTCGTATCATTACCCAAAAGGTTCGCAGGATTATTTCGATGTCGGTTTTCAGCCATGAGCTGAAGTTGGACAGGCAGAGTGAATAGGCGTGGTCGTAGCCGATTTTGTTTTTCACATCTTCCAGGCAGGCGTCGTAGCCTTGGCGGACCTGGGCCATACCGGTGATTCCGGGCGTCACGAAATAGGTGCGTTCGATGTAATAGGGGATGGCCCGGTCCAGGTTGTTGCTGATGCCGGGGCGTTCCGGGCGGGGGCCGACGATGGACATTTCGCCGCGCAATACATTCAACAGTTGCGGCAGTTCGTCCAGGCGCGTTTTGCGCAAAAAGCGGCCAACTCGTGTGACTCTCGGGTCGTTGCGGGTGGCCCAGACGGCGCCGGTTTCTTTTTCCGCATCAACGCGCATAGTGCGGAACTTGATCATGTAGAACAGCTCCGTATAGGTCGGCGTCGCGCGGCCGACGCGTAGTTGCCGGAACAACGCGGGCCCCTTCGAATCAAGGCGAATAGCCAGAATAAGCAATGGCCACACTGGCGCGCTGAGGGCCAGTCCGAGCAGGCTGACGGCAATGTCGAAACAGCGCTTGGCCGCCAGGGTAGTGGCGGGGATATAGTTCGTCGGCGAATCAATGGCGGCTGTGCGCGTTTGCATCATGGTCGGCTCCGAGGCGTTTTTGGCTGCTTTGGTGAAAACAAGATCAATCATGATGGGCCTCCAGTTTGACGCGCTGCCAGCGGCCGCTTTCCTGTCCGGACAGATAACGTAACGCGCCCAGGGCATTGGCGAAGTGGCCGCTGACCAAGTAGTGCACCAGATTGACCAGTTTGGGCCAGGGAACACCGGGAGTCAGGGCGCGGATGCTGGCGAGGCCGTAGACCAATATCTGTCCCAACAGCAGAACCATCGCCAGCCAGGAGTGCAGCGACAGCAGTAGCGTGCACAGTAGAAAGACGACCAAAATCAGAGGCATGCACACCCGTAAAAACTTGCCGGAAATATAGTTGAACGCAGTGGCGCCATGCTTCGGATTCAACAGCGGCGTAAGCATCAGCGCCTGTTGCACATTGCCGGCGGCGATGCGCTTGCGACGCTGATGATCCATAGTGAGGCTGGCCTGCTCCAGCTCTACGGCGACGATATCGCGGTCATAGATGCAGCGATGGCCTTGCGCGACGATGCGCATGGGAAGGATGAAATCATCGTTGATGGCGTTTTCTGGCAGCTCCTCAAACAGGCTGCGACGAAAACAGTACAGGGCGCCATGGGCGCCGATGGTGGAGCCGACTACGCTTTCCATCTCTTTGATGTTGGTCTGATAACGCCAGTAAGTTTCTTCGCCTTCCGAGCCGGGAGTGAGTATCTGATAAGAGGCCGCCACGACGCCAACGCTGGCGTCGCGCATATGGCGGGCGACGATTTTCAAGGCGTCGATAGAGATCAGCGCAGAGGCGTCGGACAGTAACACCAATTCCGTAGACGTTTCCCGCATGGCCTGATTGATGACGGCGACCTTGCCTTGGTTGACCTCGTTGGCGATGACTTGCACCCGCAACTTTTTCACATCGGCTTCCTGCAATGTGCGATGGATGATCGAGAGTGTGTCGTCCTGCGAACCATCGTCGTAAATGCGGACTTCAAAGCGATGAGTGGGATAGTCGAGAAACGCCAGATTACGCAGCTTTTCCGCAATCACCTCCGCTTCGTTATAGGCGGGAATAATGATGCTCAGTTCAGGATAATCGCTGCGCTCTTCCTCCTGATGACGATGTAGGGATTGCTGGCGCTTACGGTTGGCCCAATAGCGCAACAGCACGGGGTAGCCCACGTGATGGTAGACGATGATCAGCCCCAGGATCAGCGTACAGCTCCAAAGTAGTGTGTCGGTCATGATGAATTACCTCTTTGGTGGCGATTCTTGATGTGTCAGCCGCCCGCGTTCAGCAGGCGACGCTATGCAACTGGTCGTAAGCGGCGACCATGCCGCGGATATCCCGATACTGCATGACGAAATCTCTGGGGTCGGCGCTCAACGTCGTGCGCAGGCTGTAGCGCAGCGCCTTGGCCAGGGCCGCGGAATTATCCGCAGGAACCAGAATGCCGGTGGTTGGACACAGCGCCTCGCGACTGCCGCCCACGTCGGTGATGACGGCGCGGGCGCCGCAGGCCTGCGCTTCCAGCGGGGACAAAGGCATGCCTTCCGCTTTCGACGCCAGACAGAACACGTCCAGCGCCTGATAAAAGCGCGGCATATCGTCCACCAGGCCCAGAAAATGTACCCGATCGCTGAGATTAAGATCCCGCACCTGACGCTGCAGATGCGCTTCCTGCGGGCCTTTGCCGGCGAGCGCGAGATGCACGTTGGGCGGCAGGCGAAACATGGCGTCGAGCAGAATGTCATGCCCCTTTACCTCATGCATACGCGCGGCGCAGCCGATGATCGCCTGATCATCCGGCAGCCCGAATGAGCGCCGTGCGGCGGCCTTGTCTCCAGGCTTGAAGCGACGCGTATCTATGCCGTTGGGAATGACCCGCGGCTGCGCGTGAGGGATGCGGCTTCTGATGTGATCCGCGACGATTTCGGCGTCCGCCACCAGTTGCGGGCGAATGAATTTCAGGCATTTGGAGGCCAGGCTCTGATGGTTGTCCAGACCCAGATGCCAGGCGTCGTGTTCGGTATGAATCAGCACGGGAATGCGCGCCAGACGCGCCGCCGCGCCGCCGTACAGCAGAGGTCCGATATGATGGGTATGAACCACATCCGCCTTAAGGCTTTTGAACAGCGCCGCCAGCTTTAGCAGTAGACGCGGTTGCAGGCCGGGGGGTTTATCGAGGAAGTGCATGACGCCGGCATACTGACTCAGGCGCGGCCACAGGGAGACCATTTGCGACTCCCGGCCTTCCAGGCTGACTAGATGCACGTCGGCGTTGGAGCCGGCGAAACTCTGCAATTCCAGACAAATACTTTCGATGCCGCCCGGCGACAAATGCTGCACCACCTGGACGACCACTTTGCGCTGAGAAGATGTCGATGTCATGGGTATACCTCGTTAAATGGACTGCGATCAGGATTCAACCGGCGTCAGGTCGCGGGCGGATTGGAATCCGATGGCGACTTGCCTGAAGTCCGGCAGGCGCGAGATGACTGGCGCGCCGATAATTTTTTCCGCCACATCGCGACGGATAATGCTGGTGTCGATAATTTCCAGAATCACGGCGATGGCTGCGCCGAGAAACAACCCGCCCAGGGCGCCGCTGATGAAATAGACCACCAGGGGCAGATTGATGGGCGCATGGGGCGTGAACGGACGATCGATGATCTTGACCCGGTCGTGCTCTTCGAAACGCCCCAGAGCGCCAGTGACTTTGGCCATTTCATAGCGCTTCAGCAGGTCGTCGTAGATATGCTGTTTGGTGGCAATATCCCGCTCTAACTCCCGCAGGCGCTGTTCGACCTGGGCGAAGCTGTCGAGCTTGGTTTTCAGACGCGCCAGAGTCTGCTGCAGGCTGGCGGTCTCTTGCGTCAGCTGTTGCTGGCGCGACTGCGCCTGCTGAATGGACTCCAGTTGCGACACCAGTAATGGGCTGACTCGACTGCCGGCGGCGCTGCGGTCTTCATCCGCGTCAGCGAATTCCGCCGCCAGACGCCAGAGTTCGTCGATGTTTTGCGGGCTCATGCGTCGGGTCTGCGCCACCAGGGCGTCGCGCTCTTGGCGCAGCCGCTGCAGACTGTGCCGGGCGGCCACCACCAGGCTGTGCCTGTCGGTGTAGCGGGCCTGCAGTTGGTTCAGTTCGGCGCTGGCGCGAATGATATCCGCCTCAATGGACGCCAATAGCGGATTGGCCTTGAGCAACTGCGTGTTCAGAGTCTCGATGGCGGCGTCAGCGCCCGCCAGCTCGACCTGTTTGATCTGCAGTTGCTTTTCCGTTTCCCGTAACTGCTCGATATCGAAGTGCATCTGCCCGGGCAGGTTGCCGCTGTACTGGGATTTAAACGTCGCCAGTGTGTTTTCCGCCGCCAGCAGCGCCTGCTGTTGCGCCAACAGTTGCTCTTCCAGAAAATTTTCAGAGGCGTCGATGGAGGAGCGCTCCGGTGCGAGCAACACATTCAGAAAATGTTTGGAGGTGACCTCCAGCGTGCGCGCCATATCATGAGGCGAGGAATCCGTCAGGCTGATTTTGATGATATCGGAGCCGATCAGCTCGACCTTCAGGGAGTGTGAAAGCCGATTCAGCACCGGGTCGCCGATGTGGCCGCTGTCTTTATCGCCCAAACCCATTTCCATGGCGACTTCGCCCAGCATATGGCGTGAATGCAGCAGCGCTTGCAGAGCCGCCATACGCTCCTTGAGCTGGGTGGATACGGAGAAATCCGCCAGGAACGGATTCAGTTTTGACGTTTCCTGAATCAGCAGCGTGGTGTAGCTCTGGTATTTCTTCGGCGTGACGGCGCCGATAAGCAAAGCCAGAAACGGCGCCGCCAGTAAAGGCGCTACGATAGCGTAGCGGCGACGCCAGGCCGCCGCGGCCATGTAGTGCAAATTCAGGAAGACGCCAACGCGCATAGCTTACCCCTTGGCGCTCAGACGCGCGCTGGAGGCGGGCAGGCTGGGGTCGAAGCGGATATCCACCGGCAGGCCCTGCATCGCTAACAAAGCGCGCAGTTTGCCGCCCCAACGCAGGCTTTCATTGAGCGCCTGGAACGGCTGCGCGGCGTTGGTGGCCGCCACTTGCAGCAGCAATCCGTTGTCAAAACAGGTGGCGCAACGGCTGACGAACGCCATGGCGCGCGCTTCCAGTTGTTTCCAGTCCGGACTCTGCAAGGGGGCGTCAATGGCGTCGATAGTCAGCGTCAGATAGGCTGGCGCAGTTTCTTCAGCGGGGAGCTGCGTCATTGCGAACAGGGTTTGGTTGACGCGTTCTATGTCCACCCGCTCGCTTTGTATGGCGCAACCGGTCTGCAATAGAACTGCGATAATCGGTAAAGTTTTAACCCATTTGTTCATGTCGATGTCCGTTTGCGTTAGTGAGTTCGCGTGCCTGAAAATCGGGCTTGTATGAGTAGAACCAAAAAGCGTTCCAATTTTTTTTGTGTGCTAAATCAATGAACTATGCGCGGCCTTGTTTGGCTGCTCGCATTTTGCGTCGAGTTGTGCGGCGCTATGCGCAAATTGCTTCAGGCAATGTTTGACGGTTTGCGCCCGTTGCGACCAGGACTCCTGCGCTGCGGCTTTTCTCAGTCGGTTGGCGCTGGCGTGGAAGGGGCAGGCCTCGATCTGTTTTAAAGCATCGACGAAATCCGCCGCGGAATCGGCGATGCGCAGCAGATCACTGTAGCTTTCCACCGCTGGAAAACGGGTGGAGACGATACTGGCGCCCGCCGCCATATACTCCCGCAGCTTGAGCGGGTTGCAGGCCATGATTTGACCATTGCGCCGAAACGGCAGCAGGGAGGCGCGCCAGTGTTGCGCATAGGCGGGCAGCTCGTGATGGGGACGTGGTCCCAACAGGCGTACATTGTCGAGGCGGCGCAGCGGCCCCACGTCAGTCTGGACGGCGCCGATGACCACAAACGTCCAATGGGGCAGGGCGCGGGCGCAATGGCTCATCAGCTCGACATCGAACCATTCCGATACCGAACCATAAAACCCCGCCACCGGGCCTTCCGCCGGCAGATCCTCTGGTCGAGGCTGCGGCGAGCTGAATAGGCGGTAGTCCACGCCGTGAGGCAGCCACTCGGTTTTGGCGGCGGCGAAGCGATTCCCCAGGGTTTCACTGGCGACGAAGATTTTATCCGCCTTGCCCGCCAGTTCAGATTCCATCGCCGCGATGGGGCCGTGATCCACTCCCGCCAGGCTGCGGAAGTCGTCGCCACAGTAATAGACCACGCCACGTTCGCCGAGGCGTCCCACCAGGTCCGCCATTGACGGCAGGGAGGACCACAGAATCAAAGCGCTGTCTTTGCGGATATAGGGCGTCAGCTGACGTTTGAGTAATGCTGCGTTGAGCTGTCTTACCCATCTCGATCCGAACAGAGGAATCACCAACGGATTGATCAGACGACAAGGAGCGGCGTCTTGCGCGCCCTGTTGACTTGTACGTTGAGCGCTGGCGCCGACGCGGGTCATCAGCTTGCGACACAGACGCAGTAAATCATGTCGCGTCAGGCGCGGGCGGCGCAGTCCAATGGAGTTGACCCAGATGACCTCATAGTCGTCGCCAAGATGACGGATAAGGTGCTGGGTGCTGCTGGGATGCGCGCCCCAGTCTTCGCCGAAAACGATCAGTTGCTGCTTTTGCGTGGCGTTCATCATGGCTCATTCCTCCTCCGTCAGAGTCCTCAGCACCAGCGCAGGAACGCCCCCCGCCAGCACGTTGGCGGGAAGGTCGCGGGTGACCACGCTGCCAGCGGCCACAATGGTGTTGCGGCCGATGCGGACTCCCGCCATCACGCTGACCCCGGTGGCGAGCCAGACGTTGTCTTCCAATATGATCGGGCCGGCCTGATCGTCCGTTTCAGGCTTGCCGGCGGCGCGCGCCGCCGCGTCCAGAGGATGGCCAGGATAGCCCGCCAGGAAGGCGCGTCCGGCGATGCGCACGTTGTCACCCAGAATGACTTCGGAACCTACGGCAATGGTGGTTTGCCAGCCGATGTCCACATTGTCGCCGACGATCAGGCGAGGCGTATTGGGAGATGAGGTTCTGCCCGAAAAGGTTGAGAGCCCTGAGACGCGACAGTCTGCGCCCATTTGCACGCTCAACGCCCCAGTGACCAGCGGCATGCCGGAGTACAGGTAAAGGTTGCGGGCGGGGGATTCCAGCCGCGACTGAAACAATGGCGTCCAGTAGAAAATGCGCGACAGATTCTCCAGCATGCCGCTCAGGCTGCGATGAGCCAGATACAGCGGCTTGTGCAGAACGGGAATGCAAGGAATCTGAAAGCGACGAATTCCGAAATAGACGGCGCGCAGCGCGCATGCCGCCATGGAGTCGCTGTGTTTGATGCGGGCTCTTAATGTCGCCCCGGATAATGTGCTCATCGTCGACCTCCTCGGATTGTTTGAGAGGTCCTACGCAGTTTATGGGCCAAAGCGGATTATCCCCGAGGGATCAGAATCTTAGCCTGCGACGAGGGCGAAACGGGTCTTAATCTGATGGGGTGGTTATGGCGTTTTGATTTGCAAATTACAAATGGAGCGGAGTTTTCGCCAAGTGGAATTGATATGAGAGTGTCGTTAAATCACTGCTGTAGATAGATATTTGCGGGAATTTAACTAACTGGCGCAGATGTTGAAACGACTCGTAGCAAAACCATGAGGAACGAGTATGACCATTTGCAGCATCAGCATTCCCCTGCAGCAGGGGCGCCCCGTCATTTCATTGGAGCGTGACGCATCCGTCATGTTCAAACGCAATGCTCACAGCGCGTTGACGCACTTTTCCGGTCCCGGTTTTCATCTGCTGGCGTGGGGCGATCCTGCGCACTGCGATCAGGATGCGGAGATCCGAGGCAATTGTCGTCGCGGTCTGTTCAAGCCTTATTGGGGCCGGTCCTGGATTTATGTCGACCGGGAACGCAATGAAGTCGCCGGCTGCACGGATCGCCTGGGCCTGTTTCCGATTCTTTATTGTCACCGTTCGAGCCAGTTGACGGTGACCTCGGATCGGGGCGTCATGCTGGAGTTGCTGGGTGATGAGGCGCAGATCAACCCGCAGGCGATGCTGGACCTGCTGGCTTTCGGGCAGGTGATGGATGAACAGTCGATCATGCGGGGCGTCACGCAATTGCGCGCGTCCCGTTGCTTCCATTTTTCCAGCGATGGCCAGCTGCAGCTGCGGGACTTTCCTCCTTATCGGCTGCAGAAGGTGCGTTGCGCCACGCTCAATGAAGCCGTCGACGCTTTTGTCGGCGCGGTGGACAAGTGTTTTCAGTCGAGCCCACGGGTGGCGGTTTCCCTGTCCGGCGGCCTCGACTCGCGGTTAATTCTGGCGGCGGCGCTGAAGCTGGGACACAAGCCGGTGGCGTTCAGCTATGGTTGTCCCGACTCGGCGGACATGCGCATCGCCAGGGATATCGCGGAGTCCCATGGACTGCCTTTTTTCGCCGGCGATATGCGCGGCTCGGATCGCTGGACGTCCATGAAACGCATTGCGTTGCGTGGCGGTTGCGAGGTCCCGGTGCAGCATGGCCACGCCTTGGCGGATGAAACGCTGCTGGATCAGACCCGGGGGTTTACTGTCATCACCGGCACGGGCGCTGAGACATTCCGGGCCTTTTATTACGACCGCGGCGCGCCGGGCTACTCGCTGATGGCGGTGGACAGGCTGGCGTCGCGCTTATTGCCTTATGCGCGTCGATATATTCGCGAGGAATTCGGCAAGCTCGCCAACCCGGTTATTCGCGCATTCCCTGAGCTGGGGGGGCGTCTGGAGGCGCGCTTTCAGATGATGCTGGATCGCTATCACGATTGCGAGACCGACGCGGCGGACCTGATGGACAACGTCTATCTGGCGGAGCGGGTCGGGCGCATGGTGGTGTCTGGACAACAACTGCTGGACAACGATTACGAGCGCTGCCACCCCTTTTTGCATCCCAACGTGCTTGAGACCTTGGGCGCGCTGCCGGTGCGTCTGCGCCTGGGCAGTCTGTTTCACCGCAAAGCTATCGCCAAACTAAGTCCGTCGCTGGCCAGCGTTGACTGGGATAAAACCGGCAGACCCCTGCGTTCGGGTCTGCGCTGGCGGGAACGCTATCCAGGTCTGGCCGCCCGATTGGGACGTCAGCCTTGTTGGGGCAAGGCGTCCAGTGGCGTGTTTGACTACACCGCCTGGCTGGATCTGGACAATGTGGAGCCCATGCGCGCGTCACTGCTGCAGGAAGGACTGAGCGAAGGAGATTTCAAACGGGGCGTCGACGCCTTGTTGACGGATGCGTCAGCGTTGCATGTGCGCGGTCTGAACATGGTGCTGGGTTATCTGAACTCAGGCCGTCGATCGGCGGAGGGCGGGCTATGAACGCGATATGTCGAGGCGCGCAGGACTTGCCGGCGACTGCGCCGCTGAAGTCGGTGGGCTATGTATTGCCGCAATTTCCTGTGCTCACGGAAACCTTTGTGGGAGTGGAAATGCGGGCGATGCAGCGCCTGGGGCATCAGGTGACGCCCATCTCGTTATCTTATCCGCAGCAGGATGGACAACCCCGGGACGAAGCATTGGCGGCGGCGGCCTTGTACGTCGGCGATTGCAGTCGTCGGCAGGGCTGGCTCACGTGGTTGAAGAATCTTCGCGGCTGGGGACCCAGCGCCCGTTTTGCGTTGGGACAGGATGGCATCCGCGCGCGTTCGCTATTGTTGCAGGCCGCCCAGGTCGCGGCGCTGGCGCAACATCGAGGATGCCGTCATCTGCACGCGCATTTCGCATTGCACTCTGCTGCCGTGGCGATCGCCGCGGCGCGGTTGATAGGCGTGTCCTGCTCATTTGTCGGCCATGGCTTCGATATTTACGTCAGTCCGGCGGACCTTCGCCTCAAGTTGTCTTGCGCGGATTTCAGCGTGGCGGTTTGCGGCGATATGGAGCGACTGTTTCGCTCCCTGTCCGGTGGCGGAGCCGAGATCATTAACATTCCCTGCGGCGTGGAGCTGGAGCGTTTGCCCTACCAGCACGGCCTGGGAGTGAGAGGCCGGCTTCTGTTTGTGGGGCGGCTGACGGAGAAAAAGGGGCTGAGACATTTACTGGATGCGTTGGCGTCAATGCCCTCCGCGGAACGTCTCAGTCTGGATATTGTCGGCGAAGGGCTGTTGTCTTCCGCGTTGCGGGCGCAGGTCGACAGCCTGGGGCTGCAGGAACAGGTGTCATTTCTCGGTGGCCGCGAAGCGGAGTGGATCAGCGCCGCCATGACCCGCTATCACGCTCTGGCGGCGCCGTTTTGCGAAGCGCCTAATGGCGACCGGGATACTGGTCCGTTGGTCTTGAAGGAAGCCATGGCGGTCGGGCTGCCAGTGGTGACCACGCAATTTATGGGGGCGGCGGAGATCGTGCGGCCCGATTGCGGTTTTCTGGCGGCCCCGGGAGACAGCCAGAGTCTGGCCTGTGCGATTCAGCGTCTGCTGGATACTTCAGATCAGGCGTTGCAGAAGATGGTGCTGAACGCCCGCAGACGCGTGGTGGCGGAATACTCCTCCGTACGCCAGGCCCGTTTGTTGTCACTGGCGATTCAAGGGTTGTAATCATGTCGTCGCTGTTCAGACAAGCGGTGTATTACGGGTTGGGGCTGGTGCTGATGAAGGGCGTCAGCTTCGTGATGCTGCCGGTGATCACTCATTACCTGTCGCCCCATGAATACGGTCGTCTTGATGTCCTGTTGACGCTGATGAACCTGCTCGGACTGGTGATCGGCCTGGGGGTGGTGGACGCCATGTATCGTTTTGCGGGGATGGCCTCCAGTGAGCAGCAGCGACGTAAAGTGATCGGCAGCGCCTATTTCCTGAGTTGTCTGGCGGGCGTCGTCGTGTTTGCGGCGTTGCGTCCGGCGACGTCCTGGTTGAATCAATGGTTGCCAGCCAGTTACAGCGATCAGGAGTTGTCTTTGTGTCTGGCGGCGTTGGCGTTAAGTGGATTTATTTCTGTGCCCCTGGCCTGGATGCGCATGCAGGACCGGGCGGAATGGTTCTTTTGTTTCAGTGTGGGCAAGGCTTGTCTACACGCGGCGTTGGTTTATGTGTTGTTGCGCCGTGGCATGAGGCTGGAGGCGGTGTTGTGGGGCGCGCTGGCGTCCAATGCGGCGTTGGCCCTGGCGGCTCTGGCGGTGCAGAGCCGTCATATCGCGCCTTCCGCTGCGGCGACGCTGGCCAGGCCGTTGCTGAAATACGGTTTGCCCCTGGTCGGCGGCGGTTTGTGCATCTTCCTGACCCAGGGCGCCGAGCGTTGGCTGCTGGCGGGATTAGGCGGTGCGGAAGATTTGGCGGTATATGGCGTAGCCGCTCAATTTGCGTTGGTGGTGGCGCTGGCGATAGAGCCTTATACGCTCTGGTGGTTCCCCCGTCGCTTCACCGTGTTGGGCCGCGCGGATGGCGTCGCCCTGAATGCGCATTACGCGGCGGCGGGCGCCATGATGGCGTTGTCTGTGGCCATTGGCGCAGGCTGTGTGGGGCCTTGGGCGCTGCGCTGGTTGCTGCCTCCTGAATACGATATGGCCGCCCAGTTGTTGCCTTGGCTCGCCCTGGCCATGGGCTTGAAACAGTGCTCTCATCTGATGAACGTCGGCTGTTATGTGGAGACGAACACCCGTCTGCCCACGGCGCTGAATGTGCTGGTCGCGGTGGTCGCCGTTCCCGCATACGCCCTTGCGGCGGCGCACAGCGGCGTCTTCGGCGTAGTGTACGCCGCCGTATTGATATACGCCTTACGCTTCGCGGTGTTTGTCTGCGCCAGTCAGCGCCGCTTGCGACTGAACTACCCCTGGCGCGATCTCAGCATCGTGTTGAGCGCTGCGGTGTTCACCCCGGCGCTGATACAGATGGATCAATTCGTAGCGGCGGCATGTGTGGGCGGGGTAGGGCTGGCCCGCGCCGGAGCGACCTTGTTGCGTAAGCAGCGTCTGGTGTCTGCGTCTATAGAGTCTGCGCCGTGCAAGCCCTGAACAAGCGCGATCAATTGACGCTGGGCGCCGGCGGCGCGGCGCTGTTGGCTTTGGGATTCTACTTTTCACCCCATCCATTGCTGGCGGGGCTGGCGCCCCTGGGAATATTGGCGGCGGTAGGCGTGTTCAGAGCGCCGTTCCTGGTCTGTTTGGGCTTTATTCTGTTCTCATTCTTTCGCCTGCACGAAGCGTTTCCCGTCCTGGGGCCATTTCGCATTCCGCAACTGCTGGCGCTGGCGTCCCTGGCTGTGCTGAGCTGGCGCTTATTCGTTTCCAGGGCCATCGAGGTGTACTGGAGTCGTGAGTTGACGCTATTCGCGTTTTTCTTCGCACTGACTGCCTGTGGGGTGATGCTGGCCACCAATCGAGGCGCGGCCATGGGCGCGTTTACCGGCACGTACGTCAAAATCGCCATCATGGTGCTGGCCATCGCCTGGCTGACGCGTACGCCACGGGATTTTGCCCTCGCCGCCTGGGCGTTTATCGGCGCGGGCGTGGCGATCGCATTGGTCGCCATTTCCAACAAGCTGAACGGCATCGGGCTGGTGGAGGGCGCGCGGGTCACCATCGGGCGCGATATCGGGTCCATGATCGGCGACCCCAACGATTTGGCGCTGGTGCTGACGTTTCCTCTCAGTTTCGCCGCCAGCATGGTGCTGACCAAGGGACAAACCCGCTGGCGGACTCTCTTGGGGCTGCTGGCCTATGGCGTGATTGTATGGGCGATCATATGCACGCAAAGTCGGGGCGGCCTGCTGGGCATCACAGCGGTGACTGGCGTGCTGGTGTGGCGGCGGGTGCAAAACAAAATGCTGGTGATGATGCTCGGAGGTATGGCGTTGACCGTTTTGGTCGCCGCTGCGGGTATTTCCGATCGTGCTTCCGGCGGCGCGGCGGAGGACGGCATTGATGAGTCCGCCATGGGGCGAATTTATGCGTGGCAGGCCGCGTTCAACATGGCGCTGGCGCATCCCTTTACCGGCGTCGGCATCGATAATTTTTACTCCAATTATTACTTCTACAGCCCGCATTGGGATGGCAAAAATCATGCGGTGCATTCGACTTGGTTTCAGGTGTTGGCGGAAACGGGATTTGTTGGCATCAGCTTTTTCATCGTGTTGCTGGTGGGAATGTTTCGCAAGATTTTCAGTCTGCTGCGGCGCTTGAGTTATTCAGCGACGCCTGACCGCACACAGCTCATGATGACCAACGCATTGTTATCCGGACTTACGGGCTTCTGTGTGTCCGGAACCTTTCTGACGCAAGGGTTTATCTGGCCTCTGTATATTTTGCTGGCGTTGACCGTGGCGGCGGGGCGCGCCGCCGAGCGGACGCAACAGAGCGATGCGTTGGGATGATCCGCGCCATGGCGTACTTGGTACGTATGCTGCAAATACCTGCTTATACACATCCAGACAGGTTGTTTGGTCTGGCATTTTTGCAATCTGCGAAGCGTAACGCTATTGAGGTAGCAACATGAGCACCCCTTTACCTTTGATTTCCGTCGTCATTCCGTCTTTCAACTGCCTGAAGTACCTTCCTCAAGCGGTTAATTCCGTGCTGGAGCAGGATTATCCAAACCTGGAGTTGATCATTGTTGACGACGGCTCAACGGACGGCTCCAGAGAGTGGCTGCGTAATTTCACTCTGGGATACGACGGAGCGATGACCGCTCTGTATGACAAAGGTCTGGGCGCCGGCGGCGCGCGTAATCTGGGCGTGAGCTACGCAAAAGGGGAACTGGTGGCGTTTCTGGACGCCGATGATCTCTGGGAACCGGGCAAACTGGAGCGACAGGTGGCCTATCATCAACAGACCCCGGATGCGGTGCTGAGCTTTACTGACTATGTGCATGTCCACGAAAACAACAGTGCGGTGATATGCGGCTGTTTCGAATTCTGGCCGCACTTTCAGGAAGTCGCCTTGAGCGGTCTGAGAGCAGGGGATAAGCGCGATCACGCTTATTGCACACTGGAGCGCGCCACATCGACTTTGTACGTCGAAAATGTCGTCGGCACCTCCAGCGTCATGGTGTCGCGAGACGCTTTCTTCGCCGTGGGCGGCTTCGACGTCAGCCTGCTGTCCGCCAGCGACTGGGATCTGTGGCTGAAACTATCCACCGTTGGCGACGTAGGATTCACCCTGGCCCAGGACATGCGCTATCTGATTCGCCGCGGCGCCATTTCCCGCAGCATGGGCAAACGCCTGGCGGCGGTGAGAACAATCCTGTCGCGACATTTGGACGCCGCCACCGCACAGGACCCCCAGTCTCTCAGACTGGCCCAGGCGCAACTGGCGGCGGCCTACCGCGATTACCACCGCAGCCGGGGAGAGTGGTGGAAAGCAACCGCCTCCGGCATGTCCGCCTTCCTGAAACAACCCACCCGACGCCACCTCAAAGGCGTCATCAGCAGCCTGCTGGCGCACAGGGAAGTGCGTTTGCAGTAAAACGAGTTAGCTGTGCTGGAATGACAACAACCACAATAAACCGTTCGCCCTGAGCCTGTCGAAGGGCAGCAGTTTCGCAGTGACCTTGAGCCAATCAATAATCCAACAGGAAATATCTTCCCCTTGGGCGGACTGGATGGTGGTAAACGCTCTGGAAGGCCCTTCGACAAGCTCAGGGCGAACGGGGTGGGGGGTATCGCTTGTGGTTTGCTCACACGTCCTTACCCTCATGGGAACGGGAAAAATCTGACTACTGGATTGATAACAACCACCAATAAACCGCTCGCCCTGAGCCTGTCGAAGGGCTGCAGTCCCGCAGTGATCTTGAGCCAATCAATAACCCAACAGTAAATATCTTCCCCTTGGGCGGACTGGATCGTGGTAAACGCTCTGGAAGGCCCTTCGACAAGCTCAGGACGAACGGGGTGGAGTTGTCGCTTGTGGTTTGTTCACACGTTCTCTCCATCATGGGCAAGTGAGTTATCTGACTACTGAATTGACAACCACCACCCAGAAACCGTTCGCCCTGAGCCTGTCGAAGGGCCTGTGATACCGCCGCGATGGCGGGCAACATTCCTTATCGGCACATAGATGCAAGCCAGCTTTTCGACCTTTCTGCTGATATAAAAAATACCGCTTATTGACTAATCTCTGCGCGTTATAAAATCGCGAATTATTCTAATAAATAATGACAATATATTTGCTGCAGCCAGATAGTTACGACTATCAACAGCTTCATTTCGATCGGCGTCTGTTTCTGAGCAAAGCGAAAAATATTCAGGAACAGCGACAGTACTTAGCCTTTAGCCTTCACAACCTACCGTTAGAACCCTTTTGGGAAGGGAGTTGGGTTGGTGAGTTTAGGTCTGATGACGATGAGTCACATCGTCCAATTCCTGATATCAGCATGTGGTTACCAGGGACGATGATCCTTTCGCCCAAAGCGTATAAGGTGCTCGCAGAGCTGATTTCGACATGCGGGGAATTACTGCCCGTTAATTGCCAGGGAGAGCGGTTTTACATTTTTAATTGCATGACAATAGTGAACGCGGATGAAGCAGGTAGCAGAAGAACGATGGAGGGAGGGCGTATTGTTTCTATCGACAAGTTGAATTTCAGTCCTACAAGTCGTGCGATCTTTAAGACCACGTATGACAATACATGGGGGCTCTACTGTCAGGAAGCAGTGAAAGACGCTATCGAGAGGAGCCACCTGTCTGGCATGCAGGTCAGTGAGGAGCTGTCCAGATCGTTTGATCAATAAGGCGCCTATCTGCCTTAAATTTGATGTCGCAGGTTGGAGTGGCGACATTAAATATTCGGGCTAACAAGTCATCTGGCGAAGCGTATGACTATCTACAGAATGCGAACCGATGGAAGTGAGTTTCAAGAGCTAATTTTTGATCGGTTTTTGTACCTGAACAAAGTTGGTGGATTGGGAATACAATAACCAAGTTCCGTTCGCCCTGAGCCTGTCGAAGGGCCTGGGTATCGTCACCTTGCTAATTCGGTAGTAATACAATTCTATTGATAGGGATCTTTTTGAGTTAACGCTCTGGGAAGCCCTTCGACAGGCTCAGGGCGAACGGGGTATGGTTTACCCTGAATCTTTCCTCTTTCCTCTTTCCTCTTTCAGATGGACGATGGTGATTCGACTGCCAGATTGATAGGCAGTGAGTTGCTGGAAGATTTATCCCGTTCGTTTGACTAAGCCTCGGCGCGCTAATCTCAAAACAGGTCGCATGTTTATTCCGTCATAAAGACGCATGCTGTTTCCCCAGGGTTAATCGGCCCAACCTTCCTCTAAAAAGCCTTATCATCCACTATCATTTCCTGACAACTTTAAACTCAAAAAGAAACACAGTTACGCCCTTTGTTTTTACTCTCATAGAGGCGTTCGTCCGCCAGTTGTAGCAGGGATTCCATTTCGTAGACGTCTTTCAGGGAGCTGAGGGCGGCGACGCCGAAGCTGGCGGTGAAGTTGAGTTCGCCGTTTTCGGTGGTCATCACGGAGTGCTCCAGAATGCTGCGCAATTTTTCTGCGGTGCGGACGCCTTTTTCCAGTTCTGTGTTGGGCAACACAATAACGAATTCTTCACCGCCGTAGCGGCACACCCAATCGACGTTTTGGCGCAGGTTTTCAGACAGGGTGCGGGCGAAGAACTTGAGGGCGCGGTCGCCGATCAAATGGCCGTGGCCGTCGTTGATGCGTTTGAAGTAGTCGATGTCGGTCATGATTACCGATAGCTCGATGTGATAGCGTTTGGAGCGTTTAATTTCCCCGGGCAGCCTGGTGTACAGAAAGTGCCGGTTATAGACGTTGGTTAACGGGTCGCGCTCCGCCAACTGGGCGATTCTCTCTTTCTGCTCTTCCAGCTTGCGATGTTGTTGGATGATGCGCGCGCCGCATTTGACCCGCGCCATCATTTCGCTGGGGGAGGCGGATTTTTTGATGAAGTCGTCGGCGCCGGCGCTGAGTCCTTCCACTACTTCCGCAGAGGTTTCCTTACCGGTCAACAGGATGATGTAATGGTAGCCTTGCTCCCAGCGTCGCACCTGCATGCAAAAATCCAGACCTGAGAATGCGGGCATCATCCAGTCGGTGAGGATGATTGAGCAGGGATGGGTTTTCAGGATGTGCAATCCCTCCTCGGCGCTGGCGGCTTTCAGCACTTTATGGCCAGCTTCTTCCAGCAGCAGGGAAATGTACTCGCGGAAGAAAAAGTCATCGTCGACCAGCAGCACTTGCATCCCGGATTGTTGACCTGAGCTCTCGAACTCTTTCTTCGGCACGGTTGGCGACTTCATATAAACGCCCTCAGCGGAGTGGTTGTATTCATAATCGTGGTGCTCTAAACAGCGCAGGCCTTTTCGTAAATGGAAAGCAGTTTAGGAATGCAGGCCGCGGCGCTGTACTGGCTCGCGACGCGATTGGCTGCGGCGATACGCAGGCGACGGCGCTCATAAAGCGTTTGTGTTCGCCACCTTTCAATAGCGTTAGCGAAGGCGTCCGCGGCGCCGGCGCAAATAAACCCGTTCTCACCATGATCTATCAGCTGGGGCAGGTCGCCGACGGCGGTGGAAAAAACCGCAATGCCGCGGGACATGGCTTCCAGAGCTGCATAAGGCAGGCCTTCCGTATTGGACGTGATCAACAGCTCATCGGCGTTACGCCAGATTTTCTGTTGGTCCGGCTCGCTACCATGTAGCGTCAGGTTGTCTGGCGCCCGTGCTCGGAGCGTGGGTTCCAGCGAACCAGAGCCGTACATATGGAATTCCGTCTCGGGAAGGCGGGCGGCGATATCGAGAAAGAGGGAAGGCCCTTTCTCCTTCTCCAGTCTGCCTACAAACAGGACTCGTTTTTGCTGGTTCTCCCAGGGCAGGTCCAGCACCGGCGCGTCGATAAAATTGTTGACCAGATCGCTGGCCCAGGGACGCAGTCGTTGCTGAATGTCGCGACTGACGCAAATGTTGGTGGAGAGGCCAGCGCTTAGCTTATCAATCAACGTATAAAACCAGAGCTTGCCAGCGCCGCGATCGCCGTTGTGGAACGTCGAGACGCATGGCGCACCGGTTGCGGCGCCGGCCAGACGACCCATGACGCCCGCCTTGTAGCCGTGGGTATGCAGAACATCGGCGGACGTCGAATTCAGCAGGTGAATCAGCTCCCGCAAGCCCCGTTTTAGTTTCACCGTCGGAACGCCACTCGCGGCGAGTTGCTGTTCCAGTGGATGCGCGCCGTAGTCCGCCAGCAACGCTAAAATCACATTGACGCCATGGGCCTGTAAGCCGGGGGCGAGGTGCGAGATATGCGTTTCTATGCCGCCGTAGCCACGGCTGTCCAGGGCTAGCAGGACAGTTTTAGGCGTCATTGAGCTTTCCGGACTGAGACGTAACGGTTGCATTAGCGTCACCTTCTGATACGTAGTTATACAGACTCACTCAAGATTCAAGCCAGAAGCCTCTGTGCTGAGTTTGGGCTCTGTTTTTACAAGGGTTTTAGAGGACTGACGCAAACTTGCGGCTTGAGGCGCTGCATCGAATAGATGGCGTTTCGGCAATGCCACTCTCGATTTGCATTGCAATCCGCCAATGAGAACTAGTTAAGGACGGATGATCGCAGTTCTGACGGGGCATGCGACTTGGGCATAAAACCTGCTGTCATAGGTAAAACACATGTATGTAAAACACATGTAGATAAAACACGAGTAGTTAAAACTCATCAGGAAACGAAAGCATGACGGAAAAGCAGACCCGCTTCTGGTCGACCACCGGCGCATTGCTGGTCATAGCTGCCCTGGGGGCTGGCGCGTTTTGGCCGGTGAAGTCCTGGCCCTGGCCGCGCTATATGGGAGAGCTAATGGATCTCGCGCATCTTCCGGCCGGGTTCATTCTTTATCTGATTACGCCCATGCTGGCCCCACGGCTGGCGAGACGTCCGCTTGCGCGCATCCTGGCGTTGACCGCCTTGCTGGTCTTGATGGAGCTGGTGCAGCCTTTGGTGGGGAGAAGCCGCAGCCTGGAGGACGCGGTGATGGGCGTGGCGGGCCTGATGGCGGGATGGCTGTGGGGCGGGCTGGGCTATAGCGAGCGTTCAGGGCGCGGCTTGTCCCTGCGCATCCTGGCGATCGGCCTGATGCTTGGCGCGGTCTGCTGGCGGGGCGCCGGACTCTGGTGGCTGCTGCGGCAGAGCCTGACGTTTCCTGAACTATTGGAGATGGAGTCGCGGTTGACGCTGCAGGCCTCCTGGCGCGGGTTGGGAACGCCGAAGATTTTGCTGCTGCAGGAGGCGCCTGGAGGAAATGGGGAAGAGGAAAGCGCTAAACAGTCGTTTATCCGCGCGCGGTCGGGAGCCGGGCGCTGGTTTGGGTTTGAATTCGTCAATCCGGATCGTTCCTGGCGCGGATATTCGCAACTCTGTCTGACCGTAAGAACCCATACTGAAACCGGCGAAGGACGACTGGTTGTGCGTATTGGCGATGGGGATTCGGTCAACTACATGAGCAGCGCCACATTTGAGCGGGATATCGACGCCGCCTGGTCGCGACACTGCTTTTCTCTGGACCAGCTACGCTCAGTGGACGGTAGGCGATTGAACCCTGAACGCATGCGCGAAATCCTGATCTATATGGCGTCTGGCGAGCCAGTGCGATACCTGGATTTGCAAAGCGCGAATCTGCAATGATGATGGCGTCGGGGCGGGTTTTAAGCACAGGTTTTGATAGACAAAACTGATCGGACCCCCGCCTTGACGTAACCTGCGTCCACTTCTACATTCCAAACATACCCCTCCCGAGGATAAATCGCGACCACTCATGGAACAGATACTGCTCGCCCGCCAACCTATTGTCGACGCATCGCTGGAAATAGTGGGGTATGAGTTGCTGTTTCGTTCCAATGACCCCGCTGCAGGTCCGATTCTGGATGGCGATAAAGCCACTTCTGTGGTGCTGCTGAATGCGTTTACCGAGAAAAGCATCCAGGAGGTCACCTCTGGCCATCTGGCGTTCGTCAACTTCACTGAACAGTTGTTGATGGAGCCGCCGCCGTTTCCGAAAGACCTGCTGGTGATCGAGATTCTGGAGTCGGTTGAACCCACCAAGGAAATCTGTGAAGCCGTGGCGCGCCTGGCCAAACGCGGTTACACCATCGCCCTGGACGACTACGATCTGAATAGCAGGCAGGAAGTGTTGCTGGAGTACGCCTCTATCGTAAAACTGGAGTTTCCGGCGATTGAGAAGGGGGCGTTGAAAGGCTTGGTGGACAAGATCCGTAAACGTAAGAAAGTGCGTTTGCTGGCGGAAAAAATTGAAACCCACGACGACTTCGAGTTCTGCCTCAATAACGGCTGTGACCTGTTTCAGGGGTATTTCTTCAGCAAGCCGGAGATCGTCACCGGCCGCAAAATGCCCCAGAGCAAGCTGGCGGTGCTGCGTTTGATCGCCATGGTGCAGAATCCAGACGCCTCGTTCGATCAGATCGTGAAAACCATCGCCAGCGATCCGCCCCTGAGCGTCAAGCTGCTGCAACTGATCAACTCCATTTCGTTCCGGCGTCCGCAACCGATTGACTCCATTCACAAGGCGGCGGTGTTGCTTGGATTGGAGCAACTGCGGGCCTGGGTGATGTTGCTGGCGCTGTCCGGCATCGAAGACAAGCCGAAAGCGCTGATTGTCATTGCGCTGATTCGCGCCCGCATGTGTGAACAGATTGCGGCGATCATTGAGCCAGATAAGCGCGACACCTATTTCACTATTGGCCTGTTTTCCACGCTGGATGCGTTCTTTGATCGCACGATCGAGGAAATTCTCAGCAAACTGCCGCTTTCCGCCATGGTGATCGACGCGTTGCTCAAAGGCGAGGGTAAAGCCGGCCTGGCGTTGATTACCGTGCGCCTGTATGAACGCTGCGATATGCAGAATATTCCCTGGGCGCAGCTGGAAGAGCTGGGCTTGAGCGGCCCCGCCATCAGTAAGCTGTACCGCGACAGTATTGTATGGGCGGACGAGCGTTCCAGTCTGAAGACATAGGCGTTGCTGACGCCGCCAATAGCGGCGGGATCATACAGATTTCCTCTTGCGCCACCAGCTTTTCTACCCAAGACAGTGTTTGCTCCCTCAGATAGACTGCCCGGTTCTGGGCGTTCACTCCTTTAAAAATAATCCGCCCGCCAAGCCTGAAAACACTGATGAGAAGGTATTTAACAATATCGACGCGATGACGCTGTGAATGTCTATGGACGCATAGCGCCGTCTGCAATCGGATCTGAAAGGAATATCGGATTTAATTGATTGGTCGGAGATCCAATATGCGTAAATATCTTTGCAGCGCCGGGGTGGCGCTGTTTCCCTGTTTATTGCCCTTGTCCACTGTCGTCTGGGCGGAACCGGAAGCGCCGCCAGTGAAAGCGGTGCTGGTGAAATACAAAAGCGACGCCTTGGCCCATGGAGTCCGGCGCGTTGCGCCGTTGGCGGGCGTCAACGCCGCTGATCCGGTCACCCGGGATGGCGCCCTGGTGCGTTACGATCTCAATGGCATGACGCCGGAAGCGGCGGTGGCGCACTTCGCTGCGGACCCCGCTGTGGCCTACGCCGAGCCGGATTACCCATTGCGCATGGACGCAACGCCGGACGATCCCGCGTTGACTAAGCAATGGGCCCTGTTCAACGTCGATGACCGCAACAACGACATTCGCGCGTTGGACGCCTGGAACCTGCAAACCGGAGACACGCATGTGCTGCTGGGCATGATCGACAGCGGCGTGGATTATCGACATGAGGATTTGCAGGTCAACCTGTGGATCAACCCTGGCGAAATCCCCAATAACGGTCGTGATGACGATGGCAATGGTTACGTGGACGATATCTACGGCGTTAATGTGGTTAACCGTTCCGGCGATCCGATGGACGCCAACAAACACGGCACCCATGTCGCCGGCATCATGGCGGCGGTGGGCGATAATGGCCTGGGCGGCGTCGGCGTCAACTGGCGCGGCGCGTTGGTCACCTGCGCCTTTATCGACGAAGATGGCTTTGGTTATACCTCCGACGCCATCGCCTGCATGGACTACATGGTGGATCTCAAGCGTCGCGGCGAAGCGCTGGCGGCGATCAATAACAGTTGGGGCGGCGGCGCGCCGGGGCAGGCGATGGAAGAGGCGATCCAACGTGTAGAAGCCGCAGGCGTGCTGATGGTGTTCTCCGCCGGCAATGACGGTCGCAACAATGATCACTATGGGCACTTTCCCTCCAATTACGATAATCCCGCCATTGTCTCGGTGGCCAGCACGGATCGGGAAGGGGAGTTGTCCGGCTTTTCCAATTACGGGCTGGAGAAAGTGCATATCGCAGCGCCGGGCTCGGATATCTATTCCACCTTGCCCAATCACGCCTACGGCTCCCTCAGCGGCACCTCCATGGCGGCGCCGATGATCACTGGAACCCTGGGGCTGATGGCGGCGCATAACCCTGATCTGGACGCACAAGCGCTGAAACAGGCGTTGCTGGATGGCGCCGACCAAGTGGCGGCGTTGCAAGGCAAGATTCCCGACGGGCGTCGTCTGAATCTGGAAAAAGCCCTGCTGGCGGCGGATGATCGACCGGGCTTTCGCATCGCCCCGGAAACGGACGTGGTGGATATTCCCCAGGGCGAGATGCGTTCGTTGACCGCGCGTTTGCAGCCTTTGTTCGACTGGAGCGGTATGGCGGATCTGTCCGTTTCGCAGCCCCAGGCGGGCGTTTACGTACAGCTTCCCCGGGCCTTGCAAGCGAATGAAAGCGGCGATATGACTTTTAGCGTCGGCGCGGAGACGCCGGTGGGACGTTATTTCGTGGAGCTTAAAGGCGTGGAAAGCGACAAGGCGAGCCAGCCCTTCAAAAGCGCCAAGCGCATCACTGTCAATGTGTTGCCGCAAGGAACGCGGGACTTTGATTACGCCAATGGCGCAGCGACGCCGATTCCCGATCATAATTCCCGTGGGCTATGGAGCCCGATGCTGGTGTCTGAGAATCTGAACCTTTGGGACGCGTCGGTGAGTCTGGATATCTCTCATCCCTGGCGCGGCGACTTGCTGGTCAACCTGTTGTCGCCGGACGGGCGGAGCTTCCGTTTGCGGGAGCGGGGCGGCCTGACGGAAGATGATCTGGTGCGCTCCTATCGGCTGCCGCAGATGCGCAATATTCCCTCGCAAGGGCTGTGGTTTCTGCAAGTGATCGATGCGTCGCCGTTTCAGGAAGGCGTGCTGAATCATTGGGAAATGCGATTGCGAGGTCAGCCGCAGGCTGCGGCGGAACTGACGGAGCGTATAGTGGAGATCGGCGACGTCACCTTGCCCAAAGGCGAAACGACAGAAGTGTTGCTGCCGCAACATGCTGTAGGGAAAGTCAAAGGCGTTTCCGTGGATCTCGCCATCAGCGGCGCCTGGCTGGGCGGCTATAAGGTCACTCTGTTGTCCCCGGCGGGCACGGCGTATGTGTTGCATGACAAAAACGGCAGCTTCAATGACTACGACCTGCAACTGGCGGATCATTTCATCACGGATTTCCATGACGAAAACGCCGCCGGCGCCTGGAAAATCCAGGTGGCGCGCATAGGGCTGGACGACAAAGCGCTGCTGCGCCATGGCGCCATCAAGCTCTATATCGCGCCTGACTGATAGCGCGTTCGCAGTGATCGCCAAGCCGCCTTAATCGGCGGCTTCGGGCTCTCCGTAATGAAACTTCATGTATTCGCAATCCCAGGAGGAATCGCTCAGGACGCGTCTGACCTGATCGCGGCTGAATACATACATGTTGCCCTGATAGTTCTTTTTAAATGCTTCATGGCCCATATCGACGCTCTGCGCCAAAGCGGCTCTGAATTCCTTTGATTTGACTACTTCGGAAATTTTATCGCCCAACTTGGTTCGATACTCTTCGAGACTCATTGAGTCAACGTCAGGCCAATACTTGGGATTATGGATTTCGCAAAACGCCTCAGCTTCGTTCCTCAAATCCTGTGCGGGCGATGCTGCGTATGTTGGCGTGGCGGCAAGCGCAGTTAAGCAGACAATCAATAAAGGTCGCATTTTTGTACTCAATATTTCCTGATAAGAGAAAACGCTGACGCGGTTGGGGCGTGTCATCTACACGACAGTGTAGGGTTTGTCATTCACCTATACTCCTCGTTAAACCCATAAAAATAAACCATGGACGCCTGGGTATCATCGTTGGCGTCTGATAACGGGAGAAACGGGATGAAAACACTGTCCGAGCATTTGACCCAGTATGCGGCTTATCACCGTGACCGCCGCAATATCGCCACCCATTTTATCGGCATTCCCATGATAGTGCTGTCCATCGCTACGCTGCTGTCGCGGACGAGCTTCGAGCTGTTTGGGTTAGCGACGACGCCGGCGATGATCGTGGTGATCGCCTCGTTGATTTTTTATCTGGTGTTGGATTTTGCCTTTGCGTTGTTGATGGCGGTTTTGTATGCCCTGACATTGTGGGGCGCCGCTGCGCTGGCGGTGCAATCTCAGATGGTGTGGTTGAGCACGGGCATCGGGCTGTTTGTGGTGGGCTGGGTGTTTCAGTTCGTCGGCCATTACTACGAAGGGCGTAAACCTGCGTTTGTGGACGATCTGAGTGGTTTGATCATCGGACCGTTGTTCGTGGCGGCGGAAGCCTGTTTCTACTTCGGTTTGCGGCGGGAAGTTCTGCTCTCCATCGAAGAAAAAGTTGGCCCGACGCTGATACGCGATATGAGCGCGACCGATACCGACAGCAAGCGTTTGCATGAATCTTGATCTGATCGCCCATTGAGCAAAAAACTGATATCCCCCTCACAGATTTGTAACTGGTGAAGGATTAACCCAAAAAGCCCATTGCCCCAGGGCTTTTTTTTAGGCAATTTATGAAAGCGTTTTCATTAACGGAAATCATAGAATTACAAAGGGGGTAATCATGGCGTTTGTACAGGACAACAAGGAGCGGCCACGCCGTCATGCAGCCAGAGCCGGGCTGTTTATGCTGTCGGCGCTGTCCGCGGCCATGGCGCACGCGGATGTCGGCGCGTTGTTGTGGGAAGAAGATTTTGACTCGTTGAATCCCTCCGTCTGGAATGTCGACGAGGGCGATGGCTGTCCGAGCCTGTGCGGTTGGGGCAACCAGGAATTGCAATGGTACGCCAAGGACAATCTGTCCATCGAAGAGATTCCTGCAGAGCCAGGCAATCATGCGCTGGTGATTGAAGCCCGCCGCCAGGATGTCGGCGGCAAAGCCTTTACGTCAGGTAAAATCACCACCAAAGACGCCGTCTCCGTTCGCTACGGCATGATCGAAATCCGCATGCAGGCGCCGGAAGTCGGCGTTGGCCTGTGGCCAGCGGCCTGGATGCTGGGGACCAGCACCGCTAATTGGCCGGCCAAAGGCGAAATCGATATCATGGAAATGGGCCACAGCGCGGCGGGACGCAAGAACGCCGGCCACGACGGCGCCCCTATCAATAACTACGTCGGCTCCAACCTGATTTTCTATGCGGACTCAGCCTGTGTGCCGGAAAATCCCTCCTGCGCCGCCAGCACCGCCTGGAACACTGACAACGCCTATGTGGCGCCGACCCCGTTGAGTAATCGCTTCGTTACTTATCGTCTCTACTGGACGGAGTCTCAGATCCGCTTCGCTATCGTGGATAATGGTCAAGAGCACGACTTGTACGACAACCCGATTCCCATTGGCGGAGAGGCGGAAGAATTCCAGGCGCCGTTCTACTTCCTGTTGAATCTGGCGGTGGGCGGCAACTTCACTGACGCTCACGACAATGGCCAGGTTTCCGCGCCGCTGCCGGGCAAAATGCTGGTGGACTACATCCGCGTGTATGAGCTGGATGGGCAAGGCGAAGTCAAGCTCGGCCGTCCTGGTCCGGAAACCGGAACCTTCGGCGTATTTACCGATGAAAGCGCCACCACCAACAAACTCGAAGCTGGCTCTTCTTCCGATATCTATGTGTGGGACCAAACCACTTCCGGCGGCTCGGAAGCGCCTTATGAAGGCGAAAAAGTCATCTCCTGGAAAGCCAAGGCCAACACCTGGTTTGGCGGCGGCATTCAGGCGCGGCAGCCGGTCAATCTGAGCAAGTTTGACGAAGGCGAGCTGAAATTCCGCATCAAGATTCCCGCCGACGTTTCTTTCCGCATCGGCGTGACAGACACCCATACCAACCAGAACTGGCTGGATTTCCCCGCTTTTGAAGACAAATACGGCCTGACCCGTAACGGTGAGTGGGGCGAAGTCAGCATCCCTGTGTCAGAGCTGCGCGGCCCGCTGATTGACCTGCGCTCTATCCAATATCCTTTCGCTATTCTGAGCAAAGACGGTCAATTGCCGGGAGCGGACTTCGCTTTCGCCATTGACGATATTCTCTGGACAGGCGGAGGCGGTCCCGTAGTGGTGGACAGCGATAACGATGGCGTCAACGACAATGAGGACATGTGTCCCGGCACGCCGGCGGGTACGCCAGTCGGCGCCGACGGTTGCCCCTTGGAGCAGGACGCGGACGGCGATGGTGTGGAGGACAGCATTGATCAGTGTCCCAACACGCCGGCGGGCGCTGAAGTGGATGAGGTAGGTTGTCAGATCATCGTCACCGACAAGGTGAAAGTGCAGGCGGAAGACTACAGCGCCTTCTACGACACCACCCCGGGCAACAACGGCGGCGCTTATCGTGAGGACGAGGTTGATATCGAGACAACCTCTGACGTGGACGGCGGTTACAACATCGGCTGGACCGACGCCAACGAGTGGCTGGAGTACAGCGTCACTCTGGGGCAGGGGCAATACAGCCTCGACGCTCGCGTCGCCTCCCTGGTGGGCAACGGCAAATACGCGGTATTCATTGACGGGGATTTGGTTGGCTCAAAAACGGTCGACGCCACTGGCGGCTGGCAGCAGTTCGTGACTCAGGAGGTAGGCAGCTTCAGCGTCGAACGCGGGCAGCACACAATGCGGGTTGAACTGTATGGCGGCGAGCTGAATCTTAACTGGATGGAAATTCGCTCCATGGATGTCATTGACAGCGATGGCGACGGAGTCAAGGACGAGCGGGACCTGTGCCCAGGCACGCCCGCTGGCGACGAGGTGGACGAGAACGGCTGTACGGTCGTGCGTACTGAAAATGTCATCGTGCAGGCGGAAGACTATGACGCTTACTACGACACCACGCCGGGCAATCAGGGCGGCGCTCACCGGAATGACGACGTGGACATCGAAGTCAGCGGCGATATCGACGGCGGCCACAACGTAGGGTGGATCGCCGGCTCAGAATGGCTGGAATACAACGTGACTCTGGGCGCCGGCGAGTATGACCTGACGGCCCGCGTCGCCTCCGCCGTGGGCGGCGGTCGCTTCCGCGTGCTGGTGGATGGAACGGAAGTGGGACAGGGTTCGGTCGTCAATACTGGAGGCTGGCAGTCCTATCGCACGCTCCCCATTGGAACCTTCTCCGTGGATCAGGGCGAGCATCGCGTGCGGGTGGAGGCGAGCGTCGGCGAGTTCAATCTGAACTGGCTGAATATCCTCACTCATAGCGATGCGGACAGCGACAATGACGGCGTCGCCGATAATCTGGATCAATGCCCCAATACGCCTGCGGGAACGCAGGTGGACGCCACCGGCTGTCCAGTTGGCGGACAGGGCGACAGCGTTCGCGTGATGACGTTCAACGTTCGCACGGAGCAGGCGAACGACCCGGGCGAACGCAACTGGAGTCAACGCAAGGGGGAGGTCGTGCGTACGATTCAGCGCCAGAACCCGGAGTTACTGGGGCTGCAGGAGCCAACTGGCGGACAGTATGACTTCATCAAAAACACCCTGGGCGCGAATTGGGGTGCCACCAGCTACCGTCAAATTCTCTATCGCTCCGACCTCTACACCTATGTGGACGGCGGCCTGATTGATCTGGTGGCGGATGTGTGGGGGCCACGCAGCGCGGAGTGGGCGAAAATGCGCCGCAACGCCGATGGCCGTGAGCTGGTGTTCATCAATACGCACTGGGGCGTGGATGGTAATTCCCAGCAGGGCTCCGCCAATATCCTGAGAGATCGTCTGGGTGAGGTGAATCAGAACTGGAGCATGCCGACAGTGCTGTTGGGCGATCTCAACGCGTCACCCGGCAGCGGGCCGGTGAATACCCTGGTGAATCAGACCCCGTTGTCGAGTTTCTTCACTGGCGGCACGTTCAACGGCTGGAATGTACAGCCCGGACCTCAGCTTGATCATGTTGTCGGTTCCGGCGTCAGTGCGGTGGGCTGCGCTTTAGAGAAATATCGTGAAGGGGATTATCCGCCTTCAGATCATTATCCGATCGCTTGTGAGCTGCGTTTGCAGTAAGCAGGCTTCCGTCCTGATACGCCAGCGCACGTTTTCAGTAACGTGCGCTGGCTTTCGTGAACTACTCTGCGTCGTACTTCGCCTCAATTTCCAACGCGGCCTGATAGCTGGCGTGTTTTTCCAGCACAGACTGATAGCGTTGAATATTGGGATATTTGGTCATCGCGCCGCTGCGCTGCAGGAAATCCAAAATGAAAGACATCATGATATCCGCGCCAGTGAGCCGGTTATCCACCAGATAGTCTTTGCCTTCCAGAGAGCGCTCCAGGTGTCCGATCACCTTGCCGATTTCGGACTGCGCGTATCCCTGCAGGAAGCGGGTTTCAGTCCCGTCCATATCCAGAAACAGCTTCAGCAATAACGGCAGAATCGCTGAGCTTTCCGCGAAATGAATCCAGTACAGGTACTCCGCGAATGATTTGCTGTCCCGCGCCGGAGCCAGTTTCTCCGCAGCGTAGCGCTCAATCAGAAACTCGGTAATGGCGCCGGATTCCGGCAGCACAATGTCATCTATCTCAATCACTGGAGATTTGCCCAGAGGATGAATCTGAGTCAATTCCGGTGGCGCCAGAGATGTAGTTTTATCCCGCTGATAGGGGATCACGCTATAAGGCTGACCGATTTCCTCCAGTAGCCAGATAATGCGGCGGGAGCGGGATTTGTTGAGGTGGTGCAGTTTGATCATGGAATGAAGTCCTGTTCTCTGGGTGTGGTTGACACAGGGCGTTTGTGGCGCGGCGCAGGCTGCATAAAACGGCGACGCCTGAATGAAAACGCCCTTGAGTGAGTCAGACGCCGATGTTAAGTGATTGAAAAATTGCGGTAAATAACCGCCGGATGTTTTCGGTGTAAATTTTGTTAATCTGAGCCCGGCAGGCTTTTTCCCTCCACTATAATTAAGGTATAGCCGGGAAAGCCTGGAGTTAGTTTTACTGCGCGTGAGGCGACGTTCCGGACCCACTGCAAAACGTCTCTGCATGGATCATCAACAAGGTCGATTTCATCGACGGGTGCTGTCTATGAGAGATACCAGAAAAGCGTTCAAGCATTTACCTTCTGTCTGTCCATGGTTGTTTTCCATTCTGATCAACGTTTTGTGGGTGGCGAATCTGCAGGCGGTTGATTTCGATACGTTCAAGCAGGAAGCGGAGAAGGCGGGGGCGGTGTATATCGCCTATTCTGACGGAGCTGAATTTCATCAGCTTTTTGTCGAGGGGAAAGCCAGTGAGGCGATACATCGCCTGCAGAGCCTGACCCCGGACGACGCCAAGTCCGTCTATGATTATTTCATTCTCGGCAACATGCTTTACCAGCTCGATCCGAACGTCAGCTACAGCTATATGATTCGCGCCGAGCGCCTGGAGCCGGACAATCCCTTGATCCTCTATGAACGGGGCATGCATGAACATCGCAACAGCCAATTCCAAAGTGCGCTGCGTTACTACGAAAGACTGGTCAGGGCCAGACCGCAGGGTCTGAATCCCATCGCTTGGGCGTATATCACCCATGCCTATCTGATGCAGGGAGACGTGGATAAAGCGTTCGACGCCTGGCGCAAATCTGACTTTAGCGAGCATCATATCGCCATAGAAAAAGGCATGTATACGCTGTTCTCCGATAGCCATCAGGAGGCGCGCCGGGAGGCGTTTATTCGGGACATTGAGGCGGGAGCGGCGGATAAGTTGTGCGACCTGTGGGCGTTGGATTCGAACTGGGAAATAGACTGGTGGAATCAGCGTCCGAAAGAAGATTATCTGGCGTTCGACAGGGCTTTAATCGGCAGGACGGTGACGGACGCCAACTCGCCGCAAGCGGCGCAACTGCGTTTGTGTCAGGACATCGACCGGCTCTCGAAAGAGGAGCTGCTACAAAGGCTGCAGGCGCTGAAAATTTCTCCGCCTGATAATCAATTGCCTGTTTCCGCAACACTGATCCGCAAGATTTTCACACAATTGACCACGTTGAAGGCGGCGACGCCCAACCAGCTTTTCGACAGGTACGGCGCGCAACTGAAAAGCTACGCGGCGCAGTTTCCTCAAGAGCCCCTGTATTACGATCTGCTGGGTTTCTTGTACGCCAATGCGGGCAAGAGCGACGCACTGAAAGAAGTGGACGAATACGGCTGGAAAATTCTCAAGAAGGAGAAGTTCGCCAACAGTTATGTGGTCGGTCTGGGGCGGGAAAACAAGGCTTTTATTCCCACTCTCAATGAAGCCCTGCGCGAATTCCCCAATAGCACGTTCCTGAATACGATCTATCTGCAATTCGGCGAAAAGAACAAGCAGACTCTGGCGCGCTACGTGGCGTCCCAGTTCAGCAATGTCAGCGGCTCAACCTATCGTTTGAGCGATTATATGGCGAGCCTGCAGTACGAGATTGAGAACCTGTAGCCGGGATCTGAAAGGCGAGTGCGCGTCAGGTGAGACGCGCACCGGCGAGATTAGCAACAGGGAGCGCCTGTACTGACTGAGGGAGATGCGTCGTCAAAGGGGGTAGCAGTTCCGCATCCCTCAAAGATGCCGTAGTGTCGGCTAAAGTCCCCGATAAACTGAAAGTGATGGGCGAATCGCGTGTCGCTCAACATACGCCAGGTATTGCCGCAGACCGGGAACACGCGGCCGGTTTCTAGCGCATGGTGTTTGTCGAGCACGAACTGATGGGGATGATCAGGAATGGTTCCCTGATAAATGACCGCCTGCCCGTAGTCCTCACAAGCGGTTTCCAATTCGTCTATTTTGAACAGCCTGTAGGTGGCGGAGTAAAACCCAATCGCGCCGATGCGCGTCGCTAATTCGGCGTCGGTTATCGCCAGTGGCCAGTCTTCCACCAGACGCGGATCAGCGAAGCCGGTCTGATGCGCCAGTCGCAGGAAGTCGTTCCAATACAGCGCGCCGCCCAGGCATTCGCCATAGAGGGTGGGGTCGTCATGAAGGTCCGCTGGAACACGTCGGTCGGCGTACACATCTGAGAAGTAAAACTCACCGCCGGGCTTTAACAGGCGGTGTAATCCGCGCAATACGGACGCTTTATCCGGCGACAGATTAATCACGCAATTGGAGACGATGACGTCAAAGGACTCAGGCTCAAGATCCAGTTCGTCCAGTTTCTCAATATAACCCTGCAAAAAGCGCACGTTATCGAATCCAAACTGTTCTGCATGCCAGGCCTGATGAGATCGGGCGACCTGCAACTGCTCATCCGTCATATCCACACCGACCACCTGCCCATGGGGGCCCGCCAACTGAGCCAGCGCATACACATCACGCCCGGAACCGCAGCCCAGATCCAGTACCCGGCAACCTTCCAACAACGGCGGACACACCAGCCCGCACCCGTAATAACGGGCGGACACCTCTGGATGAATCCGCGCCAACAAAGGCTTCAACCAGGCGGGAACACTACTGACATCGCAACAGGCGGAAGTTTTCAGGTCAGAAGAACTTTGCAGTTGTTTGCCGTAGTAGTCTTTGACGAGTTCGTACATCGGTTAGTACCTTTTTATAATCAGTTTTGAGTCAACTACGGTTTAAACTACAGCTAAGACTTCTCTAATTCCACCATCGACATTATATGGTTTACATCCTGCAGCATACGTTCACTTCTTGCGTCTTTAGAACCTTGTTCAAAGGTGAGCCAAAAACATATGGTGATATAGAAACAGTCATTTAGCGGGTAGGCCCAATAGTGAGTAATGTCAGGGCCAGGTATTCCCTCACCGACTAAAGAGTAGTGAAGCCAATTAGTCCCATTTATATGCTGTTTTATATAAGTTTCAGGCAAATGAACAAGTCTGTTTGAAGGAACTTCTCCTTTTGTAGTTATATTGTCCTTGAACTCTTCTCTAGCTCTCCAATTGACTCCCCTCTGGTTGCCTTCTCCAGGAGTTTCATAATAGTCCCAATAGTCCTTTTTTAGATAAGCCTCCAAGCTATCTAGGTCATTTTCTGAAATAGAACACTGGCTGCTTATGCGATTAATATCTATGTGCATAGAAAACTTGCAAAGTTGGCCGAAAGCACCTTGCAAAAAGAACCCTTTATAGCTCCACCATTGAAACACCAATCGGGAACACACCCGATTGTACTCTTGTTTCAGCTCATAGGATTCAAATATATCTGGATGAAGATTAATATGATCTGGTTTAGGACCAGAGGGGCGCCCGGACTGAATTCTATTAGATGGAAGCCTATAACTTAGACGGTACTCTCCAATGCTAATACATTTATCTGTTAGCTGACTAAAGTCAGGGCCTTTACCTGTTGTAACTGAGTTCAATACTTTTTTCAGCATCAGCTTAGCAAATCGCGCTCTTTGATCATTTGCTCTGCGTAGTCATCGTAGCCGCACATCTGTAGATGGCGTAGACTACATTCAAAACCCAAGTAAGGTAGCGTATGAGGACTGGTTTGTACAGGGTGGCCATCTTCGTAAACTAACTTGCGGAAATTTTTACAGCGGCTTCTTGATGATTTGGTCAGGTTGTTTAACCCTGCCAAATGAGGGACGAAATCGAAAGGGCTTTCTCTGGCTAGTTCAACTATCTCAATACCAGCTTCATTAAATGCTTTCTCAGCTCGCTTCTTCTTGTTTCCTCCAGCATGTATTGCAACTTTCTGACCATCTAGGCGAACTCCCATTTTATTCACCAATTCTACTGCCCGGACAAATATAATACCGCCCTGACTATGGCAAACCCACTTAACTTTTCTGTTCTTTCTTTGGCAATCAGTTAGTACAGCCGCTAACTGTTTACTAAGCTTTGATGAACTGATTCTGTCTAGTGCGCATTCAAAAAGGTCTAACGCAACGCCCTGCGTTGGATTGTGAAAAAGAGTGTAACTCTTTGGATGGTCATCCCAATAAGCTGTATCAAGGTGCACGCCCATTAACCACCTTGCCTTCCTGAGGTCATTCTGCATACCATTAACCGCAGCATGCTCTGTGGTAACCTCAACTTGGGCTCTGGGTTCCCCCCAGGCTCTCTCTAGCGCTCTGACGTCCTCATCGGAAGAGTGTTCATGATAGCGTGTATCAGATACTCTGGGTACTTTGTACAGGCTCGCTACTTCATCTTTAGCAGCGGATTGGCTACCTACTATACTAGGATCAATCTCAATTGAGTTGATAACAATCTTTTCGGAGTTTACGCTGTAGATTAAGCATAAATTACCTGCTGCTGTGATCGACTCTTGCTTGGCGCGCATGGACATAGGTTTTAGTAAAAAACCTGCACTACCTCGACCATAACCACCTTCTGCAACTATTTTATTTATAGCGCGATAAATTTCTGTCTTCTGATAATCATTAAGATTCATAAGGAAGCTATTAGCTTCTTTGGTGATAAGAAGCTCCTTGCCGCTCAGCTTTCTACGTAGTCCCCAACGTGAAACGGGGTTTTCTAAAGGGATTAGCTGGTGGTGGTCTGGAAGGTTGCGTTCTTGCATGCGTAGTTCCTATTGGGACAGAAAAGAAGAACCATCCTAACGATTAAATTTGGTGTTCCAATAATCCATGTGGCTTGACCAATGTGGCCTATGGGGAGAACCCTAGGCGCGAAGCTTCTCAACTAGTGTGATTAACATAGAGCAATAGAGTGCTGCGCTATCTCTCATTAATCAACGAAGTCAAAACATGATCCGTCCATTTGCCGTTTATCTTCAGATAGGATCGGGCTTTTCCTTCCACCTCAAAACCCAGGGATGCTAATAATTTGCCGCTGCGGTGATTTTCAGGGCGGTAGTTGGCCATGATGCGGTGGAGTCCGTAGTGGTGAAACATGAAGTAGATCCCCGCTGTCAGGGCCTCCTGCATCAAGCCTTTGCCTTGTTCTTGTCCTGCGATGGCGAAGCCCAGGTGGCAGGCCTGGAAGGCGCCGCGTACGATGTTGGAGAAGTTGCAGATGCCGATAACGTCATCAGACTGTCGGGGAAACATCAGTAAGCTCACTGCGTAACCTTGCTCCATGACGCGAGCCATGTCCGTAAGCCGCCGCAATTGTCCTGAAAAAGTATAAAAATCGTCGTCCCGGGCAGGCTCCCAGGGCGTCAAATGGGCTTTGTTATGGGTGTAGTAGTCGAGCACGCCCTGGGCATAAATAGGAGAGGCCAGGCGTAGAGAAAGACGTTCTGTCAGCAGTCCTGCGCCGGGAAATAGCTGTAATTCTGGGAGCATTCTTCTATTCCATAGATAAAACGATAGATAAATAGGCTGTCTAGTTTACCGAATTACGGCTGTAGAAAGCCCATGTGTAGTGTTAAATTACCGCCCTGAAATTGCACTCGCTCAATATGCGCATTCACAGGTAACGCGCAGCGGGCGAAGCGCCTCACATCTCAATTCCTCTTAGGGAGATAACTGGCATGATCAGACTCGCGCAGTTTGCCGGCGCAGCAATGGCGGTGATCGCCGTGGCGCTCCTGTTGATCAAAATCTTCAGCGGTGAAAATGCCGGTCTTAGCGATGAATCCATCTATTTTATGTCTCTCTTTCAGGCTTTCCTTGGTGGTCTGGTGATTTACGCGGGGCAGTTGAAGATTCAGGGGAAAGAGAACGGCGATAAGATTTTCAGGGCGAGTATCGCCGCAACGCTGTTGTTTTTTGTTATGGCTTATCGCTGGTTTTACAGTGGGGTGTAGCGCGGCGAGTTTTCAAAAGCCTTTAAAGTGCGCTGTTGAAAAACGATGATAACTTGGAAACACCAGCCAGAGGATGCGTTCGTATCCCGCTACATCGAGTGTTATTGGTTTCTCCGCAAAGACCCGGACGATATCGCTCATGACAGCCCCAAACTGAATCCTTGTCCAGAAGCCCATTTAATTATTGCCCCGCCGGAGCAGCCGTATACGTACGGGCTTTGCGAGCGGGAGCTTTCCGGAAAAGGGACGCACTTGAAGCTTCCCAATACCAGCAGTATGACTTTACATCAGGCGGAGCCTTTCGCCATCCTGGGGGTTAAATTCAAGCCGGGCGCGCTCTATTCAATCGCCAATGGTTTCGCCGCTATTGATGACGTCATCTCTCCGCCGGGTTTTCTGGCTGAAATGCCTGATCTGCTGAGAGAGGATGTTCTCAAAAACGCCGCCGACAACGCTGTAACCGTAGGCCGGAACTTGGATGCATGGTTCAAGGCGCATTCGGACTGCATCCGGGAAGATCGGCATAGCCGGCTTGCGCGAGATACTCTGGCGCTGCTTGCAACCACGAAAGCGTCTGAACTTGAGACAGGGCTGTATCGTTCTTTGCGGGCGGTGCAGCGCGCCTTTGTGCGGGTGACCGGACTGACGCCAAAACAATATCAGATCATGGTGCGACTGGATGAGCTACTGTTGTATCTATATCAGCACAGTACCGAATTCATGAGCTGGGCGGATGTGGCGGCCATCTTTGGCTTTACTGATCAGCCCCATCTGATTCGATACTTCAAGAAACTGATTGGCGATACGCCTCACGCGTACCGGCAAGCCAGGAATTTAACGATAGACGCCTATGGCGACTTTGAGTAAGTCAGGCTTTTGCGAGGCACTGCAAGTGGAAAAATTGTTGTTCGACCTGTCTCAGTTGAACGTTCTGCAGGGCTAAAAAAAATGAATAGCAGAATTCATACGCTGCTTTTATCCGCCGACGTCAGGGGCAGTTGGGAGTATCCTCCTGACTTTAATTGGGAGTCCTCCGTCAGGGAGATTGAGAAACATAAGGGGGCGTTGGAAAACATCATGTCTGCGGAGCTTGAGTTAGACGCAAACGCCCAGGACGCTTCATTTTTTGCGGATATCTATCAGCTTGAAACGTCGTACGCCGCCAGCGGGGCGCCCCAGGCCGTGATTTATCATTTTGCCTTGCGCTTTTCCAACTACGGCAGGTTATTTACGCTTCTCAACGAAAGTGCATGCGACAACGTCGAGCAGCGACAGTTGCAAAGTTGTATCGCCTATCTTGAAGCTCAGGGATATGTCTACATACCGGTGAGTGAACTGGACTGCCCCTACGATGGCGTCAATGCTGGGGAGATTTCGCCAATAACCTGGTGGACGCGATACTTTGATTATCTGTAACTTGGCTATTTATGCGCGCACTGGCGAATACGAACACTCCATATTTGGCCCTCTGCGTAAAAAGTTTATTAATCTGACCAAAGACTTGCTTAAACGGACTGAAACGGAGCGGCAGAAGGGCTGCATATTCTTGGGCTGTTGTCGCGAATATGACATATAATCGCCTCTCCATTACGCGCACGGATTATCGAGGTAGTAAATGAGCGATAGCGCATACAGCGATCTGGCGGCAGGCCAGATCGATTCGAGAAACGCAGAAAGGCGTTTCACCCGCAAAGATGAGTTTCAAACTCAAAAAGAATGGGGCGAGCAGTATTTTGGAGAAAGAATTGGCGCGCTTCTAGTGACGCTTTCCATGATGTTGCTGGCTTCAGTCTGGATGATCACTGTCACGGACTTGACCCGTTATGGCGTGACAGCCGCCGTTGCACTTTCGTACTGCTTACTGGCGAAAGTGTTATTCAGGAAAAAGCGTGAGCTACAACGCTTCAGAGAGGCGCAGGCGACACGTTTCATGCGCCGTAAGCAATGGCTTGACCAGCAGGCCAAGTCGGTAGCGTAGTTTAATCTGTGAGTTAATTGAGCGGAGGCAGGGCGAATGGCTGATATTCAGATAGAAGGCGTTTCACTGGCGGAAATCCTCAGCTGGACAGAAGCGGAGTTTGACGCCCTGGTCCTTACCGATAAGCCCCTGGTGGTTAACATCGGCTCCGCATCTGTACTGGGGCAGTTCTCATACACAGATAAAATCCGGACTGTCGAACTGGCGCAAATCGACGGCGGAGGCGAGGGCGTTTTGCCCGCCATTACCCGCATTGCGAAAAAAGCGGCGCAAATTAAGAACGCTGAACACATAGAATGCGTCATACACGCCATCCACTGCGCCAACCCCAACCTGAAATTACGCGCCCATTTGGAGCGCACCGGCTTTGCAATCAAGCAGGTGGAAGGGAAAGGCGAGGCGTATTTTAAGAGGATTTCTGTTTAGGATCTAAAAATAGCGATTGGGACCTTGAAGCTTAGGCTTTCAAGTGACGGTCGAGGAGTTATTTACATGGCAATGATATTGGCATGTAAATAACGTAGCGCTCAGGACGGGGCATTGAATCAAAACAAGCCGCCCGCATTCGAGCGACTTGCCGTCTTACATGCGTCAGTTAGATATATATCTGACCGTTTTTCACAAACACGGATTTATTGAATAGCCCCATATCCAACGGGTTGGGCAGCCTGACATCTTTGATCGTCGGTATCGCCCGCTCACCTTCATCAAAGCGTCTGTCTATTTGCGAGATGAAAACCAGGATGCACTTTTGGGCTCTGGCGTAGCTTTTCAGATCTTCGATCTGCTGCTGAAGAGGGGGCTTGTTGCGGTTTTGGTCAAGCAGTTGCAGGTAATCTACGGCGATTAACGACCCTTCGGTAACCCTTTCTTTTGTCTGATTTATTATATAGTCCGCAGATATCTCGTCAGATATATCCAGCGCTAACAGAGGCTGGTTCAGCTCGAATTGCTGGTCAAGCGCGGTGAGTTTTTCAATGAGCGCTTTTTTTGAATATTCCAAAGAAAAAAAGAAGCATTGTCGTCCCTGTTTGATTGCCTGTAATAAAAGCTGCAGGGCCATCGTTGTTTTACCCAGGCCCGGCCTGGCGCCAATCAATAACAAGTCGCCGGGATACAGATAATCTAAAAGTTCTTCTGTTGTTTTGGGAGCGAAGGCTTTCACCTTGGATTGCAAGAGGCTCCAGGAGCTAAAGCCCTCAGCTCTGGCTATCTGGTCCAACGCTTCGGTCATAGAGATGGCTTGAGAGCGTTTCAGGGCTTTAGCTTTGCCTTTAAGAACATGTACGGGAGCGGTAAGTTTCATATTGAACCTTTAATCGCGGGTTTCTAAACATTCCCTTCTTCTGTTCCAAACCCAATTAAAGGTTAAAGGTGACGATGAACAACCCTGCACATAAGTGCTTTCCCGGTGAAGGGGGGAAGCGCGAGTCGAGCGCGCTTAAATGTTAACAGACCGCGCTTAATATTCAATATATTCAATGCCGTCCACAAACCCTGTCAGCAGCTCAAATCCCTCACGCCAGTCTCCCAGGTTGGAGCTGGCGTTAATGTGTCCCTTGGGACCAATATTGGTGATGCTGGCTCCCCATTGCTGGGCGCAGCGCTGCGCATAGTCAATGGAGCCATAAGGATCGTCCTGGCTGGCGATGAGGGTTAAAGGTAAAGCGGCGTTATGCTCAAAACCCCTACGAAAACCTTTCGCCTCAGCAGGAAAGGCGGCGCTCATGGGGTCGGGAACTGCAACAAGAAAGCCGCCCACCAAATGCTCACAACGATGCATACTGGCCCATTCAAGCAGCAACAAACAACCCAGACTATGCGATACCACTACAGTGGGCTGGGTGAGCTGAGCGACCGCCTCGTTCAGTTCCTGAACCCACAGGTCGCGCTGAGGCGCTTCCCATTCTGAATGCTCCAGCCAGATAGAATTAGGCAGTTTATTCGCCCACATCCTTTGCCAGTGCTGCTCGCCAGAATTTCCTATCCCCGCCAGGAAAAGCCAGCTCACCTTATCAAACTGCATATTTTCACCCTTTTTATTTGTTTCAATCTGCTGCATTGAATTAATCGTCTACGTTGAAGCAACCTTAGCGGATCGAATGTAACGATTTTGATACAGGGCGTCACTATAAGGAATAAATTCGGGGAAGGGGAGGTTTAAAGAATAGTCTCCTAAAGCAAAAAAGCGGCGGGTTATATTGGTATAATTGGCGGCTCCTATAGCGAGGAGCCATGGCGCTTATGTCCTATGATAAACCGGTTAAACTAATCGCGTTTCACGAAGCTAAAACAGCGCTTGAACTTCTGGACCTGATCCGCCATCGATATCAGATGCTCGCCAATGATATAGACACTCTGAACGGTATTTTGATGGGGTTCAGCATGGCCAACGGAGAGTTTGGCTGGTACGACTTTGCTGGCGATTTCAGGCGTTATTTGATGGAGAAGTATTCGCTACCAGAGGATTATCCGTTCTCTTGGACGACTATCATTAAAGAGCAGGCAGTAAACTGCGAATATCAGGTCCCTGTGTTTTTTGAGTGTTTGGCCGCACATCGAAAACTGGAAATACAGTTGCTCGGAGAAGCAACTTTGACGCGGGATCAGCGTTACTTCGATTTCGAGCGGATGCTACGACAAACCAATGTTGACTACCCAAGCTTGCCCTTGAACCCCCCCCATGTTTTGAAAGCGGTGAAAATTCCCGGAGTCAAAGTTCACGCTTTCTTCTATGACGAGAAGGGGAGCAAGTATTATGAGCAGGCGTTCTCTGATTTTGAGCATCTCTTAGCCTGGGGTGAGCAATGCTTTGATATTCCTGAAGGACAGTGGATTATTCACGGTTGAAAGAGGCGCCTAAGCTGGACCTCTTCTCAGCTTTGGTATCACAGCGCAGTCTTGTGCAGACTCACAATCTTTTTCTGATATGGCGAGTCGATATCTACTCTTGAAATATCGTCTTTTTGAATCAGTTTATATAGCGGCGATAGTGACTTTTTGTTGCCAAGCGCATGCACTTTTAGCCAGTCGTCGTCATGGTCAATAATTTGGCCCACATCGAATCGGGCTTCTGAGTGATGTTGATACAGGCATAGGCTTTCGTAGGCGCTGTTTAGCTCGATAAGAATATCTGGAAATATCTTTCCTTTAACTTTGGGAAAGTTAATCTCTTGGGATGTGTCGATCAGGCTGGCGATCGCTTTGTGTTCTCTGTTGCCCCAGTAAACTTCGTTGATCTGGTCTGTTTCAAAAACGGCGATGCCTTCATAGTCGCCATCGTTTGAAAACAAACTCATGATGATAACTTCTTCTGTTGCGGTATGGATGAAGCCGGTTAGCTCTTCATCGTGGCAATTTCTTTCTATCGAAACCAACTCTTGGTTTTCTTTTAGGGCGTTGAGTTCTTTTACGAGCATAGTGTTTCCGAGGGTATGTGATGTTATTGGCATTATAGGGGGGAGTGGGGTTAATGCTACTCATACGTTGGGGAGACTGTTGCGGGCGGTTCTGCGGGCGGGCCGCCCGCGCTCCCGGAGAAGGGGGACTTCTGACTGTTGTGAAATTCTGTCTCTCCCCCTAGCATAGGCCTTGGTTGTTGGGGCCTATGCGCCTCATTTTTTCGTTTCCTTGATACTGGACTCACTGCGCCATGATGCCCGCTGTTCCTCTTCCTTTTGTCATTGCGTTATTGCTGGGGATTCTGCTGTTTCAGCTTATTCGTCAGAACGAGCCGTCCTTGCGTCCAGCGATAATCTTTACGGCGGCTTGTACGCTAATGGTGATCATGGGGGGGCTGCGTTGGACCTTTGATGTCCGCTTTATTCGCTTTCTCCAACCTGTCATGGCCTCCATGCTGCCCGCAATAGCTTGGTATTGTTTTACCGGAGCGGGGGCGTCCGCTCGCATGAAACACTGGCTGCATCTGGCTCCAGTCGGTGTGGTCACGGTGCTTTCTTTCACCTGGGCGTATTGGTTTCCGCCCATAGATCTGCTGTTGGCGGGGCTTTATTTCGTTTATGGCGGGGCCTTGATTCGCATGGCGTCCCGTGGACCGGATGCGTTGCCGGTCATCCGTTTCAGCGAGGCGCTACAAGCGCTTAAAGCTACAAAAATAGCAGGGTGTACGCTGATTATCTCCGCGGTGAGCGATGTGCTGATCGCCGGGGATTTTGATGTTTACCAGGGCGCCCACGCGGCGGCGATTGTCGCCATCGTCCAGTTGCTGCTGTTGCCGGTGATCGTTTATGGCGTCGTGACTTTCGGCAGGAGTATTCCTGAGGGTGAAGGCGCGGCGGTCAGTTCGATAGCCGAGAGCGGGAGTGCTTCCGTAGCGTCAGCAAAAGACGTGGACAAGGTTGCTGAATGCGCTCAAGCGACACAAGCCGCTGAGGCGGCGGAGTCCTCTGAGACGAGTACAGAGCCCAGCGCTGATGATCATGAGGTCATCCAGAGCCTGGATCAGATCATGCGTCAGCAACAGCTATATCGCGATCCAGACCTGAACCTTAACCGATTGGCGCGACGCATGGGGATTCCATCCCGGCGGATATCCGCCGCGATCAACCGGGTGTATGGCCGTAACGTATCCCAAATTGTTAATGAATTCCGTATCGATGAAGCCAAGCGGCTGTTGCAGGAGACGGACCTTCCTGTCACCAGCCTCTTGTTTGAAGCGGGTTTCCAAACCAAATCGAACTTCAACCGCGAGTTTCAGCGGGTCGCTGGCATGACGCCGAGCGACTATCGCCGTTCCGTTTCATCTGGAGAATAGACACGCGCTTTTTATATCTATAGCGCTGCGTTTTTTGCTGTTAAAGCCTGCGCCAGGAAGTCGATAACCTGACTGGCGACCTGCCGGTGAATCTCCTCTCTACTACGACCGTCGCCGTCCTTGCAGATAATGCCGTCGCCGGGAGCCTCTTCTTCTAATAATGCGATTGCAGCGGGCTTGCAGCGTTGCATAAAGCTGAAGTGGGCGGCGTCGGGAATTTCGACGTATTGGGTTTGCGCGGGAGGTAGGTGGATGGCCAAATAACCCGATTCCATCTTGGCGGGTAGGTCGCCGATATCCACGCCCGCCCCGAATATCAGCACGGGTATTGGCGCCGCCGCCAGGCTGGCGGGCGTAAAGCCGCGGGCAAGGCCGAGGTCCAGTGAGACGACCGCTCGCACCCGCTGATCCGCCAAGCTGGCCTCAAGTGAAGCTTTGGCCGCGCCCTTAGTGCTCAAGCCCAACTCATCGCTTAACCCGCAAACGCGAGGATTGGGGTGCGCCAGACACTCAGCAGCGAAATGGGCCTGATCGAAGCGGGCGCCGGCCAGGGCCATAACTGTCCAGCCTCCAAGCGAGTGGCCGATGGCGGCGATATTGTCCGCATTGATCTCCCCCGCTAACTGTGGGTTGTCCAATATGAAATCAATCACCCGACTGAGATCATGAGGGCGCTCCCACAATCTCGCCGCTTCCGCTGGGCGTCTGTCGAAAGTCGTCGTGCCGGGATGATCCGGCGCAGCGACTACATACCCCTTAGCAGCCAACTCCGCCGCCAGCCAGTTCAGGTTGCGCCAGTTACCGCCATAACCGTGCGACAAAACCACCAGTGGGTGTCCGCCTTGCGCTGGTTCCGCATCAGGGCTCGCCTGCACACCGAAGAACGCCCGATTCTCTCCTACGGATGAGGTTGGCGTCTCGGCTGTTGTAGAAGGATTCGTCTGCGCGGGATACCAGATGCTGACGTGCAAAGGCCGATTTGCAGGACCGTCAGTCACTTGCGCTTCGCGAAAACCAATAGACGCGGCCAAGAGATTTGCGCTGGAGAACAGCATTAAAAGGAGGCTAAAAAATATGGATCTGTGCATGGTTCCCTCTCGTTCGTTCAATGAGCCTCCATTAAGCCTGAGGGGGCGAGTATAGCGAGACCTAAAACAGGATCGAGGACGTGAAATGCTTGCTGTATCTGGCTTTGCGGCGGATATTGGACTTACAAGAAGAGCCCCAAAGACGGGGCTCGGGAGGAACGGGAAGCGGGTCCTACATCTGATTGGACAGTTCGTTCTTCAACTCGTCCCTTAGTTCATCTGGCGGCATGATCCAGCTCGAATCATCCATCAGAGCAGGGAAGACATTTACATGCAGACCATCCTGTTGCAGCCCGGGAATCCATTTGTTCAGGAAATGGGGCAACGCGATGCTTTTAGGCGTCAACTTCTCACCCAAGTCATTAGCGTACTCTCTGGCGAACTCCTCAGCTGGCCAGATAGGCAGGTATTCAAAATCCTCTTCTTCCGAAAACAGCTTCAAAAACTGGTTGTCGTCATTGATAAGAATCCAGACCTCTTTGCTATCCACCATATTCATCAGTGAATAGTCGTATCTTTCATCGCAGCTTAGTTGCAGTATTTGCTCAATCTGATCTTGATTCATGCACTTTCTCAATTAATCAACGGAATGCTGGCGCCATTACAGGCAGGCCTGTCGCTCGCAGGCCGTAGCCGCTTAGGATACAACGGTGAGAGATGGATTGCGCTGTAAATGTTTGGGTTATCGCGTTGTAGCGGGTATAGCGTGTAGCGGTACCATTGGCCGCCGCTCCGGCGACACGAAGTATTTAAACTGTCCCCACCAATCTAACTGGCGCGCCTCGAATTGTGTCGGCGAGAACAGCGATTCATAAAAAATGCGGTTTTCCAGGCGTGTGGTGTTGGTTTGCAAGCCCCAGGCGATCAGCACAATAGAGTTTTCCGCCGCCCAGTTAAACTCAAACGCTAGCAACACTTCACCGCTCGGCAGCAAGCCTAGCCCCCGACTTCTGAAACTGGCGGGCATCTGTGAGAGAGGCTCATTCGGGTCGAAGTGGAACAACTTTCCGACAGGCATTATCTGTGTTTTGTCTTCATCGCTCAGGCTCTTGCGCTCTGCGATGACTTGTCCATTGGCGTCGAGGATTTGATACGCGTCGCCAGCAGTTTCTGGTTTTTTAAAAAACAGTGAAGGTGAAATGCGGTCCGTTTTTTGGTTGCTCAGTAGGCTTGGTAAAGGCATATCCGGCGCTTCGTTCGTTTTTCCTCCACCGTTATTCTCACTCTCCGTTGCCGACGTATTCCCTGTTTGCGCTTTGCATCGCTGCTTGGGCGACCAAGTATAAGTGGCGGAGTCCAATTGCACTGTGCGGAACACACACGCGCCATAGAGCGGGCTGTGTGGAACTTTCGTGAGCTTGAAGTGAGCAACCAACATGTCGTCGGCCATGATTTTGGCTTGGTCAAAGAAATAATCATCGGGCTTCAACTCGAACAGGGTGAGCGCTTTTGAATCCAAGTCATAATCTAAAAGAAACCCTGGACGTTCTATCGTTTTGGAATCTCCCAAGGCGTACCACTTGCGTTCGCCCTCAATGAGCAGATGGACGCGGGACTTGGTCATACTGGCATAGCTGACATTCAGCAAGGTCGTTTCCGCGCCAAACAGATACTGATACAGGAACAGGATGAACGCGACGCCCAGTAAGGCTAGAGTCGACAGGACAAGGGGGATTCTCATTAATTATTGTTCTCTAAAAATAACGACGACTTGAACGTAATCTCATAGTTTAGGCGAGAATCGTGGGCCAGGCGAAGCATGGAGAATGAAGCAGGGGGAAGACAGGGCGCAATTGTAAATGGAACGCGGTTATATAGATCCACCCTTCGACAGGCTCAGGGCGAACGGAGCAGGGCGGAAGTTCATCGATAACTGGCCGCCCTGTCGACCCTGTCCTTAACTAGGCCAGCGCCTTAAAGTAATTTTCCCGATGGATATCCAACAGCTCAACGCACAATTGGCAGTCGCCGCCTGACAGTTCTTTTTGATACGCCTCGCGAAGCGCCTGCAGACAGAGGTCGCCGACCAACTGCTTAAACTCCTGGCTTCTGCCAGCAAGAAGCGCAACCTTCAAATGAACGAAAGACCTCCCGATATCACCGTCCCCGATAACATACTCAGTAGCCTCATACGCCCGCGACTTGATATCATTCAGCGAAAACTCGCCTGTGCTCATCATTCCTGTGTGAATAGCGCTGAACAACCGCTGAAAATCAGCAGCGCCACGCAAGTTAGAGGTATATTCCAAAGTCAAATGCGGCATATTTACATCACCTTGTACGTTAACGATTTCGTTGGGCGCTCACATAAAAACAACACGAGCAGCCCAAAAATATGGATGGGGAAAAGCGCAGATTCAGGCGCATTATGCGCCGAAAAATATCGGTGAGAACTTTACAGCGAGTCGTGGCCAAATTCTAATATCTGCTCGCCAAATACCTCTATGGAAGCTTTCTGGATGCTTTTTAACGCCATTGCTGCCCCCATTTGATCATTCGCATAGAAGAACTCATCATCTTCTGTCGCCTCTGGGTTTGTAGCCTTCAGATGACACATTTCTTTGTAATGAACAAGAGCTTGAATAGCATACCTTGCTTCACTTTCAGTCAACACTACGCTAACTCGTTTGACTAAGCTGCTCATATTGGTTGTAAATCTCCTGGAGTTTTAATTTTGAAGTACTTTTCGCTCAGTGGTACTGCTACTTCTCTTCATCCAACAGCCCCTGCTGCTTCCGCTCAGTGTAATCACGCGACCTTTCAGAAATAAAGGCGGCGCTCCTGATATCGTTGGTTGCTTTGGCCAACCTATAGGCCTTGCTCAGGAGATGACGATCACTACTCCAGTCACCCTCATCGTAGGCAACAACGGAAATGACTTCTTCCAGCTGAATCCGGCTTTGATCGAAATGTGCTTTCAGCGCAGAAACAGCCTCTTCTTCAGTACTGGCGGGAACAACTGTGCGACCGAATATATACGTCGAACCGTCATCACTGAGACCGCATCCTTCCAGCGCTGTAACTTTGGTGTCTATGACCCAGAAAATCTTCATCGATACTCCACTCTAATCTACCTTTCCCCGCGCCAGGTCCTACGACTCGTCGCCCCCCACCGCTTGCACTATTCAGCCTGTGATTAGCGAACCGCGAGCGCCTCTCTAAACCACCCGTTCGCCCTGAGCCTGTCGAAGGGCCTCCCAGAGCGCTATTCCAAATTCTAATCAGCCCGGGTTGAAAACAATCAGGCTTTTTACTTTAGTGGCCAACTAATTTCCGTGTCCTCCTGTGTTGAGCCGGCGGCATCATTAAGAGCCCTTCGACAGGCTCAGGGCGAACGGGGGAATCGGCAGACTCTGTACAAGGATATTATTGGCCGATAATTTTGGGCGTTTTGAAATGGGCCTATTGCCCCCATATTTCAAAAGGTGGATGACGTAATTTGTATGATTGGATTTGCTCTATTCACAAGTCTTAACCACTCACTTTTCCCAATACCCGCCTCCCTTCCTATATTTTCTCTTTAGCCTTATGCGACATTTTGTCGGACCAGCATAACTTTTTGTTTAAAAATTAAACGAATAAAAAAGTCCAATATAACCAGCAACATATACGGCTCATGCTGGGTTGGCGCGCTATTCGTGGCACTTCCCCTTGATTTGTTGTCATGCACACGATTACAGTATTTTTCCTTATTTTTGGGTGTTTTTCTAGTCGTGGGGCGTCATGAGTGCGTCATAAGTGCTTCGAAAGTGCGTCACAGTCAGGCTAGAAACTGGGTAGCGTATTTCTATACTGGGGTATTTTAGCATGGCGACGGCTAGAAAGAGGGTTACTAAGTCGGGCGAAGTCCGCTGGTATCGAGAGGTAAGGATTAAGCGAGACGGTAAAATAGTATATCGCGAGGGTAAGACTTGGCCATCTAAACGGCTCGCCGAAGAATGGGGCCGGCGTCTTGAATATGAGTTGTCTCAGCCCGGCGCACTGGAAAAATTGAACCATGGCGGCTCGACATTGGCTGATGTACTGGCTTGGTATTACAACGAGTATAAAGATGTGGCCAAGTTTGGTGAGTCAAAGTCATATCGAATCCGGGCATTAATGCAAATGGAGAAGTTGCGGGTTCCGCTAACATCATTGACGACGGCTTACCTGGTCGAGTTCGTGAAGCAGCGAATGCGGAGTTCAGGTCCATCAACAGTAAGACAAGATTTTGTCTACATTAAAGGCGCGGTGAAGCTTGCGAGAAGCCACTTTGAAGACTTGCCCGTCAGTGTTCAGATGTTCGACGATGTGAGCTCCTTCTGTTGGAAGAATAAGCTTTTTAAAATGGCGAATAAGCGTAGTCGGAGGCCAACAGCTGATGAGCTTCGTTTGCTGACTGACTATTTCCGTAATCGCGCGCTTCGGCCCCGGATGCGGACCCCTATGTACGACATTATGTGGTTTGCTATTCATTCGTCGCGGCGCCTGGGCGAGATTACTCGGCTCAGGTGGGACGATCTGGACGAGAGCACTTTAACGGGCTTGGTTCGTGACGTTAAGCATCCGACTAAAAAAGATGGCAACCACCGCCGGTTTAAAATGACGCAGGAGGCTTGGGATATCATTTGTCGTCAAGAAAAGGTGGAAGGTGAAGACCTTATTTTTCCGTATCAGACAAAGTATGTCAGTATCTGCTTCACTTGGGCGTGTAATGATCTGGGCATTCAGGACTTGCACTTTCATGATTTGAGACGAGAAGCCACGAGCAGGTTGTTCGAACGTGGCTATGATATTGTACAAGTGCAGCAATTCACGCTGCATGAGGGCTGGAAAGACCTGCAGGTGTACACTACGTTGCGCCCTGCCGACGTGCCATTACTCCCCGCGGCGGCGCACCATTCAGACTTTTCCAATGGGTGACGGCCGTTTCCCGTTCCTTGTCGATCCACTCCGCCAGGTCCTTTGCGTGTACGATCCACTCTGCGGCGTTGGAGTTAGATGCGCGATAGACCGGGAACGGGAACTTTTGCAGCTTGGCGCGCTGCTGGACATCGCGACGGGTGGTTAAGTTGAAGTACTTTGCCGCGACGTCGACCAGTGGAATTTGACTGGTTTCGAATTCGGCGAGTAGTAGAAACATCGTATTCATTGTTATTCCGCCATTGATGTAGCAAAGAACGCGGGCACTTGCTCCATGTCGACATTAAACTTACCGATGATTGGTCCATCTTCGGCAAGGTGTAACGTGAAGGTCATCGGCCATGTCGATTCCCATCCATCGTGATCGTTGAAATAGTCTTCTGCGCACTCTTTAGCGATTGATCCTAAAACCCTTCCGTACTTCAGGCTTGCGGGAGAGAGATCTGTGCTTAACTCGTATGTGCTTTCCTCGCACTCGCTTGGCACTTTGTAATAAATGGTGGTCATGCGTATTCTCCGGGCTCTATATATTCGACTTCTAAATCCGACATATCAGTAAAATCCGGATCGTCCTCCACATATACGCAGTTAAGGACATTACTTTTCTGGATAACCTCATTTAGGGCTTCTACAAATTCCTCTATTGCATATTCATCGGGGGCCACGATAACTGAGAGGGACAATTTCCGAAGGCGCTCAACGTCGCCGCTGAGCTGCCGGCGAAAGCCGTTCATTGAGAATTTCACGGTTTTACCTCCGGGAATTCGTCCCAAGTGCGACCGTCAAGAGTGCGGCCAGATAACTTTTTTCCTACGTTCTGCATATAGACTTCCCGGCCTGCCTTATCATCGCAATGAGATAGATGTCGTGTATTCCTGCCGTGCTCTCCCAGCCTAATGACGTGCGGCCACCGCCGACACTGCGGGTCAAGGGACGAAAAGTCAGTTCCTGCATTCCAGCATTTTGAACGCGGCGCCCATGACCCCCATTGTTTGAAGAAGAAAGGGACGTTTGCCCGCTGGCATTGGTCGCGGAGACTTTCCGCCCATATCGGGTGCATAGGTCGTGCGTTTTGTCCAGACTCCCCGCCAACCACAACCCAATTGATAGAGGGAAGTTGTTCGCGACGGTTGAACAATGGGTCTAATGCAGTCGTTTCCCCTGTTAATGCGTTCATTGTTTTAACGACTTCGCCGCTGACTCCGTTAAGTCTCCATGGCATGTTTGTTAAGTCCAAGGCCCCCAGCAGGGGCTCTGCGCTTATCCAACGCACTGCGGCTGGCGTGCCTAATAACTTGGGTATGCGATTATTGGCCGTTTCTTGATTTTCTGTGCTGACGCCCAGCCATACATTAGATAACGGTGGGCCTAACTGATTTAGCAGCTTGTGCATGCGATCAGCTCGTTTTGTGAGTACCTGAAAGGTGTGTTGCTTGGCCTCTTTCATAACTTCCCACACGCGCAGAATCCATTCGTCAGGCACTGATTCGTGGAAAAGGTCGCCATGAGCGCAGACAAAGATCATGCGGGGCTTGGTCCATCGCATCGGCAGGTCTGCCCATTGCTCATTGAATCGGACCTGCCCATTCCAGACTGGGCCGCTCTTGGCTAAGGTAGTGAGACCAGCGCGGGATGGGTGATTCTTCAGCCTTGAGCCAGCCAACTTCATTGCATAGCAATTTGTGCAGCCTGGCGATTTGAAACTACATCCAGTGATAATGTTCCAGGTAGATCCAGTCCATTCGATTGTGGTTCTGTCGCTCACAATCAGCCCTCCAGCTCATAGACTGTAATTGGAAAAGAATTGCTTTCTTTGGCTCCGCTGACTTGCGCCCAAGTCCTGCATACAACTCCGCAAGCGTCCAAGGCAATTATGTTGTGGGCCTGGGTGCTGCATTCTGCGTACAAAGCTTGTGATCTATCCATCCATTCGCCGGAGTTATCAAATTGAAAAAGCTTCCGCTTAAGTTGGATAGGTTTAAGAAGACGCGCAGGCGGTGGATCTGGTAATTCTTCTCCCAGTCCAATACATCCTTCTTCTGGGATTTCTTCAAACCACATAATGTGCGAGAAGTGAATGGGCTTTCCGTCATCGTCATTTAGTCCGCCTCTGGGGCCATCAGCAACACACACAAGCTGCTCGCGTTCGTTTTTGTCTATGTCCGAATAGTTGACGTTGTAACCAGAGTGCTGTGCCAGCTCCCCGACCTGCTGGATGGTCAGGTTAAGTTGCTGTTGTCCCTGTTCAAATGCCGATAGGGCTCTTTGTGCGCGGTCCAGCTCTTTTTTAAGCCGGTCATTGGCTCTTGTTGATCTGATCAGGTCGCGTTTTAGTTTTTCAACAAGCATGGTGTTGTCGTTGCTCATGAGCGTCCCCCTTTATTTTTACGATCTCGCTGTCTCTTAGTGGCCAGCATTTTGAGCCTCGCTAATGCCACCAGAATGGTGGTTCCGCCTGGCGGTAAGTCGGACATAGCGAAAAACTTATTAATGATGCCGTTCTCCTTTCGTGATAAAAGAACGAGGTTGTCTTTGTCGAAGTTTCTTAAGTCGCCATCGTTGAAACGAACCATATGTCCTGGCGGTACTTTCTTGCCGTGGTATTCTTCCCACTTGATGATATGGACAAACTTCCAGTTCTTTCTGGACATACCAGTTTGGGCGTCGTCTTTTATTTTCCGCTTCAAGTAACCGTCTTTGGTGACGATTTCCGTTCCTATTGCCACGTGGTTATGCGGTCTATTGCCTTTTTTGAACTGGGTTTCTTCGCTTCTGCCGGCGGCGGGAATGCTCTTGCCTGTATTCCATGGAGAAGCTCCTTTCTCGAACTGTCCGCTTCTGCCGGTTAACCATCCGTTCCGCTTGCATAGCGCAGCTATATTTTCCTTGGATAGAGACCTGTTGAACGTTTTATTGAAGAGTTCCGTCAGCTCTTTACGGGTTAATTCCTTGCAGGACTGAATGAACCTGAGTTCATCGTCGCTGTAAGTGATCCATTTGCCTCTCATGACAGCAGCTTCGGCTTGCTGGAGGTGAGCGGCATGTCTGAAAGTTTGATCTCGGCATCAAGTACAAGCCTGGCGTTTGCGACGATCTCTTTGGCGACGCTTGTGATTGCGCCAGTGCGTTTTAATTCTTTCTCAAGAGTGGCGTCATCTATGGATTCGTCGCTTAAGCGTTCGATTTGTGCGAAGAGATGATCATTTAGATCTGATAATTTGTTCTTCATGTCATGCTACCTTTGGTGTCGGTTTGCAGCGAAAATGGTTCACGTCCAACATTCTTGCCGAGAGGGGAGTCAGTCCACCAAGGTGGGCCGGCTGACGGTGGATAAGGTTGGAGGTAATAGACAGACCATTGTTCTCGGTCCTGGATCGGTTCTAGTGACTGGAAAAACCCCCATCCTTTACGCAGTTTGCCGTGGCAAAACAGTGTCCAAGTCTCTGGCTTGGTGCGCAGTATTTGGTGGGCTGCGCTCATAGGGAGTAGATTGATTCGGCCTGGACGGATAGTTTTGGTTTTGGTCGTGTACCCGCAGCGTGTACATAGGTTGATCAGTCGTTCCTCTGTGTAACCTCCAGTCAGACATAGGGCAAACCCGTTCCATGGGTGGTCGTGCACGCCTTCGTCGCCGTCGCCAGCGACGAATCGGTGAAGGTAAAACGTTAACCCGGCAACCTTCGCCAGAAAATACCGCTCTAAGTATGGCTTTCCTTGGCGATTTATAAGCCGACAAGGCAGCTGTGCAGTGAGATTGAAAAGGAGTTTTGCGATCATGCAGACTCCTGCAGTACCAGTTGATAGGTGGCTTTTATAGAAACCTCTGAACGAAACTCAATGACAAATGCCTTGCCGCATCCGCCTTCCTCTTCGTCGCAGTAGGTGAGTTCCCGCTCAGTATATGGAGACATGAGAAGGCTATGTCTCATGCTCAAAAGGCAGTAAGGGCAAGTGATATCAACTGGTCCGCGCCTAGGGTTGGTATTCATCAGGCGGTCCCCTGCAGGTCATCAGCGATCGCGTCCAGCACTTGGCTAATGCCTGGGTCCAGCAGGCGGCTTAGTTGGTCCAGGACGTCGAGTTTTAGTTCCTTGTCGATGACCTGTTGTGACAACCTGGTTTTAAGGGCTTTAAGCGCCTTATCAGCGGCCGCCTTGTTCAACGGTTTGCCAGTAGTCCGGGAGTCTTCCGGTTTTTTGACCGAGATTGAGTCTTCGCCAAAAGGGTATACCGACTTCCAGGTCTTACCTTCTTTGATGACGTCTCCCGCAGCTTGTAGCGCTTTCAGTTCCTTCAGCAAATGCTCCTGGCTTTCGAACCAGTCGCACTTGCTGTACAGATCCGCCGTTGTGGCGCCGTTGGTGGGAATGCTTTCTAATAAGGTTTGCATAGTTGGCTCCTACGCCGCCTCTGGGTTTCTGAGGCGGTCACGTTCAGCGTCGGTGAGGGTTTCGGCGATGAAACCCGTGTCGAATACATGCGTGTGATTGACGGACTGCAGAGCGTCTTTCTTTTGTGACTTAAAAAAGTCGTCCAGCTCCGGAAGCTTGCAGCGCTCGGCGGTGATCAGTTCCCGCTCCTCGGTGTAGCGCGTTCCGTCTGGGGCCTTGCAGTAGATCAGCACGCGCACGCGCCAATTGAGCATCAGTTTTTTAATGGCCTCGATGTCAACAGACCGTAAGGGCATGCCGTGGCTTTTGTGCCGGGCTTTAAGCTCCAGCCCTCCGCCGGCGATGTCATACCAGCTTTCCCGCGTCTCCATGATGATGTTGTCGGAGACCATGCGGGCACGCTTCCAATGGTTGTTATGCTTTGCGTGTTTGTTTTTGCGTGACTTCGGCATGCCTTGTATCGTCCTTATGCTGCGCGTAACGGCTTGATGCCGGTCGCCATGGTGTAGATGATCTCGCTTGTCATTTGCGCGTCGTAGGCGGCCCGGTGCAGGCTGGTTGCCGCTGCCGGATGTCCTATTTGCTCCAGCGCTCGAGCCTGGCTTTGGTATTTAAACTGTCCTTTCTCACTCCATTGGCCATGGAACTCTGCGTAAAGCCGCATCGCGCAGAGTGGAGTGAATGGAATAGGTGGAAGCGCCCATGCATTACAGGTCTGACGCAGTATCCGCACGTCGAAATCGGCGTTAAAAATGATGACTGGGCGCTTGTAGAGCAGCTTGTATACGCGAGGGTAGGTGATCGGCCAGCTCGGCGCGCCTTTCAGCTCAAGCTCTGATATCTGGTGTACATTCTGCGCCGCTGCCGACATGGGGCCTTGTGGTTTAACCAATGTGTTTAACAGCTTGGTCCCGTGGCGGTTAGTCACGGCGATCTCGACCACTTCGGCGGTCTGATCTAAGCCCGTTGTCTCCGTGTCCAAAAAAAGCGGGTCCATGGCCAGCCAATTGCCGGCGATTTCCCGGCAGCGCTCCCGGCGAGTCGCCTGGGTGCTGTTGCGATATGCCGTGATTCGGCATAGTTTCTGGTCGATGTGTTGTAACAGTTTCATAGGTCACCTGGGTTGTGTTCGGCGGTGGCCAGACAGCGTTGGATTTCCAACAGGCCGTTACGCATGCGATAGGCTTGATCGTCGTCGTCCGCGAGCGATCGCAGGTCAGCGAAGCAAAAGCGCCGGCAGTAGTCGGCCAACGCTTCTGCTGTTTCCTGGTCCAGCTCTACATTCAATTGCACCTTGTTTGTCATGGCTCGCGCCTCCCTTGGCGGCCCATTCCGTGGGCGCGGCTGTTGTTATTTCCGGGTGGTGAATGTTCCCATGTGGACAGGGAAGGTCATGATCTCGTTGTTCATCGGCTCGAAAATGCGCTTGATCATGTCCGCGAATTCGGTGGCGATTTCAGTTTGGATGGCCTCGGGCCGTGATATGCGGAGGATCATTTCGACTTCGCTGCGGCCTGGGCAGGCGGTTAACCGGGCGAAGATAGAGCGCTCGCCCATTTCTGAATAGGGCTCGCAGACGAACTCAATCCCCCAAAACAGCTTTCCGCCAGAGCTTTGCGCCTCGATGCGCTCCAGGGCTGTTTTTTGGCTTGCGAACTCCTGCTCCTCTTGCGTTTGTTCGCTGACGTGCTTAATCGTTACGCTGCGGATGCGCGAGATGGCTTGATGGATAGGGAGTGTTTTTCCCGCATCTTCGCCGAAGGGGGATTCCTCATGCACAACGATGTTGTGGCGCCAATCCTCCAGCCACTCGGCCATATTTCGCTGAGAATGCCTTGCGCCGTCGATCTTTTCGATCGCCTTAAACTCAGCCGTTTTATTGAGTTGCACTACTGCGGTGTGTTCGGCGTGTCCAGGAATGTCGGGATTGCCCAGATCAAAAATGGCGGCCGCGTCCATGGCGTTCCCGTCAACGAAAATATGGGCGCCGTCAAAGCTTTGGCAATATACGCCAAAGGCATCGATGCTTTGCGTGGAAAACCGCCCACGAAAGCGGGCTGGATGGTCCATATACTGTTCCAGCGAATGGATTCTCAGGTTGTCTGGAAGAACAACCGTGGGAATGCTGGTAGCACTCATGTCCTGCGCGGCGGCGATCGCGGTCTGTTGGATCAGTTCGATAGCGGATCTATCCATGGGTTACTTGGCCTCTTTGTCTTTGGGGTTGAACATGTCGGCCTGATTCTCAGGGAAGACGGATAGATCGCCCCGCTTGCCGACGTGCATAATGGATTCGGTGGTGTCCTTTTGGGCGACTTCACCGCGTTCTGTTGGCCGCTTGAACGTCAGCGTGTGGCTAATTTCGACCTGATAGCTGTTGGCGACCTGGGCGATATTAAGCTCAATGCTGACGCGGCCTTTTTTGCCGGTGTTGACGACGCCGAGAGCGACCTCGGATAAAGCGGCGGCGACTTTCTCCTCGAATACGCCGCCGTACAGCTCGGAAATAAACTCTTGAACGTTGGTAGGCATGATTGCTCCTGATTAAAAAAAGGCGTACTGCAGGGACGCCAATGTGCTCGCTTGGGTTAACTCTCCGTCTCAGCGGCGTCGAGTTTGCGAAAGTGGTCGCTGTAGCGGTTTAGATGAATCTGATGCCTGATCCACCGCACGGTAATATCCAGGCCGCCTGGCATTGGGATGCGATACACGTCAGTGATGTAATAAATGCCGTCGACGATGTCGTGCTCGACGCGGCGCTGACATGGGGTGTCCTGCCAGTAAAGGTGAAGGACCAGTGCGGCGAGAATCAGTGCGCACACGATAAAAAAGCCAATGCTTAACACGGCTGCTGCTGCGGTCATGAGTGGGGCTCCAGTACTGGTTTGAGGCTGAGTCCGTCAGGCGTCCAGCGCACGCGCTTGCCAGCGGCGTTGGCCAGTTTTATGAGATCCACCAAACGCATGTCAGGCGGCAGTTGAAGCCGGCAGCCGGAAGCCGCTGGCGGATAACTTGGGCGTTGTCTGCTCATGATGCGGCCAACTCCTCAACAATCTTTTCAAGGCGCAGGCGGCGCTCATGATGCGTCTTATGGAGTGCAACCAGAGTGCTGTCGATGCGGTCGCGGCGCCGGCGAGCTTCGGCAAGATCCACTTTTTCCAAGCAGTAATGCATGCTCTCCGCAGCGAATTCGCGCCAGTTGTCTGGAAAGGTGTCCAGATGGCTGGCTTTGGCGCGGCGCAGTTCCGAATGATTGTTGTGGGCAATGGCGTCGTAAATATCCCGCCATCCCGAGAGCAGGCAAACGGTGAACTGGTCGCCTTCAACTTGAAATGATGTTCTGACTCTGGGCATGTTGACCTCGTTAAATGTTGGATTTTTTGCTGTAGTCGGAACGCAGAATGGCTTCGGCTAGTTCGAGCGCTGCGCGACGCATTTCAACGCTGATACACACAGGGTCTAGATCAGGCGTCCAGTAGGGGGACTGGCGATCTCCGAGATTGCGGATGCGCCACCGTCCGACAGCCTCTCTTAATCGGTCGATTCCTTCTTCAATACCGGATAAGACAAAACAGTCCATCAAGCTGGTTGCGCAGTACGGGCAAAAACAGATGTCGTCATTGGGATTGCGGTTAACGATCTGGACGGTCTCTTTGCATCCAGGGCATTCGCCTGTATATGTGTTGCCAACTTCTACCCAGATTCCCATGTTCCTTTTCTCCGTTCTTTGCAGAGCCGACGCTTAATAAACGCCAACTCCACATGCTTTTTGATCAATTCCCGCCACTCTGGCGGGGCTTCAGCCAGTAGCGCTGAACGCTCCGCGGTAGTCCGGAGTGCTGCAATTTCGAAGGCCCACTCCCGCGGGCGCTTGCTTGACGATTCCATCGAGCCACCTCAAGCCTTTTTCGGTTACCAGTGGGCGCACATACTCCTGTTCTCCCAGGTGAGAATGGGTCCAATACGTACGCTTGGTTTTGAAGTACCCCTGGTGGATGTAGGTTGCGTGGGGCTTGTTGCCGTCGTTCAAAATATTCTGGTCACGCAAGTGCGCGAACAGCTTGTGCGCGTTGACGTCAAGGATGCCGGCGGCTTCCTGCATGGTGTATGTGTTGCCGTTGATCAAGCTCTTATTAACCATCTCTCACCCCACTAATTCGTTGGTGTACAGGTAGTCTTTAGGCCTGCCGCCGGAGCGCTGTATTCGGACCTGCGCAGTGCGTGTGGGCCTGGGTGCGGCGCGTTGTTGCGTCCGCATTGCGGCTGGGCTGAACAGCAAGAAAATGACAATAGAAAGGGTTATCCAGCGCTTTACGCCACGAATAGAGGGCTCGGAAGTCTCTGCGCGAGGGCGCAGATAGCCGTTAATGAATAGCTGGGCAACCATGTCGGTGCGGTCTGTTGCACGGACATTGTGCATACTGGCCTGCAGATGTTGCTTAACGGCGGGGACACTAACGCCAAGGGCGGCGGCAATGCGCTCGGTCGAATACCGGGCGATCAAAAGCAGAATGACGATGGCTTGCTTGTGTGTGTATTTACCGCGGCCATCGAAAACGACTTTGCTGTCTTTGATTGCGTCGTTAATATCCATGCGACATTCCAATACTGTGACTGTATTGGAATGTTACGACTGTAAGAGTATTGGAAGGTATTTAAATTTGGCTATTTATAAGTCATTTTTGATTGTCATTTTCTATAATGAAAGATGAAATGACGGCGTGATCGGGAAGAAGATTGGCGGCTATGGGATCGGTAATAGGTATGAACAAAACGTCGTCGCCGCTTTTTACGGCAACGACTTGCTGAACAAAGTCGATTTCAATCAACTCCATCTGAGCCCCCACGGGATTGTTATTTTTTTCTAGCTGGTATTAGTCCTGAGCGTCGTCCTGGTCGCGATGAAATGCGTTTACCAGCTGCTCGATTTCAAGCTGGCGTTCGCAAAGAGTGTGGATTTCAGACAGGCCAATATCGGTCAGTTTGTGAAGGATGGTTGTGATTTCGTTAATCAGTTCCTTTCGGTCCTTTGGCATAAGTAAATACTCCTATTAATTCCGTAACGTTGTTATACGGTATTTCAAATTTTTGCAAAACCCGAGGATGTTCCGTGGCCTAACAATCTCGGTGGTCGTACCATAGGAATGTACTGATCTATAACATTGGGTTAAAAAATGATCCCTGAACTGTTTCATGATGACGTTCAGTTCGACAGGGAAGGGTTTAAACTGAGACTGCGCCAGGCGCAGGATTACTATGGATACACGCAACAGCAGGTCGCTGACGCTATCGGTGTGCAGCGGTCTAAATATGCAAAGTGGGTGCTGACCGAGCGGTCTGAACTGCCGGACTTAGGGGAGCTGACCCGGTTGTGTGTGTTTTACCAGCAGTGGCCGATCTGGTTTTTAGCAGGGGTCCAAGGTCCGAGCAGGCACAAGGGGCAACAGTTGCTGCAGGATGATCTGTTTGCGCGCTGGAATAGCGACGGAGACTTTCAATACCTGGTCCGCATGCTGATGACGATGGACGTAAATTTCGTTAAGCGGCTGGCTGGGTTGGTGGATGATTTTCGGCTGGGTACGGCGGGCGGAGAATAGGAAAACGGGCGATAACGCCCGTTATTCATTGGCGGTGATTGTGTCTATTTTTCTATGACTCATCATCCCAAGGCGAGGGCAAAGCGTCTATTGCATCATCAAGCCTCATATGAGCGACGATAGTTTCATTGGGGTCCTGGTGCGACCAACCCTCAACAAGGGAGTAGTAGTAGCACGCTATGATCCCCATGCCCATAGGATACTCAATGGCGACAAGGTATTGTCCAGCCTTTTCAGGCTTTGAAGACTTTATCCATTCTGGTGGGTGTGTATGCTTAGGCATTAGTTTGCATTCCTGAAGTCTTCCGCTTCTTTCCCATATGCGCGCAATTGGTCATGTCTGTTATCAAGAAACCAATGGGCATCATTCCAAACGATAGCTAAGATTAAATAGTAATCTGGGCGGCAAAGGCCTTGGCAATAAAAAATGCATGCGTCGCTGGTGCGATCATACTCCGTACGGAGGTGCATCCTCTTAATTTTGAATTCCTTTTCCTCAAGTATGTGTGCGTGGTAGACCTTTTCTTCCTTGCAGATCCTTGGGTCTCTTGTAATAACGTCCCGGCCAAAGAGCTTGCCGGGATCGCCCGTATTCTTCCAATGTTTAAAACCTTCAATCAGGTGCTTGACTGCTGGGAGGTGCTGTATTGGCTCAACATCCTCGCCCAAAAATACCTCAACCGACATATCGCTTAAACACCCTTTTCCCTTTGGTCTTAGGTCTCCCATTTGCAACTCGGTCCATCCGGACCCGCAGAGCTGCCTGTTTGATTTCTTCCATCTCTGCGGCGGTCAAGCCTTCCATGATGTCTTTGCCGTTTTCTTTAATCACTCGCTTCTCGGACATGAACCATTCTCCTTTTCTTACGCTGTGCAACGCTTACGTAAATTTTAACATAGACAGGTGTGTGGCAAATAGAACGAAAGACCTAGTTGAGTGGTGGCGCGACCTGCATTACCTTGGTTTACCGGGCTAATTGGCAATGATTAACAGTTAGCCAGTATGAAAAAATTGCGTAGATTCGACCGTAAAAGTCAGTGACGTTGTTACTGGATTTATCAACAACGCTGGAGGCTCCTGCAGCCATGCACTGCTTGGCGCGATCGTCGGACACGCTGTCTGTCAGTATCACAATAGGCGTGTGCTGATTCGCGCCAGGCTTACGCACGGCGGACATAACCTCAAAGCCGTTGGCGATAGGTAATCCTATGTCCAAAATGATCAGGTCGTATTTCGCCTGTTGCACTTGGTAAAGCGCTTTGGCGCCGTTATCGACAAACTCAAGCTGGCAATGTATGTCCTTCCTGTCCAATACGCGCTTGATAAGCGCGATGTCGTCCGGGTTGTCTTCAACTACTAAAACCCGTTTAGATCTCACTATATTGTCCCCTCTACACCTATCAGAGGCCATGCCACGGGATCTCCGTGATTATTGACTGTGTGGTATGATTTTTGACCATGTTGGGGGTGTTCGGCATCGGTTGTACTACTGAATTTCCTGTTATTTTTGGTAACAGCCGGTCAAAAGTCCTGTTCGAGCCGCTTAAATATCCTGCCTAAGTACTTCCCGCCTGAGACCTGGTTTAAGTAGATGGGGCGGTAACGGTCTTCGTTGGCGGGATGTATTTCTCCGCCATTCCGGCCTAAATACTTACCCATAACAACGCCGCCTCCATCCCAGTATAAGCAGATCACGCCGTCTTCTAGTGGTAAAGCAGGGTCAACAGCAATGAGCTGATGCTGGTTAATGATGGGTTCCATAGACCTATCTATAGCATGAGTGATAAATGCTCTATCGCTTGCGTTGCCTAATATATGCCTAGTTTGTCCTGTCTCCTTTAGATTGCCGTTGACAACCTCCATTACGGGGAGGGTGGTGGTAATCAGAAAGGTCTCCGCAACCTTGATGATGCCTTCCTGGATGGTTTGTTCGCGGTCGGGTATGTTGTCCTTAAGATTGGATAGCCATGGTGGTGTATCCAAAGAGTGCGGTTCAAGTCCTAACGCTTTTTCAGCCTTCCGAGCAAACCCTGGTCCAATATCTTTTGTAGGGTTTTCTTTAAGTATTTGAGATAAGTATGAGTGGTGGCACCCTATCTTCTTAGTTAGTGCTTGGTAACCTTTCCGGTCATGCCCGCTCACATGTTTTTCGGCGATCTTCCTCAAATTGATCCGCCGTATCTCGCTTATATTTAGTGTTCCCATTGTCATGCCTTGGCCACTTTAGCGGTCGTTTGGACAAAAAATTCCTAACAACAGCTTGATAGAGGAAATACTTTCCACTACTCTGACAGTCGTTGAATGTTTCAAAAGCTGACGATGGTTAATCGGTATGAGTGATGCGCTATCTTTGAAAGACTGGCTTGCTTCGACAGATCGACAGGTAGTGAGCGATCTATGCGCCCTAACTCCGACGAGCGGAGAGTACTTGTATCAGGCAAGTATGGGCTTCAAAACGCTTGGTCCCCACAAGGCACGGCGCGTGCACTTGCTCAGTCTGAAGTTGACGCCAGAAAAATACATCTCGTTGCGCAGCCTGCGCCCCGACTTTTTTCATACCGAGAAACTACCCCCAGAGTGCATTTTAAACGTCTCAGTTCCCATTGGGAACAACTGTAGTAGTTAGTCGGCGGCGTTTTAACTACCTCTGGTATATGTACGTTTGTACATAAAAATACCCCCGGCCGAGGCGGTCGCCCCATTCAGGGCCGCCAACGCTACCCGGCGCAACTGGATGGCTAACCCGCCCGCAAGGGCTCCCGGACGAAGGTAACCGGGCTCGATTTGTGTGATTCCGGCAGGATGCCGGTTTTTTCTTCACACATGAGAGCGCTCCGCCAGGGTAGGGATGCTGTGTGACTGGGTGAGAAAGGGCCTTGGCGGAACGCTCTCATGTGTGGTGAATGCGCAGGCTGATGCGCGGGGAATGGAGACAACCGGGTCGATAGACCTCCTATGGCATGATTTGGTTCGTGTCTGCTATGAAAAATGGCGCTCGACTCTGTGCCGGGGATCAGTGCCGGCCGCCGCACTACTTTTTAGTTGAGATATAGCAGGGTAGATCAGTGGTAGATCGCCGGGCTCATAACCCGGAGGCCGCCGGTTCGAATCCGGCCCCTGCGTCCAAATAAGGGAAAGGGTATGAGCGATTACATTACTGATAACGCCGCCGCCTTAAGACTATCGGCTTCCCCGAGTGAGACTGAGGCTGTCTCAGAAGACCGTACGGATATGCGGATTAAAGAGTTGGTGCTGATTTGTAATTTGCTTCAGGACGAGGTCGAGGAATTGGAAAAGCAAAGCCATCTCGATATGAAGCTGCATACAGAAATGCTGGATGTAATTGAGCAGTTAAATACCAGTATTGCCAAGCTCCAAGATGAAAACCTTCAGCTAAAGGCTCGCTTGGGGTTGGTGGAATCGGGGCCCTGGGTTGAAAGCCTTACCAAAGGGTTTCTCCGGCCTCAGGACGTATTACTGCCGATGCCGACATTTCATCAGCCCTGAACGAATCCCTGCTTTGCCCCATCGGGGCCTTTTTAAAGCGCTTGGCTGGCGATGGTTTATACCCCTTCGTCTACAAGTTGGAGTCAGTCGAGCGCTCTAAAAAGGCTAACAAAGGAGTACCAAATGACGCTTAAGTTTGATGACCTCCGAAAGGCGAATATAGCTCGGCTGCCTCATTTCAAGAATGCCAAAGGCCAATTGGCTCATTGTGAAAACTGGACTCCGGCAGATTGGCTTCAGGCCTTGCATGGTGAGCTGGGCGAGTATGCAAACCTTATGAAAAAGGTTAAGCGGGGTGATTTCGCTATGAGTGAGGTCCACGAGAAGCTTGCTCTTGAGTTGGCGGATGCTCAAACGTACCTCGATTTGTTGGCTTGGAGTATAGGTGTTGACCTGGGAGACATTACGACACGCAAGTGGAATGAGGTCAGCGCAAGAATCGGCTACCAGGGCTATCTCTATAAAAGAGAGAGCGATGGCGTCGTTAAATTTTGGACGCCAGGAAAGGGGTATTGGTGACTTCCTCGGTGCTGGAATATGTGGCTTTCGGCATGTCGCTATTGAGCGTCTATTGCTACGGCCATACCGCGAAAGCTGGTCCATTGGTCGGCTTAATGACAGCGGTAGCCTTTGTGATATGGGGGCTTGTCTCAGGCGTCTACTCGGCGGTCTTCGCGAACATAGTGTTTTTCATTCTGCACGGTAAAAACTGGGTATTAGCATGTCGTCGTCCTTCCTGACCATCCGTGTATGGGTAGTGCGCAAAGCATACAGCCTGTTAGGGGATCGAGACCGGAAGGTCATGCTTGCGGCCGGCGCTGATCCGGCGACGCTGAAGCGCAGAGGGTATCTGTAACAACGAAAAAACCCGCTGAGTCCGGCAAGACAGTCAGCGGGTTTTAATTTCTCACTTAAGAGGGCTTCATTGTGTGCGAAAAACGAACAGAACACAACCGCACGTTGCATAAAGGGGGTAGGGGTGCTCATTGACGAGGTGTTAGACCGGTTACGGTCTGCCGGCCTGGTTGTTGACAGTCTGGACACGTCCGGCGACCTGGTGCTTTGTCCTGTCGACGGAGACCGTCGAGGCAAAAAATCTGGCTGGTATATCTGCTTTAAAATCACCGCTGACTCTGGCAAAGAGTCCTATCAAGGCCGTTTCGGCAATCAATCCATAGACGATAAAACCCTCTATTTCGACATCAGCGATCCCGCTATGTCCAAGGATGAGTTACGCGAAGTGCGTAAGTCCTTCCTGGATCGGCGGCGTGCTGAAATGGACGCGAAAGAGGAAGCGAGTCGGGAAAAGGTTCGCCGTAGATCTGCGCAGATATGGGAAGGGCTCCCGCTTTCCGGCGCCTCTCCGTACCTCTCCAATAAGGGCGTCGCCGGCTTCGGGGTGAGATATACGCGCGGTTCAGTCGTTGTGCCTGTACGACGCATTGCTGACGACGTGTTAACCGGCCTGCAGTTTATCAACTCTGAAGGCGGTAAGAAGTTTCTCACGGGCACGTCCAAGAAAGGGGCGGGGCATTTAATCGGAAAGATTGATCCGGACTGTCCGCTGATAGTTTGCGAGGGGTACGCGACAGGGGCCTCATTGCATATGGCGACCGAGTGGCCGGTGCTGGTGGCGTTTGATTGTGGCAATCTGCTGCCGGCGGCGCAGGCCATACGTGAGTTGCGTCCCGACGTGCAGTTGATCATTGCCGGGGATAATGACGCCAGTTCGGAGGATAACCCAGGCAAAGCAGCGGCGATCGCGGCGGCGCAGGAATTGGGAGCTATTGCTACCGTCCCTGATATTGAGAGCATGCCCGAATGTCTCCGTCCAGACTTCCCCAAGCTGGACTACAACGATGTGCATTTGGTCAGAGGGCTTGATGTTATCTCTCATCAAATGACGGGCGTTCTCAGTAACCCTGAACTTAACTTGGCCGCGGCTTCCCCCGCACCCCCATTAGAGGAAGAGTCGCGCGCGAATGGTGAAGTGGTCAGCATCGATCTGGAGCAGGTGCTTAACCGCTATGCGCTCATCGCCGGCGAGACTAAGTTTTGGGACTGTCAGGAGCGCCGAGAGATCAAAAAGACGGCGTTTGTCGAGCTGATCGGGAAGTCGATCTACAACGAATGGAAAGAGCATGAGCGCCGGCGGGTGATTACCCGCGCCGACGTCGCCGCCATTCAAAACGGGGGGGAGGGGGGCGACCTTCGTATACTTCAGCGCTACGTGTACATTTACCCAACCAAGGACGCCTGGGACACGGAGCGCAAGGATCGAATACCCCTGGAAAACCTGCGTGCGGCCATGCCGAACGATTACGACTGGTGGCTGAAGCATCCGCAACGACGCCAGGTTGATTCTGATCGCCTGGTGTTTGATCCGACGATGACCGCGGACCCCAAAACACACATCAACATTTTCGAAGGGTTGCCGCATAAGCCGTCGCCCAAATCGGAATTTTGGCGCTGCGACGCAATCCGGGAGCTGATCAGGTGGCTGTGTAATGATGACGTGGACGTCATCGATTGGGTTATGAAGTGGCTTGCCTATCCGATCCAGAATGTCGGCGCGAAGATGGACACGGCGCTGATGTTTCATTCTGATGTTCACGGCTCGGGCAAGTCGCTGCTGTTTGCCGATATCTGCCGGCAGCTCTATGGTAAATATGCCGCGGTGTTGGGGCAGCATCAGCTGGAATCCCAGTACACGGATTGGCGGGACCGGTTGTTATTCGCGGTATTCGAAGAGGTGTTAAGCCGAGACCAGAAATATGCGCACCTTGGCACCATTAAGCATATGATTACCGGTAAGACGCAGCGCATCGAGAAAAAGTTCGTGTCGGGCTGGGAGGAAGCCAACCACATGAACTGCATATTTCTCAGTAACGAGTTTCAGCCGTTCCCCCTGGAGCCTAGCGATCGTCGTTTCCTTGTAGTGTGGCCTCGGGCGACACTGCCGGAACACCTGCAGCAGCTTGTCAGCAATGAAATGGAAAACGGCGGCATCGAAGCCTTCTATGGCTACCTGCTGGCCTACAACACCAAAGGCTTTAATGAGCACACCAAACCACTGATGACGGACGATAAGGCCAGGTTGATTCACTTCGGTTTATCCGGGACTGAGCTGTTCTATCAGGCTTGGCGTGATGGTCTGTTGGAAGCTCCGTATATGAGCTGTATCACGACAGACCTGTATGAGGTCTATAAGCGATGGTGCAGCCGCGAGGGCGAACGATCGCTGACGCAGACAAAGTTCTCTCTGCTGCTGTCGGTTAAAGAGCAAAAATCCCGCGAGCGGTTCATTGAAGGCACATCGATATCGGCTCGACAGCATATGTTCTTCGTTGTTGATGAGGATGGTCATGATCGATCGATTAGTCGGCAGCAATGGTTAGGCAATTGCGTCGTCAAATTCAGACAGGACTCTGGGCTTCATAGGGATGATTCATTCTGATTTGTGCAGGGTTAAGTGTCTTTTGTGCAGGGTTTAGGCGTAAATGTGCAGGGTTTGTTCAAACCTTTAACATGTAATTGTTCTTTAAAATCATTGTGTTGGGTAGTCGTGTGCAGGGTGTGCAGGGTTCTCGCGGGCGCGCATACGCGGGAGATTATAAAAGTAGTTCTAGCTTACCCCCCTGATTCTTTTTTTTACTTCCCATGCGCGAGGACGACACCCTGCACACCCTGCACGTAACAGTGATTTGTATAGTGTTAACAGTGGCTTGCCGGAATATGTACCCTGCACATTTTTCGGCGAACCCTGCACATATAACCGTTAACCCTGAACATTTTAATTAAAACTCTGCACATAAATATTTTTTATAAGGATTAGTAATAAGCAAGGAAGAACGAACGGAACTGAGGTGAATATGACTGATTCAATCTTGCTGGATGTTACACGGGACTGGCTGGTTCGATACGGGCGTTGGGTGAGAGCTGGGGGCGTGCTGCCGCGTTATGAGCGAGTAGATTCTCCTCTTGATGAATACGACGGCTCAGAAATGCTGACAGACGACCAGGCGCTGATCGTCGATAAGGCCTTGGCGCTTCTAAGCCGAGTTCAACCATTTGAGGGTAAAGCGGTTAAGTGGGCTTACATCGATCGGCGCGAGATCCGCGTCATAGCCAGGGATTTAGGGCGGAGCTATGGGGCGGCCAGGGAGTTGCTGAGAATGGGTGAATGCATTATGTCGGGGTTGCTTCAGCATCATTTTCCGTCAGGCACATTGGCAAATCGCTAAAAGACTAAAACTTCTCTGTTTGAGCATAAATTCTGAAGTGGGTGCTATATTTAATTTGGTTTTATGTTGTCGGGATGGAGGAATGCTAATGGCGACAAAAGTCGAAACCTTGGACTATGTCTCACTTCACTTCACCGAGTCCTCGGATGGTTTTGATGCTGAGGAATTTACGCTCTTTTTAAACGCCTTTACCTATGTGTATGGAGCAGCTCTTAGGGCAGTTGTTGATACTGGCTCTGGGATTTTATTTTTAGAGCCCAAGATTCAAGAGCGATTAGATCGCCCTCTAGAATCAATGGATGAACTTGCCAGACTATGTAAGAAGACCTGTGAGCATCTAGATATTGCTGCTAGCCAGTATGTTCGAGAGGAGTTACTTGGTTGTGATCGGGGAGTGATTACTGAGTCTCCGACACTAAGTTACAGTGCCACACAGATCATGAACCGGTCTTACGATAATCGTATAAGTATTTTTGATCATCGGAAGTTAGCCAGTTCGTACCATAAGCTGACAATTACATCTATTAATTACAATAGCCCTTTGAAAGTTAGCCTTAAAGGATCTTTATCTGTTTTAGTTGTTGTTGTGGCATTGTCTGGGGGAGAGATAGACTTAATAGGTGGGAAAGCTAAATTAAATGGAATAGTCGATGCAACAATAAAGCTTCTGAATTGCATCTACTCATTGGAGTCAATAGATAAAGCTCATGAGATTGAAAAACAACAAAATGAAGATGATATTAGGTTAATAAAACGTTACAGAGATAGCGGCTGATCTTATGTTTTGTAGTAATCTGTTTTTTTAGAGAAAATACTTTACAAATAGGCCCATTGGGCCTATTATTCGTTTTGTGGGCTGATCAAGCCCCGACACCCAAAAAAGGAGACAATTAGTGAAGCTTTCAGTATCCGAAATCAACATTATCAACCAAGCAAACGCCATTATTGATCGCAAGGTTAAGCTTGGTGACGCCATTATCGACACAATCCAAGCAATGAACCTGCTGCGTCCTCGGATTGCTCTCTTAGAGTATGAGGTGTTCATGGTTGTGTTTCTGGACAGCCAACACAAAGTAATCGCTATTGAGGAAATGTTCCGTGGGTCGATTTCTTCAGCAAGTGTCTACCCTCGCGAAGTGGCTAAGGCGGTGTTGATGCACAACGCGGTGGCCGTCATCTTTGCTCATAATCACCCGTCAGGGCAGACAGATCCATCGTTGGCTGACAAGGATATTACTCACGCGTTGATGAATGCCTTGTCTCTGTTTGACGTGAGAGTGTTGGACCACTTTATATTTGGAGCTGGGCCAACGGTTAGCATGGCGGAGCGAGGAATGCTTTAAGTGAGAGGGGCCGAGAGGCCCCTTTGTTTCAATCGATCAAGGTGTAAAAGCTTGGGAGGCCTAAGCTATGACAGAGATACGCGCACAATATACAACAGGCAACAGCGCTAGTTTGAGCGACATAAAAGGGCGGGCTTGTGCTTTGAGGTTTGCTGAACCAGGCTACGAGCCGCCGACGTGGCGAGACCTTCGGGATCTGATGGCGGCGACTGGGTGGACGGGGTCAGAAGTAGCTCAGATAGCGGGAGTGGGCGAAACAACCAATGCGGGGTCCAGGACCGTCCGGAAGTGGACAGCAGACCCAGAGAAGACGCCGGAGAACGCTCGGGGAATTCCTTATGCTGCCTGGCGGTTGCTTTTGATCAATGCCGGCATAGTCGGAAAGTAAATATTTTGTACTGCTACAGTTAAGGGCGCATTCAACAGTTGTGCGGCTTAAAAGGCCGTTAGTTACTCTTACGGTAAGGTCTTAAAAAGTTATTTAAAAACAGTGAGTTGACGGCGTTTTGATCAAGAATTAGTATTTTTCACGTAGGCTGTCGCAACTGCGTTCAGCAAGAGTGTAGATAAACCTTACATTAACCCGGTTCAGCCGGGTTTTTTTATGCCCGGAGAAACCATGAAGCGACAAGCAACGCGATTTGTGGTGGTGCATTGCTCGGCCACGCCGGCATCAATGGACGTTGACGCGGAGACTATCCGCGCATGGCATAAGGATAAAGGGTGGTCGGATATTGGTTACCACTTGGTTATTAAGCGGGACGGGACTGTGCAAAACGGTCGCGACCTGATGTCTGTTGGCGCACATGTGCGCGGTCATAACGGTGACTCGGTTGGCGTGTGTCTAATTGGCGGAGTGGATGACGAGTTCACGCCTGAAGACAACTTCACGGAGGCGCAAAAGAACGCCTTGCGTACTGTTCTAGCTGGCTTGTTGGCGCGGTTTCCCGGGAGTGAGTTGCGTGGTCATCGTGACTTCCCAGATGTCCATAAAGCATGTCCGAGTTTTGACGTCCGGGCATGGTACTTCAATCGGTGATGGGAAATGAAAATGCCGGATGAACGCGAGTTAGCTCAAAGGGCTGCTGAAACCTCATCGATATGGACGAGTAAAGAATTCTGGACGGTGCTGGTGCTGTTCGTTGCGGGCTTCGTTGCGCGCACGTTGGTGTCGCAGGAGCCTTTCGACAGGAAAAAGTTTTTGGGTGAGTTGATTTTAACCGCTATTGGAGCGGTAGCGCTTTATGCAGCGGGGGCGCTGCAGGGCATGTCTGACCTGCAAATGCTTATGTTTGGCGCATTGGGATCGTTGGGCGGCTTGCGGGCGGTTGAATGGGTTATCAAAGCGGCGGCGCAGGTCAAAGGTAAGGCATGATTTTAAAGGCAATGGTAGGCGTCATCTTGGCGATGGCGCTGGCCATTGCTTATTTCTATTTTGTGAACAGAGCGCTGAAGGCGGAAAACGAAACGCTGACGGTCGCCGTTGATCAGTACGAAAGCCAGCACGTTGCCGACCTGGCGCGAATCAATGAGCTGGCGCGGGAGATGAAACGCAGGGATGACGTTATAAGCCGCCGAAACCAGGCGCAGCAATCCATAGCAAAACAATTGAGGGCTGATAATGATGCGCTCCAAGTCACGCTTGCGAATGAAAACAATCGCGAGTGGGCTCGCGCTCGTCTGCCTGATGATATTGCAAACCGGTTGCGCGCGGACACGGCTGATCACTCAGACGCAGACAATTAAGCAGTTTCCTCCCGAGGTTTTAATGCAGCCGTGCGACATTCCCGCATTCACTGGTTCGACGAATGCGGACCTAGTTGTTTATATCGAGCGGTTGATTGCGTCATTGCGCATGTGTAACGCGGACAAGTCGGCGTTGCGGGAGTGGGCGCAATAATGGCGTGGATAATACCGGACACGGCGACGCATCAGGATCGTAACGGCGATGTCGGCGTTGGTTCGTTCAGCTCGGCCATGAGCATTGTGGGCAGTTACTCGTTAGCTCTTGATGCGGACCTTACTCTAACCGGGCCCGACTTTGGTGCGGCTCCAACACTGTTTAATTATGCGGATTTTAACGAGGGCTCAGACGGCAATACCGTACCGGCTGCAACGGGCACGAACGGCTTTTTCAGCGTGATTGGGGCGGGTGTAGACGCTCCTAAGTACATCAATGGCGGCCGCGTGGGTGCGCTAGCCTGTAGAGTTTACGGCGAGGAAGCGGAAGGCAATCAGAACTATATCGCCAGCCGTTTTAATACGGATTTCGGGGGCGGGATCACTGAGCTGTACGCGTCAGCGGCGTTTATGTTTCCTGACTCGGGTATACCTCCGCAAGAAGGTACAACGGCCAATGCTGCCTATCGCTATTTAGGCTCAGGCAGCAGCATGAAGCTGATTTGGGCGAATGAGAATAACTCGACGTCAGAATCTGATGTGGTGTTTTATAGCCACGTTGGCGCTAGCGCAATCACCGTGGACGGCAACGATATTGATGTGCTGATGACGGCTGTTCAGTTGGGCGGCGGGACTCCTAATACTCCACCAGAGTGGTGGGTATGGGATCAGTGGATGTTGCTTACCGTATGGGCAAAAGCTGATCCGGTGAACCCCGCGACAGTTGACGGAACGTTGATACTGGAGATTTCCAACCCTAACGGGCGTTGGAGATACGAGAAGGCTATTCCGATATTCAAAGGCGCGGCGGCGGGTGATTCGGCTCAGTGGACGCATTGCCGTATACCTGGGTGGATGAGTCAGCCTGTAAACGGCTTCGGTACGCCTGATCAGACTGATGTCCGCATGGATACGGTTTATTTAGCTAGCAGCCCTAAGCGGATAGTTATTGCTGATGCGGCGAATTGGGAAGACGTTACGGAGTTTTGCGATTGTCCATTCGCTGCGTGGGGGACAGATGTAACGGTTAAGACCAAGTACACAGGGACAATGTCTGGGCCGCAGTACGCCCATTTCATGGGAGATGATGACGTTTCGTTGTATTCAACGTTTGTAGGGGTTCTGTGATGGCGACTTTGGTATATGCGGACACCTTTACTGACACGGCGGGGACAGCATTAACCAGCCACGAATCTGACAGCGAGCACACCTACACCGGCAGCTCTGGCGCGACAATCAACGCAGAGGGTCGGGTATACGGCGCTACCTCGGGCACGCACTTAACCAAAGTGGTTGAGATTGAATGCGAGCCTGGCATGTCAATGCAGATGCAAAGTCACTTCGCCACGACCAATGGCGATGGCGGCATTGCATGGTGCATACAAACGCAGGTGTCAGCCGATGACGCATACTACCACCTGCGTTGGAACAATCAGGACTTGCAGTGGTATCGGTTTACGTCAAGTGGCGCGACATTGCTAGGGACTTACGCGGTATCGACGAATGCGGGTGAGGATTATCCCTTAGTCACAGTGGAGGATACTGGGACTGGATGGCAAATCAATGTTGGCGCTGCAGAGGATGTCATCCCCAATTCTGAGCGAGTGTTGGCGATTGTCGGCCAGATCGGGATTCGGTTAATCAACTATTCCGCCAGCGGGGCGGGTGCCCAGCCGGATTACGTTAGTTACTCAATTAGCGGATTTGCGGTTACGGGTGTGACGACGGCGGCAGTCGAGGGCGTTAGCTCGCAGTATATCCAAGCAACCATTGCCCTGACCGGTTTTACTGCGGCAATAACGTCAGTGTCGTTTGTGGGTGGGGAGGCTTGGACGATATTGGAGTCTGACCCGTCAGACGAGGAAATAACCGTTCGCGCGCCGGGTGCTGAAAGCTCAGGCAGTAAGACCTTGCGCGTTAGCGATGGTGTAAACCAAGCTGACTACCCTGTCGAACATACCCAAACGCACACACAAGAATTCCCTGCGCCAGGCACCAGCGCAAATGATAACTCGTTCGCTGCTGGGCAGGGCGGTGGTAATGAGCCTTGGTTTGAGCCGCCTCCCTTTCCGTTATTGGATACGTCAGCAACCTATAACCTATTGCTCAAGGCAGGTGTAACAGGGGTAGACCAAGACAACCTGGTCTTAGACGTTAATGACGTCGTCGAGGCGGAGTTAGGAACGCCAGAGGGAACAGTTTTCGAGGTCACGTTCCAGAAGATATACAACAACGGAGTGACTGCAACATGGATGGTGACGCTCACTGTTGGGGAAGGCGGTGACTTGGAAGTATCAAACATTACAAGGCCTGTGTTCAGAGACATATTCAGACCTGTATTTAAGGGGGTCGCATGATTGAGTTGCCAGTAGATACCAGCGATGCAAATTGGGCAAAGCGCCAGGTAAGGCAGCAGCGTTATTACTTTGAAGAGACGTTGACGGCGGCGGGTAATGGTGAATGGATCACATTGCCGCCTGGCCATGACGGGTTTCTAGTCGGCATGGAGATAGGAGCTGGTGCGCAAGGTCGTGTCGAATACACCACTGCGCCGATAAGCGTGATCGAAAGTGGAGCGCCCTTCGCGCGGGCATGGCCTCATGGCGATGTGAGCGCTACGCCTGATGATCTGGAGATCACTTCCAAGGCTACGGCCGTGCGTGGGGTGAATATCTCAGGTCAAACGCGGTTTTACGTCAGCGGCTAGCCGCCAAAGGGGCTGCGGGTCCTTCCCCGGCCGGCCCCCTGTGAGGGTGCGTAGAGTCCGCGTTTTTTGCAGATTTAGGATGGCCTTAGCCTTCCTTCCTTTTATTTCGGGGGCGTTGTGAAGGTAAACAAGAAACAACTTGCTGACATATTCGGCATCAGTGAGCGGACCTTCACCCAGTATCAAAAAGACCCCGACTTTCCGATTGTGTTGGATGCAGGGCGGGGGGCTTCGAATCAATACGACACGGTTGCCGTTTTCAATTTCCTGAAGGATCGGGCGTTATCCGGAGCGAAATTCGAATCAGCCCGAGACAGACTGGATCGCATCAGGGCGGAGCGGGAAACCCTGGCTTTAGGTCGTGACCTCGGGGAGCTGGTGCCCGCAAGTGAGCTTGAGGCGCTGCTTGAACAGGTCGTCACCGCTATCAAAACAACCTTGCTTGATAGCAATCACATTTTAAAAACCGAATTGGATGCTCGTTACGATATAGATGTTGAACCAGACATTCTCGACGAACATTCTAGACAAGCGCTCACCCATTTGGCTGCGCTTGGTGAGCAATACGCGGAGAGTGATAGCGAAGTCACTGCTGAAGTTTCAGCCTCCGCCGAAGATGACGACGAAGGATTGGGCGAATAAGTATCGTTGGCTTGCTAAAGAACAGTCAGCCCGCCCGGGGAAATATAACTCCCGTCTGACGCCTTGGATTGAAGGTATCATGGACGCGGTCGATGATCCCCGAGTGAAAAAGCTGGTTGTAAAGAAATCAGCTCAGGTCGCCTACACTGATGGGTTTTGGAATAACTATCTTGGGCGACGAATCCACACCGATCCTTGTCCTATTGTGTTGCTTTTTCCGAAAGAAAAAACGATCAAAAAGTACTTGGATCAAAAGTTCAACCCGATGATCACCGCTACACCAGTGCTGCGGGATCTGGTGGATGTTACAACCAGTCGAAAGGCTGGCAACCGCCAAGATCAGAAGAACTTCCCCGGCGGGTTTTTGTCGTTGGTTGCATCGAACGCTCCAGATAACGTCAAGTCGACTTCGGCGCCGGTGGTGGCCGTTGAAGAACCGGACGACTGCAACACGAACGTATTCGGCCAGGGCGACTCAATTAAGCTCCTGGAAGAAAGGGCCAAGACTTACGATCGCCGGAAAGTGATATTCGGGGGGACGCCTACGGTCAAGGGCGTTTCTCGCGTTGATGAAAGTTACAAAAACAGTGATCAGCGCAAGTTTTACATCCCTTGCCATGAGTGCGGCGAGTCTCATGTACTGTCTTGGGACAATATCAGATGGGATGAGGACGAAAGCCGCAGCCATGAAGTCTTTGGGAAGATCATTCCTGAGTCGGCGTTCTATGTTTGCCCGCATTGCACCTGCGTCTGGAATGATAACCAGAAGAACCGGAACGTTAAAAACGGCGTATGGGTTGCTGAGGCTGATTTTTCAGGGACAGCCGGATTTTATATCAACGAGCTGTATGCGCCTTTCCCAGGCTCCCGGTTTGCAAATCTGCTGACAAAGTACTTGGAGGCGAAGCACAAGAAGGAACAGGGAGACGACGGGGATATGATTGTTTTCGTCAACTCCACTTTGGGCTTGTCTTATGAGTACGAAACCGATTCGGCCAATGAGGACGAACTAGAAGCCAAAGCGCTGGAGTATCCAGAGAAAAGCATACCTGTCGGAGGCCTGATTCTGACGATGGGCGTTGACGTCCAGCATGATCGTCTGGCTGTCATCATTCGGGCGTGGGGCCGAGGCGAAGAAAGCTTCCTCGTTTATTGGGGTGAGCTGGCTGCGCAAACGGCTTGCACCGATAAAAACGATGCAGTTTGGAAAGAACTGGATACGGTTTTATTCGGGGTCTATGAGCATGCGTCCGGCGCTGGCCTGCGAATCTCTGCAACCGGCATTGATAGTTCAGACGGCGCCACGAATGACGCCGTTTACCACTATGTCCGGAGTCGGAAAAAGCTCGGCGCGAAGATTATGGCGATCAAGGGCGACTCGGAGAACACTAAGCAAGCCAGTGATCGCGAGATTGTCACGCCTCCCCGCAAAGTGGACGTGAACAGCCAGACAAAGGCCTCTAAATATGGGCTGCAGGTCTATATCGTCGGTACACAAAAGGCGAAAGACCTGATATCTGCGCGCCTGAAATTGAGCGGGATTGGTCCTGGTCGAATGCACAACTATAAAGACGTGCGCTCAGACTATTACGCGCAGGTACTAAGCGAGATTAAGGCGCCCAGTCGGCGCCAACTTGGTAAAAAGGTTTGGCAAAAGAAGGCCGGCGTTCGGAACGAAGCGTTGGACTGCGAAGTTTACGCGCTCCACGCGGCAAGAGTGCTGCGAATACAGCTCAAAAAGCCAGCTGACTGGGACAATATTGAGGCGAATTTGAAGCAGGTAGACCTGCTATCACCAATAACCATACCGACCCAACCGGATGAAAAGCCGTCTGCTGGCGTATCAGTCAAGCATGCAGGCGAAAGTAAGTCTGGAGGATGGGGATCATTAGGACAGAGGGCTACCTGATGGCTACGCAAGCAGATTTAGACGCCGCACGCGCAGCGTTAAACAAGCTCCTGACCGGGCAATCAGTCGTGCAGGTCCAACACGACAACTACAGTGCTACTTACAAGCCGGCGGACGCAGCAAAGCTGCGCGCATACATCGCAGGTCTTGAGTCACAACTCGGTCTGACGACGCGCAGCCGGCGCGGGCCTGCGGGGGTAACTGGATGAACGACACCAGTGTGCGGATTTTAGACGCGAAAGGCCGGCCAATGTCGTCGGTATATACCGGCGCGGGCGCAGGCTTCGGCAACCAGTTGGTCAATTGGAATCCGATGGCCCAAACGGCAGACGCCGCCCTGTTACCGACCCTGAAAATGGGCAATGCGCGCGCCGATGACCTCGCGCGGAATCACGGTATTGCGTCAAACGGCGTGCAACTCCATGTTGATAACATCGTCGGTCACCTGTTCCGCTTGTCATACAAGCCACGCTGGCAACGGCTCGGGATGTCAGAAGAGGATGCGGCCAGTTTGGCGCGGGATATTGAGCAGGCCTGGACGGAATACGCAGAAGATGACGTGCATTGCTACCTCGATGCGGAGCGCAAGCGCACCTTTACGATGCTGATTCGCGAAGCGATTGCGACCCATACGACAAAGGGCGAAATAATGGCCTCGGCGGAATGGGAATACCGGCCAGGCAGCCTTTTCAAGACCTGCATTAAGACTATTACCCCACATCGGGTGAGTAATCCTCATAATTTGATGGACACCAACCGTTTGCGCGGGGGCGTTAACGTCGACAGATATGGTGCGGCGAGATCGTACAACGTTCGAGACACTTCCGTGCCTGGTTATATGTTTGGCGATGGCATGGGCAGTACCTGGCGCGAGATCCCGCGAGAAACAAGCTGGGGGCGCGAACAGTTTCTCCATGTGTTTGAGCCAACCGAGGACGGTCAAACCCGTGGTGCCAACCGCTTTTTGGCGGTGATGGAGCAAATGCACATGCTAGGCAAGCTCCAGCACACCAAGCTCCAAAACGCCATCGTTAACGCCATGTATGCCGCTGTAATCGAATCCGAAATGGATAGCTCCGCCGCTTTTGAAATCATCGGCGGTGATGGTGGCGAGGATGTCCTGCAGAAATGGATGATGTCCATGTTGGACTACCACGCCGGCGCTAACATCCGTATGAATGGGGTGAAGATCCCGCACCTGATGCCAGGCGAAAAGCTTAACCTGATGACGTCCTCAAATGCGGACAACGGGTTTGCGGAGCTGGAAGCCAGTATATTGCGCTGGATTGCTGCGGGCTTGAACGTTCCGTTTGAGGCGTTGGCGCGCGATTACAGCAAAACCACCTATAGCTCGGCTCGCGCCTCGATGTTGGACGGGTGGCGTTACTTCATGGGGCGCCGGAAGGTGATTGCCGCCCGGTTTGCAACAAAGATATTCGCGTTGTGGCTTGAAGAAGCTTTCAGCCGTGGCGTGATCGTACCGCCGAAGGGCGCGAAATCCTTCTACGATGGAAAGGCGTCCTGGTGTAACTGCACTTGGATCGGTTCCGGCCGCGTCGCGATCGACGGATTGAAGGAAGTCAAAGAAGCAGTCCTGCGAATCGACAGCGGTTTGTCGACCTACGAAAAAGAGCTGGCGCTGATGGGCGAAGACTATCAGGAAATATTCCAGCAACAGATTCGAGAGGTCCGCGAACGCCAAGAGGCTGGCTTGCCACCGCCGTCCTGGATGCGAGTAACCAACATGGCTCCGGACGAACGCGAAGCCGCCTAGAAACAGACCCGCCGCCGGCGGGTTTTTTTATGGAGTCACCATGCCAGCAAATACAAATTACGCGAACTTGGCCAGTCGGGTATTCAACACCCCTTTGGCGGTTGAGCCTGCTTACGCAAAGACCTTCTTTTCTGCGCTAAGTAGTCGTCTGGGTATCGTCGAAATCAAAGCCCCAGACGGCGAGGTGATATTAGGCGAAAAAATGCGTTCCAAGGCGGCCAGTTATGGGCCAAACCGAACGCGCGAACGCCCTTACCAAGTCGTGGATGGGGTCGCGATCATTCCTGTATCGGGAACGTTGGTCCATAAGTTCGGCTACTTGCGACCGACCAGCGGCATGACCGGTTACGACGGTTTGATTGCACGCATAGTCGATGCGATCGGCGACCCAGAAGTAAGGGGAATATTGCTTGATATGGATTCGCCTGGCGGCGAGGTCGCTGGATGCTTTGACACAACGGCCATGATCGCCGCTTATGCGAAGCAAAAGCCTATCTGGTCGCTTACTTATGACATGGCCTGCAGCGCATGTTTCGCGATCGCAAGCGCCACCAGCCGCCGCCTGATTACTCAATCAGGCGTCGCCGGTAGCGTGGGCGTGATCATGGCTCACGTCAGCCGGCAGGAAGAGCTTGCGGCCATGGGGCGTAAAGTCACGCTGATCTATTCCGGCAAGTACAAGGCAGAGGGTAATCCCTACGAAGACCTGCCGGAGGAAACACTATCTCGCTTTCAGGCAGAGATGCACACGCTCCGTGAACAGTTCGCGGGGATAGTTGCAACCAACACTGGGCTATCGATTGAGGCGGTAATGTCTACCGAGGCCCAAGTATATCGTGGGCAGGGTGCGATTGATGTCGGCTTTGCGCACGAAATCGTCAACGGTCACGAAGCCGTCGGCATCTTCAGTGAGTACTTGAAAACCAACAGTAAAAAAGGGGTCGTTTACATGACAACCGAACAAACGCAACCCGTCGCCGACGTTGCCAAAGAGCGCACACAAGCTGCTACTGAGGAGCGTGGACGGATTAAATCAATCCTACAAAGCGAAGCCGCCGCAGAACGTCGCGAGCTGGCCGAATACTTCGCATTTGAAACCAGCATGCCAGCAGATCAAGCGTCAGCGGCGCTCGATAAGGCACCGAAAACTGCGGCGTCTGGAAGTGTGCCGCAGGGGCTGCTTGATGCAGCGATGGGCAACACTGAGCAGCCGAAAGTTGGCGCGGACACATCAAATCCTACAGGCGACAAGCAGGACGAAGCTGCAACCATCCTGTCTGATTTCCGAGCGGCGACAGGTAAAGCCAGGCGCAGCGCGTAACCGTAGCGAATGCAAACCATTAACGAGAGGGCATAGTACATGGATCATGCAGGATCAGAGACTGAAGTCTATACACCGGACACCCTGTTGCTTGGCGGACTGGTTTCGACCGCGTCAGGCATCCTTGCAAGCGGTGAGAATCGGACGCGCGGGACTGTTGTGGGCCGCGTAACGGCAACGGGTGAGCTAAAAATGGCCGCTGCGGCGGCCGGAGACGGCTCTGAGGTGCCTATCGGCATCCTGGGTTTTGACGTAGACGCAACTTCCGGTGCCGCAACGTGTGCTTATTACACTGGTGGCGATTTTGATCAAGCGGCTTTGACCTGGGGCGCGGGTTATACCGATCTCCAAAAAGCGGCGGCGTTTGATAAAACGCCGATCACATTGAAAACAGCCTATTAACCCGACGGCGGAAACAGCGCCGTCCTGATAGATAAACAGTTTTGGAGACAAATTAATGAGCTATGATACTTCAACGCTCCTTTCGGTAATGCAGGAAATGGATCGGAATATTCCGTTTCTGTTGAGCTTGTTTTTCACCGAAGAAATAATGTTCGATACGGATGAGATCGACTTCGACGCCATTGATGAAGACGTCCGCATTGCTCCATTCGTCAGCCCTCTTGTAGCTGGGCAGGTGATGAAAGAGCGCGGATCAACTCTGAAAAAATTCAAGGCTGCCTACATCAAACCTAAAACACCCGTACTGCCAAACCGCCCTTTGAAGCGGCGAGCAGGAGAGCCTATTGGCGGAACTTTAACGCCAGCCCAACGAATGAACGCCATTCGCGCTGACATTTTAAATAGCCAAATGGACTCAATTGATCGGCGTATGGAGTGGATGGCGGCTTCTGCTTTGCGTACCGGTCAGATTATCGTATCAGGTGAGAAGTATCCGACATCAGTCGTTGATTTTGGGCGCGACCCTAACTTGACGGTGGATGTATCAGGTGGGGCGGCCGCTTGGGATCAGAGCACGTCCACACCCAAAGAGGATCTGGAAGATATTTTTGCGATCATGAAAGCGCCGTGCAACTACGTGATTGGCGGGCGTGGAGCTATTAACGCGTTTATGAAGCACGCAGACATCAAGGAACTCATGGAAACCCGCCGTGGTAGCTCCACTCAGCTTGAGACTGCTCCAACTGTTAATTTGGCTGATTACAAAGGCCGTTTGGGGTCTGCAGGCCCAGAAGTTTGGAGCTATCAAGGCTATTACACAGACGAGAGCGGAGCGCAAAAACTGTACATCCCTGACGACGAAATTATCCTGGTTTCAATGGCAGTGGAAGGTGTTCAGGCGTTTGGGGCTATTCTTGACGGTGAGGCGGGATATATGCCGGCGCGGTATTTTCCGAAAAACTGGGCTGAGAAAGATCCTCCCCTTGAATATCTCATGACACAAAGCTCTCCTCTGACTGTGCCGAAGCGCATCAACGGAACAGCAAAAATCAAAGTGCTATAAGGCGGCTCCCCTCCCTTTCTCGTCGCTGAAATCCTAACCAAACTCAATTATTGGAGAACACTATGGCTGCAAAAAAGGTCAAGGTGAAGGCTAAGCATCGCATCGTCGACATTGATCAAAAAGGGCGTCATGTAATCCCCGCCGGCACTGAATTCGAGGCAAGCCAAGCGTGGATTGAAAAACGTCAGCAGGCTTTGGAGGAGGTTGTTCCTAAGCCGGCGGCGCCAGAGGTCAACGTCGGCGACGACGACTGATGGGCTTTCCAGGCGACGCCGGCCAAATGATTGCTGATGTCTTTGCGCATCGCGCGGAGCCTGGCGCTCTGGCCGGCGTTGACTGTAACGCCATCGTGAAAGAGGAAGTCGTCCAGTTGGTCGGCTATGAGTCTATCTCACACGTCCGGGAACAGGTTGCTGAGTTCCTTCTTTCCGAAATTACGCCCCGCAAAGGTCAGGCGTTAGTGATGGAGTCTGGCGGTAGCTATGTTTTGGGTGATGAAGTGCGGAAAAACCGATTTGTGGCGGCATACAGGCTTAAAGATCAATGAAGTTTAAGCTCGATATTAAGGGCGCAGATACGGCCATCAGGCAGTTAGAAGGGCTCAAGAAAGAAGCCGACCTGATGACTGTGCGGGCTCTGAACAAGGGACTGTCAAAAGCCGCAACGTTGTCTAATCGAGAGATCCGGGGCCAAGTTAACCTGAAGCTTAACTACGTCAAAGAGCGTATGACGCTGATTAAGGCAAACCCGGATCGCCTGGCGGCGGAAATCAAGACCCCACGTAGGGGAACACTTATGACGCGTTACCCGCATCGGGTTTTAAAACGCGGCGTGAAAGTGCGCGTGAAGAAGGGCGCGGCGAAGCTTATTCGCGGTGGCTTTGTTACAACGCTTAAAGCCGGTAATCGCCGGGTGGAGGCGATCGCAGTAGCGCAGCCAAAACAGGGCGGGCGCTGGCCGCGCTATAAGACGGGTAACCGGAAAATTAATGTCCGCTATGCGCCGTCAATTTCCCAGGTATACCAAAACGTGAAAGGCAATGTCGGCGAGCAGGTCGATCCATATATCAGTGATCAGATGCAAAAAGAGATCAACCGGTATTTGAGGCAAAGCAGGGGCAGGCGATGACGGCAGAGGCAATCATAGAAGCGATCGTGACTAAGCTTGGCGCTGTTGTCGCCGGCGGAGAGTATGAAAACACTATCTCTCACGTCGAAGAAGCGCCTTACAACGTCAGTAATGATGACCTTGATGAGGGCGTGACGGCGGTGGTTGCCTATGCTGGGCAGACTATCGCGGATCAATCGCCACACGCGCAGCTCGACGAGCTTTCTGTCTTGGTCGAGGCTCATAAACGCCTGACCAGCCAGAACGCGCAACGCGAAGCCATGAAGTTAGAACAGGATATTCGCCGCGCAGTACTCAAAGACAAAACTTACTTAACAGGACTTGCCAGGATAGACCGAGTTTTCGCGGAGTCGTCCGGCATTGAATCATCAGACAGCGGCGCCGTGGTAATTGCCATGGTGACAATCAGAATTCCTCATGTGCAGCGGCACAGTAGTCTATAAGCGGAGTGTAAATAATGGGTTACAGAGACGAGTCCTATATTGGATCTGGCAAGTTTTGGGTGCGTGAAGCGGGCACGACAGGACCGTTTTACGAGCTTGGCAATATTTCGGCGGCTAACTTTGGTATAGATTCTGAGTCGCAGTCGCTTCGTAACTATCGTGGTGGCGGTGGCGAGGCGAACAAACTGGAACGAATTACAGCGGTAAGCCTTGCGCTGACGTTGCACGACTTTAACAGCGCCAACCTGGCGATGGTGCTCTACGGGGATACCTCTACAGAGGCAAGCGCCGCTGTTGCAGCCGAGGCAGTGACCGGAAAAGACTCAGGATTGCTGCGAACCGCGTTTATGATCGACACGACTCAAACCGTGACGGTTACTGATACTGCAGGTCCTACGGTTTTGGCGGAAGGCACTGACTACACAATCACTGCAGCCGGTATCGAGATTGTAGAAGGTGGGGGCATTGCTGATGCGATGGCGTTGGAGGTTGATTACACCAAAGCTGCCGCTACCTATGTAGACTCGCTGAAAAACTCCGGCAAAACCTTCGAAATGATCATTGATGGCGTGAACGATGCGCAAAGTGGTCTCCCGTTTATCATCGATATCTGGAAATTCAAGCCGTCTCCGGCCCAAGAGGTTGGCGTAATCTCTGACGACTTCGCGTCGTTTGATATCTCCGGCTCGGTGTTGATCGACTCCAGCAAAACCACCAAATCCCAATACTTCCGCCGGACGCAGAAAGTAGCGGCGTAACACCATCGAGGGCTTATGACCTACTCAGTGACAGTGCGTGAAAGGGAGATAGCAGTCAGGGAGTTGACTGTCGGTGATATCCGGGAGTGGCTGACCATGATGGCAAGCTCTAATCAAACGAATCTCGTCGACGGCCTTCTGTTTCAAGAGCAACAGATGATCACGTCCGAGATTGCGTTCATGACCACTTTGGACGTCAGCGAGCTTAACCAGTTCACCCCGCGCGAATTGGTTAAGGTTATCGATAAGTGCAAAGAGGCTAACCCGCTTTTTTTTCAGTTCCGGGCGGCCGTGATCGGCGCGGACGTCCGCATTCAACTCCCCAGCGAATAATACGGGATCTAGAAACCAATATTGTTCGTTTGGTGGCGTTAGGACATGCAAATGTTCTTTCTTATCCATGGTCGATCTATGTGGCCGCTGTAAAGGAGCATTCGAAGAATGAGTGACGTCAAGCTCCGGCTCGTTGGCGATAACGCTGATTTTAAGAGCGAACTAGACGCCGCCACCAAGGCCCTTAAGAAATCTGTCAACCAGATGGCTGATGCCGCCGGCAAGGGGTTTGTCCGGATAACTGGTGAGTTTGACTCAATTCCTGGGGCCGCCAAGCGAGCTGCCGGCGGAACGAAAAGCCTGGTGGTGGCGCTGCGTGGCGTTAGCGACTCTGCAGACAATCTGGCGCGGGTGCGAAGCGACATCGTTGCAATTAACGCCGCGGCAAAGCTTGCGAGCGGCAGCGCTGACAGGCTGTCGACATCCGTGCGAAATGTAAGTGCAAAAGGCCTCACTGCTATCCGCCGCGACATGGAAGGCGTGGCTCTGTCGTCACAGATTGCAGCCAACAAAACGGCCGGCCTTGTCACCACTTTGGGCGGGATCGCTTTAGGTGGTGGAGGCCTGACGGCTTTGGCGAAAAGCGCTGTATCTGCTGCTGATAACATTGCAAAAACGTCTCTCCGGCTTGGTCTCGCGACGGATGAATTGCAGCGATACCGGTTTGCGGCTGAGCTGTCTGGTGTGGCCACGACAACATTTGACCAGGCGTTTCAACGCTTCGGACGCCGGATTGGAGAGGCCGCGCAGGGCACAGGAGAGGCTAAGGACGCGATCAAGGCCTTACAGATCAATGTGGCCAACCTCGATGGTAGTCTACGCCCGGTGAACGAAGTCTTTGACGAGGCGATCGACAAGTTGGCCAAGGTCGAAGACGTCACTATCCGCAACGCTTTGGCCATGAAGTTGTTTGACTCTGAGGGTGTTGCGCTGGTCCAAATCGGTGACAAGCTTCAGGACTTGAAAAGGCAGGCGGATGACCTTGGCATTATCATCCCGGAAGAGATCCTACATAACGCGGAAAACCTGAACGATCAACTGACGATCGTCAGCAAAACTCTCCAGCTCAAGCTTACGGCGGCGGTCATACGCTTGGCGCCGCAGCTTGATAAGCTAGCTGATGGCGCTTTGTTCTTGGCCGAAAACTTCGACACGATCGTCGAGGCGGCGGTGACCATGGCCAAAGTTCTTGTCGCGATCAAGCTGGCCACGTTTGCGAATACCCTGTATACGGTTGGCGCTGCGTCGCTGGTCGCTGCGCGGGGTGTAGGCGCCCTAACCTTGGCGTTACGTGGGCTGAAAATAGCCACTATTGTCGGAGCTCTGCTGGTGGCATTAGAGGTCATCATCTCCAACTTTATCGACTCAGTTGATACCAGCATGGATGAGATCAACAAGAAGATAGAGCAGGCATCTAAGGACATTGCTGAGGCCACTGAGGACGCGGCGGACAGTCAGACGAAAGGGCTGTCAGCGGCAGTTCGTGCCAGGGCCTACTACAACCAGCAGATAGACCGTCTGCTGAAAAATGAGCTGGCGGCTTTAAATAGCTACCTGGTCCAGCAAAAGAAGATTCTTGCCGAGTCCGAAAAGTCGCTTGATCGGTCAGCAAGCAAGGTTCAGAAAGCCGGCGATGAGTTTAGGGCGGCCTTCGACAAGATCCGCAACGCTGGAAAAGATAGCGGCGACCTGAATTTCATCGACTTGTTTAACCAGATCCGCAAGGCGCAGAAGGAACTCGATAAGGGCAACTTTGAAAAAGCGATCGAGGAGTCTCTTAAGGCGAAAGACATCGTCGAGCAGATCGCTGAAGCGGGAGAAACCAGCGGGATCGCCTTAGAAGGGGCGCTCAAAAAGGCGCAGGAAGTGCAAACCAGCGCCGCCAACAGCTTATTAACTTCCAATGCCAAAGCTATTGACCAAGCTAAAAAGGCCGTTCAGCAAATCCAGTCGCAGATCAACCTCATCAGCTCTATTACCTTCGACTTCGATGAGGTCGGCAGCCTGGAAGGCGCCCGCGCGTTGATCGAAGACATAAAGCGGATTGTCCGCGAAAACCCGATTGTCGTGCCCGTGGTGCTCCAGCAGCCTGGCGGGATTGATCTCGATGGTGGCGACGTTAACGCGCCTGGCTTTGCACAAGGCGGCTTTATCAGAGGGCCGGGTACAGCCACGAGCGACAGCATATTGGCGCGCCTGTCTAATGGTGAGTATGTCATGCCTGCGAGTGTGGTCCGGTACTTTGGGCGCGACTTCTTTGATGAGTTACGCCGGCGGAGATTGCCGGCTTTTGCGACTGGTGGACTGGTGCAGACAAAAGCGCCGGCGCCGTCAGGTAATCCGGTAACGCTTAACCTGGATGGTCGCAGCTACTCCATGACAGCTGACTCAAACACTACCAAAGATTTGCGCCGCGCAGTGCAAATTCAGGCGCTTAAAACAGGGCGAAAGCAGACATGAGTTTGATTATCGACGGAGTTGAAATCCCGGTTGATGCACGGCTAGACCTGAGCGTCAGCTATCAGCGCCTTGAGCGTTCTGCGACTCATCGGGTCGGGCCTGCCGCAACAGCGATCAAGCAGACGCTCTGGTCGGGCAAATACCGCGTAACTGTCAGCGGGTCGGGATGGTATCCCCCCGGCCTTCAATCTGTGGACTTTTCAGGCGCCGTATTGCTGGCAAGCATCGCGCCGTTGTCGATAGTTGGCGGGGTCGGCGATATCGTTATTGGAGCTGATACCGATCGCAGGGCGGAGGCGAATTATGCGCCCTATGCACATGCGATCATGATCGACGGGAGCCGGCAGGATGCGGAGCTTTCGGTCGCGGTAAATGGCGACTGCACAATCACACCAGTTGCCGGTGCTGTTCGCTATCAGGTTTTTTGGTTCCCGGTTATGAGTTTAATTTTCTCCGATCCGCCGGCAGAAAACACCGACATGTCGGGCATTACAACGTCATGGGAGATGGTAGGGGAGCAGGTTTGACATGGGGTATTACGCGGATTATACAACTGCTGTGGCTGACGGTCTGCGGCATCATTTTAAGCTGGATGATGACTCAGTAACCGATGAGATTGGCGGACCATGGGAAGTAGAGTATTGGAACTATTTGGGACAATACAGTGCTGCCGAATTGGCAGCCTTGTTTGTGCCTGGGGCGCTGTATAAGGGCTTTGAGCCCAGTCGGTATGGAGCGACAGAACACGATTCGGCACCGGCTGAAATTAGTCCTGTGACGGTTGATGCGGGAGTTGTTTACTCAGATTGGACTGTCCGGGTTCTGGCAAAAAGGCGTGGCGATGGTTACGGGAGTCACTACTCGTTTATTGTGACCTTGTTGTCAAATCAGATTAGAATCGGATTGACCGATACGAATAAGTTTTTTGCGCAGACGACAAACGGAGATTATCTAGAATCATCGTTAACAATGCCAATAAACACGTGGTCTGAGATTGTTCTTACCAAAAGTAGCAACATCATGACGCTTTATGTCGACGGCGTTAATTTGCTATCAGGAGTAACCACGGATTCAGTCATACCTTACCTCGGTTACATTTGCGTGGGTAACTATAGTCACGGTGGCTCTCAAGTATTTAATGGAGTTATCGACGATTTGGGGGTTTGGGATCGTGGATTATCTCAGGTAGAAGTCGAGTCATTATATAACGGAGGTATATTTCAACAACTGGTAGGAGCCCCGCCAGTTATCACAATTGGTGATTTTTCCCTTCCTTTAGAAATTGATGTGACCCCTGATATTGGGGCGCTTTCCCTGCCTGTCTCAATTAATGTGTTTAATGAGGTTGGTGTATTTTCTCTTCCTGTATCTATTGGGGTAGATGGTGCGGGCTCGGTTTCGATTCCCATTGCAATCAATGTTTACGGTTCAGGTGGTGTTCAGTGGGCTGTTCGAGTTGTGATGGACGGTGCCGACATTAGCGATCGTTTAGTGGGTGACATTATTGTTGACGGGGAAGAGGGAGCGGCCAGAGTAGCAGAGTTAAATATACTTCCTGTTTCGGGGCCTGTTGATCCTGATCAGTATATTGCTAATTCAGTGGATATTTATTATTTGTCCGCAGGTTCAGAGTTTTTACTGTTTCACGGTGAGGTGGAATTACCTACATATGATATTGGGACGGGGCTTTTGTCTTTGGTTTGTACAGATGCTTTTCAAAGCTTTATCGATCGCACGACTTTGGATCAAGCGCTAGCGCTGACGGGCGGTAAATGGCATAAGTCCGTTTTTGGTGAGCCTGATAGTAATGCCCAGTACATTGATGATGTTATGTCCACTGTGCCTGCAAGCTTGGATCTGGATTTGTTAGGTATACCCAAGGTGACGCCGTGGGAGGTTGGTGGTGCGTATTCAGTGATTGATGATTATGTTGTCGACTCAGTTCAGGTTGAGTTGGCATCGAGACGCGAACTCATCAACAGAGTAGACATCAGCCTTAGTAATAGGTTTCCGGTTTTAAGGGAGAGGCGCACCGGATTCACTTGGACTGCTCCTCATTCGTTTTCTCAATTCTTAACGACAAAAAACCACACACTGCCCAACAACGACATGGTGCAATCAGCGGTTGACTCGTCAGGGTGGAGGGTAGTCAGCTCAATCAGCTACGATCGGCTTCAGCCATCAGGTTATGTCAATACCGGGAGTGGGAAAGGTACAAGCTGGCTAATTGATGAACAATTGCGTGCCTATCTTGTGTGGGGGCTGAACATGACTCTTGCTAAGCGTTGGGAGCAGTCCTATACGGAAAATTACAGCCTGACAGTCCAATGCACTCCTGAAATTAATCTGATCGGGGAGCGTAGTGAAGCGCGAGCCTATGTTATTGACGTTGAGTCTGAATACACAGGCTTTACAGACTTTTCCCAAACACCAACTGAGCCTGCCGCCAACATAGGTAAGGATAAGGTGTGGCCGCTTTCAACGTTTTCTGATCTTAGTGATGCCTTGGAATGTGCGTCAGCTTTGGCAAGAGCAGAAATACTGGCGAGCCACCGACTTAATACAGTGTCTTTTGAATGTATCATCAAGCCTTGGTTGGATCGGGTGCATTATGTAGAGCTAAATTCGTTGACTGTAAATGCGCGAGGCAAGGTGTCTAAAGTTCGCCATGTATTGAGCTTGGATAAAGGCAGTGCGTTGTCAGAGATTGAGATATCCTGCTATCGGCGTAAATCCAGCTTGATGTCAGATTCGGTTTGGAGCATGGAGCCAATTAACTATTATAACGAGCCTGATTCGTCTCCTAACTTATCAACAATTCTGCCTACCCACTTAGGCGGCGGAGCATATTCAACAGAAGATAATGAAGCATGGTCTGGCTATGTTGGTAACTATCAACCACCAGATACCAGCCAGCCTATCTACTCAGAGCGGTTCGTGTTGGATACTCCTGAGATTGAGGCGGCCGCCACTGATCCGGTAGATACCAATGTCAGTATCACCTACGAAATATCAATTCCAAACGATTTGCTCAACATTACAGCATTATAGGTGACCAATGAGCGTTACATTAAAGGCGTATGCGGACGCTGCTCTGACAACTGAGCTGTCTCAGCTATCAGTTAACCAGAAAGCTGATGGTTCAACGGGGCCAGTGGACGTGGTTTTTTACTTAGGAAGTGTTGCGTCAAATAGCATATTTGAAGCCACGAGCGATCCGGGAGTTGATGATATAGTTCTCAGCATTGCTGACGCCAACCCTGGTTTGGGACATGAGGCCTCGGAAGTTAAACTGGCTTTATCATCCGCAGGGTTGGATACAGCGGTTGCTGGCGCTCCGTTGTCGATCGGTTCAAGCGTCAGTAGCGGAGTGCCGAATGCAATCCCTGTTCACTGCAGGATTGAAGACACTACTGGAACAGTTGGCCTTTCAACAGAGCTTAGTTTGCAAACCAATGAACTTCAGGAAACCGCCCTTTAATGTCTAACCGTCTTCAACGTGACTTGAATAGGCTTATTAGGCACCCGCGCAATAAGGCGTCGGGGTTAGGTAACCTTGTTTCCACTCCTATTGGGCCTGGTCGTGGAGTTGGAAGGGGCGCGCCAAACACTGCGCCGTCGACTGCGGAGGAAACCGCATACTTAGCCTATATCTTAAATGGCGCCGGCAGTACCTCCTTTGAGCTTGATGTATATGTGAATACCTATAACAGCAAAGAGGAGGTTGTAGAAACGCCAGTTGATTTAGCTGATCAGTTGGGTACTGCGGTTGGCCTGCGCCGTGTCAACAACGATCTGTGGTGGTTGCTTTATGGCGATACCATGTATATAAAAAACGGAACATCGTCTGCCTTTATTTCTTCCGATCCTCTTTATCTCAATCGCTATGCGGTAAATGAAAGTAATTTCTTCCTAATTTATGACGGAGATATAGAGTCCTACAATCATACTGGATCATCAGCTGGGACAATCCCTCTTTTCTACTCATCTCCTGAGCAGGCTACAGATCTCAGGGCTAACAACAGTTATTTATATGTGTTCAGCACATTTGTTGATAGCTCATCGGCACCTAAGATTACCCAAATAACGATGGCTGGAGGGATTGGTTTTAGTGTTACGGCAAACGTGCCTGGTTTAGGGGTCTATGCCGTGACTGAGGATAGGCTGTACGTGCCGGACACGACCAGCGCGCAAATTGCTGTTTATAATTCTACCACTGGAGCACTGATTAAGCTGCTGTCTGATCCTGATTTAACTCCTACTCAATTTGAGCGCTGCCTGTCATTTGCAGCCACGGATGACTTTATCGGTTACATAGAAGGAAACGCATCGGCATGGGATGGGGTTGCTTATCTGCATATGTGGCGACGTGTTGTGAATTATGACCAAGACGGGAACTTGGTTCAGGAAACCTTCACTAAAATTCTGCGTAGCTTGATCAATATAGGGGATGACTATACTGTCATTAGTGACGGGCTCGCTTTGGGGTGAGTGCCATCATATGAGCAAGCGCCATGTGAGCATTGGCGCTTGCTCGTTGTAGGAGTTAGGGATTTTTCATGTCTTCCCAGTACTTCAGGCAATGCCCACAAATCCATATCCCATCTTCCATTGTTTCTACCGGCCTGCCTCCGCAATTCTCACAGTTTTTCGGCACTCGCAAGAATTTGAAGTAAAAAACAGCCGAGAACACTATCGCACTGCATAAAAGAACGCTCAAAATAATCCACAGCCAGTACATTTCACTTGCTCCTGTCGTTAGCTTTCTGGGCGTCAAATGTGCGTCATATGTTTTTAATGGCTCTCAACTTACTGATATAAAAACACTTTAAAAAAGCAATATGCGACATTTTGTCACACCCTTGCAAGCCCATAGTTATCAGCTTAATCCATGTTTCTTACCTCAAATTTTGAATTTAGGTTGTAGGGACTATTGAGAAACTGACGATCCGTTACTAGAGTGTTTTTTGATCAGTGGTCGCAGGCTTACCGGCCGGCAGGTCACTGGCGTGAGCGACCGGGCAAAACCCGGGCTCTATAACTACTAAATAGGCCTAATAAAACGTTTGCTTTTCCTTGCGGCGGCCCACTGACCGTGGTTGACCGGCTGTAGTGGTAGGAATGGCTTCTAAGTAATGGAGATACTTAATGAACAAGTACCTACGACTGACCGTACCGGCACTGCTGGCGGCGTCGCAACTCGCTCTTGCAGATGATGTATGGATCACTACGGACGCCGATGGCTTTGCGGCCATTAAGCGGCATTTTCCGGAGGTGATCGAAGCGAATCGGGCGAGAACTTTTACCGCTAATGGCGTGTCCGCGTTTCTAGTGAGCGAAGATCGGATTCCCGAAATTTCACAGATGATGCACCACGAGTTGAATCGGTGTGGCGGTTTCATCGCGCATGCCTCTCAGGAATCCGCGCAAAGCGCGGCGTTGTATGATTCGTTAATGGCGCCCGCCATCGCGCCGCGGATAGTGGATTACAGCATTGATAACGCGGAGGTGGTGGCGGCCATGCAGGGCAAGGTGAAAGAGTCGGATATCCGCGCCACCATCGAGAGCCTGGCCAACTTCACCAACCGTTATTACACCACCCAGACCGGTCTGCAGGGCGCCCAGTGGATCAAGGATAAGTGGCAGGCCCTGGCGGGCTCGCGCAGCGATGTGACGGTGGAGTTTTTCACTCACAGCTGGCGTCAGCCGTCCGTCATCCTGACCATTCAGGGTAAAACCAAACCCAATGAAATCGTGGTGCTCGGCGGACATCAGGACTCTACCGCAGGCTTCGGCACTGGCGAGGGCACCCGCGCTCCCGGTGCGGACGACGACGCCTCCGGCATCGCGACGCTGACGTCCGTCATCAAGGCGGCGATGGAAGCTGGTTATAAGCCGGATCGCACTGTGTCGTTCATGGCCTATGCGGCGGAGGAAGTAGGTCTGCGCGGCTCACAGGCGATCGCTCAGTCCTACAGCAGCCAAGGCAAGAACGTGGTGGGCGTGTTGCAGTTGGACATGACCAACTACAAAGGCTCCAGCGGCGATATTTATATCATGCAGGACTACACCAACTCTGGTCAGAACGACTTCCTGGCGGACCTGGTCACCACCTATCAGCCGACAATCACCGTGGGATACAGTGAGTGCGGCTATGGCTGTTCCGACCACGCCTCCTGGACCAACCAGGGCTACGCGGCGTCGTTCCCGTTTGAGTCAACCTTTAACGGCTCCAACCCTCACATTCACTCCGCTCAGGACACGCTGGACAAGAGCGGCGGCAATGCTAATCACGCCGTGGGCTTCGGCAAACTGGCGGCGGCGTATGTGGCGGAACTGGCCAAGGGGAACTTCAGCGACGATCCCGGACCTGACCCTGATCCAGATCCTGAAGATCCCGTGACCGAAGAGTTCAGCGGCAGCGTTGGTCGTAGCCAGGCGGATAATCATGGGCCGTTCAAAGTAGAGCCGGGCACGGACTTCAGCGCAGTGATGAGCGGTACGAACGACGCTGACCTGTATGTGCGTTTCGGCGCAGCGCCGACCACCCGCAACTACGACTGTCGCCCCTACAAAGGCGGCTCTGACGAAACCTGTGATCTCAAGGTTCCGGCAGGGAAGGAGGAAGCCTATGTGATGGTGCGCGGTTACAGCAGCGCAACCTCCAACTATAACCTGAAAGTGACCTATACTCCTTTGAAGTAACCAGACCCCAGCGACGGCTTAATGCCGTCTGACCGCGGAGGCTACTTCTCCGCGGTCACTTTTTCTGTCGGATTCGTCACGCGCCAATTGCGCCCGCCCGCCACCTGCACGGAAAATTGAGAACTGCATTCAGATTGATGACTTTCCCATTAACTTTGCTCCATAAATCAAGTTTTTAAGTTGACATATGTGCGCACATAAAGGGTACCATTGGCCCCAGTTTGCCCATGTGACTCTCAGAACGAAACTATTAGTTTAGTTAGTGATAGTTACTAATCAGTAGAAGTTAGAAAGAGATCCATTCTTACCCCATGCTTAGCCGTTTCCCGCAACGATATCGCTGGTTGATAAAGCCATTGCTGGCCCTGTGGCTGCTTTGCGCCAGCTTTGTCGCCTGCGCTGGCGCGTCGACGGCGATTGCCGGAGCGTCTCAGGGGGCGCCGCAGCTGCAAAGCGGGCATGAACATCAGCATCACGGCGGCGCTGTGTCGTTGTCTGGAAAAGACATCGCTGGCAAGCAGGTTGCTCAGACATCGGACGGCGCGTTCTCTATGGACTGCTGCGATGAGCATGATTCCACCACGGGTGCGCAGCCTTCGCAGATATTGAAGCTGATTCTGGCGGCGGCCATTTTCATTTTCTGGCTGGTGTTGATCGCGCGCGTGGTGCGAGTGTGTCGCGCCCGCTACCGTGAACACAAGCTCGACACCAAACCTCCCTCCCTGCAAGACATCCACTGTACCTATCTTAAATAGCGCCTTTTCTCAATTGCTCGCATAGCTGGCGTGACGGCGGGATTTTCCGCGCCCCGGCTTTGGAACTGCGGCCGGCTGTCGCTGCGTCGCACGACATGATCATCGAGATTGGAGCTTCCCATGAAGCCGTTGCAAAACCTGTTTCTATCCGGCCTGCTGTTGGGTTGGAGCGTCGCCGCGTCTGCGCAGAGCCTGACTCTGTCGCAGGCGGAAACCCTGGCGGTGCAAAGAGACGCGGATATCGCGCGTCTGCAACAGTTATCCCTGGCCAGTGAAGACATGGCGGTGGCGGACGGACAATTGCCGGACCCAAGCCTGTCTCTGGGCGCCTTGAACCTGCCTACAGACACCTTCGCCACCGACCAGGAACCCATGACGCAATTTCGCGTCGGGCTGGGACAAAAATTTCCGGCGGGAGACACGTTGGCGTTATCCCGCCGTCGCGGCGAGCAAAATGCCGTCGCACAACGCTGGATGGCCCAGGATCGCGCTCATCAGGTGCGCCGCGAAGTGCGTCTGGCCTGGCTGGAATCGTTGTACTGGAAGCAGGCGCAGGATGTCTATCAACAGGATGAAGGGCTGTTCCAGCAACTGCAGGAAGTCACACAGTCCCTGTATAGCGTCGGACGCAGTAAACAGCAGGACGTATTGCGTGCGGATCTGGAGTTGAGCCAGCTTAATGATCGCTTGATCAACGTTCGCCAGAAAGAGGATGAAGCCCGCGCGCGCCTGGCTCGCTGGGTCGGTCCCGAGGCGATGAGCAGAGAGCTGGACGCGGCGCTGCCGGAATTGAATGCGCCCCATGTCGGCGCGTTGGAAAGCGCGTTGCTGGCGCATCCGGCGGTGAAAGCCCTGGATGCGGAAGTGGATATGTCCGCCACCAATGCGGCGCTGGCGCAGCAGTCTTATAAGCCATCCTGGGGCGTGGACGTCGGCTACGCCTGGCGCGACGGCGAAAACATGGACGGCTCCGCGCGCGCAGACTTTTTCTCCGCTGCGGTAAGCGTGCAACTTCCCTTATTCACTGGACAGCGACAGGATCGCCGCGTCTCAGCCGCCGTGCGCAATCAGGAAGCGAGCCGCAGCCGACGGCTGGAGATGTTGCGCATGATGGATGCGGAGGCGCAAGTGGCGTTCAGCCACTGGCGGCAGGCGCAGGAGCGCGGTCGTCTGTACGTGGAGCAGATCACGCCCCAGGCGCTAAGCCAGGCTGAATCGGCGTTATCTTCCTATCAGTCGGATACGGCGGACTTCGCAGAAGTGATGCGCGCCTACCTGACCGTACAGAAGCTCAGGCTGGAACAGCTACGCATTGATATCGACGGCCGCGCGGCGCTGGCCAGACTCGATTACTTCTTCGCCGCGGAATCCCCCATCGATAGCCTGTCCTTCAAGGAGTGACCCATGCGTTTAGTGATCAGTTTAGTTTTTATTATCGTTGCCTTTGTCGCCGGATGGTTCGCCAGTCGGCATCCCGCGATGACTGGGCTATTGGGTGAGATGGGTGAGATGGGTGAGATGGACATGGCCTCTGCGGAGGCGGGTGGCGAGAAGAAGCCATTGTACTGGGTGGCGCCCATGGACCCTAACTACCGTCGTGACAAACCCGGCAAGTCTCCCATGGGCATGGATCTTGTGCCGGTCTATGAAGAAGACGCTCAGGGCCAGAACGATGATGGCGGCGTCACCATCAGTCCAAATGTGGAGCACAATCTGGGCGTGCGCGTCGCCCCAGTCGAGAAGGGCGAACTGCTGTTGCCCATTCATACGGTAGGTTATGTAGCGTTTGATGAAGATCGTCTGACCCATGTGCACAGTCGCGTGGAGGGCTGGATTGAAGCGCTGAATGTGAAGTCCAGCGGCGACCCGGTCAGCAAGGGACAAAAGCTCTATGAAATTTATTCTCCCGCGCTGGTGAATGCGCAGGAGGAATATCTGGCGGCGCTTCGCAGCAATAATCGCCTTTTACTCAAAGCTTCCAGCGAGCGCTTGTTGGCGCTCGGCCTCAACGCTTCTCAGGTTAACCGGCTGGAGAAACGCCGTAGCGTGGATCAGCGCATCAGCGTCTATGCGGACCAGAGCGGGGTGGTGGACAGCCTGATGGTGCGGGAAGGCATGTTTATCAAACCCGCCACGGAGGTGATGTCTATCGGCGGTTTGGAGCAGGTGTGGGTGATCGCAGAGGTATTTGAGCGTCAGGCGGGCTGGGTGAAAGCCGGGCAGCCGGTGACTATGCAGGTTGCGGCGGCGCCGGGGCGCGCATGGGAAGGCAAAGTGGATTATCTGTATCCGGTGCTGGACGCCAAAACCCGTACTCTACGGGTGCGCGTGCGGTTTCCTAACCCGGACCTGACATTGAAACCGAATATGTTCGCCAATCTCACTCTGCGCGCTAAGATTGATGAGCAGGCATTGTCTTTGCCCCGAGAAGCGGTGATCCGCACCGGCAGCCATGATCGCGTGGTATTGGCTGAAGGCGACGGCCGCTATCGTCCCGCGTTCGTGAAACTGGGCGTGGAGGCGGATGATCGCGTGCAAGTGCTGGAAGGACTCAAGGCGGGAGATCAAGTGGTGATCTCGGGACAGTTCCTGATCGATTCGGAGTCCAAAGTCGATGTGGCGCTGGCGGCGTTGGAATCCTCTAAGAAAAGCGCGCAACAAAATGCAGCGCCAAGTACGGTGTGGGCGACGGGTACCATCAACAGTGTGATGGCGGGCCACGGCATGCTGAATATCTCCCACGACCCGGTGAAGGCGTGGAACTGGCCCTCCATGGACATGGACTTTACGACAGTCGACGGTTTGTCCCTGGATGATGTCGCGCCCGGTCAACGCGTGCGCTTTGAAATTACCCGCAGCAGCCCTTCCGACTTCCAGGTGACGGCGCTGGATATCATCGCCGCCGCTCCCACCGCTAAGACTATGAATACAAAAGACGCAGCCAAGGACGCTGAGATGCAAGCGGAAATGGAAGCGGACATGCAGATGGATCACGACATGGATCATGATGGCGCCATGCCGGCGGAGGGCGCGCAATGATCGCCGCCATCATACGCTGGTCGGTCGTCAACCGTTTCTTCGTATTGCTGGCGACTTTTATTTTGGTGGGCTGGGGCTGGCATTCCCTGCGCAACACCCCCATCGACGCTATTCCCGATCTGTCCGACGTGCAGGTCATCATCAAGACCTCCTATCCGGGGCAGGCGCCGCAGGTGGTGCAGGATCAGGTGACCTATCCGCTGACCACCGCCATGCTGTCAGTGCCGGGAGCGCAGACCGTGCGCGGCTTTTCGTTCTTCGGGGACTCCTATGTCTACGTGATATTTAAAGACGGAACCGACTTGTACTGGGCGCGCTCGCGGGTACTGGAATACCTGAGTCAGGTATCGGGACAACTGCCTTCCGCCGCCAAACCGCAATTGGGGCCGGACGCCACCGGGGTGGGCTGGGTTTACGCCTACGCTTTGACGGATCGGAGCGGCGGTCACGACATCGGACAATTACGCGCGATTCAGGACTGGTTCCTGAAATTCGAGCTGCAAACAGTGCCCGGCGTGTCGGAAGTGGCGACCGTCGGCGGCATGGTGAAACAGTACCAGGTGCAAGTGGACCCGAATCGCCTGCGCGCATACGGCGTGCCGCTGGCTCATATCAAGACCGCCATCCAGAAGGGCAACCGGGAGAGCGGCGCCTCGGTCATTGAGATGGCGGAAGCAGAGTACATGGTGCGGGTGACCGGCTATATCCAGGGTATCGATGAGCTGAAAAAGATTCCCCTGGGCCTGAATGTCAACGGCACGCCGCTATTGCTGGAGGGCGTGGCGGATATCGTTATCGGCCCACAGATGCGTCGAGGAATTGCCGAGCTGGACGGCGAAGGTGAAGTGGTCGGCGGCGTGATCGTCATGCGTTTCGGTGAGAACGCGCAAAAGACCATAGAAGGGGTCAAAGAGCGACTGGAAGAACTCAAGAAAGGCCTGCCTGATGGCGTGGAAGTCATTCCCACCTATGATCGCTCCCACCTGATCGAAAGAGCGGTGCACAACCTGTACGAGAAACTGCTGGAAGAGTTTATCGTGGTGACGCTGATCTGTGCGGTGTTCCTGTTCCACCTGCGCTCGTCTCTGGTGATCATCGTCAGTCTGCCTATCGGGATACTGGTGGCCTTTATCGTCATGCAGCACCAGGGCATCAATGCCAACATTATGTCCCTGGGCGGTATCGCCATCGCCATTGGCGCTATGGTGGACGGCGCTATTGTCATGGTGGAGAACGTGCACAAACACATGGAGCGCACGCCGTTGACCGCTGAAAACCGCTGGCGAGTCATTGCGGACGCAGCGTCGGAAGTGGGGCCGCCGCTGTTCTTTTCCCTGTTGATCATCACTATGAGCTTCCTGCCGGTGTTTACGCTGGAGGCGCAAGAGGGCAAGTTGTTCGCCCCCCTGGCGTTCACCAAAACCTACGCCATGGCGGCGGCGGCCGGACTGGCGATCACTCTGGTTCCTGTGCTGATGGGGTATTTTATCCGTGGCAAGGTGACGCCTGAGCATAAAAATCCCCTCAATCGTCTGCTGACGGCGATGTATCGTCCGGTGATCAAAGGCGTGCTGAAACATCCGTTGCTGGTGATTTTGTTCAGCGTCGTCATCCTGGCGGTGGGGCTGTGGCCGGTGAACAAGCTCGGAGCGGAATTCATGCCGCCGCTGGATGAGGGCGACCTGATGTACATGCCCACCACCTACGCTGGCGTGTCCATCGAAGAGGCGAGGGAAGTGCTGCAGCGCACGGACAAGCTTATTCGCACTGTGCCTGAAGTGGTTTCCGTGTTCGGCAAGATCGGTCGGGCGGACACCGCCACGGACCCCGCGCCGCTCACCATGATCGAGACCTTTATCCAGCTCAAGCCGCGGGAAGAATGGCGGGCGGGCATGACGCCGGATAGTCTGCGTAAAGAACTGGATAAACTGGTGAAATTGCCCGGCCTTACCAATGCCTGGGTGATGCCGATCAAGACGCGCATCGATATGTTGTCTACGGGCATCAAAACTCCGGTAGGCGTGAAAGTTTCCGGCCCGGATCTGAAGGAAATAGAGAAGATAGGCAAGCGCCTGGAGCAGGTGTTGCCAAAGGTGTCGGGAACCGCATCCGTGTACTCAGAAAGAGTGGCGGGCGGCCGCTATGTGAAAGTGGATATCCGTCGCGCCGACGCTGCGCGTTATGGCTTGTCGGTGGCGGACATTCAGGATGTCACCAGCGCGGCGGTGGGAGGCATGAATGTGACGGAAACGGTGGAAGGGCTGGAGCGTTTTCCCGTAAATATTCGTTATCCGCAGGCCTATCGGGATTCCGTTGAGCAGTTGAAGCTGCTGCCGGTCGTCACTGCGTCAGGGCAACGTATCGCTCTCGCGGATGTGGCGGATATTTATATCGATGACGGCCCCCCTGCAATCAAGAGTGAGAACGCCCGCCTTAACGGCTGGACCCTGGTGGACATTGAAGGTCGTGATCTTGGTTCCTACGTGGCCGAGGCGCAGAAGGTCGTGGCGGAGCAGGTGGAAGTACCTCCGGGTTATTCCATTGCTTGGTCGGGCCAGTACGAGTATATGCTGCGAGCCAAGGAAAAGCTGACGCTGGTGGTTCCGCTGACGTTGATGATCATCGTGGTGTTGCTGTACATGAACTTCCGCAATTTCATTGAAGTATTGATCATTATGGGCACGCTGCCGTTTGCGCTGGTAGGCGGCGTATGGCTGTTGTACCTGCTCAATTACAACCTGTCCGTGGCCGTCGGTGTTGGATTTATCGCCCTGGCTGGCGTGGCGGTGGAGATTGGCGTGTTGATGCTGGTGTATTTGAATCAGTCTTTCTCCGCCATGCGGGAGAAGGCGGTGGAAGAGGGACGGGCGTTGAATCGCGAGGATCTGCTGAACGCAGTGATGCAGGGTGCGGGCATGCGCGTCAGGCCGATTATGATGACCGTTGCGGCGATTGTGGTGGGACTGGTGCCCATCATGCTTGGCGAAGGGACGGGCTCAGAAGTCATGCAGCGCATCGCGGGCCCCATGATCGGCGGTATGCTGAGCACATTGGCGCTCGCGCTGTTGGTGATACCGGCGTTGTATTTTCTATGGAAGCGAACCGGGCTGCCGACGGGAAGATCTGTATGAGTCTTAACATCCCTGATGTCATGTCCGCAGGGACGACTGGATCGATTAATACTTTGAACAAAACCTTAAGTAAAACGAAGCAAGAAGAGAAAAAGATGTCAGTAAAAAACTGGATGTTCGGCGCTCTGTTGATGGGCGCCAGTATGACGGTCGCCGCGTCAGGCGGCCATGACCACTCCCACCATCACGAGTCAAAAGGTTCTCCAGCCGGCGCTCCTGGCGACGCCGCCAAGGTGAGCCGCACTATCGAGATAAAAGCCACCGACGCCATGAAGTTCGAGCCGGGAGCTATTGAAGTCAAAGCGGGAGAAACCGTGAAACTGGTGATTACCAACATGGGACAAGTGCGCCATGAATTCTCCCTGGGCACGGAAGAGGAGCATCGCGCCCATGGCGAAATGATGCGCGCCATGCCGGACATGAAGCACGACGACGGAGCCTCCGTCTCCCTGGAGCCCGGCGAAAGCCGCGAAATCGTCTGGACTTTCGCCAGCGCGGGAACTTTCGAAATGGCCTGCAACTTACCGGGCCACTATGAAGCGGGCATGCACGGCGATGTGACGGTGAAGTAGGGCCGCCCTCGCGATATGGCGCAAGGATGCGCGTTTGCTATGAGCCTGCCTTAGTGAAAGATGATAAGCTGAAAGCCGTTTTTTAAAGCAAGCTAATGCGTCTAACCTATCATGCACACATTGGAAATATACAGCGCTCCAAATTCTAGAGACAAGGCCCGGTCCTTTGCTGACTACAAGATCGGCAATATCAGATTGGCGAAACATCTAGGGATAAATGACGGCTTCAGCGCTATTGAAGTTGACCTTGATTATGCGAAGCAGCTACTACTAAGAATGCCTTCATGTCTGGCGTCAGGACGCGTTCCCCTCTATTTGTGCGGTTGTTGTGCGGACTTGGGCTGTGGCGCAGTAACGGTAAAGGTGAAGGATCTGGGCGACCAAATAAAATGGAGCGACATTGGATGGGAGTCAGACCCGGGACAAGGCTTTAGCCAGAATGACTGGATGAAAAGAACCGGCCCTTTCTACTTCGACAAGACGGCTTATATCTCCGCCTTGCAGGTTTATGCGAAGAGATGAGGTTGTGAGTTGGCCGTTTATAAAAATTGAGCACGGGGCTCTATCAATGGCGCGATGGGGGAAAGTATGAGAAAAGCAATAAAAGTCGTCAGCCTGTTAGCCTTGTTGTTACTAATCGCTTGCTCAGAAACCCAAACAGACACCGGCCGTTGGTACACCAAAGCTCAGGCGGAAGCAGGAAAAACGTTGTTTGAAGCGAATTGCGGCATGTGTCATGGGCGTCGCGCCCAAGGGCTGGCGGAGAATTGGAAGAAGCCGGACGCCAATGGACATTATCCGCCCCCACCGCTGAACGGAACGGCGCATGCGTGGCATCATCCCATGGAAACCCTGTTAGCGACGATCGAAAATGGCGGTGCGCCGGTAGGAGGTGTAATGCCGGCCTTTGGCGACAAGTTCAATAAGGAGCAGAAGCTGGCGTTAGTCGCCTATTTCCAAAGCCTGTGGCCGGACGATATCTACCAGCAATGGAGAGAAATCGACGACCGTAATTAGGTCTCAGGAATTCTTATAAACAGCAGGACTATGACGCCGCTAATCGCTACAATGCCGCCCCCATAGCAGCTTGGCGCGGTGAAGTATTGAACTGGAAACGCTACGGCTGAATTGGAAGACAGTGATAAGGGAAAGTGGGTCGGTAGCACATGTATTTAGCGGTATTTTTTGTTGTCATAAGTGTATTGGGAGTAGCGGGGGCGGTTTTTGGACTTCACAGCACCAGGGAAGCGACTTATTTAGGTCTGATATTTGTGTTTTGGGGAATGTTCGCCATTAGCGCCAGTAGTTTACTGCGCAGAATGAAGTATTTTAAAAACTCACGAACGCCAGTGTCTGTACACATATTAGGCATTTCCGTATTTGCCGTGCTCGCAATTCCCATCGTTACTAAATGGGTCCAAACTGATTTTTCAAATCCGAAAGTACTTCTTGCGCCTCTGATAGGCGTCGTATGTGTCTATGGCGTTTACGGGGTTTGTCGTCTGCGTATGGGGAGGGACGTAATCTAAGTTGGGAAGACGTTCGAGCGAGACCAAAGCAATGGCTGAGGTAGATCAGGAAAGATCAAACAACGTAATCAAATCCCCCAAACCCATATATTTAAACTACGGGCTTGCCAGTTCGCCACCCGCTACAATGCCGGCCGCAGAGAGAGTGTGAATACTTGCCGAGATTGATTTTTGGTTGAATTCCAGTCAGTCTCAAGCGACTTAATACTCATCATGAGAGGTGTAGTTCAGTGGAGATTAAGTACTGCAATCAATGCGGATGCTCCGTCAGTCTGGCCACTCCCATCGGCGATAGTCATCCCCGTCATATCTGCGGTCAGTGCGGTTATATTCATTATCAGAATCCAAAAGTTGTAACCGGTTGTCTGGTGTACCAGGGCGACAAAGTACTGTTATGCAAGCGGGCTATTGAGCCGCGGTTGGGAATGTGGACTGTACCGGCGGGATTTATGGAGAATGGTGAGAGCACCCGGGACGCTGCAAAACGGGAGACCATGGAGGAATCCGGCGCTATCGTGGCGATGCAGGATCTGTTTCTGGTGGCCAATCTGCCGCACGCCAATCAGGTGTATATGCTGTATCTGGCGGAGTTGAAGGATACCGGCCCTCATGGTCCTGAGACCTCCGAGACGCAATTGTTTAATAAAGATGATCTGCCTTGGGATGAGGTGGGCTTCTATACCGTAAAATATGGACTGATGCGGTTTTTTGAAGATTTGGATAAAGGTAAATTCAGCTTACATGAAATTGATTTCTAAGCTACGCAGGACTGGACTTGTATCCGTCGGCGCAGCGTTCCTGTGTTTTGACGGCGCGATATGCGCCGCGGCCAGTTTTGATTGCGCTCAAGCTTCGTCCAGCGTTGAAACGCTGATATGCGAAGACGAAAACCTGTCTAACTTGGACGAGCAGCTGGCCGCCGCATACAAGCAGGCCAGAGAGTCTCAGTTCGGTAAAGAGATAAAATTCAGCCAGACACTGTGGTTGAAAGAGACGCGCAACCTGTGTGTAGACGTAGACTGCCTGCGCAACGCCTATGAGCGACGCATTGAGCTGCTCGGCAAGTTAAGCGGCGCGCAGGGCTTATTCCGCGCTAGATATGAGCGCCAACTGGTGGGCGAGGTAGATGCGCCGCAGGTTCCCGACTATCTGGAGGTCAACAGCGATAATGGCGGCGTGCTGCAGTTCGCCTACGAGTCCAATCACGCGAATGGTCACAGTTGTAACGTCGAAGGTGAAGCATTGCAGGCGAAAAGCGGCGTGTACGAATATCGTGACCTGGATGTGGGACAATGTGTTTTCCGCATTTATCTGGAAGATGAATCTTTAGTGTTCGAGGATGTCGACGGCGCCTGCCGTACCTATTACTGTGGCGCCAGAGGCTCTATCGCAAAAGATCGTTTCGCCATTGAGTCGCCGAAAGCGTTGCAGGTTTTGAGTGGTGCGAAATGATAGATTTCAGTGGTCGGGATGAACCCGCTCAAAAAGTCATGGAGCATTATGCCCAACGATACGGCGACCCCTTTGTCGTCGGCCTTTCACAAGGCGCCGCATCGGTGGTGGCGCCGGAGCAAGCAACTGGAGCAGCAGAGTTCTTCTGGTGGATGCTGGACCAGTCCATTGCTGATGGCGAGAGTAGGAAAACTCTACGATGCTAACGTCCCATTTTGGGTGGAAAGGCTGATGACGATCATCAGTGGTTATTTGACCGCCCAAGGATTTGAAAAGGAGTGGGAATTTGTGTGTGATTGGGCCTGAAACGGCCAGTCCTAGAACTTAAAATCTGTCGCCTTAATGTTCACCCAACTGCCTTCGTCACTGGTGAAGGCGAACTCGGGAATTGTAATTTCAAGGCTTTGAGAGTCTATAGCAAATAGCTCTTCTGACATGGGCCTCTTTATGGCGATTACATGCTTGCCATCTTTGGTTCCAGCATACCACCAGGACTCCGCTGAATTATTGATGCTATCTTCGAGTTTAGCTTCCAAACTCTGCTTATCTATTGGTTTCATTTCAGTGTTACATCCTGTGATCATTGTTAGTACTGACAGTATTAGCAGGGCTTTTCTTACCATGAACTTAATCCAGCATTTTTGAGAATTTTGGGCTTGGTTTTACTTGTGGGATCTTTGGCCTCTAAAAGGACGATATTTGTTCCCAGCTCTCGTGGCGTTTCAAAACCGCCCCAGTCGTCAGCGTCAACATCTTTTCCTGTAGCCTGATAGACCACTTCGCTGGCCCAGGAGGCGCAGGTGTTGGTATAGGTCCATGTTACATTCTGAAGTAGTAAGTTCCTGAGTGTATTGGTCTGCTCTGGTGTTAGCTGATAATAGCGATTTGCAACTCCTGTGGGAGGCTCCATATTCTTCCTTATATCAGTGCCAACTCCATTGTCCACTGTTTTGGGATGAGCGTCAGGCCATAAGCCATAACGGGTGGTTATACCTGCTTCAGTTACAGATATCCACGCGTGACCGCTGGTATACTCTCCAGAAGCTACATTTGAATGAATCCCGAGTATTATCGCCATAACTGATTCTGTCTAACTCCTTTAGCCGCTTGTCTTTACTGCAGAGGCGAATGGTACAAAAAGCTGCAGGCAAATGTGATCTGGCGGATGGGATAGGTGAGAGGTTCATCAGATATCAAGGTTGCAAGTCAATCTGCCTCAACTTTCACCCCATAGGCCTTCTTCGCGCTTTCAATCTGCTGTTCAACGTTTACCTCAGGAAAAAGCAGGTAGCTTGGGGCGAGAATATTGGCGGATCTGGAGATGCTGACTTCAAAGATGTTTTTAATGGGGAAGCTCTCTCCCGCCAGGGTTTTAAGTTGGTTCAGATAGTCATTCCACTCTGGAGCTGCAGGCTCGATTACCCGCGCATCGCCTTTTATTTTGCAGCCTCTTTGCTCAAAGACATCGATATAGCTGACGCAAACTCTGGGATTAGCGCGGATATTGCGTTCACTGATGGGAGAGGCGATGTTGGCGATTAATAATGTTGTGGGATTCAGGGCGAGGAAAATCTCTTTCGGCGAGACATTGGGTTCTCCCTCAAGACTTGATGTAGCCAGCCAGCAAAGTACGCTTTTGTTGGCGTATTCCTGAATATCCAGTTTCATAAGTTAGTCCATCTAAGTATTAAGCCGAGCTTCTTCCTTGGCGATATTGCCAAGCTTTAAGAGAAAAGTCCGTTAGGCGGCGATTATACTATCACTATGAAAAATCTATGAAATTCAACCACATTCCAGAGTATAACGCCATCATGGATGTATTCTCCCCGTTCGATTTTTCCCACTACCTTGAAGCCCAGTCCGCGCACGGTGAGGATGCTCTTTTTGTACACGAAAAAGACGGTTGCATCTGGTTCTGCGTCGCTGATGGGGCCGGCGGAAAAGAGGCTTCAGACTATGTGGCCGATGCATTTTCACAGTTGCTTGAAGAAGACCTGCATTCACCAGATGAGCTTGAGTGTTATTTGCGGCGTTGGGATCAGGAAATCGCGGCTATGTCCCCTTTGGGTGAGACGACGGCGGCGATTGGTAAAGTCACCAATGGCGAAGTGATTGGCGCCAGTGTCGGCGACTCTCAATGTTGGCTGTTTCATCCGGAATTTGTGTATGAATTGACGCAACTGCAAAGACGTAAGCCTCTGTTAGGGAGCGGCGAAGCGGTTCCTATCGGCTTTGGTCCGATGATTCTCCAGGGAGTATTAGTCGTCGGTAGCGACGGTTTTTTCAATTACGCCCCTTGGTCGCACATCAAACAGTTAGTGAACTCCGCCGGTGCGACGGCGTCGCAGTTTGCTGATTTGGCGCGCAATAAAAGTGGGGCATTGGCGGATGATTTATCGATTATTGTGATCCGCCAGTCGTAAATGTCAGCCTTCTATAAAGCAGGCTCAATTCGTTGCCTCAGCGGCCCGTTAAAAGCGGTCAAATAAAGTGATAGTTACTCCGAAGAAGCTACTTATCTGATTAATACTTAGAGCATCTTCCTTACACTAAATACAGTATTCACTCGAAATACAAGGTCTGACTCACAGGATAAAGTTCAAGTCGCGCCATTTAATTCAAAAAGCACTTGTAGCTTAAAGGGAGTGAATTAAATGTTATATCGCCACTTTAACTGCTAAAGGAGTAGTTTCTTATGAAAAAATTATTTGCAATGATTGCTATGACTTTTTTGTCTTCATCCGCGATGGCGGACATGTCTGGAAAATGGACCTTGACTTATGATTATGGGTGCGATGGCACTAATAAGGCGTCAGTTTTAACGTTTACGGAAGAATCCAGCGACGCCTCCGAAAGTAAAGGCGTGTTCGCAACTTCAGGGGGTGGATCAGGCAGGTATTTGGAGAAGAAAGTTAAGCTTGATCATGTGCTGATTATTCAGTATCAGAGTAATAATACATACAATACGGTCTATGCAGCTAAAAATACAGGTGTAAATAATTTTACTGGTGTTATGCAAAATACTGGAAACGATGCGGCTAGTATCACGGGTTGCTTTTTTCTATCCAGGCTTGGAAGTATAAATGGTATGGAGTTAGAGCCAGAGTCCGAATAGAATCCTTAAAAAAGATGCGGCCTGAATCAGGCTGCATCTTTTTGATACTATATGTCTAATCCTTCTTTAATAGCATACCGCACTAAATCAGTAGCTCGGTGTAGCCCCAATTTTCTCATGAGTCGCGTTCTGTGCGTATCGACTGTTCTTGGTGAAATATGTAACTCTTTTGCAATTTCTTTATTGGAAAGCCCATTGGAAATATAGTGGACAATTTCCGCTTCTCTCGCGGTTAAACCTTCATGGGATCTGTTTGACCGGTAGGTGGCTAATTCGCTATTCAGTTCTATAGAAAGATATATTTTGCCTTGTGAAACCAGCTCGATAGCGCTCAAAAGATGCTCAAACGCTTCGTCTTTAAGTAAATAGCCTGATGCTCCTTGAGCCATCGCGTGGTCGATGATCTTAATTTCTTTATGCATAGTGAGAAAGATAATTCGGGTGTTGAGACCTTCCTCCAAAACATGTGACATAACTTCAAGACCATTCATCCCCGGCATGGAAACATCTAAAATAGCAATGTCTGGTTTAAGATTCTCAATAAAAGTTAATGCCTCTGTGCCGTTATCACAATCATTCGCTATCTCTATGTCTGAGTTATTGCTAATAAGAGAAATTAGCCCCTGCCGAAATACTTGATGATCATCGGCTATTAAAATTTTTATATTTTCCATATTGTTAAATAATTAGCTGAATAAAGTTAATCAAAGGTTTCGGCGTTACGCCTTTGTCCATTCAGTCCAATCTATATTGAGGCGCCTCCTTAGAACCGTTCACAAACATATTTTCCAGGGGAAAGACGGCTTTATTAGATCTTCGTCTCCTGTGCAACACTATAAATAAGCAACTTTTTCTATGAATAACGATATTGGTTAGTTAGAAAAAAACTCTAATGTGGGTGATCGTTTCGTAGACGTTGCTTTTTTGTGCGCTTTGATGTTTGGCAATATTATTGCCGGATTCGGATATGGCTGAGACTCACCGTCACGAACTTACTGGCGAGGATGAGTGATAAAACAAGAAGTGGAGTGATTCTTCGACGTGCTGGCATTGCGTTTCCCTTCGCATACATGATGACACTGCTGATTGAAATCCCGGAAATAATATGAATTAACAAGAGTTAATAGTCAAACAAGAGATCTCTCAAACGGTAATCTGCTACAGAGTCGGCGAAGGGCAATCTCAAATCAGGCGCAAATCGCTCCTGAACTGTATCGCTCCGCCAAAAAAAGTCGGAAAGGCGACAGTATCACTTTGTTGAGTGCAGTTAGTGTTAGTCGGGTTGAGCTTATTTGAACCCTGTTCATATCGGGCGGCGGTGGTTTTCGCTTTCTGTTAAAGAGCTCTTTTACATCATTACTGGAGAGGTGAGCCGTACCAGGAAAGACCTAATAAAGCATGCAAGATCAAGGAGCTGAAACGATGCGCAAGAATAAAACGGGTCTGGTGAGGGCGGTAAACGCCAAGGGGAATAGTCGTGGCAGTGGCCTGAAGAGGCGATTCAAGAAACTGGCGTTAAGCGTGACGGCTATTGCGTTGGCGCTGGGCGTTTCTGGTGTAGCGAGGGCGGAGGCGCCAGCGGCCGCTTCGGAAATGCGGGATGTGCTATTAGTGGGGAATGCGCAAAGCGGGACGGTAAGCTTTATCGACCCATACACCTTTCTCAATCTGGGTTCGGTGAATGTGACGGAAGATAAAGAGGAACGCATCAGCGAGATGGGCATTCTGAAGCTGCTGTACGATGCGTTTATTAATGAAAACGGCGGCGAACGCAATGTTGACGATGTCTTCCTGTCCCCCGACGGAACAGTGCTGTATGTATCCCGCGGCTACTTGGGCGATGTGGCGGCATTCGATCTCACCGCGCCGGGACATCGCATGCTGTGGCGGCATCCGGCGCCGGGGTTTCATGCGGACCACGCGGCGCTTTCCCCTGATGGAGGGACGCTGGTTGTATCAGATTCCACATCCAAGAAAGCCTTTCTGATAGACGCCGTCACCGGCAGACGCACAGGCGAATTCGCCACAGGAGACTTTCCTCATCAAAACGATTTCTCCCCAGACGGCAAGCGCATTTACAACACCAGTATCGGCAACGTATTGCTGCCTCACGCCTTGAACTTCATGAAAGGGGAGCGTTCATTGCGCATTGTCGATGCGGAGTCCCTGCAGTTGTTGCGCACCATCAAGTTTCCCCAGGGAGTGCGTCCCAATGTGTTTACGCCGGATGAGAAAACCCTGTACGCCCAGCTTTCCTATCTGCGTGGATTTGTGAAAGTGGATCTGGAGCAGGGCGCTATTACTCATACGGTGGAAATGCCCGCCAGCGAATTCGGCAAAGCTAACTATCCCAATTATGACGATTTCCCGAAAAACTCGGCGCACCATGGTCTGGCGCTATCCGGCGACGGTAAGAAACTCTGTCTGGCGGGAACCATCGATAACTATGTCGCGATCATTTCCACGGAAACCCTGGCGACGGATCGCATTATGGATGGCTACGATCTTCCATATTGGGCGACGACTAGCTCCGACGGTTCCTACTGCTTCGTTTCCAATAGCGTGGAGGGCACGGTTGGTGTGTTTGACTACGACACGACCCAAGAAGCCGCCCGCATTCCCGTGGGCGAGTTCCCACAACGCTCCCGGATGGGGAAAGCCCCGCAATCCGTGTTGAACAGCTTGGACCCAGTACAGGGATAATCCGCTTTCCGTACCAGACGCCGCCATCTGGGCGGCGTCTTTACAAACATTTCCTCAACAATTGTTCGTAACGAGCAATTTTCTCTTTTTCATCAGTCACATATCGCCGAAAACCCGAGACACAATCACATAGTTGCATATCCCTTTTTCTTATCAGATTTCGCCGCTTATTCGATGCATTAGAGTCTAGTCTCATTTGTATCGACCCTGGCTGAAACCCCTGTCGTTTCTAGTCTTGCCGATACTCTCACAGACGCCGCGGGTAGGCCCTGGTTCCTAGCATATCTGTCCGAATTGTAGGCCTCTTTGTGAGCGTGTTAGCTTGGTCAGGCTGGGCGCCGATTTGGTTTGCTGTTGCGGGAGCGTCATTGTGTCCCGAAATTAGCGTTCAGAATCAAGCAGGTAGCAGTTGTTGAATAATCTAGAAGAAGCTGCCTGATGTTATTAACACCAATCGCCAATGAACTGATAGAACTATGAAACCGTTTCAAAAGAACCTGCTGGCAGGGATGATTGCCGGCCTCACCTTTAGCGGCGCGAGCTACGCGAACCCAAGCGCGCCGGAAGATCTAAGCGTATATCGCAATTTGACGCCCAAGATCGTCGGCGGTGAAGACGCCGCCGAGGGCGAATTTCCCTTTATGGTGTATCTGCAATACAACGGCGGCCAGTGGTGCGGCGCGTCGGTAATAGATGATTATTATGTGCTCACCGCGGCCCACTGTACCGCCGGCATTTCCGCTGAAAGCTTCAAAGCCGTCATCGGTCTTCACGATCAGAACGACATGCGCGACGCACAGAAAATCCAAGTGGTGGAGGTGATCAATCACCCGGAGTTTAATGAACAGACTCTGGAAAATGACATCGCTTTGCTGAAGCTGTCGGAAAAAGTGGACGAGAAGTACACCCGTATTACTCTGGGCGACCCGAATGACATTATGCCCGGCAGTGATGTGACAGTGATTGGCTGGGGCGCATTGCGCGAAGGCGGCGGCTCTCCGGACGTCCTGCAGAAAGTGGATGTGCCGGTAGTGACTCTCGATGAGTGTCGCATGGCCTACGGCGACGGCGCTATCTATGACTATAACCTGTGCGCGGGGTTGGAGCAGGGTGGGAAAGACTCCTGTCAGGGCGACTCCGGCGGTCCTTTGTTTGTTAACCAGGCCGGCGAGTTCCGTCAGCTGGGTATCGTAAGCTGGGGCGATGGTTGCGCAAGACCAGGAAAATACGGCGTATACACCGCCGCGCCCAGCTTCAAAGACTGGGTAGCCTCCTATGTCGGCGGCGACACGCCTGATCCCGGCGATCCGGATGATCCAGACGGCCCCGATGATGGCGATGGCGACGACGATAATGTGCTGGGCAACGGTAAGCCAATCGACGATTTGAGCGGCGTATCCGACAGCAAGGTGTACTACACCATTGAAGTGCCTGAAGGCGCCAAGCATCTTTCCGTTAAGATCGAAGGCGGTCGTGGAGACGTTGACCTGTACGTCAGAGCGGAAGAAGATCCAACCCTGACCGAATACGATTGCCGTCCCTACAAAAATGGCAATGAAGAGGTCTGTGACGATCTGGTGGTGAGACCTGGCGTGTATCACATCATGCTGCACGGCTATTTGCGCTATAGCGGCGTGACGTTGACCGCCTCTTATGATGATGACTCGACTGATCCAACGGACCCAACTGATCCAACCGATCCAACCGATCCAACCGATCCAACCGATCCAACCGATCCAACTGATCCAACTGATCCAACTGATCCAACTGATCCAACTGATCCAACCGATCCAACCGATCCAACCGATCCAACCGATCCAACCGATCCGACAGATCCAACGGACCCAACCGATCCAACTGATCCGACAGATCCAACCGATCCAACCGATCCAACCGATCCAACCGATCCAACTGATCCGACAGATCCAACCGATCCAACTGATCCGACAGATCCAACGGACCCAACTGATCCAACTGATCCAACTGATCCAACTGATCCGACAGATCCAACCGATCCAACCGATCCAACTGATCCAACTGATCCGACAGATCCGACAGATCCGACAGATCCGACAGATCCGACAGATCCGACAGATCCAACAGATCCAACGATCCAACTGATCCAACTGATCCAACTGATCCAACTGATCCAACTGATCCAACTGATCCAACTGATCCAATCGATCCGGACGATCCTGGATTTCCGACAGATCCAAATGACCCTAATGATCCTAACGAGCCAGGTGAGCCAACCGACCCCACAGATCCAACCGACCCTACAGATCCAACCGATCCTACAGATCCCACAGACCCTACTAATCCAGATGATTGCGAGTTGACTGAATCGCAAAAAGCCCTGCTGGAAGCGCACAATAAAGCGCGTAGCGAGGGCCGTAACTGTGGTTCAGCCTACTTCCCGGCGGCAGAGCCTCTGGTATGGAACTGTAAGCTGGGCGCCGCGGCGACCAAGCACACTGAAGATATGGTGAACAACAACTTCTTCAGCCATACCGGTTCTGATGGTTCGCAGGTTGGCGATCGCACTCGCGCGGAAGGCTATAACTCCTGGCGCGTAGGCGAGAACATCGCAGCGGGTTATGAGTCTACACAGCAAGTTATGGCTGGGTGGCTGAAGAGCCCGGGTCATTGCTCCAATATCATGGGAGCGGAGTACACCGAAATGGGCGCGAAGAAAGTGAGCACGTCCTCGGCCAGTTATCCGCATTATTGGACCTCCGTGTTCGGCGGGGAATAAGTCCAGCCTTCACACCGCGCCGCCTGGACCCTCCTGCGGCGCGGTCTTTTTCTCTTGTTACCACTCCTTTCCTGATTACCGGCCCTTTGCGGCGGACTTTCCAACGATAAGCGCGCAATTGATATCGAAGTTTTGTAAGATCTGTGCCTGAATCGCGCAAAATTTCATTGCCATCACCCCACAATAATAAGCGCTGCGCCATGCCTGACAAGCCGTCCACCCACGAGTATTACGACCTGCTAAACCGCGGAGCCTGGTTTCGCGCTATTCCAGAAGATTTAAAGACCGACCTGCTGAATCTGGCGCAAATTAAGACGCTTCGATCGGGGGAATTTCTGTTTCGACGCGGCGACAAGCCCGCCGGTATTTACGCTGTGGTGAAAGGGTCGTTAAGAGTCACTGGCGTCAATGAAAATGGCAAAGAGGCGATTCTGGCGTTTGTGGAGCCTCCCAACTGGTTCGGAGAAATCGCCCTGTTTGACAGACTGGACCGTACTCACAGCGCCTTGGCGGAAACCCCGACAACCTTGTTGCATTTGTCGCAAAAAGGACTGGAATCTCTGCTGGCGGCGAAGCCGCATTTCTGGCGGGACTTCGGCGTGCTGCTTTGCTTCAAACTGCGCCTGGCGTTTCGCGCGGTGGAAGACGCCACCCTGCTGCCGGCGCCTCTGCGATTAGCGCGCAGGCTGGTGGTGATGGCGGAAGGTTATGGCGACTTCAGCGGGCAGGCGCGACGCGTGATACACATTCAGCAGGAGCAATTGGGCATGATGCTGGGGGTGTCCAGACAAACGGTTAACCAGATACTTAAGGAGCTGGAGCAGAAAGGGCTTATCGCCACGTCCTATGGTGAAATACAGATCCTGGACATGGATGCGTTGAAGTCGCAGGCGGGCATGCTGGAATAAACGGATCACCATTCATAGCGGTCAATGCGCTTACCCTGATAACGCACCACAGGGCAGTTCACCACAATGTCGGTGCGATGTATCTCCAGCTTTCCCTGACTCTCCGCCACGAAAATCTGTTCCTCGGATTTAAGCTCTACAGGAGCGACGCCCGTTTTCCAGACGACTTCATACATCAGCCACAATGGACTGTATTGTATGTTGACGCTTTGCGAGCCTAAGGGCTTTGGCGCGGAGGGAAATATACTGGGCTGGTCGACATTACGGACCCGGTAGACCCTTTCCAGTACGGTGCGGACCTGAGGCGGCTTAGGGTAATCTGGAATTGCGTCTCTCAAGCGGGGAGCGTAATTGGCCTGCATCATCTCCGCCATATCCCGATCAGAGACGTCTGTGGTGATGTAGTAAATGCGCTCGCCGTCATACCAGGCGGGATGCACCGCCATATCCACATGGGGGCGGTGTGTATTGGAGTATCCTTGTCCCGCACAGCCGGGCAGGGCAAGGGCGAAAACCCATATGGCGAGGCGCTGCATGTCCAACTCCCTTGTTCGCATTCCTATCCAGTGTAGACAAGGATACGCCTATACGCTTGAACGAAAGGCGGGGGAACAGGATTGTGTCAGGGGCCTTCGTAGGAAATAGGTTTGACCTCGAATTCCACGGAAACCGCGCCGCCATCGGCAAGATTCAGGGTGACGTTGACATGGTCGCCGGGATTCAGCGGGCGCTGACGCTGCATCAACATCAGATGCATGCCGCCGGGAGCGAACGAGATTTGGCTTCCTGCCGTCACGGCAAGGCCTTCTCCCATGTGTTGCATACTCATCTGACCGTCGTCATTCACTGTCTGATGCATCATGACATGGCCGAAGTCCACGCTCTCCGCGCTGGTAATAGTGACCGTCTGGTCGGATGGATTGTTGAGCGTGAAATAGCCCGCCATGGGAATGGTTCCCGGTGTAAAACGAATCCAGGCGTTGTTGGCTTCAACCGTCTGCGCGCTTTCATTCTGCGCAGAGACAAGCATTGGCGAGGACATCAGGGTGGTGGCGAGAAGGGCTTGGATCAGGCTTTTTTTCATCATCATTGAGAGATTTCAGGTGCGGTTACGGGGTTCAGGCGGCTATCAATCAGGAGACTCAATCGGAGTCCAAGCCTAACACAGTGCGCACACTGAGAAAATGTAGCGTTAACGCGGAGTTATGCGTCAAATTGTCGCTGGACAATTTCTGATCCGAAAGGCACACTGCGCGGCCATATCCTTCCCATCATCAGCGCGAATGAGGTTTTGACGTTGCAGTTCAAGCGTTATTGGGTGAGGGGCGCAGCATTGCTCGCCCTGGTGTTGCTTCTGGCGTCGTTAGGTCTGGTGCGGCAATGGCTTCCCAGTTCCGGCGCTCTCGATATCGACCAATTCAAGAATATCCGTTTTATACAAGTCACTGAATGCGCGACTGAGCAAGGTCAGTGCAGCCTTCCAGTCGATGTAGGCAATGTGCGCTTTTCATTTGGCGATGAGCCGATTCATCCCGCGCGGGCATTTCCTATTCACCTTCAATTACAAGGCATAGAGGCGGAGCGGGTCCGAGTCGACTTTGAGGGCGCCGATATGTACATGGGGCTTAATCAGACCAAACTAACGCGGATGGCGGACGGATCATTTCAAGGGGAGGGATACCTGCCCGTGTGTATTACCGGACGTATGCTGTGGAAAGCGACGATTTTCATCGGTAGAGAGAACGACACGCTGGCGCTGGTGTCGGAGTTTGTCACGGAGTAAGTAAAACGTCCCTGTTCGGTTGTAGTCGGGAGGGGTGTAACAAGAGTGTAAAAAAACTCTACACTCTCCGCTGCGCCTTACACCTGTCACCCTGTTCTTATCGACTTATTGTATTAATCTGCAGAAATCAGGCTTTTTTACGGCGGGAAAGGCTTAAGCTAACAAGCCCCAATCCCAGCATCGCCAGTGTGCCTGGTTCTGGAACGCTCAATCCGCCTTCAATAACATCATTAGCGCAAGTGGCGGCCCAACGTAGACCTAGTGCTGTGGAAGAACTCAGGTCTGTGATGCCGAGGTCAGCCAGCGTTAACGTGAATGACAATACGCCCATGGTTCCAACTGTTGTGCTGACGCCGCTTAAATCTGCACTTGAAGTCTCACCCGCCACTAAAGTGGCTTTGCTGGTGTTAACTGCGACTTCCTGGTTTTTTCGAACGCTGCTGCTGGTACCGGAGCTGACTAGTTGATCCATGTAATCAACCATGGACAGGCTGTAAAGATCGCCAGTGGAGGTGTCCAGAGCGAATTCCCACTTTTCACCGTTGGTGATGTCATCGTCTTTGTAGCGATCTGCTGCGTTACCGAAAGGACTCCAGCCATCGACGCTTATAAAGAGATCCCCATACTTGTGCCCGTATGAGTCCGCGCCTTCGAAAAAGTTTGTGAATACGGATACATAGAGGTTGTCGCTGTCGTAGGTAACTTCCATACGGTCGACTTGGTAGACATTGGGATCGCCAAAAACGTCGGCGTTGTATGAGAGGCCGGCCCCGTTATATCCGTCGTTGATAGTAACGGCATGTGCGCTGACTGCGGCTACGCTCAAAGACAGCGCTGTAAGGGCGTGCTTTATTCTTGAGGTCATAACCAACTCCTTTTTTTCTAATTGGGGTAAGTAGGTCTGGGTACATCACCGCTTTCTCACGCATTGGTTGTGCCAAAACCCAATTAACCTTATTTTTCAATGTGACAGCCTGTCATTAAGTAGTCCGTATTGCCTAATCCGTAAAATTTACTGACATACGAAGGGAGGAGTCTGGGAAAGCAGACATATGAAATTACTTAACGAAGTCTTTTTATATTATTGAAAATAAAGGATTAAAAAGTTACACGCAGAGAGCGTTGGCGCTTTTACATGTCAGTGTAACCTGACAGAAAAAGCCAGTTTCTTAAACTTAACCTTGTAAATTTTCTGACGGTTGTGTGCTTTATCGGACACTTGCGTAGGCGCATCTGAAATGAAAAGCGGCGCATAGCGCCGCTTTATTGATTACCTGATCTTCGCTGAGGAAGACGAGTAAAGTTTTACAGGCTTGGCCAGGTTTGCACGCCGTCTACGAGAATGCTTGGTTTATCCAGGCCATAGCAGAACTTGTCGCCGCCAGACGCATAGTACTTACGCGGGGCCACAGGCAGACTGAAGGAGGCAACCTGGGCTGAGGCCTTGGCGCTAAACGGCAACGCCCACATGGACAGGTAATCACGGAAATCCAGGCCTGTAGCGTAGGAGACCGCCACCGTCATCCAGTCATTGCTGTTGATGCTTTTTGCTTCATCCAGACTGTATTGAGAGAAGCCAAGATTAGCTTTCGCCGCTGACCAGGCTTCCTCGCTGGCTAACGCCGAATTGAAGTTGCGATCGAGAATGTGCAGTCTGGGCAGCAAATTCCAGCCGTCATTCAATTTGCCTTCGCCCTGAGCGGTCATCATCATTTGCACCGTGATTCCAGCGCCGTTGGACCAGCCGGTTAATTTTTTGCTTTGCACGTAGGCCTGTGGGTTGGATTCACTGACGGAGTCGCGCAGCACATTGAACATACTTTCGAAAGGCAAAGACTGGCAGTCCGGATTTTTGCCGGTATCAATGTAGTAATGCGACTTCGAGTAGTAGGAGTAAGGGTTAGTGCTTGCATGTCCATCCCAGCCGTTAAAGCGGAAACGGCCGCGCTCCAGGCCATGCCCTAATTCGTGAATGTCGCCGTGTCCAATCGGACTGAATTCCCAATAGGCGTCATATGGGTTGCCTGAGCAGCCATAACCACAGGTGGCCTGATCCGCGTTCATGTGCTTAACGATATCGATATGCTCGATTTCCAGGCTGTGCGCCGCCGCGAAGTCATGTATTTCCGCCACTACGTCAATGCCGGGTCCTTTGAAGCCAGCCAGGATGTGCGGGAAGTTATGGATGTAGCGCATGGTTCCCGCCGCCAGAGCCGCGCCGGTTTTCCAGTTTTCGTCCTGCATGGACTTACGCATTTTATCCAGCTTGGAGTGGACTTCGAAGCCTGGCGTGACGAGTTCCGCCCAATCGTAGTCGCCCTGAGCCAAGGCCTGTTCAAAGCTGGCGTTGTCTTCTTCGCCGTTCCAGAAGGGATGTTCGCCCACATTCTCGAATCGGAAAGAAACGTTCTTGCCGTTGCCGCCAAACTCAATCTGCACCGGGCCTCCGTAAGCGGAGGTGAAGGTAATGCTCTCGCCGGATTTTATACTGAACTTCGGCGTCTGCAGGAATTTCGGACGGGTATAGCCGTTCTTCTCAAACTGATGGGTGGCCCCGGAACGCTGTGTGTTGACAAAGATAGAGGTGGCCACGTCGGCGCTGTCCAGGCGAGTCACCTTGACCGTGTGTCCAGGCAAAGCGTAAACGCCGGCGGCGCGGAAATAGCGTTTGCTTTCCATGTCTATGGTCTTGGTGACGGTTGAGACATGATCGAAGTTGCTGCGGCTGAAATTGCCCATATCCTTTTGTGCGGGATTCAGCGCGCGGTAGTTGTAGACCGAGTAGTCCGCGTACAGCGATTTCAGGAACGCATTATCTTCCGTCGTAATCTTGTCCATAGGATAGGTGGCGCTGGCGCGGTAGTGGTCGCCCAATAACGCGAGCAACTTTTGATAGCGCTTACCTTCGTTGGCGAAGATATCCATCTTACTCTTGTCCAGGTTGGACATGATGCTGCGCACTTCGTCTGCGCCTTCGAAGAAACCGGCATTCAGGCCGCTGACGGCGGAGCAGTTCTCGCCATCACAGGCGGACCAGTCGAAAGCGTAATCCTCGTTTTCAAAGTGAGTCAGCATGGTTTTAACGTGTGTGACGCTCTCCGGGATCTTGCCCATGTCGTCGATGGAGTCATAACCGCTTAGATAGAGCCTTTTCCAGTAGTTGTCTTCCTGGTAGGACACGTTAAACAGCGTGAAAAGTTTGCCTCCCAAGCTGGTCAAATTGCCGTCCCAGTGCAGATACAGCACTGGCGTCCCTTTCGCCATGGCGGCGGCTACCGTCGCAGTGATGGCGTCAACATCCGCTTCATCGCTTTTTTGGGAAATGATCAGCAAGTCCGGATTTGTATTGAGGCAGTCCGCCAGTTTGGAACCATCGCAATCTCCCTGCGCGTTGTAGCTGACGTTTTCGCCATAGCGCTGGTCCAGCCACTTGCGCACGCCGGTGGCGTCATGAAACCAGTAGCTTTCATCCATTTGCGCCATGACCAGCTTAAGCGGTTGTGCGTCGAAATTATTTCTACCAGTCAGCCAGACGATCGCGTTTTGCATAAATTGGTGCATTTGCTCATTGGCGCTGCCGCGTTCGCGCATGGGGTTACCGCCAAGGACCATATAGCGCGCATCATCTTCGCCGATAACGCCAAAGCCGCGGTTATAAACCGTTTTGCCTTCATTGGCCGCATTGGATATCAGAATGGCTTCGTTTTCGCCAAACATGGCGCTTATCTGCGCGGCGTCGTGAGTAGGGTCCCAATCAATGGCGGTGAGGCTATCGCCTTTGGCGGTTCCATCGGTATTCAGCTGGAACAGATCAATGCGGGCTTGATTGTAGCGGGTGCGGTTGGCTTCAATCGTGCGCAACGCGGCGGATGCGAGATCGCGGCTGTTTTCGACGACCAGTGCGTCGCCTGTACGAATGGCCTGTTCCACGGGATTGAAGGCGATTTCCAGATCAAACTTCAAATCGGCGCTTTTTTCCCCGTCAGATACGCGAATGACAATGCCTTTCGCCATGCCCAGGTCATCTGCGCTGGGAGATCCCGTAACTTTGCCGGTGTTAGCGTTGATGCTCATCCAGGATGGGCCGTTCACTAGCTGAAATGTAAGGGTGTCGCCGTCTATATCGTTAACAGTGGGGGTGAAGCTGAAGGGGTCGCCTTCTTTGGCTAATGGGCTGGGCGTCCCGGAAATAGTGGGGGGCTGGTTGGCGTCGCTGCCTGAGCTATCGTCGTCAGAGTCGTCGCTACCTGTGTCGTCATCACTGCCTGTATCGTCCCCACTGGAACTATCGTCAGAGGCGTCATCTCCATCACTGGTATCGTCGCTGTCGCTGCTGGCGTCGTCGTCATCGCCGCCTGCGCCATCAACAGAGTCTCCGCCAGTGGAGTCGCCATCTGTCGCGCTGTCTCCATCAGACTCGCCGTCGTTGGCGTCGCCGCTACCATTGGAGTCATCGCTATTAGTGTCGCCGTTTCCGGTATCGCTTCCGCCGGAGGTTGTTCCGCCGTCAACTGCTGATCCGTTGTCGCCGCCGCTGTTATTACCGCCGATCTTGGCGTCGTCGTCTGACCCACAGCCGGTCAAAGCGATGGCGCTTGCCAGGAGTATCGATCCGGCTAAAGGATGAAACCGCAACATCTTATTTCCTCGTTTTCTACATTGGCGTTGATCAAAAAGCACGCAATATTACGTTGTCGTAGAAACGCGTGCTATAAGCGGCGTGACAACAATTATAAAATGTGAAGGCGCGCCAATTTATATGTAATTATTTGTGTATTTATGTGTTATTGAATTACTTCTTTTAAACTAAACTCAACAAACTAATCGTAAACGAATGATGTTGAGACGATATTAGAGATATCGTATTTAAAAACAGGTAATTAGAGAGATATAAATAGAGAGTTGATGAGGATAAAACATATCTATTGGGGGATCATTAAGCCAAAAACATTAAATTAATTTAGTGCTTTTGGCCTAATTATTAATATGTTTCGCCGAAAAACTGTTTCGTTATGAATTTACTGTGACGACGTTGGCGTGATGAATGTTATCTCTGTCCGAAAACCGCCGTCCAATAAGAAGGGTAGTCTGCGTCGGATGCGTCGACTTTGGCGGCCCCCATTTCTGTATAACCTTTGCTCATGATATTGGCGCAGTGACCTGGACTGTCCAGCCAGCCTTTCATGACCTGCGAGACGGAACCGTATCCGGCGGCGATGTTTTCTCCAACGCGTTGATAGAAGTACCCTTGTGATTTTACGCGCGCGCCTACGCTGAGGCCGTTGGAGCCGGTGTGGCTGAAGAAGTTATTGTCCGCCATATCTTTGCTGTGAGCGCTGGCGGCGGCGGCGAGTTTGCAGTTCCAGGTCAGCGGGGGAGCTTTGCCGTAATTTTCATCGCCGCAGGAACGCGCTTGCGCGCGGGCCTCGTTGTGCGCCTTGAGCAATTGCTTGTCCAAGTCCGTCATCTGGCAATCGGAAGGGGTAGTGGTTCCGCCGTCGTCAGCGACGTTATCTCCGCCGCTCCCGCCAGAGCCGCCGCAACCAACCAGAGATACGGCTCCGGTCAGCAACAGAATGCGAGTGATGTTGTTTAAATGCATTTGGAATTCCCCCAATAAATCATCTTTGCTTTGACGGACGGAGATACGGCGGTCCTTGCTCTATGAATCAATAAAATAAAACATCTACTTAAAGCTATCATTAAGCCAAATAGGGTGTTTTATTAGTGCTTTGGGATGAGTTCCGTTTGGTATATAAAAGTTGATGATGGATTTGTTCTTGTTGGGCCACGCTTGACCTTACCCTTGGGGAAAGCTTCAAGCTGGGGGTGAGCATTCATTGACGGAGTTGAGAAATAACATGCTGACGATTGGGCAGATGGCCCGTCTATTCGATGTATCCACCAAAACATTACGCCATTATGAGAGCGCTGGGGTGTTTCATCCAGCGGTATACGGTCGTGAAAATGGATATCGCTATTATGCGCCATCGCAAATCGACGAGCTGCAACGCATTTTATGGCTGCGCGACATGGGCGTGCCGTTGGAAAGCATTCGCAGTCTCAAGGAGCAGGGGGCGTTGAGCGATGAACATGTATTACGCAACAAGCTGTGCGTGCACGCCACCGGGCTGGAGCGGGAAATCGAAGATAAACGCAAGCTTCTCAATGAATTGCTGATATACCTGAAGCAACCCATTATGGAGAACAATAGTATGAATTCGACACAAGGCGCTGCAGTAAAACCGCAAGTCAAAGAGCTTCCCGCATTCACTCTTATCGGAATGGAGTATCGCAGCAGCGACGTCAGGGACTCTATACCCATGCTGTGGGGACGTTATCTACCCAGAGAGGATGAAATCCGCGGCCGGGTTAATTACGAAGCGTCCTACGGTCTGTGCCTGCCATTGGAAGACGGCGAGTTCCGTTATATCGCCGGCGTGGAAGTGGCGTCGGGGAGTCCGGTTCCTGAGGGCATGGTGTCTGTTGAGGTGGCGGCGGCGCGTTACGCCGTTTTGACTCACACAGGACCGGTTGCGGGGCTCAACGCCACCTTCCGCAAAGCCTGCTCCCGAGACCTGCCGGAAAGCAATCTGGAAAGAATCGAGGGCCCTGACTTTGAGCTTTACGATAGACGATTCACGGGCCCTGACAGCCCAGACTCGCAAGTGGATATCTATCTGACTATCGCCTAAATGACGTGATGTATTTCTAGCACCGGATCAGCTCAACAGGTTCGCCGTTAAGCGCCTGTTGAGCTGAGTGCGTTATCAAATCGCTTTCAGAATAGCGTCGACGCTGGCTTTGGCGTCGCCGAACAACATAAAGGCGTTATCGCGGAAGAACAGCGGATTCTGAACTCCGGCGTAGCCAGCATTCATACTGCGTTTGAATACGATGACGTTCTTCGCTTTCCATACTTCCAACACGGGCATGCCCGCCAATGGACTCCCTGGATTCTCCGACGCGGCGGGATTCACGGTGTCATTAGCGCCGATCACCAGGACAGTGTCTGTTTCCGGGAAATCCTGGTTGATCTCGTCCATGCCCAGGACGATGTCGTAAGGGACTTTCGCCTCCGCCAGCAGTACGTTCATATGACCGGGAAGACGACCCGCCACAGGATGAATGCCGAAACGGACTTCCACGCCATGCTCACGTAACTTTTGCGTGATTTCATAGATAGGATGCTGCGCCTGAGCCACCGCCATACCGTATCCGGGAGTGATGATCACCGAGTGCGAGCCTTTCAGCATGTCCGCCACGCCTTCCGCATTAATCTCCTGAGGATCGCCATACTCCGCATCTGCGTCTTCAGGCGCGGGGTCATTACCAAAACCGCCCGCGATGACGCTGATAAAGGAGCGGTTCATCGCCTTACACATGATGTAGGAGAGAATCGCCCCTGAAGAGCCTACCAAAGCGCCGGTGATGATCAACAGATCGTTGGACAGCATGAAACCCGCCGCCGCAGCCGCCCATCCTGAATAGGAGTTGAGCATGGATATGACGACAGGCATGTCTGCGCCGCCGATGGATGACACCAGATGCCAGCCAATAAACAGAGCGATCAATGTCATCAGCAGCAGGCTGAAGCCGTTGCCGCCGGCTTTGACGAAATACAGCATAAGTAAGAAAGAAACGACGCCCGCGCCCAGATTGAGCTTATGGCGATGGGGGAGCATGAGGGCTTTGGAGCTGATCGACCCGCGTAACTTCCCGAAAGCGACAATTGAGCCGGTAAAGGTGATTGCGCCGATAAAGACCCCGAGAAAGATCTCAGTCAGGTGAATGCTCAACAGCGCGCCGCTCAGCGGGCCATGTTCAAGATAACTGTTGTAGCCGACCAGAACTGCGGCGAGACCGACGAAACTGTGCAGGATCGCCACCAGTTCAGGCATTTGCGTCATTTCCACCTTTAAGGCGACTTTAACGCCAATTACTGCGCCGACGGCCATGGCGAGAATGATCAACCAGACGGTGGACACCTGTGGATTGGCGATAGTGGCCAGCAACGCCAGCGCCATGCCAATGACGCCGTAGAGGTTGCCGGTTTTTGCGGTCTCCTGCTTGCTGAGACCCGCCAGACTGAGAATGAACAGCACGGCGGAAATGATATAGGAGGCGGTGATTACACTGTATGACATGAGTCGCTTCTCCTATTTCCGAAACATTTTCAGCATGCGATGGGTGACGACAAATCCCCCAACGATGTTGATGGTTGCAATCAGCGTCGCGGCGGCGGCCAAAAAGGTCACTAACAGGCTGTCGCTGCTGATTTGCAGTAATGCGCCGACGACGATAATGCCGCTGATGGCGTTGGTGACGCTCATCAATGGCGTGTGCAATGCATGAGTGACGCTCCAGACGACGTGATAACCCACGATGCAGGCGAGAACGAAAACCGTAAAGTGAGACAGAAATTCCGAGGGCGCAGCGCTGGCGAGCCATATCAACGCCAGGGCTCCTGCGGCCTGCAGGCCGTGTTTGAAGGAACTCGACATCGGCTGCGACTTGGGCGGAGGCGGGGCGGCGGCGGCCTTCGGCTGTTGCGGCGCGGCGCTGACTTTGATTGGCGGCGGCGGCCAGGTTATTTCGCCGTCTTTCACGACAGTGACGCCGCGAATGACTTCGTCCTCAAAGTTGATGTCGACGGCTCCGTCTTTGTTTTTGCACAGCAGCTTCATCAGATTGACCAGATTGTTGCTGTACAACAGACTGGCCTGAGTAGGCAAGCGAGAGGGGAGGTCGACGTAGCCAACGATTTTAACTTCGTGAATCTCCGCCATCTCTCCAGGCTGGGTGAGCTCGCAATTACCGCCGTTGGGGGCCGCCAAGTCGACGATTACACTGCCGGGGCGCATGGCTTTCACCATTTCCTCGGTGATCAGTTTGGGGGCTGGTTTGCCGGGAATCATGGCGGTGGTGATGATGATGTCCACATCCTTCGCCTGTTCCAGGAACAGCTTCATTTCCGCTTCGATAAAGGCCTTGCTCATCACTTTGGCGTAGCCGTCGCCGCTGGAGCTTTCCTCTTCCATGTCGACTTCCAGGAACTCCGCGCCCATGCTCTGGATTTGCTCTTTTACCTCGGGGCGAGTATCAAAGGCGCGCACGATAGCGCCGAGGCTGCCCGCCGTGCCGATCGCCGCCAGCCCGGCGACGCCGGCTCCGATGACCAGAATTTTGGCGGGTTGCACTTTGCCTGCGGCGGTGATTTGTCCGGTGAAAAAACGACCGAAGTGGTGAGAGGCTTCCACCACCGCTCTGTATCCGGCGATGTTGGCCATTGAACTTAACGCATCCATGGACTGGGCGCGGGAGATGCGGGGAACGGAATCCATCGCCAGTACAGTGACGTTCCGTTGCGCCAGTTTCTGCAGTAATTCCTCATGCTGGGAGGGCCAGATAAACCCGATAAGCGTTGCTCCGGATTTCAGCAGTTCGACTTCTTCGTCATTGGGTTCGTTAACCCTGAGAACGATATCCGCTCCCCAGGCTTCCTCTCTTGAAACGACCTTGGCGCCGACTTCCTCATACATCCCGTCGCCAAAACTGGACAGCCAGCCGGCGTCGGCCTCAACCGCCACCGAAAACCCCAGTTTGATCAACTCCTCAACTGATTTGGGCGTCGCCGCCACACGCTTTTCATGAGGTCTACTCTCTTTGGGTATGCCTATTTGCATCGTCTTCCTCACTTTGTTGTTATTTCAATCCTTAGGCTGGATAACTCACAAGTGGCTATGGGTTAACCATAAGTCGTTCATTGTATACCCATATTTTGGGATTGATGAGCGAATCTTGGGCTCCGTAAGTTTCCCTGGGGCTACAGTTGTCAATTGATACGCTATCTCGCCTTCTGTGCAAACCAAATTTGGGCGTTTAAGGAGATATTGGTGGCCCTTTAAAATGAGTCGCCCAAGGTTTCTCTAAGGACTCATCCCTGGACTATCGTCGCAAACATCCTGCTGCTAGCCCGGAGCAAGGCCGTGTGATACTGCCCACAAAAACAGGCCCTGGTAAGGGCTGGATGAAATCGAGCGGGCGACCCTCATTTGGGAGAGTGGTTCAACAATCGTCGATTTGTGCGGTCGATTGGAGATGCGCCTCCCGTCGAGTACGAAAACCTGTATTATCAACTAACCTATCAGGGCGGTAACCCAATGCCATAGGGGGGCAAAATATGATTGTGAAATATGTTGTTAATGAAGCCTATGAGGACGAGAAAGAATATGAGTCCGATTTGTATGGTTTTTTAATAAATTTACAAGGAGGTCCTATATATTGCGGTGTTATTCCCCCTTATCATATTGCAAAAGAATACTTTGATAAGAAAATTCATCCTCAAGTTAAGTGGCGCCCCTTTGAGCTACGAGAAAAGGACTACCGAGAACTAGTGGAAACTATACTAAGCGATAAGAAAGGCGCTTTACGCAACTTACCTCAATTTCAAATACAAAACAAAGGTGTTCGGCTGGAACCTGAGTTTGATGATGCAAAGACATACAAGGAGTGGATGCAGCGAGTACAGAACGCATATCTCCATGATGTCTCTATAAGTAATCTCGATTACTCAGTTTTTCCACATGGTTCTGATGGAAAGAAGCAGCCTTTTGCTTTCTTCTGGCATGGACCACTCAGTCAGTGGCATCCGAGCAAGTTTGAGGTTGCTGGCATTGATTTCAATTGCGCTGAACAGTTTATGATGTATAGCAAAGCCAAGTTATTTGGCGATGAAACATCCGCGTTGAGTATTCTGGCTGCGACCGATCCGAAGCAGCAAAAAGTGACTGGTAGAAATGTATTAAATTTTGACCAAAAAACATGGGACCTCTTTAAAGAAGCTATAGTGTTTCAGGGCAATATGGCTAAGTTTTCGCAAAACCCTGATTTGCAGGAGACCTTGATCTCTACAGGCGATTATTACTTGGTGGAAGCATCTCCCTATGACAAAGTGTGGGGGATAGGTATGGCTGTAGAAGACAAAGGGGTTAATGACCCAATTAATTGGAAAGGTCAGAACCTCTTAGGTGAAGCTCTCATGAATGTGAGAGCGGCGATAAGATATCGGCTTGATCACCTAAAAAAGTAAAAGTCCCTAACCAAATGAGTATGGCGCATTCAAGACTCTTTTCGAGTCGTGGAATGAATGGTTAGATATGCGGCAGACCTTATGATTCTTGAAGACAGACCTAAACAATGGCCAGAAGATGACTGTTTAGATACTTTCTGGATTATGTTGTCGATAATTTGTTCTGAAAGAAGTGATATAGAAGGTGTTTTGCCTGGTCGAATTCCAAGTAAGGATAGCCCTTACTTGGAAGATGGCAGATACAACCCTCTTATATCATTCCTGTCTTTGGTATCAACATCAGGTGGTTGGTGGTGGGTAGATTTACCAGAAGTAGAAGACGAGGTTCACGCGCTAACAGGTTTTATTAACGCTGGATACTCTAAACATGACTCTTGGGAATTGCATTCAGTAGAAGGATTGAGCTCAAAATGGTGGGGAGAACTTAAAAACCTTGCGGAAAAAGTTCTTCAAAAAGGAGTTGGAGGCAGTAGAGCCAAATTGCCAAAAAAGTTTGACCCATGTGATTATAATGAATTTGAATCATGCCAGTTTGATATTGACTATGAATCTTTAGACCCTAAATATTAGGGAGCCTCTGAATAACCCATAGTTATTGTATTGCCCCTCTCCATTGTGAGTTTGACCCAGCCATATAAGGCTTTCCCGGCAACTTTCGCCCAGCAGCCTCCGCAGGGAGATCGTTTCAAACTCTGTGGTTCGCACGTAACGAACTCACTAACCTTTTCGTATTTGGCTCGGCCTTGACCCAAACCACCAAGTGACGGCCATCGTTGTCAGAAATAGCATCTGCGCGATGGCCTCTTTATACAGGGCCATTAACTCGACCGGGCTCAGCGCGCCAACGCCACCGAGATGGCGGCTAATATTCAGGGTGACAAACGTCGCCAGAATAAGCAGATAGCCAGTAATCAGTGGTCGCATTAGGCCCCGGATAGCGTCGACAAACCACATCCCCTAAGTTTGGCTCTGCTCTTTAAGCCCATCCTTGAACGCCGCGGTCTCCGCGATATCCCGGTTTATTCTCCCTTCCGTATCCGCCCGCAGAATCTGTTTGTCAGCTAACGCCAGTTCGTGGTTGTATCGAAGGCGATTTTGGAGCGAACTGAGGTTATTATTAGTTATGCCTGACGCATCAGGATTAAAGTAGGCTTCCACTATGAAGTTATATTTTCACTTTGAAATCAAGCATGACTTAATAAGAAAAGACTCAACATTCCCTTCGAATTAGGATAACACTATCCCCTCAACCGATTTTCAACCCAAGAAAAACGAGCCAATTATGCAAACAAACCACGGCGTCCCCAGAATTCAAGAAACGGCTAATTGCTGCCCGGATACGGGCGAGGTGGTGTGGGCGCCTTTGAAGTCCTTTTGGTATTTGGGGCATTTGTTGATTGCGCTTATTGGCGGGTATTTGACGTTTTCGCTGGATGCGTTGCTGGTGTTTGTTGTGTTTACCGCAGCGACGTTGTGTCTGGGGCATTCTTTGGGGATGCATCGGCGGTTGATCCATGGGAGTTATGAGTGTCCGAAGTGGATGGAGTATTTCTTCGTGCATCTCGGGGTGTTGGTGGGGATGGCGGGGCCGTTGGGAATGGTGTATCAGCATGATCTGCGGGACTGGGCGCAGAGAAAGGCCAAGTGTCATTCGTATCTTCGCCATGGAACTGGGTTTTTGATGGACGGGTGGCGTCAGCTGAATTGTGATTTGCGTCTGGAGCGTCCTCCCGCGTTTTGCCCAGAAAGCGCCATCAAAGATGATTCGGTTTACCGGTTTATGGAAAGAACCTGGATGTGGCAGCAGTTGCCCTGGGCGCTCTTATTGTATTGGCTCGGAGACATTAGCTGGGTGGTTTGGGGCATTTCTGCGCGTGTCGCCGTGTCTGTGACGGGGCACTGGCTGATTGGATACTTTGCGCATAACAGCGGCGAGCGCGACTGGCATGTTAATGGCGCTGCGGTTCAGGGCTATAACGTTCGCTTTGCAGGATTGCTGACGATGGGAGAGTCCTGGCATAACAATCATCACGCTTTTCCTGGCTCCGCCATGCTGGGAATTTATAAAGGGCAGTCTGATCCCGGTTGGTGGGTGTTGAACCGGCTGATGAATATCGGATTGGTGTGGAACGTAAGGTTACCTGAGCATTTACCGGTCAGGCCTGAACTCAGTGCTTTGACGCCAGCGCGAGCGGATAGTGAGGCAATGAAAGAGCCGTCTACCTGTCCGTTGCTGGGATGTATGGTGAAGCCTTGATCTTTCTGACGTCGACATCGTCATCGTCATATCTATTCTTCCTGATCAGGCTCTCAATATCCGCTCTGCACGAGTAGTGCAGAGCCATCTTTTCCTGTTTTGAACGCTGTCAGTTCGTTAAAAATCTACGTCTTTACGACTCTGGCCACAGCGGTATTCATCGTAGTATACGGTGTAAGTTTCCGGTGTATCGTCACGGTACAGGCCGAATTTGAAGTAAGGGCCCTGGTCGTCGTTGTATGCATTGGGGCCGGTATAATGAATACCAGTAGGTTTCGTTCATTCTGGCTCTTACTGGGTCTTTCAGCTCCGCTCGGAATCCGTCTTTCTCGCCATCTTTGATTTCGAACTTGGCGGCATACCGGCCTTTGCGCACGATATCGCTCTGGATCTGGATGGCGTCTTTGTTGCTGACTTTGACGTCGAAAACGCGGGGGATGTCGCCAGACTCAAAATCCGCGCTGTTGCAGCTTGTCGTCGCCGAGACGGGGTCGCCAATCAACAAAAGGGTCGTCAATGACAGTCGCTTCAAAGAACGTTGTTTCATGCCATGTCCTTACAACCTGAACTTTTCAATACGGGAATGAGGCGTGGACTGTACAGTCTAGACGAGCAGCATGCCATACCTGTTTGTTTTAATTGAAAATAATTAGGAGCAAAAGATTTAAGAATGGAAGGGAGAGAGTTACGGGCCTGGAAATACAGGAAACAGACGGATCGCCAAACAACGTCTACTGTAATCTTTTTGATGAACTATAGTTATTACACTCGCTATGTGTCTTTGTGGGAAGCCTGTATCCGCGCTTTTAGTTATGCTGGATGACATCGTCAGGCTGACCTTGGGCTCTGAAATCGAACACCATGCAGGGAAAAGCGGGTTATGACCGTAGAGACTAAATCTTCCAGTGACGGCGCTGTCACTATCACCATTCGGGGTCAGTTTGACTTCGGACTGGTAAATCAATTCAGGAAAGCCTATGAAGCCTACCCGCAAGCGCGAAGTTTTTGCGTCGACATGCGGCAGACGGTTCGCATAGACAGTTCGGCGCTGGGCATGCTGCTGAACATGCGACGTTATCTGGGAGGCAATGACGCGAAGATAAAGATCATCAACTGCTCCAGAGAAATCAGGAAGATTTTTGAGATAGCGAAGTTTGAAAAGTCATTTGTCATCGAGTCCGCTATCGATCCCTGATAACGGTTACGTCACCCTAAGCGGTCCTGATTGCTGGTGGCTCCAGCCAAAACTTACGTATGGCGGAAAGCTATTTCTTTCTGCTTTTTATATCCACAATCACGTTGACGCTCGATTCGTACACAATGCGATTCCTTCCCGTGCGTTTGGCCTGGTACAGCGCTTCATCCGCTTTTTTAAGAATCTCTTTGGGTTGAGTGATGTCGTTGCGGCACTCGGCCACGCCAAAACTGCAGGTGACCTGAAAGCTCTCGCTCTCATGCTGAAACTCCAGCAAGGAGATATCGATGCGCAGCCGGTCAATGAAGGTTTTTACTCCGTCGTCCAGGTGTTCGGGAAGAATAATGCAAAACTCTTCACCGCCTATTCTGGCGATTAAGTCGGAGCTTCGGAGTGACTGACTCAGAAACGCAGACAGTCTGATAAGCACCTCATCTCCCGCCGCATGACCTCTGGTATCGTTAATTTTTTTGAAGTGATCGATATCCAGCAGCACCAGCGTCAACCCTGTGTCATAGCGCTTCGCCCGACTGAACTCATAATTCAAGCGGTTTTGAAAGAAGCGTCTATTGTAGAGGCCGGTCAAAGAATCCCGGGCGGCGATTTCCCGTAACTCGATGTTTTCCTTGTCGAGTTCTTTGGTTCTCTCGAAGACCTGACTCTCAATATTGTTTCTGAGTTCGTTAATGGATTTGGACATACTGTTAAACGTGCCGGAAAGACGTTTTACTTCGAATAGACTCGCCGGCAGCGTGCTTTCATAGGGGTGACCGTCAGCGGCGTTCTCAACCTGTTTGATCAGGCTTTCGATCGGTCTGGCGACATACAGGCTGACGGCGGCCCCAAGTCCTATTGAGAAGATGACGATCATCGCCTCAATGAAGAACAAGCGATGCTTTTCCTCCGCGACGATGGCGGCGGCCTCGGACTCGTCCAGCTCCGAGACCAGCCCCCAGCCAAGACTCGGCAAATATCGGGTGGAGGCGATCACTGGCGTACCGGCCAGGTTTGTTGCTTTGCGCATGATGACTTCGTTGCCTTGCAGCGCCTCAATGATGGGGGTGCTTTTGGGGCCTGATGGAATGACTTGGTAGGACACCCGCGCTTTTTTCTGGTCTATGGGTTCGACCAGCAGGAATTTTTCATGGTCGCGTAAAGCGAACATCCATTTCTCGCTGTCGCCTAAACCTTCGCTTTGTTCGTGCAGAATGCTTCCCAAGTCGTAATCAACTTTGATGGCGCCAATTAGCGTCTCCTTGAATATCAGGCGCATGATGACGGACACCTGGGTGGCGTTTTCTTCTGGATTGAAAAAAATGAAGATATTGCCGTTGGCTGACGGTGGCGTACGCAGCGGTTTCATTCTACTTGCCGTACTGGAGACAGGACGGCGGATTTTATCGTAGACCGTAATGCTTCTGATATTCTCACGGCCAGCCTTGGGGTCCTCAATAATGCTTTTAATTTTGCTCGCTTCGCTTTGGCTCTCCATGTTGTTCCAGTTGTCCAGGCTGGCGCGCATTTGTGTTCGACTGGAAATGAGGGCGGTGCTTTCCACCAGCCTCTCTACAGAGCCAAGCAGGCGGTTTTTATGGGCAAGCGAGATTTCAGACAGGCGGGATTCGATTTTGGCGTGATATTGCTCGGTGGTGAACCTGTTCAAGTATTGCAACGTGAACATGAGCGGCAACGATGCGACTAGAGTAAAGGCGACAATCAACAAATACTTGAGCTTCATTAGCCAGTCCTAGCCACGAATTCCATTGGGGGGATATTAAAAGATTAGTTAAGCCGTCAGAAACGCGCAAACTCCCCGTAAAGGTATAATCTACCTACGTTTAGCGATGAGGATACCTACGAAATGTCGAAGTTTTACTTGTATTCAGTAACAACTTGTTTGCATATCTAGACTAGACTTGTATAAGCGCCAAAAGTAATTCGATCGGAAATACCGTTGGGCCGCCCAGTGTGACTCAGGCCGGCAAGGGAAGGTAAGGGAATGGTGAAGCATTGGATTTCTTCTGCCTCGCATTTCGGTTTGAGGGCATTGTCGTTGGCGCTTCTGATTTTTCTGCTACTCTCCGTCCCCGTCTATTGGTTAGCTTATTCAGTTGAAGAAAAGAGGGTGTTGGAGCAACAACAGAGGGCGCTGTATGAGCAGCTGCGCCACCGAGCTGAAACTCTTAATGAAGAAGTCGATGAGTTTAAGAGATATACCCTCTTTCTCGCCCAAACGCCTCCTGTCCCCGGCATTGTTCGCGCCGCCGCCAATGGCGGTTTTGATCCCAAAGAAGAAAACTCCATCAATACATTAAAAGAGCGCCTGACCACTATTTTTGCCAAGTTCATCGAGACCAGCGGAGAGATTTCGCAAATCCGTTTTATTGGGGTGGCCAATAACGGGCTTGAGCTGGTTCGCGTGAACAACCGGCGGAACGAAATTATCGCCGTTCCAGAAGGGCAATTGCAGCAGAAAGGCGGTCGCGATTACTTTCTCGCCACCCTTGAGCGGGCTGAGGATGAGGTATATGTCTCGGACTTCAATCTGAATCGGGAGTTTGGTGAAGTCGAGCGGCCGGATGTGCCCACATTGCGCGTCTCGACGCCTGTTTATGATGAGCAAGGCGCTTTGTTCGGCATTGTGATTATCAACGTGGATGTGAATACGCTCATTGCGGATCTGTTAAATGGGCTGCCGGGTGAACTCGCCATTTTTCTTCTGAATGAAAACAATGATTTTCTGCTGCACCCTGATTTAAGCAAGACCTTTGGTTTCGACAAAGACGAGAGCCATCGATGGCAGGACTATTATAGGCTGGTGGGAAACCGTTCTGGATTGGAACTGCATGATACCTCTGATGGTCTCGTTTATGCCGCCAGACGCACCCTGGCGCTAGATCCGTTGGATACGACCAGACATGTGACGCTTATTGTGAGTGTGCCGGAGGCTTTTGTTTTGACTCCGGCAAGGCAGGCTGGCGTGTTTGCGCTGGAAATGCTCGCGGGCGTTATTGGCATGATGGGCTTGATTCTGTATTTCTATTTGCTGTTGATGCGTCATCGGTGGCGGGAGACCCTGGAACAGGCTCGTCTGGCGGCGATTGTGAATAGCTCCAGTGAGGCGATAATCGGGCTGGATCTGAACGGACGGGTATCCGACTGGAATAAATCCGCGGAGCAGATGTTCGGATTTACCGAGAAAGAGGTTCAGGGCAAACCGTTAGACGAGTTAATTGTTCCGCAACAGGAACGGGAAGAAACCTACTCCGCGTTGCAAATGATCCGGGAAGGCCGCCCTGTGCGCAGCATCAACACGCAGCGACGCTGTAAGGACGACAGATTACTGGATGTATCCGTGGCGGCCTCGCCCATTAAAGCGGAGGAGGGGGATGTCGTCGGTTTTGCGTTCGCTATCCGGGATATTTCAGAGCAGGTGGCCATTCAACAGGAGGTATATAAGCTCAATCTCAGCCTGGAGCAGAAGGTCAGGCAAAGAACCATGGAGTTGACCATGGCCAAGGAGTGCGCGGAAAAGGCGTCCCGAGCCAAATCAGATTTTGTGGCGAATATGAGTCATGAAATTCGTACGCCGATGAACGCCATCATCGGCATGTTGCAATTAATGCAGATGACGCCTCTGAACAGCCAGCAAATGGACTATGTGGAGAAAACCACCGCCGCCTCCCGTTCTTTGTTATCGATCCTCAACGATATTCTGGACTTCTCCAAAGTGGAGGCGGGCAAGCTGACGCTGGACCCTCATCCCTTCAATATTGACCGGCTAATGAGTGAGATCAGCGCCATGATGTCCGCTAATCTGGGGGACAAAGAACTGGAGCTGTTGTTTGACATCGATCCACAGGCTCCTCTACATCTGATTGGCGATAGCCTGCGCCTCAAGCAAGTGCTGCTGAATCTGGTGAGCAACGCAATTAAGTTCACCCAGGAAGGTGAGGTCACGCTGTCGATACGCATGGTGAAACTGACCGCGCAAAGCGCCGCGCTGGCGTTCAGCGTCAGCGATACCGGCATTGGCATTTCCGAAGAACATCAGCAGTTAATTTTTGATGGCTTTTCGCAAGCGGAGACCAGCACCACCAGAAAGTTTGGCGGCACTGGCCTGGGGCTGGCGATTTCTCGCCAACTGGTCAACTTGATGGGCGGAGAAATTCGGGTGCAAAGTCGCCCCGGTAAAGGCAGCGTTTTTACGTTTACGCTGGAATTGCAACTGGATGACAATCACAGCCTGAACGCTTCGGTGGCCCATCCGCTATCGCAGAAGCTGCGTAACCTGAATGTGCTGGTGGTTGACGACAATAAATACGCGCAAGCCGCCATTGCCGATATCGCCCGTTCATTCGGTTGGGAGGTGCATATGGCCGCGTCGGCGGCTGCCGCGATTGCGCAGTTGGAATCTCCAACCACTGGCCAGTTTGATGCGATATTCATGGACTACTGCATGCCGGGTACGGATGGGTTGAAGGCCTGTCGTCGCATTCGGGGCATGACGCTGCTGGAAAAGCGTCCTCTGATTATCATGATGACCGCCCACGGCAAGAATGTGCTGGATAAGATGGGATTTAACTACAAATCGATTCTTGACGGCCTGTTAGTCAAGCCGGTTACTGCCTCCATGCTGTTGGATGCAGTCGTCAACGCTCAGGCGTCGCAATCAGGCGGGCTGGACGAAGACGTGTCCGCCTCCGACGCGTCAGCCAGTAAACCCTTGCTTGGATTACGTTTACTGTTAGTGGAGGATAATCTCACCAACCAGCAAGTCGCGACAGAGCTTCTGACGCGGGTGGGGGCGAAGGTGGAGATCGTGGGCGGAGGCAGGTGGGCGATCGCGGCGGTTAAAAAGGCGTCGCCCCAATTCGACCTGGTGTTAATGGATATTCAAATGCCGGATATGGACGGCTACACCGCTACTCGGGAAATTCGCAACACGCTGGGAGAAAAGCGCCTGCCTATTGTGGCGATGACAGCCAACGCTATGGCTTCCGATCGAGAGTGTTGCCTGATGGCCGGGATGAATGATCATATTGGCAAGCCTTTCGACATCAAGGAAGTGGTGGCGATCGTCCTGCAGCATACAGGCGGCAAAAAGATCCCTGCATCAGCCTTCAATAACAGTCTCCCTTCATGGCAGGAATTGATCGATGCGGGGTTGAGAATCGGCTTGGACGTCAGCGCCGCCTTGAAGCGCTTTGGCTCCAATATGGGCGCATTTCGTATGGCGGTTAGTTGCTTTGGCGTTGAGTTGTCCAAGGTGCGCGACTTCCTGTCGGACAGCGCGTTATTGAATAAAGCGCCATCTGAGTTATCCCGTGCATTGCATACATTCAGAGGCATCGCCGCTACTGTCGGCGCGGATGATTTGGCCAGGTTGACGCAGCAGGTGGAGCGCGAGGCGATTCATGGCTCATACAGCAGCGGTCCGCTGGGTCGTTTGCAGGGTGAGCTGGACGCTATGAGCGACGCTATTCAAGGGCTGTTGGACAGCCTTAATCAGCAGCTGGCGCCGCCGGATGACGCCGATATTCCCTCCGCCATGATGTTGCGCAGGGAGGTCATTAAACTGGCGAAGCTGGTTGAAAACTCGGATATGAGCGCGATGACTCACTTTGAAGAGCTCCGAGCGAAGTACCAACGACGCTATCCAGACTACTTCAGTAAACTGGAAGCGCACATGACCCAACTTGATTTCATCGCCGCCCTGGGAGATTGCGACGATTTATTGAAGACAATCGGCTAGCCGTCTGCGACGGGCGCGTATGACGCGTTATCAATGGGCCTGGTACAGCTGAAAATACTGCATCGCCCACTTCTTGAATAAGCTGTTTTTGGGATAGTTTTCTTCCTGCAGACGCTCTTCGACAAAGCGCTGCATCTGCGTCACGTCTGAATTACGGGACGCAACGTCATACCAGCGCCGAACTTCTACTGCCTTTTTGGCGATTGAAAATTCATTGCGCTTCCCTGAGTCCTCCACGATACGTCCGATGGAAATATCAAGAATGGCGCCCAGACGAGACGCGTTTTGCTGGGTATGGATCAGGGCGGCGCCGGAGTTCTGTATTCCAGCAGTCAAAATCGAATAGTTGATGTACAAGGGGTGTTTTCCTCCTACTTCAGAGCGATCAGTGTATGCCGAATTGCAATGCTTCCTACAATATACTCTTATCGCCCGCCCGAATATTCGTACCGCTACGCAAAAATGAACACTGATATCCGTAGCGCTACGGAGCAGGGGCGAAATATTAGATGTAGGAAGCGTAGTAAGCTGGCGGGCCTGGTGGACAGGCAGTAGATGTACTGGGAGGGAAAACGCCACAGGCGTTCAGTAATACTACTGAGATATTCCCGAAAAAGTTCCGTAGCCTCCCGTATTACTCCCTCGCTGATAATTCCCTAAAGTAAGGTCTCGAAGATACGCAACCCTGGACAAGTCTGGCGCGCCAGCGTCATCCGTTTTGCGCCAGACTCTTTTTTCTTTCACTATCCGAAAAACTCAATAATGGCGGCTCCAAAAGAGCCAGTAGTCGTTATGCGCTGAGGTCCTTTATGATCAACGCCCCATTGATAGACGAGACGTGGAGCAAAATTGGCGTCACTTGCCAGAAACATGAAGCGTTAAATTGCATAAATGGGAAAATGCAGCAGCTTTCCGCTTTGGAAAGCGATAAGGCCCTCACGGAAGATATCCTGCGGCAAATCAGAATCTGCAAAAACTGGATGGACAATCTCAAACGCCATTTGGGCGGCGACGATCATATCACTCACCATTGCCTGACCACCGATGAGCTTGTCTTGCTGGAAAAGATGGTCAGGACACTGAATCAAGACGGCTCATAACTCAGATTGAGTCAATGGCTGGCGATCAGCCAGAACATCGCTCCAAGGCGGGCGGACCCTGTCAGGCGCCTTCGCTTTGAACCTGAAATCGCAACTGACGCGTGTCTGATCGGTTTGATTGGCGAATGTGCCGTGTTTTAGCAAGCCGCCGTCCCATAACAGGGCCTCTCCATACTTCAGCGTGAGTGGCTGGTAGATATTGCTGTCGTAACGCTCTTCACACCATACCGTGCAGGTTTCGAAGACGTCGGTGAAGGGGAGGTAGCAGTTGATCTGATCCAGTCTGCCGGTCACGTCCGCGTCGCGATGAAAATCGCTCACGCAGCTGGTCCCAGCCAGATGCACGCGCATTTTCGGATGCGCGGAATAACTGATCTTGCCGCCGTAGAGCGGGGCCAGCACATGGGCGATCCAGGCGTGATACACCTTATAAAACGGGGAGTCGTCAGGCAGGCGCTGCATCAGACTGCGCAGCGCCATGTTGTCCTGATAATGCAGTTTGTCCCGGTTATTCTGTCGCCGCCACACCACATGCAACTGGTCCAGTCGCCGCACTTTAAAGACATAGTGCGACAATACTCTCTGGAACGGATACTGCTCCGTATCGTACGTCAGTGTCAGGGCGCGGCTGAGCATCGGATCAAAACTCCACAGTGCTTTCGCTGCTGAGGGTCTGGCCGCGAAATTTGGCGGTTATTTTCATCGCGCCGCTGACTTTTCCTGCGTTGACGGCCACTCCGCTGACGTCCATGGCGTAAGTCTTGGCGACGGTTTTGCCGTCCTCGGCGTAGAGCGTCACCGCGACGGAGGTTGGCTTATCGTCAGTGACATTGGTGATCACGGTTTTAAGTAGTGAGCCATCGCTGCGCGTGATGGTTTTCTTATAGGCGGTGGTTTGGCCCTCCGCGTTTTTCATCGTGCTGGTGTGGGTCAGGTACTGTGGCGCTGAAGGCTGCGTCGGCGTGGCCATCAGTTCTTCTGCTTGAGCCGTTGTATTGGTTGTGCTGGTTGTGGTGGCCGCCGTGGGCGAGGTGAAGGTTTTTATGGTCTCGATGGAGCTGGCGTCCTTCAGGTTGGTCGTGGTGATTTTGGCGTGACCGCCAATGGGTTTGCGGCGGTAGTTAAACTGTGTGTTGGCGTAGTCCGTTTCGATCAGAAACAGCGGCGTTTGTGTGTCCGGGTCCAGCGTGCGGCTTTGAATTTTGGCGGGCGCTCCGCTGGCGTTGTAACTGGCGTCCGTCATGGACATCAGCTTTTCCGCTGCGTTGTATTCCCGGGTATGAACCGTGCTGTTGATGGCTCGCAGTTCATTGTCGAATGTCGCGCCTTCGTACGATGAAACCACTTTACTGAGGACCTGGTTGTTGGCGTAGTTTTGCGTGACGGTATTTGACGGGACGCCGTTTTGATAGGTCACCACTGTTTTGTTCTGCAAGGCTCCGCTGGGATCGCTGACGCTGTAGTGGGCTTCACCGCCGTCGATTTCGTTACGGGCGTTGAACTGGGTGTTTTGGAACTCCGTCAAAACCTGTGACTTCATTGCGGCGGAGACAGGGTCGAAATTTTTAGTGTGAATCTGGTCTATGCGGCCGCTGGCGTTCATGAATACATTGGATTGTGAGTTCTCTGCGCGCGCGGCGTTCTTGGAGGAGACGGAGAAGTAACCGCCGATAATGCGGTCGCCGACGAATTTGGTGTTGCTGTAGTCGATGTCCGTATAGCCTTCCACGCCGCCTTGTCCCTCCGGCGAGTAATGGCGAAACGATCCGCTCGTTATCAGCTCATTGGCGTAAGTGACGAAGCCGTCGCTACGCAGGGTTTGAGAATCTCCGCACCGGGATGTGAATTTGACCTGGCCGCTGTGAATGGTGGTGGCCGGCGTCCATTTCACATTACCGAAATCCGCTTCCACCTGCTTGGCGACGCCACTGGCGAAGCGATTGTTGATCTGCGTTTTGGCCGAGGCGACATTACCGTTGGCGAAGGCGAGGGTGGAGCTGTTAAGCGTATTGCCATTGGCGTCCGTTGCGGTATGACTCAGGGTTCCACCCTGAATGTCGCCCTGCGGGGACAGTTTTAGGTTGGCGTAACTGGTTTTGGAATAGGACGCGATTTGCTTGCCGTCCGCCCCGTAATGAGTGGTGCTGGCGTTCTGCGGCAGGCTGGCGACGACGCCCGCCAACTGGCTGACGTTGGCGATATTTTCCGACGCTTCGAGGTGATCGCTGAGTTCGTGTGTGGCGTTCAAGGCGCATTCCTCCTCAAGGATTAAAGAAGATGGGTTAAATAGCGATTGACGATGAAAGTCGTGAGATTGAACTTTTCCCACTTATGCCATAACAGCAATCCTCCCTTATGGCTGTTATGGCGCGCGATATCCGCCAAGTGGCGCGCGGCCCAGTCAGGCAGAGTCGGTCCGCAATAATCGGGCGTCGTTGGAGAGATGGAGGAGCCGTAGCAGGTGAAAACGCCGTCCTCTTCGTTAGAGCGGGTGGCGCCGTACAGCTCAATGGAGTTGATGATGGGATCACGCAAAAAGGTCGCTTCCCCTTCGTAGCAGGCTTTGTCGCCGCCGCGCCAGCGCAGCGTCCCCCTGTTAAAAGAGAACTCTGAAACAATGCGCTGGTTGATCGTCAAGCCAGTCTCCGACACATTGAACTCGTTGATGTCCCGGTAAAAGCGTCCGTCGGTGCGAACGGCGTATTCTCCATAGATGGCGCTAATGTCGTCACACCCGCTGAAACTGCAGGCTTGGGCGCTAAGCGCTTTACGTTCCGGGTTGGCTTCCAGGGCGACAAAAGCGGACTGGGCTCCGTCGCTGGCGGCGTCGCTCCAGATCTTGCCGATCAGCCGGCGTGCGCCGCTGGCGTCCACGTCCAGGCGCAGAAAGCCGTGATGGGGAACCTGACCGCCCGCCTTCCAGCGAATGGCGCCGGAGTCAAAAGTAAAGGATCGGATACGGACATCGTTGATGTAGATAACGCTCTTATGACGCTGTTTGCGGGCGCCGATAATCGTTATCGCAAACTGCTGCTCTGGCTCGATATAAACCCCGGTCCAGGGGAACAGATTATTGCGGAAGATAAAATCAATGGCCCCGCCCAAATGCGCCCACTCAACCTGATAGTTCCTTGATTTTAGCCAGGTCTCGAAGGCGGCTCTGGCTTCCGCTTTGGGCTGTCCCCCCAGTGTTTTCAGCAGCTCCATCGCGACGGACTTTTGCGTCAGACAGGCGGTCACCGTCGCTTCTGTGGCGGGGGAGCGGATATAGGCGCCTTTGGCGGCGATTTGAATGGCGCCGGAATCCCGCGACGCCAGCATCGCCCGCTCACGATCTGATAACGAGCTGAAACGAGGGTCCTGCAGCGCGGCGCCGGGATCGCGACGATAAAGATCCTGCAAGCGCGTATCGAAACGCAGCTCAATCAGGAAGCGGCTGGCGGCGGTTTCATCCTGCCATTTGTAGGAAGCGGGGATGCGAAAGCGCTTAAATGCGTCGAAGGCTTTCATTTCCCGTGGGCCATAACGGTCGATTTCACGCAGGGGCGAGCGGGGCGTCAGCAATTTTTGCCCGGGTTCGATGACGCCCAGATCGACGGCGGTTTGGTAGTCCGTCGGGACCGCCTGCATGGGCGGAATATAGAACGTGGACAGGCCTGTTATTTTGATCTGATTTTCAGGATCATGCAGCGCGCTGAGGCGATAGGTTTCGATTAGCGGGTCAATGGTGGGATAGCGGGAGCCAATGTAGTGAGTGACTTCATAATCCACTCCGTAAATAGACTGCAGCCAGTGGATGAAATAAGAAAACTTATTATTCAGGTATCCTTGCCGGCGATAACCCATTTCTCCAATCAGGCCGACCTGCCATAACACCACATGAAGGCTGGCGTCCAATTGACGGCGTCGGATCAGGCAGTCGGTGGCTTCGTGAGTCTGCAGGCCAGGGTAGCAAGGGTCGATGCCCAGGTCGGAGCACAGTGTGTCCAGCGCGCAGACACCCGCCTTCATGGTGGCTTTATAGCCCTCCCGCCGCGCCAGTTTGATGGCCCGATGAGTGGATAACACGAATATGCCCGGGTGGCCGTAGAACACCACTACGACCTTGAGTCCCTGCCGCACCCAGTAGAGCTGGGCTTCCGTCATCTGCATGTAAGTGGTGTAGCGGACTTTGTCTTCTCCGTACAGCACGTACAGATCCAGCGAGTCCGGTCGCAACTGCTTGAGCCAGACCACGGTGGCGGGGTCGGCCACACAGTACAGCACCTTGTCCGCTTCCTCGATGAGGCGGATGTCGCCGACGGAAACGCCAATGGTCTCGATGCCGGTTCCCAGAATGATCAGCTCGCCTTGTTTTGAGCCGGCGGGAATTTCGCCTTCTTCCACCTCCCTGACTTTGTCTCTCAGCGCAGCGATGCCTTGCGCCAGTTCTTCCCAGTGCTTCTGATGGTCTTCATATTTAGGGTAAGCGCTCGCCATGTATTGTTCTCCCTTAAAGAATTTTGGCGACGAATTTCAGGGCGACGCTGGCGCCGACTTTTAACGGCAGTGTTTTTCCCTGATAGGTGTAGCTGGCGAGTGTGGTGTACGCCTTCGGCCAGTCGCTTTGCGCGGAATACTGCGCCATGGCGTTGACCGCCGCGTTCTCGTCGTCCTGACTCCAGCGCCAGGCGTTGAAGGCCTGATCCTCGGCGTCGTTTTTCAGGGACAGGATGCCGGATACCGCCATGTTCTGTTCGTCAGCGCTGGCGCCTTGATCCACGTAGTAGGAGAAGGTGGTCCAGCGTTCCTGAATCGTGTTGGCGGGGTTTTCCATATAATCCATGAGCAGGCCCAGTGGGGCCGCTTCGGAAGGCTGTTCGTCGGCGTAGCTGGCGCCGGCCTTTTTGCCCCACATGCCCAGCAGTTTCTGGGCGGCGGTCATGCCACCCATCACCGCGGCGTTTTTAAGCACAAACTTGAAAATAGCGCCTTTATTGGCCCACAGAGACTGGCCGATGTTCTTCACCAGCGAGCCCAGGGCAGAGCTGTCGACATTGATATCGGTGTCGATGTCGGTGTCGATATCAGTCACGTTGTCGACGACATTGTCCACGACAGTGTCTACATCGGTATCGATGTCTACATCGATATCCACATCTACGTCCACCACCACCAGAGCGTCGATATCTATGTCAATGTCCACATCGATATCTACGTCTACATCCACATCCGTATCCACGTCGGTGTCTACGTCCACGTCGACATCCACGTCCACATCGGTGTCTACGTCCACGTTCACCAGATCGCCATTCTCCGCCGCGGCGCTGGTGAACTTGCTGGATATCCATTGTGCGACGTTACTGAGGTCGGATTTGACGGCGCTGATCACCGCCTGGCCCCCGGTTTTCAATGCGTTGAACAGCGTAGGCAGGTTATTCGCCAGCGCAATGACTGTCTGGCTGATCATGACGATGTTAATGGCGGTATAGGCGGTGTACGCCAGATCATAGGCGGACATCCACCAGGCCAGTTGCGGAACCTGATAGGGCTGGACAATGACGTCGTCGCCATCGACTTTGCCGGTAAAGAACAGTTCGTAAACGCCGGCGTCGCCGCCATGCATGATCATGTCCTGCATCACCGCGCTGAGATTGACGCCGCTGGTGTCGGTGGCGCCGTTGGAGGTCAGCGTCCCTTTGCTCAGCGTCAGCTCCACCGTGCTTCCGCTGGTGGGTTGATACAGAGCGCTGCCATCAGCGCCGAGAATAATCTGGCCGCTGCTGTCTTTCGGCAGCACCAGCGGAATAATGGGTTGCGGCGGTTGTGGGTTGTAGCAGTAGAGGGTCAGACCTTCGCTGCCGGCCCAGGCGCGCACGTCGTTTTCCGCCCAATAGGAAACGGAGGAGAAGGTGTTGTAGTCAAAGCCGACATTGTTGTCGGAGAACCATTGGTTCAACTTCTGGTTCTGTTGCGTCAGGTCGCTGTTGTTCAGAATGATGTCGTTGACCGCCAGTGCGTTGGGACTGTACGGACTGCCTTTGTAAGCTTTGTAGAACGCAAAGGCTTTCTGTGCGCTGGTGAGGTCATCAGCAGTGATGGTGACATTGGTGTCGCTCAGGATATTGGTGACCTGATTCAGCAGTGGCATGCCGTCGGACTGGCGCGCAAAAGAGAGGTTTTCCAGAGGGTTGGAGGGGGTATAGGTCTTCTTGGAATTGGCGGCGACGGAGTCCACTTTGGTGTAAACCGGGTACATCGTGCTGGGATTATCCGCCGAGGCGCCGGAAGGCACGGTAAACGTATAGATATCGAGAGCTTCGCTATATTGATTGTCGATGTTAACCACATTCGCGGCCATGCGGATCTCCTTCAAGCGTGGGTAGGGCGTGACAAAGGCGACGACGGGAGTGCGCGTCGCTGCGCATCCCGTCGTCAATGGTCAATGAAGTGGGTGTTTAGAAATCTTCGAATGGCTTGATTTCGTCTTCCGCTTTGGGATCGTCGTTGGCGGCGTCCTCTTCCGCATTTTTCTCGGAATTCTCGATATCTTCGCTGACTTTTTCGCTGGCGGCCTGATTGCTTTCGATCTGCGCCTTCTGCTCGCTGGAAATGGTCTGATCGAGGGACTCCGTCAGTGCGGAGGTATTGGCCTGAATGTCTTTGAATGCGCTGGTCTGCTCGGTGACGACATCATGGAGATTCTCTTCTGTGGCGCTGTTCAGCGCGTCATTGGAGTTCTTGATGCTGGTGGCGCTGGATTCCAGTTGCTCCAGCTGTTGGCCGTTCATTTCGCTTTCATATTGCGCCTGAATTTCCAATGTGCTGGCTTCGGCTTTCAGACCTTCTTCCAGATTAATGGCGTTCAGATTGTCATCAATGGAGCCCCGTTCCGAATTGATTTCATCCAGTGCGCTTTCGGTATCCTCCGGCGCGTTCTGCTGGCCATTGGTGAGCTTCTGCACGGCAGTGTCGATCTTCTCGTTCAGAGCCTTCTCAAACGCTTCCTGCTGTTGCTTGAACAAATCCTCAGTGGTGGGCTCCTTGGCTTTGCCGCGGTTCTTGACCCACTTGAAGATGCCGTACAGAGTCGATCCCACGAAATGCAACATCATCACCGCGCCGCCAATGGTCATGATGGAATTGAATACTTGCGCGGAGTTTTTCGGGTGGAAGAGGGTATTCCAGAATTCCGAACTCTGGTCAGTGCTCAGTTGCGGAGAGTCGAACCCAATACAGGTTTCCCCGGCGATGCTGCCGGTTATAACCGGAATGATTTGGGTGTCGGACGGGTTTTGGGTGAAGACGCGTTTCAATTGAAATGTGCCTTTCACCGCTACGTCCGGGATATCCGCGTTTACGTTGTCCACAAATAAGGCGTTGGTGTAAGTCAGCGTTTTGGCTTGCGAAGAGTCCACATCGACAGTAGTGGTGTCGGAAGGGTTTTTGGCTGGTGTAAAGGTACAGGTATAGCCGGCGTTGGGTTTGCTGAGATCCAGCGCCGATGGTTTGGTCAGAGAGAGTGTGCCCACAAAGGACGTGGTTTTACTGTCGCTGCTGTACAGGTAATAGGTCGTGCTGTCATATTGCGCCCACACGAACGGGAACTTGCTGTAGTAGGACTCCACCGCAACCAGGCCCGCCAGGGTGACGTTCTGGAAACCCTTGGTGGACGCAAAGAAAGCATTGACGCTATTGGTGATGGAATTAGCCACATTGTCGGAAGAATTCGCGCTGCCGTCCGCCTGACCCTGCGCAGTGGTTTGCGCGCCGTTCATGGCGGCTTCATAGTCTTTGGTTAACTGGGAGGTAGGGTAGGCGGCGATGGTCTGATAGAACGTGGCTGCATTGGCTATGGACTGCTGTTCGTCCGCAGTCACTGTTTGCGCCGGAAAGGTGACTGGCGAGCTGAAGATATTTTGCATGACGCCGATATTGTCTACCGGGAAATACCAGCTGGAGGTGCTGGCCAGCAGGTTATAAACCAGCGAATACTGCTGCTGTTTGGTATTCGGATCAGTGTAGTACTGGTCCAGATAAACCGTTCCGGAACCGTTCTGACTGATCACAGTTCCGCCTTCGAGCAGAGATAGAATTTCCAGATCCTGATCGTAAACGCTGGCGTTCTGTGTATCGCCAGGAGCCTGGGAGGTTGTGGGAGACAGAATAACGATATCAGAGGTGCAGCTATTGCTGATCACACACTCTTTGCTTTGGTCTGGTTTAGTGGTGGAAGCGGCTGTTGACATGGTACTGGTCCTTGTTAATCGTTGTAGTGAATGAAAGCGTCCTTCGTACTACAAACTTCGCCTTGCGGCAGTGCGTGCGCTTCCTTACTCACGGCGCGAGAACAGAGGTAACTCGGCTTGTCTCGCAGGTCCCTGAGAAGCGCGCGCGGGAACGCGCCATACTTTTCGGCGGTTAGTCAGAGGAACGACTCCCCCGATGCGTCATAACTGTTTAGTCAGGATTTCCGGTTTAAGCAAGGCGGCCATGGAGAAAAAACTAAAACAGTTTTGTCTTACTTTTTATGGGCTGATCGCGGCCGGTTATATCGGGTCGTCAGGCCATTGTTATATATTGATTTATCCTGTTTTAGTTTTTAACTAATGGCGCTTGTATTATAAAAGTGTTTGCTTTTTATAAAGTTAAAAAGCATATGTGATATTTTGGTGGGTTATGCCAAATGATTAATGTAATAAATCAAGATAAGAGTTTAACAAAGAGATTAATAAGAGAAACTCAATGACACTACTGATATCCATGCCCATGTTCACGGAAGAGCCGCGAATTTCGCTTGCGAATATAGAAGCGTTCGCCCTTGAAAACTGGACGGATGTAGACGCGTTCAAGGACGCCACGGAGGAGGAGGGCGCTATATCTTTTACGGTGCGAGACTCCATTGTCGCGATTGGAATCATGCCGGCGCCAATCCCCTGGAGCGATCTCGAAGGCCCTTGCTCCACCAGCTGTTTGTGGGCTAATGCCAAAGAGGAAATCAGCGGCCATCAATATCACTTGGTCGTAGCGGTAAGCAGTGAAGCGCTCTCCAGCGTTGAAGCCGCTATCCTTCTAACCCAAATCAACGCCGCATTGTTGGCGGTGGTCCAAGGAGCGATTGGCGTGTTTTGGTCCCATGCGTCATTGCTGATTCCCCGTGACGTATTCATTGAGTTCGCCCTCAGTGTCTTGCCGGAAGGTTCGCCCGTGCCTATTTGGGTGGACATCAGAGTGGGGCCAGGCGAGCAAGGCGCGTCTACCGGGTTTACAACAGGATTGGCCGCGTTTGGCATGATGGAAATCGAAGCTATCGATGCGCCTGAGAGTATGGCTGACCTCAAAGACAGGCTAACTGGCCTGGTGGATTACCTGCTCCAGAATGGCCCGGTAATTAAAAATGGCGACACTGTGGGCGAAGATGAAAATGAAAGAATCAAAGTGGTTTATAAGAAGTCCAAATTGGGCCACAAAGGGAAAGTGATGAGACTTAACTACTCGAATGGAAAGCCGAAGAGATTCAGCCTGAAGTTCTGGTAACTTAACGAACCGCTGAAAAACTTTAACGCCGCAAAGGCGCCGCAGGTAGTTTTTCAGCGGCTTCTTAATTTCGGATACCATGATGCGCTGACTCGGGGCCTGACGCTCCGGAAATGGTTAAGGAGTTGAATCATGATTTCAGGTAGTTGCCTGTGCGGCAGAGTGAAATACGACATTACGGGAAAAGTGGGCGACATCATCCACTGCCATTGCAGAACCTGCAGAAAAGCCCACGGCGCCGCTTTTTCAAGTGTGGCGCGAGTGGACGACAATGACTTCAACCTGCAAGGCGGAGAGCACCTGAACTCCTTCGAGTCCTCCCCAGGAAAATCCCGCTTCTTCTGCTCATGTTGCGGCACGCAGGTCTACGCGAAAAGAGAAAACACCCCCTTCATCATTCTACGACTGGGCTCCTTGGACAATGACCCACAATCCCAGGAAAGAAGCCACATCTGGGTCTCCAACAAAGCAAGCTGGTATGACATCAACAAAGAACTGCCGGTGTATGATGAGTATGAATAGCTTTGCTGAAGAGCTTAAATACGAAACGTCTTTTCTATGAAAACTCTCTGAGGAAATTGTGCACTGAGATTGGACCAGAACACGCCAATGGAAGCATTTTGGAGAGAGCATTTCGTGTGCATATTGGTTGAATAAAAGATATTCGCCTTGAGCTGTTTTAAAGTCATCTTCTACAACCTTATATTCATGGCGGACGACGCCAGATGGATATTTTAATGCTGGCCTGTAGCTATTATTAGGAAATTAAAAGTGGAGAAAATCGAGTACTACCCATACCTGTTCAGACTGGAAAATACTGATCGCTACCTTATTTGGTCAACGGAAAGCCCCTCAAGGATTTCCCTGATTAACGGTAAGCTCGCGCAGTTTTCTTCCATTTCTCATCTTGAGGATTTTGCCAAGTTAATTGGAATTGAAATAGAAAAAAATAGTGACCCAATATTAGTGGACTTGGATCTAATTATTAGATTTATCCAAGCCCCACAGAAGAGTAGCTTCGACGCAAGTCAATCCCTATCTGCATGGAATTTGATCGACGACTCACTCTTTAGCTGCCTTGGGGAGACTAATAGCTTTAGGAAAGAATTTCGGTCAAAGCGGTCTCTTTATGAAAAGCTTTTCTTTGATAATAACTATTACTTTTATGATCGTAGTAGATCTTCCTCAGGAATTACCTGGAGCAACGCCAACATAATAGAAATCGCTGAAATACTAAGCCTGGGGACTGGGCTGTTTAGAAATAACTTAACTGACATCCAATAGAGGTTAAAAGCGCATGGGAAATTCAGGCCACTGCGTCGACCAAACCACAGATAGGTGTGAACGTCTACTTCATCCGTCGTGCATAATGATCTAATAGACTCGTTTGACGCAGGGAAAAATCTTTACCTCCGTGGGCGTAAGGCTCTTGGGATTAGGTTTGGGCTCAGTTTTGGACTAATGGAATAAGTACAAATCAAATTTAAAAAATGAAAACAACAATCGAAAAATTTAAGAGCCAAATTGTCCGTAAAGCGATTGTCTTTGATATTGGCGGGTTTCAGCCTCCAGAGGACCCATTAGGTTCCTGGTTCGGCAAAGTGACTTCTGGTAGCAAAGGGGAGGTCTGGCCTGAGTATGCTGGACGCCCCATGCATGGCCTTGCGCAAATCAATCTTACAGGGCTGCCATTTAAACCCGAAGGGCTTGAAGACCTGGCATTCATTAGTATCTTTATCTGTCCTGATGAGCTTCCAGATCACGACCCAAATGGGACGAAGTGGCTGATCCGGACTTATACAAACATTTCCGATCTTGTCCCATTGCAGAGCATTGCAACAGAAAGCTTGATTAAAGCCTTTCCTATGAAGCCTCGGGTGGTTGAGCAGGATTTCCCTTGTTGGGAAGACTTACCTGTAGACTGCCCTGATGAGTTCGAAGATGAGTATTACGACCTGTTTGAAAACGTCGATGGCTTTAAATTAGGAGGCTGGCCAAGTTTGATTCAATCGGAGATCTTCTGGGCTCCACGGAATAAGCACGACGCCGCCCCGGATTATGTTTTTCAAATCGACTCCACTGAAAAGGGCGGGTGGATGTGGGGGGATAATGGCGTCGGCTATTTTGGTCGCGGGACTGTTTCTGGCAAGAAAAACGAATGGGCGCTGGAGTGGCAGTGCTTCTAACTCTCGCCATGCGCTGATATTGACGCGTCAAGCAGGCCCTCTCAGATTCTCTCGAATCCCTCCCAGAAAGTGATGTAGAACATTTAATCTCATCTTAACTTACTGTTTATACGGCAATTAACTTACTATCTAAGTATCTTGGTGGTGTTTGAGCTGAGAGGTTAATGCGCCGATTTTCGTTGGCGTTATTGATCATGTTGTATGAGCAGAAAGAGGTATCCGAAGGGGATTTATTTCCCCTGGTGGAAATTAGAAGTTTGGCGAAGTAAGGAGAACAGAAATGCCAGATGCGAGAGCGCGTATTTCAGAGGCGACCAGGTCCAGTACGAGTTGGTTTGGCCAGTTGGTGTACGGAACGAACAAGTTTCTTGCGGAGAATAAAGTGCCTTTGAGCGATCAAAGCGCCAACTTTGTGATAGAGAACGCGAGAAGAGCGAATGAAGGCAGAATTTTTTCCAGCACGGCGCACAGGCTGGAAGCCTGGCATTGGCTGCGGGAGTGGCGCAAACCGCAGGACATGCAATTGAAAAACGCGGTAAGCTCTTTGGACCCTAACTGGTATCTGAGAGGCGTTGTGTTGAATACAGCAGCTTCGTTTTGGAACTGCATCGACCCCGCCAGTGAAGGACCGGAGTTCGCGCAAACGGGATTTGATCCCGGCGTTGACGCCTATAATCTGTTTAAGCGCTCGGCAGGCTAGGAGTCGAGGACTTCTGATCAACGCTGCGCAGTGTCGCGCAGCGTTATTGGCGCAATTAGAATTTATCCCCCATACCACACTGTCTTGGTCTGCACGTACTGCTCCAGTGCTTCCAGGCCTTTGTCCCTGCCGCCGAAACCGGAGGTTTTGTAGCCGCCGAAGGGCGTGGCGATGTCGCCTTCGGAGAAGCAGTTGATGGAGACCGTGCCGGCCTTGATGGCGCGGGAGACCCGTTGAGCGCGGCGCAGGTCGGAGGTGTATAGAGAGGCGGCCAGACCGTAGCTGGTGGCGTTCGCCAAGTGAATGGCTTCGGCCTCGGTTTCGAAGGTTGTGACGGCGAGAACGGGCCCGAATACTTCCTCCTGAAACAACGTCATTTCCGCCGTGACTCCATCAAAAATCGTGGGCTCAACGCTCATGCCCGCTCCCAGTTTCAGAGCTTCGCCGCCTCGTATTAACTTGGCGCCTTCCTCTTTGGCCGCCTTGATATAACCACAGACTTTTTCAAAGTGCGCGGGTTCGATCATCGGTCCGATAGCCGTCTCCGGGTCTTGCGGATCGCCGACTTTCCAGCCGTCCACCAGCCGCTTTTGCAGTATTTTGAGCAGCTCGTCCTTCACGTTTTTGTGAACGATCAAACGCGAGCCGCAGCTGCAGTTTTCCCCCATATTCCAGAATGCGGCGGAAAGAATATTGTCGGCGATTTCCTCCAGGGCGTAGCTGTCCTTGAAGATAATCTGCGGACTCTTGCCGCCGCACTCCAACACGATTTCCTTGAGATTACTTTGCGCGGAGTAGGTGAGGAACAGGCGGCCCACCTCGGTTGAGCCCGTGAAAGACACCATGTCTACGTCAGGGTGCAGCCCCAATGGTTTTCCGGTTTCCTCTCCCAGGCCGGTAACCAGCGTCAGTACGTCTTCCGGGATTCCCGCTTCATGGGCCAGTTGCACGATGCGGTAGGCGCTTAAAGAGGTCAGCTCTGCGGGTTTGATCACCTGTGAGTTGCCGGCGGCCAGAGCAGGCGCGGCCTTCCAGGCCAGCATCAGGGCGGGGAAGTTCCAGGGCAGTACGGCTCCGACCACCCCAATAGGCTCCTTCACAATCAGCCCCAGGTTGTCGCTGGCGGTGGGTGAAATCTTTCCAAACAGCTTATCGACGGCTTCGGCATACCAGGCGATGGTGTGAATAGTGTCGGGAATGTCGGTATTCAGGCACTCTGTGATGGGTTTGCCTGCGTCCAGGCAGTCCAGCGCCGCCAGCTCTTCATGGTGCTCCTTCAATAGAGTCGACCAACGCAGCATGATGCGTTTGCGTTCCCCCGGCGACAGCGTTGACCAGACGCCAGATTCGAACGCGGCGCGACCGGCTTTCACCGCCGCATCCACATGGCGGCCGTTGCAGCGCTGTACCCGTCCGATGACCTGCTGATTGAACGGGTTCAAGGTGTCGAAGTGAAGCTCATGGCTATTGTCCAGGCCGGGAACCAGCGCGCCTGCATAAAGCTGAGCGTCTCTGGCTAACTGAAAAACATCTTCTTTTTTTATTGGCATGATGGTTTTTCGTCCTTGTTGTTATTGATTTACGATGGCCGCCGCCAAGGCTTCCAGAAATTCCGCTTTGTCTTCTTCGCTGATCGACGCCAGTGGCGGACGGGTGTCGCCGACGGGATAACCGATGTAAGCGCAGCCGACTTTGGCTTTCTGGTTATAATCCGCTTTCTCCTGATTCTTGAGGGCGGGAAGGATTTTACGCATGCCGTCCCGCAAGCGCTGATAATCGCCAGCTTGCGCCGCCTCGATCAACGCCACATGTTCCTTGGGAAGATAATTGGCGGCGCCGCCAATCCAGGAGCGCACGCCCCAGAAGAAATAATCCGCCGCCTGATCATCCGACCCGCATACCACTTGGAAGTTCGGTAGATTCGCGTTGATCAGGGTCAGTGCGCGACTGAAATCGCCGCTGCTCTCTTTGATGCCGACTATGTTTTTATCCCGGGCCAGCTCCATGACCGCTTCTATGCTGATCTCCACGCCGGAACGGGCAGGGAAGTTGTACATGATGATCGGCATACCCACGGCCGTACTGACGCTTTGATAATGCTGAATGATTTCGTGTTGCTGAGGCAGGCAGTAAATGGGCGGCGCCAGCATGAGGGCTTGATAGCCCATCTCTCTGGCTTCTTTCGCTTTGGCGATGGAGCCAGCGGTGTGCGTATCGTTCACGCCAGCGATCAATAGCGCGCGACTGCCTACATGCCGGGCGATATACGCCATCAGGTCGCGTCGCTCCTCGACACTGAGCGTATAGTACTCGCCGGTGGTGCCGCAGGCGACGATCCCTCGTACGCCGGATTCTATGAGGTGGTCAAGTAATCGGCCCAGCGCCGGATAATCAATCTGATTCCGGTCATCGAATGGGGTGACGACAGGGACCAGTACGCCATCTATGTTCATCCTTATTACCTTTCGCGTTCGCTTGTTTTTGTTTTTCCTGCTCAGCCGCCTTAGGTCTGTAACAGGGCTGGGCTGGAGTCATCGCTCTTCATCTTATGTAAACGGTATATTGTATACAATATACGAATTGATGTTTCTTCGTACGTTTATCTCGGTTTTATCTCTGTATAGAGGACGACAGGGCCTGACATGTGCAGGCCCTGTCGTTGCAGGCCAAAAGAAGGAAGCTGTTTGTCCGCCGGGTGACCGGGTGAATAGTGAGTCGAAAGAGAACAATGTAAAGCTGAGAAGTTGGCGTCCGTGCCGGGGGGCATATCCCTATCTGAATGGGTGAAGCGTCTCCGCCAACGTAAGTCAGCGGGGGCCGGCTTTAGCCTTCAACAGGTTGGGCAGACCGGATGCGTTGTCCAAGTCATAAGGATACAGCTGAACGTCATAGAACACGCTGTCGCCCGTGTCGCGCTTTTCATCTGTGGCGGACGAGCCGGCGTACACGTTGCCGGTAGCGTTTAAATAACCGGACTCATTCCAGTGTGGATAGCGGGCGTTTTCGAAGTAATTGTTCTGAATCAGCCCTTGCGCGCCGTTAGAAGCGTTAATGGAGAAATAAGTGATGTTTCTCCAGTAGTTGTTGTAGATGTGGGCGCGCGTGTTGTAACCATATAGCTTGGGGTTGCGTCCTGAGGCGCGGTCCCAGAAGTTGTGATCAATGGTCGTCTGACTGTCCTGCACCAACATGGTGTAGTGATGCTGATTGCCGCAGACGTTGGGATTATAACCGTCGAAGTGGTTCCAGCTCAGCGTCAAATTAGCGCTGTTTTTAATATCAATATGCCCGTCGCTGATCATTTTGGTTTTAATATGATCCACCCAGATATGACTGGCGTTTTCGATGGAAATGGCATCGCCGGCCTCCACCAGGTGGGGGTTCACGTTCTCGATGGCGACATTATTAATAATGATATTTTTTACGCCGTAGATATTGAGTGTTGCGCCAATTATTCGACTATTTGCGCCTTGGCCCAATAGCGTCTTATTGGACTTAACCTGAATACGGCTTTCGTTACGGTTAACGGATACAGTTGCATTATTTGGGGCCCCCAATTCTTTACAAGTCTGGTCCCCAACGGGTACGCGGTAGAAGGTTTTGCCGGGATCCTGATATGAGGGACAGGAAATGGCGCAAGCGGCGACTTTACGCACCGGCGTGCGGCAATCGATGGCGGTATTGGCGGGAATAACGACAGTTTTGGGGCCATCGGAACTTAATGCTGACGTGAGAGTCTGGCAGTTGGTCGCGACTACTGTTTCACCTGCCGCTCCGCCCGTGGTGGTGGCGAGGCCGTCAGCGCCTCTTTGCCCGGCGAACCCCTTCGCTTGATGGCAGGAGCCGTCTACGGGATTGAAATACCATCGTTGCAGGCCGCTGCCTGTCTCCGACGTTTGCACAATGCGGGCGCCGCTATCTTTTGCGCTGGCGGTCAACGCTTTGCCAGAGTGGCGGGCTCTGACGCTGTAGCCGCCGGAAGACGACTGCACCAGAAACCATTTTTGATTATCGCCGCCCCAGTAGGGCCATTGAATCAGTTCGGCGTTATCGTGCTGGGCCAGATTGAGCACATCCAGCGCCAGGTTGGAGTGCATGGCCTCAAACTTCCAGGAATTACCGCCGACATCCGTCGCTCGGAATTGCTGGTTCAGAGAGCCTTTGCTGCGCCACTGAATCAATGACGCTCTCTCCAATGGGCTGCTCTTTTCAATATCCAGCGCCAACCCCGTTTCCCTGTTAACGATCGTATAGATCTTGCCGCTGACAGGCGCGGCTTCACAATTGGAGGCATGGACGTAGGCAGAGGGCAGAAGCGTGCAGGTGAGTAAGGAAAGACTGGCAAGGCAGGAGCTAATCCTGTGAGTCTTTATATTCATTTTTTATCCTGAATTTGTTTATTTGGTTTTTTGGATATTCGGTGAGCTGGGGTAAATATATATATGGAGTGTATTGGTGTACATGTAACGGAAAGTGATTTGTGAGAGTGGTCACGACAATATTAAATTATAATTCTATATCCTGGGGAAGAGTGTGCTTAAAGGGATAGTCCTAATGGTTTGTTTGGGGGGCGAAGTTAGTAGGGTATATATGGGGAGTCTGATTGAACGCCATTAATTAAATGGCATTCAATTAATATTTGGTGGAGTGGATATTTGTAATACAAATGTATATTTATATTGATAACATGCCAATATCATTGCCATGTTATTGGGATATTCCCGTCAGGGAGGTCTGGCGTGGCGAGAGCGCCTGACTTTTCGACTCTCAAAAGCGGCTCAGGCGCAAAGACTGTATATCCACAGTCGGCGTCTGATCCGTCGCTAACTGACGCACCAGTTCACCGGTCAGCGCGGCCTGAGTCAGCCCCAGATGCTGATGCCCGAAGGCGAGTATGATTTGGCGTCGCTCGCCCACGCGGTCAATGACTGGCAGTGAGTCGGGCAGAGAGGGACGGAACCCCATCCAGGTCTCGCCCTGGGCGTCGTCCAAACCAGGCAGTAGCGCACGGGCGTGGGTGGCGAGCATGGTCGCTCTGCGCATGTTGGCGGGCTGTTTCAAACCGCCAAATTCGACTGTGCCGGCAAGACGCAATCCTTCGCTCATGGGGGTCATAATGAAACGCCGCTCAGCGGAGGTGACCGGAATCGACAGGGAGGCTCCGGCGTTGCGCAACATCAGGTGATAGCCGCGCTCCGTATCCAAAGGAATCGACTTACCGGTGAGTTGCTTCACCAGCGGTTTGGACCAGGCGCCTGCCGCCAGCACCAGCTTGGGAACCCGAATCCGGTCGCCGTCGCAATGCAGCAGTACGCCATCCGTCGTTGGCGTGGCGCTATTTACCATTCTGTTTAGCAGCGTTCCGCCTCGGGTTTGGAATAGCGCTCCCAGGGTGCGGGTGAGATGGTATGGGTTGGCGGTATGGCCTGTTTCCGGAAAAAACACGCCATGTTTGATTGTAGATCCCAATCCGGGCTCCAGATCTCGCGCCTGAGCGCCATTAAGAACCTGGGTTTTGACGCCGCGAGTGCGCAGCGTGTCCAGCGTAGTCTGATAGCTTTGAAAACTGGCGTTGCGTTCGAAGGTCAGCAAGGAGCCATTGACCCGGATCTGGCTTTCCTCGCCGGTACCCGCCAACAGGCGACGCCAGGCGGGCAGGGAGGCGGCGTTCAAGGCTTGTAACGCCTTACCGCTGCGGTTGTAGGAGGCTTCGCGAGTATTGAGCATGAAGCGGAGCAACCAGGGGGCGATATGAGGGAGATAAGACCAGCGAATCGCCACCGGTCCCAGTGGGTCCATCAGCATGCCGGGAATCTTCCACAATAGACCTGGCGTGGCCAAAGGCAGTATCTGCTCTGTAGCGAAATGGCCTGCATTGCCCCGGGAACAGCCTTCGCCGACCCCTCGACCGTCAATCAGGCTGACCTTCATGCCCGCTTGCTGCAGCGACAGGGCGCAACAAACCCCGACAATGCCGCCTCCCAGTACTGTGATGTCCGTGTCCAGCTCTTGCATCGAAAGCCCTCTTCATTTGTGAAATTGAATATTGTATAAAATATACATTTATCTGGGGGCGGACAATCCACATCCAGACACTATGGCTGCTGATCGGTGGATTCGCTCTAATGACAGCCCAAGCATCACTGCAAAAATAAGACAAGAAGGGATATGGATATGAGAGAAGGCACGTTTTTCTGTATCGACGCGCATACCTGCGGCAATCCGGTGCGCCTGGTGGCGGGGGGTTATCCGGCATTGCCGGGGAGCACCATGAGCCAGAAGCGGCAATACTTCATGGAGCATTACGACTGGATTCGCCAGGCGCTGATGTTTGAACCCCGCGGTCATTCCATGATGTCCGGTTCCATCGTCTATCCCCCTTGCTCCGAGGACGCCGACGCATCGATCCTGTTCATTGAAACCAGCGGCTGTCTGCCCATGTGCGGTCATGGGACCATTGGAACTGTCACGGCGGCCATCGAGAACGCCATTATTCGTCCGCGGGTTCCCGGCAAACTGATCCTGGATGTGCCGGCGGGCAAAATCGCCATTGAGTACGAGCAGCAGGGCGCTAAAGTCGAAAGCGTCAAAATCTATAACGTGCCGGCTTATCTTGCGCACAGCGAAGTGGCGGTACAGGTTCCTGAAATTGGCGAACTGGTGGTGGATGTCGCCTATGGCGGCAACTATTACGCCATCATTGATCCGCAAAAGAACTTCCCGGGGTTGGAGCATTTCAGTGTGGATCAGATTCTGCGCTTCAGTCCGCTGGTGCGGCGTATTGTCGATGAAGTGGTGGAGTGCGTGCACCCTGACGATCCCACCGTACGCGGCGTGTCCCATGTGCTCTGGACCGGCAAACCTGCGCAGCCTGGCGTGGACGCCCGCAACGCCGTCTTCTACGGCGACCGCGCCATAGACCGTTCTCCTTGCGGCACCGGCACCAGCGCGCGAATGGCGCAATGGTTCGCCAAAGGTAAACTGAAAGTTGGCGATACTTTTGTGCATGAGAGCATTATCGGCAGCCTGTTCCATGGCCGGGTAGAGGAAGCAGCGACGGTGGGACCGCATACGGGGATACGTCCGAGTGTACAAGGCTGGGCCAGAGTCTACGGCCATAACACCATCTGGGTGGACAGCGAAGACCCCTACGCCCATGGATTTGAAGTGAAATAATAAGCGCCCGGCACAAATCTTCGCTCGCCCAGAGGAAATTTTCATGACTACTGCGGCGAGCGCCTAAAATGATACTATTAATCCCGCGGCTAGCCGCCGCGCAAGCGCATCCATGCGCCCGAGTATTAACTTGCCAATATCATTGCCATGTTAATATCGCCTCCTTCTTTGACACCCGGGATCATTTATTGTCCGTTATGAGCACCGCAGCCGTTTATAAAACCCGTACACAGATGGTCGCAGATATTCTGCGTAAAAAAATTCTCTCTGGAGAAATCGTGGCGGGAGAACCTTTGCGACAGGACGCTATCGCCAAAGAGTTCAACGTCAGCCGCATCCCGGTGCGGGAGGCGCTGTTGCAACTGGAAGCGCAGGGGCTGGTTTGCTTCGAGCCGCACAAAGGGGCCACGGCGACAGAGTTGCGTCCATCGGAAATTCGCGAGCTGTTTGAGCTACGGGCGTTGATAGAATGTCATGTGCTGGAACAGGCTATCGACAATATGACTGACCAGGATCTGGCCGCGGCGGAGAAAATACTCAAAGCCTTCGAGGCGGCGGTGGAGAGTGGAGATCAGGTGGAGAGCTGGAGCGAGCTGAACTACGAACTGCATGCCGCCTTGTATCATCCCGCCAACCTGGCGCAGGCGATGGAAGTCGTGCGTAGTCTTAACATCAAGTCCGACCGCTATATCCGTCTGCAATTGTTATTCACCACCGGCATAGAAAAGGCGGAAAGGGAGCATGCGGATTTATTGGAATTCTGTCGCCAGCGCAACAAAAAAGCGGCGTCTGCGTTGCTGAAGAAACATATTCTGGAAGCCGGTCAGGCCATTCATGACTTGCTGATCGAACAGGCGGGCGGCGCGAGCCACTGACAACGCAATATCGCCGCCGTGCTATTAATCAGGCAGACAAATAGCTTCCTTCTATTTGTCTGCAACGACAGGGCCTGCACAGGTCAGGCCCTGTCTCCCGCGGCTTAACGCCGCGCAGGCGCGTCCATGCGCCTGATGATTAACATGCCAATATCATTGCCATGTTAATAACAATAACAAGTTAAACCGAGGTGTTTATGGCATCGTTCTGGGTGGTGGATACGAAATGCAAAGTCGCGCCGGAAAGCACTCTGCCTCAGGATGGCAGCGCCTATTACTACGGGCGCAGCGTCGTTCCTCCCTTTTATAATCCCGCAAATGCGCCAGCAGCTCCGGCACGCTGATTTCTGAGTAAACCTGCGTCAGTTCGAAGTAGCCATACTGGACCCAGTCGGCGTACCAGGCGCGGTTATGAGAGGGGCTGCTGATGGTAATGAGGTCCTGCCCAACCGCCAGGAACTCCCTTGGACTCATGCCGTAGTACATCTTCACCGATTTGTTTAGATGCGACAGATCGTAGAAACCCGCTTCCGCCGCCGCGTGGGTCAGGTTATGAGCGATACTGTAGCGCTCGAAGAAATACTGCAGGCGGCTGACGACCTTGTATTTGTTGTAGCTCAGGCCGTTTAAAGCGCTGAACAAGGCCATAAAGCGGGTTGGGCTCAAATGCACCTGTGCGGCTATCTCGTCGATGGACAGATCGCTGGTTGGATTGCGGATAATATGCGCGACCGCCTTGGCGATACGCCTATCGTATTTCTTCAATGTGATTGGGGTTTCTTCTTCATAAATAGCGTTGAACAGACACCAGGTGGCGATGGGGTGAGGTATGTCGCCTTCGTCAAGATAGAATAAAGTTTGCTGCAGCAAATCTTCATTCATCCTGTAGCAAATGTCTTTTACGCAGGCCTCCCACGCATAGTTACGCAACAGGCAGGCATGCTCTTGCGTCGCTGGGTTGAGAGGCAGTAGAGCCATTCGCGGCGCTTCCGAACTCACTGTAAACGGCTTATTGGGCGATAGCAGAAACGTATTGCAACAATACTGTTCTCCCATGAATTCGACGACGAACGGCTGACTCCCCATTAACAGGGTGGGCGTAATACCCATTGAATGATGCGGCTGGCGTCGACCGTTGTAAAAGAGCAAGGACTTATCGCCCCATTCGTAAAGCTTTGGCTGCATGAAGGTGAGTAAAAATAAGATCAAAAAAGGAGATGACAAGGCGTTATGTTAGCAAATGCGCGCGACGTCAGTTGCAATAACCAGCTGCGTCGGGGTTTGCAGGCTTGGTTTAAAACCACAGATAAACGCCTATAATCATTCAACAAAACGGATTTCCCCTGACCATCTGCAAGCTGGCTGACAAAACCCATCATGGCTACTCTCAAATATGTATTGGCTCCTATCTGCTTATTATTCGCCGCCGCTCATGTGAATGCGGAATATTGGTGCGGCTACAGTGATGACAACATCCGCGACTGGCGGGTCAACAAGGCCAGCGAATGCCGCTTGCCGACAGGGGCGGGGGAGCTGGTGCTGATCGAGGCCGAGAAACACTTCAATGTATCCAGCAATACCTGGTTTACGCCGGAGAAGGGGCGTCATCCTGGCGCCATGTTGCGCAAGTGCGAAGGGGGCAAGGCGGTCACTTTATCCGGCGACACCATGCTGACCACCGCCAAGTTGCAGAAAATCTGCAGCCTGAAAAAGGACGGCGCGCATGAACTACTGACTTCCGAGGGCGTTCAGGCGACAGTGGAGTGCCAGCACTATCAGGCCACGAATATCAAAATCCAAACGGAAGCGGGTGAGAAAGACTGTGGCATGCCAGAGGTCCTGAAGGTGGCGACGCCGCATTTCAAAATTGAATCCGCCAAGTATGGTCTCGATAGCGCAGACGTTAAGCGTCGTGGCATCGCTCCGGAAGAGGAGCTGTGTTCGCTGGCGGTGACGGACCCGACCTATCCGGAAGATCTCACTATTGCGTTTGTGTGGGGCGATGTCGCCTGCCATTTGACCAACTATTACAAGAATAAGCATGCCTGCGGCTGGTTCGCTAACGATAACGGCATGCGCGGCTCGAAGATGTCCAGTTTTTACGCCCAGCCGGTGCTGGCCAAGCTGTGCCAGAAGACCAGGGACGGCGAAGTGGAAGTCACCAAACCTTTCCGACGGCTTGATAACCACGATGAAAGCCTGTCCTACGTGAAAGGCTATATCCAGTGCGCCAAAGGCGCGCCGACGGGCGTCAAGCTGGCGATTAAGCCTTTGGTAGGGGAAACACAGGAAAAGCAGTGTCCCATACCAGAGGCGTTGTTGAAGGATAAGCCTGTCCATAAATCCTGATCGTCAACGAACGGGCTCAGTGAGTCCCGTTCTTTTTGTTCTGGTTGCTGCGTTGCGTATTGTTGTACCGGTGTCTCAGTTCGCCGATGGCGGCTGCGGTCAGAATAAGGACAATAATTAGTGCGATATTTATGGGGGTTCTCCGTTTGCGTTGTTGATGAAACGGATGTTAGGGCGACCCCATGCGCCGCTGAATCTCACGGCTATCCAATCGCTCTCTAATTTATCTCAAATTTATATTAATGCTTATATATCAATGAATTGATGGATGGCTGGAAGCCTGAAATCAGGCGACTCAATCGAACAAATGATTGTCGATCAGCACGGCGGAGACCTCGCTGAGAGGGATGACCGCATCAAATGTTTCTCGATTGCGCAGCTCCTGCAGGCGTATCACTTTGGCGCCGACTTCCTTCAGTACCCCATGTAATTCGACGCCGGAATTCAATAGCACGCCGATCTTTTTGTCCGCCTGTCCGCGCAGCACGTCTTGCAGAGAATCGTTCTCTTTGATCACCAGTTTGGGCTCGGCGGCAAGCGCGGTTGTCGACGTAAGGGCGATCAAGGCCCCAAGCAGCCAGGTTTTAGCATTCATGGTCAGTACCTTTAAGATCCCAATTGAACTTCATCTATTGAATTAATATAGCGCGCAGGTCTTCTCAATGGGCTCGCCTACGACGGGCTTGAACAACAACTGAATCGCTTTGGGCTGCTGTTGTTCGCATAGCAGATAAGCGTCCAGCGAGGTTTTGTCTTTGTACTCAGGACGCCACCAGCCTGACGGCGTTAAGGCGATTTTGTCCGCGCCGGCGGCGCAGCGACTTTGCAGTTGTTGCTGGGTGAAGAAGTCGCTCACCGTCGCCCCGGTGCGTTGCGCATTGTGGCTGACCACGCCGCATCCAACCGGGTTGGAGCTGCTGTCCGTGCAGCGCCGTGAACCCCATATCCAACCGAACTCAATGGTGTCGATCCAGGTGGGGTCCTCTGCGTGGAGAAGGCAATTGGCCGCTTCATCAATGCCGATGCCTGCGAGTTCGTCGCGGCGAACCCCGTACCAGTAATCCGGGTCTTTGACGGCGTTAGGGTGATTCGTGGTTAAGGCGGCAGGCAGGGCGCAATGTTTTTCCGCCGTCGACGTCTGCAAATGAATGGATTGCGGCAGATACCCCGCACAAACCAGTGATGCGCGGGCGCCGCCTCGTTCGGCGATGTCGACTTCGCCGTCGCCTTGCGCCATACAACGGTTTTTCAGGGTGACGAAATTCAGGAGGCTGTTGTTTTTGTGCCCCTGTCGTTTGTGATTGTTCTCACAGAAGAAGATGTCGCCGGCGATATCGCCTGTGTCCGCCGATTGATAATAAGATGAGCTGATCTGCGCCATGCGCTCGCCGATGGCCAGACCAAACTGGCCTTGATCCGTTTCCAGCATGCAGGCGCTGGCGGGATCGACGCCCAGACGCTGCATACGTCCCTCATCGACGCCGCACCAATAAGTCAGCGCCGGGGGCGCATCCTCGCGGCCGTACATCAGCTTGACGATCAGCGTGGCGCCCGCCAGCAGGAGTAACGCACCGCCCAGCATCATGGACTTTTTGCGCCGCGGTGGGGCGCTGGACGTCGATGTGTGGGGAGTCACTTCTGTTACGGGTTCTGGCGGCGGCTCCGCTGGACTAACCGGCGTACTGGCTTCCGGCTCGGGAGTTGGTACAGGCTCCGCGGGGGGCGGGGGAGTGATATCCGGTCTGGGAGGATAGGGGATGACAGAGACTTCCTTGAGCAGGCGATACCCTTTTTTAGGAATGGTCTCAATGTATTCAGGGGCTTCGCTGCTGTCGTTGAACGCTTTGCGCAATTGCCAGATGGCGGTATTCAGCGCCTGCTCGCCGACATATTCGTTTTCATTCCAGACTTTCTGAATCAGCGTTTCCCGGCTCACTGTACGACCGGGATTTTCCGCCAGCGCCAGAAGCACTTTGCAGACTTTATCACTCAGTTGATGCTCCGCCGCTTCACGATAGAGCCGGTTCGTTTCTACATTGATGCGCCACTCGCCAATTTGCATTTCTTCATAATCTCGGTCGGACACGGAGCGCTCCTATGCTGAAAACGGTTGGTCTGCATTATACAAATCCTTTACCGGATATCCGCACAGGAGTTAAGAGATATTCTCAATTAACTGGGCTCGCCTATGGTTGTTCAGGCCACGCAGATCTTAAGTTCAGATTCGCTCAGCCATAACTGCGAGGGGCAGATGCCGAACAATAATTTGTGGCATTTGTTTAAGTGCGCCAGATCCGCAAACCCGGAATCATGCGCAGCGGTAGTTAAATTACGGCTGCGCGAAAACTGCTTGATGAAATACAACACACGAACCCCCAGGCGAAATCGCGAGAATGAAATATTGGTTTCCTGCTTGAACAATCGACTGAGATGCGCGGCGGAAATCGGCATAAGTTCCGCATAATCGTCGATGGATTGAGAGTGATCCGGATTCTTCAACAATAATTCGATCAGCTTGCGAACTCGGCGATCCATTAAAGGTGGAGCAAGCGGATGTTGTTTAGGGTTAAGAATCTGATCCAATATCTCCTTGGCGTCATTGGCGCACGGACGTTTCTTATATAAGTCCCGGAAAGCCCGTGCAATATCACACGCGCCCAGGAAATCAAAAAGAAGCCCGTCCTGCTCACAACAATAATAGTTATAGGTCAGGGTGGTTTTAATATTGCGCCAGAAATGAGATGACACAAATGCAATGCGCTGGTTGTTCAATACAAAATCACAGCGGGCGTTAGCGGGAATCATCAAACAGCGTGTGGAAATAACCTCTCCACTCGCCAGCTTAACGACAAATTCATTATCAAGACTGACAATGAAACTATCCGCAATATGCTGCCAATGATAGGCCCCGTCAAAGCGACCCATATAAAGACATAAGTTGTTCCAATGATAATACAGCGACTGATCCATTTTTCACCTCGAGCATCGATCAAATGTCAATGCGATCGATTATCGAGAGGCGACGTTTTTCATGAATCTCGCGGGTATCCGGTTTCTCTCCAATTTATCTCAAATTTATATTTATTATTAAAAATCAATTAGTTGAATATGGGGTGGCGCCGCTCTCCCAACCTCCGATAAAGGCCGTTCAGTCTGCGCAGGGGCTCCCAATGGCGCTTTTTGGACATGGGTGAACTACGCTATAAATTACTCAAAAAGAGTGTTTTTATGGGATATATAAGAGACTTGAACGACTCTATTTCTACTGCTGATGCCGAAGATTTAAAGATATACAGCAAAAATGGAGACCTGACGCTCCGCTATCAGGACTGGCGGGAACAAAAAGTCGAAATATGCTTCAACGACGTTGTTGCATATCAGTGGAGCGAAGCGATGGAGTTACTGGACGGAGAGCGGGATGACTCATGCTATGAAATCTGTGACTCCGAATGGATTAAGCTGCATTGTGATCAAGGCTTAATGCATGAGAAAAGCCACCGGCATTACAAATTTAATTTTAATGATACTGGCCAACTGGAAGTGTTGGCGGCCGGTTACAACATAAAAGAATCCCTCTGATAAATAAGCGTATACATGGTAAAAGAAAAGCCGGCGCAAGGCCGGCTTGGAATCGGGCGCTACTTGGATGCTAGATCAAGAGGCCTTGCGGCGACGCGCCGCGAACAGGCCCGCCAGGCTCAGGCCGAACAGGCCCAGTGCGGTTGGCTCGGGACACTCAACGGTGTCGATGGTCAGCATCTTCAATTTGAAGTGATCGTTCAGTTCGTTGCACAGCTCGCCCAACTCACCGAATGCGGGATTGTAAGCGCCAATCAACCAGAACTTGGAAACCAGATCCGTGCTGGTCGCGGTTTCTTTGGTCATGGTGTTGGAGTAGTTGCCAGCCACGCTCCAGCCGTCGCTGAGCAGGCCTTCCCAATCTTTATCGTTCAGATTGTAGGAAGGCGCGCCGCCGGTGTAGGCGAGCAGGGAGACATCTGAGTCGTAGGCGTACCAGCCGTTTTGAAATGAGCTCAGGCTAACCGCTTCGGAGAAGGACAGCATGATCATGTCAAAATCGCCATCGCGACCTGGATCATTGTCTGTAGAGTGCTCTGGGGTGGCGCAACGAGTCTTGCGGTATTCGTCGTCGTTACAGACTCCAAGACCATTCCAGCGACCTAGGCGGGCGCCTTCGATTTTATCGTCCGCAGGACCTTTTGTGTCGCTCCAGCCGGTTACGGTGAGGCTCATACCGTCTTTCGAGTAGGAAAGAGAGTTATTGTATGAGCCGTAACGAACGCCTTCGGTCAGGTCCCAGGTGATTTGGCTTGCATAGGCGGAAGACGCCGTCAGCGCTGATAATAACAATCCCTTGGTTAATGTTTTTAGCATATGAATACTTCTCTCCATTGTAGATTTACTTAACAAAGCAAATCGACCTCAGCAATTCCTGTGCCATGCATATATATCAATGCTTTTGGCTGTATAACAAGTTTTTAATGTCAATTAGTTTGACAAAATATAAAGCGAAAACATTATCGTATTAATGTGATAATTGGTTACTTAAATGGGGTGAATTGGTTACGAAGCGGCCAAAAGTAAACAATGTTAAGCAAAACTAATCTAAACCCTATAGTTAATAAGTTTGAGTCTGCCAAAATGGTTCTCCATTAAGGGATAGTCTTTTGAGAGTATACGAGAGAAAAAACCTAGGGTTTTCCTGTGTAAAGGTGGGATTACACTGAAAATGACTGTTTTATACAGCTCGCTCAGGCATAACTCAGAAGTGCCTTTCAGGCAAAGATAAAAAGTAATCTATAGGCTTTGTCATCTTGAAAGGATGATATACGCCGCTTCTTCTCAAACTTGCCGAACACCAGAATTATAGTTTTAGCACCTCAGCGGGCCCTCATTATCAACAAGACATTACCCTGACTTGTAAAAAATAGGCGCCTTTTAGGAGGTGGCGGGGCCTCAGATCTCGCACCTCTAAGCGTGCCGATGACGATTGTAGTTATTCTGTCATGTTCATGCGCTATACCTATCAACAGCCAGGAGCGCTTCCCAAGTCCATTCTGATACAAGAATCGCCCCATCAAATTCGCAAAAGAAGTTATTTATGCAAGTACGGTTGGTTGATCACTCATGGTTGGCTGCCGGGGATGGAACTCTGGATACGGGGACGATGCTGTCCCTGGTCAATCGCAAGCTGGAGCAAATCAAAGACATTGCGCAGTGGATTGCGCGCAAAAGCGGGGAATGCGCTCTTGAACGGGTGCTTAATTACTCCGCTTTGGTTACTGCTCTCCTGAGATGTAAAGAATCTCTCTCAAGTCACGACGATGCGCTCAAACAGGAAGTTTTCTGTGCGCTCAACGCCCACGCCACGGTGCAGCTGCTGGCGGCGGAGCGCAAGATTCATTATGAATTTGGGCATATGGAGAGCTGGTAGCCAACTCAGGTTACAGGGTTTATGAGCATATGTTCATATGCTGATTATTAACTGGAAATGAAACTGCTAAGTAATATTAATGTCTAATACTTGAGCACTATTCTCTAGCAGGAACAAAAGTATCCTACATCTGTAGGATACTTTTATTTATGAGAAACATATACCTTCACAAAAGTAGATTAAGTATCTGATCAATATAATACTATTTATTTGTGGTGGTTTTTATGCCTTTCATAGTTGATATGGGAAAGACGATGATTCTAAAAAGTGGTGAATTCGGCGTGCTCAGATCTGGTCCTTTGACCTACTGTAGCACAATGATATTTAGAGTTATTGGCTCGGAAGGGACACAAATAGGAGTTGGCCTGTCGCATAGAGGGATAGAACCCTCACATGTATTTATGGCGGGATTGACCCAATCCTTGGTGAGGTTCGGCCCATTAAGCTCATTAAAAATAGTTCCTATTACTATTCAGACTGCGTCGGATACGAATATCTCTTCTATTCCTGATGGCGGGTACATTAAAGGAGGACATGAGTGTACTCACGCTGCGCTATTAAAAGACTTTAGTAATATAGAGTCCCTTAGATTGGATGAAAGTGCGTACAGGATGAGAGACGTTGCGCCTGGTAATTGCTTCTCTCATAAAGAAAGCGCCGTAATTGTAAAGCAGGCTGGACGCATTTTGGTGTCGCGGCCAAGCTCCTTTTTAAATGTATTTAATGACTCTAAATTTCTCGCCGTTTGATGGATGCGCCTGCGCGGCGGCTGGCAGCGGGAGGAAGGGGGTGACCTTTGCAGGCCCTGTCGTTGCAGACCAATAGAAGGCGGCTATTTGTCTACCTGATTAATAATAACAGACGTCACTTGCGTCGCTGACGCCGCTTCTAAAGACGGTCTAGGGTATTGACTGTCGCATTGGACCAGGGCGGGAGTACTGGTCCTTTCTTTTTTGCACTAATCCTGACGCTCTCCAACTCTCTTTCGCACCGGATGTGCGCGAACGCCTTGTATGAGGGATGTTTTATTTGCGCCATTATGGGGCGCATAACTATCTAACACACTGTTATCAAATAGGTTTGTTGAGCTTCTGGCCCCTAATTTGCGTTGTTGGAGTCAGCATTTACGTCCTTGACGCCAAATGCCATCACCAAACTTATAACATGATGTGAGAGTTGCAATGGCTTACTTAATCCCCTCAGAGTTTGTGACCAAGATGGTCGATGCTGGCGAATCCAAGATTTTCATGTCGACGCGAGATACCTTGATCCGCGCTTATATGGCGGGCGCCATTCTGGCGCTGGCGGCGGTATTCGCCGTCACGGTTGCGGTGCAGACGGGCGTGTTTCTCGTTGGCGCCATGTTGTTTCCTGTTGGCTTCTGCATGCTCTATCTGATGGGCTTCGATCTGCTGACCGGGGTGTTTGTGCTCACGCCTCTGGCGTTGCTGGACAAGCGGCCGGGCGTGACGACCCAAGGTGTTTTGAGGAACTGGGGACTGGTGTTTCTGGGTAACTTCGCCGGCGCGCTGACGGTGGCTTTCATGATGGCTTTCGTGTTCACCTATGGTTTTAATACGGACCCTGGTCCGGTGGGAAGCAAGATCGCCAGCGTGGGGGAGGCCCGTACTCTTGGCTACGCGCAATATGGTCTGGCCGGATGGTTAACCATTTTTCTGCGTGGCATGCTGTGTAACTGGATGGTGTCCATGGGAGTGGTCGGCGCGATGATTTCTACGACGGTTTCCGGTAAAGTTCTGGCGATGTGGATGCCTATCATGTTGTTTTTCTTCATGGGATTCGAACATTCTGTTGTGAACATGTTCCTGTTTCCTTCGGCCATGATTATGGGGGGCGATTTCTCTATCATGGATTACTTCATCTGGAATGAAATTCCGACTGCGCTGGGTAATCTGGTGGGTGGATTGGCTTTCACCGGGCTCACCCTGTACAGCACTCACTATAAAACAGCGCCGAAACGCAAACTGGCGGCGTCCGGTAAAGAAGCGATGGCTTGATCGGCGCGCCTGATTACACAACACCTGAGGACAGTTGCCGGCCCTGGCGTCTGCGAACGGACGTCGGGGCTCACTACATTTATGCGCAATGAGCTGACGCTTTCCTTCGGTCAATGGACCGATAAAGGCCGCAAAGAGATCAATCAGGATTTTCATGGCGGTTGTGTTCCCAAGGGTGCGCAACTCACCATGAAAGGCGCTGTGTTTGCGATGGCCGATGGGGTCAGCAGCAGCTCGATCAGTCAGGTCGCCAGTGAGACGGCGGTGAAAAGTTTTCTGGAGGACTACTTCTGCACCTCCGACGCCTGGACTGTGCAGCACGCGGCGCAGCGGGTTTTGCGGGCGACCAACTCCTGGCTGTATGCCGAAGGCCAGCGCAGCGTGTATCGTTATGACAAGGAAAAAGGCTACGTCTGTACGTTTAGCGCGGTGGTGTTCAAGTCCGACATTGCGCATATCCTTCATGTCGGCGACACCCGCGTTTACCGTCTGCGGGACGGGGCTCTGGAGCAGTTGACCCATGATCACCGTTTGTGGGTGTCGCAAAGTCAGAGCTATCTGAGCCGAGCGCTGGGATTCAGAGAACACATTGAAATCGACTACCAGCCATTGCGGCTCAGGCTGGGCGATATCTTTATCATGGCCACCGACGGCGTGTATGAATACTGCGACGCCCATACTTTGATCGAGGCGTTACAGGAGCCCGATGATCTGGACGCTATCGCCAAACGCATGGTCGATTATGCGTTGGAGCAGGGCAGTAAGGACAACCTGACGCTGCAGATCATTCGCGTAGAGGCGTTGCCCTGTGACGTGGATTCTTTGTTCCAACAACAGGTGGAATCCTTACCGCTTCCCCCGATTTTGCATGCCGGAGCGGAGTTTGATGGCTATCAAATCCTGCGCTGCCTGCAAACCAGCAGCTGTAGCCATGTTTATCTCGCTTTAGATCTCGCTTCTAAAACCAAAGTGATAATAAAAACGCCTGCGACGGATCAGCAGGGCGACCCCGCCTATCTGGAGCGCCTGCTCATGGAAGAATGGATCGCACGCCGCATTAATAGCCTGCATGTAGCGAAGGCCGCGCAGTTCGAGCGCCCGCGATGCTACCTCTACACAGTGAGCGAATACATTGAAGGCCGAACGCTGAGCCAATGGCTGCGGGACCACCCGCGACCGGATCTGGAAACGGTAAGAGGCATAGTGGAGCAAGCGGCGAAAGGGGTGATGGCTTTTCACCGCATGGACATGCTGCATCAGGACCTAAAACCGGACAACCTGATGATCGACGCGTCTGGCGTAGTGAAAATCATAGATTTCGGCTCAACCCGGGTAGGCGGCGTTGCAGAAAACGACCAGGGCGTGCGTCAGCCGAATTTGCTTGGCACAGCCCTATATGCGGCGCCAGAATATTTCCTCGGCGAAGTCGGTTCCCCCGGCTCTGACCTCTATTCATTGGGCGTGCTGACCTATCATCTGCTGTCCGGCGGATTTCCCTATGGCGCCGACGTCGCTAAAACCCGCACCGCAGGCGCACAGAAGCGTCTCACCTACAAATCCGTGCTCAGCGAAGAACGAGACATCCCCGCCTGGATAGACGCCACCCTCAAGAAAGCCGTCCACCCCAATCCCCACAAACGCTACACCGAAATCTCGGAATTCCTCCACGACCTCCGTCACCCCAACCCCGCCTACCTCAACCAGACCCGGCCTCCCATTCTGGAGCGTAACCCGGTGATGTTTTGGCAAGGGGTTTCGTTGGTGCTTATGGCAGTGTTGATCTGGCAGATGATGAGTTGATGGGGGCTACTCCCCTTCAGCGTAAGATATTGACGAGGACTGATGCAAATTTGTGCGTGAAGTTGTATTTGCCCTTCAGGAACAGCGAGTCTAAATTTTTACTCTCAACCTCGAAAATTCGCCGTATTAATCTCATAGACTTGGGAGAGGTAAGGTGATGGCACCGCGTTTGGCGACTCCACAGTGATTGGAACTATGAAATCAGTGGTAAGGAAATTAAGAGGACTGCCAAGTCATTTTAAGGGAATTAGCGAGAACATAATTTCCGCAATTCTGATAGCCATTATCTTTGGGCTTTGGAATGACTATCTCTATAAAGTTGATCGTTTGAGTGGGCGCTGGAAAGTGGAGTTTTATGTTGAGAATACCGAGTACAACCCTTACAAGGGGATGACAGCTACTCATGAAATTTTTCTAATCCAAAACGGCCTTGGTATTTCCGGTTTAGGCGAAAAGGTCGCGGAAGAAACAAATAGCGAGTCCATAGCATATCACCCCTCCAAGAGAAGCCACTCGGAAATTTCAGGCACGATAACGTATAAATTCTTTTCGGATAATCTGGTCGACTTAACTTTGAAGGAAGATGGGCTAATCAGAAAAAGTTCAACATTTGTTCATTTAGTCGCCGAGTCTAGCGATAGCATGTCGGGGACATTCTTTTCGACAGCGGCAAACTCAAAAGGCGCCGTCTCTTTCAAGCGAATCCAATATGGTCAGTAATTCTATTAGGACTGTTCACACCTAATACCCCGACGGCGCCACCCCAAACGCCTGTCTGAAACTCCGGTTAAAGTGGCTTTGGTCGTAGAAGCCGACGCGTTGGGCGATGTGTGCGATGGAGAGGGAGCCTTGGGTCAGCAGGGCGCAGGCTTGTTCCAGGCGGAGTCGCAATAGCCAGGCTTGGGGCGTCATGCCTACAGTGCGCTTGAACTGGCGGAGAAAGAGGAAACGACCCAGGCCGCATAGGGTCGCTAAATCGTCCAGGGTGATTTTTTCGGATAGATTCGCCAGACAGTAATCATGGATGCGTCGCCACTGTGCATGGGAAAGGGTATTGGGATCGCGTCTGGGCTTGATGGCCCGCGTCTGCGTGAATAATGCGTCCAGCACTGACAGCCATTCTGACTGTATCGCCAGCGTGGAAACTCTCTCTGAGCACATGGCGTTGTGCAGATGGAACAGACGCGTCGCAGTCGCTGAATCCTCAATGACATTGCCAAACAGTTCCGGGCCAAGATGCGCGTCGCTGAGTTCTGCGCTGGCTTCCTGCATCAAGTCCTGTGAGACCCGAAAGGTTCTCAATGTGTAGGCGTCGCTATCGCAGGCGCCATCAGTGAAATAAAACCGGGGCCCAGAACCTGTGTCTCCCCCTTATATTGCTGACGCTGCACGCCTTCCGTGACGATGCCGATGTGATAATCGAGATGGTAATGGCGGCCGAAATCAAACTGGGCGAAGCGACCTGCGCCGAGCACCAGTCCGGGGATGTCGGCGCAGCGTTGATACTGAATGCTGTCATTCATGGGCGATTGGAAAAGTTGGAGTCAGACGTGAAACCTACGGAGCAAAAGGACTATAACAACCCTTACCATCTGCGGGAAGGCCGGGCCAGGCGTCAATATTTTACAAGGCAGGAGTTTCTTTCTGAGCTATCGTCGGATCGGGTCGGTCGTCACGATCTCACTAGTGGCCTGACAGGATTATTTTCCATACAAAATCACAAGAAGATGAGGGGAGCATAATGAGCCTGCATATCGAAACGCCTTTGCTGGAATCGCGGCCATTGAGCGTGGCGTCGCAACGTTCGATCTGGTTAAAGCTGGAGGCGTTGCAGCCGCCGGGCTCTTTCAAGATTCGCGGCGTAGGCGCCGCCTGCGAGCATCACAAAAAGCAGGGTGCGCAACGTTTTATCAGCTCCTCCGGCGGCAATGCAGGATTGGCGGTCGCCTATGCGGGGCGTTGTTTGGGCGTTCCCGCCCTCGTGGTCGTGCCGGAAACCACGACCGCGAGAGCCAAAGAGCTGCTGCGTCAGGAACAGGCGGAAGTGATCGTTCACGGCGGAAGCTGGCAGGAGGCGAATGAGCATGCGCTAGCGCTGGTTGGCGCCACGGACGCCTTTATTCATCCCTTCGATGATCCTCTGCTGTGGCGGGGACATGCGACCATGATAGATGAAGTCGCTAGAGCGGGAATGAAGCCGGACGCGGTGCTGCTCTGTGTGGGGGGAGGCGGCATGCTCTCTGGCGTGGTCGAGGGCTTGCAGCGTAATCAGTGGGCGGATGTTCCCGTTATCGCTGTTGAAACTCAAGGCGCAGCGTCCTTTCACGCGGCGTTGGAGGTGGGACATAGCATAGAGCTGGAGCGTATCGACAGCATCGCTACGTCCTTGGGCGCCAAGCGGGTATCGGCGAGAGCCCTGGAATGTGCGAAGCAACATAGTATTCTCAGCGTTGTTGTTTCTGACCCCAGCGCGTTATCCGCCTGTGAGCGGTTTCTGACGGATCATCGCATTTTGGTCGAGCCGGCATGCGGGGCCAGTCTGGCGGTTGTGTATGAAAACCATCCTGTTCTGGCGACATTCGACAGGATTTTGGTGATTGTGTGCGGCGGGGCGACAGCGACGATTGATCAGATTCGCAAGTGGGCGGAAACGGGATAAGTTTGTCGCTCTGGGAGGCCCTTCGACAGGCTCAGGGCGAACGGGGTTGCCTAGTCGATTAGTCTTCAGGATGGCTTCGACAGGCCTAGGGCTATACTCGGGTAGTCTCTCAGGATGGCCTTCGACGGGCTCCGGGCGAACAGGGTGTCGTTTGTGGTTTGCTTACGTGTCCTCTCCTTTATCGGAAAGGCGGCAGTGATCTGGCTGTCTGGATAATAACCACCACCAAGAAACCGTTCGCCCTGAGCTTGTCGAAGGGCGGCAGTCTCGCAGTGGCCTTGAACCAAAACTGACCCAACGAGAAATAACGTCCACTTGAGCCGACTGGGTTGGAGGCGCTCTGGAAAGCCCTTCGACAGGCTCAGGGCGAACGGGGTTGCCTAGTCGAGTAGTCTTCAGGATGGCCTTCGACGGGCTCCGGACGAAAGGGGGGGGGCGTTTGTGGTTTGCTTACTTGTCCTCTCCTTTATCGGAAAGGCGGCAGCGATCTGGCTGTCTGGATAATAACCACCACCAAGAAACCGTTCGCCCTGAGCTTGTCGAAGGGCGGCAGTCTAGCAGTGACCTTGAGCCAAAATTGACCCAACGGGAAATAACGTCCACTTGAGCCGACTGGGGTGGAGGCGCTCTGGGAGGCCCTTCGACAGGCTCAGGGCGAACAGGGTGTCGTTTGTGGTTTGCTTACGTGTCCTCTCCTTTATCGGAAAGGCGGCAGCGATCTGGCTGTCTGGATAATAACCACCACCAAGAAACCGTTCGCCCTGAGCTTGTCGAAGGGCGGCAGTCTAGCAGTGACCTTGAGCCAAAACTGACCCAACGGGAAATAACGTCCACTTGAGCCGACTGGGGTGGAGGCGCTCTGGGAGGCCCTTCGACAGGCTCAGGGCGAACGGGCGCTCTGCGCAGTTGAGTAGTTTTTCAGGGCTGACCAGATTCAAGTTCGGTATACCAATTGTGTTCGCAATGGGGATCAATACGCCTTCGTATTCGGGCTGCAAGCAGGCGGTCCCGCCGGTTTGATTGCTGTAAATCACCCCGGATTTACAACCGATAATGATGGCGGTTCCGACAGAATCGTATAAGGTGATTTTCATGGTTGTGCGGCGTCTCCCCAGCGCTTCTTCGACGCAGAATACTGTTTCGCCAGATTGCGAATGCGTTTATTGGCTCCGTGCTCCGCAAGTGCTTTCATCATGTCCTGGTCCATATCGCTACGTTTCAGCAGGATTTCATGAAGGCTGGAATCCTCCAGTTGCAAACAATCTCGAAAAAGGGACGGGGTTAAGCCGCCGGTTCTCAGGCGTCGCATCAGGGCGACCCGCTCAACCTTGTCGGTTGTCCAGTTTCCCAACTCCTGCGCCCGGCGACTGAGCAAGTCGAATTGCGGGTCTGTCAGCCAGGACGCCGACAGTAACTGAATAAACGCGCTTCCTCCCATCATGCTGTCTGGGTCACTCAGCGTCAGTTCCACGAAGTGGTTGAGCGCCTCATCCGGGGCGGCGGCTCTGGTTGCGATCCAGTGCAAAAAGGCTGCGTAGCGATAGTGCTCTGTATGGCTGTCGCCGTTTTCCTCATAGGCTTGGCATTGTTGTTTGAATAGCTCTGGATCGAGAATCTGATATGCCAGCCACTTTTCGTCATATCCCAGCTTATGTAATTCCATTATTGAGCGCCCTGAAAAAGAGGAGGGATTCTATCACTTCCAGGCGATCAGGGCCCTGTCGTTGTTAAGTTAAATGAAAATGTCAGCGACAAAAGTTCAAGCATAACTCAGCGAAAACGTTAGAAATTCTTAAAACAAATCCCTTTGCAAATTAGGTAGGATTGGCGGTGACGCCAATAAAAATCAGGCGCAGGAAACAAGATAGAATATTACCTATAAGAGTATCCCTATGAGCATAGAATCCCTTGTTGGCACATGGCTGCTGGATGGAAGCATTTCTGTCAGTAGCGACATCGCACAGGAGCCGGGCGGCGTGCATGACGACAGAATCAAATCAGGGCTGCGCGGCTCTGGCGAAGAGTTGGTTGATAGCGTCGCTCCTGCTAGCGGGCTGACTTTAACCATAGAAGAAAACGGTTTCTTTACTGAAGAAAAAGAGGGCGAACCCGAGGTTAAATGGTTCGACACGGACGGTGTTTTGACGCCTCAAGTGGTTCCATTCAGTGGCGTGGTGAAAACACACAGGTCCGGCGTGTTTCTGCAGGCGGACGATATTCCCTCGTGGGCTGCCCCAACCAACCGATATTCAGTCATTCTCCGCTATGACGATGGCGACACCACTATCAGCGATCAGATCTATCGCGTGGACGATAAACTGGTGCGCACGGTGAATGTAGTGACCGATGAAGCCTATCTTGACCGCACGGTGATTGTTTACAGCAGACTCTAAAAAGCAACGCGACGACCATCGATGAACAACGGTCGTGGCGAGCTTGTCACTCATCGAAGAAGGGATGCTTCGATGGAACTAAAAATGCGCGCTTATAACTGTGCGGCTTAATTTCCGCGTTATTGGATATTTGCCTCAATGTCCGCATGCGTCTACTTTTTAATCGATAGCCTGAGTGCAATAACAAACCCTAACTGATGAAGCGGGAGGTTGGTATGAACGTTTCAACAGAAGTCCAGGCCGCTATTCTTGCGGCGGAGAAGGTGTTTATGAACACTTTCAGCCAGGGCGACGCCGCTGGCATCGCCGCCTGCTACACGGATAACGCGCAACTGATGCCTCCCCACGCCGACTTTGTGGAAGGGCAGCCGGCGATTCAAGGCGCGTTTCAAGCCTTCATGGACATGGGCGTTAAGGAAATGAAACTGGAAACCCTCGAAGTAGAGGGATATGGGGACGCCGCGTCGGAAGTCGGTAAGTTCGCGCTTGAAGGCGAGGGCGGGCAAGTGCTCGATCAAGGTAAATACGTCGTTATCTGGAAAAAAGAAGCCGGGAAATGGAAGCTGCATCGGGACATTTTTAACAGCAGCGTGCCGGTTCCTCAGTAATCCGCCAGCCGCTTAAATAATGATCAATAAGGGCGGTTGCGTTTATGCGTGACGCCCTGATTTTATGCCCCTGCGTCATTCCATATTTCAGACTGAGCTGTCCAGGCTTATCTCTCCACTTACGCCTATGTCGGCGATAAAGTCCTGATCATGGCTGACCACTAATAAGCTCCCAGTAAAGTCGCGTAGGGCTTGAGCCAACATCAGCCGGGAATCCAGGTCCAGGTGATTGTCCGGTTCATCCAGCAACAACAGAGTATCGCCGGGTTGATGACTGATCGCCAGCATAGCGACTTTCATTTTTTCGCCGCCACTCAAAGTGGCCACTGCCTGATCCGCTCGCTCTCTTCTTAGTCCAATCCCCGCCAATAGCGTGCGCTGATCTGTTTCCGACAGATGAGGGCAGAAATGCGCAAGGTTTTCCTGTGCGGACTTGGCGCTATCCAGCAGGGTGAAATGCTGATCCAGGTAGCACAGGCCAGCGCGCACCTGAATATCTCCTTGAAGGGGCGACAGGCGGCTGGCGATCGCTTTCAGCAAGGTGGACTTACCGCTGCCATTGGCGCCGGACAGGCGGATTTTTTCTCCGAAATCGACAGAGAAGGTGATGTCGTTTTCCTGTTGGATATAAGGCAGGCGCAATTCGGTGATATCCAGAATGCGGGAGACGCGTTTCTCTGTTTTGCCCAGAGACAGGCTCTGCTGTTTGAGCATTTCATGCTGCTTATTCAGCTTGCTAAGCTGGTCCTGCACCTGCGCCATTTGGCGATTCTGGTTACTTTCTCGGGCGCCGCCGGCGCGTTCTGCGTCCTGCTTTTTGCTGTTCAGTAGAACCTTCGCCTGACTGCCCGAACGCGCAACCTGTTTGCCTTGACCAGCTCGCTGTTGGGCTTTCTCACGATTTCTTTGCATGGTTTGGCGCATCTGCTTGATCTGCGTCTTTGCATGGTCGATGCGTCGTTCCTGGCTGGCCAGCTCATTGGCGCGCTGTTCGGCGTAAATATCGTAGGCTCCGCCGTAGTGACGCACGCCGAGGCTGTTCAGTTCCAGAATGTCATCCACGCAACGCAGAATATCGCGATCATGACTGATGATCAGAACGCCGCCGTGGAAGCGCCGCATTTGTTCGATCAACCAGTGTTTGCCCTGTTCATCCAGATGGTTGCCTGGCTCATCGAGAATGAGATAGCCGTAGTCGGATTGGAAAAGCTGATGTAGCGCGAGTCGGGTCAGCTGACCGCCGCTCAGGGCCTGACAAGGCAAAAAGGGGTCTACAGGCAGCCCCAGCGCCAGCAGTTGCTGCTCTAGTTCTTCCCGCAGCAGCCAGCTATCGCCGATCAATTCAAAGTCATGAGGATCGCATCCGCCTGCAGCGACTCGGGAGAGGGCTTCGAGCTTGGCGCGAACGCCTAGAAAGTCGCTGACAGTCTCATATTGCACAAGCTTTTCTTCTGCGCCAATCTGACGCAACCCGCCCACCCGGCAGAAAGTGCTGACCGAACCGGAATAAGGCGTCTTTTCCCCTGTCAGCAGCGCCGCCAGGATGGATTTACCCGCCCCGTTGCGGCCCACCAGACCAGTGATTTTATCGTCCAGGGTAAACGTCAGATCGGAAAACAGGGTGTCGCCGTTATCGAAGCGATAAGTTAAGTTTTGCACGCTGATGCTGGCCATAAAACCTCCTGTAAATGGCGGAAAGAGACGCGCCTTGAGATAACGTCCGGAATAGTTCGCGCGAATGAGGACAGGGCGAAAATGGCGTTGGGCGGCGCGTGGGAAAAACCGGAAGTAGAGTAGCTTAAACCGGTTTTGGTTGCTATAGCTAACTCATTAACAAATATAGATATTTCATTTATAAATGGCGGCTCAGCGTGTCGCCTCTACGACAGGCAAACTGTCGACAAACTGCTCAAAACAGACGATTTTTCCCTGCTTCAATGTCCAAAGATGCATGACCCGGGCGATAAAGTGTTTACCGCTCTGTTTATGGACCCCGGAATAACTTCCATAGGCTGCGACTTTGTCATCCTGCGCGACATAGCCTTCTACGGTGAATTGATAGTTATCCCAATCCGCCGCCAAACGCTTGAATACATTCTCGACGATCGCCTCAGCGCCAATGTAAGTGCCGGCATAAGGAAACCCGGCGGCCTCCGTCCATCTGACATCCACCGCCAGATACAGCAACAAATTACGGCCATTTTCCTCTGAATTCGCGCCTTCATAAGTGCTTTTGATGATATCCAGATTGGTCATAAACCCTCCGCCTGTATTCTGGGTTAATCGGTATAAATTCAAATCAGGGGAGGGAGTTTAAATTGCGTAAAAGATAGGAAAAACCGGGGAATCGTCAATTCACTGTTGCGTAGAGTGAGCAGGTTAACAGGCTGAAATGAGGAGAAGGATTACTTGCTTCTCTCATTTTTGGAACGTCGCGATGCTGCCCTCACGACTTGTCGCCGACAGCGACAAATACCGCGTCGTCGAACCTCCCGTTGAAATACCGGGTTTTGAAATGTCCATGTTCTGGCATGAACGTTCGCACAGAGACCCCGCGCATGAGTGGTTGCGGGGGTACTTCGCCAGGGAAATGGGGAGGACAACAAAACAGTGACGTTTGCAGGCGCAAGAAAAATGGGCGCTTGGCGCCCATTTCGCCAAGTGCTTAATTGCGTTGAGGAAACACGCCGTCTAGCGCAATGCAAAATGGTATGGACAGAAAGGGCTGTTTATTTTCATGTCCTGCCGATGCGCCAGTGACTGCAAGCATCTGGTTGGACATGGTAACCAGCGTGCCCAAAGGAGGCTGCTTGTAGTCTGGCTGGGCGTCACCTCCCTGATACGCAAATAACTGGTTTCCGGGCTCAGGTGTGGTTCCTGCGCTGGTCACCGCGTTTAACGTATGATTATGAGAAGGGATTTGACTGGATGTCAGCTGGATCGTAGAGGCGCCGCCGCTTTGCCCTGGTTGGTAACTACTTAGCCCGACACCTGTCCCCCAGGCGACTGGGGCTCGCCCCTCCAAGTTTGGAAGGCCGAAAGTACTGCTGCCATTTCCTCCGTAAAGAGTGCCAATGACGGCATATAACCCAGGGTTTTGGCTAATCGGATATATTTGTCCGCTGCAGTACGCCCAGTTTGCAGGTGCGAATTGATAGGTGAACATGCGGATTTCGCCGTAAAACGGTTCAGACATGGCTCCTTGCTCCTATGTTTAGTTGCGGGTCGGGTATGTTCCGTTCATGGAAATTATAAAAGCCAGTGCGAGATAGGGCATGATGTTGGAGTGTGCTCCATCTCCGCTGTTGTTGCCGATCGCTTGCGGCGATAAAGTTGTAATGCTTGTCGGGTCTGTCGTCGTTGTATAGAAACTGACGTCTGTGACTCCTGTCACCTGGTTCGACGGACTGACATTCGTCGTCACTGCGTTGTTAGACGCCTGCAGGGCGTGCGTATGAGAAGGGATATTCGCCATGGTCAGCGTCACTGTTTCCGTACCCGTGGCGTTGCCTATTGGTCGAGTGGTCAACCCCGGTCCGGTTCCAGTGTGAATGGGCGCGCGCCCTCGCATGTCCGGTAGCGCAAAACTTACTGTTCCATCTCCTCCGTAGGCTATCCCCAGCAAGCTGAATAGGGCGGACTGCTGAGCAATGGTAAGGACTTGTCCGTTACAAAAGCTCCACTGCACCGGAACAAAAGGTCCTGCGAATATTCTGATTTCACCAAGAAACGATTCTGACATGATGCATCTCCTTTGCTGTGACTAATTACGTGGAGGAAAAACGCCGTCTAGCGCTATGCAGAAGTTAATTGTTAAAGATGGCTGCATATTCGCGTGAGGCGTTGCGCTGCCATTACTTCCGCCATTAAAGCCGACCGCTTGCGAGTTCATCGTTGTCAGATTGTCTGGAGAGCAGTAAATATCTGGCGTTTCAGCCAGTATGCGGTCGTTTTTCGGGCCGCCTTTATCTGCGGGAGAGGATGAGGCGTAAACGGGGTGAATGTGAGCCCCCATGGTGGACTCGGTGATAGTAACCTGCTCTAAACCACCGGCCACACCCACCTGAGAAGAGTAGGACGCGCCGAGGTGAACCGGCGTTCGGCCACGCAGGTCTGGTAGCGCATAGGTGGATGTGCCATTGCCGCCAAAGCGCGTGCCTACGAGCGCAAATAACGCTTGGTTTTGGGTGATTTGTTGGATCTGGCCATTGCACTGCGCCCAGCTTTCAGGCGGAAAGCCAAATCCCATCATGCTTATTTGTCCGAGATACGGAGTCATTGAAGCGTCTCCTTGTTTGATCCATGTACAGCCCCGTTGCGCCGACAGGACGCCAGCCAACAGGGGGTATCGAGAGTACTAAACAGCCGGAATGGTCTGCATTTTAAGTAAATGCGTATCAGCAAGGTTAGTTGACGTTTTTTTAGGCGGCAAGAAAGTCGACGTCCGTCTGTGGAGTACATGTCGCTGCCTATCCTGGTCGTAAGTCGACTTTGTAACCCCTCCTTCGTCATTTGGTAATTTCTTTTTACCGTTCCATTGCGAAATAGCTGGGTGCTCTATACTTGCTCATAATCTGAACACAATAAAAGTCAGGTCGAGATGGTTTGCCGGCGTTCTCAGATGAGACGTCAAATCTCGCTCTCGGGTTGGGAGACAGTGCTTATATCATGGAAAGCCAGGTTCACTTCATCGCAGGCCTGCCTCGGTCAGGGTCTACGCTTCTATCCGGTATTCTCAGACAAAACCCTCGCTTTTACGCCGCCATCAGTAGCCCGGTCTGCGCGTTGATGAACGGATGCCTGGAGCAAATGGGAGCGGAGTCGGAGTTTTACACGCTGTTTGACGCAAACCGGCGCAAGCTGATCTGTCGCGGCATTTTTGACTCGTATTACCAACCGCACTCTGATTTTGCGGTGATTTTCGACACCAATCGCATCTGGCCCTCCCGTCTGCATCAGTTGATAGAGTTGTTCGATGACTTCAAAGTGATCTGTTGCGTGCGCAACCCCGCCTGGGTTATGGACAGCTTCGAAAGGGTCTATCGCGCCAATCCGTTTGATTACAGCCGGATGTTTACGCCGCAGAGTCGACAGACTGTCTATACGCGGTGTGAAGCGCTGGCGGCTGAAAATGGGTCGCTGGGCATGGCGTTGATGGCGCTGAAGGAAGCGTTCTACGGCGAATTTTCGGAACGCTTGCTACTGATCGACTATGACCTGCTGACCCAATACCCGCAAAAGGCGGTCGCTCTGCTGTACCAGTTTATTGGCCAGCGAGAGTTTTCCCATGATTTTGACTGTGTTGAATTCGACGCTGATGAGTTTGACCACGCCATTGGCGTAAAAGGTCTGCACAGGGTGAACAAGAAAGTGGAATTTCGCCCCAGACCCAGCATTTTACCTCCCGATCTCTTCAAGAAATACAGTGAATTGGCGTTTTGGCTTGATACCTCAGGGACCAATGCGAGTTGCATCGCGCCCAAGCAATAGCGGCGTCAGGCGAAGGCTTATGGATTACACAGACATCCGTGATGTCCGATAGCGAGTCAGGCTTATGAGCAGATTTCTGTTGAATGGATTAACCTCCGTCTTTGTTTCACTGGGTCTAAGCAGCGCCTCACATGCCGGCCTGGCGACAGGCGGTGGATATTCCTATCAGGGGGCGCGTAGAGCGGGCGCGGGCGGTTACGCCGGGACGATGTTCGCCTCCCTCGCGACGTTCCCTGGCGCAGAACCGAAGCCTTCAAAGTGGGCGCGCGCGGAGGCCACATCCACAAAAATCGAGCAGCTGGAAATCGCCAACGCAACTGCTATCCGGGAGTTGGTGATCATCGACGCCGCCGTGCCGGAAAAACATCAAATCTATGAAAAGCGGGAGCCAGGCGTGGCGTTTGCGACGTTGCGCGCGGGCGAGGATGGATTGGCGCAGTTGAGAGCGATTTTATCGCGCTATCGCGACCTGCGGGCTCTGCATGTTTTTTCTCATGCCGAAGACGGTGCGTTTTACCTCGGCGACAGCGTGGTGACCAAGGTTACGTTAAGTCGGGAGATCAATACGCTGGCGTCTCTGGATCAGGCCATGCAGGACGGCGCCGACGTCATGTTCTACGGTTGCAATCTGGCGCGCGGCGCAAAAGGCGAAGCGCTGCTGGAGCTGGTGTCCGCCGCCGCTCATGTGGATGTCGCCGCCTCCAATGACCTTACTGGTTCGGAACGGCTTGGCGGCGACTGGGACCTTGAAATCAAAAAAGGCGATATTGACGCCAAACCGCGTTTCGATTCCATCGCCATGGTGGATTTCACTGCCGTATTGCCCTATACCGGCACGCTGGGGCTGGGCAGCGTAACTCCGGGGTACGCCAACGCCAAGAGCTATACGATCGGCGGCACTTCTTACACCATAAAATTCAAATCCGGCGGCAGCGGCTCCAAAGATCTGTACAACTACAGCGCAGGGTATATTTACATCGGCACCAGAGACTCCACGCAAACCTCGTCGAGTGTCTATTTCACCAGTGGAGAAACGTTCTCCCTTAACAGCCTGTACGTCTATCACGGTTTCGGCGCGCCGACCAAAACCATCAGAGTTACCTCCAGCAAAGGAGGAACTCAGGACTCGACTGGCCCGGTGGCGGCCAGCTCAGGGGCCACAATCAATTTTTCCGGCGCACAGTGGACGGACATCACCAGTTTTACGGTGCAATATTCAGACAATGCGAGTCTGGATTGGCTGAAGCTGGATAACATCAGCATCGCCAATCTTCAGAGCAGTATGGACTCTGACGGAACCCTCGTCGCCTCCGCAGTCGTGACGGAGCCGGTCGGCTTGAACTCGACCGTAGATACGACTGGCGAGGCGGTCGATCTGTTTGACTTCACTCTGACGGACGGCGGCGGCGGCGACTCCCTGCCCATGACCGTCAGTCAGATTGTGATTAACGTCTCCGGAACCAGTACGGATACGGAAAGGGATAATATTGTCTGGCGTTTGAATGGAAATGACGCATCCAATGTCACTGGCGTCTATGACGGCGCTTTTGACACCATTACGTTTTCCAGCCTGAGCATTTCCGTTGCGGACAATACTAGCGAAACGTACACCGTCAATGGTTATTACGGTACGCCCTCCGGGTTAACTGAAGATCACACCGTTATCCTCAGTGTGGATGGCGATAGCGATCTGGTCGTGGGATCTTCCGGTACGCAGATGGCGAGCGGGCAAAGCGCCGTCACCAATGGCTCCGGCACAACCTTGGATGTCACTGCTTCCCAGCTGACGTTTTCGACGCAGCCAGCAGGTTCCACCTCTGGCTTGGCGCTGACCACGCAACCGGTAGTGGCGGCGACGGATATTTTCAGTAACGTGGATGTGGATTACGTCAGCGACATCAGTCTGTCGGAATCCAGCAGCGGCATTTTGTCCGGCACAACGACAAAGACGCCCGTCAGTGGCGTAGCCACTTTCACAAATGTGGTCTACACCGCTTCAGCGGACCAGGAAGACTTTGCTTTGACCGCCGCCGCTTCCGGGCTTAGCGATGGGACGTCCAATACCGTCACTTCAGATGTGGTGGCGACCCAGCTGAGATTCTCCACACAGCCGGCGCCGACCAGCATAGATAGCGGCTCTTCCACCAGCTTCACAACGGTTCCGGTGGTGCAGGCGGTGGATGGCTCCAATACGTTGGATGCCGGCTACAGCACGGATATTGTCCTCAGCGTGACGGACCCCAACGATAGCGTATTGGATGGGACCGTCAACAGCATGTCCGGAACCGGCGATGGCGACGGCTCCGGAACCACGGTTACGCTCACACCCAGCAGCGGCTCCGCCACCTTTACCAATCTGGCGTTGCAGTACACCAATGGCGGCGCGACCGATACCATTGCGCTGCAAGCCGCCTCGGGCGGGCTGAGCAGCGCAAACAGCTCGGCCATCACTTCCACCATCAATAACGCACCGGTCATCTCCAATCTAAACGGCGATGCCGTTTCCTGGGCTGGCGTCGGGGGAACCGTGAATCTCGACTCCGGGGGCGACGCCAGCGGCAGCGATACGGAGCTGGATGCGCTCAACGGCGGCAATGGAGACTACTCTGGCGGGACATTGACCGTACAGCGGGTTGGCGGCGCCGTCACCAGCGACCTGTTCGGGTTTGACACCAGCGGCGCTGCGTTTACGGTCAATGGGAGTGACCTGCAATCCTCGGGGCAAAGCTTCGCTTCATTCACCAACGCCAATGGCGTCTTGTCGATCACGTTTAACAGCGCCAGCACTACCGCGACGACGGCGCTGGTGTCGAATGTCATGAGCCGGATCACCTACCGTAATGATACGCCCGGAGGAGACGCTTCGGTCCGCTTCACCTTAAGCGATGGCTCCAAATCCACCACGGCGGACGCCAGTGTGCAGTCCGACAGCATATACATCACCAACACCACCGATACGGCATCTATTGATCAGACCGATGGGGTAAGTTTCAGCGAAGCTATCGCCATCGCCAATGCGGACGCAACGGGGACTCAAACCCTGATTCTCGCCAGCGCCCTGGCGGGGCAGACGATATCCGCCACATCCGCTTCCAGTCTGGCGGAGAGTCTGACTCTGGACCTGGATTCCGCCACCGGCGCGACTATTTCTGGTGGAACGCTGACCCTTGGCGGCGGCGTTACGCTGACAATGAATAACGGCAGCGGCGACACCGGCGCCATCGGAACCCTATTTGCGGGAACCGGCAGCCTGAGCAAGACCGGCGCGGGCGCGCTAACGCTGACAGGAGTTCAGACTTACAGCGGAACCACCACGATCAGCGCAGGCGCGCTCAGCATAGCGTCTGACAGCAATGTGGGAAGCGGGCAGCTGGTGTTGAACGGAGGGACGCTGGCGGTGACCGGGTCGACCACGATCAACAACGCCATCAATATTGCTGCGGACAGTACACTCAGCGTCAGCACTGATATAACAGCGTCCGGTTTGTTTTCCGGCTCTAACACATTGACGAAAACCGGAGCGGCGAAGCTAACTTTGACGAATACCGGTAATGAGGCCTCATACAGTGGCGCGATGACTGTGTCGGCGGGAACGCTGTCGATTTCCAGTGATGAAAATTTATCCAGTGGCGTCATTACCCTGGATAGCGGGACGCTGACTTTGTCTGGCGCAACTTTTACTGTCGATAACTCCATCGTACTCGGCGCCGGAGGCGGCACAGTGGGGGCGGTGAGTGGCGCCAAAGTTCTGTCCGGCGTGATTTCAGGGAGCGGCAGTTTCGGCAAAATCGGCGGTCCCGCATTGACTTTGTCAGGCGCCAATACTTTCTCAGGCGGAGCGTCCGTTAACGGAGTAAACGGCTTGATTATCACAGATAGCTCCAATCTGGGATCAGGGAATGTGACATTAAAACTTAACAGCCTTCTCAGTGTGACAGGGTCGGGCGTCACCATCGCCAATAATCTGACCATGGAAGACAACGCCACGTTGAGCAACGCTAACGATATTACCTGGTCGGGTGTGATCAGCGGCTCTGGAACTCTGAGTAAATCCGGGGCGGGAACGCTGACGCTGTCGGGCTCGCAGACGCAGACTGGCGGGCTAAACATCACCGCAGGAAGCGTCAGCATCGCCGGAGACGGCAACCTCGGGTCTGGGACACTGACGCTGGATGGCGGCTCTCTCATCGTGACCGGGTCCGGGATAACTGTCGACAACGCTCTCAGCCTGGGCGCCAGCAATGGGACGATCAGCCACGCCAACGCGCTAACCTGGTCCGGCGTGATCAGCGGCTCCGGCGGACTGACTAAAACCGGAGCGGGAACGCTGACGCTGAGCGCAACCAATACCAATACCGGCTCCATTGCGCTGTCCGCTGGAACCCTGGATGTCAGCGGCGCTGTTGGAGGCGCAGTCAACGTCGCCAGCGGAACCACCTTGCAGGGCCAGGGCTCCATCAGTGGTCTGGTGACTGTGAACAGCGGCGCTACACTACAAATAGGAAGCTCCCCCGGCGATCTCACCCTGGGCAACGGCCTTACCGTTAACAGCGGCGGCGCGTTGGTGGCGCGCATCAATGGAACCACCGCCGGTTCCGGCTATGACCAATACAATGTCACCGGCGCAGTCACGTTGGGAGGCACGCTCAGCGTTCTCGGCAGTTATTCGGGCAGCGGCGGAGACAGCTTTACGATTATCAGCAATGACGCCAGCGACGCTGTCAGCGGTATTTTCAACGGGCTGTCGGAAGGGGATAAATCCACAACGCTAAATGGCGTTCCGCTGACCGTGAGCTATCTCGGCTCCAGCGGCAACGACGTCACGCTTTCTGTGATCCCGCCAACGGTCACTGACGCCAAGATTTCTATATCCGGCGCCTCAGGAACCAGCGGCGCTTATAAAATCGGCGATACTGTCACCGCCACATGGGACGATACTGGCTCCGGCGACAATAATGGCGATATCACTGGCGTAAACGTTAATTTCTCCGCATTCGGCGGCGGCTCTTCCGTCGCCGCCAGCAATTCGGCGAATACCTGGACCGCGACGTATATCATCACGGCAGGCGCCGTTGATGGAACCAATTTGAATGTCTCCGTCACAGCGACGGACTCGGACGGCGTCAGCAAGACCACGGCGGATACCACCAATGCGACCGTGGATAATATTGCGCCGACGGTGACCTCCGGCAATATTTCCCTGTCAGGCGGCTCTGGAACCAGCGGGGCGTACAAGACTGGCGATATCGTCACCGCCACTTGGAACAATACGACGGGTGGCGAGAATAACAGCGATACTATCAGTGGCGTGAGCGTTGACTTCTCCGCCTTTGGCGGCTCTTCCGTCGCCGCCAGCAATAGCTCCGACACCTGGACGGCCACCTATACCATTCTTGCCGGCGCGGTCGACAGTACCAATCTCAACGTATCGGTGACGGCGACAGACAACGCGGGCAACACTAAAACTACATCAGGGTCGGATAATGTCACCGTGGACAACATCGCGCCGACACTGACCGACGCCAAGGTCTCAATCTCGGGCTCCAGCGGAATCAGCGGCGCCTACATAATCGGCGACATTGTCACCGCCACTTGGGATGACACCGCCGCCACCGGCGACAATAACAGCGACACGATCAGCGCCGTAAGCGTCAACTTCACCGCTTTCGGAGGCGGCGCAGCGGTCAGCGCCTCCAACAGCAGCGACACCTGGACGGCGAGCTACACGCTGGTTGCCGGCGCCATCGACAGCAGTAATCTGAATATCTCAGTGACCGCCACTGACAATGCCGGCAACACCGCCCTGGTAGCGGACACCAGCAATGCGACCGTGGATACCCAGGCGCCGACGGTTTCCTCCGTCACCTCTTCAACCGCCAATGGGTCTTATAAAGCGGGCGATGCCGTATCTATCCAGATCTTGTTCGACCAATCCGTGATCGTCTCCGGCGCGCCGCAATTACAGCTGGAAACCGGCGCAACGGATCGAAACGTCAGTTACGCCTCCGGTTCTGGCGGCGCCACGCTGAATTTCGCCTATACAGTGCAGTCCGGCGATACCAGCGCGGATCTGGATTACACCGGAACCGGCGCGCTCGGCTTGAATGGCGGGACGATCGTCGATGATGCAGGCAACGCAGCGACCCTGACCCTGGCCGCCCCGGGCGCGGCCAATTCCCTGGGCGCCAATAAGGCGTTGGTGATAGACACCACCGCGCCCAGCTTGAGCCTGATTACGCCCGTCACGACCCCCACCAGCGACAATACGCCCGATATCACCTTCAGTACGGATGAAGCGGGCGCACTCAGTCTGGGCGGCAGTTGCGGAACCAGCAGTTCCACCACAATCAGCAGCACTGGCAATCACAGCATTACGCTGACCCAGACCGACAACAGCAGCGCATTGGGAGATGGGACCTATAGCGACTGTACGGTCACAGTCACTGACGCGGTCGGCAACGCCAGCACGGCTTTGGCGATTACGGCGTTCACGGTCGACACCACCGCGCCCAGCGGGCACAGCGTCAGCCTTGATGACAGCACTGTCAACGCCAGCGAAGCCGCCAGCCAAAGCTTCACCTTCGCCAGTGCGGAAGTGGGCGCGAGCTATAGCTACAGCATCAGCAGCTCCGGCGGCGGAACAGCGGTGACCGGAAGTGGAACCATCGCCAGCGCCAGCCAGCAGGTGACCGGGCTCAACCTGTCTGGACTGAACGATGGGACATTAACCCTGTCCGTGACCTTGACCGATCCCGCCGGCAACGCCGCTACAGCGGTCACGGACACGGCGACAATGGATAAAACTGCGCCAACGGGGCATAGCGTGAGCTTTGACGACGGCGTGATCAGCGCCACTGAAGCAACCAGCCAAAGTTTTACCTTCGCCAGCGCGGAGGTGGGCGCCAGTTACAGCTATAGCATCAGCAGCTCCGGCGGCGGAACGGCGGTGACTGGCTCCGGCTCGGTGACCGGCGCCAATCAGCAAATCGCCAGTCTGGATCTGTCTGGTTTGAACGACGGAACGCTCACGCTGTCAGTGACCCTGACCGATACCGCCGGCAACGCCGCCATGGCGGTCACAGATACGGCGACGCTGGATAAAACCGCGCCCAGCGGCCACAGCGTGAGTTTTGACGACAGCACGATCAGTTCCACTGAAGCGACCAGTCAAAGTTTTACCTTCGCCAGCGCGGAGGTGGGCGCCAGTTACAGCTATAGCATCAGCAGCTCCGGCGGCGGAACGGCGGTGACAGGCTCCGGTTCGGTGACCGGCGCCAGTCAGCAAATCGCCAGTCTGGATCTGTCTGGTTTGAACGACGGAACGCTCACGCTGTCGGTGACACTGACCGATACCGCCGGCAATGCGGCCACGGCGGTCACAGATACGGCGACGCTGGATAAAACCGCGCCCAGCGGCCACAGCGTGAGTTTTGACGACAGTACGATCAATGCGACGGAAGCAGCGAGTCAAAGCTTCACCTTCGCCAGCGCGGAAGTGGGGGCCAGTTATAGTTACTCCATTTCCTCCAGCGGGGGCGGAACCTCGGTGACTGGTTCTGGAACAGTGAGCAGCGCAGGGCAGCAGCACACAGATATAAATGTATCAGGTCTCAATGATGGAACGTTGACCCTGTCCGTGACCTTGACCGATCCCGCCGGCAACGCCGCTACAGCGGTCACGAACACCTCCACGCTGGATAAATCGGCTCCGACGGGGCACAGCGTGAGCTTTGACGATAGCGTGATTAACGCCAGTGAAGCCGCGAGCCAAAGTTTTACTTTCGCCAGCGCGGAGGTAGGGGCGAGCTACAGCTATAGCATCAGCAGCGCGGGAGGAGGAACGCCCGTCACAGGATCTGGATCAATCAGCAGCGCCAGCCAACAGATTTCCGGTATTAACCTCAGCGGGCTGTCCGACGGAACTCTGACTCTGTCCGTCACTCTTACTGACGCTGCCGGCAACGCCGCCACGGCGGTCACCAATACGGCGTCTCTGGACCAGACTGCGCCCAGCGGACAGAGTGTAAGCTTTGACGATAGCGTTATTAACGCCAGCGAAGCCAGCAGCCAAAGCATTACTTTCGCCAGCGCGGAAGTAGGGGCGAGCTTCAGCTACAGTGTTTCTTCCAGCGGCGGCGGAACCCCTGTTACCGGTAGCGGTACCGTGACCAGCGCCGGTCAACAGGTTTCCAGTCTAAACCTGTCCGGCTTGAACGATGGAACGCTCACGCTGTCAGTGACCCTGACCGACACGGCCGGCAATGCCGCCAGCGCGGTCACCAATACAGCGACTCTGGACCAGACCGCGCCCAGCGGACATAGCGTCAGCTTTGACGACAGTACGATTAACGCCAGCGAAGCCAGCAGCCAAAGCTTTACTTTCGCCAGTGCGGAGGTGGGCGCGAGCTATAGCTACAGCATCAGCAGCTCCGGCGGCGGAACGGCGGTGAACGGGAGCGGAACCATCGCCAGCGCCAGCCAGCAAATCGCCAGTCTGGATCTGAGCGGTCTTGCCGATGGAACCCTGACCCTGTCCGTCACTTTGACGGATACCGCCGGCAACGCCGCAACGGCTGTCACTAATACCGCTGCGCTGGATGCAACGACCCCCAGCGGGCACAGCGTCAGTTTTGACGATGGGACAATAAACGCCACGGAGGCCGCCAGTCAGAGTTTCACTTTCGCCAGCGCGGAGGCGGGCGCGACATTCAGCTATAGCATCGCCAGCTCTGGCGGCGGTGCCAATGTCACAGGAAGCGGCTCCATCACCAGCGCGGCGCAACAGGTGACCGGTGTAAATGTGAGTGGACTCTCCGACGGGACATTGACCCTGTCTGTGGTGGTCACTGACGCCAGCGGCAACGCCGCTACCGCCGTAACCGCCAACGCTACGCTGGATGCGACAGCCCCGACCCTGGCGGAAACCACCGCCGTGGTGACGCCGACCTCCGACACGACACCGAATGCAGGTTTCTCCACTACCGAAGCCGGCGCCCTGGCGGTAGGCGGCAGTTGCGGCAGCGCAGCGGAAGGCGCTGCGCCTTCGGGAACGCAGACGATCACTTTGACGGGAACGGATAACAGCAGCGCTCTGGCGGATGGAACCTATTCCGACTGTACGTTGACGGTGACCGACGCCGCAGGCAACGCCAGTTCGGCGCTGACCTTAACCAGCTTCACCGTTGACTCCACCGCGCCCTCCGGGTTCTCGGTAGCCTTCAGCGACACGATAATCAACGCCAGCGAAGCCAGCGCGAGCGCCTTCGCATTCACTTCCGGTGAAACCGGCGCAGACTATAACTACAGCGTGACCTCCAGTGGCGGCGGAACCGCCGTGACTGGATCTGGAACCCTGAGCAGCGCAAGCCAGAGCATCGCTCTCGCCAGCCTGTCCGGGCTGAGCGATGGCGCGTTGACGCTGTCCGTGACGCTGACGGACGTCACCGGTAATGTCAGCGCAGCACAGACCGCCGCCGCCACGCTGGACACCACTGCGCCGGCGCCGAGTCTCAGCAGCACGGCCTCTGCCCCCACCAATGCGGCGTTCACCGTCGCCATCAGCTTTGGCGAGACCGTCAGCGGCTTCGTTGTCAGCGATATTGTCGCCGGCAACGCCAGCCTGAGCGGTTTCACTGACAATGGCGGCGGCAGTTACAGCGTGACGGCGACGCCATCCGCAGATGGAGCCGTCACGCTGGACATTTCCGCCAGCGTGGCCCAGGACACGGCCGGCAACAATAATGCGGCGGCGACCCAGTTCAGCATCGTCTACGACGGCACAGCGCCGACGCCGGTGATCAGCTCTTCCGCCAGTAATCCGACAAACGCAGCGTTCACCGCCGCCATTGCATTCGGCGAAAGCGTGAGTGGATTTGCGGTTAGCGATATCGTCGCCAGCAACGCGAGTTTGAGTGGGTTTACTGATAACAGCAGCGGTAACTACAGCGTCACCGTTACACCGACCGCGGATGGTTCCGTCACCCTGGATATCGCCGCCAGCGCGGCCCAGGATAACGCTGGCAACAATAGCGCGGCGGCGACTCAGTTCAGCCTCAGTTACGATGGCAGCGGACCCACACTGGCCAGCTCAACGCCGGCCAACGGCGCCGTGGACGTGGAATATAACGCGACCCTGTCCCTGACCTTCGACGAGGAGGTTGCCATTGGCGGCGGTTCTGCGACACAGATCAGCCTCTATCGCTCCGCCGACGATGAGCTGGTGGAGGCGATTGAAGTCAGCTCTGCTCAGGTGGTGATCAGCGGCGCCACAGTCACCGTTGACCCGACCGATAATTTCACGCCAAACCAGGGCTACTATGTACGTATTGGCGCGGAAGCATTGACTGATACTCTGGGCAACGCCTACGCCGGTTTGACCAGCGGACTCTCTTTCACTGTAGGCAATCATGTCCCGGAAGCAGCGGCGGATACGGCGACGACGGATGAAGATGTCGCCGTTTCCATTAAGGTGCTGGATAACGACAGCGATTTGGACAGCCAGCTCAACCCGGCCAGTGTCCTGGTGACGGTGGCGTCGGAACATGGCTCAGTCAGCGTGAATACCGGCTCTGGCGTAATTACCTATGAGCCCGATGCTGACTATAACGGCGCCGACAGCTTCAGTTATACCGTTGAGGATGTGCATGGCGGGATTTCGTCTGCAGCCCTGGTGTCCATTACCGTGGAGGCGGTCAATGACGCGCCTGTGGCGGTGGCGGATGTGTCTTCCACCAACGAAGATACCCTGGTGACTATTGATGTCGCCGCCAATGACACCGATATTGATGACGCGGTGGATGCGAGTACGCTGGCCCTCGTCGCCACACCGTCTCACGGCGCAGCGGTACTGAACGCAGGTAAGATCGACTACACGCCGGCCGCTGACTTCAACGGCAGTGACAGCTTCACCTACACAGTAAAAGATGAGTCGGGAGCCTTGTCCAATGTGGCGACAGTGATCGTCAATGTTGTTGGCGTGAATGACGTGCCGAGTGCAGCCAATGACAGCGTGACGACGGATGAGGATACCGCCGTCGACATTGCTGTGCTGGATAATGACGTAGATGTAGATGGTTCGCTACAAGCGTCGACGGTCACCATTATTGCGACCGCTAGCCATGGCTCCGTCAGCGTCAATACCAGCACCGGCGTGATTCAGTATGAGCCGACAGCGAACTTCAATGGCTCAGACAGCTTCACTTATATCGTAAAAGATAATGAGGGAGCCGCCTCCAATATCGCGACTGTCGCTATTACCGTTAACAGCGTCAACGACGCGCCAGTGGCGGTGGATGACGCGGCGATGTTGCTGGAAGACAGCGCACATACCATCAATGTATTGGGCAATGACAGCGATGTGGATGGTGCGTTGCAGCCTGCGACGGTTGAAATCGTGGACGCGCCTTTATACGGGAGCGTCAGCATCAACGCCAGCACGGGCGCTATCAGCTACACGCCATCCACTGACTTCAGCGGCATTGATCAGTTCACTTATCGGGTGCAGGACGAAAGCGGCGCATGGTCCAACAGCGCTGTGGTTGCGTTGACGATTGAAGCGCTGAACGACGCGCCACTCGCCAATAACGACAGCGCAACCACCAATGAAGACATCGCCGTAGTGATCGAGGTGCTGGATAATGACCAGGACGTGGACGGCGTACTGGACGCCTCCGCTATCAGTATCGAAAGCGCGCCCGGCATGGGGGCGGTGACGGATAACGGCGACGGCACGTTGACCTACACCCCTGACGCCAATGTGTTTGGCGTCGACAGCTTTGAGTACAGCGTGAAAGATGACGCGGGCGATAGCTCCAACACCGCGACGGTGATGATCGCGATTGCGCCGGTCAACGACGCGCCGATGATCAGTGGAAGCCCGACAACATCTATTTTGGAAGGGCAGGCCTACAGCTTCACGCCGACGCTGGTTGATGTAGACAGCGGCGCACTGACGGTGACCGCGACGAACCGGCCGAGCTGGCTGAGTTTGAACGCGGCGACGGGCGCCTTGACTGGAACGCCCGCCGTCGGCGGCGCCGGCGTCTACAGCGGCATTGTCCTGAGCGTCAGTGATGGCCAAGCCTCTGCGTCTCTGGCGGCGTTCAGCATCACCGTCATTGGCGACAACGATACAGACGGCGTCGCCAACGATGTCGATACGGACGACGACAACGACGGCATGAGCGACAGCTTCGAGTTGCTATATGGCTTTAATCCCTTCGACAGCAACGATGCGGCTGGAGACCTGGATGGAGACACCATCAGCAACTATCAGGAATTCGTGGACAATACGAATCCGAACGACGCCAACGACTATGTCGATACTACGCCGCCGGTCGTAGTCGCGCCGGAAGACATCACGATTGACGCAATTGCGCTGTATACACCGGTCACTTTGAGACAGATGTTGGGCCTGGCGTCCAATGCGTCTGACTCTGACGTAGAAGCCATGCTTGCGGTATTGGCGACGGATAATGTGGATGGCGACAATTGCTGCAGCGTGCGGGCGCAGGGGCTGTTGAACAATACGGTGTTGCTGCCGCCGGGACGCAATCTCATCACCTATCGCGGCGTGGACCGTAAAGGCAACGCGGCGACCGCCATGCAGGTCATCAATATCCGGCCGCTGGTGTCGGTGAATAAAGATCAGATCAGCGTGGAAGGCGCGACCGTACAGTTCAGGGTCATTCTGAACGGACAGTCGCCGTTCTATCCGCTGACGGTTCCTTACGTCATCGATAGTCTGAGCACCGCCTCTTCCAGCGATCACAATCTCGTCGACGGCAGCGTTACCTTCACCAAATCCGGCAATATCGGGCAGACGGAGGTCAGCGTCAGCATTGCGCTAACCGCCGACAGCATTACGGAAAACGATGAGCGCCTGATTATCCGTCTGGATGACCGCACCACTAATGCGGAAGATCTGGCGGGGGGTTACGATCCGACCAATATCTATGACATCAACGCCGGCGCGAAAATCAGGCATGTCATCACCATTGTTGAACGCAATGTGGCCCCTGACGTCACGCTGCGCTTGCGTCAAAACGGTGTAGACGCCATTCAGGTCACCCCTGACGGAGGGCTGGTAACGGTTGTTGCGACAGTCACTGATCCGAACCCTGGCGACACGCACACCTACAACTGGAGCGCCACGGACAATGCCCTGGTGGATACGGATGGCAATACCGGCAATGCTCAACTGGTATTCAGTCCAGTCAGTCTCGCCAGTGGTCGCTATAAAGTGCAACTGACCGTCGCGGACGCCAGCAACGCTACCGATGAAGCCAGGTTGTATTTCCGGGTGGTGGCGGCGTTGCCCACGCTTGACCCGACCGTAGATTCAGACGGCGATGGCGTGAACGATGCGGAAGAGGGCGTTGCTGACGGCGATGACGATGGCATACCGGATTATCTGGATAACATCACCGCCACCAACGTACTGCCGGAAGTGGCGTCGGAAACCAGCTCCTATCTGGTGGAATGTGATCCTGGCGTGCGTTGCAGGCTGGGACAGTTCGCCATCCTGGGCGCCAATGGCGGCGCGCGTCTGGAGCCGGAGGAATTGCCGTCGCTGCCAGACATCAACACGGACGATTTGTTTGAGCCCCAGGGCGGCGTGTTCGACTTCGAAGTGCATGAGTTGGCCACACTGGGACAAAGCGTTCGCGTTGTGTTGCCGCAAGACCAGCCGCTGCCGGCCAACGGCGTCTATCGGAAGTTCCAGAACAATAACTGGACGACATTTGTGGTTGACGCCAACAACGAGCTGCACTCCGCGCCGGGTAATCCGGGGTATTGTCCGCCTCCGGGAGACGACAGTTGGGAGACTGGGCTGATCAGCGGATATTACTGTCTGCAATTGACCATTGAAGATGGCGGCCCCAACGATGCGGACGGATTGGTTAACGCCGCGGTGGAAGATCCTGGCGTGGTGGCGGTGGACAAGCGGACGCCTTCCGACATTGATAGCGAGGGAGGCGGCTCCGGCGGAGGCGCTATCAACTGGACGCTATTGTTAGCCTTGCTGGGGCTAAGCATTCTGTCCCGGCGCTGTTTGCCATTGCGCGCGTCAGTCCTGGCGGTGTTTCTGGTGGTCAGCCTGGGCGCGCCTGACGCCTCCCAGGCGGCGGACTGGGAGACCATGAAAGCGCGCTTGCAGGAGCGCGGATATCTTGAGTTCGGCGCTTATCACGTCAGCGGCTCCCAGGAAGCAGGGGAGTTCAAGCGCGGCCTGGAAAACGAAGACGTCACGGTAAGCATCAACAACTATGACGTCTCCCGCTATGGCTACCAGTTTCTCGCTGGCTATCGCTATCACGAGCATATGGCCGCGGAAATCGGCTTCCTCGACCTGGGGAACGTCAAAGTCAGCATGAGCGCCAGCGCACTGACCCCAGGCGCCTTGGAAGACGCCGTGGAAAAAAACTATCCCGTCAGCGGCTCCGGCTGGACCCTCTCCAACCGCTTCTTCTGGCCCGTGCGCGAAAAAATCACCCTTTCGGCGGAAGTCGGACTGTTCCTCTGGGAAGGCGACATCCAACTCAGCGGCGCCGACATCAATCCCGACCTCAAAGGCGACACCGACCCACTACTGGGCCTGGGCCTAAACTACCGCCTCCACAAAAACATCGACGCCTCCGTACGCCTGAAACGCGCGTTCTTCGATGGCCAACATGCGGATTTGATGGGAGTGGGAGTGATTTGGCGGTTTAAGGGGTATTGATTTTTGTGTGGAGATATCTAGTAGTAGCGTTCTACCTGATATCTAACCAACTACTTGCACATGCTGGGGTCTGACCCAGGGAAAACCCTATCGGATAATCGGCTGATTGGCAGGCGAAGAAATATCGATAGCATGTGTTTTTTAATCAAAATATGGGTCCCAGCATGCAAGAAAGCAGTCTTCCAGAACATCATCAAATTATACCTCTAGAAAATCCCGTTAATGGCTGGGGCCCCAAACATAAGCCTAATGGGAAAAAGCTTCTTATCACAAAAGAAGCAAATTACTTTTTGCGCAACTTAAACACTTATCAACGTAATGAAGTTTATCGTGCGGTTTCAAGGCTTGTTACCGAGGGCGGTTATGGTGCGTCTAGTGGAGGCTTTAAACTGAAGCCTATGTTTATGCGCGCTAAGACTGATGGAATTGCAGCAGCAGGTAACCTAAATCTTGTGTACTGTGTTAACTCAGACGAAATAGTGATTAGTTCAATAGGAATTAATAAGGATGCAGTTGGTAGCAAAATACCTTCAAGTAATGAAAGTGCACAGTTATATGAAGTGCAAAGAAAAAACAGAGTTAGATATCATGAGAAAACTTCTGTAGCAGATCTAAAAGAGATAGAGAACTCATGGGGCTTTCCGGTTCCGACAGTCGAAATTAAGACCGAGCATGCAGCTGTGAATGGAATGCTTAACGATCTTAACAAGGCGACTTGGCTAATGGGAACCCATTTGGACACGGCATACTGGGGAGACTCTCCTGAGCAATATACTTTGTTTCATAACCCAACACAGGGAGTCTTTATAGATCTTTTCGAGTGTGTTCAGGATAAAATCAGCACCTCCAAAGTTTGTCGTCATTTGGCTTCCGTGCTGACGGACTGTCAAAGGAAGGGGCGTAAAGTAAAGTGGATTTGCCACAGTCAAGGAGGAATAATATTCACCCGTGCAGTGGAACTGGTAAATGATATGGGTATTAGCCTGCAAGGACATAAAGTTGTTATTCATGCTGGAGGTAATGACCGTGATAGGGCGATAGAAGCCTTCAAAAAAGCAGGAATTGAAGTTATCGATATTGACAGAGATAGCCCATTTGATATGGTGCCGAACTTAGCAGGAGGAAAAGATCGGTCATGGTCCTCCTTCAAGCGATGTTTGAGATTCACTTTGTATGTCGCAGGGTTTGGAGACAGACCAATGCAAACGAGCCCACATACACTGCCTTATCTAAACTTGGAGTGCAGCATTAGGCATTTACAAATGCATGGAAAACATAAAGCTGCCAAGAAACTTATAGACGAGCAAAACAGGTTAGGCGGATGCTAAAAAAGCTGTTTGGAAAGCTAATGACTGGCAAAGGGCCTGATTTCTCAGTAAGAAATACCAAGGTATGTCATATTGGCGGCTATGAGTTACGTTTTACGGTGCCGGGTAATGTTTATATGCCCGGTACACCAAGAGATGCGCTGCCTTCTCAAGTGAACTTGAAATCAGACTATTTTGAGCCGTATTCGACAGAAAAGCTAAATAGGACTTTTATTCAAGTTGCATTTGAATGGTGGGCTTATAAAGGAACGATTGTTCAAGGTGACCTTGGCCAATTAGGAAAGTTATGCTTAACAATAGATGTTAACAAGATTGAGTCCCACTCAACCGTAAAGAAAGATGATCTTGATTCTTTCACTCAGTATTTAAAGAAAGACTATTGGCGCTACTATGAAGCTGAGGATGGCGTTAATCAGGAAGTCAGGAGGAGGTTTGCAAAAAATGGAATGGACCCTGATGACGTTCCCAGTCAGTTTCTGGTGCAAACTCCCGATGAATATACACGGGAGAAAATAAACGGCGTTACTTGGCTTTCATATAGCTTGACAGGTGAAGGAACGGCGGGGTTACGTAAATCATATTATTGGGCAGTTCCTCTTAGTGACGACTATTATTTGACGGTCTCTTTTGACATGACCTTTGAGCAAGGGGATAAGGACGATCGTTTACATAGAATGCTGGATGATGCTCGCAGGATCATGTCCGCCGTTGAGCTGCGTGAATAAAGCGTTGTCCTAATGAGTGGAGCGGCAAGGCGGCGTAATCCTATCACTATGCTTGCTCACTGAGGCGGTAAAGCTGTTTGCGGTATTATGACGCTAAGTTATGAACAAGCTATTCGGAGACTGTAATTTAATTTGCGCTCCACCAAAGCCGCCTCCCGACACACCTCCAATAACGATCCCGCCAGTTCTTCATCATTAATCGCCCGGGCGATGGCCATGCCGCCGATCATGACGACGGCTGTACGCATGGCTTGTTGTTCCGATGCGGCGTCTTCCGGGTTCAGGTGTTGTTGCAGGGCGTTGACGAAGCCTTTGAATACCCGGGTGTAGGTGTCGCGGACTTGCTCTTCCCGTTGCGCGATGTCGGTGGTGAGGAAGGCCAGCGGGCAGCGCACTTGTTCTCCCTGGCGATGTTCCAGGCTTAGGTAACCATTAATTAATGCCTCTAACTGTGGCGGCTGATTTTCGTCGGGGTGCAACATCGCCCGGCCCTGCAGGGCGGAGGTGACGATGGCCTCTGCGTAGAGTTGGGTTTTGGAAGAGAAGTGGGCGTAGAAGGCGCCGCGGGTCAGACCGGCGTCGGCCATCACGTCATTGATGCCTACTTTATCAAAGCCATTGAGCGCGAAGAGTCTCGCTGCGCTGTCCAGAATGCGTTCTCGGGTTTGTTGTTTATGTTCGGGCTTCCAGGGCATTTCAGACTCGCTTTAAGGTTCGTGTGTGGTGGATGACAGCATAAAACAATCGAAAAATATGTTCTTGATCATATTGTGCTGAAGGCTAGCATGTTGTCCGACACTAACAAAGACAGGAAATTCGATAATGAGCGCACAAGTACATATTCTGGGACCGCAATTCAGCACCTTTGTCCGTACCGTCATGCTGTGCTGTGAGGAAAAAGGCGTTTCCTATAGCCTGGGCTTCAGCATCAATGGCGAGGAGGTGGAGTATAAAGGCCTCGAACACCTCAAACTCAACCCATTTGGCAAAGTACCTGTGCTGATTCACGGCGACCGTAAGCTGTACGAAACCGCATCCATTTGTCGCTATCTGGACGCGCAGTTCGATGGCCCCGCACTGCAACCGGAAGACGTCTATCTGCGAGCGTTGGTAGACCAATGGTCAGCCGCGCTCTCCCTCTATGTTGATCAGGCGATTGTGCGGGAATATCTGCTGGAGTTGGCCTTTCCTAAAGGCGAAAATGGCGAGGTGCGCTGGAATAAAGTGTCCGAAGCGCAACCTAATGTGATCAAAATGCTGCAGGTATTGCAGGCTCAACTGGGCGAGTCCGACTTCATTTGCGGCGCGCAGTACAGCATCGCCGACGCCCTGGTGACGCCGATGTTGGATTACCTCTCCAATCTGCCGCATGCCGCCGAACTGATTGCGCCAGGTTCGAACCTTGAGGCGTATGTCGGGCGAATGAGGCAGCGCCCGGCCGCTAAAACCGTACTGACGGCGATGGCGAAATAGGCTGGAAATTACAGAGCTGAGATGCAAGCGCCTTGAACCGGATTGAGGGAGATCTTCCTGGGTTCAAGGCTTCGCCGCGATACCGATGCGTCCGTTCGTCATGTCTTGCTGAACGCAGGCTATACTCAGGAAGAATGCTGGAAAGAAAGTTTTCAGGACGAATAGTGAGGAGTCGTAGGATGCTGGCAAAGACCCACGCAAAGGCGATTTTTCTACTGGCGACAATCTTATCTCTGCAGGCGTCAGGCGCGGACAATACCGTCAAGCTCACCAACGGCGAATGGATGCCTTATACCTCAGAAACACTCAAGCATGGCGGGGTGTTTACCCATATTGTCACTGAAGCCCTCGCACTGTCAGGATATAAGGCCGAATATCAATACCATCCCTGGAAACGCAGTTATCAATTGGCGCAGGAAGGGAAAGCCGATGGCTCGTTGACCTGGGCTCCCACGCCTGAACGGGAACGGGATTTTATTTTTTCCAACCCTGTCACCTATAACAAAAAGGTGATATTCCACCTGAAAAGTTTTGATTTTAACTGGAAGGGCGTTGATGACCTGACTGGATTGCGTATCGGCGCCACCGACGGCTACACCTATGGCGAAGCGTTCGATCGCGCAGCGAAAGAAGGCGTGTTGTCCGTGGAGTATGTTGTTTCTGACAAGCTGAACATCCGCAAACTGCTGGCGGGCAGGATTCAGGTTTTCCCGATGGAGATTGAGGTGGGGTATTCGCTTATTAATCAGGAACTGTCGCCAGTGCAGACTCTGTTGATCACGAATCACCATCGTCCCATTATGGAGACGCCTATCTGCGTTGCGGTGTCCCGAAAAATTGATCCTGACCGGGCGAAATTAATACTTAAAGCTCTTAATGACGGACTGGAAAGTCTCCGAAACTCTGGGCGTTACGAAGAAATGCTATGGCAGTCGCGCATCGGAAAATACCGACTCAAGAGCAATACCCGTTCACCGGGTGAAAGCGTGGAGATTCCTGGGCTTTCAAAAGGAAGCTGGCCGCTCATAAAGGTTGCGGCGTCAACACCAAGTGCGACAAAGCGTGCGTTGGCGGAACAATAGCGCATTTAGCCGATACAAGGCGCACTCGTCATTGGCATAGAATTCAGGTTCGCCCAATTAAGAGACCTTCCTTTTCCGCCAGCGGCTAATAGCATTAAGGATAATCGCGAATGACAGTGTTCTACTACCAATCATTTAATTCAAACGCCAGTAAAACCCGAGACGCCATCGCCGCCTTGTCGCAAGCACATGCGCGCAGCACGCATGACAAAATGGCTTCTGGAGAAATCTTGACCGCACGCAAAAGACCGGCGCCGGACGACGGGCATGCTTCCGGTCCGCCCAAGAAAGTGGCGAAGCTGGCCGCGCCCACCGCACATGGCGCGTCGCCAACCATTCCTGTTTTTGGTCCGCCCATGCGTTTGTTTATGGAGCCGGCAGGGGCTATGAACAAAGGCTCGCTGACGGTGGTGCAGTTTCAATCACTGGTGCAGGGCAAGGCGCGTGAAATCCATCAGGATGTGATCAGGTCCATCGGGGCTCCTATCGATCTGGGCGTATTTGGAGAAATCGACGGCAACCATTCCGACTGGAATTTCCTGAAGGACCACTTCGGAGACCTGCAACACGCGGTTTCAACAGGAAAAGCCTGCAATAGTTTTAGCGTCTATGACTGCGCCAAGCTCAAAGCCGAAATAATCGGGTCAGGGGATGGCTGGATAGCGGTTAAGAAGGACTGGGTCAACATTGCGTTTGTGCATGTTCCCAATGCAATCGCCAAAGATAAAGCGCGCGTCCAGCAGTTTTACAGGGATATCAACCAGGCCTTCATGTCAAAAGGAAAAGGGGGGCTGGATGTCGTGATGGGGGACACGAATCAGAGCAGCAGGGGATTTACCGCAACGGCGATCTCCGAAGCGCTTGATATCCCATTCACCAATGCCGGCGATTCACACGAATTCACCACCGCCGATACTCATGACAATCTCTTTCACGGCACGAACAGCAATGGCAAGGATGTCTACGATGTCGCGGTTTACAATACGCGTTCGATAGAGTTCAAAAAGTTCGACTATATCTCCCAGGCGACGACTTCCACCAACTCTGCGGTGGCTTTCACCGATCATATGGGCATGGCGATTTCCGTCAGCAAAAGAATACCCTTTATCTAAGTAAACCCATGGACGGCAATCGTGGTGAACGCCGCTCATCGCTCGACCACTCTCCGTAAAACTACACAAACTTTAATGACGCATATTGTGCAACCAAAAAGTTGCGCATATACTTGCAACCGAATAGTTGCATAATTGTTGCGATAATATGAAGCGAGATATTTTTCAGGCGATCGCTGATCCAACACGCAGAGCCATTATGGTGTTGATCGCCGCGCAGGGTATGACCCCCAACGCCATCGCCGATCATTTCGAAATGACCCGCCAGGCGACATCGAAGCACATTCAGATTTTGAATGAGTGCGGTCTGGTGACGCAGCAGAAGCAGGGGCGGGAAATCTTTTACCAACTCAGGCTGGAAAAAATGCAGGAAATTGACGTTTGGCTGGAGCAGTTCCGTAAGCTGTGGGAGGAGCGGTTCAGCCAGCTCGATGCGCTGTTAAACACCCTCAAATCAGGAGATAGAGAGCCATGAACGCGAATCTTCAGTTCGACTTCATCGTTGATAAGGACAACAACACCATTACCGTCAAAAGAGAGTTTCAAGCGAAGCGTCAACTGGTCTGGGATTGCTATACCAAAAGCGAGCTGCTTGACCAGTGGTTTGCGCCCAAGCCGTTCACCACGAAAACCAAAACCATGGACTTTCGCGAAGGCGGTTGCTGGCACTACGCCATGATCGATCCAGAGGGAACAGAATATTGGGGAAGGTTGGACTATCAAACCATCCGACCCATTGAAAACTATACCGCTTTGGACGGCTTCAGCGACGCCACTGGCGAAGTTAACCCTTCCATGCCGCGCTCGAAGTGGGACGTGACCTTTGAAGAAAAAGCGGAGCACGCATTAGTCCACACCGTCATTGCCTATAACACGCTTAAAGACCTGGAAACGGTCATCCAGATGGGGATGAAAGAAGGACTGACGTCGACACTGGAGCGACTGGACGAGCTGCTTTTGACTTTCAAGTAAGCATCCATGGGAACTTCAAGTATAGTGTGATGAAAAACCGGAAGCAGCCTGCTGGTTTGCTTCCGGTTTTTGCTTATCAGCACAGGAAAAAGGAACAGACAGAATGGGGCAGCAGTTTTCAGAAATCTCAGACAAATTGACTCAGTTTATTCAGGAACAAAAGTTGTTTTTCGTAGGTACCGCCGCTCGTGAGGGCAGGGTGAATATTTCTCCCAAAGGCATGGACTCTCTGCGGGTGCTTGGCCCCAATCGCGTCATCTGGCTGAACGTCACGGGCAGCGGCAACGAGACCTCTGCGCATATTCAGGAATGTCCCAGAATGACAGTCATGTTCGCCGCATTCGAAGGAAACCCTTTGATTCTACGCCTGTACGGCGAGGCCAAAGTGATTCATAGAAATGATCCGGAATGGGAAGAACTGCTCGCCCATTTCAACCCCATCCCCGGCGCCAGACAAATCTTCGACCTGAATGTCGACCTGGTGCAATCCTCCTGCGGCATGGCCGTTCCTTTCTACGACTACGTCGAAGACCGTGAACTGCTAAAAAACTGGGCCGCCAAAAAAGGCGACGAAGGCGTCAAAGACTACTGGAAACAAAAGAACGAACTCAGCCTGGACGGCAAAGAGACGCATATTGTTGAGAAGAGTGTTTGATAGTCGTTAGCTAGCTGTTATGTCCAGCCCATCATTAACTGATCTTGTTTATTGCTCTCACCAACTGTTTCTTTCTGTTGCTTTTGTGGGTTTATTGTATTGATTGTTTGGCGGCGCGCATAGAGCGTCTCGTTGTGACTATTGGCCTGCCGGCTGCTTCAGGCGCGGAGTCTGGCGGATCGGGGGCGTCGGTGATGGTGTTTTTAGGTGGTGTCAGGGAAGTTTGCGCGTTCTCACTAATCGAACTATATATTTTGGGGGCTGCGCGCTCCGGTCGCAGGTCTGGATCATTTCTTGTCCAGCCATGGCGTGAACGGAGGCGCGGTTTATCCATTGATTAGTGTGAGTTTATCAGGAAGTTTACTGCGCATAATCGTGGCGGGGTTGCTTCCGACAATATGCAGCACCATGGAGGACTACTCGACATGACATGCAAGAATGAGAAGCAAGGCGCGGTGCATAGCGGTTTGTGCGGTGTTACCTATCCCTGCACCAGAATCGCTTCTTCCACCGATATTCGCGCCTCACACCAACGGGATTGCTCACTGGGCGGCGGTTTCGTAGCTCTGGGCGATGTGCATCAGACGTTAGGTTATGAGGCCAGCATGGACCTCATCAATCTGGACGACCTGATTCAATTTGTCGATAAGCGCGCCAAATTCGGCACCTATTGCAATATTCCCAGGTCCAGCGGCCGCGCCCACTTTTGTGTGGATAAAGGACGTCGGACTGTTGAAGGGCGGCGACTGTCCTGGTTGTGGGTGTTTCCTGACGGGAATGTGCGCCCGGCCCATAAAATTCTGACGGACAACCCCACTTATGTGTGGACCAAGCAGCAAATCATCGACGCCTACCGCGCGGCTAAAAATCCGGGTCTACCCATGTTCACCCGTCACGTGGACAAGCATTCGGAACTGGCGATCACTTTCTGTCTGCCGCTGCCATAAACGGCGCCATACTCATCAAATCCAGATCGCCGCTGACAGCGTAATCATTCTAGTAGGGTGGATACGCTGTCGCGCCCGTCCCAAACGGCCTCAAATGCTAACTCTGCTATCCTGTGACTGATAATAGCTATCGTTATGATCGAGAACCTATATTGGTCAACTCAACTGCGCACGTACTATAACTGAATCACTGGACGAGACCTGTTAATAGCTTGAATACGAATGGAGAGAACGCAATGTCTGATAGCAAATGTCCCTTTCATCACGCGCCAGCGGAGGGAACGTCGAACCGGGATTGGTGGCCCAACCAGTTGCGGCTCGAAATCCTCCACCAGCGCTCTGCTTTATCCAATCCACTGGGTGAAGAATTTAACTACGCGGAAGCTTTCAAAAGTCTGGATCTGGCGGCGGTAAAGCAGGATCTGACGGCTCTGATGACTGACTCTCAGGATTGGTGGCCGGCGGACTTTGGTCACTATGGTCCTTTGTTCATTCGTATGGCATGGCACAGCGCCGGCACCTACCGCACTGGCGATGGCCGTGGCGGCGGCGGAACCGGCAATCAACGCTTCGCGCCGCTGAACAGCTGGCCGGATAACGTCAATCTGGACAAAGCGAGACGCTTGCTGTGGCCGATCAAACAGAAATACGGGCAGAAGATTTCCTGGGCTGACCTGATGATTCTCGCAGGCAACGTGGCGCTGGAGTCTATGGGCTTCAAAACCTTCGGTTTCGGTGGTGGACGTGCGGACATTTGGGAACCGGAGCAGGACATCTATTGGGGCGCCGAGAAAACCTGGCTGGACGACAAGCGCTACTCTGGCGACAGAGACCTTGAGAACCCTCTGGCCGCCGTGCAAATGGGATTGATCTATGTGAATCCGGAAGGCCCTAACGGTAATCCTGACCCGGTTGCGGCGGCCAAAGACATCCGCGAAACCTTCGCGCGCATGGCGATGGATGATGAAGAAACCGTGGCGCTTATTGCTGGCGGACACACTTTCGGTAAAACCCACGGCGCCGGCGATGCGGCGAATGTCGGACCGGAACCAGAAGCGGCGGGCCTGGAAGAGCAGGGCCTGGGATGGAGAAGCAGCTACGGCTCCGGTAAAGCCGGCGACGCTATCAGTAGCGGCCTGGAAGTCACCTGGACCGAAACGCCAACCCAATGGAGCAACAATTTTTTCGAGAACCTGTTCGGCTATGAGTGGGAACTGACCAAGAGCCCTGCCGGCGCTCATCAGTGGGTTCCCAAAGGCGGCGCCGGCGCAGATAAAATCCCCGACGCGCATGATTCCTCGAAGCGTCACGTTCCGACCATGTTAACGACGGATCTGTCACTGAGATTTGACCCGGCGTACGAGAAGATCTCAAGACGTTTTTATGAGCACCCGGATCAGTTCGCGGACGCATTCGCCCGCGCCTGGTTCAAACTGACCCACCGGGATATGGGACCGCGCGCGCGCTACCTCGGACCGGAAGTGCCCGCCGAAGACTTAATCTGGCAAGACCCGATTCCTGCAGTGGATCATCCGCTGATTAACGACCAGGATATCAGTGCGCTGAAGAGCAAGATTCTGGCGTCAGGCTTATCCGTGGCGCAAATGGTATCCACCGCCTGGGCTTCGGCTTCAACTTTCCGCGGTTCCGACATGCGCGGCGGCGCCAACGGCGCGCGCATTCGTCTGGCGCCGCAGAAAGAGTGGGAAGTCAATCAGCCTGATCAGTTGGCGCAAGTATTAAAGACCCTCGAAGGCGTACAGGCAGAGTTCAACAGCGCGCAATCCGGCGGCAAGAAAGTCTCACTGGCGGACCTGATAGTACTGGCGGGTTGCGCGGGAATTGAAAAGGCTGCGCAAAACGCCGGACACCCCATTAAGGTTCCTTTCTCGCCCGGCCGTATGGATGCGTCACAAGATCAAACTGACATTGAGGCGTTTGAGGTGCTGGAGCCCATTGCGGATGGATTCCGTAATTACACGAAAGGCAAATACGCCGTGTCGACGGAAGAGTTACTGGTGGACAGGGCGCAACTGTTGACGCTCACTGCGCCGGAAATGACAGCGCTGATTGGCGGTATGCGAGTTCTTAACACCAATGTTGGCCAGAGCAAACACGGCGTCTTCACCCAGCGTCCAGAGTCGCTGACCAATGACTTCTTTGTTAACCTGCTCGATATGGGCACGGTCTGGAAAGCGACCTCCAAGGAGGAGGATGTGTTTGAAGGGCGTGACCGAGTAACGGGTGACGTAAAATGGACCGGCACGCGCATAGACCTGGTGTTCGGTTCCAACTCGCAACTCAGAGCGCTGGCTGAAGTGTACGCCAGTTCCGATGCGCAGGAGCGCTTTCTGAAGGACTTTGTCGCCGCCTGGACTAAAGTCATGAACCTGGATCGTTTCGACTTGGCCTGAACGTTAGGCTTTCGTTCTTAGATATAGTGCAAACGCCTGCCCTAAGATGGGCGGGCGTTTTGCCGTTATTATTCACATGGCAATGATATTGGCATGTGAATCACCTAAACATACCCGATAGAGATATCCCAGTTGCATCTATAATTGTCTGCATCTGGCGAATGTCCGTCGTTAGACTCTCGTATAAAACCAAAAACGAAGCCTGGGGAGTAACCGCTGTTATTACGTTCAGGACACTTACATTTTTCAGGAGGAATAATGCTCATGTCGAAATACTCACGGGTTTATCGTTCAACGCTTCTATGGCCATTGCTCTGGCTACTGGCGGCCGCCTCGCTGCATGCCGCCCCCCAGGCGTCAAACAGCAGCTATGTGACCGCTATCAATACTCCGCTGGATATCACTCTCGGCGCGGCGCAGGACAGCGCTCTGCTTGAGTTTGGTATTCTGGCGCCGCCGTCTCATGGCGCGCTGACGCCGTCATTCAACTCGCCAGGGCAGCCGTCGGACACCCACAAATGGCGTTACACGCCGCAGACGGAATTCGTTGGCGTAGATGTATTTGAGTTCTATGTTCTGGACCGACAAGGGGAGAGGGCGCAGGCCAGGGTGACCATTTCCATCGAAGATGGGTTGATCAATCGATACTCATTTTCTCCCGCCAACGGCTACAACGGCGTGTCTCATATGTACGGCCCATATGTGGCGGATGCAGTCTACGGAGCAGGCAAACCGGTTAACTTCCCCTATCTGCAGCCGGGAGACCGCATCGAAATTGAGCCGGGAGCCCGCGGCAAAACTCTGCGTATCTGGGGGCTGCAAGGCACAGCGGAACGTCCCATCGTGATCATCAACAAAGGTCTGGTCGATCTGGGCAAAGGCGGTCACACCATTGAGCTGGACGCCTGCAAATATGTGCAGATCATGGGCGCAGGCGACGACGACCTGGAGAAGGGCATTCGCATTCATGACGGCGCCACCAAAGGCATCCGCATGGGGGAAGCCTATACGCAACATATTGAACTGGCGTATCTGGAGATTGACCATACGGTAATGGCGATCAGTTTCGGCAGCAAATATCCTTTGGGTTCCGCGCCGCCTACCGACGGCATTCATATTCATCACAATGATATTCATGACATCTCGGAGGAAGCTTTCTACCTGGGGAAAGCCGCAGATCAGGGTAATGGCTCCTATTCCACCACTCATGACCTGAGGGTCGCATACAACCGCCTGCGCGACATTGGCTATGAAGGCATTCAGATTCGAGGCCTTCGCGGCGCCAATAATCGTATCCATCATAATGAAGTGATCAACACTGGCTGGCTGCATGACGGCGGACCCAATGATATGCACGGGATATACGGATACGACGTGCAGCAGGTGAGCATTTACAACAATCTGGTTAAAGGCTCGGACCGCGCTGGCGTTTATCTGAAAGAGTATGTCCAATCCATAGACTCCCATTTCGAGGTTTTCAACAACCTGATAATCGACTCCGGCAGAGCGAACAACGGAAAGGGACATGGCATATTAATCTCCTCCGGCAGTCGCGCCAGTTTGTACAACAACACTATCGTCGGGGCGCGGGAATATGGGATCAGCTACTACAGCGACTTGCGCAGCGCCCATATCGCCAACAATCTGCTGGCGGACATTCAGGACCTGATCAGCCCGATCCGGGATATCGGCAATGCCGACATTGTGGTGGAAGGCAATGAGTTTTACGCTGATCCGGCGCAAGCGCAGTTTGTGAACGCCGATCAGGATGATTATCGGGTTGCTGCGAGTAATTCCGACATCGTAGACAACGCGACGCCGCCTCTGATCGCATCGTCGGATTACGCCGATCATCCGCGTCCAGGCGGTCCCGCGTCGGATATAGGCGCACACGAAAACCAACTGCCGGTCTCATGGGATCAGGCATTTGTTTATCCATCATCAGGAACGCTCAACGGGACGCTGGCGGGCTATGACCCGGAAACCGACGCGATCGCCTACACAGTGGCGACGCCGCCGCAGTATGGAAATGTGACGCTGCAGGGCCCTGATTTTATCTATGTCGCCGACCCAGGCTTCCCGGGGCAGGATCAGTTTACGATAGCGCTGAGCGATGGCGTGGGGCGGTCGACTGTTGCGACCGTCACTGTTGTCGGCGAGTAGACTGATTTGTTGGACGGTGGTCCCGGTATGACGCCTGACGTTGTATCGGGTCCGCCCTGTATTATTAATCCGGCAGACAAATAGCTTCCTTCTATTTGTCTGCAACGACAGGGCCTGCACAGGTCAGGCCCTGTCTCCCGCGGCTTGTCGCCGCGCAGGCGCGTCCATGCGCCTGGTGATTACATGCCAATATCATTGCCATGTTAATAAATCGGCTCAATATGCTCATTTATTCACGATAAACTGCGCTTTTTCACCGACGTTTTCAGAGGTTCCTTAGATGCCAGAGAGTCTTGAATATACCGGGCGCACCACAGATAGAAAAAGCGCCATCGCCTCCGTTGAACGGGCGCTGTTGCGGCATGGCGATTGGGGACCTTACGGCGACTTCTCCAGACCGCTTAATGAGCTATCAGGCGAATATAAAATAACCATTGAAGAGCGGCCTGATAGTTTCTCCGTCACGTGTATTTCCGCTGTATCCAATAGTGGGTTTGAAGTTTCTTTTTCTGTTTTAAAGAAAGACCTGTCTATCGATTTGCATAGCGTGGTTATTGGCGTTGATTGCCCCCCGCCAGAGATAGGCGAATAACTTTTATAATTCCCCGTCTTACGCTATAAATCGCCGCCCTCAGTGCGCCTGTGTTGTGGTACTCTACGCGGCCGTAGATATCCATCGAGTTACAAGCAAACAAGTCAAGGAAATACGATTCCGACCTATGCATCGGAGATTATGATAACAGGACGTTATTTATGACATTTGCAGTCGTCAAAGCGGAAGTCGAGTATTGCTTTAAAGAACTTATCGCCTCTCTCACCATCGCCTACCCAATATTGATTTCTCTCAGTCTCAGCATGATAGCGGGGCTGACGGATATGATCGTCTTAGGGCGATTCTCAACGGTTTCACTCTCCGCTGCTGTCGTCGGCAACAGTGTTTTTATTATCTTTGCGACGGCGATAAACGGTTTAATCAGGGGAATGGTCCCGCTTTATTTTCAATCTGCAGAGGCTGCGGGTAAGCATCGGGTGATACGCAGTGGCGCGCAGCTGGCGCTGTGTTCCGGAGTCGTGGGATGCCTGCTGCTACAGTTGCACGGGGTAGCGTTGACGTTTTTGAACCTGCCTGAGGACATCGCCCTCGCCGCCAGTCGCTATCTGGACATACTGGCCCTGGGCCTGATTCCGCTTTCGCTCAGTATGCTGGTGACCAATCTGTTTGTGGTGACTAAAAACACCCAACCTCTATTAAAAATAAGCGTCTTATCTTTTGTGGTGAACGCCCTGAGCACAGTAACCCTGGTATACGGCTGGGCAGGGTTCGCGCCAATGGGAGAGCAGGGAGCGGCGATAGGGACGGTCATTGGATATGTCATTGCGCTGGTGTTTGGCTATCGCTTGTGCGGCGCAAGACTATTCAACTCGCAGGCGGTAAAAGACGCGTTGCGCGTGGAGATGAATATGCTGATGCGCATCATCCGAATCGGCGCGCCTATCTCCGCCTCGGTGATAGCCAAATTTGCAGCCATGTCGGTTCTTGCGATGATAGCGGCATACTCTGGAGCAGACTCCGTCGCCGCCTTCGGCATTCTTAACAGTATCGCCTCTATGGCGTTCATTTTCGCCATCGCCTACGGACAATCGCAAATGACCCGCGTTGGGAGCGCCAAGGAGGGACAAACGGAACCGCTGCGCTGGTTTATCGCCTTTTTGTTTAACGGCTGTGTAGTGATGTCGTCTTTAATCGCCGTCGTTTATTTATTCAGCGAAGAGCTGGTCTATTTTTATACATCGGATAGCCGTGTCGCGGAGTTGGCGCTTGAGATTGTTCCTCTTATGCTGCTGGCCTGCTTGTTCGACGGCGTGCAGGCGTCGGCGGGAATTGTACTGACCGCTTTCAAAGACACGTTTTTTTCATTCGTATCACTACTTATATCTTATTTCGGAATCTGCATCCCCATGGTATTAGTATGGGGTAACGTTCAGGGTGAGGGGATCGTCTACGATCTGTTTTTCTCCATGACGGTAGGCTTGTTTATTTTATGCATTTTGCAGGTTGCGCGTTTACATTACGTCTCAACCTATGGGCGGAATACTCTTATAGCTAACCGGCCTAAACAGAGTCGCGCTGTATAGCCTACTCTTATCGATCAAATCCACCCTGTAGAAGAAGAGTTTCTTGACAATTGGCGTCGTTGTGAACAGCGGTAAGTTGTTCCCGCCTTTAATACAACTTATATAAAATAAGTGTGGTTTTCAGGTATAATGCGGCGCCAAAAATTTACACTGCCTTTTGTGTATAAAAAAGCGGCGGCCAAAAGCTGTTCGTTTTTCCACACTGGGTGACCTTGCCACAAACCTAGGGGGACTTAATGCCTAGTAATACCAAAATCGTCTATACACTTACTGACGAAGCGCCTCTACTAGCAACCTATTCTTTTTTGCCGATCATTAAGAAATTCGCCTCAGCTGCTGGCGTAGACGTAGAAACCAGCGATATTTCTTTGGCGGCGCGAGTTCTCGCTAATTTCCCTGAATGTCTCTCTGAAGAACAGAAAGTGCCTGACGCGCTGGCGGAGTTGGGAGAGTTGGTAAAACAAGCCGACGCCAACGTTATCAAGCTGCCGAACATCAGCGCCTCCATTCCGCAGTTGAAAGCGACGATCAAAGAACTGCAGCAGCAGGGCTTCAACGTGCCGAACTATCCAGAAGAGGCGGTGACTGAAGAAGAGAAGAAAATCGAGCAGACCTACACCAAAGTGCTGGGCAGTGCGGTAAACCCGGTGCTGCGTGAAGGCAACTCCGATCGTCGCGCGCCTGCGGCGGTTAAACAATACGCCCGTAAGCACCCCCACAAAATGGGCAAATGGAGCCAGGCTTCCCGCACTCACGTTGCGCACATGCGTGAAGGCGATTTCCACGCGACTGAAAAATCCGTGATCATCGATCGCCCCATGGTCGCCAGAATTGAATTTGTCGGCAAAGATGGCGCGGTTGAATTGAAGCGCGAACTGAAGCTGCAGAAAGACGAAATCCTGGACAGCATGCGTCTGAGCGTCAGAGAGTTGTGCAAGTTCCTGGAGCAGGAAATGGAAGGCGCGCGCCGTGTCGGCATCCTGCTGTCTCTGCACGTTAAAGCGACTATGATGAAGGTGTCTCACCCCATCGTATTCGGTCACGCGGTGAAGGTGTTCTTCAAGGACGTGTTCAAGAAGCACGCGGAAACCTTCAAAGAGCTTGGCGTTGAACCCAACAACGGCATGGGCAACGTATACGAAAAAATTCAACAGCTGCCGATGTCCAAGCGCGAGGAAATCGAGAAAGATATCCTCAACTGCTTTGAGCACCGTCCCGAACTGGCGATGGTGAACTCTGACAAGGGCATCTCCAACCTGCACGTGCCTTCGGACGTTATCGTTGACGCTTCTATGCCTGCGATGATCCGTGAAGGCGGCAAGATGTGGGGCGCGGATGGCAAGCTGAAGGACACCAAAGCGGTTATCCCGGACTCCAACTACGCCACCATCTACCAGGAAGTCATCAACTTCTGTAAGCACCACGATGCGTTCGATCCCACCACCATGGGCACCGTACCTAATGTGGGTCTGATGGCGCAGAAAGCGGAAGAATACGGCTCGCACGACAAGACCTATGAACTGGACGCAGACGGCGTGATGCGCATCGTCGACGACCAGGGCAATGTGCTGATGCAGCACGAAGTGGAGAAGGGCGATATTTGGCGCGCATGTCAAACCAAAGATCTGCCTGTTCGCGACTGGGTGAAACTGGCCGTAACCCGCGCTCGTCTGTCCGGCATGCCTGCCATTTTCTGGCTGGACGAAGACCGTCCCCACGATATGAACCTGAAATCCAAAGTTGTCGAGTACCTGAAAGAGCACGACACTGACGGTCTGGACATCCATATCATGGGCTACGACGTCGCTATGCGCACCACGCTGGAGCGTCTGCGTCGCGGCAAAGACACCATCTCCGTCACCGGTAACGTTCTGCGCGACTACCTGACTGACTTGTTCCCCATTCTGGAACTGGGCACCAGCGCGAAAATGTTGTCTGTCGTTCCTTTGATGGCGGGCGGCGGTCTGTTCGAGACCGGCGCTGGCGGTTCTGCGCCTAAGCACGTACAGCAGTTCGCGGAAGAGAACCACCTGCGTTGGGACTCCCTGGGTGAATTCCTGGCGCTGGCGGTTTCTTTCGAAGACATCGCGGTCAAAACCGGCAACAAGAAAGCCGAAATTCTGGCCAAGACGCTGGACAAAGCGACAGAAAAACTGCTGATGAACGACAAATCGCCTTCCCGTAAGGTGGGTGAGTTGGACAACCGCGGTAGCCATTACTATCTCGCGATGTACTGGGCGGAAGCCGTTGCTGCGCAGACCGACGACGCTGAACTGGCGGCTCAGTTCGCACCGTTGGCCAAAGAGCTGGCGGCGAACGAAGACAAAATCGTCAGCGAACTGCTGGCCAAAGAAGGCACCCCAGTGGAAATGGGTGGTTACTACCACGCAGATCCCAAACTGGTCAGCAAAGCCATGCGTCCAAGCGACACACTGAACGCGCTGATCGACGGCTAAGCGACTTTCGGCGCGACGTTGCTTATGTAAGTCGTAAGTGACGTCCGCCGAACAGGCTTAAGAAAAAGGGAGCATTCGTTGCTCCCTTTTTTTGTTGGAAATATTAAACCATTGGCTAGGGCCTGTTGACGTTTCACATCGGCAGCCATAAATACCCACAAGCCATGGCTACCATACTTTCATAGTTCCTCTTCAACTTGTCATACCTCGTCGCGATGGCCCGGTACTGTTTGAGTCGGGCGAAGGCGTTCTCCACCAAATGGCGACACTTGTATAAACCCCAATCCATATCGCCATTGCCTTTGACAGAGTTTCGCTTTCTCGGTATCACGGCCCTGGCTCCCTTTCTTTCGATCTGTGCCCGCACTCGTTCACTGTTGTAGCCTTTGTCTCCGACAACCGCTTCTGACGAGGGAAGCTTTTCAATCAACTCCGCCGCTGCCGTACAGTCATTGACTTCGCCTCCTGTGATCTCAAATTCCACAGGAAGACCATAGGCATCCACGGCCAGATGCACTTTCGTGGTATTGCCCGCCCGACTCTTACCAATCGCCTGAGGCTCTTCCGTACAAGCTCCAGCGCTGTGCTGATGAGCCTTCACATAGCTGCCATCAATAAACTTCCATTCCAGATCCGGCTCGCGGATCAAGCCCCGGAAGATCCTCAACCACTTGCCTTGAACAGACCAGGAATTGAATTTTTTGAACACCGAATTCCAGTCGCCAAACTGCCCAGGCAAGTCTCGCCAGGGGCACCCCGTCCGCATTCGGTACAACATGCCTTCCTACCATCATTCGTAGTGTGGGCTTGTTATAATTCGCTCTTGCAGCATGATCTCTTTCAGCTTCGACCAAAGCCCGTCACTGAGCATCAATCGGGGCATCGCAAACTCGTCTTGTTGTTGGTGTGGGAACCGCAATATGACGGGTTTGCGCCTATCTATCACCTATGACGAAACGTCAACACGCCCTAGGGAGAGGGCGAAATTTGCCTAAAAAAGCGATACTACGAAGAAATTTTAGCAAGTTATTAGGATAGCACGTTGCCCTAATTTCTGTCTGGTTTCATAGGAACTGAGATCTCAGAGGAGCTCTCGAAAGCCTTCAATATTTATGAAGGGTTTAATATATGAAAATCGCCTTATCCAAATGTAAAAGCGAGAATACTTGAGAGTGACGGACTATCACACTTTCTAATTTTAGTGCTAATGGGCAGAGTTGCATAAAATGAAACTATATGGAGAATAATTGTGGGCAAGAAGCTTATATTTGAATATCAAAACTTGAGAAATGAGGTAACTAAGGAATCCGTTTATACAGCTAATGATTTAACACTCGCAAGAGCAAGGTGGGGTCTTTCTAAGCTCAATGATGACTACCTTTTTAAGTTAAAACGTGATTTAGGGCCGCCATATATCTCTGGGCCGATTGTGAGTGAGTTTCAATTTAAAAGCTGGAGCCAAAGAGCAAAGCAACTTAATGACCTCGCAGACATCATTACACAAGGGCTAGACCAATATAGAAATGGAGGGTTTCGGCCCATAGATAGGGGGTGTCGGGGAGGGGGGTTATTTTATCTCCCAATAGATATTCTTTGGGAATATAATAACAATTTTTATCATAAGCGTGGTGGCAGTGGACCCTATACATTTAAGATAGATGGTAAAGAATTTCTGTTAACAGGATCAGTTACATCTGATTCGGGAGCAGCGCTACATCACTCCCTAAGAGGGTACCTCGACTACATTGTCCACTTAAAAGGAAAACTGGCCGGGTAAACAGAGTGAACTGCTTGTCGTCTTGATATATTCGTAATTTTTCGCCCGTTATTAGGCAAGACGAGAGCGGGGAAGTCGCTTAATGTAATGAATACTGGTCCAAATATACCGTGGGAAGAGGAAGAAAGTTTGAACAAATTATTAGAGTGAGCCCTTTTCCCTTATTTTCTTATGAGTTTAATAAGATCACGGCTTTAGTAAATATCTTCACGCCTAGATAGCCTTGTAAATCACCTCAATGACTAAACCGCGTCGCCGCAAACTGGTTCAATATGCGATGCACCAGGTAAGTAGCGAGTAAGGTCGCCACGATGGCGAAAAAGGTGCTGCTGATTCGGTAGAGTCCGCTGAAAACCAGGTCGCTGGTGGGGGAGAGGTACTGGCCGAATAAAATGCCCAGAGTGGTTAGCCCGACAAACCCGGCGCCAGAGCCGCTGGTTTCTTTGACATGCAGATAGCTGAAGAATAACGCGCCGATCCATAGTAGCGGGATCACCAGCAGCAATACGCCAGTCCAATCATACAGAATCACCTGACACAGCAAGCCAAAGGCGACGCCCAGCAGCGTTCCCATGGCGCGTTTGCGGGCGTAGCCCAGGGCGCCGTTCCAGTGCATGGGGAACAGCAGCAATAAGGTGGTGGCTTGAGCGGACATGGAGTCATTCAGATCGAAAATCTGGAACGCCAGGAATGATAGCGTCGCCAGCGTCGCGCCCATCAGCGCCTCATGGCGCATGCGATGTGAGCCTTTTGGCTCCGCCGGTTGCTGGGGCGGCTGGCGAGGGGAGGCGTCTGGTATTAGAAAGGTGGCCAGGTAAGCGATCAATACGGACAACACTCCCGCCAGGATGTTGCTGACCACCAGATCATTCAGGTCCACCCCAGGATAGCTGGCGAAGTGCAGCATGATGCTTAAACTGAGCACGCTGTTGGCGCCGAACAGAAACAATGGGCCTTTGGACATGCAGGCGAATTTATACAGAAACAGCCCGAAAGCGATCAGGGTCATGATTCCAGGATGTGCGCCGAACCAACCGCCTAACAGTGCGACTTCCAGTCCGCAGATCACCGATGACGCAACAAGCTGACGCGCCAGGTGCGCGTTCATCACTGGCGCCAGGCCAAGCAGCAAAACCGGCGTGACGGTGAAGAAGACGCCATAGTTCCAGCCAAACAACTTACTGATGGTGAACCCCAGCACCGCCCCAGTGGCGATGCGCAGGCTCTGGCGCAAGTCATTCTCTGAGAGGGGATGATCCCATAATCGCATAACGGGCCTGCTTAGTAGATGTAGTGCAACAAACTGAGGAAACGAATCTGCGCCTTGGCGAAGGTAGAGAAAATCGCTCCATCCGGCAGCAGTTGCACCGTGGCGCGTGCGCCAGAGGGCAGTTGTTGTGCGTCGGCGGAGTCCAGTTGCAGATGCAGGCGCATACGCTGCGCGTCGCGCACCCAGCGGTTAGATTGCGTGGGCGTCGCCAGACGACCGTCCGCATCGAACTGGCCGGCGCTGACGCCAGCGTCAAGACTGGTGAGGCGGGCCTGGAATACTTGCCCAGGTTTGCCGTCGAAGGCGACCAGCGCTTCATTGTTCAAGTCAAAGTTACGCAGACTTTTTTCGCGAAAGTCAGCGATGACGTCCAGATTGTCGGATACCAGGGCTACCAACGGCGCTCCCGCGACGGCGTAGGCGCCCGTCTCAAGTTGCAGGTTCGTGATGACGCCATCTTCCTCTGCCTTTATCCGGGTGTAGGAGAGATTCAATTGCGCCTGTTTCAACTGGGTTTCTGCAGTGCGAACGGTCAGGTTGGCGTCGCTCAGTTCGCCTCGACTGACTTCCAGTTCCTTCAGATGCGCCTTCACTGACGTCAATTTCGCCTGCGCTGTCGTCGCATCGCTTTCCGCTTTGTCTAGTTGCTGTTGAGAGACGACATTGCGTTGAAACAAGGTTTTCAGACGCAGGGCTTCGCGGCTTTTCTGACTCAACGTCGCCGATGCGGCTTCCACATCCGCCTTGGCGGCGGCGATTGAGGCATCCAGTTGCGCGTTGTTCTGTTTGACCCGCTCCAGATTCAGCTGCGCCTGCTCGACGGCGATCTTGAAAGGCTCAGGGTCAATGTCGAAGAGAATATCGCCTTTGTGCACTGGCTGATTATTCTCCACATAGACCGCTGTGATAGGCCCGCTGATGCGCGGCGCCACCTTGGTGACGATACGCGTCGCCATGGCCTGGGGAGTCAGCGGCATGGCGATGTCAGCGATAAGAAAGTAGACGAAAACAAGAACGAATGCGATGCAGGAGTATTTTATCCACTGCGCGAATTTTTGATCGGGGGTCATACACTCTTACTTCTTTCAATAAAGGGACTACGGGTTCTGAAACTCAAGGGCGTTTAAGGCGATTTGCTCCAGCATGGCGCCGAGCTTTTTCTGATCGTCTTCATCAATCTGGTTCAGCAAGCGCCGGCGCACTTTGAGTATGTGGGCTTCCATTTGCGCGATCAGTGATTTGCCTGCATCCGTCAGGCTCACGATGCGCGCCCGTTTGTCGTGAGCGCAGCAATGCCGCTGAACGAGAGACTGATCCTCCAACTGCTTTAGCGTGCGCATCAGCGACGCCAACTCAATTTCCAGCGCCTCCGCCAACTGCTTCTGGCTGATGTTGTCGCCCAGACGCTGCAGCTTCAATAACGCGGTCCAGCGCGGATAGGTCAGGCCCAGCGGGGCCAGCTCCCGGTCAGCGGTCATCTTCCAAAGGCGTGAAACGCGGCCAAGCTGCTCCGCAAGGGAAAGATCTTTGAAGGTATTGGAAGGTGGGTTCATGGCGAGGTGCTCAATTTAGTTAGCATGCTAAACAATATAATATGCTTAGCAAGCTAAGTAAATGAGCGGAAACGTATCTTTACAATTCTACTCAGGGGCTAAACGGCTGCTGAAAAGCCGCCGTTCTCTGGCTCAAACAAATCCTCCATTGACTCTGATTACCTGAGCATTGACCCAGGCTCCGCCGTCGCTGGCGAGAAAGCAGACCGCCCGAGCAATGTCTTGCGGCGTACCCAGGCGCTCAAGAGGGGCGGCGACGGCCAAAGCGTCGAGCTGTTCCTGGGATTTTCCAGACAAGAAAAGGTCAGTCGCGACGGGGCCTGGCGCCACGGCGTTTACCGTTACGCCTCTGCCGCGCAGTTCATTGGCGAGCACCGGAACCAAGCTCTCCAATGCCGCCTTGGAGGCGATATAGGGGCCGTATTCCGGGGTCGCTTTTGCGATTACGCTGGATGACATTACGATGATGCGCCCGCCTGCGGATAGCCGCTGGGCGGCCTCCGCCATGACCAGGAAGCTGCCTCGCAAGTTGGTGGCGATTATTCGATCCAATGCCGCAACGCTGGTTGACATAATTGGCGCCGGCTCCATGACGCCGGCATTGCTGACCACGACATCCACCGCGCCGAAGCACTCGTGCGCTTGTTCAAATAGCGCCGACACTTGGGAAGGGGAGGACACATCTCCCTGGATCGCCATGGCTTCACCTTGTGAGGACCTAATTAGATCAACTAAATCATTAGCTTGTGATTGGTTTTTAACGTAGTTAATCACTACGCTAAATCCTTCTTCGGCAAGTGTTTTAGCTATTTCACGGCCTATTCCACGGGAACTTCCCGTCACGATAGCGACACGTTTTCTATTCATTCTCATCGGTTCTCCCTGGCGTTTATTCCGCTTTAAGCTGCTCAAGGGCGCCGAGCCAGTCCTCTACGTGATAGCTCATGACGATCCTGCTGTTCTCAACCGTGTGAATATCAATGGCCATTATTTCGAAAGACTTGCCGCTCGGGATGGCGCCCAGAAAGGGTTTGACCGGCGTAGCAAAAGCGCGTCCGCGGACAATGAAGCGGTTGCCGTCCTGAAGAATCTCCTCAATGGTCCAAGTTAAATCCGGTGCGGTAGTTCCCATCGCTTGCAGTTGCGACAGAAAACGGTCGCGGGTTTTCTCGGGGCTGGCGTAGTCGCCGATACTGCGCCAGTCTGGCGACAGCACCGCCGCCATCCGTTCTGCGAGGTCGGGAGTGGAGGTCGCGCTCAACACACTTTGGTAGAAGTTGCGCACTACATCGATATCCGCTGCTTGGGTGGAACTTGCTGTGGCCGCCAGCGTAGCGGCGGCGATCTGTGAGGCAATTTTGTTCATGATGTCATCTCGTTTATTCAGAAGGTGGCGGAAAGCAGGGAAGAGTCAACAGCGTGAAGGTCGCTGAATGATGCGCCTTACCGTGACGTCCGTATTATCACTTTGCCCCTGGTGTGTCCGGCGGCGACCTGTTGTAGCGCGGCGTGCGCCTGGTCGAGCGGATGAATGGCGTCAAGAACGATCTGCAACCTTCGTTCACTGAAGCGGGTGATAATCTTTTTCAGGGAGGTCGCGTCGTTTTGGAAGAACACTGCCGTTCCCCGTATATCGCCTTGCGACTGAATGCTGTGATCCACTAGCGACGCCAGAACGCCCCCAGGCCTGATCAGGCTCCAGGAGCGCTCCGTCGCTGCGCCGCCCACCCCGTCGAGAACCAGATCCACGGAACCCTCGAACTGAGTAAAGGAGCCGTCCTGCCGGTAATCAATGCACTCATCGGCGCCAAGCTCTTTCAACAAGGGATGGTTTTTCGCGGAGGCGGTGGCGATCACATAGGCTCCCGCCTGCTTGGCGAACTGCACTGCGAAAGCGCCCACACCGCCGGCTGCTGCGTGAATCAACACCCGGATTCCAGCGCGCAGCTCGCCAACGTCGAACAACGCCAGCCAGGCCGTACCAGCGGCAGTGGGCAGGGCGGCGGCCTGTTCGAAGCTCATATCCGCCGGCATCAGACAAAAATCATGGGCTGGCGCAACAGCGGCCTCCGCGAAGCCGCCGCCGGCGGAGGGCGTCAGGCGGCCGCAAACCCGGTCGCCTGCTTTAAAGGTTTCCACGTCAGGACCTGTCTCCGCCACTACACCGGCGATATCTGTGCCGGGCGTGTAGGGAAGATCTACGGGAAACACCGGCTGCATGTATCCGCCGATCATTTTGATATCCAGCGGGTTAATGCTGGCGGCTTCGGTTCTGATAAGGATTTCGCCGGGTCCGGGATGTGACGGCGTGAAATCTTGCAACTGAGCTTGATCTGGGGTTCCGAATGAATGGATTCGTAATGCTTTCATCGTCATACCTGTGTGCTGATTGGGTTGACTGATTCTGAAATGAGGAAGAATATTTATCCAACAAATAAACGATATAGAGCTTTATCAGTTTTATGGATTTTCATGGTATAGATCTGAATCTGCTGGCCGCCTTTGACGCCTTGATGAAAGAAAGAAACGTCAGCCGGGCGGCGACGCAAGTGGGCGTCAGCCAGCCCGCCATGAGCGCGGCGCTGGCCCGCCTGCGTAAACTGACTGGCGATCCGCTTTTCATTCGCAGCAGCGAAGGGCTGCTTCCAACGGCTCGGGCCAGAGACTTGGAAGCGCCGGTGGCGCAAGCGTTGCGACACATTGAAACGGCGCTGGTCAAACAGCCCGCCTTTGCGCCGGAGGAGGCCGCCATTACCTTCACTTTGGGACTGTCGGATTACCCTGCATTTGTGCTGCTGCCGCTGTTGCAAAAGGCCCTTAAACAGCAGGCGAGGGGGGTGGAGTTGAAGGTGGTTGAGTTCACCTCCCGCGATAGCGCCGTTGATCTTCTGGATGCGGGAGAAATCGATGCGGCGATTGGCGTTCCGCCCACTCAGCAGGAGGGCCGCATCATTACGCAGCCTATTCTGAAGGACGAGTTTGTGACGGCTATTCGTCGCGACCATCCAGCCGCCCGTCGGGGCATGGATTTACAGACTTATCTGTCTTTGGAGCATGTTCTGGTGTCGCCGGAAGGGGACCGTCATGGCGTAGTGGACCAGGCGCTGGCGTTGATGAATCTAAGGCGCGAGATTGCTTTGTCGCTGCCGCAGATGTTCGCCGCGCCAATGATCGTGGCGCAAACCGACCTGGTGACGACCTTGTTGAAAAGGGTGGCGCTGAACTCGCCAGCTCAGGGTGCATTGGCGTTGTTTCCACCCCCTGTCGTATTGGCGGAAGTCTGGTTTGGGCTGATTTGGCATCGTCGCAACGACACTCACCCCGCGCAAGTCTGGCTGCGTAATCTGATTAAATCCGTCGCGGCGTCATTGGACTGATCAAATAAAAAGTAACAATTTGTAATGGATGTGACGGGGAGTGCTTCTGAAAGCTCGCTACCTGTATTGATAATTTTTATCAAACACATCAACAGAAAGAAAAAGGATAACAATATGGAAGTCTATTTGATTGGACATGGCGGCTGGCTGGAAGAAGATGGTTACTTCGATATGCCGAGGAATGTGGTGCTCCATTTTTACTGTCCTCACACCAAAAAGTTCGACAGCAGTTGGGAGAGTGCGGTCAGAGCCGGACAGGCGGTCGCGCATCCGGACTTCAGCCATGAAAGAGGTCCGCAACGTTGCCGTAACTACCGTCTGGCGCACCCTGGCGGCATCAAGTCCAAAGTTGGTTACGACTCTCTGCATCCCCTGATTCCCCCGCACTATATCGGCGCCAACTTGCGTGATCAGTTGAACTGCGCCGTTAAGGATCGCGTCACCCACTGGTACGTACACCTTAAAGATATCCTGAATTCCATCAGGCCCAACGGCGCTGTCTGTCATGTGCATTGGCTCGCCTGCCGCGACGACCTGAAAGGCATCGCATCGGACTTTGAAAGAGAAGCTCAGGGAATGTATGGCGGCATATACGGCGGTGAGCCGAAAAAAGCCGTTGGCAAACTGGACATGAAAAATTTCCAGCTAAAACTCAGATAAGACATCGATCGCCGGCCAGACTGCTTTCCGGGGAGCATTCCTCGCTCCCTGGACTTAGGTGGTTAGCTGGCGTTTTTTCGATTTGATACGCCTTAGTTCATCCTCCTACGCAGTCCGTCATCTCCTCTCAACCGCTTTTAGTTTCTTGCATAAGCAGCTGATAAATTTAAGGTTGTCGCGAATTTAACGCATCCGTTACACTGGCTTGAATTTATCTCCCCATATTCCTGCGCTAAGCGTGATAGCCAAAGGCTTGGGCTATGTCGGAATATCAGACAAGGACTAATGAGATGCTGTCAGAACAACAAAAAGCCCAGTATGCAAAGGATGGTTATCTACTGTTTCCGGATTTGGTGACGCAGCCGGAGCGTGAGGCGTTAATCGCACGCGCCTACGCCATCATCGATGAAGACAATCTGGAACAAGCCGCGCGTTTTTCCACCATTGATCGCGCTCAGATCAATAACGCGTATTTTCTTGGTTCCGCGGAAACGATTCGCTGCTTTTTCGAAGAGGAAGCCTTTAGTCTCGAAGGAGAGTTGCTGCAGCCGCGGGCGCAGTCCATCAACAAAATCGGTCACGCGCTGCATGACTTGGACCCGGTCTTTAAACGCTTCGCGCAGCGCCGCGAGTTCGGCGATATCGCCCGAGATTTGGGGCAATCACACCCCTCGCTGTATCAGACCATGGTGATCTTCAAGCAACCGCGCATCGGCGGGGAAGTCACCTGGCATCAGGACGCCACTTTTTTCTACACCGAACCGACCAGCGTTATTACCTACTGGTTCGCCCTGGAGGACGCCACCTTGCAAAACGGCTGTCTCTGGCTGGAGCCCGGCGGTCATCAAGGCCCCTTGCGCGAACGCTACTTGTGCGAACAGGGCGATCTAAGCATGCGACCTCTGAGCGATCAGCCCTGGCCAACTGAAAGCGGAACCCCTATGCCCGTCAAGGCCGGCAGTTTGCTGGTATTTCATGGTCATCTGCCACACTACAGCGCTCCCAACCGCTCCGACAAATCCCGCATCGCCCTGACGTTTCATGTGGTCGACGGGGCTTGTGAGTATGCGCAGGAGAATTGGTTGCAGCGGGGGAGGTTGGGTCGTTTTTCAATATGAGGTTGTGAGCGTTTGATAAAGCATAAGAGACAGTCTTCGAGCCCTGCTTACGCCGCCATGACATAGGGCAGGCAAGCCGGTAATAAAGTTCTGCGTGGAGAACTCAAATCCCTATACTGTATGCAACCGTCCCTGGCCCGAGAAAATGTTACTCATTTATACCGCCGTCAGGGGCTGATCACCGTCGTTTTATAGATGTATTGTCGATATGAGGGACAAGCCCATGTCTGGTCAGGACGCGTCGCTGCTCAAAATCCACGCAACCTTAGTCGAAAAGATCAATTTTGCTTGCCACCAGAGCGCTTATGCCGTGTTGCGCGAGTTAAAAATCGAGAATTCGAGCGCTGATGATCTCCATAATCTGGTCGTCACATTGGACGCCGCTCCAGCGTTCCTCAAAAAGAAAACCTGGACGATAGACAGTCTCTCCGCAGACGGACAAATCGTGATAAAGGATCGTGACTTGGAGTTGGACGGCGGCTTTTTATTTGGTTTGTCCGAGTCTATGCGTGGAAGCCTCAATATTCGCGTCAACCGTGCAGATGAGCTTCTTGCAGAGCAGGCGGTTGACGTTGAGCTACTGGCCTCCAATGAATGGGGCGGCGCAGGCTTTATGCCGGAACTGTTAGCCGCTTTTTGTACGCCTAATGACTCCGCTGTAGATCGCTTGCTGGGACAGGCAGGCAAAGTGTTGCGAACGGCGGGCAAGCCGGACGCTATTGACGGCTATCACTCTAAAAGCCGGGAGCGGGTATGGCTGATCGCCTCCGCGATTTACTCCGCCATTGTCAAACTACAAATAGGGTATGCGCTTCCTCCCGCCAGCTTTGAGCGCAACGGCCAAAAAATTCGGCTGCCGAATCAGATAGAGGCCAATAAGGTGGCTACCTGCCTGGACACAACCCTGTTGTTCGCCGCGGCGTTGGAGCAGGCCGGGCTTAATCCCATTGTGGTGTTAACAAGAGGGCATGCGTTGGTTGGGCTGTGGCTGCAGCCTGAGGATCTATCAAGCGTCGTGGTGTATGAAGCAGAGGTATTTCGCCAGCGTATCCCTCTGAAAGAGCTTATTTTAATAGAAACCACGCTGGTGACGGCGAATCCCGCTGCGCCATTCTCCAAAGCGGTGCAGGCCGGGAGTCTGGCTGTGTCTTTGGAAAAAGATAACGAATTCATCGCGGCCATTGATATTCGTCGGGCCCGGGCGCATCGCATAAATCCAGTCAGTCTGCAGACTCCGCGATCCCAGTTTGATGAGTCAGGCAGTGAGGCTGAGAGCATAGAGCCCGGGTTAGAAGAGGCGCCGTCGTTGCCTTCATACTCCGTTCCAGACGAGGAAGATCTGTCCGATAGCAGCCCAAGCGGTCGTCTAGAACGCTGGCAGCGCAAGTTACTGGATTTATCCGCGCGTAATCCGCTGCTTAATCACAGGCCCGGCAAAACCAGTCTGGCTTTTGTCTGCAACGACCCTGGCGCTTTGGAAGATGTGCTGGCGACAGGGGCGAGAATTTCTATTGCGCCGTTCCCCAAGTTTCAGACGCAGGAACAAGATCAGGATATCTACCGTCAGCGCACCGGCGACGATTTGAAGGAGGAGTATGCCCGGGACGCGTTGTCGAAAAAGCAGTTGCTGGTTGAAATTCCGCAAGAAGAACTGGACAAGCGTGCGGTTGAAATATATCGCAAAGCGCAGACCTCTCTTAAAGAAGGCGGCTCTAACACCCTGTTTCTGGCGATTGGTTTTCTGCTCTGGAAACAGAAAGACAAGGACGACCGTCGCTACCGCGCGCCGTTGATCTTGCTGCCCGTTTCTCTGGAGCGAAAATCCGTTCGCAGTGGCGTCAAAATGACCGCCAGCGAAGACGACCCCAGATTTAATACCACGTTGCTGGAAATGCTGAAGAAAGACTTCGGCATTGACATTAGCGGCCTGCATGGGCCCTTGCCGCAGGATCATAGCGGGATCGATGTAGAGGGCGTCTGGAATAAAATCAGGCATGCGATTAAAGATGTGCCGGGATTCGAAGTGGTGGAAGATGTCGTCCTGGGCCATTTCTCTTTCGCCAAGTATTTAATGTGGAAAGATCTGGTGGATCGTTCCGAGTCCCTGAAACACAGCGCGGTGGTGAAGCATCTTTTGGAGACGCCAAGAGAGCCCTACGAAAGCGATATCCGCTTTGTTGACCCTGGCGATATTGATAAAGAATATACGCCAGCGGATTTGCTGACGCCTTTGCCGGCGGACTCGTCTCAGATGTCCGCTATCGCCACGGCGGATCGGGGTAAGAATTTCGTCATCATCGGGCCGCCGGGAACCGGGAAAAGCCAGACCATCGGCAACCTTATCGCCCACATGATGGGCAAAGGCAAGAAAGTGCTGTTTGTGTCAGAAAAAACCGCGGCGCTGGAAGTGGTTCACCGGCGTCTGAAAGACATTGGTCTGGGACATTTCTGTCTGGAGCTGCATTCCAATAAGGCGAAAAAAGCCGATGTTCTGAACCAGCTGCGCACTTCCTGGGAGAGTTTTTCGCAATCGAAAGTCAACGCATGGCAAGCGGAGGCGGAGCGACTGAAGGCGCTTCGCGACCGTTTAAACCAGGTCGTCAACGCGCTACACAAACGTCGCCGAAACGGTTTGACCGCTCATTACGCCATCGGCGTCAAAGTTCGGGATAACGAGCTTGCGGCGAAGGTGAAGCTTAACTGGCCGAACGCGGACTATCATGATGACTCGCAGCTGCAAAAGCTGCGGGAAGCCGCTGAGTTGCTGGGTATTCAGGCAAAGGCGGTGGGCGATATAGTTGATCACCCATTAAAAGTTATCGCTCATTTCGATTGGCGTCCCCAATGGCAGGAAGAAGTGGTCGGCGCCGCCAGACAGTTACAGGCCTGCGCCAAACAAGCGGCGAAAGACCTGACTGCTTTTGAAGGCGCCTTGGGAGTCAGCTTTGGAGACGCCGACTTATCTAAACTCAGTGCGGTGGAAGAGCTGGGGCAGGTATTACTGGACTCCTACAGGACACAGGCGTCGTTCGCCCTGGAGCCGGACGGCCCTGACCGTCTGGAGGCGCTGGAAGAGGCCGTTGGACAACTAAAAATCTATATCGACGCGCAATCCAGGTTAAGTTGTAAGTATGAAGCTCTGGCATGGAAGAAGCTTGATGCTGACAGTCTCGACATACAGTGGCGAGACGCCAATCAGACATGGTGGCCAAAAAGCTTTTTCGCCAAGCGAAAAGTGCTGAAACAGATGCGCCAGAACGGCGCTCTGGGTGATCCAGATCCCAACAACGATATCCCTGTCTTGAAGCAGCTGCGGACCACCGGCGAATACATTGATCGTCTGGATGGAATGCTGAAAGGGTTGCGCGACTGGAATGCCCATGACTCAGATCCCGATGTGATCGCCTCTCTCAAACTGCTGGGGTCTCGCGCCCGTATTGCGGTGAGCAAGCTCGCCGATGATGCGGACGCCCTGATTTTCTTGCGATCGAAAATCAGAGGGCTGTTGTACGAAGCGAATGACCTCCTGGCGCCGGAGGCTTCCGTGGGAAGAGGGATATCGGATTTCATATCGTCACTGGAGCGATTCAAGACTATCAGTGAGCAATTTGAAGGCTTGATCGGCAATACTCTGAGCGGTCACCTACAGGGCGAGCAGTCAGCTCTGAATGCGATAGACGAGCTTTGTAAAGGGCTGATAGAGCGCCATCATTCTATGAAAGACTGGTGCGGCTGGGTGCGCAGACGTTCTGAAGCCCTGGATCACCAGATGGGGCCGTTGGTGGAAGCGCTTGAAAACGGCGATGTAAATCCTGAGGACGTTATCGAAGTTTTCGAGGCGGCCTATTGCGCCTGGTGGTCTTCTGCGGTCATCGGGGAAGATGAAGTCCTCAGAACTTTCTCATCGCCGGAACATGAGTCGGCCATTCTCCACTTCAGAGATCTGGATACCCAGTTCAGTGAACTCACGGCGCAGTATATTGCGGCGAAACTGGCAGGCGAGATTCCAGACCCGGACGACATCAAACGCAGTTCCTCCTGGGGCGTTTTACGCCATGAGTTGCAGAAGAAAACCCGTCATAAGCCGGTTCGGGAGATGATGGAGGAAATTCCCGATGTGGTGACCTCTCTGGCTCCCTGTCTGATGATGTCGCCGCTATCCATCGCCCAGTTTTTATCGGCGGAGCAAGCGTTGTTTGATGTGGTGATTTTTGACGAAGCCTCGCAGATTACGGTTTGGGACGCGGTAGGCTCTCTGGCGCGGGGCAAACAGGTTATTGTCGCGGGCGACCCGAAACAGATGCCCCCCACTAACTTTTTTGCTCGCTCCGACGATGATCCTGATGGAGATATCGACGCTGAGGGCGATCTTGAAAGTATCCTTGATGAACTGATCGGCGCCAGTATCCCGCAACGGGTGCTGAACCTGCATTATCGCTCGCGCCGGGAGAGTTTGATCGCTTTCTCCAACAGCCGATATTACGACAGCTCCCTGATTACCTTTCCGGCGCCGGTGCATCCGGACAAAGGCGTTTCACTGGTTCGCCCGGAAGGCTTCTACGCCCGAGGCAAGGCCCGTCACAATCAAGGCGAAGCGAAGGCCATCGTGGCGGAAATTGTACGCAGAATTACCTCCACAGATCCGAAAGTGCGCACTCAATCCATTGGCGTGGTCACATTCAATACGGAACAGCAGACCCTGATTGAGGACCTGCTGGATAAGGCCCGTTCCGATGATCCTTCCATTGAGTGGGCGTTCTCCGAGGAGTCGACCCTGGAGCCCGTATTCGTGAAGAACCTGGAGACGGTTCAGGGGGATGAGAGGGACGTCATACTGTTCAGCATTACTTATGGCCCGGATGAAAGCGACCATGTGACGATGAACTTCGGGCCGCTGAACCGCAATGGCGGGGAGCGTCGTTTGAATGTGGCGATGACCCGGGCGCGCTCTGAAATGATTGTCTTTTCGACAATGAAGCCGGAGCGTATTGATCTCTCCAGAACACAGGCCCGAGCGGTCGCTGATCTCAAGCATTTTCTTGAGTACGCAGAGCGGGGCGCTTCCGCCTTGGGCGCCGCCGTGCATGGTTCAATTGGCGATTTCGAATCGCCCTTTGAAATTGCGGTGGCGAGGGCCTTACAGGATAAAGGCTGGATCATTCACCCGCAGATTGGCGTTTCCGCATACCGTATCGATCTGGGGATCGTGCACCCTGATGCGCCGGGCCTGTATCTGGCGGGCGTCGAATGCGACGGAGCGATGTACCATAGCTCCGCCTACGCCCGCGAGAGAGACAAAATCCGCCAGGCGGTGCTTGAAGGGCTGGGGTGGACGCTGTTCAGAGTCTGGTCAACCGACTGGTGGACGAACAAGGCCAAGGCGCTGGAAGACCTACACGCCATGCTACAACGCCACCTCGAAAAAGTGCGTGAGGAAGAGGCACGGAAGGAAGCTGGCGAAGAGGTGGTCAGCTAGCGGGTGGTTGATGCATTGCGGGAGAAAGTCCCCACAGTGTTTTTCCAATGGAATCATGGGTCTGGAGGACGTATCTTCAGGAATAAGAATAGGTAAAACACGGATGTGCGTTATACAAATGTTAGCTAGAGAGTTCGATGAAAGATCCTTGGAATCCTATAACCGAAGAATTGCGAGAATGGGCATTTGATGTCAATGCCCTCTGGCCTACACAGGATTTTGATCTTGCTGTGGCAGAGCTTTACCTTTCAGAGATCATCTTGGAGTTAGCTTCAGATGACAACTGCCCAAAACAGCGTTTCTTTTTGAAATGTGCATATATTATTGTCGGCGATGCAGTACGGACTGAATACCATACTGAAAGTAAAGAAGATGTAATGTCCTTCATAGACAGCGCAGAGAAAACCGGTAATTCATACTTGTTAAAATTCATTGAGCAATCCAAGGATCTGATGCAGAACCCATCAAAATTCGATTATGATCAGTGGTGTGATGGAGGCCTAGCCTATGCGCAGTTCAAAGGCTAACAATTCAAAGCACGTGGACTTGGACAAGCTATCACCTTTTTCGCTTGCGCAAAAAAGCCGTCAATTTCATCAAGCCGGTGTTTGAGGTGTTATGCATTAATCATGAATCCAAGCGTGTACCTCTATAATGAGGTAAATAATGTTTACAAGATCTACCTGGGTGAGTGCTCAGTACTAGATGGTTTGTCGCTGATCGAAAAGAGCCAAGAGATCGTCATTACGAATTTTGGTGCAACTTTATATAAAGACTATGGCTGGGCAACGGAAGCAGAGTTACCATTACTAAAAAATGTTGGAGAAGTTATAGCTTTCTTAGAAACAGAGGGCGAGCTTGGAATCATAGATTTTGAGGCGTCGTTATCTAATTTATGCAAGTTTAGCTCCCATGACGATGGAGAGTGCACTTTTACTTTTGAGTCAAAAAATGATTGTATAGCCACCCTTAAATTGGCTGCGCCATTGCAATATAGTGATATGCTCATAAACCAGTTAATCAACAATAAAGGGCTGTATTTGACTTGCAGCTCCAACGGCGCCGTTAATAAATACAGCTCATTTACAGAATATTGCGAAAAAAATACATAACAAGGCGTGCCGTTGTGTGGTAAAAGGAGTTTCGTTAAACTCAAATACGGCTGGGCGCTCTATTTAATACTTGCAATAATAGTGTGGCCGTTAACTGGTCTTTCTTTCTGGTTTGGCTCCGCATGACCCTTATTGTTTTCTATACCAGCAGTTCTATATGCAGTATCCTGGTATATGGAGCTAGTACCATTTACACCTTTAACAAGCACAAGCACAAGCACAAGCACAAGCACAAGCACAAGCACAAGCAGGTAGGGACAAATTTTCCCCTGATGCAGGCGTTATAAGTCACCAATATGAATAAGCAAGAAGCTCAAAGTTTGGTTGAAGCTGAACTAGAAAGAATAAAGGATAAATACAATCCCATCGATTGTGTTGTTCTTGCAGAAGAGACCATAGAAAGAGCGTGGGGCTGGGTGTTTTTCTACCAAAGCAAAGCTTATTTTGAAACCGGTGATTTCCGCGAAATGCTTGGAGGTAATGCTCCAATAATTGTTAATCGTAATACTGGTGAGCTTTACCATACAGGAACCGCTCACGACATTGACCACTATATAAAAGAATATGAAGCTGCTCTGTAGCTCAACACATAACAAGTGCATGTTGTTCGCCCGCTCCGCGAGCTGAGACCTGTGCACTGTGTGCTCCGGCCCAGAAATGCAGGCGTTAGAAATTTTTTGGATATGGATTGCCAAATGGACGAAAACCTTAAAAAAGAACTGTTCAGCAAGGCGTTTGTCAAAGCGTTAGCAGCACAAGCTGGGCTGAGAAGCTCTGAGCCGGACGTCGATGATGATAGCGTCGATGTTATTGTTCGGGGCAGAGGATACAGAGCCGCGATCCGCAACCCCCAAATTGATGTTCAGCTGAAATGCACTGCAATCGACGAGGGAAACGAGGAGTATCTTAAGTTCCCCCTTCCCCTCAAAAACTACAACGAATTAAGAGGGGAAGACGTTGTTTGCCCAAGGTACCTTTTTGTCCTAGTGGTGCCGGAGGATTGCGGAGATTGGCTTGTTCATGAACCAGATTTTAGTGTCCTAAAGCACTGTTGCTATTGGATTTCATTAAGAGATATGCCTGCTGTCTCTAATAAGTCAAAAGTCACCATAGACATACCCAGAACCTGAATCCGTGGCCCCGTCAGTAATATTAACCTTTAACACACTGAAAATGATGGCAAAATATCCCCATCGTCCTTTCACCCAGTAAGCGCTATGTCCCGAATTCATCTACGCTCCAGCCACAAGACCCTAACCAGCCATGCCGGCCTGGCCCTAATTGGCGATTGCCTGTCCCTGTCGCATATTGATGCTCTTGACGGGCGCTTTCCCACCAGCCGAGGTATGAAGACCAGCGATTTGATCAAGTGTTATGTTGGCCTGTTATGCCTGGGCCAGAGCGACTTTGAGGCGATAACCAATCGCCGTGCGGACCCGGCCTTCCGCAAACTGCTCAAAGTGGGAAAGGTTCCCAGTAGTGAGTGGTTACGCCAACGCCTTGAACAGTTGGCCGAGAAAGGTTTGTCAGAGCATCTGCCCGGCTCCAGTGTGGAGCTGTTGAAAGGGGCTGAGGCTCTGGTCAGCCTGGAATCAGGCGCGGCAGCCGGTTATGTGTGCCTGGATATTGACACCTTTGTGATGGACAACAGCGATACCCGCAAAGAAGGCGTGTCACGCACCTATCAACAAGTGGATGGATATACGCCGATAGCGGCCTATCTGGGGAATGAAGGCTGGTGTCTGGGTCTGGAGCTGCGTCCGGGCAAGCAACACAGCGTGAAGGACAGCGACGGCTTTATGCGGCGAGTGTTGCCACGGGCCAAGCGGCTGACCACGGAGCCCCTGCTGATTCGGCAGGACAGTGGCTTCTGCAGCCAGGAGTATCTTTGGGCTCTACGCCAGCAGCGAGAGCAGGCGTGGGAAGAGCAACGTCGGTTGGACTATATCGTCAAATGGAATCCCCGTAGTGAGGCCCGTGATATGGCCCTTTGGGTGCAATTGGCGGAGGGACGGTGGCGGGAGGTTCGCGAAGGTAAGCGGGAAGCCTTGTGGCTGGAGCACGTGGAATGTCGGCATGGAGGGAACAGCTGGGAAGAGCGTCGAGTCATTCGATTGGTGGAACGAACCAGTGATCGTCAGGGGCAACTTCTGCTGGAGCCGGAGTATGAACTGGAAGGCTGGTGGAGCACTCTGGAGCAGACGCCGGAGCAGATTATTAAGAGCTATCGAGCCCATGCGACCCATGAGCAATTCCACAGCGAGATTAAAAGTGACCTGGACCTGGAGCGATTACCTTCGGGGAAGTTTGCGGTGAACGACCTGGTGTTACGGCTGGCGATGCTGGCTTATAACTGTCTACGTCTGCTGGGGCAACTGGGGATGACCGGGACGTTGAGTCCGGTCCGACACCCGGCGAAACGGCGGCGCTTGAAGACGGTGTTACAGGAGTTCATGTACCGTGCGGCGCAACTGATCCACAGCGCCCGGCGTTGGATACTGGACTTTGGAGAGGGGTTCCGGGGATTGGAAGCCTTCATGATGGTGCAGGCGCACCTGAGGAGAGCGGCCTCGGGTTAGAGAGGGATTAAACAGAAGGATTCAACGAAAGAGTCGGCGGAGATGGCCGAGGGCTTCCCCTGTCCGGGCAGCCGAAAATGCCCCAATAAGAGCTGGTTTTGAGCGATGCTAAAGAGCTAAAGCAGGGGGAGAGATAGAGAAGTTGGCTCGGTGCTGATCGAAAATCAGGGCGCCAGGGGTCGGGAAAGCGTTGGCGGCAAATCACACCACGGATTCAGGCAGAAGTCAAAGACTGACATCTGAGAGCATACTTTATTTAATGCAAATGGCCAGCTCAAAGGAGGTCGCATGAATTCCTTTGATATCAATAGAGTCGTAACAGATATTGTTCCGAACCAACTAGAAAAATACTTGATTGCTACCGGATGGATAGATGATGGGGCAATAGGCGATAAAGCCAAAATTTGGCATAGGCCCGAAGAAGCCTATTTTGACTTAGAGGTTGTTCAGCCTCTTAGTTTGGATTTGCGCGATTACTACCTGAGAGTCCGCGAAGCAATACAGGTCATCTCGGAGTTTGAAGAGAGATCTTTAGGAAAAGTGGCTGAAGAAGTAATCAACTTTGATTCAGACATAATCAAGGTAAGGGTTGTTAGCCCCGATGTGGAAGGCGGGGCTATTCCAATAGATGATGGCGTTCTTTTGTTTGAAAGAGCTAAAGACCTATTGGTTTCGTCCACTTTGTCCGCCTTCAGGAAGAAGAAATTTTTCTCAGGAAGCTGGCCGGCTGCGGCAAGAGACTTTTTGGATACATTAAGGTTTGGCCAAACTGAGCGGGGTAGTTACGTGGTTAATGTTATTGCGCCCTTAATAAAAGTTCCGCATGAAAGCTTTCCCGAGGCAGATAGGTCTATTACTAGGTCAGTGAGTAATAATCTGGCCACAAGTTTAAAAGCAACTATCTCAGCCATTAATAAATATGAGAAGACTAAAGATTTAATGGCATTTGAGGAGGTGGTTTCAAGCGGCGTAAGTGCTAACCTTTGCGATGCCCTCATTGGGATTAGCGGTAGTAGAAAAAATAGGGACGTAGAGATATCCATTGAGCTAGCTCCATCGGAAAAAGACTCAGATGAGATAAATACATCGCATAGGTTTTCATCAGTCCATATTCCTGTTTTAGAAACTGCTTCGAAGTATTACAAAGGTGATTATGTAATTGAAAATTATGAAGTTTTTGGTTTGGTTATTAGGATGGATCACGAGCCATCAGAAGACTATGGATCTGTTAGGGTGAGCTCTTTGGTCAATGGTTCAGAGAAAAGTATCTCCATAAAGCTAGGATTAGACGACTATTGGGAGGCCGTTAGAGCTCACAAGCCAAAGATGCCGGTTACTTGCCAAGGTGATTTACACGTAACACCCAGATCCACATATTTGCTGAATCCACAGAGCTTTAGAGTTTTGGATAAGCCGGATTTATTTGATGACGAATCCTAACCTATGCATCAGCGAGGCCGGTTTTCCGGCGCAGTAGCGCCTCCAAATCAGCCCGTTACACTAACTTTAGAAACCCGACTATGGAGACATAAATGAGTGAGTTTAGTGAAAGTTATCACCTGCGTACCAAGAACAAAGAAGAAGGAAAAGATTTATTAAAAAGGCTTGGTGTCCGCGGGATAGTCTTTGATGAATCCAATAACTGGGTAACAATACTGCCAGAGGGCGATTTAAATTCACAAAAAGATAATGTCGCTGCTAACTATAATGGTATGGTTCTGCACTATATGTTTGCTGAGGATCACGCCTGGGTTGTGAATTTGTTTTCTAATGGCGTTTTGATAAGTGCATATGTGTGTGCATGGGACCCGGAACTGTATATTGAAAAAGATAAATTAGATGTTCAACGCTTTGTCGACTTGCTAATTGATCAGGGCGACCGTGAAAAGCTGATTCAGCTATTTTGTCTGGACACATTGGACGACATTTTTAGCGAGATGCCTGCTTATAAATTGGCTGACCTTCTCGGTATTGAGCATTACCAATGGCTAGCCGGGCATGATATACCTCGGCATGGCGAAGAAATTGTAAGAAGTAATCCTGGAGCTGAGTTGGTTGGCTAACTGGACCTCGCTGACGCTCGGCCTGTATTGACGTAAACAAGGCAGCTCTGCAACAGATGCAGCGCCAGGGTGGATAGTTTCTGAATAGATGGCTTCTGAACGGATAGCTTCTAAATAGATAATCATCGGGGGCGGCAGGTACTGCTCTTCCTGCATGCCCCCGACGAAATAACGCTTAATTACGGATTCAACAACCCAGGCCAGGTGGAGCTATTCACCGGCTTGGGATAGCCGTCGTCCACTTTGTCCTGGCTGATGTTGTAGCGCAGGTAGCGTTGGCCGGTCAGGAAGATGTAGCCGCGGCTGTCGCTCCATTTTACGGCGGCAGTGATTTCCTTGGCGTAGCTGCCCAGACCCGGCCAGGTGCTGTCGTTGATCGGTTTGGGGTAGCCGCTGTCCACGGCGTCGCTGTTGATGTCGTAACGAATGTAATCGCCGTTGCTCAGGAAGAAGTACACTTTCTGATTGTGCCAGCGCAGGGCGGCTTCTATCTGGTCTTTGTAGGGCTCCAGGCCGGGCCAGGTGGCGTTGTTGATGGGCTTGGGGTAACCGCTTCTTACCTTGTCGCCGATGTTGTCGTAATTGATGTATTGACCGTTTTTGAGGAAGTAGTAGCTGGTTCCGGCGTCTTTCTGAAAGCTGGCGGTGATCAAATCCCGATATGTTTCCATGCCCGGCCAGGTCTGGTTATTAACGGCTTTGGGATAGCCGCCGTCTGACTTGTCCAGCACCTTGTCATAACGCACATACTGCTGATCATTGCGGAAAAAGTAGGCTTTGAAGGCGTCTTTGCTCAATGCGGCGTCGATCTGGAAATTATTCAGGCGCAGCGCCAATGGCGTACTGTTGATCTCCACCACATAGTCCGTGACGCCGGCGGCGGTCATATCTGGATCAGACCAGCCGCGATCCATGGAATAAACCTGATCCACTAACTCGCCGTTACGGTAGATATTCGCCGGTTTCTGCTCATCGGTATACCAGGTGAAACGCTGGGCGGTGGAGCCGTTCTCCATCAGTTTGCGCACCCCCAGATCGCCAATCAACGGCAAGCCGTCCAGGCGCCAGGAAGCGTCGATATTCACGCCAAGATGACGTAACACGGTGGGAGCGATAGAGGCTTGCGACGGATAGCCGTAGAGCGAATTGAACTGCGTGTTGGGAATGTCCGTCACCTGTTGCGAGAACTCGGCGTTCATCGGCTGATTAGACCCGATAAAGATGGTTTTTTCCGGCTCGGTCTGATTGCCATGGCCGCAACCCACAATCGGCGTGCGACCGTGATCCGTGGTCACTAACACCAGCCAGTTATCGGCGTTCTGATTTTGCAGGTTGGCCACTTTATCCAGAAGCTGTCCCAGGCGGCGGTCAGAGTCCTGCACGGCTTTATCGTAGGCGCCGCCAAAGCAACTGGCGTGTCCTGCATGATCGGGATCGTCCAGGTGTAGGAATACAAAATCAGCGGGTGTCTGGGAGAGGGTTTGCAGCGCGCGATTGACCACTTCTTCGTCATTAACGCCGCTGACGACCTCGTCGATATTGGCGACCTCATTGGCGAAGAAGTTGGTGTTGATGGGCGCCCAGTTGGCGATGCTGGCCACGTAGGCGTCAGGGTTGGCGTCTTTGATCCGTTTGAACAGACCGGGGAATTCAGGATTGGCCAAGCCCGCGTCGTTGGAGCTTACCCCGTGCTTGGACAGCCACACCCCGGTCAGTATTGTCGCCCAACCCGGTCCGCTGATCGTCGGCTGCTCCGACGCGGCGCCTTGGATACCGCCAGTGTAGGCCTTGGTGATGTTGAGCCGGTCAAAGTTGGGCGTGTTCAAGCGTTGAACCTGCTCCAGTTGCAGACCGTCAATCCCGATCAAGAGAACTTTATTATCCGCCACAGCCAAAGACGTCATCGCCAACAGGCCAACGCCCGCCGCGCAACTCTTCCAGTTAAGCATAATCTCTCCTAGTTTTTGGGTTTATCTGGTATATACCAGCCAAAAAAGAATAGCTGCGATTGGTGACAGTGGGGTTAACGTAATATGTACTTTGTTCGATTCTGGGAACTGGGTTTAATTGTGGCTTTGAGGCTAGCGGTGAAAGTGCAGAGAGTGGCGAAATTGTCTCTGTCCCATATTGAAGACTAGAATCTTCTCTTTTTAAAATTGGTCTCCACCAAGGAACGCCGAATCATGACAAAAGCGCCAGAGCCGCTGTATTGCAGCGACGCGTGCAGGAATAAATTGCGAGTTAGATCGTTCAGCGCTTGTCCCGTTTGCAAGCAGATATGGGATGCGCGACAGCCGGATGGAAACCGTCATTATCGCAATAATGCGTGGAGGATGTGTGAGGCCTGTTCCCTGGCTAATCGCTGTTGTGTGGTCTGTGGCGCTAACGTTGATCGTTGAGTTCTCTTGTTTAAAAAGTGCTAAGTAAGAGCCGACCAAAAACGGCGGGAGCAGTTAGCTTTGCCAACCCGCCACTTTCACGCATAACCCTTTGGCCAGCAGTTGTGCGCTGGGGGCGCCAGTTGCCGAGCCGCCGGGCTTTTCTTTGGAAACGAGCAAATGTTCCGCGCTTTGAATTAACTCCCATTCCCGCTGTGACAGACTTCTTTGCGTTTGCCCCTTCAGTTCAATGGTTCCTAAACTGCTGACGGTATTGTCGTCCCTTGAAACGGCCCACAATTGCAATGTCGCATTCTGGGCGATGACGGGCTTTTCCACGATGTTCAAGGTCAACTGGCGAGCCGCTTTGTCGACGGTCACCACCATGACCGCCTGTTCGTCCGTATTCTCCATCACCGCAACATAGTTAACGCTGGGTGTAAGTGTCGCCTGTTCGGGATGGGGCTGCTCCGTCCCTGACAGCGCAGGATAGAGCGCGATGCACAGCGCTAACGACAGAGCGGCGGCGGAGAGGTATTTGTAGAAGCTCAGTTTGCGTAATAGCTTCTCCATCAACTGACCGGGCGCATCGTTGATGCGGGCGGAGATGGCGCTCCAGGTCGCTGTTTTGGGCGCTACCGGCGCCGTGTTCTCATGCAGAGGTTGAAACTTTTCTTCCCACTGTCGCACTCTTTGGGCGACGGTCTCGTCCTCGCGCATGATGGCTTCGAAGCGTTTGCGCGCTTTGCCTCGCAGTGCGCCGATGACGTAGTTGGACGCCAGGCGGTCCAGAAGCTCTGGATTTTTGTATCTCAATGGCCGAGGCATTGCGCTAACCTCCCAAGACCCCGCTTCAGCCAGACTTTGACGGTATTAACGGGTTTTTCAATGTGCACGGCGATGTCTTCGCGGCTGTAACCGTAGTAATAAGCCATGAGGATGGCGTTGCGGTTCAACACATCCAGCGACCTCAGGCAGCGGTGGATGCGGCATTTTTCGTTTGAGTTCAGCACGTCGCGCAGGGGAGAGTCGACGAGGTTTTGCTCAAGCAGTTGCTTGAGTTCATCATGACGCTCCCGACGCGTCTGTTCCCGGTTTTCCGCTTTCAGCTTATCCAGGGCGCGATAGCGCACCAGCGACGTCATCCAGGTCATGGGTTCGCTAAGGCTGCGGCGATATTCGTCCGCCTTATGCCAGATCTGCAAAAAGGCTTCCTGCAGAACATCGTTTGATAAATCTGTGTCTCGTAAAATTATCATGGCTACTCCATTGAGCTTCGGCGCGACGCGTTTATAAAGCTGCTCCAGCGCCTTTTGATCTTTAAGCGCAATACGCGCCAACAGATTTTCCAGTTCGTCCGGGTCGAAAGTGTTTTCCATGGCACTAAAAACTCGCCCCGACCGCATGCGGAATGCGGGGCGTCCTTATTGTTGAGTCACTTGGACGACGTGATCAGATGAGTCTGAATGCAGCGCAAGTTGAAGTGCGCTCAGATAAAAACGTCGCCATCTCCATTAGAAAAACGAGCGGCCCTCATCCATCTACGACGCCCAGAGAGAATAAGTTACAGCGGCGGAAAACTTTTTCGTCGGTATTTTTCTGGGAGTACTTTTTATTCTGCGACTCTCTGCGGGCGTTCATGTCACGCCGGCGCAGAGAGGAGAAGAGGGCGCTTATAAGGGGGATTACGGCTGCGCGGCGTACCACACATTGCCGACGCCGTGGCCAGTGGCGTCGCCCTGTTGTCGGTCGCCCACCCACAGGTACAGCGGGTGGTTTTTGTAAGCCCATTGATAGCTCCCGTCGTTGCGGGCGATCACGGTGAACTCGCCCCAGGTTTTGGCGTTCTGTTGCGCCAGGAACGGAGGCCAGCTGTCTGCGCAGGAGTCATAACAAACGGAGGTCCCGTTGCTGTCTTTAGTGAAGGTGTACAACGTCATGCCCTGGGCGTTGGCGAATACTTGGCCGACAGAGGTAGAGACTTTGGTGACGACGCGATTGGCGCTGTCGTTAGCAGCCGTTTTGACATGGTCGCCCTGGTTGCTGGCGCTTGCGTAACTGGCGCTGCTATAGGTTTTCTTTGCATAGTCGTCATCGCAATAACGATCCGCTTGTCCTTCAGCGTGCGCAGCGGAGGTGAAACCAGTGAAAGCAACCATCAGGGCGGTCAGTGCGGCGAAGTTCTTCATGAGAATGTCCTTTTAATCTGTAAGTTGAACGGCGTTGTTGTGATCTCATTGATTAAGACGACGCCGACGCGGTGTTTGGATGCAGAATATTTTTTATTTTTCTAATTATTTTTTTGGGGTGGTGAGTAGGAAGAGAGCGTGTTTGACGATGCGTCGCCATCGACGCTCAGGACTAAGCCAAGGCGTAGTATTAAGCTAAGGCGTAAACGGGTTCACCCCGCCTTCCTAGGAAAGCAGGGCGGTTCCTGAATCACAGCCTGAAAGATTATTGAATCATCAGCGCGATGTGCTCAGGCAACTCAGACAACAGGGCGAGTCTTGGCGGCGTGGTGGTCAGGTCCAGCACTTCGATATTGTCGGTCGCTGCGCCATCGGTGGTCACTTTGGGGGCGCACACCAGGTACTCCACATTTTTCGTGCTGATGGCGACGCGCAGGCCGTCATCGTCAGTGCGTGCGCCGGCTTCAAAGGCCTCCGCGACGCCACGCAGGGTGAACCGGACAATGTGGTCGAGATTCAACAGCTCCAGCTCTTCAGCATGTTCGCCTTTGTCGATGACGGTGCAGAAGCCCGGTGAGGTGGACACTTTGACCACGGGTTTATTGGTCGCATCCAGAAAGATGCCGTCAAAATCCTGACTGCCTTCGCGTCCGGGCGGGCTCACGTTGAAGAACGGGGCGCCTTCTGTGGCGCCGTTGTTGTCCCGCTGCTCGCCGACAACGCCCAATACCAGGACATCCACGCCTTCGCCGCCGTCGAAGAAGTCGCTGCCGTCCCCTGGCGTCCAGATGAAGAGGTCGTCGCCGCCATTGCCGAAGGCTCTGTCGCGGTTGTCGGCGCCTTTGTTGTCGCCGTCGACGCTTGAATTGAAGTCTTCTGTACCGCCGATAAGAATGTCGTCGCCCGAAGCGCCGAGCATGACGTCCACGCCCAATCCGCCGATCAGAATCGAGTCAACGCCGTCTTCCGCCTGCAGGACGTCCCCTGCACGCTGGCTCTGGTTAGAGGAGCCTCCCGGTCCGCCGGGATTGAACGACAACAGGGCGGAACTCTTGGTGTTCAGATCCGTACCCTGGATAACCGTGAAGTTCTTCTGATTGATATCGCCGCCGTTCTGGCCGTCGTTGTTGTCAGGCCCTTTGGCGCCGTCGCCGGAACTGGAACAGCCGGCCGCTGTCATCATGATAGACAAAATGATCGCGCTGCTCAGCGCATGCTTTGAGTGGTTCATACTGTATTCCTTGGTCGATTCTCGGTTCAATTGAAGTAATGCGTCTAACGCCTAGCGAGCCAAACGGGCTGAAGAGGTGGCTGCCGTGGGCGGCAGGTCGTCCAGCGTGACTCTGACGGGAGGCGTCTGGGAGATGTCATAGACTTCTATTTCGTCGCCGGACCGCGAGGGGCACACGACAAACTCCGTGTTTTTCAAATGAACCGAGATTCTCAAGCCTGTATCCAGCGTATCCGGATCGATATTGGGATCGGCTGCGATGGCCTCATCGAAATTATTGGCGGGGCCTCTCAGGATAAACTGAACCAGATGATCGAGGTTCAGCTCACTCATGCCCTCAGTGGATTTATCCAGAATTCGGCAGAAGCCGGGAGTTTGTTCAATCCTCAGTTCTGGAAGGCCAACGCTGGGATTGATAAAAATGCCGTCGAAGTCCTGGCTTCCTGGCGTGCCGGGAGGACTAACGTTAAAGAAGGGGGCCAGATCAGTATTGCCGTCATTATCCTGGGACTCGCCAATCAGACCGATAACCAGAATGTCCTGGCCTTCGCCGCCGTCGAAGAAGTCATTACCGTCTCCAGGCGTCCACACGAAAATGTCATTGCCCTTGCCGCCGAAGGCGCGGTCGCGGTTAAAACTATTGAAGTCCTCAGTGCCGCCGATGATGATGTCGTCGCCGTCATAGCCGAACAGGACATCAATACCCAGGCCGCCGATCAGAATATCGTTTTCCTCAGTACCGTATATCTGATCGCCAAACTGCAGGCTTTGATCGCCGCCGCCATTGGAGCCGCGATTGGCGGAGTAGAGTTGGTTGATGGCGGCGTTTGCGCCTTCGGTTGAATTCAGATCATTGCCAATGACGATGTCCGCTTGCGCCAAAGACGCGCCCCCAAAAAGAGCGAGGGAAACGGCGGTCGCCATCCAGGTTTTCGACAAGTTCATACATTTACCCTTTACGTGTTATTTAAGTCGTATTGTTTAAATCAAGGTCATCGATTGATGTCGGGTGTTGACGGCCGTCATCACCGTTACGACACCCACGGAAAAAAGTTACAGCTGCGGAAGATAATTTTCGGAAGCGCAAAGCGGCATTGGCCCAAGCGTTGCGCCAGTTACTGGAAGTCCTTTATCGACGCCGGCGGCTACTTCTGCGCCGGCGTATTCAGAAAGAGAAGGGCGTTACCGACGTCCTATCTCTATGGCTGTGCGGCGAACCACACATCGCCTACTCCATGTCCGGTTGCGTCGCCTTGTTTGCGATCGCCGACCCACAGATACAGTGGCTGGTTTTTGTACGCCCACTGATACGCGCCGTCTTTACGTTCGACCACTGTGAACTCACCCCAGGTTTTCGCGTCCTGCTTCGCCAAAAATGGTGGCCAGCTATCCGCGCAGCCGTCATAACAGGCGGACACGCCATTGCTGTCTTTAGTGAAGGTGTACAGCGTCATGCCTTGAGCATTCGCGAATACCTCTCCAACTGATGTGGAAACTTTGGTGACGACGGCAGTGGGGGCGCTGGCGACGGTGGACGTTTTGACAAAGCCGCCGGTATTCCCGTATCCATCGCCATAACCATTGGAAGCGCCGTAGTTATAGGAACCTGCGCTGGCGGAGGTTTTAACGTTGTAACCTGGCTTGTCGTTATCGCAGTAATCACCCCGATCCGCTTGCCCTTCAGCATTAGCGATAGAAGTGAAACCAGCGGCGATCAGAAGAGCGGTCAGTGCGGCGAACTTTTTCATGGGTCTGTCCTTTTAAAATTGTATGTATGTGGTCGGGCCTGAAGACCCTGTATTTCGATCTCGTAGATAAAGACGACGCCGCTTTGGGATTTGGATGCAGAAAGTTAACAAAAATTTTTTTGGACACAGTTTTTTTATGTCTTTCAGGTCCGTGTTTAGCTTCGAACCCGGGTTAGATACAAAGGCGTCGCCGGGTAAAGAAATAGACCTGTCAGCCAGTATGTAACCGCGCTCGTCATCGCTAATCTGTCAGCAATGATTTCAATAAATCTGCAATAACGATGGATAGAAAGGAGTGTTCAAATGAGCGCACAAAGAGACGCTTTCTCGCAGTGGTTAATGGAGCTTAACAGTCAATGGGGGCTGGATTGCCTGGCGTTGGATGCGAATAACCAGTGCCATCTGCTATTGGATAATCATGAACTTTCGTTCGGCCTGAGCAATGACGAGCAGGAGTTGTCGCTCTGGTCGCCGGTGGCGTCCACCGAGTCGTTCCTGGGGAATGCAGAACGGCTGACCGAGCTTTTGGTTATGAACTTTAATGACACGGCTTCCCTGGCGGGATCGACGTTAGCTATGGACAAAGATCACAGACATATTCTGCTGTGTTATCGCACCACTGTTAAAGCACTTGATGCACACTCGCTGGGCTGTGTTCTGCAAAACTTCGGTGAGACAATCAGCATCGTAGCGAGGAAGTTAATGGCGTCAGTAAACAATGAAAATGAGGGGCGGGCGTCTGAAAACGGGGCGCTTTACCTGAGAGCCTAGAGGCGGCTGCCTGGAATAAGTGTGCGAGTGAAACTAGGTGCTTGCTGTATACTTCCGCGCAGTTTGTCAGTTTTTTGAGAGGAAGAAATGCAGTTTTTAACGTTACTTGGAAAGAAGCTCAAGTCTGAAGAGGTTATTGAGCTATTGGAGCTTCACGATGTCAGCGTGGTCTATGACTTTGACCGCTTCCAAGAAGGAATGAAAGACGTCTATTGGGCTTCCTCGCGCGACCAAGGGTTTGAACTGCGGTTTAACGAAGAGCAAATATTAGACGTAGTATTTCTCTATATCGTCGAAAGCAGCGGTTTCTCTTCCGTTGATAAATCTCAACTGGATGCCCCACTTTTTAGTTCCTATCGCGAAGCCAAACAAAGCTTTGAAGCAGAGGGGGTAGAGTATGTTTCTAGTCCATCCAACGATCCCAATCATGAGATGTTCCAACGTTGGATTAAAGGGATATTTCAGGGCTACTCAATTCATTATGAGTTTGCGGATCACACCCTCGCTAAGGTGACGATGACCTTGATAGCCTGAGTAGAAGCGCTTTAACTCAGCCTGAATAATGTCATGCCTACACAAGGATAAAGATTAATGTCCGTCACGATAGAAAGCGCAGAGAGCAAACCCCGTTGCAGCTGGAGCCAGGCGCCGGATTTCCATGCCTATCACGACAATGAGTGGGGCTTTCCGGTGAGGGATGACTTTCGTCTATTTGAGAAGCTGTGTTTGGAGAGTTTTCAATCCGGCCTCAGTTGGCGACTGATTCTCGCCAAGCGGGAAAATTTTCGCGCTGCCTTCCATCATTTTGACTTCAACAAAATAGCCGCGTTCACCGAAGAGGACGTTAATCGATTACTCAAAGATGAGGGTATCGTGCGCCACCGAGGCAAAATTGAAGCCGTCATCAACAACGCCAAATGCGCACAGGCGCTAGTGGAGAAAGAAGGCTCGTTGGCGACTTTCATCTGGCGCTTCGAACCCGCCCACGACCAACGCCAAAAACCACAGACCGCCTCAACCTCCCCAGAATCCGTCGCCCTGTCGAAAGCACTCAAAAAAATGGGCTGGAAATTCGTCGGCCCAACCACCGTATTCGCATTCATGCAGGCCATGGGACTGATCAACGATCATGCGGAAGAATGCGCCGTCAGGGCGGAAGTGGAACGCTCACGAGAGGCTTTTCAGAGGCCTTGAGGTTGCTTATTAGATGAGCGCTAGAGCAGCCATCATTTTGCTCTTCGCACTGCCTCTATCGTCCATTCCAGAATGTACTAGATTTATTAGACGGCTGTATTTCTGTCGAATTTTATAAGCTTCAAATGAGTGCTTATACGCATGAAGCATGAAGCGACATCGAACAGTGCTACACATTACCCTTCTTAAACTAGATACTCGCATAGTTTTGGATAGATAACTGCTGATCAGTGGGAGGAAGATGAAGCCTCTATTATTAGCACTTGCAGCAATCGTTACAGTTATCACGCTATTTGCGATGATTGAAACGGTTTGGACTGCAATTAGCCGACCAGAAGCTGCTTGGGGAGTGGTTGTTTAATAATGCGGGGCTAGGAAAAGATAATTGTCTACAAAGGCTTGCTCGTGGCGCTGGACTCCGTATCAAAGTTGATGGCTCGAAACTGCGTGCTGCTGCATTAGGCGCAGGACTTACAACGCCCCTTACCGATTTTTCGATTGAGTTGGCCGGCAATCGGATACTTGGGTCCACACGAGAAGTGCTGGGGCCTAGCAATGGAATACTGTACTGAGACGGAACGCTGTTCACACCATGATCACCCCCACCGCAATTCTCATACACGTCAACGATATCGAAGCAGGTTTGTCCTGGTACAAGAAAGCCTTTCCGGCTGCGCAGGAAAGGGTTGTTGATGGGTTTCGTTATCTTGACGTTGGTAGTTTTCATATTGAGATTGTCTGGGCGGATGCAAAAGTGCCTGCGGGAAGAGCGGGTACGGTGTTGTATTGGTCTGTTGCGGATCTGGCGGATGAGATGGAGCGGTTTTTGGCCTTGGGGTCGACTATTTATCGTGGGCCTATGCAGATTGAAAACGGATTGGGTATGTGTCAGGTGACGGACCCGTTTGGTAATCTCATAGGCCTGAGGGGGTCTTATTCTGCGCCCTGATTTTTCAGGTTGTTGCGCGCTGATAGGCTGACTTTTCTCAGACGAATTCAAGCCAGCCTTGTCTGTCTATTCGATCACATGAACGCCGAGCGCTTCGATGTGTTTCTCGATCAACTCAATCCAGGTTTCTGAATTGGCCACAATGAACTGATAAGTGTGCTCGTTTGTAAGTGTGACTTTAAAGCCCTCGGGCATTAAGGGGGGAATGCTGTGTTTTTCCACCTTCGCAATATCGGTGAGTGGGATGTTGTAGGGGCCAAGTCCAAAGTCTTCGTTATAGGGAGCGAAGTGCAGGGTCTCGGCGGTCATCCACAACTTGCCGTCGGCTTTGGCGACGCCTAGCTGGATCGTGGAAGTAGAAGATTTGATCACCTTATCCGAAGCGGTGATGTCAGCTTGAGTTACCATTTTGGGAGCCTCCTTGTGGTGTTTGAGTGAGTAGCTGCGGCTTGAAATGACTACATCAACAACAGCTCAACGTCCTGCTAGCGAATATAGAACGGCCGACGGAAAAGATAAAGCGTGGTGAGAAGCAGGTGAGCCTTATATGACGCCGGTCTCAAATAAGGCGATCAGGGCGTCCGCAACCTTGCGCACTCGCGGAGAGCGTCGCAGGTCCGGGTGGATGACCAGCCACAGTTCTCGCACAATCGGACAGGCTGGTTCACGGATGAGTTGTAACTGAGGATAAAAGCGCTCCATGAAACAGGGTAAGACGCCAACGCCTACGCCGCCGACAATCGCGCTGGCGAGCACGTTCAGATCATTGGAGCGGAAAACCAGCGGCGAGTGGGGTAGTGTATCCAGCCATTGTTGCTGCGGAGCGGACTGCATGCTGCGTTCGTAACCGATGTACTCCCATTGCTCCTGGGAACGCGTCGCCAGATAGTCGTGGCCGCCATAAAGGCCATACTGCAAGCTGGCCAAGGGGCGCGCCGCCAAATCCGGCTGCTCCGGGCGGCGCATACGCAAGGCGATATCCGCTTCGCGTTCATGGAGATCGGCGTTTTGCAGATCGCTCACCAGCTCCAACTCAATTTGCGGTAACTGTTTACGCAACTCACTCAAACGCGGCGCCAGTATCAGGCTGGCCAGCAATGGCGGCGTTGAAATACGCACGCTGCCCGATAACCCGGACATGCCGTCTGCGATGCGAGTAAAGCTTTGCGCCTGGGACGCCATCCGCCGCGCAGGCTCCAAAAAGTTTTGACCGTCTTCAGTGAGACGCCAGCGTCGCGGCAGACGATCAAACAGCTTCACTTCCAATTCCCGCTCCAACATACCCACCCGACGCGCAACGGTGCTGTGCTCGACAGAAAGCGTGCGCGCAGCGGCGGACAGGCCGCCTGCTTCCGCCAGCGCCAGGAAATAGCGAATGTCATCCCAGTTAATCGATTTCATTGTGCAATTATGCACAAATACTGTGTGATTTTGGGGAATTTTCTACAAAGCATGCCGCAGTTAAAGTTTGCCTAGCTAACAGGGAGCTAACAGGACACCCACTACAGTATGAGCACTAAGGAGTTCAGAATGAGTACGCCTATCCGTATAGAAATGTCCCAAATTGGCGAGCCGTCCGTATTACGGCCAGCGACCTTTCAACTATCGCCTCCAGCTCCGGGAGAAGTGCGCCTCCGTCACAGTATGGTGGGAGTGAACTTCGTGGACATCTACTTCCGTTGCGGACTTTATCCCATCACCGATGAGCCCCGCGTATTGGGCGTTGAGGCGGTAGGTGTGATTGAAGCGTTGGGAGATGGCGTGACAGAGTTGAGTCTTGGCCAACGCGTCGCCTATGCCGGCTTTCCGTTAGGAAGTTACGCCAGTCATCGTAATGTTGCGGCGGAGAGATTATTACCCGTTCCAGACTCAGTCTCTGATGAAGCGGCGGCGTCTGCACTATTGCGGGGAATGACCGCTCACATGCTATTGAACCGGGTTAGACCCGTCGCGGCTGGCGAGTCGATGCTGGTTCACGCTGCCGCAGGTGGGCTGGGGCAGGTATTGGGTCAGTGGGCGAGCAAACTCGGCGTGAGACTGATCGGGACCGTAGGGAGTGCGGAAAAGGCTGAGATCGCCCGCTGTAAAGGCTACGACGACGTGATTCTGTATCGCGAGCAGGACTTTGCTGAAGCCGTGCAGAGGCTCACTGACGGCGCTGGCGTAGACTACGTTATCGACGGCGTTGGCGCGGACACACTGGCGAAAAGTCTGGCGAGCGCCGGGGCCTTTGGTACAGTCGCCGGCATTGGGCAGCCCTCTGGCATGTTGCAGAGTCTGCCGATGGAAACCATGGCGCGAGCGATTCAATTCACCCGCCCCAGCGTGCTGCTGCATATGGCGGATCTACACCATTACCGGATCAGCGGCAATGCGGTCATGGAGCAACTGGCGAATGGACTGACCGTGGATATCGCGGATAAAATTCCCTTGGAGCAGGCCTCCCAGGCCCATACTTTGCTGCAAAGCGGGCAGACTGTCGGGGCGGTATTGTTGTCGGTATAAAAACAAGTCTGCGTCCGGTCGGTCCGGCTGGACGCAGAGGTTGTCAAGCTTCTGCTGCGGCTGGTAGGCTCTGGCGCAATCAAGCCCATGACCAATAAGGATATTGTTGTGACCACTACCGATTCTGTCTGGCCGTTGCAAATTTCATGTTTATACCGTGTGGAAGCGTTGGCGAAAGCCTGGCAGGCGACACACGTTATTTCTCTGCTTGATCCTGATATCAGCGAACAGGCGATACCCAAGCTGGTCGCTCATGTGGAAGCGCATCACGTCATAAGAATATTTGACCAGGAGAGAGCGGAAGCCACTCACCACTTTGACGCGGTGATCAGCGACGTCCTGAACACCCTGCAGGCGATTCTTGAGAGCTCCGAAAACCGCCTGGTCATCCACTGCCATGCCGGCGTGAGCCGCTCCACAGCCATAGGGTACGGCGCTTTGGCGTTAATACATGGGGCGGGCCGGGAAGACGACGCTTTTAACGAGTTGCTAAAGATCACCTGCAAGCCCTGGCCGAACCGGCGCATTGTTGAGGTTATCGACAACGCCTTGAATCGCGGTGGGACCATGTTGGCGCCGTTGGACGCCTATCGGGAGGCGAACCCTTATCGTTTGGATAGCTACAGACGGCTGAACCGAAAGCGTGGGATTGTATCGAAAGTCCAACGTTGAAGGCGTTGATAGGGCGATCTAAGAGGCTCCAACTGTGCGGCTTTCTTCAGTTGGCGGATACCAGTTTGTGGAGATTGTTAACATGGCAATGATATTGGCATGTTAATCACCAGGCGCATGGACGCGCCTGCGCGGCGACAAGGCCAGACCTGTGCAGGCCCTGTCGTTGCAGACAAATAGAAGGAAGCTATTTGTCTGCCTGATTAATAAAAACGGGGGCTGGGCCGCCCCCAAGAGGTGTTAGTTCAGTCTTCAGCATTTATGCGGAGGTGATTCCAGGTTAGCTTGAACCCTGTCACTCCTGGACTTCCCTTTTAGCAAGGCGGCGAGAGACGCCTGCTGATTCCGAGGCATTACTTACACAAAAGGTCTACCGCTAACCCTGTTAATTCTAGAAGTCGGTGTCGCGGTGTTTGTAGAATATTTGGTGAAACTTTTGTGGCGTTTTTGCAATAGAAGAGAGGGCTCTTATGTTGAGGTCTCTCTTTTGCCGCTAGGTGGGCCAAGAGCCGACCAATCAGAAAAAACATGAATATCGACAGGACTGTAGGGTGAATATCATCAGGCTCAAAGAAAAACTTGCCTCTGAAGATATTGACGACATTTATGATGCGTTAATTGATATTGGCAAAACCGACTGTTACGAGCTGATGGAAGATGTCAGGCGCTTTCTGCAGCACCCGGAGCCGGATCTCCAGCGCGCCGCCATTATGGTGCTCGGAACCTGCTGGAGCATACCGGACTTCAAACATGAACTGATCCCTTTGATGAATAAAGGTGAAGACGACGACGTCAGAGCGACGGCGCTTATCAACTGGGTGGGGTATTACGCAGGGACAAAAGACCCAGCAGTCCTTCTCACGCTCAACGACCTGTTGCGAGATAAAACGGAAGACCTTTTCGTTCGCATGGAGGCGTTGAGAGGCATTGCCAGAGTAGCTCAAACGGATATCGACGAAAAACTGATGCGCGAGCTGGAAAGAGCGTCTTCATATGCGGGGTTTGAGTCTTTGATTCCGTGGGATTGGGTGGACAAGTTATCGGAGCGAACGAGTTAAACGATCTTGTTATGAGCGAATGAGCCGCCCCAACAATTTGAGGCGGCTGGCAAGTTCAACTTAATGTTGCAAAAAACTCAGCAAATCCTGATTCAGCCGATCTTTATGAGTATCTGTGAGGCCATGGGGCGCGCCTGGGTATTCAATGAGTTTGGCGTTTTTGATCAGTTTCACCGCGGCGCGGGCGGAGGCGTCGATGGGGACGATCTGGTCGTCGTCGCCGTGCACGATCAGCGTTTGGATGTCGAACTTCTTCAGGTCATCGCGGAAATCCGTGGCGGAGAACGCGGCGATTGAGTCGTAGGTGCTCTTGTGTCCGCCTTGCATGCCCTGGGCCCAGAATGACTGAATCATCCCTTGAGACGTTTGAGCGCCGGGACGATTGAAGCCGAAGAATGGGCCCGATGCGATATCCAGATAGAGCTGGGAGCGATCTTTGAGAGACGCATTGCGGATATCGTCAAACATTTGCAGCGGCAAACCGATGGGATTGCTGTCCGTCTTCAACATCAGGGGCGTCACTGCGGAGATCAAGGCCGCCTTTTTGACCCGCTGCGTTCCGTGCCGACCGATATAGCGCGCCACTTCGCCCCCGCCAGTAGAGAATCCCACCAGAGTGACGTCCTTCAGGTCCAGTGTTTCGATCACGGCGGCGAGGTCGTCCGCATAATGATCCATATCATTGCCTTCCCAGGGCTGACTGGAGCGACCGTGGCCGCGACGGTCATGCGCCACAACGCGATACCCTTTGTCAGCCAGGAACAGCATTTGCGACTCCCAGCTATCCGAACTCAGCGGCCAGCCATGACTGAAGACCACCACGGGTGCGTCTTTGGGGCCCCAGTCTTTGTAGTAGATCTGTGCGCCGTCTCGGGTGGTGATGTAGTTGGCGGTCTGGGCTACCGCTGCGGCGGCTTGACTGGTTAAGGACGTCTCGGCGGCGGACGTCTGCGCGGCGCCAGCCAGTGTGAAAAACGCCAGGGTGAGTGCGCTGAGGGGGCGGGTAAGTGATTTCATGTTTTCTCCTTGATGCTTTGATATTTATGGCGCTAGTGGTCTTGGCCACCAAGCAGGAGCAACTTTACCCTTATGCATGATACGATATATCACAAATAATCCTGATAACTTAACCCAGAGTATCTTTATGGTAGATCGGTTGGCGGCGTTGCTGGAACACTTTTCTATTAACGCGCGTGTGTTCAATACCGGCCCTTTGTGCGGTGTTACAGACGTATACGGCAAGGACCAATATGGGCAGCTTCATCTCGTGCGCCAGGGGGCGGTGGAAGTGCGTCATGGCAGGAAAGTCGTCGCCAAAGTGGCGGAGCCGAGTCTGTTGTTTTATCCGCGGCCATTGCCTCATCGCTTCGTCACTGATCCGGTGGTCGGCGCTGATTTCGCCTGCGCCAACCTGAGTTTTGAGGGCGGGGCGAACAACCCGGTTGTCGCGGCGCTGCCGGAATTTATCTGCCTGCCTCTCTCTTCATTGCCGGGCGCTGCGCCGGTGCTGGATTTACTATTTCAGGAAGCGTTCGCCGGTAATTGCGGACGGCAGGCGGTGCTGGACCGCCTCTTTGAAGTCGTCCTGATACAGGTGCTGCGGTCTCTGATGGAAGACGGACGCACCCAGGTCGGCATGCTGGCGGGAATGGCGCACCCGCGCTTAAAAATGGCGTTAGTGGCTATTCATGAACAGCCAGGAGAGGACTGGTCACTGGAAAAACTGGCTGATCATGCCGGTATGTCCCGCAGTGTATTCGCCAATCTGTTTCGCGATCGCGTCGGATGCACGCCGGGCGTTTACCTGCAGCGCTGGCGTATTAGTCTGGCGCAACGGGCCTTGCTGCAGGGGGAGCCGCTGAAGTTGATAGCCAGTGAGGTGGGCTATGGGAGCGAGGCGGCGTTGTCGCGGGCGTTCAAGGCCTGTGTGGGATGCTCGCCAGGGGAGTGGCGAAAACATCAGGGCCTCTAGCTTCCGGTTATTATCCATAATGCGCACAAAATTCAGCCAATATTGCGCCCCCTGATCGGGGCGTAGTCCGTTTGCGATATTGTGAAAGAGATCGCATCTGTTACTGTTTCGCCACTGAGTTTACTTAGTTAACTCCACTTGAACAGACATAACAAACTGACTCGATTTCGCCTGAAGCCAAGCACTTGCAAAGCTGCTTTTGGGTGATGGCGTTGTTGGAAATGAGTCATGGCAGGGAATGCGTTAACCCGGCGAAATACAGATTTTTAGTAGTAGATATGATTAAGAAAACGGCAATATCTCTGGTTGTAATCGTTATTTTGGTTCTCCTTGTTTTTCGTGTACTGGGGCCCTATTTACGGCAAATCAAAAGCGATGAAGCTGTCGCCCTCAAGGCTATCCCCGTCACCTACAATTGCGCGCGAGGAAACTGCATCGCTTTTGATGTTGAGTCCGTCGGCGCAGAAAAATATCAGCAGTACGTCAATAATCTGATTTATCCCTACAGCGATTCGGAAGCGCAAGACGAAGTCGCTACACGCCTGGCGAATCTGCTATCCGACAGCCAGATTTCCGTGTGCATGAAAGGCGTTCTGCACCAGTTTCCCATCGACTACCTTCGTCCTTTCCACAAAGGCTATGGCGGGTATGATTTTCAGTTGATGGAGATAGGGGAGAGCGCCTGTGAGGAGTGAGAACGGCGGCTGAATGGCTCTCACTAGCCCCAAGCGCACTGGCTAAGAACCAATAATCGCCAGTTAACGTACTTATCAGGGCGGCGCGGTAACTGGTCGCAATAAGGGAATGAGGGTTTTGCGTGGTGAAGTTGAGCGCAATGGAACTGGACCTGTGGGCGACTTGCGCTAACCCGGCGGGCGTCTATGATTGATAAGGGAGTACTCACTGGAGAGAGCGCTTGGCGTCCATTGATTTAACGTTGTCGGTGATCATTTGATTATGTGGCGTTGCTCATGATTCGCTGTGTCTTATCCTGTGTGTTTGGCTTCTTGCTGCTTGCCGGTTACGGTTTCGCGGCTGACCAACCGTTTTCCCGTCAACTGGAACTGATCACGTCTTCCTCTATCGCGCCTTATGTCATTGCTGAGGAAAACCGCGGTCTGGTGGTGGATATCATTCGCGAGGCGCTGTCGGAACGGGAGTATGCGGTTAACTTCATATACACCACCAACCGGCGTCTGTTTGCGGAGTTACGAAATCAGCGCGTGGATGGCGCCTTTAATCTGCCTCCGGGCAATTACTCCGAAGGCGGCTATTACCTTTCCGATCCGGTGGTTTACTACCAGAACGTCGTGGTGACGCTGAACGATCAGGCGAACGGGATTATCAAAGTGGACGACCTGAAGGATAAGCGCCTGGTGGTGTTCCAGAACGCCCATCTTTATCTGCCTCCGGAATACGCCAAGATGGCTGCGCAGAATCCGCAGATCGAGGAAGTTGTGGATCAACGAGCGCAAGTGCAGATGCTGTTTTTGAAGCGTACGGACGCGATCATCCTTGATAAGCGCATTTTTCATTACTACCTGAATCAGCTGCATTCAACCAGTCCGATTTATGAGGCGCCTTACACCGTTCATCCCTTGTTCAACAGCGCCCCTCGTTACGCTATTTTCAAGTCCGCCAAGCTGCGTGATGTATTCAATCAGCGGCTGCAGGAGTTGAAAGACAATGGGCGCTATGAAGTCATCGCGAACAACTACCTCAAGCTGGCTGAATAGCTCCGCTGCGCTGTTCGCATTCCCTTCTGACGCTGCTTAAAACCTGTCCAAATTGTCACAAAATTCACGCTTGAAAAGTCGCGTTCCGACCATAAATTGGTAAACGCCAGGGATAGCCCCTTGGTCTTTTGACTTTGTTTATATTGCTTCAAAGCGGAGGATATAGAATGAACTCAATCGACTTAACCCCACTTTATCGCAGCAGCGTCGGCTTTGAACGACTGGCGTCGTTGATTGATCGCGCGCTCACCGGCGAGACCGATTCGCCTGCTTATCCGCCTTACAACATCGAAGCGTTGCAAGAGAACCAATACGCCATCACTTTGGCGGTGGCGGGGTTCGCACGCAGTGAGCTTGACATCACGGTGGAGAAAAACGTTCTTACCGTGCGCGGCCGCAAGGAGCAGGACGCCTCCCGCAATTATCTGTACCAGGGAATTCCGGGACGGACATTCGAACGCTCTTTCAATCTGGCCCAGTACGTGGAAGTGAAAGACGCCTCACTCAGTAATGGCCTGCTGACGATTACATTGAAACAGAACATTCCTGAGTCGATGAAGCCAAAGCAGATTGCGATCACCGATGGCGGGCATTTGCTGGAGCATGAAGACGACGCAGGGTCTGAGGAAAGGCCTGACGCCACCAACGAAGCGGCTTGATGGCGGAGCGGCGCCAGCGTCCGTCACGTTGGCGCCGCAACAGTTCGGTGGAAGACATTTTCAGTACTTTTGTTTGCCTGTGATGCATGACTCTATGTGGAGGAACGGAAGATGAAACTGAACAAACTCAATCCCTGGAACTGGTTTAAGCACGAGGATGAGCGCCAGGTTCAGCGTGAACAACTACCGGTATCCCGACAAGACGCGGCCGCTGGCGTGAACCCGCCGGCCTCGGCGTCCGGCGCGGACTCGCTGCTGCGTCTACATCAGGAAATGGACCGTCTGTTCGACGATGTGTTCAACGCGTTTGGTATGCCGTCCATGCTTTCCCGGCGTGGGTCGTCGCCCCTTGAACGTCTCGGCGCGAGCCAGGCGTACCGGCCTTTGATCGACGTATCCGGTGATGAAAAGCGCTATGAAATCACCCTGGATGTCCCGGGCTTGTCGGAGTCTGATTTGTCCATAGAAGTAAAAAGCGATCAGCTGCTAATCCGCGGCCACAAGGAAGAGAAAAGTGAGAGTAAGGACAAGCAGTTTTACCGCATTGAGCGCAGCTACGGCGCGTTTCAGCGTACCTTATCGCTGCCGGACGACGCCAATGTGGAAGACATTCATGCGCAACTCAAAAACGGCGTGCTCAAGCTGGAGATTCCCCGGCGCGAACCAGACGCCAAGGAGGTGAAACGTATCGCTATTCACTCGTAATTTGGCGATTCATTTATAACTTAACCATTCATTTGTCATTACACCGGGGCGGGCCTTGTGAGGTCTGCCTCCGGCGACGAGGCCCGGCCTCTCTGTTCGCCGCCATGAAGTCGTCATGACGACCCAGACGTAAGGGCCTCTGATCAACTAGGGAGGTCATTAACATGCAAAGCAAAACCAAAAAGACGCTACTTGGCGTCGCCGCTGGCGTGGGCTTGGCAGCGATTGCCGGCCTGGGTTATTACACCTGGGAATTGAATCAGAAAGTTGCAGCCCTGGAGGCGAGGAATACGCCCAACGTCAATCTCCCCTTGAGCGCGGCGCCTGATCCCTGGCCCAAAAACTGGGACCCTTGGTCGGATAATTGGGACCCAAGCGGGCAGTTTGCGGAAATGCAGAAGCGCATGGATGAGATGATGAAACAGATGGCGCCGGGCAACTCGACTTTCAGCCTGCAGGGCTTTGGATTGTCATCGCCTGGGCCCAACATTGACGTGAATGAGGATGCTAAGGAGTACAAGGTTACGGTGACGGTTCCAGAAGGTGAGAAAGTGGAACTGAATGCGGACCTGGATGGAGATACGTTAAAAATCTCCGGCAAGGTGAGAAGCGAGAGTGAGAGTAGCTCTGGCGGCTTGGCGGGAAAAACCGTGTCCGCCAGTCAGTTTTCTCAATCTATGACGTTGTCTGATCCAGTGATTGAGTCAGGGATGACCATCAATAACAAAGGCAAGGAAATCGTCATTACCATACCGAAAAATACGGGATGAAAGCGGGAGCGGAAGGCGCTGGCGTGTGATCGAACGCCCCGGCGCCTTCACCAACCCCGGGACTTCATGCGTTTGAGCTGATACTCCATGGACGATTGGTCCATCAGGCGGCTGATCTCTTTCAGGGACAGCTGCTTGTAGCGTCTTTGCTCTTTGACGGTGGGAGTAGCGCCTAACATCACCGGCTCCTCTTCGGACCACTTCTCGAGGTCGCTCAGATATTCAGTGCGATAACGCCGAATCGCTTCTTCGGCGAGTTCGCGGGGAGATTTTTGAGACTGCGTATCCATATGCAACACCTGGGCTGAAATACAAGTATAAGCAAGTCGAATTTAAAAGCATGGCCGGGTTGATGTCAAGTGTAATTGGCTTGTATTTCAAGGGTGGGCGGCCAAATGGCGGATAGGTGAGAGTCTGTATTGAAAGCAAAGTTGTATCTCTGGTGAGCGTTCAGACAAATGAAATCCTCGCCGGAATGACCGGCGAGGGAATGATTTTTAGCGCGCAATCAAGCGCTTAGCCTAAACGATTAAGAGGCCTTGAGGGACTCCGGCAGGGTAACGTCGTTGGCTTTGTACCAGCCTTGAGGATTTTTCTTCAGGTTGGCGATCAGTTTCTCCAAATCATCGTAAAGGGCGTGCCGTGGCCTCCAGTCGAGAAGCTCCGCAGCGCGGCTGACATCCAACTCGTAATGATCGGATGACATATCCACCATAAACGGCTTGATGAAAGGCTTCTCGCCTTTATCGATGCTGTCGGGAATAATCGGTTCAGCCTTTTCTTCCACCCAGGCGCCTGCCTTGGCCACAGTCTTGGGGACGCGCAGCGTGCGCCAGTGCTCTTTGCCGTGAATCAACTCGCCAATACGATCCTGCAATTCGCCATAACTCAAGGCGCGGTCTTCGCCAATCAACATGATGTTTTCTTTGGGGAGATCGCGACGGCGCTGCAAGGTTTTCAAAAATGCCTGCATCAAGTCCTGACGGTGCACATAGGCCTGGCCGGCGTCGGTGTCGCCAGGATACAAGTGGCTCTCCAAATCTTTCTCATAGATGCGCGCAATCTGCTGCGACAGGACCGGGGCGGCCTGCTTGTCGTCATACAGACCAGCGAGACGCAGGATGCTGTAGGGCATGGAGCCGGCATTCTCCTTGATGATGATCTCCGCTTTGGTTTTGTATTCGGGATACACCCAATCCGGGTCCAGAGGCGTCTCCTCGGTGATGGGGGGACCATCAGGCTCGCTGGCGCGATGGACCAGCATGGTGCTGGAGTAGATAAAGCGCTCCACGTAGAAATCCTGCAACGCCGCCATGAGATTGCGTGCGCCGTTCACGTTGACTTCTTCGTAGAGCGGGGAGTCTTCCCCGGTGAAATCGAAATACGCGGCCAGATGAAAGACGGCGGCGATGTGACGTCCAAATCTCTCCCGAAAGGCGTCGAAGGTTTTCTTGACGTCATCCGGGGAAGTCAGGTCCAGGGTGTAGCTGTGATCCGCGAGGGGCGTTTCTTCCCGGTCCATACCAATGACTTGGTACTTCCCCGTCAAATTAAGAATAAGGCTGGACCCGATATCGCCGGCGGAACCGGTGACGATGACCAGTGGTTGTGGTGAGGTGTTTGTAGTATCCGACATGACTCTTTCCAACTTTCCTTTATCTGATGAGTGATGCGGCCGCTTCCTGCTGCGCACTGCTTTGGCGGGGCGTTGGCTACGGACTGACCAACGTCGCGGAAAACGACCTCCTTGTCTGTTAGGGGATACAAGGGTCGTGCCAGTCTATAGTGGGTGTCCTGGTAATCTAAAGTGGGTGTCTTGGTAAGACCTCGGCGTGGAGGCAGTGGGGCGTTGTTGTGGGTGTCCGCATAAGGACAGGGCTGCGGTGGGTGTCTGGATAAAACAATGGGTGTCCATATAGCGTCCAGATTCGAATCGCATCGAAATACATTGATGAACGGGTGGGTGTCCATGTAAGGCGATATAAGGCGGCTTGAGTCCATGAGGTTAAGATGGGTGTCCTGATAAGACGACTCGGTCGACTTGCACACCGGCTGGGATAAGCTGGCCTGAATTTTGATTTGTGAAAGAGGCGGACGGCTGGCGTCATCTGTGAGACCAGCCGGGAAATGCTCACAAGGAGGGATGGAGAATGCCTTATGACCGCCTCAGCGAACTGCCCAACAATGTCTCTCATGTCCTGCCCAAGCACGCGCAGGAAATCTTTCTGGCCGCGTTCAATCATGCCTGGGATCAGTATCGAGATCCCGAAGACCGCCGCGGCGACGCCTCGCGGGATGAAACAGCGCGTCGGGTGGCATGGTCTGCCGTCAAAGAGAAATATGTGAAGCGGGACGGGCGTTGGCGGCGTAAATAGCGCCGCTCATTGCAAGAACATCCAGCGATTCCAGTTACCGTAACGCCTGCTGATGTCGCCGCGCGGCAGGCTCAACAGGATCAACGCCAAGCCGGCGATCAGGCTGGCGAGAGAGGCGTTAAAGCCTGGACCGTAGGCGAAGGGCGTCAGCAATAAACAAATGCCAAGCGGGACCAATAGAAAGCGTACGGGTCTTGCGACCTCCGTCAATGCAATCACCGCTACGGTAATGGTCAGCGATCCAATCAGATGATCCCAGTCCGCCATCGCGCCCTCGGTTCCGAACAGCAGTCGCGTGCACATCAAACCCACGCCGATGAGTATGCTTACGGCGAGGTTCCAGGGCAGCCCCACGCCGCCGCCCACGACGTCTTTCATGATGGCGGCCGGGCGTTGCTCGAAGCTGGGCTCCGGCGCGACGCGTCCGCCGCTGTCTTCATCACCGAGGAAAAATACCTGCCACAGCGAGCGTCCGGCCTGTTTGCGTCGATACAGAAATTGACCGGTGGCCACTAATTCATCCAGTGAATAGGGGATCTGCAACAACATCGCGGTGGCCGCAATCAGGCAGAGGGCGCATCAGGTTTCCAGCAAGATAGGCTGAATAATGATGAAGGTGATGGAGACAATGCCCAGAGGCACAATCATGAATCCGAACAGCGCCACCAGCCAGGGCATGGTGCGCCAGCGTTTGTGCGATCCCACCAGCCCGGACAGGATTTCCAGCGCATAGGTTAACGCGCCCACGCCGGCGTCGGGAACCGGCCAGGCTTCGGACACATACGAAGTGATGATTTCCTCCGCGCCGTTTTGGGGATCAGTGCGAGAGCCGGTGAAGAATGGGTCCCACACTTCGGGAATATGCTCTAACTGGTATGCGCACAGATACGTCGAGATCAGCAGGCCAACCATCGCCAGGGCGATAATCGGCAGGCGTTGAAACCAGCTGGAGGGGTTGAAATCCCACCCTGGCGGAATGTTGGTTTCATCCAGCTCCGCTCTTGAGGAAACGCCAGGAGAGGGCGGTAATGCAATGGCGAAGCCGATAACCAGTATGCCGGCCAGTGTGTCGTTCAAATAAGCGGCTGCATTGGGTGTCCAGAATAGCAGCGGCGCCGACATCAGCCACAACCCCACTACAGCGCAAACCCAGCGCGCCCAGCTATAACGCCAGGACAGGGATAGCCCGGCGAAGACCAGCAATACCGCCCCCGCGATCACATCGCTGTATATCATGCCGGGTTCGCTATAGTCCCGCAGCGCTGGCGAGCAGACGAGCCAGAGCGCCAGGGCCATGTTCATAAAGTGAGCCCACAGGTTGCGGCTATGCAGGGCCCGGTATTGGTCGCGATGTACAATGGCGCGCGAAAATGGCGATGATGACCGGATAGTCTGTTCCTGCATGGCGAACTTCCTTTATCTGCTCACGGCGAACGATGTAAGTTAAAGTGCGGCGAGAGCGTCCTTGACGGCGCTGACAAAGGCGTCGAGGTCGCCTGGGTGGCGGGCGGTGATGATATTGCGGTCGCGCACGGTGGCGTCGTCCACCCATTCCGCGCCGGCGTTTTTCATGTCGGTGATGATGGACTTGTAAGAGGTGGCGCGAATGCCGCGGACGATCTGGGCTTCGATCAGCAGCCAGGGGCCGTGGCAGATGGCGGCGATAGGCTTTTCAGCGATGTTGAATTTATGGATCAGGTCAATCACTGTCTTCTCCACCCGCAGCAAGTCAGGGTTGATCTGCCCTCCGGGCAACACCAGGGCGTGGTAGTCCTCTACCTCCACGTCTTGCACGGTCTTGTCCACGGGGGCTTCCTCCCCCCAATCTTTTCCGCTCCACCCCCGAATGCGCCCGGCTTCCAAAGAGGCCACGTGGACCGTGACGCCCGCGTCGCGCAGGCGGTCCCGTGGAACTTCCAGTTCGGATTGTTCAAATCCGTGGGTGGCGATGATAAGAACCTTTGCTTCATTGATATTCATAGTGAATGTTTCCGTTTTCTGATATCCGTTTGGGCGGCGCAGATCCAGAACGTTGAACCTGCACTGCGATGGGTGTCCTCATAAGCGCCGCAATTTTCTTGCCATGGCTACATTTCAACAACGCACGGGTCATGAGGGCGGGGGAACCATTAAATCAAGGCGTAGCGCCCGGATTCTGAAGGCATTTTTTCCAAGCGGGTTGTAAACCTTACAATTGACGGCGCATGACTTTCCCCTTGGAAGTGTGAAGGCATATACTTTATTCTGTCCGCGGCGGATAGGGCGGAAAAGACACATCTCCGGGTTAGCGCGCCAATGAAAGACAGAGCATGAACAAGACGACTTTGGTTGATGAAGATTGGCACAAACTTGGCAAGCCTGACTGTCGTCCCGAGCAGGCGACTGCGTACATCACTTGCAAGTTGAGACAGCTTGACGAGATAAGGAGCGCCGAGGATTTGTCCGACAACGTACTGAGTAATCTGGACGACTGTAAAGACCAGTTCTCCCTTCTGATGAGCAGTATTTCCACCGACGATTATTATCCTCAATATATTTTTACTAATCGTTTGCTTGAGTTGATTCAGATAGAAATCGAACAAGTGCGCGAAAACGGATAAAACCGTCTGCCCGGCATATACTCGCAGACACATATAGGGAGCGTTCGCATGATCAGAAGGTGGTTTTACCAGACATCCATAGCTTTGTTGGCGGCAATGGCGTTGATTTCTCTGGTCTGGCCGCCAGTTTGGTGGTTTTTGATTTTTTTCGGTCCGGTCATCGCTATTGGGCTGTATGACGTTCTGCAGTCCGAACACGCGATCCTGCGAAATTTTCCTGTGATCGGCCACACCCGTTACTGGCTGGAGCGGATTCGCCCGGAAATCCAGCAATACTTCATAGAATCCAATATTGATGCGCACCCCATTCCCCGGGAGATTCGCGCCATTGTCTATCAGCGCGCCAAAGGCGCTCTGGAGACCAAGCCATTCGGCACCGAACGGGATGTGTATCGCGTCGGCTACGAGTGGGCGGCGCATGCGCTGTCGGAAACGGAGCCGTTGAAAGAAGAACCCCGCGTGGTGATTGGCGGCGAGCAATGTCGACAGCCGTATTCTTCCTCGGTGCTTAACATCAGCGCGATGAGTTACGGCGCACTCTCACCGGCTGCGATCAGGGCGTTGAACCGCGGCGCCAAGAAAGGCGGGTTTGCCCATAACACTGGCGAGGGCGGGGTTTCGCCTTACCATCTGGAAGCGGGCGCTGATCTGACCTGGCAGATTGGCACCGCCTATTTTGGATGCCGCACCCACAAAGGCGACTTTGATCCTGAGATGTTCAAGGACATGGCGCAGCGGGACGAAGTGCGCATGATCGAGCTGAAATTATCTCAGGGCGCCAAGCCGGGACATGGCGGCGTGCTGCCTGCCTGTAAGGTGAATGAGGAACTGGCGGAAATCCGAAAAGTGCCGATGGGGGAGGATGTCATCAGTCCACCCCGTCACCGGGCGTTTCATAACCCGACGCAAATGCTGGAGTTTATTGCTCACCTGCGTGAGCTGTCGGGAGGTAAACCGGTAGGGTTCAAACTCTCGGTGGGGCGGCGGGTAGAGTTTTTATCCATCTGCAAAGCCATTCTGGAAACTGGCGTCACGCCGGATTTCATCACTGTGGATGGCGGCGAAGGCGGCACTGGCGCTGCGCCGCTGGAGTTCTCCAACTCACTGGGAATGCCCGCCCGGGACGCCTGGATGTTCGTCAACAACGCTTTGGTTGGCGTGGGTAAGAGAGACCATATTCGCCTCATCGCCAGCGGCAAGATCATGACCGGATTTCATATGATTCGCGCCATGGCGTTGGGCGCGGACCTGTGCAACAGCGCACGGGGCATGATGTTCGCGCTGGGTTGCGTGCAGTCGTTGCGGTGTAACAAAAACACTTGTCCAACCGGCATCGCGACCCAGGACCCCTGGCTGTATAAAGGGCTGGTGGTGGAAGATAAAGCCGAGCGTGTTTATCGTTTTCATCAGGGCAGTATCCACAGTTTTCTGGACCTGATGAACGCCATGGGCGTGGACAGCCTGAGTCAGATTTCCCCGGAGCTGATTTTCCGACGCATTGGCGACATGCGCGTAGAAACTTTCGCAGAGCTATACGAATTCCTCACTCCAGGCCAACTGCTGGATGACGACGACTTACCCCGCACTTGGGCGAGAGACTGGCGGGACGCCAGTGCGGGGGCATTTGCGCCATAAACCCGCCGAGGAGAGCGGAAAGGCGAGAGCATGAGAGCACGCGAGAGGAGTGGAGTCGTCAGCTGCTTTTATGATGTTGCGACATACTCAACATGGATGTCCGGCGAGCGGGCCAAAGTCTGATAGACCACGCAATAGCGTTCCGTCAGTTTCATCAGGGAGCTGAGTTGCTCTGTATCCGCTTGGCTTTTGAGGTCAAAATGCAGGCGAATGGCTTTGAAGCCGACAGGGGCTTCTTTGGCGACGGACAGCGTGCCTCTGAAATCCAGGTCGCCCTCCGCGCGAATCACTGCATCCTGCAGATCCACTCCGGTCGCCGTGGCGACAGCGCGCAAGGTGACGCCAGCGCAGGCTACCAGGGCCTCCAGCAGCATATCGCCGGAGCAAAGCGATAAACCATCGCCGCCCGTCGCCGGATGCAGCCCCGCCTCCGCCATTGCTCTACCAGTCTCCACCTTGCAAGTGATTCCTTCGCCGATACGCCCTTGCGCTTTCAGCGTAATCAGCGCCGTCTCCGGCTTTTCCTTGTATTGCTGTTTCAGGGGAGATTGCAAGGCTTTGAGTTCATCCGCATTCATAAAGGCCTCCGGAGATTCAGGGATTGGGACCATGAATGTATATTAGTTGAAGCACTAAAGATTGGAGCTGTGTCTGTATACTCACCGAGGACCGCTCATCTCTGCGCTTCATGCTTGGTTTACTTCTTAAGTTGATGAAAATATGGATAAAGTGACAATAAATCCCTGCCTTAAATATCACTCTCTAAAAATGCTGATGACGCTGGATTTAAACAAGGCCGTAGAGCTTTTGGCGAGGGAATATGGCGATTCCTTTTGTCTGGATATTTCATTGATGAACGATGCCGAACGCGAGCGCTGCATGGATGTCTCCGGCGCTGTCGCTATAGTGAGAGAACGATTTTGGATTATCGAGAAGGAAAATGGAGAGGACTTAATTCGCAGGAAGGATCTTGAGAAAAAAATTGTCGACAAAGGTCAAAAATAGAGGGGGTGGCGCTGAATAAAAAAAGCCCCCAGGGCATCTTGGGGGCTTCGGATGACGGAAAATGTTATTCCTCCATATGCTCCGTCAAATTCATTGAGGCTCTGGCTCCAGAGCCTGTTTTATAGGTGGCGACCAGCTGGATGCCTGAATAAGGCTTAAAGGCGTACAGCATGATGTGGAAGGTGCCGGCGTAGGGATAGCGCCAGGAGCACCACTCCACCTGAGTGGTCGAATAAGGGCGGCAGTGGTAGTTGCTCAGCGTCGGTTGGGACTGATACATGACGTGCATGTCCGCGTCGCCAGTTCCGCCGGACATCTCAATACGCAGGTCTGTAGCGCCGGCGGGCACGTTCAGGCGGAAATAAGATTTCTCACCCTGTGCGCCGGACAGGTTGCGGTACACCTGGCCATTGGACATTTCGCGGTTATTGCCCTGATCGCTGTCGTTCTCATAGCCAACCTGCAGAGAGATTCCTGAGTAGTTGGAGAACGCGTGCAGCATGATGTAGTACTTGCCGGCCTGTGGCGTGCGGTAATAGCACTGCTCGTCCTGAGTGGTGGTGTATGGACGGCAGTTGTAGTTGTTGAAGCCGGGACGACCATCACGTTTGACGTACATATCCACGTCGCCGCGTCCGCCGCTGATTTTGAAATACAGATTGCGCGAGCCGGCAGGGACATCCAACACGTAGTACTTCAGGTCTTCTTTATTGGCGGACATGTTCTGCACGGTCTGGCCGTTGCGGAGAGTGGTTTCTGAGCTGTTGTCATCACCGCCATCGTCGCCGCCGTTATCGTCATCGCCTCCGTCATCGGGATCGCCGCCATTGGGAACGCCGGGGTTGCTGAGGGAGCGATTGGCGCAGTAACGATAGTTGTCTTTGCTCAACCAGAAGTAATTACAGTCGCCGTCGTAACTCCAGCGGCCAGTTTTCACTTTGTAGCCGGACAGGGCGACGCCGTCGAGGTGGAAGTAGCTGCCGTTATATTTCAAGCTGAAATGTTGGTGAGGGCCAGTGGAGCTGCCGCCGTCGCAGAGCGCTTGAGATTGGTTATTGGCGTAGTTCGCCAGTTTCTGGTTCCGGGAAACCGTGGCGCGATTCTGGAATTGAATGTTGTCCAGGTGGTAGTAAGTGGTCGACCATCCGCCTTCGTGCAGCACCTCAACGAAACAGGAAGAGTGACGAACTGCGGTGCCTCCTGCTGACGCCACCGCCCATTTGTTGGAGGTGTTGGAGCCCCAGTAGCCGCCGTTGTTCAAGTCCAGAGAGGAAAGCGGGTAGCTGCCGCTGCCAGTGTAAGTGTGCGCGCCGCCGAAATACCATTGCTCGCCCACAGGGAAGGGCAGCTGCAGCAAATTATCCGGTGGTACAGCATTGCGTGTGTACGCCGCAAAACGATTCAGAGATGGGGCCGCCGAAGGTGTGCTGGCGGAGCGGGCGGTTTCCGGGAACAGGCGATGATAAACCTCCTGGAACTCCTCAATATCACCCTCTGAGCTGTTGCGCAATTCATCAGACAGGGATTCTGTGGCGATGCCTTGCCCCACGAAAGACAGGTTCTGCTGCTCTTGCCCTACTGTTTTGTAGTAGTTGGTGGCGAGGCGAGTGGCGATATCCTGCACTTGCGCATTGAAGCCGGATTCGGAGGATAATTCGCCCATAGGCTGCTGCATGGCCGCGAACTGACGTCCGCCATGGCTGAGCAAGCCGCTTTGCATTTCAATCAGGGTCATCAGAACTTTCGGGCTGACGGTGCTGTAACCGGCCCAGTGCGTAATCACGTCTGCTTGATCTTTCAGGTGAGGCGCATGTTCTTCCAGGTACGCCGCCACGTCGAAGTTCAGCATCTCGTCGTAGGAATATATAAATTGGTCGTCGGGAATTGCATCGCTATCGTAGGCTTGGGCGAAAAACGGCAGAGCGGTTAGCGCGCAGGTCAGGATAGACTTGATCATCCTATTCATGAGGTTTCTCTTTGGGATTGAGTTGTAAGTATTAGAATTATCTTGCGCAGTCTGTATGAAGGACGGGTCCGGTGGAATCAGTAAAACGGCAGAAATTAGACTCGTCCGGTCAGAGGTAGGGTTATCCGTAAAGGGTTATCCGCTATACCGTTTAGTGTAAGCGGCGTAAGCGTTATGGGTGAAACTTGAAACTTTGGTTGTGTTTGTCGCAGAAAAATGAGGCGTGGCGCTCAGTTTCGGGAGCTCATGGTGGGTGGGGGGAAGTTGGGTGTCCTGGTAAGCAACCGATAATAAATTATGGGTGTCCTGGTAAGCAGTGAAAACGGAATGGCCGTGCGTTCAATCTCAATATGCCGTTAAAGAGGTAAAAGTGGGTGTCCTTGTAAACACCCCAATAGAAACCCCTGCGTTATCCCAACGACTCCAACTTCCACTTCAGCCGCTCCGTCGCCTGCCTGAGAATGAAAGGAAGGCGCTTGCCAAGGGTATGCAAGGCGTAGACGTCTCTGTCTTCCGCCTGCCAATCCGGGGCCACTCTTTCCAACTCGCCGCGACCAATGGCGTCCGCCACGAAAATGGAGGGGGCCAGCAGCAAGCCTAATCCATGCCGGGCATAGTTGATCGCCGCCGGCAGCGTATTGACCTGCATTGTCTTACCCGCCTGTAAAGGAATCTGCTCGCCGTTGTTGAACAGAGACGCTTTGTGCTGCCAGGGCAGCAGAATCAGGGTGTGGTCTTGGAACTGCTGAGGATCAGGCTTGCCATGGGTGTCCTGATAAGCTTGCGAAGCAACCAGAAACGAACGCAGGACACCCAGTTTTAGCGCGTGATAGTCGCTGTCTTTCTGCGGGCCAACTGTGATCGCCATATCCAGTTTATGCTCAAGCAGATCAAGCTTCTGATCTGAGAAGGTGACATCAGCGATCAGCTTTGGATATTGCCGACACAAATCGGCTATCACTGACTCTACGAGTAGAGATTCAAAGGCGTGAGGAGCGGTAATGGCGATCCGCCCCTGAGGTTCCTGCTCAAAGTCCTGTAACTCATCCACCGCCAGTTGCAGTGTTTCCGCCATTTGTTCGCAGCGCATTGCGAACTGGCGTCCCGCAGGCGTCAGATGCAGTCGCCGGGTGCTACGACTCAGCAGCTTCGTACCGACTAATGCTTCCAGTTGGCTGATATAAGTGCTGATACCTGACCGGGTATGTCCCAAGCTCTCTGCGGCGCCGGTAAAAGATCCGCACTTCACCACCTCATGAAAGACCAGCATACGATAGGGAAGCGCTTTTTGTTCATTATTTCTAAACATTGAGTTTTAAAACGAGCCAATTATTGCGTTAGTGAATTCGAATATTATTCCTATCGTTCCCGAAACAGCAAGAGAGAGGAAAGTGAAATGTCCCAGATCGTTATCGAAGAAGTCCTGAGCGCCAGCAGAGAATGGATTGCCTGCTTTAACCGTGGCGATGTTGAAGGTTGCCTCTCCGGTTACCTGTCCGACGCCCTCATGCGTGTGGACCCGGTTGGAGAATTCAAAGGCTCTGGCGCTATCGCCTTATTCTGGCGCGACTTCGCCAACCTCAACCCTTCGCAACTGGAGTATATGGACGTAAACGTCAAAGTCATCGACGCCAAAAGCGCCGTTCTTTCCGCTAACTGGCGCATGAATATCGCCAACGGCTTTATCAGCAAAGAGCTGTGGGTGAAGCAGGATAGTGGTGAATGGAAACTGGCGCAGGATGACTTTAGCGTTCTGAGCCTGAATCCACAGTAAAGCGCCTGAGCTTATCAGGACACCCACTTTAGTAACCGGACACCCACTTCAACGTTTGTCATTTAACACAGAGGTATCTATGAAAAGCACATATATTCTTGTACACGCAGCATGGCTGGGCGCTTGGGCTTGGAAGCATGTGGCGGATCAATTGACGGCGAAGGGACACACTGTTATCGCACCTGACTTACCGGGCCATGGCGCGGATCAAACGCCAGCTAAACTTATCCGGCTGCAGAATTACGTGACGACTGTGTTGGAGGCGGTGGATCGCTCAGAGCAACCGGTTATTCTGGTGGGACACAGTTTTGCAGGAGTCACCATCAGTCAAGTTGCGGAGGCGCGGCCTGAGAAAATTCGCGGCCTGGTCTATCTGGCGGCGTTTCTGTTGCCCAATGACGCTTCGTTTGGCGATGCGGTGGCTGGCGTGACAGGATCTCTGGCGGTGGAAAACTTCTATTTGTCAGATGATAAGACGGAAGCCTATGTCTCCGCGGAAAAAGCTCACGCCGCTTTTGCTCAGGATGCGTCCGCGGAAGCCTTTAGTGAAGCCGCTAAATACATGGTGGCGGAACCAGCTGCTCCGCTGTTTGAAAAGCTGTGTATCACTGAGGAGCGTTGCGGCGCCATTCCGAAGTACTACATTGAAACAACAGAAGACAACGCTGTGCCGCTTGCGGCGCAGAGACAAATGGCCGCACAAGGAGGCGTTCGTCGCACTTATTCGATGGCTACCGGGCATTGCCCAAACCTGACGCAACCGACGGAAGTGGCGGCCTACCTGCTGGCGATTGCCGAAGAGTTATAGGGCATTGAAACGTCTGAGAAAGCAGTGCGAATAATCGCATGAGCTTATCAGGACACCCACTGTATTAAAGTGGGTGTCCGTTTTATTACCCGCCCGTCCAGACTTGACGACCACCAATAATGCTGGTTATATAGCCAGCACTTTGTGACGTTAATTCAAGGATGAAAACCATGCCAAAGCCACGGAATGCGCAGATTTCCGTCGAAGCCACGCCTTTTTACCACTGCATCTCCCGCTGTGTGCGACAAGCCTACTTATGCGGTCAGGATACTGACGGTCGAGATTATTCTCATCGCCGCAAATGGGTAGAGTCCCGCATATTATTCCTTTCTTCTGTATTCGCCATGGACGTGTGCGCCTATGCGGTGATGAGTAATCATTTCCATGTCGTGCTTCATGTCAATGCAAGTAACGCGGCCTCATGGAGCGATAGGGAAGTCGTGCGTCGCTGGAACACCCTTTTTACCGGGACCGAGTTGAGTTGGCGTTATTTGCGAGGCGAGCCGATAGAAGATGCTCACTTCCATTTGCTGAAAAAGCAGATCGCTGTATGGCGACAGCGGCTTGCTTGCATCAGTTGGTTTATGCGTTGCCTGAATGAGCCCATTGCAAGAATGGCGAACCGGGAAGATGGCTGTACTGGCCGGTTCTGGGAGGGGCGTTTCAAGTCTCAAGCGCTGTTGGACGAAAAAGCATTATTGGCGTGCCTGGCCTATGTCGATTTAAATCCCGTGCGAGCTAATTTGGCGAGGACGCCGGAGGGAAGCCAGTACACCTCCATCCAAAGGCGCATTAACGCTCTCAAAAGTGAACAGTCGCATCAGCCAGCTAAACTCATGCCGTTTACAGGCTCTCATCGAAATAAATCCTCTCAGGGGATTCCATTCGCTCTGGATGACTATCTGGCGCTGGTGGATTGGACGGGAAGAGCGCAAAGGGAGGATAAACCTGGCTATATCCATCAAAGCTATCCGCCAATACTGCAACGCTTGAACTTCGATCCTAATCACTGGCTGACGGCCAGTCACAAATTTGAGAGTCACTTCAGAGGTTGGGTTGGCGCCTTCTATCGGCTGAAGTCAGTCTGCGCCAAGCTGGGTTACAAGCGGATTCCTGGCGGCGCTAACGCCAGGTTGCTTTTGGTATGAATAGCACAGGAGCGGCAGAGCTGAGCGAATTAAATGAAACCGGTTAACAGGACACCCACAATAAGAGCGCGGATCAAAGTCTCTCCACCAGCTTTTCAACAATTTCCAGTGGCGTTTCAAAGCAATAATCCGGCTGTTCTTCTTTCAGGCGTGTGAAGGTGTTGTAGCCCCAGGCGACGGAGCCGCATTTCAGGCCGGCTTTGCGTGCGGCCTCAATGTCTCTCAGCTCATCGCCGATATAAATCGCCTCGTGGGCCTGTATTCTTTCGTTTTTTAGGAGCGCTCGCAGCTTATGCGCCTTGCCGGACAAAGACATGCCGCAACTGAAGTAGTCGAACACTTCGAGATCATTATGTTTGAGAAACATACGGATATTGCTCTCTGAGTTGGACGAACCGATGCCTAATTTGTAGTCGTGATCGGCTAAACGCTGAAGCGTCTCTTTGATGTGGGGAAAGGGTTTGACGCTGGTCATCTTACCGGCGGCGCGCTTTCTGAATTCCCTCGCCAATTGTGGCGTGCGCCAGGCGCTGATGCCTAAAAACTCCATAATTTCGCCGTAGGTTTTATCCCTCAGCGTTTCGCCTTCTTCCTCAGTGACATAGCGGAAGTTGAAGGTCTTTGACATATCTTGGATATTTTTGAGAAACCAGGAGTAGGTGTCGGCGATAGTCCCATCAAAATCGAAAATAACGTAGGCAACCACGTAAAAATCCTTTTTGTTTTAGTCGGGCGGCGGTTGAAGGACGGCTCGTTGGTTTTTATATGCGAGTAAAAAGATAGCAGCTATTTAGCGAAGGGAAAGCAGTGAGAAGTAAATCCGGTGGCTGTCCACCGGATTGAGGTCGTGGAGCCGAGAAAGGTCAGTCGCACACCTGCCACTGGACCGTGCCTGAACCGGTCCCAAAACGTTGCATGGTGTACTTCTCAATGTCGATGAGATAACCCGTACGACCCAGGTTTTGGGTGCAGCAGCCATCGCAGTCCGAATCGGCGCACATGTCGTACACGACGACATCGATTTCCTTACCGCCCTGACGTAACCGTAGCGTTTTACCGTTCAACCAGTTGAAGTCTTTGGAGTGAACCGCCGCGATATTGTGGGCTTTGACCCAGCTTTCCGGCTGCACGCCATCCAGGCCTGCGAATTGGCCGGCCCATTCGCAGCCGTTGTACTTGATGCACTCTTCGCTGTTGGGATCAGGGTAAGATTCGTAGTTGGTCAGATTGGCTTCGTTCCAGTTATTACCGGCGGCGCAGTTAGCGCCGGAGTCGTCCCCGTTGTCTCCATCGTCATTGCCGTCGTCTGAGTCACCACCGTCTTCACCCCCTTGATACTCATCCCAGAACCAGTGGCTGATGACCGGGTCATAGCCCGGATTGGCGTGAACGGCGATATACAGCTTCCCTTTGTAGCGGACGATGTCTCCCTCCTCGTAGTTATGTCCCGACTGCCAATCCGGGTGCACATCGGAGCCTCCGTCCGTTGTTTCCGTTTTGGAGACGCGTACAGAGGATGCGTCATCGTCGCGGTCTAATTCCGCCGTGTCAGACGTGTAGAGGTCACGTACGCCTTTGAAGTTGTTGTGCTGAAACACCTCCAGCTTTAGACCACTGGGAACTCGGGCGGAAGACAGATCATCGTTCAATGCGCCACGGGATATCAGGCTGGTTAAGTTGTAGTCGCCAACGGGCAGCTCAACGGCATAGCCCTTAAAGTGGGTGTCCTCGTAGAGCGTGACGGATTTTTCTCCGCCGTTGTTTGCGTCCGCACCATAAACCTCTATTTCCCACAACGAATAACCGTATTCGGTTCCACGCTTTTTACCTTTGATGCGGACGTATCTGCCGGTGGCGTTCAGGTTGGTCAGATCATCAACGTCCCCGTCTGCGTCAGTGACGGAACGGACTGTCGTCCAGGATGACGCGTCGTTGGAGACCTGTATGTCATAGGCTTTAGCGTAAGCTGCTTCCCACGTAAGCCTGACGCGGGATATGGATCGCTTTTCACCCAGGTCCACATAGATCCAGGCTGAACTGCCGTAGGCGCTACCCCAGCGAGTGCTGGCGTCGCCGTCGACGGCCATGTAGCCGCTGAGATCGCTGGATTCGACAGAAGACGTAGTGACAGGTCGCATGTGCGCCAGATTCTCCGCTGCGAAAGCGCAATGGCCGAGGCCAGCTCCCGCTGCGATAGAGAGCGCTAGCGCATGTCTGCGCCAGTGGGATGAAATCATGGGTGTCCTTCCTTATTGCTTTAATTAGGTTCATTGGCGGTCAGGCTTGGCGATGCCTGTTATTAACGTGATACGTTTTCGAGTCTAGGTTGGGAACCGTTCCCAAACGATTACCCAAAGGGGCTAAAAGGGATCTAGTCCAAAGGTGCGCAACCTCCTGCTCAGATGCAGGGATTTATTACATCTGTTTAACTGGCTAATTGTGGGGGTCCCAGTAATTTGTACGGCAGCGATGCACTCACTGATTATGAGAGCCTGCCCGGCGACAAATGTTTCTCTGCCGCAAAAGTGGGTGTCCTACTAAGTCGATGTTTAAATACAGCGCTAATTATGGGTGTCCTGGTAAGCGCCCAGACGCCTTCGCCATAACCCAACCTGCACAATATTCAAGGAATCAGCATGCTGAAGTTGTTTACGATCAGGGATAACGGAGTTCATGAGGTTTCGTCTTCTGTGTCCCAAGAGACGCTGCAGGAGGCTTCCTGGATTGATGCGCAGGCGCCGGATGCGGCGGAGCGCGAACTGCTGAATGCGTTATTACCCGAGGATTTGCCGGAGTCGTCGGCGGTGGAGGAGATCGAGTCTTCAGCGCGGTTTTTCACTGACGCCAACGGCGTGCACGTGCACTCGCTGTTTTTGTCGAACGGAGACGGCCGACCCAGAACGGTCACGGTTGCTTTTATATTGCAGACACAGCGGCTGATTACATTAAGGCAGAGCGATTGCGCTGACTTCGGGTTGTTCCGGACGCGGGCGGAGAAAGGCCAGGTGGAGGTGGCTGGCCCGGCTCAACTGCTGGTGGCGCTGCTGGAGCAAAAAGTGGGAAATCTGGCGGATGTGATAGAGGACACCCATCGTAAGCTCGATCATATCAGCCATCAGGTGCTGGAGCAGGGCGGTGACTTGCAGGCTGCTATCGGCGGACTGGCGCGAGTGGAGAATTTAAACGGCAAGGTGCGACTTTGCCTGATGGATACGGAGCGCGCGATCTCCTTTCTGCAGCGTCACGCCAAGCCCTGGCCGGAGATGCAGCAGACCTGTCAGGAAATCATGCGCGATGTGGAGACGTTGATGTCTCACACCACATTTTTGTTTGAAAAGATCAATTACTTGATGGACTACACGCAAGGCTTCATCAATATTCACCAGAACCAGATCATTAAAATCTTCTCCATCGTATCTGTGGTTTTGCTGCCGCCCACCTTGATCGCCAGTATCTATGGCATGAACTTCAACTATATTCCTGAGCTGAAATGGCTGTTGGGATATCCCTGGGCGATCGGCCTGATGATTGTGTCTGCAGTGGCCCCCTATTTGTATTTCAAGCGCAAGGGGTGGCTGTAGACGGCTTTTGCAACAGTGAGGCGGAGAATTGCGGTATGAAGATGAAATTTGATTTATATCCGTTTTGAATCGTGGGTATCTGCGCATAATAATGCGCTTTTAGGATTTTTATATGTGACCAAGGAACCAGGAATGAGACGTTTGACACTACAAGAAGCCGCCCGATTATCTATCCCATTGTTGGACCTGACTTCGCTGAATAAAGCGGACACGGACGCCAGCATCACCGCCCTTTGCCAGAAAGCGCGCACCCCGGAAGGCTGGGTGGCGGCAGTGTGCGTATATCCCCGTTTTGTCGCGCTGGCGAAGCAAAATTTGAGCGACTCGCCTGTGAAAGTGGCGACTGTGGTGAACTTCCCTCACGGCGAATCGCCAGCCGACGCGGTGATTGTGGAAACCACCGAAGCGATCCGCGCTGGGGCGGATGAGATCGACCTTGTGTTTCCCTATAAAGCCTTGCTGGCGGGAGATGAAAACACGGGGCGCAAATTAGTGGCCGCGGTGAAAGCCGCTTGCGGCGAGGCGGTCCCATTAAAGGTCATCATTGAGTCCGGCGAATTGATGACTCCGGACAATGTGCGACGCGCCAGTGAATTGGCGATCGCCGCCGGCGCGGATTTTCTGAAGACATCCACCGGAAAAGTGAAGGTCAATGCGACGCTGGATGCGGCGGAAGTCATGCTCAACTGCATACGCGAGTCCCGTGCGCCGGTCGGGTTTAAAGCCGCTGGCGGAGTCGGCACGCCGGAGCAGGCGCGGCTCTACCTCAGTCTGGCGATGAATATCATGGGTGACGACTGGGTGTCTCCAGACAACTTCCGCTTTGGCGCCAGCAGCTTGTTGCATAATCTGCTGGTGTTGTTGGGACACGGTTCCGACCACGCCACATTGGAATACTGATCTACACTGCAAGACGCAGATCGCGCCAACGAGCGCCGATAACACAATATTAATCCGGCAGACAAATAGCTTCCTTCTATTTGTCTGCAACGACAGGGCCTGCACAGGTCAGGCCCTGTCTCCCGCGGCTTGTCGCCGCGCAGGCGCGTCCATGCGCCTGGTGATTAACATGCCAATATCATTGCCATGTTAATAACAACGAACCGTCATGGAGACAGAAGTTACTTTTAAGGAGAGAGTGTGAGCAGGGCAATTTTGATCGTACTGGACAGCTTTGGCATTGGCGCCACGGCCGATGCGGCGCGTTTCGGCGACACCGGCGCCAACACCTTATTGCATATCGCCGAAGCCTGCGCCGCCGGCGCTTGCGATAGCCAAGGCAGAGCAGGGCCACTGCGGCTTCCCAACATGAATCGGTTAGGCCTGGGCAAGGCGGGAGAAGCCAGTTGCGGCGTTGCGGCGCCAGGGTTAGAGTCGACGCCAGCCATTATGGGTGCTTATGGCTTTGCGGAAGAGCTAAGCTCCGGCAAAGACACGCCTTCCGGGCATTGGGAAATCGCCGGCGTTCCCGTGCTGTTCGATTGGGGCTATTTCACCGATAAGCAGCAAAGCTTCCCGCTGGAGTTGCTCGACGCCATTGTTGAAGAAGCCGGGCTGCCTGGCGTGCTGGGCAATGTTCATGCCTCCGGCACCCAGATTATTGTGGATCTGGGCATGGAGCATATGGCGACGGGCAAGCCGATTTTCTACACCAGCGCGGATAGTGTTGTTCAGATCGCCTGCCACGAAGAATCCTTTGGCTTGCAGCGTTTGTATGAGCTGTGCCAAATCACCCGCAAACATATCGACCCCTATAACATCGCCCGCGTCATCGCGCGTCCTTTTGTGGGCGCATCGCCGGAAGACTTTCGTCGCACCGGCGCTCGCCGTGATTTCGCCACGCCGCCTCATAAACCAACGCTGCTGGATAAGCTGAATCTTGCCGGAGGGCAGGTGATCGCCATTGGCAAAATCTCCGATATCTATGCTGGCAAAGGCGTCAGTCGTTCGGTCAAGGCGGACGGTCTATGTGCGCTGGTGGAAGCGACGCTGACAGCAATGAACGAGAGCGACGGCGCGACAAATGAGCAAGGCACGATGATTTTCACCAATCTGGTGGACTTCGACATGCTTTACGGCCACCGTCGCGACGTCACCGGCTATGCGAAGGCGCTGGAAAATTTTGACTCCATGTTGCCGGACATTATGGGCTCCATGAGGAATGACGACCTGCTGATTCTGACGGCGGACCACGGCTGCGATCCTACCTGGCCCGGCAGCGATCATACACGGGAGCATATTCCCATCCTGATGTACGGCAAGCGTGCGCCACATGGCTTTATCGGCGCCAGAAAGACGTTCGCCGACATCGGTCAGACGCTGGCGGAATACTTTCATCTTGGCCGACTGGACTTCGGCGAATCCTTTCTCGCTCCAGCAGCCCATTAAATTATCCCAGGGCGCCGGGATGCGCGCCCATCTGTTTCACCTCATCACATAAGGAAGACGATTATGGCCACTCCTCATATCGCCGCTAATCCCGGTGACTTTGCAGATACCGTTTTGATGCCGGGCGATCCGCTCCGAGCCAAACACATCGCGGAGACTTATCTGGCGAAACCCGTGTTGGTGAATGATGTGCGCGGTATGCTCGGATACACTGGCGAATACCGTGGACGCAGGCTTTCGGTTATGGGATCAGGCATGGGCGTGCCCTCCATCTCCATCTACGCCCATGAGCTATATACCCAGTTCAATGTGAAAAATATCGTTCGCGTCGGCTCCTGCGGTTCTATTCGCGATGAAGTGAAAGTGCGCGACATCGTTATCGGAATGGGGGCAGGAACGGACTCTTTGGTGAACCGAGTGCGTCTCAATCATTACGATTTCGCCGCCATTGCCGACTATGATTTGCTGGAGCCAGTGGTCAACGCCGCCCGTCGTCGGGAGACGCGATACCATGTTGGCGCTTTGTTCACCACAGACCTGTTCTACGCCGCCGATCCCGGCTTAACAGAACACCTATCCGCACATGGCGTCAAGGCGGTGGAGATGGAAGCCGCCGGACTCTACGGCGTGGCCGCCGCATGTGGCGGCAAAGCCCTGGCGCTTTGCACCGTCAGCGATCATCTGTTAAGCGGTGAAAGACTGAGCCCGGAAGAAAGACGCACCAGCTTCAACGACATGGTGGAAATCGCCCTGGAAGCGGCGGTCAGCTTCTAGCCATCACGTTAACAGGACACCCACTTTTTACACGAATAGCGCTAGCAGGACACCCACCGTTAAGGTGCGATGGGCCCCCATGTTTGCGGGGGCTCAGCCATGGTGTTCTTAACAGGACACCCACATTTTGAGTGTGACTGAACCCCAGGATTTTGAAGGGGTTACGGTCTCAACGCTAATAGTGCAATGTTAGCAAGACACCCACCGTAGACCCTGTCCGATCCGGTTTCCCAAGGCTTGCCGCCAAGCCAGCAATTGTCTATCCCTAAAAATTCAATCCCAAATCCACCCGTTCGCGCTGAGCTTGTCGAAGCGCTCTTACTGGGTGTCCTACTATTAATCAGGCAGACAAATAGCTTCCTTCTATTTGTCTGCAACGACAGGGCCTGCACATGTCAGGCCCTGTCTCCCGCGGCTTAACGCCGCGCAGGCGCGTCCATGCGCCTGATGATTAACATGCCAATATCATTGCCATGTTAATAACTTCCAGTCATCGTCAAAATCATTAAATGGACACCCACCTTTCGTGCACGAAAACATCACTGCTTCAACAGGCGGGCGTTTTAATGCTCTTCAGGTTTCAACAACCCCCTTGCTTCTGCTAAACAGAGAGGTAGCAGACAGGTAGGGAGAGCCGCATTAATGCTGAAATCGCTGAACTTTAAACATCTTTACTATTTCTGGGTGATCGCGCGGGAGGGCTCGCTGGTCGCCGCCAGTAAGGAACTCAATCTGGCGCCGCAGACGCTCAGCGGACAATTATCCTCCCTTGAGGAGTCGCTGGGCGGTTTGTTGTTCAATCGCAAGGGACGGCGTATGACGTTGACCCAGCTTGGCCGGCTGGTGCTCAGTTACGCGGACGATATGTTCCGGGTGGCCGGCGAGCTGCAACAGGTTGCGTTGCTGGTGACCAGTGGGCGCTCCATCAGTCTGGCGGTGGGGATTTCCGCTTCGATCCATAAACTGTTCGCTTACCGCATGTTGGAGCCGGCCCTGCATCTGGATCGGGAGGTCAAGCTCTCGTGTCGCTCGGGGACTGTCGAGCACTTAGTGCAGGAGCTGCTGAGTTATCGTCTGGATATCGTGCTGGCGGATCGCTTGCCGCCCCTTCATCGAGACAGCCAGACCCACTGGCGCGAGCTGGAAAGCTCCAGCATCAGCCTGTTCGCCAAGCCCGATCTGGCGCGTACTTTACGCAAAAACTTTCCTCTCAGCTTGGATGGACAGCCATTATTAGCGACAACTCTGGAGTCGCCGTATTTTCAGCAATTGATGCGCTGGCTGGGCGATCATGGCGTCAAGCCGGTCATCAAAGCGGAAATTGACGATAGCGCATTGGTCAAAGTGTTCGGCGCTCGCGGTCTGGGTGTATTCGCCGCTCCAACCGTCATCTGTGAGGAAGTATTGCGGCAGTACCAAGTGGAGCTGGTAGGCAGCATTGAAGCGGTGACTGAGCGGCTGTACGCCGTCACGCGCAGCGCTCGCTCCGGTAACCCGGCGGTGGAGGCGATTTGTCTGCGCCGTTCAGCGTCTTGAGCATCAAAAGAAGGCATTAAGATCGAAAAAACCGTATCAAAACGACGTTTAAAACTGCTTTTCTCGATCTGTTGGCTTTGCCAGACTGAGACTGAAGCAAGCAACAGGTAAACGCTATGATGAAAGCTATCCACAAATATCGTCTTGAAGGACCGCAAACCGCCAATCGTATCATGCTGCGAGAAGGCAGCCGGATTGTTCGCTCCGAATATCTGGTGACGGAGAAAGCTGTGTTTATCTGGGTTGAGGAGCCCTTGGCGGTGGAAATACCCTCTCAACCCCGGCTGTTTTACGTGGTGATGTCAGGCGAGCCGGTGCCGGAGAACTACTGCCACCTTGATACGGCGCTTGATCCCTTTGGGCCCGAGGCTTACCACGTCTTTGAGGCTCCGGCGGAAAGCCGAAACTTGAGTGCAGCCTGAACCGCTACGGCAGCACGCAGAACGGACGGCTTAATGACGTTTAACTTGCGCGGCGATAAAGGAGAAGGTAGTACTGAACGCTTTGACTAATGTGGGTGTCCTGGTAAGCGCGTTTTAGTAAACCGATGTATAAATCGCGGGCGCCTGGGACGCCGAGAAGAACGAGGCCGCCACGAACCTTATGAACCGCCGCAAGTTTATTCTCGCCTCGTCGCTGCTTGCGGCGGCGGGGCTGGGAGTCTGGAGTTGGCCGCGTCGCTGGCGCTATATCGTCATTCATCACAGCGGCGGCGCCTCTGGAGATCTGGCGTTGCTGCAACGGGTGCATCGAGAACGCCAGCCCAACGATCCCATTCATGCGATTCCCTATCACTATGTCATCGGCAACGGCCATGGGCTCGCTATGGGAGAGGTGGCCAGCGACTGGCGGCAGGAGTATGACCTCTGGGGCGGGCATCTGACGCTGCATAATCTGACGCGTAACTTTCTCGGTATTGGCGTATGCCTGATTGGCGATTTTGAAAAACGCGATGTGCCTGAGTCTCAGTACCAGGCTTTAGTCAGGCTGACCCGTGCATTGATGACCCGCTACGATATTCCCGCCGCGAATGTCTCCGGCCATGGCATGACTCCCGGAGAGTCGACGCAATGCCCTGGCTCACGCTTTCCCATGGCCCGTTTCCAGCGGGATATAGCTTGAGGCTCGCATTAGCATAGCGTCCTGGCGTTTTCCAACTATGCTTGAAGTATGTCTGTCCGCCGCTTTATGCCGTTCTGTCTCATGCTCCTATCTGGAAGCCACGTATCCTGTCTATTGGCGATGCGCTTGTTGTTGCTGGGTTGCGTTATCGCTCTCAGTGCAACGCCCACCTACGCCGCTCGCAAAATGGTATTGGTGGTGTCTTCTCAAGTGGCGGAAACCGAACAGGGTCGCCAGTACAAGCTCTTCTATACCGAAGTATTTCGCCGTCTCAACTTGGAGTTTGAAATGAAAACCTTCCCCTCCAAGCGCTGTGGCGCGCTGGCTAACTCTGGCCTGGTGGATGGTTTGCCCAGCCGCGTGGCGGGGTATGAGGCGGCGCACCCGAACCTGATAAGAATTAACGCGCCTTTGTGGGAGGTGAGCTTTACCGCCTATGCGCTGTCTCCCGGTTTGCGGGTGAACGGCTGGAGTAGCCTGGCCGGACAGGATTTACGGGTGGATTGTCGCTTAGGCGTTGGGAGCTGTGAGGAGGAGCTTCCTAAAATCAAGCAACTGGGCCCGGTGGAATTTGTCGCCAACGCCAACCTGGGCTTGCGGCGTCTGCAGGCGGGGCGGGCGGATCTGTACATCGACCTCGACTTTGTGGTCGATCCGCTGTTGCACGCGGAGGAGTTTTCTCACGCCAGCATTAACAAAGCTGGCGTGTTGGAAAGCGTCTCGACCTATTTGTATGTACACAAGCGCAACCAGGATCTGGCCCCCGCTCTGGAGGCGACGTTGAGGGCGATGCGGGAAGAAGGTCTGATTGCACGGTTCAATCCCATGGCTAATACACAATCCCCTGGATCTCCATGAATTAGATAAACAGATCTTGGTCTCAGAAAGACGGTTAACAACGATCATCCTTACTTTTCCATATTTAAGCGCTTCTATCTAGCAAGGGACTATCGTAGTCTGATTTTCACTTTTTCTTCTAACTCACTGATATATATGAGATACCTATGAAGGAGCTATACACGGCCTGACCCTGGGGGACACAACCATCATCTCCACCCACGCTTACGCCGCCACCTTTGTGCCTGGTGGATCAAAATGCCGCTGGAGTCCATTGGCTACGTCAATTTCAATGTCCAATCGGGCAAGATCTGCAGACTGCTCGAGGATGACGTGTTCAAGAATTGAACGGTGGCGGGCCTCAACCTGCTTATCAGGACACCCATCTTAAAGTGGCGGTGACTAGTCGAGGCATACCAGCGATTAGCCAGAAAAAGGGGTCTTATTTATTATTATAAATAGGTTTAAGTTATGTTGTTAATCTATTGAATATAAATGATTTAAATTGTCAGATATGGTTCATTGAGTCTGGTGACTAAAATGCCGCTCTAACCAGGACACCCACTCTTGCAGCGGCGGCAATTCAAACTCTTCCGCCTTGCCTAGCTCATCCAGCTCCCGCAGGCGAATGGCGTCGTGAAAGGCGGGGTCAGCTTCAAACTCGCGGCATTGTTCTTCGGTGAACGGGCCGCCCTGTTGCAACAGGGTGGCCTGGCTGGCGACGGATAGTCCTTTGGCGTACTCAGGTCGGGTCGCCACCAGATAACGCTTCGCCTGCACATGCATGCCGATAGGCCTGATCAGGTTTTCTGGCAGTCCGTGTTCCCGTAGCCAGGACTCAGCAAGACTATCGTGATGGACATAGCCCCATTGATCCCGGCCGGGCAGGTTGCGATCTTCCGCCAGCAGGTGTCCGATGTCGTGTAGAAACGCAGCTCCGATGAGCGCTTTTGAGCCGCCTTGCCGCTGCGCACACCAGCCGCATTGCGCCATGTGTTCGTACTGCGTGCAGTGCTCGCCGTAGCTTCTGTTTCCATAAAGGCTGAACAGGCGCTCCAGTTCAGTCAGAAATTGATGGCTTATCATGAATGCGCCTTTTCATCTCTTAGCGATAGGATTTCCCAATTCCGCTCGGCGGCGATACGTCGCAGGACGGGGTCAGGATCAACCGCCACCGGGCGACGGACAGCCTCCAGCAGCGGCAGGTCATTATGGGAGTCGCTGTAAAAGGCCGCGCTGTGATAATCCCAGCCATGCTGGGCCGCCCATGCCTGCACCCGGATGACTTTGCCTTCTCTAAAAGTGGGTGTCCCGATAAGGGCGCCAGTGATGACGCCGTCCCGAGTCTCAATGTCCACCGCCAGCACATGGGCTACGCCAAGGCGAGCGGCGATTGGTTCCACCAAGTGCGCGCCGGTGGCGGAAACGATGACGACCGGGTCGCCGGCGCGGTGGTGCTCTTCCAGTAGAGCGCGGGCGCGTGAGGGAATCATGGCGTTAATGTGGGTGTCCAGATAAGCGTGGATCAGCGCTTGCAGCTGCGCAGGCGGCAGTCCCACCACGGGCGCCAGGGTGTAGGACATGTAGGCGTTGAAATCCAGGGCCCCGGCTTCGTAGTCATCCATAAAGGCTTGGTTGCGCTCCAGGAAATTGGGCGGCGTGGCGATGTCGTCCCGGGCGGCGAGAAATTCGGAAAAAGCTTGCGCGCTGTCGCCGGCGAGCAGGGTGTTATCGAGATCAAAAAGCGCTAAGGGCATAGAAAAACCTAAAATCGTGAGTCATAAAAAAAGCAAATATTAGCCTGATACTTTGCCTTCACGCGCTAGAGCGCAGCGCAGTCGAAAGGCGGGATCGAATGGATTGACGTCGTGGGCGTCAAAACGATTAGGGTCATACAGGCTGGCGTTGGTGAAGGGCTTGGCGCCACTGATAAGTTCGGCGATCAGACGTCCAAAACCGCCAGACGCCCCGACACCGCCGCCGCAGCATCCGGACGCCAGCCACAAACCGGGGATTCCCAAGGAGCCGATCAGAAAATGTCCGTCCGGGGTGTAGCTGGATACGCCGCTGACATAGGCGGCGATCCTTAATTCGTCCAACATGGGCAGCCAACGCTGAAGACCCGCGTAACCGTCTTCCAGCGACGCGAGGCCATTGCTGTCCTGATCAAAACTGAAGCGATGGATGTCCTCCGGTAGCAGCTCGGGCGAACAATGCACACGCTGGCGGTCGCGCAGTCCGAATAACAGTCCACCAACTTCCGGGCGTGCATAGGCGTTGGCGTCCGGCAGCACCAGGACCGGCGTATCCGGCTGGATGCGTGCGTCCGGGGCGGAGATCCAATATTGACTGCGCACCGGCGCCATGGCGGGCGCCAGTCCTAAAGGGCGCAATAGCAGCGCGCTCCAGGGACCGCCCGTCAGCACAAGCTGTCGAGAATAATAGCTGACGCCATCAGCGCACCTTACGCCGCAGACGCCTTGACTGTCCGTCAGAATTTCCGCGACCTCGGCATTGAGCTGTAACCTGGCGCCGCAGCGACGAGCATGACGCAAGTACGCGCTGGCCAGTTGATAGGGGTCGATATAGCCGTCTTCGGCGACGAAGACAGCCACAACGTCCTTGGGCGCTTGTAACCAGGGGAGGCGCGTCTGCAAATCATGGGTGTCCAGATAACGGACGGAGCGGCGCCGTTTGCTCGTTTCGTCCGCCAGCGTGTGGATTTTGGCGCTGGCGGCGGCGCTGACGCCTGCGTGCAGACTGCCGCAGGCGCGCAGATCCAGGTCTTCCTTCAAGTTGGTTTGCAGGCGTTCAATCGCACGCCAGGTTTCGTCGACCATCTCCAGCCCGGTGGCGTCGCCGCGGGCGCGTCCCAACAAGGCGGCGGCCTGGCTGGTGGTGGCGCTGGCGGGCGCGCGTCGATCCAGCAACAGGACTTTCTGTCCTTGCGCGCTTAAATAGTCGGCGCTGGCGCATCCGAGGATGCCGGCGCCGATGACAATGACGTCAAAATGTCGATTTGTGGTACTCATCTTCTTTCATCAATCACGTTAACAGACCTTACCCAAGCGCCACGGCGACCAGCCCGCATACGGTGGTGAAGACGCCCGCAACCTTGGGGGGATACAGTTTCTCCTTGAACCCCACCACCGCCATTAGCACGCCCAAGGGAATGCTGACCTGACGAAACGCAACCACGTAACTGACGTTACTGGCGAACGCCATGGCCAGAATCACCAACGCATAAGCGCCGGTCATAAAGGCGGCGGTTCCTATGCATCGCACCAAAGAGTGACGCAGTAACGGTTGCAGGCGCTCTTGCTCCTTGCTGACTAAAGCGATTAACAAGGACATCCATAGCGCAGCGCTCAGGCACTGCAAGGTGACGTAGACCAGAGACACCTGGAGCGGGTCCGCCCAGGGGCGTCCACTGACAGGATCGAGTAGTCCGCGCATCTGACTGGTGGCGGCGTCGTCGACGATGGAATATCCGGCGGTGGCCACAGCCGCCAGCAGGGCGAAGGCGGTGGTGCGGTTGCCGTAGTTGGACCAGCGCAGGTCGCTGAAACGGGTCATAGGGATAAACAGACACCCACCCACAATCAACGCCACGCCGATCATCGCTTGCACGCTGATGCTGTCGCGTTGGCCGAGAGCGAAGGTGGTCAGGCAGACGATGATCAGCGGCGATGAACGCGCAATGGGGTAAGCAATGGACATATCCCCGGCCTGATAAGCCGCCGCCAGGGCGCTCAAATACACGGCCTGGAACAAGCCAGTCGCCAGCAACAGCAGCAGAATTCTGGCGTCAAAGGCGGCGATCAGTTGTGTCTGCGCGAACAGAATTGGCGCGAACAGCAGAAAACCGAACAAGGTCACCAGAAAGAAAAAGGCGATGGTGGGGCTGGACTTCTTACCGTAGAAGTTCCAGCCCGCATGGGCGACAGCGGAAATCAGCACCAAAACCAAAGCCGTCCATGTCACCTGAGGGAAACTCCCGCCGCGGTTAAGGTGACGCCGGCCAGACCGGTGGTGTCCGGGCCGTGGCCTTGCGCCAGCCAGCGCTCAATATACTCTACCGCCGCGGGCAGATCCGCCACGCTGCCGATGATGACGTGGGCTCCGCCGCGCCGAAAACGCTCTTGCGCCTGCTCTCGTAAGACGGTTTTGCTGGCGCTGTCCAATGCGGTCCAGTCTTCCTGGCTCAGGCCGACTTCATTGCCGGAGGTGGTGACGCCGACGGTCCACATGCCTGCGGCCAGGCCTTCTTCGATGCCGGGCAGGGTGTCGTCCACTTTGATGCAGGCGCGCACGTCGCCAACGCCCAGCTCCAGCGCGTTCTTCAGACTCATGTGAGGATAAGGGCGCCCTTTGGGCACGTCCGTTGCGCACACATTGCTGGCGGGACGATAGCCCTGGGCGGCGGCGATATCCGCCAGAACGTCCAGCATGTCGCGGTTATAGCCGGTATTCGCGCCGATTTTGATATTGCGTCGCTCCAGCCAGGCGACTGTTTCCAGCAGGCCGGGGATAGGGCGGGCGCATTCGCGAATGGCCTCGATCTGCATCGGCACGAAGGCGTGATACAGGCGATCAATGTCCGCCTCGCTCGCCAGCGCGCCATATTTCTCTCTCCAGGCTTCGCGCACTCGCGGCATGGTCAGGATTCGCGTGATGTGTTCGCGTTTCTCCGTCCCCATCGGCTCGCGGGCTTCCGCCAGAGTGATGGGAATCTCTTGCTCGGCGAACAGATTCTGAAAGGCGCGAATCGGCGCCATCGAGCCGAAATCGTAGGTGGTGCCGGCCCAGTCGAAAATGACGGCTTCAATGGGGCCGCGGTAAAAACGTTGATAGGCGTAACTCATGACAGAGAAATCTCCATAGCGATAAGGGTGTCTTTGACGGCTTGCAGCAGACGCGCCACTTCCGGCGTGTCGATTTTGCCGATGCAGCCGATGCGGAAGCTTTCGGTCTGGGTCAGTTTGCCCGGATAGATCACGAAGCCGCGCTGCTTCAGTTCTTGATAGAAGCGTTTGAAATCAAAGCTGGGATCGTCAGGGGATAAAAAGGTGACGATGATCGGCGATAGCCAGCGTTCTTCCAGCAGTGTACGGAAACCCAATTGACGCATACCGGCGACGAGTTGGTCGCGATTACGGGTATAGCGGGCCAGACGTCCGGGGGCGTCGCCTTCTTCCTCATATTCCCGCAGCGCCTGGGCGAACGCCGCTACCGTATGGGTTGGCGGGGTATAGCGCCATTGTCCTGTTTTTTCCATATAAGCCCACTGGTCATGCAGATCCATGCTCAGCGAGTGAGCGTTGCCTTTGGCCAGCTCCAGCAAGTCCTGGCGAATCAACGCGAAGCCAAAGCCGGGAACTCCTTCGAAGCACTTGTTGGCGGAGGAGATCAATGCAGCGTAGCCCAGTCGCTTTGCGTCTGCGGGCAGGGCGCCAAAGGCGCTCATAGAGTCGATAATCAACTTGCGCCCGGCGGCGTTGACCACTTCTGCGATGGCTTCAACGGGATTCAAAATCCCCGAGCTGGTCTCGCAATGCACCACCGCCACAGCGGTGATGCTGGCGTCCTGACGCAGCAATTCCGCCACGGCGTTCGGGTCGGGAGGCAGGTAGTCGCCGGTGTCGATGCAGACGTAGGGGCGCTTGAGGTAGTCGCAGATTTTGGCGATGCGTTGTCCATAGGCGCCGTTCATCAGCACCAGTAGCTTATCCTGCGGACCAAGCAGGGTTCCCAGGGTCGCTTCCACGGCGAAAGTGCCGCTGCCCTGCAAAGGTACGCAAACATGGGTGTCCTGGGCATTGGCGACGGCCAGCAACTTATCCCGCACCGTCTGGGTGACCTGATTAAAGTCCTGATCCCAGGAGCCCCAGTCCGTCAGCATGGCTTCTTTTACCGTGCGGGAAGTGGTGATCGGGCCGGGGGTGAGCAGATAATAATTGGGTTGGTTCATAAATGAGCCCTCAAAAAACGAAAGAGAAAATCCTGGGGACGCCATCGCGGTCTTCAGGCGCAGCGCCATTTCTGGGTGCGTCGCAGTAACAGGCCGCCCAACAGCCATTGCAGAAGCTTGGCGACCAGACAGGTCAGCATGATCATGACCGCCATCGCCGCAGCGGGGGCGATGTCCCCGGCGTCGTCCATGTTCAGTACGGACACGGACGCCAGCATGGTGTTGTGGGAATACAGAAAGATGACGGCGGACACGGTGGTCATGGCGTTGACGAATAGATAGCCGCCAATCTCCAATACCGCAGGCAGACACACCGGCAAGGACACGCGCCAGAACGTTAACCATTGCGGCGCTTTCAACGAGGCGGACACGGCCTCGAACTCTGGATCGATTTGCTTCAAGGCGGTCACCGCGGTGAGATGACAGACCGTGTAAAAGTGCGCGATGGTGCAGATCACCAGGATCGCCATGGTGGCGTACAGGCCGTTCAGTGGGTTGGACGGCGCGTTGAAGAAAAAGATGTACGCCAGCCCCAGCGCCATGCCGGGCACCGCCAGCGGCAGGATGGCGATAAAGTGGAACAGGGCGCGCAAGGGGCGGAAACCTTGCAGCTTCTCCACCAGATAAGCATTGAAAAAGATAAAAATAGCGCCGAAAAATGCGGTATAGGTCGCCATTCGTAAGGAGTTCCAGTAAGCCTCCCAACCGCCTCCGTCCATCAGGTCGAACTGATAGTTCTTCAACGACAGACTCAGGTTGTAGGGCCAGAACGTCACCAGTGAGGCGTAGATCGCCATAGTGATGACTCCCAGGATCGTCGCCGTCAGCAGCAGCATGAAAAGCGTGCAGCCCTTATCCGCTAGGGGGCGACGGGGCGGCGTCCAGGGCGCCGCCTTTGAGGTCAACGCTGCGGATTGGCGTCGCTGCGCCCAACGGTCCGCCAGAAAAGTCAGGATCGCAGGCAGAAGCAAAATCACACTCACCACCGCACCCATCTGAAAATTCTGCTGACCGATCACCTGCTTGTAGATGTCCGTGGCGAGCATGTTGTATTGGCCGCCAATGACCTTAGGCACCCCGAAGTCCGTGATGACCAAAGTGAACACCACGAAGGCGGCGCTAATCAGGCCGTATTTGGCGCCGGGCAGGGTGACGGTAAAAAACGTGCGAAGGGGCGACGCACCTAGCGCGGAAGCGGACTCGTACAGGCGTCCGTCGGTATTGGACAGCGCCGTCACCAGGATCATCAGGGCATGGGGAAAGGTCCAGAAACAGGAGCCAATAACAATGCCGATCGGACCATAGATGCTTTCTCCCAACAGCCATGTTTTGATGACTCCTTGGTTGCCGAACAGATACACCAGACTGATGGCAGGCAATAACGAAGGCGCCAGAATCGGCGCCGCCAGCGCCATACGGAACGCGCCTTTGCCGGGCAAGCGGGTGCGAGTCAGCGAATAGGCGGCCAGGAACGCCAGGGTGATCACGATGACAGTGCTCAGTAAAGCGATCGTCAGCGAGTTGCCGATAGACGCCACCAGCGAGGGAGTATTCGCGTAGGCGATGAAATTTTCCAGGCCGACAAAATCTCCCGCCCGGTTTTGCAGACTTTTGGACAGCAACGCGTACAAAGGCGCGGCGACTGCCGTCAATAACGCCAGCAAACCTATCAGCATGGCGCCGCCAAGCGCCCATTCGTCGCGGCTACGACGTAGAGTGATGGATAGCGGGATGACGCTGGGGCGGGCTGGCAGGGTCATGGTCGCTCTACTCATGACGCCTCCGCAAACAATCGCAGACGATCACGAGGCAGTTGAAATTCCACGGACTGCCCCTGACGCAATCCCAGCTCCGCCATCTCATTCATGGAAATATCCGCCACCAATACGGCGTTCTGGCTGTCCAGGGCGAGGCGCGAGCGCACGCGGGAGCCAAGAAACTGGATGTCCAGCACGCTGCCGCTCAGTACATTATGGCGATCGCCGTTCAGACGCAGACGGATATCCTCGGGACGCACGGCGATTTTTACCGGCGCGGACTCCGACATATCCGCAGCGCGGGCGCACTGCAACGTCACCGGTCCCGTCTGTAGTGAATGATTCGGGCCGACGCGCCCTGGTAGAAAATTCATCTCTCCCACGAATTCCGCCACAAAGGGCGTGCGGGGATGGGTATAGATATCCTGAGGGGAGCCGATCTGTTCAATGCGGCCGTGGTTCATCACCACAATCCGGTCCGCCATGGTCAACGCTTCCTCCTGATCATGGGTGACCATAATGGTGGTCACGCCGAGCCGCGCCTGCAGTTGTTTGATCTCCTGTCGCAAATGCGCACGCACACGGGCGTCCAGGGCAGACAGGGGCTCATCAAGCAGCAATAAACCCGGGGAAGTGGCCAACGCCCGCGCGAGGGCGACCCGTTGTTGTTGTCCGCCGGACAGTTGCGAAGGGTACTTATCTTCACTGCCGTCCAGGCCTACTACGCTGAGCAGCTCACGCACCCGCTGACGTCGCTCATCCGCTTTCACGCCCTGAGACTTCAGGCCATAACCGACGTTATCCGCCACAGATAAATTGGGAAACAGGGCATAGGATTGAAACACGATGCCGAAATCCCGCGCTTTCACCGGCGCATGAGTGATGTCCCGCCCGCCCTGCGTCACTTGACCCGCACTGAGGACATCCAGTCCAGCGATAATGCGCAGCAAACTGGTCTTACCGCAGCCCGAAGGTCCCAGAAAGCAGATGAACTCACCTTCATTCACGGACAGCGAAACGGATCTCAGCGCCTGGAAATTACCGAAGTATTGATCGATATCGGTCAACTGCAGATAAGGTGCGGGGGACTTGGACATCTTTAATTACTCTTGTTCTGTCTATCAAAATTTAACCGGCGTCCGCTGAAACTAACTGGACACCCACTTTTAATCCCAAACTCGCCCGTTCGCGCTGAGCTTGTCGAAGCACTCTTATGGGGGGCCTGATTACTTCCGGTCATCATCAAGGTCATTACAGGGACACCCACTTTTAACCCTCAAACACACCCGTTCGCGCTGAGCTTGTCGAAGCGCTCTTATGGGTGTCCTTATTACTTCTGGTCATCATCAAGGTCATTACATGGACACCCACTTTAGGCCGCGTTTGTCTGCCGCCCTTCGACAGGCTCAGGACGAACGGTGGTGTTAAATAAACCCCCGCTTTTAATCCTAAATTCAGCGCGAACGAGGTGAGCTTTTAAATTGGATGTCCGGTTAAGAACACACCCTCGAAACAACTGCTTATCCCTAAAAACTCAATCCCAAACCCACCCGTTCGCGCTGAGCTTGTCGAAGCGCTCTTATGGGTGTCCTGCTAATTTCCGGTCATCATCAAGGTCATTACAGGGACACCCACTTTAGGCCGCGTTTGTTTGCCGCCCTTCGACAGGCTCAGGACGAACGGCGGTGTTAAACGGACACCCGCTTTTAACCCTCAAACACACCCGTTCGCGCTGAGCCTGTCGAAGCGCTCTTATGGGTGTCCTAATAGCTTCCAGTCATCATAAAGGTCATTACAGGGACACCCACTTTAGGCCGGGTTTGTCGGCCGCCCTTCGACAAGCTCAGGACGAACGGCGGTGTTAAACGGACACCCACTTTTAATCCCAAGCTCACCCGTTCGCGCTGAGCTTGTCGAAGCGCTCTTATGGGTGTCCTGACAACTTGCGGTCATCATCAAGGTCATTACAGGGACACTCACTTTAGGCCGCGTTTGTCTGCCGCCCTTCGACAGGCTCAGGACGAACGGCGGTGTTAAACGGACACCCACTTTTAACCCCAATCACATCCGTTCGCGCTGAGCCTGTCGAAGCGCTCTTATGGTCCAGTCATCATCAAGGCCATTACAGGGACACCCACTTTAGGCCGCGTTTGTCTGCCGCCCTTCGACAGGCTCAGGACGAACGGCGATGTTAAATGGGCACCCACTTTTAATCCCAAGCTCAGCACGAATGCGAGGGGCGTTTAAAGTGGGTGTCCTGTTAGCGCGGTTAGCGCTGATTACTTGGCTTCGCTCTTGCCGTCGAAGCGTTTTTGCCATTCCGCCAGGATGCGTTCGCGGTTGGCGGCGGCCCAGGTGAAGTTGTTGTCGATCATCAGGGCTTCGGCGTTTTCCGGGAAGTACTGCACCGGTTTGGCGACGCCGGGCATGGCGACGACGGCGTAGCCTTCGTTGTAGGTTTCATTGGCTTTGCGGGAGACGGTCCAGTCCACCAGGGTTTGGGCGGCGTCCATTTTCTTGGAGCCTTTCACGATAGCGGTGGCTTCCATGTCCCAGCCCAGGCCTTCCTGGGGGAAGATAATGTCCAGCGGCGCGCCGTCTTTCTTGGATTTTGCAGCGCGGAAGGCGAAGGAGATGCCGATGGGGGTTTCACCGGCCGCGGCCATTTTACAGGGTTTGGAGCCGGAGTGGGTGTAGCGGCTGATGTTCTGGTGCAGGTCGCTCATGTACTGCCAGCCTCTTTCCTCGCCGAACATCTGCAGCCAGCTGCTCACGTCCAGGAAGCCTGTGCCGGAGGAGTTGGGGTTAGGCATGATGATATGGCCCTGATATTCCGGCCTGGTCAGGTCTTTCCAGGAAGTAGGCTTGGGCAGATTGAGTTTCTCCGCTTCCACGGTGTTGAAACACACTGCCGCCATCCAGGCGTCCATGCCGGTCCATACAGGCTCCGCATTGTTATCGCGGAATTTAGGGGAGAGGGCGTCATAGCCTTTGGGCTTGTAGGATTGCAGCATGCCTTCGTCGTTAAGCAGCATCAGGCTGGTGGCGGCCAGGCCCCAGACGACGTCCGCCTGCGGGTTTTCTTTTTCCGCCAGCAGTTTGGCGGTGATGATACCGGTGGAATCCCTCACCCAGTTGATTTTGATGTCCGGATGCTCTTCGTTGAAGCGCGCCGCGTATTTCTTCAAATCTTCCGCTTCGATAGCGGTATATACGGTCAATTCAGTGGTCGCCGCCTGGGCCGCCAGGGAACACAGAGCTGCGCCGGCCAGGACGCTCACACGCTTCAACAGATACTTCAACGTCATTTTCAGTCTCCTTGGTGAGGGTTGGAGGTTGCTTCTGGTCTATACCAGAGGCAACGGTAGCGACTGAATGTTGCAGAAAGGTGACGTTTTGAAGAACTTTGTGATTAACCGGCGTATGCACCGTATTTGAGTGGCGAGCGGTTGCGAGAAGATTAGTCGTTGACGTCGATCTGGATCGTCACTGCGTCATGACGCCAGTATTCGTAGTCCAACTCCAATACCCGACCGGAGGCGTCGTAGTTGGTTCGCTCGATATGGAGGCCGGGCAGACCCGCCGCTGCGCCTAGTTCCCGGGCGGCGTCTTCATGCAGCGCAGTGGATTTAAAAATCAGGTTCATGCTGTGATAGGCCTGCCCATACTTGCTGCGCAGCAGGTGGGTTAATGACTGCGACATGTCTTCCTTTTCGATGCCGGGCAGCAGCGCCGTGTTGATATAGATGTGCTCGATCAGCACGGGGCGCCCGTCAATGGAGCGGCGGCGTTGCAAGAACAACAGGCGCGCGCCTTTGTCGACTTTCATCAGCTCCGCCATACGCGCGTCCGCAGGATTGACGGTGACGCCGATCAGGTCAGTGCTGGGTTCAAAGCCCTGACTGGACACGTACTCAATAAAACTCTGCCGCCGCGCCGGGTTGTACACCACCGCCGGCGGCGAGACGAACCAGCCGCGCCGGTTCTGGCGATAGATCAACCCTTCGGCTTCCAGGATCTGTAATCCCTGGCGTACCGTCATGCGAGTGAGATTGAAGCGTTCGCCGATATCCCGTTCAGAAGGCAGCTTCTCTCCAGGCAGGAGGGCCTGCTGGCGGATCAGATAGCTGAAGTGCTGTTGCAGGTAGCGGTAATGGTTGTCGATCTGCTTTTCCATCAAAGATTCTTCTGGTCTATTCCAAAAATACGACAAGGCTATTGAAGCTATATGACGATTCTATGACGGTCCGTCGAAGGTCAACGCCGCTAACCGGTGAGTCGACGTCGCTCTTTTCCGAATTCAGCGTTCCCGTCGCCTTTTGACTTTGTTTGCGAAGCTTAGCAGAAACCACAGGCTGCCGTCGCAACAGGAAAAGAACGATCAGGAGGCGGTAAGGGAACTTGCGACGCTGACGCCTGTCGGAAGTCTCGGCGTCGTTCCCAAGACGCGGTAACTCCAAGTGGAACGTTTTAATTTTCAAGGAAATAACGCATGACTGTTAATGCAGAACGAGTGGGCCAGGTGATCCGCAGCGGCGGGCTGGTCTGGTACAACGCAGCCAACGAGAAGCTGGTGTCCAAGCAAATCATTCAGGCCCCGCAACGGGACGGCATGATGGACAACTTCACTCACGCGAAAGTGGAGTTTGGCGACAATGAAGTGCTTCTGAAGTCTGTGCCGGGGCCGGAAGGGGCGGATGCGGTGAACATCAAATATCGTGATCGCCAGGCGACCTTCGCTGACCTGGAAGCCCCTGGTTATATCTATTCCGACAGCTTCTCCGGCTGTGTGTTCTATCTGTTCCGCGGACCGCTTGGATACCTGCACGCGGTGCACGCTTATCGGGGCGGCGGCAGGCTGGCGGACCCCACTGAATACTTCAAGGCCAGAGGCGGCAAGCTGCTGTATAAATGGGACAGCCTGGGCATGTTGACGCAGGACGAACTGATGAGTTACCAGACCGGCGCGGTATTGGCTTGCGTCAGCCGCGATACCATCGATGTGTTCGCTTTCGCCACCAAGAACCGTGAGGTGAAACGACTCATCGATCACACAGCCATCCCTGGCTGGGTGGCCAGCGCCGGGCTGCCGGTCTGAGCCTGCGTTGAATTAAAGCTCACTTGTTGCGCCGCTGCGTTAGCGGCGCTTTTTCATCAAACTTCCCATGCCAATTTCCCTCCTCGCCCAGGCATTTTCTGACCTGGTGCGGTTCTTGCCCCTGTTCAGGGTGAATTAAAGGCGGTTTTGTTTAACCATTCCAACAGGTTACCGCCAAGTTCTTGCAACCCCCGTACTTAATACGATTCTCGTACTTAGGGACAGACTTCAGGAAATTGATCATGGCGACAAAAAAATCCACATCCGTTAAAACAAGTAAAAGTTACAAAGAAAATGTAGGGAAGGGCGGAGAAACGCATCAAGAATCCCGGAGCGCACCTGTGCTCAAGACACCTCAAGGGACACCCATTGCAGACAACCAAAACTCTCTGCGCGCCGGCGCCCGCGGACCAGGCTTGCTGGAAGACCGGCAATTGCGGGAAAAGCTGTTTCATTTTGATCATGAACGTATTCCCGAGCGTGTTGTACATGCGCGGGGCTTCGGCGCTCACGGCTACTTCGAGGCGCTGGACACCCTGGATGGCGTGACCTGCGCCGATCTGTTCAAACGCAAAGGGCGTAAGACGCCGGTGTTCGCACGCTTCTCCACGGTGGCGGGTAACAAAGGCTCCGCCGATCTGGCCCGCGATGTGCGCGGCTTCGCCGTGAAGTTTTATACCCAGGAAGGCAACTGGGATTTGGTGGGGAACAATATTCCAGTGTTCTTCATACAGGACGCCATGAAGTTCCCCGATTTGATTCACGCCGCAAAGGCGGAGCCGGACCGCGGTTTCCCCCAGGCGCAAACGGCCCATGATAATTTCTGGGACTTTATTTCCCTGACCCCGGAAAGCATGCACATGGTGATGTGGATCATGTCCGACCGGACCATTCCCCGATCCCTGCGTTTTATGGAAGGCTTTGGCGTGCACACCTTCCGTTTTATTAACGCCGCAGGCAAATCCACCTTTGTTAAGTTTCACTGGAAGCCGGCGCAGGGCATGCAGTCCGTGACCTGGGACGAGGCGCTGCGCATCAACGGAGCCGACCCCGATTACCATCGTCGCGATATGTGGAATGCGATTCAGTCAGGGGACTATCCCACCTGGGAACTGGGCGTTCAGCTCTTTGACGACGCCTTCGCGGAAAAATTCGAGTTTGACGTGCTGGACGCCACCAAACTGATCCCTGAGGAACAGGTTCCAGTGAAAATCGTCGGCAGAATGGTGCTCAACAAAGCGGTCGATAACTTCTTTGCGGAAACGGAACAGGTCGCCTTCTGCACCCAGAATCTGGTCCCCGGCATTGATCAAAGCAACGATCCGCTGCTGCAGGGGCGCAATTTCTCTTATCTGGACACCCAACTTAAACGCCTGGGTAGCCCCAACTTCACGCACATCCCCATCAATGCGCCTAAATGTCCGGTGCACAACTTCATGCAGGACGGCCATATGGCCATGCACAACCGCGCGGGGCGCGCCAATTACGAGCCGAATAGCTGGGGCGGCGAGCAGGGCGGGCCGCGCGAGGATAGCGAAACGGGCTACGTCAGCTATTCTGAACCGATGACGGGGGAGAAAGTCCGGCAACGCAGCGAAACCTTCAGTGATCACTACAGCCAGGCCAATCAGTTTTACCGTAGTCAAACCGAGGCCGAACAGGCGCATATCGCTGACGCCCTGGTGTTTGAATTAAGCAAGGTGGAGCGTAGCGACATTCGGGAAAGAATGGTCTCACACTTGCTTAATATTGACCGGGGACTGGCGAAAAACGTCGCCAACAAATTAGGGATCAGTAACATGCCTAAACCGGCCCCGGCGGCCAGGAAACCTATTATGGACTTACCTGTCTCGGATGCGTTGAGTATCAATAAAAGCTCACAGCCGACCCTGGCTGGGCGCACGTTCGGCGTATTTCTGTCCAACGGCGCAGATAACAAGCTGCTGAAAAACTTAAAACGTCTGCTTAAAAAAGAGGGCGCGGATTACGACTTGATCACCCCCGCCATCCAGGGAACGACATTAAGCGATGGCGAAGTCATCACCGGCGACGAAACCTACGAAGGCGGCCCCTCAGCTTTATACGACGTCGTCGTAGTGATAGTCAGCGACGAACAACGGAGTCTGTTCACCACGACGCCAGCAGCCAGACATTTCATCGAAGATGCGTACCGGCACAGCAAATACATCGCGTACTCCAGCAATCTGCAAGAGACCGTGGAACAATTACTAAACGGCCGCGAATGCGACCAGGCCATGTTCAGCCTGTCTAAAAAAGCGGATATAGAACGCTTCCTGACCAGCGCCAGAGCCCTGCGTTATTGGGACAGGGAAGACGGATAGGGCGTTCAGCAAGCTTTTAGCCAGCCCAGTATTTGGGCTGGCTTTTTTATTAATCAGGCAGTCAAATAGCTTCCTTCTATTTGTCTGCAACGACAGGGCCTGCACAGGTCAGGTTCTGTCTCCCGCGGCTAGCCGCCGCGCAGGCGCATCCATGCGCCTAGTTATTAACATGCCAATATCATTGCCATATTAATAACTGCGAAGCCCGCCTGTATTTGCGCGCATTTAAATGCGGGGGCTGTAACAACCGCAAAATATGATTATCCGGCATCTCCGCAATCTACAATAAGTTTGCTATAAAGATCAGTTGGTTAATGTATAGGCCAGAGAAAGGAATGGTTAACCATTTCCGATGAGGCCTATGATGCTTATATGGGAAAGATAGATTCCGAAACTTTATATCAGGATATGAGAAGCATCCTGAAATGCGTCAAATGTGGAAGATTATGGGTGTTTTGGGAAGGGTTCGAGTCAGAGCCTGCTTGCTATGCCCTAGAGTGAGGTTTAACGTCGAAAGATGCGCAAATCAACAGAAGAAGCGCACACAGACCTCAAGAAATTCCCAAAAGCCTGTGTGCCGTGCGCTTATGCGGTGGCTATTTTGTCCGCATCAAATTGTTTGAACACGTCTTTGATCATGTCCTTGGTGTCGCTGGTGTAGCGGACGCCGACCAGGACAGCGCCTTTTTTGATGGCGTCTTCGTAGTATTTGATCTCGTGCTCAGGGATCGCCAGGCCGATGGCTCCGCCGATCAGACCGCCTACAGCGCCACCGGCTCCGCCCGCCGCCAGAGCAGCGACGAAGGGGCCCGCCGCCAACAGGCCTGCGCCCGCTGTAGCGACCGCGCCCACTGCGGTCAGGCCGCCGGCTACCGCAGCCAGTACGCCGCCGGTGGTCGCGCCCACCGCCACGCCCTCGGGCAGTTTGCTGTGCTCAGTCAGGGCGAAGCTGTCTTTGGTGTACGTGCTGTTCGTCACCAGTGAAATGTCGTCTGACTTAATTCCTTTGTATTCCAACATATGAATCGCCGCACTGGCGTTAGTGGGAACTTTAAACATACCTGTAATTACGTCGCTCATGGTCATTTCCTCTAATCAATATCCTGTTTGAAGGTTTACTACTCATACTGTCAATAAGGCTTGAGCAATCGCTGGGCCAACCTCTCACAAACCTTGAATTCAAAGGGGCGCGAGCTGCATAGGGCGATTTTTTTGTCAGTAAAAAGAACCGGTTACAAAAGATGTGAGAGTAAGCCTTGCAAAA